>NZ_FNHS01000007.1 GCF_900103445.1 Methylobacterium phyllostachyos | reverse complement strand
ATCTCCTGCACGATCGTGATCTTCTGCGCGATCGTCTGCATCGCCTCGACCGCGCGCCCCACCGCGGCGCCGCTGGCCTCGGCGTCCTGCGCCGATTGCCGGGCGATCGCCTCGGTCTGGCCGGCGTTCTCGGCGTTCTGCTTCACGTTGGCGGCCATCTCCTCCATGGAGGCGGAGGCTTCTTCCGTCGATGCGGCCTGCTCGGTCGAGCCCTGCGACAGCTGCTCGGCCGAGGACGACAGCTCCTGAGATCCCGCCGACACGTTACCGGCCGCGGAACTCGCCTCGGTCACCACCGCCCGCAGCTTCTCCAGCATCGTCTGCAGGGAGAGCCCCATCTTATCCCTGTCGGAAAGCGGCTTGGCCTCGACGGTCAGGTCGCCCTGCGCGATCCCGTCGGCCAAAGCCGCGGTGGCGTTGAGGTTGACGGTCATCCGATTCATGGCGGCGATCAGGTCGCCGATCTCGTCGTCGGAGTTCGCCGTGATCGTCTGGTCGAGATCGCCAACCGCCACGGCTTCGGCGAGGGACACCGCCCGGGCGAGGCTGCGCGCGATGGAGAGGGCGAGCCAGCCGGCGATGACGAGGCCGATGAGGAATGCGCCGGCGACCGTGCCGAGCAGGATCGTCTGCCCGTCGCGGGAGGCGGCCTCCGCCTGTTCGATCGCTGCGGTCTTGCGCTTCTCCTGGAAGCCGATCAGCGCATCGAAGGCCTGCGCCGCCTCGGTGGTGGCGGTCGAGTACTCGCCCGATGCCAGGGCGACGGCCTGGAGCGAGGCGCCGCTCTCCACCAACGCGAGGGTCTTGTCGGCCGTGGCGTTCCAAGCATCGAATTTCCGCCGCAGCCCATCGACCGCCACCCCCTTGCCGTTGGCGGCGCGGACCAGCGCGTCCAGGTCGTTCGCGAGTTCGAGGCGGCTCTCCTTCGCGGCGTTCACGCGCTCCGTGAGCAACGCCTGCGTGCCCGCGCCCGTCACCGACTGCATCTGGCCCCAGGCCCGTTCGAGCCGGATCTGGAAGGTCGATACGGCGTGGCGGAGGTCGCCACCCGCCGAGGTACCGGCCTTCGCGGCGATCCCTTCGAGTTCGGCCCGCAGGGCGACCATCGCCGGGCGGCCGGCGGTCTCGAGATGGGCCCAGGTCCGGGCCGCGGAGTTGAGGCGCGTCAGCTCAATGACCCGGCTGCCGAGCGTCCGCTGCTTTTCGAACTTGCCGAGCGCCGTGTCGAACAGGTGCCGAGCCTCCTCGACGAACAGCAGGGGCTTGGCCTTGCCGAGTTCCGCCAACGCATCGGCCTCGCATTCCGAAGCACGCTGGGCGAAGTGCGCCATCCGGTCCTCGCTGGCGCTGATCACCACCGCACGCGTGTTGGAGACGGCCCGGATCGTCATGGCCTTGGCGGACAGGATACGGTTCTGCACCTCGGCGCGCTCGACGACGAAACGCATGGCCTCGTCGGCCGCGGTGAGCCTCTGATACCCGACGCCGCCGGCCAATGCGGTGAGCACGAGCATGAACCCGAAGCCGCCGGCCAGCTTGGCCTTGATCGAGAGTCGCATAGCGAAAGTCCAAATTCTCAGTTCAAGAGCTGCGGCATGTCCGGAATGATGACAAAGTCATCCCCGGACTTGACGATGGAGCGGATGTATTCGGGCCGCCACGCTGTACCGATCGTCGGCACTTGCTGACGGGTCTCCAGGGCGACCGCGGTCACTTCGAAAACCTTGTCGGCCACCAGCGCCACCAGGATCGGGTCGCCGTCGATGTCGAGCTCGATCACCACGAAGCGCGTGTCGGGCGTCGCGGCCGTCACCGGCATGCCGAAGCGCGTGCGGATGTCCGCGAGCGGCACCACGTTGCCGCGCACGTTCACGATGTGGGCGAGATGGGGCCGCGCCCCGGCCACCCGCGTGGTCGGGATCGGATCGATGATCTCCCGCACCATCCCGGCCTCGAGGGCGAAGGTCTCGGTGCCGATGCCCAGCATCACCACCTGCAGGGTGCCGTCCGCCCGGCCGGCCTCGACGAAGTCGGTCATCATGCCACCTCCCGATAGTCACCCTGGCCGGCCGCGTGCCCGCCCGCCGTGATCTGGGCGGGATCGATGATGAGCGCCGCGGTCCCGTCGCCGAGGATCGTGGCGCCCGAGAAGGTCGCGACGTCGGCATGAAGCTTCGACAGCGACTTGATCACCGTCTGGTGGTTGCCGAGGATCTGGTCGGCCACCAGACCGATCCGGGCCTCGCCCACCGCGACGATGATGACCTTCTGGTGGGGGTCGGGCTCGCCCGCCGCGTCGAACAGGTCGCGCAGCCGCAGGAACGGCACGAGGGCACCGCGGATGTCGAGGAAGTCCCGGCCGCGGCCCTGGCTTCGGTCCGCGGGCAGCTCGATGCATTCCTCGACGACCGCCAGGGGCAGGACGTAGCGGGCCTCGCCGACCCGGATCAGCAGCCCCTCGATGATCGCCAGCGTCAGCGGCAGGCGCAGCACGATGGCCGTGCCGGCGCCGGGCTCGGTGGTGATGTCGATGGAGCCGCGCAGGCCCTCGATGGTCTTCTTGACGACGTCCATGCCGACCCCGCGGCCCGAGAGCGCCGAGATCTCCTGCGCGGTGGAGAAGCCGGGGGCGAACAGGAACTGGTAGACCTGCTGGTCGGTGAGCGGCGTGCCGGGCTGGACGAGCCCCCGCTCCTCGGCCTTGGCGCGGATGCGGGCCACGTCGAGGCCCGCCCCGTCGTCGCGCACGCTCACCAGGACCTGGGCGCCGGCATGCTCGGCCGTGAGCGCGATCCGCCCGGTCGCGGCCTTGCCGGAGGCTGCGCGGCGCTCGGGCGCCTCGACGCCGTGATCGATCGCATTGCGGATCAGGTGCACGAGCGGATCGGCGAGGCGCTCGATCACGGTCTTGTCGAGTTCGGTCTCCTCGCCATCGGTCACGAAGGTGACGGGCTTGCCGAGATCGCGCGACAGGTCGTGGACCAGGCGCCGGAAGCGGCTGAACAGCGTACCGATCGGCACCATCCGGATGCCCATGGCGGTGTCGCGCAGCCGCGCCGACAGGCGCTCGATCTCCTCCGCGATGGTTTTGATCCCGGCGTCGGCGTGCAGGCCGGCCATCTGGCTCAGGCGCGCCTGGGCGATCACCAGCTCGCCGACCCGGTCCATCAGCTCGTCGAGCCGCTCCGCCTCCACCCGCATGGTGGCGGCGGCCCGCGGCGGCGCACGGCGCTCGGCCGGGCCGCGGACGGACGCATCCCGCTCCACGGCCGGCGCGACCGGATCGGCGGCCGGCGGAACCGGATCGGGCGCCGAGACGGGCAGCTCGCCGGCGAGGGGCACCAGGGTGAGTTCCATGACGTCCTGCACGAACAGGAACACGTCCTCGATCGCCGCCCGCTCGGCGGAGCCGACCAGGGTGACGTCCCAGCCGATATGCAGGCTTTCCGGGTCCAGATCCTCGATATCCGGGAGAACAGCGAGGCGGGGCACGACCGTGCAGGCGCCGAGATCGCGCAGTTCGTCCAACAGGGCCAGCGGGTTGGTGCCGTTGTGCAGGATATCGGGCGCAAAGCTGATCCCGATCTGCCAGCCCGTCGGCGCGGGTTCGGCCGGCGGCGCCGGCGCACCGCTCACGAGCCGGTCCAGCTCGGCCAGGATCGCGTCCCCGATCACCGCGGTATCGGAATCGGGGTCCTCGATCAGCAAGCGGATATAGTCCTTCGCCGAGAGGGCGACGTTGACGAGCTCGACACTCGTCGCGATCGCACCGCGCCGGACAAGATCGAATGCCGTCTCGAAATCGTGCGTGAAGGCGGCGACCCGGTCGAAGCCGAACATCGCGCCGGAACCCTTGATCGTGTGCAGCGCCCGGAAGGCCGTGTCGATCAGCGTCGTGTCGTCCGGCTGGTCGCCAAGATCGAGCAGCGTGGTTTCCAGGCGGTCGAGAAGCTCATTGGCTTCGGCCAGAAAAACCTCTCGAGGATCAAGCGTTGTCATGGTCAAGAAGATCCAAATACAGCGATACCGATCTCGGTGAAACGACCACCTGATCGCCTCCCACGGGTCAATCTATGCAGATGATTTAAACAATACCGCGGGGCGCTGCAGCGTTGTCGCCCGATGTTCCCGACCGACCGGCCGAACCCTAGCTTAGAATTGTTCACTTACGCTTCTTAAGAGTTCGTGTCCACGAAATTTTACAGATTATGATTTCGAACTTGAATGAGTTTCACTAAGAACGTAAATAACTAGAGAACACGCAAGCTTGGACGAAGGCGGGAACAGCACTGAGCAGTTTTTGTTCTTTTTGCGCGAAAAGAGTTATTGGCTGCACGAGCCAAATTTTTTCTGTCCTGCGCGAACGGAAGATCTAGTCAGCGCTTGATTTCGGCTGGCTTTGACACAGTGCCGGGCGACGCACGCGCGCGGCTCAGAACAGATCGACTCCGGCGAAGGGATCGGTGACGTCCGAATCAGATTGCGGCGCGGCCGGCGCGCCGAGCAGGCGCTGGGACATCCGAGCCCGGATCTCGCCGAGGGTGCAGGCGGCGATCGCCTCCGCGATCCAGGCGGATTGGGCCACCGGGCTCACCGGGGGGCCGACCGCTGCGCCCGTCTCGTCGGACAGGTGGTGCAGGCGGGCCTCCGCGGCGCGCAGCAGCACCTGCAAGTTCTGCAAGCGCTGCTTCGCCAGATCCTGGAACTGCATGGTGACGATGGCGCCGGAGACGTCCCCCGCGATGGCCTCCGTGGTCCGGACGGTCTGCGACAGAACATTGGCGAATCGCCGGTTCTGCTCGACCAGGGCCTCCATGACCAGGCGCACCCGGGCATCGGCGCTCCGGCTCTCGTCCGACATGTCGATCGTCGCGATGTCGTGCAGCAGGCTATGGCTGCTGCGCAGGCCGGTCGCGATCGAGCCGATTTGCCCCTTGATTACCCCCGAGAGGGCGTTGATGGAGCCCGCGAGCCCGCGCACCTCGTCGGCCACCACCGCGAAGGCCCGTCCGGCCTCTCCGGCGCGGGCCGCCTCGATCTTGGCGTTGAGCGCCAGGAGGTTGGTCTGGCGGTTGATCTTCTCGATCTGCGCCACGCTGCCGTCGATGGAGCCGAGTTCGCCGAGCACGGCGCTCAGCGCATCCGTCAGGGTCGTACCGCGGGACGACAGTAGGGCGATCTTGCCGATCAGCGAGGACAGGATGGCGCCGAGGCCCGCGGCCACCTCCGCCAGGGGCTGTTCGGACCCGTCGATGCGCACCGACTGGATCGCGCTCGCCAGCCCCTGCACGATCTCGGACTGCCCGCGGGTCGTGTCCGCAATGCGCTGGAACCGCTCCGAGAGCCCGTCGACGTGGGCCTCGAGATCCGTCGAGACGATCCCGAGTTCGTCGATCAGGGCGTCGAGCATGGCCCGCTGCCGGTCAGACAGGTCGAGCCAGACGTGAAGCAGGTCGGTGAGGCCGCGCCGCCCGTCAGGCGCCTCCGGGGCCGAGCGCGGGTCCTGCCGATCCGTCGACCGGCGCTCCGGCTCCGCGGCCCCTGTCTCATGCTGGCTGAGATGCGCGCGATCCCGGAAGGACATCCGCGTGTATTCCTTGAGCTCGGCCCGAGCAACCGACGGCGGCATACCATCGTTCTAAGTCTTATCCCAAGTGCTCGGCTCAGCGACTTGGACGGCAATCCCTCTCCTCCGAATCACGTTAAAAATTTATGCTCCAATCCGCATGTTATCAAAAACGTGATCGGTATTTTTGCTTGAAGCTTGAATACCAATATTGTCGAAATCGATTCATTGATAGTTGATATGGCGGTTTTGAGAATTAGCTCAATATCAGCAAAACCCTCTCCGGCGACAGTCAGGGTATTTATAGAGGCTTCTCAATATGAGCCGATATCGCATCGGATCGGATGGAAGGATGAATGTCGAATTTGTTTGACCGATGCATGCGAATGGGGGAAAATTTAAGACATCCGGCTTCTGAAGTGATCGGCAAGGGTCGATCCGCGCGAGCACATCCATCCGAGGCGTCATGTCAAAATCCCGAACACTCAGAATGCCGGCGCAGTGTGATCTTCGATCGGTCCAGCAACTCCGGGACGAGATGCTCGCTGCCTTCGGCGGCGATTCGCCGGTCACGCTGGATTGCACCGCCGTCGAGCGGGCCGACGTGGCCTTCGTCCAGCTCGTCCTGGCGGCCGAGCGGTCGGCGGCCCGTCGCGGCGCGACCCTCACGTTGACGAATCGGACCACGGGTCTCGACATCGCCTTTCGCCGGGCGGGTCTCGACCCATCCGCCCCGCCCACGCCTGTCCTCTGACGCGCAGATTCGGATCACGCCATGGCAACTGTTCTCACGGTCGACGACTCACCCAGCATCCGCCAGATGATCAAGGTCGTGCTGGGACCAGCTGGCCATACGGTGGTCGAGGCCGGCGACGGCGCGGAAGGCCTGGCCAAGGCCAAGGCGGAGCCGGTCAACCTTGTGATCACCGATCTCAACATGCCGGTGATGAACGGAATTGAGATGATCCGGCAGCTCCGGCAAGTACCGTCCTGCACTGGCGTGCCGATCCTGTTCCTGAGTACCGAGTCGGATGAAGGCATGAAGCAGCAGGCCAGATCCGCCGGCGCGACCGGCTGGATCACGAAGCCGTTCAAGCCCGAGCAGCTCCTGGCCGTCGTTTCGAAACTGATCCGCACCTGAGGCGTCGGCCCGCCGGCATGCCATCAATTGAGGCGCGCCCTGTGCCGCCTCAAAAACGCACGGTCTTTGCATCATCGCTGACGTTCCCTCATCCCTGCCGGTGCTACGGGAGTGCGTCGCTTGGTCCGGACCGTCTGCCCGCATGATTGCCCCTCCGCCTGCAGCCTCGACGTGCAGGTGGAAGACGGCCGCGTCGTCTCGGTCCGCGGGGGCGACAACCCCTACACGGCCGGGGTGATCTGCGCGAAGGTCAGCCGCTACGGCGAGCGCGTCCACCATCCGGACCGGCTCCTCCACCCGCTGGAGCGGGTCGGCCCGAAGGGGAGCGGGGAATGGCGGCGGATCTCCTGGGATACGGCGCTCGACCGGCTGGCCGCGGCCTTCGCGGAGACGGCGGAGCGCGACGGCCCCGAGGCGGTCTGGCCGTACAATTCGGGCGGCACCATGGGCCTCGTCCAGCGGGACGGGATCCACCGCCTGACCCATGTCATGGGTTATTCCCGGCGCAAGCGCACCATCTGCACGGCGATCGCCATCGCGGGCTGGAGCGCAGGGACCGGCCGGATCGCCGGGCCGGACCCGCGCGAGATGGCGCTGTCGGACCTGATCGTGGTCTGGGGCGGCAACCCGGTGAGCACCCAGGTCAACGCGATGACCCATATCAGCCGCGCCCGGAAGACCCGGGGCGCCAAGCTGGTGGTGATCGACCCCTACCGCACCGGCACCGCGGCGGCCGCCGACCTCCACCTCGCCCCCCGGCCGGGCACCGACGGGGCGCTGGCCTGCGCGGTGCTCCACGTCCTGTTCCGCGACGGCTACGCCGACCGCGCCTACCTCGCCGCCCATGCCGAGGATACGGCGGCGCTGGAGGCGCATCTGGCGTCGCGCACGCCGGAATGGGCCGCGGCGATCACCGGCCTGGAGCCCGCCGCCATCGAGGCCTTCGCGGCGCTCTACGGCCGGACGCCACGCAGCTACATCCGCTGCGGTTTCGGCTTCACCCGCAGCCGCAACGGCGCCGTGAACCTCCACGCGGTGACCTGCCTGCCGACCGTCACCGGGGCGTGGCAGCACGAAGGCGGCGGTGCCCTTTGGCAGCAGGCTGCAATCTTCAACTGGGACAAGACCCTGACGGAGGGGCTCGACGCCAAGGCGCCCGGCGTGCGCGAGCTCGACATGAGCCGGCTCGGCGCCATCCTGGCCGACGATCCCGACGCCCTGCAGGGCGGCCCGCCGGTGCGCGCCATGCTGATCCAGTCGGCCAACCCCGCGGTCTCGGCCCCCGACAGCGCCCGGGTGCGCGCCGGGCTCGCGCGGCCGGACGTGTTCGTGGCCGTGCACGAGCAGTTCATGACCGAGACCGCGGCGCTGGCCGACCTCGTCCTGCCGGCCACCACCTTCCTGGAGCACGACGACATCTACGGGGCCGGCGGCCATACCCACATCCAGGCGGGGCCGGCGATCCTGCCGCCGCCGGGGGAATGCCGCTCGAACCACGCGCTGCTGTCGGCCCTCGCCGACCGCCTCGGCGCGGACCATGCGGGCTTCCATTTGAGCGCCCGGGAACTGGCCGACGTTACCCTGGCCCGGTCGGGCTGGGGCGGCCTCGACCGGCTGGAGGCGGCGGGCTGGATCGACGCGCAGCCGGATTTCGCCGAGAGCCACTTCCTCAACGGGTTCGGCCATCCGGACGGACGCTTCCGCTTCGCCCCCGACTGGGCGGCGCTCGGCCCCCGGGCGGCCGGGATGCCGGCCCTGCCCGATCACTGGCCGGTGGCCGAGCCCGCCGACGCGGATCACCCGTTCCGGATGATCGCCCCGCCGGCCCGGCAATTCCTCAACACGACCTTCACCAACCAGCCCGAGTCCCTCCGCCGGGAGGGGCGGCCGACCTGCCTGCTGCATCCGGAGGATGGCGCACGGCTCGGGGTCGCCACGGGCGACGCCGTCGAACTCGGCAATGCCCGCGGCCGGGTGCGGCTGCACGCCCGCCTCGCCGAGGGACAGCAGCCGGGCGTCGTCGTGGTCGAGAGCCTCTGGCCGAGCGCATCCTTCGCGGACGGCGGCGGGATCAACACGCTGATCGGGTCGAGGCCGGCGGCGCCCAACGACGGCGCCGCCTTCCATGACACCGCAGTGTGGGTGCGGGCGGCCTGAGACACCCCGCTCAGAGATCCACCGCCATCGACAGCAGGTAGGTGCGCGGCGCGCCCTGGAAGAAGGTCCCGAACGAGGCGACGCCGGTCCAGTAGTTCGTCCCCGTCACGTTCAGCACGTTGGCCCGGAACGTCGTCGGGCGCCCGCCGATCGCGGTCGCATAGCGCAAGCCGAGATCGAGGCGTGCCCAGTCCGGCAGCGCCTGCCGGTTCGCGAGGTCGACGAACTGGCGCCCGGTGTAGATCACCGCGCCGTCGAGGGTCAGGCCGGTCAGGCCCGGCAGGTCCCATTCGGCGCCGAGGCTCGCCTGCACCGGCGGCACCCCGATCGGCCGGTGACCGAGATTGGCGGCGAGCGCGGTCCGGACGAGCCGCCCGTCGAGCAGCGTCATGCCGCCGAGCACGCGCAGCTGCGGCGTGATCTCGCCGAACAGGTTGAGTTCGAGCCCGCTCACGCGCTGTTCGCCAGTGGCGGCGAAGCGGTTCTGCGGGCCGAGTTCGCCGCCGGGCCTCGTGATCCGGAAGGCCGCCAGCGTGGCGCCGATCCGGCCGAGATCGAGCTTCACGCCGGCCTCGACCTGCCGGGCCACGGACGGCGCCAGGATCTCGCCGGAGTTTTTGGCGACCGTCGGAGCGAGATCGCCCCGGCTCAGGCCCTCGATGTAGTTGCCGTAGAATGAGACCGCCTCCCAGGGCCGGACCACGAGACCGGCGACCGGGCTGGCGGCGCTCCGGTCGTAGGCGGTGGTCGGCGTGCCGACATTCGACACGTAGTTGTGGGCCTCGATCCGCTGGCCGCGCACGCCCAATGTCAGCAGGACGCGCTCGTCCAGCGCCGCGAGCGTGTCGGCGATCGAGATCCCCGACAGGGTGCTGTCCGACAGGCGCGGCCGGCCGGCGCCGTCGATCGGCGCGATATAGGCCACGCGGGCGGGCGCGTAGAGGTTCGACAGGTAGGCGCCGCGACCGGGGGAGACCCACCGCCCCGTCGTCTCCGCGTAGGACGAGGCCTGCAGGGTGACGGTGTGGTGGAAGAACCCGGTCTCGAACCGCACCCGCAGCCCGCCGTCGTAGGTGAGGCGATCGACGCCGAGGGCGTAGAATTGCGGCGTGCTGGTCGTGTCGCCGCGCAGGTTGAGGATCGTCGGCGCCGACTGGAAGTAGCGCTCCACGGCGCCGCGCGAACCGCCGATATCGGCGAACAGTGTGAGCTGGTCGGTGAGGTCGTACTCGGTGCGCAGCAGGCCGCCGCGATCATCGACGTCGGAATATTCCCAGGGCTGGGTCAGGTTCAGGCGGCCGGCGGGCGCCCGCGGCACGGGCACGCCGGCCTTGAGCTGGAACGGGCGAAGCGGCGCATCGAACCGGTCGGTCTGCGCCAGCAGGTAGAGCCAGGCCCGGAATCGCTCACCCTGATAGTCGAGGGCCAGCGCCCCGACGCCGGTCGTCTCGGCCTGACGGTCGAAGGGTGTGGCGCCCCCGTGCAGGCTGCCGACCACCCGGGCGCCCCATTCCCGCTGGGTGCCCTAGCGGCGGGCGGTGTCGAGTTGCACGCCGCCCTGGGCCGCCGAGCCGTAATCCAGGGTGACCCGGGTGAGGTCCGCGCTGGCGCGCTTGGGCACCGCGTTGACCACGCCGCCGACCGCGCCGTTCGGCGAGACCCCGGTCAGCGCCGCGGAGGGTCCCTTCAGCACCTCGATGCGCTCGGCGTAGTCGGCGAAGATGCGAAAGCTCGGCGCGATGCCGTACAGGCCGTCGAACGCGACCTCGCCGCTGGTGTTCTCGTTGGCGGGAAAGCCGCGCACGGAGAAGGAATCGAACGGCGCCCCCGTGCTCTGGGTCGCGCGGACCGACGGATCGAGGACCAGGACCTCGTTGACCGTCCGGGCCTGCCGGTCACGGATCAGCGTGTCGGTGTAGCTGGTGATGCTGAAGGGGGCCTTGCGCGCCTCGACATTGCCGAGGAGGCCGAGCCGCCCGCCCTGCGCCACCTGCCCGCCGGCATAGGCCGGCATGAGCCCGCGGGGCGCCGACGACCCTTCGACGGAGAGTTCTTCGAGCACGACGTCAGGGCCGGCCGGCTGTTCTTCGGCCGCAGCGATGGTGATGAGGGACAGTAAGCCGACGGATAAGATCGATAACGTTCGTGCGCAATCAGCCGAAATCTTCAAACACAATCGCATCTTCGATCCAGCCGCCCGATAGTGTCCGGCCGGATGAGCTCGCCTTATCTGAACGAGCGCATCCGTTTTCCGATCCGGGTCGGATCTTTCATTTCAAAAATAATTCGGCAAGTTTAGGATTGTAGTTCTTCTTTTTATAAGTTCCAGAATACGTCTTCTTCGAGAGATTGTTTTGTTTTTCGGAGTAGCTCTTGTTTCATTTAAAGATATTATCGGGATAATCCTCATTCTCGCCAGGAGTTGTCACACGCGGACGGATTGCGAGTTCATAAGCATCGGTCCGCGCATAGGCGCGGCACGGTCCCATCCCCCTCCCCTGCATAAGCGACGATGTTCACCCAACTGCGCCGACACACTCTCCTCCCCCCTTCCGGGGATGAGTTGGAGGAGGGGGTGGTGCAGGAGACACCGTTCCGCATGATCCTGAACCACCCCCGCCCTTGGCCCCTCCCCGCAAGGGGGAGGGACAAGCGCGTTCTCCTGGGAGCGTCCAGCTTCGGAGAGACGTGTGAATCCGCAAGCCTGCACAAGGGAGAGCCCGGGGCAACGGAGGCCGTGGCCATTCCACCCCGGCGCACGAAAGGGCTTGCGCGGCCGGGCGGATCCGGACAGGCCCGGTTCCGGTTCATGCCGGGGCGTCACGCCCGCGTCCGGAGACCGCGCTTGGCCGCCCCGAGTCCGACAGCATCCCGTCCCCCCGCATCGCCACCCACGCGCGACCGGCGCCCCCGGAGCGCCGCCGGTCGGGGCAGCCTGAATCGGCCCGGCGGCGACCTCGGGCGCCTGCCGACCGGCCTCGATCTGCGGAACATCCGCCTCGTGGAGGGCGTGCGCGCCGCCTTCGCGTTCGGCGTCGTCATCCTGATCAACATCTGGCTGCAATGGCCGCCGCTGCTGACCATGGCGCTCGCCGCCAACCTCGCCTGCTTCTGCGACACGGGCGGGCCGATGCGGGCGCGCCTGCGGGTGCTCACCGCCTTCTCGCTCCTCGGCGGCCTGCTCTGGGCCGGGCTCGGCCTGATCCAGCCGTTGGGGCTGCCGGTCGTCGTGCCGGTGGCCTGCGCGCTGATCTTCGCCTGCTCGTATGCCCGCGTCTGGAGCGTGCAGGCGCAGGCCGCCGGCAATGTGCTGGTGGTGGTCCTGTGCATCGCCCTCGACCGGCCGCTCACCCTGGCGCAGGCGGGCACCACCGTGGTGATGTTCGCGGCCGGCGGCCTCTGGGCGACGTTCCTGGCCCTGGTGATCTGGCGGCTACACCCCTACCGGCCGGCCCACCGGGCGGTGGCCGAGGTCTGGCGCGACCTTGCGCGGCTCTGCGGCGACCTCGAACGGCTGGTCGCCCTGCCGGAGCCCGACACGGCGGCCTTCGACGGCCACGCGCGCGGCCACCGGCGCGGCGTGCGCACGAGCATCGAGACCGCGCGGACCATGATCCTCGACCTCGCCCGGTCCCGGGAGCGCGTCTCGGACCGGACCGCCCAGGCGCTCCTGCGCCTGGAGAGCGCCGAGCAGATTTTTTCGGCCTTGATCGCAGTCAGTGAGCTGATCGACAGCCGGCCCGACGCGCGCCGTCGTGCTCTCGCAAAGATCTTCCTGCGGCGCCTGCGCCCCCTGCTGGTGACCATCGCGCGGGCGATCCGTTACGATGTCGATCTCGACATCGCCCGCCTGGAACACTCGATCGCCCGGGCCGCCGAGGGCCTGTCGGAGGATCCGACCCTGGCGCGGCTGGCCGAGCGGATCGTCGGGCGCGTGCGGATCGGCGCCAAGCTCTCGACCCCGGAGGGCTATCGCCCCGGCGGCACGCTGACCGAGGGCGGCCGCATGGACCGCTGGACCCGCTATATCGAGCCGCTGCGCCAGAACTTCACCTTCGCGTCGCCGAACCTGCGCCACGCGCTGCGGGCGAGCACCGTCGCGGCCCCGGCCCTCGCCGCGACGCTGACCTATGCGGGCGCCTTCACGCACTGGCTGGTGATGACCGTGGTGCTGACCATGCAGCCCTTCTACGCGGCGACGTGGCAGCGGGCGCTGGAGCGGATCGGCGGCACGGTGCTGGGCGGCCTCGTGGGGGCGGTGCTGGCCTATTACGCCACGACCCCGCTCGCCGAGGCCGGGCTGATCCTCGTGCTGTCGATCGTCGGCTTCGCGGCGCGCCAGATCTCCTACGGCTTCTTCATCGCCTGCCTGACGCCCCTGGTGGTGCTGCTGGTGGAGTTGCTGGAACCCGGCCACAGCTCCTGGGAGATCGTCGCCATGCGGGGCGGCTTCACGGTGCTGGGCGGCGTGATCGCGGTGGCGAGCTGCCTCGTTCTGTGGCCGATCTGGGAGCCCGATCAGGTCCGCCAGGAATTACGGCGCGCGCTCAAAGCCCATGCGGCCTTCGCGGAGGCCGTGCTGGGGGCCGCCGCCGGGCCGGACCGGGAGGCCGCAATCCTGGCCGGCGCCCGCGCGGCCGGCCTCGCCCTCAACGACCTGGAGGCCGCCCTGTCACGGGCCCTGCAGCAGCCCCGGGCCGGGCACCATCCGGAGGTCGAATCCGCCCTGGTGGCCGACGCGACCCTGCGCCGGATCAGCGCCCGGCTCACCGTGCTGCGGCACGCCCCCGAGGCCGTAGACCCGGAGGCCGAGGCGTGGCGGGCGTGGATCGCCGCGACTCTGGCGGCTCTGGGCGAGGACCGGCCGCTGCCGGAGCGGCCCGCCCTCGACCGGGGGCAATCGCTCACCCGGCTCGTGAGCCAGGTGGATCTCTTGGTCGGAACCCTGCGGCCGGGGGAGATCCGCGGGGGCACGCCTGTCTGACACGGCCGTGTCCTGGTCTCGAAAGGTCGAGACCTTTCGCGGGTCCAGGGCAGAGCCCTGATAAACGTCTCAGGGTTCCACCCTGAGAACCCGCCAACGGGCTTCCGCCCTTTGGAAACCCGGATCCTGTTCGCCTCAGAACCGCGGCAGGGCGTTCGCCGGGCCGCCGGCATGGGGGCCGGCGTAGCGGTAGGCGAGCGGCCGGCCGTAGGGGGCGGGGACCTGCGACGCCACCGCGCCGTTGCCGATCCAGCCCGAATAGGCCGAGGCGGGATAGGGCGAGTGCTTGGAGTCCAGGCCCTGCGCGAGGGCTGGTGTGGCAACCGCGGCGACAAGAGCGGCAGCGGCGAGTATGCGGATCGTCATGATGATCTCCGAACGTGTTCGGTTGACTTCAGCGGGACGTCATCCGGTCAATCGTGTCGGGTGAGGAAGATCGTCGTCGTCATGGACGGACTGGCGGTCTCGATCGCTCGGCTTTGCTTGGCCGATGGTGACTTCTCAACCGAAATACTCTGCTTCCGGTTCGCGTATTGCTGTGCGTTGGCGCACGGGACCCGCCGGGAGGGTTTCTCGACGCGGATCGCGGCCGACATCCTTTCTCGGGTTGCTGGAGCGGGATAGAAGATCCGCCGCCCCTTTGCGTCGAATTCCGGGCTCGGCCAAATGCAAGATCGTACAGGAAACCGAAACGCCGATTCTGGTCGGCCACGTGACCTGACCGTAACCTTGCAATTACGCAGGCCTGCATCGCGGCGTGGGGTTTTACTGGGGATCCTGGCTTGCTCGTCAGCCGCGGTCGCGGCGGGTCATGACGAGCGCGACGCGCCGGGATGGCGAGACGGGGCGTTGCAAGCGCTCGCCGCGGAGATCCGAGCGGAGGGTGTCACGGCCTTCCTGATCCTTCGGCAGAACCGCCGCATCGCAGCCTGGGGCGACACCGCCCGCAGGGTCAACGTCGCCTCGATCCGAAAGAGCCTGCTGAGCGCCCTGTACGGGATCCCGGTGGCGGCCGGCCGCATCCGGCTCACCAGCACGCTGGCCGAACTCGGCATCGACGACCTCCCGCCCGGCCTGACCCCGCTGGAGCAGCGCGCGACGGTGCGCGACCTCCTGATGGCCCGCTCGGGCATCTATCACCCGGCCGCGTCCGAGACCGCCGACATGCGCCGCAAGCGGCCGCCGCGCGGCAGCCATGCCCCGGGCTCCTTCTGGTACTACAACAACTGGGACTTCAACGCGCTCGGCACGATCTACCGTCAGGCGACCGGCGAGGACATCTTCGCGAGCTTTGCCCGGCGCATCGCCGAGCCGATCGGGATGGAGGATTTCTCCGCCGCGGACGGGCGGTCCGTCAGCGAGGCGGCGTCCCGGCATCCGGCCTACCGGTTCGATCTCTCGGCGCGGGATCTGGCCCGCTTCGGCCAACTCATCCTCGGCGGCGGCCAGTGGCAGGGCCGGACCCTCATCCCGGCGGACTGGCTCGGGGAGTCGACACGCCCTTACTCGCGCACGGATCATGACGATCTGGGCTATGGCTATCTGTGGTGGACGCTCGATGCCGAACGGTTCGGCCCGGATGCCGTGATGGCCTCCGGCTATGGCGGCCAGAAGCTCGCGATCCTGCCCGCCAAGCAGCTGGTGGTGGTGCAGCTGGTCGAGAAGCGGGACGGCCCGCACCGCGACCGCACCGCAATCTTCCTGGACCGGCTAGCGCGCATCCTGGCGGCGGCGCCGTAGGCGCAGGAGGGGTGCGTCCGGCGGGGAAGCGTGCCACAGACCGCGCCGAACGGATCCTGCCGGAAGCCCTGGACATGAAGTTGATCGTCGGCCTCGGAAATCCGGGCGCGCGCTACGCGGGCAACCGGCACAATATCGGCTTCCTGGCCGTCGACGCGATCGCCCGCCAGCACCGGGCGAGCCCGTTCCGCCACCGCTTCCAGGGCGAGGCCGCCGAGGTGGTTCTCGGCACCGAACGGGCGATCCTGCTGAAGCCCTCGACGTTCATGAACGAGTCGGGCCGTGCGGTCTCGGAGGCGCAGCGCTTCTACAAGATCCCGCTCGGCGACGTGATCGTGCTCCATGACGAACTCGACCTCGCCCCCGCCAAGCTGCGGGTTAAGCTTGGCGGGGGCAATGCCGGCCATAACGGGCTGCGCTCGATCACGGCGCAATGCGGCAACGACTATCGCCGGGTGCGGCTCGGCATCGGCCATCCCGGCGACAAGGCGCTGGTGCACGCTTACGTGCTCAACGACTTCGGCAAGGCCGAGCAGCCCTGGGTCGAGGATCTCGGCCAAGCGGTGGCCGACCACGCCGCGCTGCTGGCGGCCGGCGAGGATGCGAGCTTCCAGAACAAGGTCCACCTCGCCATGGCGGGCCGCGGCTGGGACGAGGTGAAGACGCTGGGCGCGAAAAATTGACACGCAAACACGAGGACACGCTATGGATCGGCCTCGGAGGCTGCCATGAAGAACGTCACCGTGACGATGGATGAGGCCCTGCTGCAGCGGGCGCGTATTGCTGCTGCGCGCGACGGCAAGAGCCTGTCGCGCTTCATCGCCGAGGCCGTGGAGCAGCGTGTCGGCCGGCCGCTGACGCAGCGGGAGGCGCTCGAACGCTTCCTGGCCGGCCCTCTCATGAATCTGACGGACGAGAACGGCAAAGCACCCTCGCGCGATGAACTTTACGATTGAACCGATCTTCATCGACACGAATGTGCTGATCTACGCACGCGACGATCGCAGCGCCGACAAGCGGGAGCGCGCACGGGCGTGGCTGGCTGCCATCACGGATTTGGGCTGCGCGCGTACGAATCTTCAGGTTCTCAACGAACTCACGCGCTGGATCCTCAAGAACGAGCCGGGGCGTTCGCTGGGCGACATCCAGAACGAGGTCGAGACGATCGGGGCCTGGGGAGCGCGCCCAACCGATCAGGATGACACCGAACTGGCGTGGCTCGTTCGCAAGAATCTCGGCTATCAGTGGTTCGATTGCCTCCTGGTGGCTGCGGCCCAGCTCGCCGGATGCCGCTACTTCCTGACCGAGGACATGGCGCATGGCGCGGTGTTCGACGGCCTCACCCTCATCAACCCTTTCCGCACGTCGCCCGACGATGTGCTGCGACGAACCTGATCACGGAACGGACCCATGGGCTTCAAATGCGGCATCGTCGGCCTGCCGAACGTCGGCAAGTCGACCCTCTTCAACGCGCTGACGCAGACCGCGGCGGCCCAGGCGGCCAATTACCCGTTCTGCACCATCGAGCCGAATGTCGGCGAGGTGGCGGTGCCGGATCCCCGGCTCGACGACCTCGTCCGCATCGCGGGCTCGAAGGAGAAGATCCCGACCCGGCTGACCTTCGTGGATATCGCCGGGCTGGTGCGCGGTGCCTCCAAGGGTGAGGGCCTGGGCAACCAGTTCCTGGCCAATATCCGCGAAGTCGACGCCATCGCCCACGTGGTCCGCTGCTTCACGGATGGCGACGTCACCCACGTGGAGGGCAAGGTCGATCCGGCCGCCGACATCGAGACCATCGAGACCGAGCTGATGCTCGCCGACCTCGACAGCCTGGAGCGCCGGGCCGTCGCCCTGGAGAAGAAGGCCAAGGGCGCCGACAAGGAGGCCAAGGAGACCCTCGACCTCGTCAACCGGGCGCTGCCGCTCCTGCGCGAGGGCAAGCCGGCCCGCCTCGTGGAGCGCAAGCCCGACGAGGAGAAGCTGTTCCAGTCGCTCGGCCTGATGACGGCGAAGCCCGTGCTCTACGTCTGCAACGTCGACGAGGGCGATGCCGACAAGGGCAATAACTATTCGGACGCGGTCTTCGCCCGCGCCAAGGCGGAGGGCGCCGTGGCCGTGGTGGTCTCGGCCAAGATCGAGAGCGAGATCGCCGTGATGCCGGAGGCCGACCAGGCCGAGTTCCTGGAGGCGGTGGGCCTCGCCGAGCCGGGCCTCAACCGGGTGATCCGCGCCGGCTACGATCTCCTCGGCCTCGTCACCTACTTCACGGTCGGCCCCAAGGAGGCCCGCGCCTGGACGATCACCAAGGGGACCCGCGCCCCGGGGGCGGCCGGCGTGATCCACTCGGATTTCGAGAAGGGCTTCATCCGCGCCGAGACCATCGCGTTCAAGGACTACACGGCGCTCAACGGCGAGGCCGGCGCCCGGGACGCCGGCAAGCTGCGGTTGGAAGGCAAGGAGTACGTGGTGCAGGACGGCGACGTGCTGCATTTCCGCTTCGCCAACTGAGTTCGGCTCCCCCCGTCATCGCGCGCGCAGCGAAGCAACTCAGCGCAGCGCGCGCTCGGCGAGCGTGGCGCCGCTGGATTGCTTCGCTGCGCTCGCAAAGGCAGCGTATCCCGATCCCCTGCCCTGCCGGCCAACGAGGCGCGTTGCCATGCCCGATCCCGCCTTCGAAGATTTCTCCGTCGGCGACGTGATCGTCGGCGAGCCGCTGACGGTGACCCGCGACGCCATCGTGGGCTTCGCCAAGGCGTTCGACTTCCAGCCGTTCCATCTCGACGAGGCGGCGGCGGAAAGAACCTTTGCGGGCCGGCTGATTGGTTCGGGCTGGCACACGGCCGCGCTCGGCATGCGGCTGCTCCAGCAGGGGCCGTTCCGGGGCGGCTCGTCGCTCGGTGCGCCGGGGATCGACGACTTGCGCTGGCTCGCGCCGGTGCTGCCGAATGATGCCCTGACGCTGACCTTCCGGGTCCTCGGCCTGCGGGATTCGGCCTCGAAGCCCGGCCTCGGCTTCGTCACCGCGGAGGTCGCCCTCGGCAACCAGCGCGGTGAGACGGCGCTGACCCAGCGCTTCACCTTCATGCTGGCCCGCCGCGGCACCGATCCCCTGCCCCCGCGCCCCGTCGCGATCGGCGAGCCCGGCCCCGTGACGGAGCCGGAGGATGCCGAGCTCCTGCCGTTCCTGCGCGATGCCGAGATCGGCGCGACCCGCGACCTTGGCCCCTACCCGTTCAGCGCCGAGGCGATCATCGCGTTCGCGCAGGCCTACGACCCGCAGGCCTTCCACCTCGACCCCGAGGCGGCCGAGCGCAGCCATTTCGGGGGCTTGTGCGCCTCCGGCTGGCACACGGCCGCCGCCTACATGAACCGGCTGCTCACCACCCGCGCCCGCGACGAGGCCTACACGGCCGCGCGCGGACCCGTGCCCGAGGCAGGCCCCTCCCCCGGCTTCAAGAACCTGCGTTGGCTCAAGCCCGTCTATGCGGGCGATACGGTGCGGTTCAGCGCCAAGCTCACCGACAAGCGCGCCTCGGCCTCGCGGCCTGGTTGGGGCCTAGCATTCGCCCGCAACACAGGGGTGAACCAGCGCGGCGAGCCGGTCTTCGCCTTCGACAGCGCCGTGTTCCACCGTTGGGAACCCTGAGCGCACCGCACGTCGTCCCGCGCGTTGTCGCCCTGGGCAGGAACCGGATCAGACGCGCATGTACCAGAAGAAGCTCGGCAACACGGGGCTGTTCGTCTCGGAACTCTGCCTCGGCACGATGACGTTCGGCGGCGGCGCCGGGATGTGGCGTCAGATCGGCGCCCTCGATCAGGCGGAGGCCGGGCGCCTCGTCGGACGGGCGATCGAGGCCGGGATCAACTTCATCGACACGGCCGATGTCTACGCGGAAGGGCTCTCCGAGACGATCACGGGCCAGGCCCTGCGCGACCTCAAGGTCCCGCGCGACAGCGTCGTCGTGGCCACCAAGGGCTACGGGCCGACGGGGCCGGGCGCCAACGCGAAGGGTGCCTCGCGGCTGCACCTGATCGACGCCTGCAAGGCGAGCCTCAAGCGGCTCCAGCTCGATCACATCGACCTCTACCAGATCCACGGCTTCGACCCGGCAACCCCCATCGAGGAGCAGGTGCGCGCCCTCGACATCCTCGTGCAGCACGGCCATGTGCGCTACGTCGGCGTCTCGAACTGGGCGGCGTGGCAGGTCGTCAAGGCGCTGGGGATCAGCGCGCGGGCCAGCCTCGCCCGGTTCGAGACCCTGCAGGCCTATTATTCCATCGCGGGCCGCGACCTGGAGCGGGAGATCGTCCCGATGCTGCGCTCGGAGGGGCTCGGCCTTCTGGTCTGGAGCCCGCTGGCCGGCGGCCTGCTCAGCGGCAAATATTCCGAGGGCGCCGGTGAGGGCCGGCGCGCAAGCTTCGATTTCCCGCCGGTCGACCGCCCCCGGGCCGAGACCTGCATCGCGGCGATGCGGCGGGTAGCGGAGGCTCGCGGCGTCTCGGTGGCTCAGGTGGCGCTCGCTTGGCTCCTGCACCGCGAAGCGGTGACCAGCGTCATCGTGGGCGCCAAGCGCCTCGACCAGCTGGAGGACAACATCGCCGCGACCGAACTCAGCCTCACCGGCGACGAACTCGACGCCCTGGACGCGGTGAGCGCCCTGCCCGCCGAGTATCCGGGCTGGATGTTCGAGCGGCAGGGCGCCCGGGCGCAGCAGCTCGCAGAATCCGGCCGGCCCGGCGTCCGGTGACGGCCCCTCACGCCGCCTGTCGGCGCTCCGGGTAGAGCCCGTACAATCCTTCGGCGCTCGCGTCGCACACGCCGCGCTCGGTGATGATGCCGGTCACCAGCCGGGCCGGCGTCACGTCGAAGGCTGGGTTGGCCACGGGGCTGCCGGGCGAGACCACTTCGATCGTGGCGAAGCTGCCATCGGCCAGCCGCCCGGTCATGTGGGTGACCTCGCGCCCGTCGCGCTCCTCGATCGGGATCTCCTTCACGCCGTCCTGCAGCGTCCAGTCGATGGTCGAGAAGGGCAGCGCCGCGTAGAACGGCACGCCGGTGTCGTGGGCGGCGAGCGCCTTCAGGTAGGTACCGATCTTGTTGCACACGTCGCCGCGCGCCGTGGTACGGTCCGAGCCGACGATGCAGAGATCGACCTGCCCGTGCTGCATCAGGTGGCCGCCGGCATTGTCGGCGATCACCGTGTGGGGCACGCCGTGGCCGTTCAGCTCGAAGGCCGTCAGCGCCGCCCCCTGGCTGCGCGGCCGGGTCTCGTCGACCAGCACGTGGACCGGAACGCCTTGTTCGTGGGCAGCGTAGACCGGCGCCAGCGCCGTGCCCCAATCCACCGTGGCAAGCCAGCCGGCATTGCAGTGGGTCAGCACCGTGATGGGCCTATCGCCACCCTTGGCCTTGTGCAGGTCGGCGATGATCTGGCCGCCATGGGCGCCGATCGCCCGGCAGCTCGCAACATCCTCCTCGGCGATGCGGCCGGCCTCCGCGAAGGCGCGCTCGAAGCGCTCGTCGGGCGCCACCTGCCGCAGGTTGGCGGCGACCCGGTCCAGCGCCCAGCGCAGGTTGACCGCGGTCGGCCGCGTGGCGGCGAGCGTGGCCACCGCCCGGTCGATCCCGTCATGGGAGGCATCCGCCCGCATGGCGAGCGCCAGCCCGTAGGCCGCGGTGACGCCGATCAGCGGCGCGCCGCGCACGATCATGGTGCGGATCGCCACGGCGGCGTCGTCCAGCGTGGCGAGGCGCTTCAGCTCGAACGCGAAGGGCAGGCGTGTCTGGTCGATCACCTGGACGCTCACCCCATCGGGGTCCGGGAAGATCGTGCGGTAGGGCTGGCCGTCGATGTTCATAGCCGAACCTGTGCCACAGCGGGGCGGATTTTGCACCCTCGCGGGCCGCACCGCGACGGCCTGGGCACGCGCAACCGGCGACCGGTCAGGCTTCCTCAACCTTAGCGGCTCGTTAAGGCGGCCGTGCCTAGCCTCAGGGGTAAGTTCCCGTTCCGCGTCCGGTCCCGCATGCGCTCGCTTCGCCGTCCCGCATCGCCCTACGATACCTTCGTCGACAGCGTCCGCCCGTTCCTGGGCAAGCGCCTGACGGAACTCGGCGGGCTCGTGCTGTTCACCGGCGCGGTGGCGCTGACCGTGGCTCTGGCCACGTGGTCGATCGACGACCCGAGCCTGAACCACGCCACCGACCATGCCGCCCACAACGTGCTCGGCCAGCCGGGCGCCGTGGTGGCGGATCTCTGCATGCAGATCCTCGGCCTCGGCTCGCTCGCCTTCGTGCTGCCCCCGGCCCTCTGGGGCGTGCGGCTGATGCGCGAGCGCGACCTGCCCGATGGCGGAATGCGCATCGCGCTCTGGATCATCGGCTTCTGCGCCGCGAGCGCGGTGGCGAGCGCCCTGCCGCCGACGACGCGCTGGCCGCTGCCCACCGGCCTCGGGGGCGTGGCCGGCGACGGGCTGCTGTCGATGGCCCGGGTGATCGTCGGGGCGGTCTCGTCGGCCGCCGCCCACCTCGTCGGGTTCGTCTACGCGGCGGTGGCGATCCTCAGCCTCACCGGGGCCTGCCGCTTCGGCGCCGTGGAGGAGGAATCGTTTCACGATGAGCCCTATCCCGTCCGCCGTCCGCCGGTCAGGAACCGCGACGAGCGCGAGGATGCCGACGAGCCGGGACTCGGCCTCGTAGGGATCGGCGCTCTGGCGCAGGGCCTGATGCGGCTGCGCCTCGCGGCGTCCGACCGGATCGCCGGGTGGCGGTCGGGCCGGGCCGAGCCCTTCGACGGCGCCTCTCCGGCGCTGGCGGCCCGGCGCGCCTTCACGGATGCGGACCTGCCCTGGGCCGACCATCTGCCCGAAGGCGCCCAGCCCGGTACCGGCCGGCGCGAGCCCGTCTTCGACGCGCCGGACGCTCTGCCCGCCGATGCGGCATCCGATCCCTCGGCGATGCCGCACGATGATGGGTTCGAGACGGCGCAGCGCCCGCAGCCCCAGCGCGCGCCGCAGCGCCCCCAGCCGCCCCAGCCCGAGCCGACCGCCTCCCGGGTCGCTCCGCCCGCCCCCGCACCGGTGGCAGCCCGCCGCGCGCCGGCGCCACCGGTCCGGCCCGAGGATTATGCCCTGCCGGCCCTCGACCTGCTGGCGGCACCCCGCGGCCCGTCCCAGGCCAGCTTGGTCTCGGCGGATGCCCTGGAGCAGAATGCCACCCTGCTGGAGGCGACGCTCGGCGACTTCGGCGTGCGCGGCGACATCCTGGCGGTGCGGCCCGGCCCGGTCGTCACCCTCTACGAACTCGAGCCGGCGCCGGGCACCAAGTCCAGCCGCGTGATCGCGCTGGCCGACGACATCGCCCGCTCCATGTCGGCCGTCTCGGCCCGTGTCGCCGTGGTCCCCGGCCGCAACGCCATCGGCATCGAGCTGCCGAACGAGACC
This sequence comes from Methylobacterium phyllostachyos, assembly GCF_900103445.1. Taxonomy (GTDB): domain Bacteria; phylum Pseudomonadota; class Alphaproteobacteria; order Rhizobiales; family Beijerinckiaceae; genus Methylobacterium; species Methylobacterium phyllostachyos. The sequence continues at coordinate 304,560 of NZ_FNHS01000007.1, read as the reverse complement.
CGTGAGACCGTCTATCTGCGCGAGCTGCTGGCCTCGACGGATTTCGCCGAGAGCAAGCACAAGCTGGCGCTCTGCCTCGGCAAGAACATCGGCGGCGAGCCGATCATCGCCGACCTCGCGCGCATGCCGCACCTGCTGGTGGCCGGCACCACCGGCTCGGGCAAGTCGGTGGCCATCAACACCATGATCCTCAGCCTGCTCTACCGGCTGAAGCCGGAGGAGTGCCGCCTGATCATGGTGGATCCGAAGATGCTGGAGCTGTCGGTCTATGACGGCATCCCGCACCTGCTCTCCCCGGTGGTGATCGACCCCAAGAAGGCGGTGATCGCCCTCAAGTGGGCCGTGCGCGAGATGGAGGAGCGCTACAAGAAGATGTCCAAGATCGCCGTCCGGAATATCGACGGCTACAACGCCCGGGTCGCCGAGGCGGCCGAGCGCGGCGAGGTGCTGACCCGGACCGTCCAGACCGGCTTCGACCGCCATACCGGCGAGGCGGTGTTCGTGGATGAGGCGATGGACCTGTCGCCGCTGCCCTACATCGTGATCGTGGTCGACGAGATGGCCGACCTGATGATGGTGGCCGGCAAGGACATCGAGGGCGCGATCCAGCGTCTGGCCCAGATGGCGCGGGCGGCGGGCATCCACCTGATCATGGCGACGCAGCGCCCGTCGGTGGACGTGATCACCGGCACGATCAAGGCGAACTTCCCGACCCGGATCAGCTTCCAGGTGACCAGCAAGATCGACTCGCGCACGATCCTGGGCGAGATGGGCGCGGAGCAGCTGCTGGGCCAGGGCGACATGCTGTTCATGGCCGGCGGCGGGCGCACGACCCGGGTGCACGGGCCGTTCTGCTCGGACAGCGAGGTCGAGACCGTCGTGGCGCATCTGAAGCGCCAGGGCCGCCCCAGCTACCTCGACGCCGTCACGGCCGATGACGAGGAGGGCGCGCCCGAGAAGGGCGGCAAGGGCAAGGCCGGCGCGGCGGAGTTGGAACTCGACGGCGCGGTGTTCGACCAGGGCTCGTTCGGCGAGGCCGGCGGCGACCTCTACGAGCAGGCCGTGCAGGTGGTGCTGCGCGACCAGAAGGCCTCGACCAGCTACATCCAGCGCCGCCTGCAGATCGGCTACAACCGCGCGGCCTCGCTGATGGAGCGGATGGAGGTGGAGGGGATCGTCGGACCGGCCAACCACGCCGGCAAGCGCGAGATCCTGATGGAGGACGCGGTCGGCTGAGGAGCGCCGGGCGGTGTCGCGTCCACGGCACCTATTCCTCCGCAGAGCTACGCTGTTCACGCTTCGCGGGCCGGGGCGCGCGCTCCTCCCCCTTGTGGGGATGAGGTGGGGGTGGTGCAGACGACACCGCTGCGCCTCATCCTGAACCACCCAAACCCCTGGCTCCTCCCCACAAAAGGGAGGGGAAAAACGCCGGCTCTTCAGAAAGCAGGGGTCGAACCCAGACGCATGAATCCGCAAGCTCGCAGCGGGGCAGAGGACCCGCATCCGATCGCTTGATGCGGACCCCGGCATCCGGACCACGAAAAATTTCGTCCTCTTGCGGAACCCACACGCCACCCACACGTTACGCGCGTGCGAGGCCCACAAACGGGCTCGCAGGAGGGCGCCGGCCACGGTGTCCGGCGTCGCTTGTAGTCACGTTGCTCAGTGGAGGATGTGGTTATGAGGACTTACGACGTTTCGCCCCTGTTCCGGTCGTCCGTCGGGTTCGACCGCCTGTTCGATCTGCTCAACCAGGCCGAGCGCGTCGAGCCATCCGCCGCCTGGCCGCCTTACAACATCGAGAAGGTCGCCGAGGACCAGTACCGCATCACCATGGCGGTCGCCGGCTTCACCCCCGATGAGATCGAGCTGACCCAGCAGGACACCACGCTGCTGGTGTCGGGTCAGAAGGCGGGTCAGGAGGGCGAGAAACAGTACCTCTACCGCGGTATCGCGGCGCGCTCCTTCCGCCAGACCTTCAATCTGGCCGAGCATGTGAAGGTGGTGGGTGCGTCCCTGGAGAACGGCCTGCTCACCGTCGCGCTGAAGCGCGAGGTGCCGGAGGCCCTGAAGCCCCGCCGCATCGCGATCGGCGGCACGACGGCCGTGGCCGGTCAGGACAACGCCCCGGCCCAGATCGGCCGCGAGCGCGAGGCCAAGGCGGCCTGATCCGGCATCCGCTGGCCCGGGCCCCGCCGGGGCCGGACGGATACCCCGGACGACACTCCAGACGACACTCTCTTGCGGGTCCCCGGACCCGGGGCCCGCTCCTGCAACACCTGCAATGGAGAGAGCACCATGAGCGTGAGAGATCTGATTCCCTGGAACCGCAGCACCAGCAGCCCGGTCCCGGCCGGCCTGTCGAACGAGCCGGCCAGCCCGTTCCTGGCGCTGCACCGCGAGGTGAACCGCCTGTTCGACGACGTGTTCAACGGGTTCGGCGTCCCGAGCCTGGCCGGCTCGAACTTGGCGGGCTCGACCTTGGCGGGCCGGAGTTTCGGCTGGCCGAGCGTCGAGGTTGTGGAGGCGGATGGGGGCCTGCGCGTCTCAGCCGAGTTGCCCGGCCTCGACGAGAAGGATGTCGAGCTCCTGGTCGAGGACGGCGTGCTCACCCTGAGGGGTGAGAAGCGCGCTGAGACCACCGACAAGGAGCGCGGCTATACGGAGCGCAGCTACGGCCGCTTCGAGCGGTCGATCGCCCTGCCCTTCACGGTGCAGGAGGACAAGGCCGAGGCGACCTTCCGCAACGGCGTCCTCACCGTGACGCTGCCCCGGGCAGCCGATGCGCCGGAGCGACGCCGCCGTATTGCGATCAACGGCCAGGGCGCGCCGGCCTCCAAGCACTGAGCGCCGCCGGGGCGGTTTGAGACGGAACGCATGACGCGGCGGCCGGCGCCCTCCAGGGCGCGCCGGCCGCCCCAGCCTTTGCCCGCACGGGAGGATTTCATGCAGCAGATCGACACCCATCCCATTCAGGCCGGTATCAATCGGCTGGGCCCGGTGGCGGCGGCCAATCTCCGGGCGCCGGCGGTCGACCCGTTCGAGGCCTTCGTAGCGCCGGGTGACGTCTTCCGACATCCGAGCGAGGTGCTGACCTATCCCGGCCTGTCGTCGGCCGAGAAGCGGGCCGTCCTGGCTTCCTGGGCCTCCGACGCCCGGGCGGTCGAATCCTGCCCGAACCTGCGCTGCCTGCCCGGCTGCCGGGCCGAGCCGGTCCCGGTCGATGAGATCCTGGAGGCGCTCCAGGCCCTGGACGAGGACTCGCCCATACCCGCGGCGCCGCGCCGGCCCCTGTTTCCCGCGGCCTTCACCAGCCGCTGGGGCGGTGGGGAGGTGACGCCCAGCTCAGCCCTGAACTGATCCGGAGGCGTACCATGGCGACGTTCAACCTGAAGGATCGACGCCACGTCCCGTGGCCCTCCCGGCGGGACAGGAACCGTGCCCCGCTGGAGGCGGTGAACAGAACCGTGCTGGTGAGCTGGCTCCTGTCTGCCGTGCTGTGTCTCGCCCTTGCGGCGCCCTGCCCGCCCCCGGTCCTTCCCTGGGTGACGGCCGGGCTCCTGAGCCTGTCGGGCTTCGGCTGGCTCGGCATCGCCCTCACCGGGGACGAAAAGCCGGCCGCCTCCCCGCACCTGACGGCCTGGGACGCCGCGTTGCTGTCCTTCGCGGCGAGCTTCGGTGTGCAATCCGCGGCGCGCCTCGGGCTCCTCGGAGCCTGAGGGCGTCCTCGATGTGGAGGCTGTCATGCAGGATAGGAACGGACATCGCGAGATCGGACATCGTGAGATTGGACTTCGCGAGATCGGACTTGGACATAACGGACCGCCGCTGGGGATCGTCGCCGCGTCCTGGCTGGCTGGGCGCCAGGCGCTGATCCACCGGCGCAAGCGGCCGGTCGAGACGGCAGGCCGCGCCCGGGAGGGGGATTGGGTCCTTACCTTCGAGCGCGAATCGCCACCGGAGATCGAACCTCTGATGGGCTGGACGGGCGGCAGCGATCCCCTCGCCACGGAGGTGGAACTCACCTTCCCGACCCGGGCCGGGGCAATCGCTTACGCGGAGCGCCAGGGCCTCGATTATCGCGCCGAGCCCGAGGCGATGAGCCCGATCGGACCCCGGCCAGTCGCGCCGCCAGTCCCGACCTGGCGCCCGGGCCGGCGCCGCCCGCCCCGGGGCGAGCCGCCGCGCGGGTCGGCCCAAACCCTGCACCGGGATGGGCCGCGGATGCCGGATCTGGAGCGGGCCCTGGTCAACCCGGCGGCGGTGTTCGACAGCCCCGCGGCGGTGCTGGGCCATCCCTGGCTTCACAGGACCTGCAAGCAGGAGATCCTGCGGCGCTGGGCCTGGGACGAGTACCTGAAGGAGGTGGCAGCCGCCGAGGGCATGGCTGAGGGCGAGCCGTCGCGGCTCGACGCCGTGAAGGCGGCTCTCCTGGCGCTCGGCGAGAGCTGGCGCCCGCATCCCGCCGCGCCCGCGGCCGCGGTTCCGGTCATCGCCGAGACGGATCTGGAGCGTGCCGCCGCTTGAGGTCGGCCTGTCGGGTCGCAATCGATACCGAAATGCACCCGCAAGGTGGCCCGCCCCTCAGCGTGATCGTGACGGCGCGCATCGACGCCGAGCGGTGCAGGCCGCCCTGCTCGCACAGGGTGCGCATCGGCTGCACGCCGCGGGGGCCGGCGAGGTGGGCTCGCGCTCCGCTGAGGACGATGCGGCGCCCCTACACCACGGAGAACCGGAACTCCGTGGTGGTCGCAAACGTCTCGCCGGGCCGCAGCACCGCGGAGGGAAAATTCGGGTGGTTCGGGGCGTCGGGAAAACCCTGTGTCTCGAAGCAGACCCCGTCCCCGGAACGATAGATCCGGCCGGACGGCCCGATCAGGGTGCCGTCGAGGTTGTTGCCGCTGTAGAGCTGCAGCGCCGGTTGCGTGGTCCAGACCTCGAGCCGGCGCCCGCTGCCCGGATCGGTGCAGGTGGCCGCCGGCCGCAGCGTCCCGGCGGGTTCGCGTAGCGCGAAGGTGTGGTCGTAACCCTTGGCGTAGGCGAGTTGTGGATCCCCGGTGCGGATCCGCTCCTCCAACGTCCGCGGGGTGCGGAAATCGAACGGCGTTCCGGCGACCGGCTGGAGCGCACCGGTCGGGATCTGGGTCGCATCGGTCGGCGCGAAGGTGTCGGCCTCAAGCTGCACGACGTGGCCGAGGACGCTGCCCGCCCCCTCCCCGGCAAGGTTGAAGTAGCTGTGGTTGGTGAGGTTCAGGATCGTGGGCCGGTCGGTCACGGCGGCGTAGTCGATCCGCAGCACACCCTCCGCCCGCAGGCTGTAGGTCACGCGGACATCGAGGTTGCCGGGAAACCCCTCCTCCCCGTCCGGCGAGCGCCGGCTCAGGACGAGGCGCGTCGCATCGGACTGGTCCGTCCGCCACAGGCGCTTCCCGAAATTCAGCGGGCCGCCGTGCAGGGTGTTGGGCCCCTCGTTCACCGGCAGCTGGTAGTCGTGCCCGTCGAGGCTGAAGCGCCCGCCCGCGATACGGTTGGCGTAGCGTCCGACGATCGCGCCGAAGCTCGGGCTCACGGTCTCATAGCCCTCGAGCGTCGCAAGGCCGAGCACGACGTTGGCCGGACGGCCAGCGCGATCGGGAACCTCGATCGCCGTGACGGCCGCGCCGAAATCGATGATGGCGACCCGCAGGGCGCCCCGGCTCAGGACGTGGCGGACGACCGGTTGGCCGTCCGTCGTCGTCCCGAAGAATGGGCTCGGCATTCCTCTAGCGCTTCCAGACGCCGAGCCGCTCGCTCCGAGCGTGATCCTCGGCCGCGACCAGTTCGGGGCTCGCCTCCGGGGAGGCACGGCCGCCGCCGTTGAACAGCACCACCTCGGAGAGGTCGCGCCCATCCACGAGGCAGTTCATGGTCGTGCTGCCGGAGGCGGGCTGGCAGGTCACCGGCCGGCTGCCGATGTAGCGGGCGAGTTCCTCGGCTTGGCCGCCCCGCACCCATTCGACGCCGAACAGGTGCACGACCTTGCCGCCGACCTTGAGGGTCGCGGTATCGATCACCTGGGCCTGTCCGGCCACGGCGTTCGGTGGCAGCGGCGTGTCGGGCTCGGAATCGCCGCCCGTCTCGGGCGGCGGCGTCACCGTGTCGGGGGCAGCGGCGGGCGCGCTTTGGGAAACGCCGTTCGGGGTGCCACTCGGAGCGTCCGGCCGGGACGTGGCCGGAGCGGCCGGGCGTTTGGATTCCGGAGCTGGGTGTTCCAGGACGAGCCCCGCGGCGACCACCGCCGCCAGGGTACCGATCCCCGCACCCACCAGCAGGCGGCGGTGCCGGCGCGCACCCTCATCCTCGTGGCCTCCGCCGAAGCCGATCCGGTCGCGCAGATGGTCCAGACTGCCGCGGACAGCCTCGCCGAACCGGCCGGGTCCGGTGTTCCAGGCTGGCTCTACGCCGGCAATCGGCGCGGATGTCTGCGCAGGGCCGGCCTCGGCGGCAGCCTCAGCGGGGCGGGCGAACCGGCCCCGCAGGGTCGTCCGCAGGGTGGCGAACCGGCCGGCGGCGTTCTGCGCCAGGACCCGGCCCTGCTCCGACGAGCGCTCCGCCAGGGAGCGGGCCCGTTCGGACTGGGTGCCGACGAAGCGCGCGGTGGCGGCCTTCATCTCGTAAGCGCCGGTCAGCAGCGCCGAATCCCGGGGCTCCTCGCCGGGCGCCGGAACCGGGTCAACCTCGGGCTCGGGCGGCAGGAACAGGGCGGGATGCCGGGCGTGCAGGTCCGCCACGAGATCCGCCAGGGTCATCGGCTCGGACGTGCCGTCCCGCAGGCGGAGGTTGCCCTGCCGGTCGAGCACCCGCGGGCCGGCCCCGTCCGAATCGGGGGCGCAGGCGGCCTCGGCCAGGAGCTCGAGGGTCCGTACCGCCACGGGGCGCGGACGGGCGCGGACGATCTCGGCCCGGATCGCCGCGCGCAGGGCGAGGCGGCCGGGATCGTCGAGGGCCGGACGGTCCGGCTCCACCTCCTGTTTCCCCAACACGGTCGAAGACGTCATCCACCCGATCCCGGCATCAGCCACGCGACCCGAGCCCATCGGCCGGACCCACGCGGAAGCGCCAAACAAAACGTCCGATCACCGGGATTTATCCCCTCGGCCGTCCCCATGCACCCGCTCAGCAGCGGGACGATGATGGTGGCTCTTTACGCCTTGCCAGGCGAAGCAGCCAGGGTTCCGGCCTGGATGCTCCGCCGCAGGACCCGGCCGGTCTCCCCGAGGATGTAAGGCCGCGTGCCCGCAAAGCCCACTTCCAGGACAAGTTCGGCCTCGCCACTGGAAACGGCGCCGCGCCCCGGATTGGCCGTGCGGAAATCGACGCGCGTGCGGATCGTGCAGGTCTCGGCATCGCAGGCGGCCTGCATCGCCCGCGGCTCGTAGCGCCGCTCGGGCCAGCGCTGAACGAAGCTGCGCTTCTCGGCCACAAGCCCCGCCGTTGTGATCGGCCGACCGTAGAACCGCACCCGCGTCGCGTAGAACTGGGTCGCGGCCCCCACCATGGTGTCGCCGGAGCCCGAGACGGTGGCAAGATAGCGGGCCGTCAGCGCCCGGGCGGCAGCGGCGCGCTCGGCTGAGGCGCCCGGCGCCGCGCCGAGGGCAGCCGGCGTCTCGGCAAGCCGGTGTGGGCGGCGGACCTCGTGATGCGCGGCATGCCGGGCCTCGTGGCGCACGTCTTCGCGCGCTTCCTGGCGGCGCAGGCCCGCCCGGACCGGCGGACGCTCCAGGGCGGCTGCTCGCTTCGAATCCGGCACCCGCGTCGCGGCCGCCTTCGGCAGGGCATCCTCACCCGGCTCCGGTCTGGCAGCTTGACGGGACGGTGCGGCAGCGCCTTCGGGCTGGATCTTCGCCTGCGCAGTGCTGGTATCCTGGACACCGGAATCCTTCACCACGCCCTTCGCCGCCTCCTTGGCCGGCTCCTTGGCCGCAGCCGACACGGCGGCCCGCGGCGGCGGGTCGACCCAGCCGCTCCGGCCCGCCGGGCCCTGCTGCTGAGCCGCGGCGGTGCCGGCGAGGGCGAGCGGCAGGATCAGACCGAGGGCAAGGGTCTGTGGTCGTGCGGGGCGGGTGGCGGACATCGGTGCCTTCCTGGCGGCCGGGGCGGGCATGAATGGGAACGCGCCTGCGTGGGGGACGAGTTCCACGAACGGTTCGGGCGCGCCTTACATCCTGCCCGATCGTACGGCGGCGACCAGCCCTGGATTGCGGGGATGATGGGGTTGCGTTCGTGCGTTTGGGTACCAAGTCGGGGACAGTCACGGTCGAGGTCGATCTCGGCTCTGGGCGTTCCCTGGTTTCATCCGTTCGCTCCCCCGCCGCCCTCCGAGGATTCTGTGGTCCGACCCGACACCGAGGCCTATCCGACCCCGCGATCCCCGACCCTAAGATCGAGGAGCCGCCGATGAGCGCTGCACCGCGCCGGGCCCTGCTGATCTGCAACGCCAAGGCTCGCAACGGCGGCCTCGACCTCGACGAGGTCCGCCGGATCCTGCGCGCGGGCGGCATCGAGCCGGTGGAGCCGCCGCCGGACGCCGATTGCCGCGAGGAGATCGGCAAGCAGGCCGGGGCGGTCGACCTCGTGATCCTCGGCGGCGGCGACGGCACCATGAACTTCGCGGCCCCCGCTCTGGTGGAGAGCGGCCTGCCGCTGGCCATCCTGCCGCTCGGCACGGCCAACGACCTCGCCCGCTCCCTCAACCTGCCGCTCGATCCCCTGGAAGCCGCCCGCTTCATCCCGACCGCGCAGGCGCGGCCGGTCGATCTCGGCTGGGTCAACGGCCACTACTATTTCAATGTGGCGAGCATCGGATTCTCGGCGGAACTCGCGGGCGAGCTGACGGCGGACGCGAAGAAGACGTTCGGCGTGCTGGGCTACGCGGTGGCGGCGATCCGGGTGCTGCGCCGGGTCCGGCCCTTCACGGTGACGATCGAGCACGACGGCGTGGTGGAGAAGGTCACCACCATTCAGGTCTCGGTCGGCAACGGCCGGCACTACGGCGGCGGCATGACGGTCGCGGAGAGCGCCTCGGTGGATGACGGCAAGCTCGATTTCTACAGCCTGGAGATCAACCATTGGTGGCGGCTGATCGCGCTGCTGCCCGCGCTGCGGCGGGGCACGCACGGCCGGGCCGCCGACGTGCGCGCCTTCGAAACCCAGGAACTCCGGATCTCGACCCGCCGGCCCCGCCCGGTGAACACCGACGGCGAACTGACCACGCACACGCCCGCCCATTTCAAGGTCGTCCCGAAGATCCTGCAGGTCTTCGCCCCCGAGCCGGTGCGCGGTCCGAGCCCGTTCGACCTCCTGGCGCTGGGCAGCCGCCTGTTCCCCAGCAGCGAGGGCCCCCAGTGACCGACCTGATCCAGCTCGCCAGCCAGCCCGCCGTCTGGGCCGCCCTCGCGACCCTCGTGGTGATGGAGGTGGTGCTCGGCGTCGACAACCTGATCTTCATCTCGATCCTGACCAACAAGCTGCCAGCCGAGCAGCAGACCCGGGCCCGGCGCATCGGCATCGGGCTGGCGCTGGTGTTGCGGCTCGGGCTGCTGGGCACCGTCGCGTTCATCGTGCACCTGACCGAGCCGGTCTTCTCGGTGTTCGGCCAGGACTTCTCCTGGCGCGACCTGATCCTGATCGGCGGCGGCCTGTTCCTGCTCTGGAAGGCCACCAAGGAGATCCATCACAGCGTCGATCCCGATCCGGAGACCCAGGAATCCGGCGGCGGCGGCCTCGGCTTCGGCGCGGCGATCGGCCAGATCCTGCTGCTCGACCTCGTGTTCTCGATCGACTCGATCATCACGGCGGTCGGCATGACCGAGCATGTGCCGGTGATGATGGTGGCGGTGATCATCGCGGTCGCGGTGATGCTGATCGCCGCCGAGCCGCTCTCGGCCTTCATCGCCCGCAACCCCACCGTGGTGATGCTGGCGCTCGGCTTCCTGATCATGATCGGCATGGTGCTGATCGCCGAGGGTTTTGGGGCGCACGTGCCGAAGGGCTACATCTACACCGCCATGGCGTTTTCGGCCGGTGTCGAGGGCCTCAACATGCTGGCGCGCCGCCGCCGACGCGGCAGCAAGGGGGCGGCGCCGACGGGTCAGGTCGAGCGGGCCTGATGCGGATTCTTGCGGCGGCGCTCTGCGGGCTTCTCCTCCCGGCCCTTGCCCACGCGGAGACGACGCCCATGCCGCCCGTGTCCCTGACGCCCGATCCCGCGATCCTGCACGATCTCGCCCCCACCGGCACCCTCCGGGCGGCAATCAACCTCGGCAACCCGGTGCTGGCGCAGGCCGGACCGGATGGGCCCATGGGGGTCTCGGCTGACCTCGCCCGGGCGCTCGCCGCGCGGCTCGGCGTGCCGGTGACGTTCGTGACCTTCCCGGGGGCCGGCGCGGTCTCGGGCTCGGCAGGGTCGGGGAGCTGGGACATCTGCTTCCTGGCGATCGACCCCAAGCGAGCCGAGGGCATCGCCTTCACGGCGCCCTACGTGCTGATCGCCGGCAGCTACCTCGTGCTGGAGGCTTCACCAATCCGGTCCCCGGAGGCGGTCGACCGCGACGGCGTGCGGGTCTCGGTGGGTCGCGGCAGCGCCTACGACCTGTTCCTGAGCCGGAGCCTCAAGCACGCGACCCTGGTGCGGGCGCCGACCTCGGCCGAGGCGGTCACGGCCTTCGCGCGGGACGGGCTGGAGGTGGCGGCCGGGGTGGCGCAGCCGCTCGCCGCCTATGCGACCACGCATCCGGAGGTGCGGCTGCTGCCGGGGCACTTCATGGAGATTCCGCAGGCGATGGGTTTGCCGGTCGGGCGCGCGGCGGGGGCGGCCTATCTCGCGGCGTTCATCGCGCAGGCGAAGCGGGATGGGCTCGTGCGCCGCGGCCTGGAAGCCAGCGGTCAGGATCCGGGATTGGCGGCGCCGTAGCTTATAGGGCGGCCATCCAACTCTCGACCTCATCCTGAGGTGTGAGCGCAGCGAGCCTCGAAGGAGGGCTCCAGGGATCGCACGCTGGCTGAAGGTCTCCTTCGAGGCCTCCGCTGCGCTCCGGCACCTCAGGATGAGGTGCCGGTTGGGAGTGCGCCGGCCAGGGTCGCCGCCGCCCGACGCGTCACACCACCAGATTCACGATCCGCCCCGGCACCACGATCACCTTCCGGGGCGCCCGCCCCTCCAGGATAGTCTGCACCGCCTCCAGCGCCAGGGTCGCGGTCTCGACAGCCTTGGCGTCGGCGTCCCGCTTCACGGTGACGTCCGCCCGCTTCTTGCCGTTGATCTGGACCGGCAGGGTGATCTCGTCCTCGACCAGAAGCCCGGCCTCCGCCTCCGGCCAGGGCGCCTGCGCGACGAGACCCGGGCGGCCCAGCACCGACCAGCATTCCTCCGCCAGATGCGGCATCATCGGGGCGATGAGCTGAACCAGGATGCCCGCCGCCTCCTTGGCGACCGCCGGCGAGACCGGGCCGCGCAAGCCATCCTCCAGGGCGTTGGCCAGGGTGTAGATGTGGGCCACGCAGCGGTTGAAGCGCAGGCGCTCGATATCGTCCTGCACGGAGGCCAGCGCCCGGTGGGCGGCCTTGCGCAGGGCGAGATCCGCGGCGCCGTCGCCGGTGGCCTGCCCGGCGGCGTTCACCAGCCGCCAGACCTTCTGGACGAAGCGGGCCGCGCCCTGCACGCCCTCCTCGGTCCAGATCACGTCGCGCTCGGGCGGCGAGTCGGAGAGCATGAACCAGCGCGCCGTGTCGGCCCCGTAGCTCGCGATGATGTCGTCGGGATCGACCACGTTCTTCTTCGACTTCGACATCTTCTCGATCGGGCCGATCGCGATCGGCGCCTGAGTTTTCACGTGAAACGCGCGGCGCTCGCCCTCCTCGGTGGCGAAGCGGATCTCGGCCGGGGGCACCCAAGCGCCGGCCGCGTCCTTGTAGGTCTCGTGCACCACCATGCCCTGCGTGAACAGGCCGGCGAACGGCTCGGCAACGCCGGCCCAGCCGGTCTCGCGCATCGCCCGCATGAAGAACCGGGCGTAGAGCAGGTGCAGGATCGCATGCTCGATGCCGCCAATATACTGGTCCACCGCCAGCCAGCGATCGACCACGGCGCGGTCGGTGGGAGCGTCCGTGAGCCAGGGCGCGGTGAAGCGGGCATAGTACCAGGACGAATCGACGAAGGTGTCCATCGTGTCGGTCTCGCGCCGGGCCGGGGCGCCGCATTGCGGGCAGGCCACGTTGCGCCACGCGGCGTCCCGCTCCAGCGGGTTGCCGGGCTTATCGAAGGAGACCTCCTCGGGCAGCTTCACCGGCAGGTCGGCTACCGGCACGGGGACCGGCCCGCAGGACTCGCAGTGGATGATCGGGATCGGGCAGCCCCAGTAGCGCTGGCGCGAGACGCCCCAGTCGCGCAGGCGGAACTGCACCTTGCGGGTGGCGACCCCCTCCCCTTCCAGGCGCCGCGCCACGCTCTCGAAGGCTGCGTCGGTGCTCAGCCCGTCGAGGAAGCGCGAATTGATCATCCGCCCGTCCTCGACATAGGCGGTGTCGGTGATCACGAACGTCGCCGGGTCCTGGCCCTCGGGGCAGACCACGGGCGTGTTGCCGAGCCCGTACTTGTTCGCGAAATCGAGGTCACGCTGGTCGTGTGCCGGGCAGCCGAACACGGCGCCAGTGCCGTATTCCATCAGGACGAAGTTCGCCACGTAGACCGGCAGCTCCCAGGACGGGTCCAGGGGATGGCGCACGGTGAGCCCGGTGTCGAAGCCGTGCTTCTCGGCGGTGTCGATCGCGGCCTGCGCGGTGCCGGTGCGGCGGCACTCCTCGATGAAGGTCTGGAGCGCAGGCCGGTCCGCGGCCAGAGCGGCGGCGAGCGGATGGTCGGCGGCGATCGCCAGGAACTTGGCACCGAACAGCGTGTCGGGCCGGGTCGTGTAGACGGTCACCGAATCGGCGGCGCCGGCCACCGGCCGCGCCAGGGCGAACCGGACCTCCAGCCCCTCCGAGCGGCCGATCCAGTTCTTCTGCATCAGCCGGACCTTCTCCGGCCAGCGATCCAGCCCGTCGAGGGCGGTCAGCAGATCCTCGGCGAAATCGGTGATCTTGAAGAACCACTGGGTCAGCTCGCGCTGCTCCACCAGGGCGCCGGAGCGCCAGCCGCGCCCGTCGATCACCTGCTCGTTGGCCAGGACCGTGTGGTCCACCGGGTCCCAGTTCACCTTGGCGGTGCGGCGGGTAACGAGGCCCTTGTCCAGGAAGTCCAGGAACATGCGCTGCTGGTGCTTGTAGTAGTCGGGATCGCAGGTCGCGATCTCCCGGCTCCAGTCGAGCGACAGGCCCATGGCCTTCAGCTGGTCGCGCATCGACGCGATGTTGGCGTAGGTCCAGTCCCGCGGGTTGACCTTGCGCTCCATGGCGGCGTTCTCGGCCGGCAACCCGAAGGCGTCCCAACCCATCGGGTGCAGAACGTTGAAGCCGCGGGCGCGCTTGTAGCGGGCCACCACGTCGCCCATCGCGTAGTTGCGGACATGGCCCATGTGGATGCGCCCCGACGGATAGGGGAACATCTCCAGCACATAGTATTTCGGGCGGGGGTCGGAATTGTCGGTCTCGAACAGGCGCTGCGTGGCCCAGGCCTCCTGCCAGCGCGGCTCGGCATCCTTGGCGTTATAACGCTCGACGGGTTGGGTGGTCGTGCTGGTCATGGATCCGGCGGGGTCAGGGGCTCGTCGGTCGTTCCGCGGAACGACGACGGCACGGTTGCGCCGCGATAGCATATCTGCGCGGGAGCCGGTCAACGCAGCGCGCGATTCGGGCTTGCGTGGGGCGCGCGAGCGCATAGGTCCGCCGAGACGAGAAACGAGATGGCCTCAATGCCGGGGTCATCCCATCCACCCCCTCATCCTGAGGTGCCCGCGTCAGCGGGCCTCGAAGGAGGGTTCCAGAGATCGCGCGGCCGGCTGGAGGACTCCTTCGAGGCCTGCGCTGCGCGCCGGCACCTCAGGATGAGGGGATGGATGGGAGAGCTGGCCTTTCGGCACGGCCCGCATCGCTATCGTCTTGGCACCGTGGGACGCAGAGTGGCGCCCGACAGCGACAGGACAGGCACGCCATGGACGATCAGGCGATCGACACGAACGCCCCGGTGACGGACGGGATGGGGCACCGGACGGAAAAACCGCCGGTCGGGCAGGCCGATGTGGCCGCCGGGCTCGCCGAGGTGCGGGCGGCGATCGCCCAGGCGGCCGAGGATTCGGAGCGCGACCCGTCCGAGGTCCAGCTGGTCGCCATCTCCAAGACCGTGCCGGCCGAGGGCATCCTGCCGGCGCTCAGGGCGGGGCAGCGTGTGTTCGGTGAGAACTACGTGCAGGAATCCACGGCCAAATGGCCGGCTTTGCGTGATCGCTATCCGGATGTGGAGCTGCACCTCGTCGGGCCGCTGCAATCCAACAAGGCCCGCGAAGCCGTGGCGCTGTTCGACGTGATCCATTCCCTGGATCGGCTATCGCTGGCGGCAGCTCTTGCCAAGGAGATCGACCGGTCCGGCCGGACCCCGAAGCTGCTGATCCAGGTCAACACCGGCGCGGAGCCGCAGAAGGGCGGCGTTCTCCCGGACCAGCTCGCCACGCTGCTCACCGAATGCCGCGAAACGCACGGGCTGGCGATCCAGGGGCTGATGTGCATCCCTCCCGCGGAGGATCCGCCCTCGGCGCATTTCGCCCTGCTGGCCCGGTTGGCCAAAGAGCACAACCTGCCGATCCTCTCCATGGGCATGAGCGCGGACTTCCCGGCCGCGATCCAGCTCGGCGCCACCCATGTCCGGGTCGGGACCGCCATCTTCGGGGCGCGGCGGCCGAAGACGTAGAAATCAGCCGATCCGCAGATGCGTCTGTGGCCCGAGACGGCGGATGAGCCGCAACAGGTCCGCCCGGGCCAGCGCGACGCAGCCCTCCGTGGGGCGATAGCCGTCCCGGGCGATGTGCAGGAAGATCGCTGAGCCCCGCCCCTTCCGGATCGGACCCCGGTTGTAATCAAGGTCGATCACCACGTCGTAGAGCCCGTCGTCCCGCCACATCGCTTCGGCGCTTACCCCCGGTGCCGGCAGGGGAAGCGGCCGGTTGTAGCGGCGGTCGCGGCGATCGTCGCACCACCCGTCCCCCGGTCGGGTCGCCCGCAGGGGCAGCGCCGTGCGCGGGCGGATCCGGAGGTGGTCCGGCCGGTAGGCGCCGCCGCGCAGCCGGAACCGCCCGCGCGGTGAGCCCCCATCGCCCTCGCGCTTGTCGCTGACGATGCCGCCGGCACCGAGCGCGCAGGGGATCACCGCCGGCCCGACCAGCAATTGACCCCGGCTCCTGTTGCCCACCACGGCCCGCACACGGATCTCCCGGACCGTCACGCGGACACCCGCAGCCTGTCCACCGAAGCGCCGCCGCATGTCCCCCCTCCTTCACTCGTAGCACCGCCCGCCCGGCGCGCTTTATGGCCGATCACCGCCGGTTGACCGATAAAAATTGCGCACAAGCCAATTTCCAGCCAGAAAGGCTGCACTATCCTTGGCTGGATCCTGGACTTCCGCGCCGGGATTCGGAAGGATTCTCGTCCGTGGCCTGTCGCGGGCCGGGCCCCTTCCGGTCCCGGTTCGGCTGGCCTGGTCACCGCATCCATCCCGGTGGGAAACACGGATGCGGACACGAAGCCTCCGCAGAATCACCGCGATCCTGCCGAGAACCGTCAGTTATCGCGCGCTGCGGCCGGGGCGGATCGCCCGCCCCTGTCGATGGCCTGCCCTGGGACCCGGACGATGCCGAATGCCTACCGCCTGCTGATCTGCGACGACGACGCGATCCTGCGCGACACCCTTACCGAGCAGCTCGACCTCTGCGAGGAATTCTCGGTGGTCACCGAGACGAACGCCGCGGACGCGATCCGGCGGGTGGCCGCGGAGCGCATCGACCTCGCCGTGATGGATGTCGGCCTGCCCGACCTCGACGGGCGCGAGGCCGTGCGCCGGATGCGCGCCGGCGGCTATCGCGGCCCGGTGATCATGCTCACCGCCCAGGATTCCGAGACCGACCATGTCGAAGGGCTGGAGGCCGGCGCCAACGACTACGTCACCAAGCCGTTCAAGTTCGGCATCCTGCTGGCCCGGATCCGCGCCCACCTGCGCAGCCATGAGGCCTCCGAGGATGCGGTGTTCCAGATCGGCCCCTACACGTTCCGGCCTGGCGCCAAGCTGCTGGTCGGCGAGCGCGGCTCGAAGCTGAAGCTCACCGAGAAGGAGACCGCGATCCTGCGCTTCCTCTACCGGGCGGGCCGGGCCGTGGTGAACCGCGACACGCTGCTGGCCGAGGTCTGGGGCTACAACGCCCACGTCACCACGCACACGCTGGAGACGCATATCTACCGGCTGCGCCAGAAGATCGAGCCGAACCCGGCCACCGCCGCCATTCTGGTGACGGAGGGCGGCGGATACAAGTTGCTGCCCTGACGAAAAGACGTTTACCGTATAGGCGATCAATCGAGTCGCGTATGCGCAGGGTGGTGAGGCGTTCTTGGGGCTCGACGACGATATCGCGATCCTCGCAGCCGCGCCGCTGTTCGGGTTCCTCGATCGGGATGCCCTGCGCCTGCTGACCTTCGCGGCCGAGCGCCGCGACCTTGCCGATGGCGACTTGCTGTTCGCCCGGGGCGATCCGGCCGATGGCGGTTTCGTGGTGATGTCGGGCACGATCCGGCTACCGCCCCGCACCGGCGCGGGCGAGGCGGTGCGGGCCGGGCGATCCGCGCTGATCGGCCAGCTCGCCCTGTTCGTACGCGGTACGCGCCCCACCGAGGCCCGGGCCGAGGGCGCCGCCGCGGTCATGCGGATCACCCCGACGCTGATGCGCCGTGTGTTGGAGGAGTTCCCCGATGCCGCGCAGGCCGTCCACGACACTCTGGCGGACGACCTCGCCGGTCTGGTGGCCGACCTCGATCAGGTGCGGGCGCTCCTCGTGGCGATCGACGGCATCTCCTCAGGTGACAGCCCCGGTGCCCGCTTGTAAGCACGGGCACCCGCCACGAGAGTGTTTCGACCTTCATGTCCCAGGCCGGCATGCCCCATTCCGATCTCGCCCAGACCATCGAAGCCGCCTGGGAGGACCGCGCCAATATCTCGACCGCCACCCAGGGCGCGGTGCGCGAGGCCGTCGAGGCGGCGCTCGACCTGCTCGATTCCGGCAAGGCCCGGGTCGCTGAGAAATCCGGCGACCAGGATTGGGTCGTCAACCAGTGGCTGAAGAAGGCGGTGCTGCTCTCCTTCCGCCTCAACGACATGGCGACCATCGAGGGCGGCCCCGGCGGCGCGCCCTGGTGGGACAAGGTCGCCTCCAAGTTCGCCGGCTGGGGCGAGGCCGAGTTCCGGGCCGCGGGCCTGCGCGCGGTGCCGGGCTGCTTCGTGCGCCGCGGCTCCTACATCGCCCCGGGCGCCGTGCTGATGCCGAGCTTCGTCAACCTCGGCGCCCATGTCGGCGAGGGGACGATGGTCGACACCTGGGTGACGATCGGCTCCTGCGCGCAGGTGGGGAAGAACTGCCACATCTCCGGCGGCGCCGGCATCGCGGGCGTGCTGGAGCCGCTCCAGGCCAACCCGGTGATCATCGAGGACGACTGCTTCATCGGCGCCCGCGCCGAGGTGGCGGAGGGCGTGATCGTCGGCCAGGGCAGCGTCCTGTCGATGGGCGTCTATATCGGCGCCTCCACCAAGATCGTGGACCGCACCACCGGCGAGGTGATGTATGGCCGCGTGCCGCCCTACTCGGTGGTGGTCTCGGGCACGATGCCCGGCAAGGCCCTGCCGGACGGCTCGCCCGGCCCGGGCCTGTACTGCGCGGTGATCGTCAAGCGCGTCGATGCCGGCACCCGGTCGAAGACCGCCATCAACGAGTTGCTGCGCACCTGACGCGCGTTGCCGTCAGCCAGGGCTTTGCCCTGGCGACCCACCCAAGGGCACGGCCCTTTGGGATCCCCGATCGGTGGAAAGCCGGATGGAAACGCAGGCGCTGAACCTCACGGTGGCGGGTCGGCCGGTGCCGACACCCTGCGACGGGATCGGGCAGGGGCCGGAGGCGCTGCTGCTCCCGGCCCTCTCGACCATCTCGGCGCGGGCTGAGATGCAGGCCCTCGCCCGTGCACTTGGGTCCGACTACCGTTGCCGCATCCCCGATTGGCCGGGCTTCGGCGCCCGTCCGCGGACGCGGGTGCCGCTGGCCCCGGAGACGTTCCACGCCTTCCTGGACGCGCTGCTCGACGCCGCTCCGGGCCCCTATGCGCTCGGGGTCGCAGCTGGCCACGCCGCCGGCTATCTGGTCGCGGCGGCGCGGCGCCACCCAAAAACCTTCGGCCGGCTGGTGCTGGTGGCACCGACCTGGCGGGGGCCGCTGCCCACCGCGATGCCGGACCGCGCCCACTGGTTCCCGCGCATCCGGCGGGCCGTGGAGGCGCCGCTCCTCGGCGAGGTCCTCTACCGGATCAACATCAGCCCGCCGATCATCGGCCGGATGATGCGCGCCCACGTCTTCGCCGATTCCGCCCGGGTGACCCCGGCTCTGATCCGCGAGAAGCACGCCATCACCCGCCAGCGCAACGGCCGGTTCGGCACCGCCGCCTTCGTGACCGGCGGTCTCGACCCGGCGGCGAGCCGCACGGAGTTCCTCGACCTGTTCACAGAGACGCTTCCGCCGATCCTGGTCCTGCGCCCCGAGGGCGCCCCGCGCCGCTCGGGCGCCGAGATGGACGCGCTGATCGCCTCCGGCCGGGTGACGGGCGCCGTGATCCCCGGGGCGCTCAGCCCGCACGAGGAGCACCCGGACGCCGTCGCGGCCGCGATCCGGAAGCCTGTCTGATCAGAAATCCGGGGTTTCCCAAGGGCGAGCCCTTGGGCAGGGGTTCGGGGGCGGAGCCCCTGAGATCCGGGCGCTGCCCTGGACCCGCGAAAGGTCTCGACCTTCCGAACCCGGGATCGAGGCGCACTTGGGTCAGCCGGGCTCCGAGGGTTCTTGGGGCGGGCACCCGGGGAGGTGCCGGCCAACGCGAACAGGGTTTCGTCCTCGTCCAGCGGCGTGAACATGCCGACCACGTCGTTGAGCCAGTCCCGCTCGAAGCCCATCCGCTCGGCGACGCGCCGGACCGACGGGGCGAGGGCGACAGGCTTCGAGGAGTCGGGCGCGGTCGAGCTGCTGAGCCATCGGGGGGGGGCCGGAAACGGTTCGCTCAGGGTTCGCGCCTTCGGCCGCCGGGCTCAACAGCGGGAATCCCGCCCCTGGACACGATCCCCCCGCCTGTGCACGGACTGATCGGGCTGGCTGAACCGTTCGTCCGGCAGCGCGGGGGCATCCCGCGGAAGCGTCCGACAGAGCCCCGGATCCGATGATGCGCCTCCCGCTCCGCCCTGCCTTCCCTTCGGCGATCCTCGTCCTTCTGCTGGCATCCGCTATCCCGGCCCAGGCCGAAGAGGCGCCCCGCCCTGCCCCGTCGGCGCAGCCCTCGGCCCCGCCCTCCCTCGGCGCCGATACGCTCAAGCCCGGCAAGCCGGCCGTGAAGCCCTACCTCGCCGACGCGGCGCTGCCGGACGCGGTCCAGATCCTGCCGCCGCCGCCCGGCCACGACGCGCCCCTCGACAAGGCCGACCGGGCGGCCTTCGCCAACACCCGCGCCCTCAAGGGCAGTCCCCGCTGGGAGATCGCCGCCAACGACGTGGCGGAGGGTGCGGCGGCGGTGCTGGAGAACTTCGCCTGCGTGCTCGGCACCCGGATCGACCAGGCCCGGGTGCCGGCCGTGATCAACCTGCTGGAGCGCGCCCGCCTCGACCTCGCCCATGCCACTCGGGGTCCGAAGGTTCATTACCGGCGCCTGCGCCCCTTCGTGGGTAACGAAGCGCCGATCTGTG
This sequence comes from Methylobacterium phyllostachyos, assembly GCF_900103445.1. Taxonomy (GTDB): domain Bacteria; phylum Pseudomonadota; class Alphaproteobacteria; order Rhizobiales; family Beijerinckiaceae; genus Methylobacterium; species Methylobacterium phyllostachyos. The sequence goes on along the minus strand of NZ_FNHS01000007.1, from coordinate 284,621 downwards.
TGCAGCGGACCGAGAAGCTCGCCGACAGCTTCAGCTACCCGTCCGGCCACGCGACGCAGGGCTGGGCCTACGCGCTGATCCTGGCCGCCCTGGTGCCCGAGAAGGCGACGCCGATCCTGGTGCGCGGGCGTGCCTATGGCGAGAGCCGAGTCGTGTGCGGCGTGCACTGGCTCAGCGACGTGGTGGCGGGACGCCTCACCGGCACGTCGGTTTTCGCCGCCCTGATGGGCGATCCGACCTTCCGGGCCGATCTGGAAAAGGCCCGCGCCGAGCTCCGCGCGGCCATGACGGGGGCCGGGACGCCCCCCGATCAGGCCATCTGCAGCCGGGAGACAGAAGCCTTGCGCGAGCCGCCGCTGGACTTCTAGGCTCGAATCGTTCCAGATTTTAAGTCTTCTAAGTGTGTGATTTACAACACGTTTCTGGCTTGATCAACAAAGCGTGAAGATCCCATCGTGAGCTGGAGTGCTGACAGAAGGCACGACAACAGGGTTCTCGATGTTCATGCGTTCCGCCCCCCTTGGGCTGCTTCTCGCCTCCACAGCCCTCGCAAGCCCCGCTTTTGCCCAGAGCTCGAGCGTCCAGCTCAACGAGATCTCCGTGGAGGCCGTCGGCCCCCGCCCGGCCCTTCCGGGCGGCGCCGGCACCGGCGGCGCCAACGTTAGCGGCGGTGACGGCAACAGCGCAGCCACGAGCGGCGGTGGCGGTGGCCCCTCTGGCGTCACCGGCTACGTCGCTCGGATCAGCCCCACCGCCACCAAGACCAACACCCCGTTGATCGAGACCCCGCAATCCGTCTCGGTGGTCACCCGCGAGCAGCTCAACGATCGCAACGTACAGAGCCTCAACGAGGCGCTGGCCTACACGCCGGGCGTGTCGAGCAACGTGTTCGGCTTCGACCCGCGCGCCGATTCCTTCTACATCCGCGGCTTCGCCGAGACCTATGACGGCATCTTCCGTGACGGGCTGCGCCAGACCGGCGTCGGCTTCGCCGTGCCGCGGATCGAGCCCTACGGAGCTGAGGCGCTGACAATCCTGCGCGGCCCGGCCAGCGGCCTCTACGGCCTGGGCTCGCCCGGCGGCATCGTCGACGTGACCAGCAAGCGTCCGGTTTTCGCCCCGTTTGGCGAAGTCTGGTTCCAAGGCGGCAGCTTCGACCGCTATCAGGGCAATTTCGACATCGGCGGCCCGATCGAGGGTTCGGACGGCACGATGGCGTATCGGCTGACCGGCGTCGCGCGCCAGTCCGACACCTTCCTGCCCGGCCCCGGCGTCCGGGACGACCGGTTCACCATCGCGCCGGCCTTCACGTGGCGGCCCGCAGCCGACACCACCTTCACGCTGCTCACCGAATTTCAGGAATCGAACGTCCCGGGCAATGCGAGCTTCTACAACTTCCCGGGCTTCCGGGTGTCACGGATCTACTCGGGCGACGGCGCGCTCAACACGTACCGGACGGATCAGCACCGCATTGGTTATGCCTTCGAGCATGTGTTCTCGCCGGATCTGATCCTGCGGCAGAACTTCCGCTATTCCGGCGCGGACGCGAACTTCTCGTACACGCAGGTTGATTCGGTCACAGGGCTCAGCGCGCAGCGCTCCACCGGCCTGTTAAAGCAGTCCCTGACCTCGTTCGCGGTGGACACCCAGCTCGAAGGCCATGTCCGGACCGGCCCGGTCGCCCACACGCTGCTGGCCGGCATCGACTACTATCACTACGACTTCGACAGCATCGCCGGCTTCGGCGTGGCGCCGGACCTCGACCTGCTCACCCTCAACTACGGGCGCCAGCCGATCGCCCGCCCCAGCATCGATCGCTCGTCGCGTCAGGCGCAGGATCAGGTTGGGCTCTACATCCAGGAACAGGCGAAGTGGGGGCAGTTCGTGCTCACGCTGACCGGCCGGCAGGACTGGGTCGCCTCCGATACGGCGAGCAACACCCGGGGCGTGATCGCCGGCCCGCAGAGCCAGAACGACAGCGCCTTCACATACCGCGCCGGCCTCAATTACGAGCTGGCCCCCGGCCTCGTGCCCTACGCGAGCTACGCCACGACCTTCACCCCGCAGGTCGGCGTCAATACGGTTACGGGCCGCCCCTACAGGGCCGCGACCGGCGATCAGATCGAGGCCGGCGTGAAATACCTGATCCCGGGCACGAACATCAGCGCCGCCATTGCAGGCTTCGACATCAACCAGACCAGCATCCTGCGTCAGGATCCCACGAACTTCGCCAACCAAGTGGCGACCGGCGCGGTGAATTCCCGCGGCTTCGAGATGGAGGCGACGGCGAATTTCGCGCCCGGCACCAACCTGACGGTTGCCTACACCCACCTGGATTTCCGCTTCGTCCGGCAGACTTCGGCCGTCACCGGCGCGGCCATCGACGGCAACCGGCTGTCGGGTATCCCGGGTGACACGTTCGCGTCCTTCCTGACCTACCTGTTCCCACCCTCCTCCGCGTTGCGCGGATTGACGATCGGCGGCGGCATCCGGTTCAATGCCAACAGCTTCGCCGATGACGAGAACACGGTGCGCAATCCCACCGTCACGCTGTTCGACGCGCTGGTGGCCTACGATTTTGCTGCGATCGATCCGAAGTACAAAGGTTTTCGCGCGCAGATCAATGCGTTCAACATCTTTGACCGGGACTACTACAACTGCCAAGCCGGCTACTGCTACCGCGGCGCCCCCGCGACCGTCATCGGCAGCTTGATCTACCGCTGGTAGCGGTCTCGCGGGCAGGGGGGCGGGAACACCGGCATGGCAGGTCCCCGCCCCCGGCACTGGAGATCGGCGGGCAATCCGTCCTAAGGCCGGAGCCTCGTCCTCCGGTCCGGACCCGCCATGCTGTCGACCCTCCTGGTCGTGCTGCCGATCTTCGCGCTCGTCTTCGCCGGGTGGCTCGCCCGGCGGATCGGCGTGCTCGGCGCCGCCGCCACCACGGAGCTCAACCGGTTCGTGGTCTTCCTGGCCCTGCCGGCGCTGCTGTTCGACGTCACCGCCCATGCCCACTGGGCCGCCCTCTGGAAGCCCGGCTTCATCGGCGCCTTCGGGCTGAGCAGTCTCGCGGTGTTCACGTTCACTGTCCTGATCCAGCGCGGGGCAGGGCGCCCCCTGGCGGATGCCGCCCTCGACGGCCTCAATGCGGGCTACGCCAATGTCGGCTTCATGGGCTTCCCCCTGGCGCTCGTCGCCTTCGGGCCGGAGGCGCTCGCTCCCACCACGGTGGCGGTGATCCTCACGGTCTGCGCCGTGTTCGCGGTGGCGATCGTGCTGATCGAGATCGGGCTGCGCCGGGCGGATCCGGCGAGCGGGCCGGGGGACTTGAATGCGGGTCGGTGTGTGCCGATCTGGCTTGCGGTGGGCCGCTCCCTGGTGCGCAACCCGTTGCTGGTCGCCCCGGCGCTCGGCGCCCTGGTGCCGAGCCTCGGCCTCGCCGTGCCGGCGCCCGTGGAGACGTTCCTGAAACTCCTCGGGGGCGCGGCCTCGCCCTGCGCCCTGGTAGCGCTCGGCCTGTTCCTCGCCCAGAAGCGCCGGAACCGGGGCGGGCCGGGGAGGGACGGGCACGCGCGGGTTGCAGGCTTACTGGTCGGGCTGAAGCTCGCCGCCCACCCGCTGCTCGCCTACGGGCTCGGCCGGTACGTGTTCGATCTCCCACCCCTCCTGCTCCACACCGCCGTGCTGATGGCGGCGCTGCCCACCGGCACCGGGCCGTTCATGCTGGCGGAGTTCTACCGGCGTGAGGCGGACCTGACCGCCACCGTGGTGCTGGTCTCCACCGTGCTGGCCGTGATCACCGTTTCCGGCTACTTGGCGACACTCTGAAACCAGACGACCACGCTCTCGCCGCATGGGGTGCGTAACAGAGGAATCGTAACACTTGGCCTTTAGCCTCGTGGCGCGGCACGCGGTGTCCGCGCTAGAACGATCCGGCGAAGCGGGGCGGAACGACAGCGTGATGGTGGGTACGGGCGTATCGGTTGCGGGGCGGATCGCACGCCTCGCCTGTGTGGTCGGGCTCAGCGTGAGCCTGTCGGCCTGTTTCCGCCCGCTCTACGGGCCGACCGCCTCGGGCGAATCGGTTCCGGCGCTGCTGGCCTCCGTGCAGGTGGACGACGTCGCGATGGCACAGGGCCAGGAGCGGCTCGGCCACTACCTGCGCAGCGAGCTGGTGTTCGACCTCGACGGCTCGGGCCAGCCCGCGACCAAGCGCTACCGGCTGAAGCTCTCGGGCTCCGAGATCGTGCAGACCCCGATCGTGTCCTCGACCACCGGCCGCGCCGAGGCCGGCACCCTGGTGGCCAACATCAAGTACAGCCTGGAGGATATGTCGGGCACCAAGGTCTACACCGAGGGTGTGGCGACCTCGACCGCGACCTACGATCGCTCGGTCCAGCGCTTCGCCAGCCAGCGGGCGGCGCGTGACGCCGAGATCCGGCTCGCCAGCGTGCTGTCCGACCAGATCAAGAGCCGGCTGGCCGCCGTGCTGTCGACGAAGCCGTAAGCCGACGTGGTTGCCGTCAAGGCCGGTGAGATCGAGGGGCTGATCCGGCGCGGGCCCGACCCGCGCATCCCGGTGATCCTGGTCTACGGGCCCGATACCGGCCTCGTGACCGAGCGCGCGCGCAAGCTCGCCGAAGATTTCGTCACCGACCCGTCGGACCCCTTCGCGCTGGTGCGGATCGACGGCGACGCGCTCGCCTCCGATCCGGGCCGGCTCTGCGACGAGGCCGGCACGATGGGCCTGTTCGGTGGCCGCCGGTCGATCTGGGTTCGCCCCGGGACCCGCAACTACGCGCCGGCCGTCGAGGCCGTGCTGGGCGCGTCGGTGGCCGATGCTCGCATCGTCGTGGAGGGCGGCGATCTCGCCAAGAACAATCCCCTGCGTACCCTGTGCGAGCGTTCACCCAAGGCGCTGGCGATTCCCTGCTACGCCGACGACGAGCGGACCCTTGCCGACCTGATCGACCGGACCCTGCAGGAGCGTGGCCTGCGGATCGACCGGGCCGCCCGGGAGGTGCTGGCGCGCAGCCTCGGTGGCGACCGCCGGGCGAGCCTGATGGAGATCGAGAAGCTCGCCCTTTACGCCGCGGGGGAGGGCACCGTGACGCTCGACCATGTGGAGGCCATCACCAGCGACGTGGCGGCGAGCGTGCTCAACACCCTGATCGACGCCGCCTTCGACGGGCGCCGGGAGGCCGTGGAGCGCGATTACCGGCGGTTCCGGCATGAGGGCCTGGACCCTGGCGTGGTGCTGGGCTCGGCCCTGCGGCACGCCCTGACGCTGCTGACGACCCGGCTGGACAACCCTGAGAAGACGCCCGCCATGATGGTGGCGACGTGGCGGGGCCTGCATTTCAAGCGCAAGGCCAGCCTGGAGGGGCAACTCGGCACCTGGGCACCCGGCACCCTACGTCAGGCTGCGGTGGCCCTACAGGCCGCCGTCCTGGCCTGCCGGCGGGCCGAGCCGGAGCTGGCGCATGCCCTGGCCTCCGCGGCGCTGCTGCGGGTCGCGGAAGCCGGGGCGCGCCGGCGGCGGTAGGATGCGGGTTTCAAAAGGCCAAGGCCTTTTGCGGGTTCAAGGCAGAGCCCTGATGGGTTCGGGCGAAGCCCGATGTCGGGGCTCTGCCCCAACACCCCGCCAAAGGGCTCGCCCTTCGGGAACCCCGCGTCCGCTCAGCCGTCCGACACCTTGAACCGGTTCAGCAGACCCTGCAGCTCGTCCTGGGTCTCGTAACGGATCCGGATCTCGCCCGAGGTCTCGTCCTTCGGCCGGTACGTCACCTCGACGCCCAGCGCCCGGCGGATCCGCAGTTCCAAGTCGCGCACCGGTGCCGAGCGCTCGGCCGAGAGGCGCGGGCGGCCGGGGCGGGGGGTCTCGGACGGCTCGGCCTCGGCCGAGGCCAGAGCCTCCACCTGCCGGACCGACAAGCCCTCGGCCACGACCCGGCGAGCCAGACCTTCCGGATCCTTCACCGACAGCAGGGCGCGGGCATGACCGGCGGTCAACTCGCCCGCCGACACGCGGTCCTGCACGGCGGGCGGCAGGTTGAGCAGGCGCAGGGTGTTGGCGAGATGGCTGCGGCTCTTGCCCAGAATCTCCGCCAGATCCCGCTGGGTATACGAGAAGTCCTGCATCAGGCGCTCGTAGCCCGAAGCCTCCTCGATCGGGTTCAGGTCGCTGCGCTGGACGTTCTCCAGGATGGCGAATTCCAGCGAGGCGCGGTCGTCGATCTCGACCACCACCACCGGCACCTCGTCGAGCCCGGCCCGCTGGGCCGCCCGCCAGCGCCGCTCGCCGGCCACGATCTCGAACGTGCCCGGCACGTCGCCGATCGGGCGCACCACGATCGGCTGGATCAGGCCGCGCTGGGTGATCGAGGTCGCCAGTTCCGCGAGTTCGACCTCGCCGAAGCTGCGCCGTGGGTTGCGCGGGTTGGGCCGCAGGAACTCGATGGCGACCTTGCGCTGCCCCTCGACCTTCTCGGGCGTCGGCGCGGCATCGCCGAAATCGCCGATCAGCGCGGCGAGACCGCGCCCCAGCCGGGGTCTTGCCCCCTCCTCCGCCATGCTTGCCACCCGTCTCACACTCCACACACACCCCTGAGTCCCAGGGGCTCTTCACGCGCCGTCAGGCGGCCGCCGGGACCCGGCCCTCGCGCTGGATCACCTCCGAGGCGAGGCGCAGATAGGCCTGACTGCCGGCACATTTCAGGTCGTACAGCAGGGCAGGCTTGCCGTGCGAGGGCGCCTCCGAGATCCGCACGTTGCGCGGGATCACGGTCTCGTAAACCTTGTCGCCCATGAAGCCGCGCACATCCGCCACCACCTGGGCGGAGAGGTTGTTGCGAGGATCGAACATCGTCAGCACGATGCCCTGGATCGTCAATTTCGGATTGAGGGCGCCGCGCACCTGCTCGACGGTCCGCAGCAATTGGCTGAGGCCCTCAAGGGCGAAGAACTCACATTGCAGCGGCACCAGCACGGCGTCGGCCGCCGCCAGGGCGTTGATGGTCAGGAGGTTCAGCGAGGGCGGGCAGTCGATCAGCACGTAGCTGATCCGGCTCAGGCTCGGCGCCTGGGTCAGGCTCTTCAGCGTGCCGCGCAACCGGTGCGCCCGATCGGGCAGGGTGGCGAGTTCCAGCTCCAGCCCGAGGAGATCCATGGTGGAGGGCGCGATCGACAGCCGCGGCACCGCTGTGGGGATCACCGCCTGGGCGAGCGACGCCTCGCCGGCCATCACCTCGTAGGTCGAGACCCGCCGGTTCGCCCGGTCGATCCCTAAGCCCGTCGAGGCGTTGCCCTGGGGGTCGAGGTCGATCACCAGCACGTCCTCGCCGATCGCCGCCAGCGCGGTGCCGAGGTTGATCGCCGTCGTGGTCTTGCCGACGCCGCCCTTCTGGTTGGCCAGCGCCAGGACACGCAGGGGGCGACGCACGGAAGACTCCATGGACCGGTCGGCGGGCTCGCCGAGGATGGCTTCGCTCATCGATGACTCGGGGCGGCGAGGGCGGTGACGCGCACGATCCGGGCGTCGGAATCGGTCCGGCTCGGCACGAGGTCGTTAACGACTGTCCACTGCGCAGCAGCCTGGGTCAATTCGGCATGCGCATCCCGGCCCTTCGGAAACAGTCCGGTGGTACCCGTTTTCAACAATGGCTGCGTCCACGTGAGGAGTTGCGTCAGGGGCGCGAGGGCGCGGGCGCAGACGATTTCGGTGGTTCCGACATATTCGTCGATCACCGTCTCGATCCGCGCGTTGCGCACCCGGGCCGGGGCGCCGGTGAGCCGGGCCGTCTCGGTGAGGAAGGCGCATTTGCGCGCGTTGCTCTCGACGAGATCGACCCGGATACCCCGCTCCGCCCCCGCGATGGCGAGGATCAACCCGGGGATGCCGGCGCCGGAGCCGAGATCGAGCCAGCGCTTCGCCCCAGGGGCGAGGTCGAGCAGCTGGAGCGCATCGTCGATGTGCCGGCTCCAGACCTCCGCCAGGGTGGCGGGGCCGACGAGGTTCTTGATCGGCTGCCAGCGGCGGAGCTGGGCGACGTAGAGGTCGAGGCGCTCGGCTGTTTCACGTGAAACACCGGAGGTGGCGAGGACCCGCGCGCGGTCAGAGTCGGTCATGGGCAGCTCGGAGATCCGGCGGGACAAATCGCCATGGTCCATCCAGCCCACGACCTCATCCTGAGGTGCCGCGCAGCGGCCTCGAAGGAGGGCTCCAGGGGTAGCACGGCCGGCTGGAGGGCTCCTTCGAGGTCTCCGCTGCGCTCCGGCACCTCAGGATGAGGGTGAGGGTGGGATGACGTGTGATCGACCCGAACTTCTTCGCGATCCCACGACCCGCTCCGCCCCATCACCGACTCACCGCCGCGACGCGGTCCCCGCGCCGGGCATGGGCGGCCAGCAGCGTCAGGGCCGCGGGCGTCACGCCCTCGATCCGGGCCGCCTGCCCCAGCGTGCCGGGGCGGATGGTCTCGAGCTTGGTGCGCATCTCGTTCGAGAGGCCGCTGATCGCCGCGTAGTCCAGGCTGGCCGGAAGCCGCACCGCCTCGTCCCGGCGGAAGGCCGCGATGTCGGCGTTCTGTCGGTCGAGATAAACCGCGTAGGTCGCATCGGTCTTCAGACGATCGGCGACCTGAGCCGGTACGGCGGCGAGGTCCGGCCAGATCACCGCCAAATCACGCCATGCGATTTCCGGATAGGCCAGCAGCTGGAAGGCCGTCCGCCGGATGCCGTCATGGTTCAGGCTGATCCCATGGCCGGCGGCCTGGCTCGGCGTCAGCGCGAGCGTGTCCAGTTGGGTACGGGCCGCGTCGAGCGCCTGCTGGGAGGCCGCGAAATGGGCCGCGCGCCCCGCGCCGACGCAGCCCAGATTGATGCCCCGCGGGGTCAGACGCGCATCGGCGTTGTCGACCCGCAGGGACAGGCGATACTCGGAGCGCGAGGTGAACATCCGGTAGGGCTCGCTGACTCCATGGGTCACGAGGTCATCGATCATCACGCCGAGATAGGATTCGGCCCGGTCGAAGGTCGTGATCTCACGGCCGCCCGCCCGGCGCGCGGCGTTCAGGCCGGCCACCAGCCCCTGCCCGGCCGCCTCCTCGTAGCCGGTGGTGCCGTTGATCTGCCCGGCCAGGAACAGGCCCGGACACCGCTTCACCTGAAGGCCGGTATCGAGCTCCCGGGGATCGACGTAATCGTACTCGATGGCGTAGCCCGGCCGCAGGATCTCGACCCGCTCCAGGCCCGGGATCAGCCGCACGAGCTCGTGCTGCACCGCCTCCGGCAGGGCCGTCGAGATGCCGTTCGGGTAGATCGTCGGATCGTCCAGCCCCTCGGGCTCCAGAAAGATCTGGTGGCCCTCCCGGTCGCCGAAGCGCACCACCTTGTCCTCGATCGACGGGCAGTAGCGCGGCCCCCGGCTGGCAATGCCGCCGGAATACATCGGCGAGCGGTGCAGGTTGGCGCGGATCAGGTCGTGGACCGCCTGCGTCGTCCGGGTGATGCCGCAACGGATCTGCGGGTTGGTGATGCGCTCGGTGAGCGTCGAGAACGGCACCGGATCGGCATCGGCGTCCTGCATCTCCAGGCCCGACCAGTCGATGGTCCGGCCGTCGAGGCGTGGGGGCGTTCCGGTCTTCAGGCGCCCGAGGCGCAGGCCGAGGCGGTCGAGGGTCTGGGCCAGCCCGACGGCCGGCGCCTCGCCGACCCGGCCGGCCGGGATCTGGCGCTCGCCGATATGGATCAGGCCGCGCAGGAAGGTGCCGGTGGTCAGCACCACCGCGCTGCAGGCGAGGCTGCGCCCGTCCGCCAGGACGAGGCCCTGGATCCGACCCTCCGCATCCAAGACCAGATCCTCGCAGGCCCCCGCCACCACGGTCAGGCCCGGCGTGTCGGCGATGGCCGCCTGCATGGCGGCGGCGTAGAGCTTCCGGTCGGCCTGGGTCCGGGGCCCGCGCACGGCCGGGCCCTTCCGGCGGTTGAGCAGGCGAAACTGGATGCCGGCCGCATCAGCGACCCGGCCCATCAGACCATCCAGGGCATCGACCTCGCGGACGAGATGGCCCTTGCCGAGCCCGCCGATGGCGGGGTTGCACGACATCGCGCCGATCGTGGTGGGATCGTGCGTCACCAGGGCGGTGCGGGCCCCGCAGCGCGCCGCGGCCGCAGCCGCCTCGACGCCGGCATGGCCGCCGCCGACGACCGCGACGTCGAACCGGTCGGGGGAGGGGAGGGGCATCGGGTCTCGAACAGGATCTGCGGGATTGTCGCCGGGTCGGATCCCTGAGGGATGATGCGGGCCGGGCGCGTTGCCTGCCGGTCTAAAGGCCGCCGGGCGGAGCGGTCAACGGGGCGCCCCGGCGCGGACCATTGCGGGTCAGCGGCTGAGCGTGCCACGCCGCGCGCTGAATACAGTATTATCCTCGTGCACAGCGCTCGAGCAAAATAGACGACGCTGCTTTACTTTTCATCAAACAATGAAGACTGGAGGAATCGTCTTGCCAGCGGATTCCACCCGTGCAAATCTGTCCCGTCCCCGATTCCTGGCCGGGCGCCCGTGTCCGGCAGGCACCCGGGAGACCTCGCTTCGCAGCGTCGCCCTGGCGACGCGCGGTGGGGGAGACAACGATGTCCTCGCTCACGATCGGCCTGGGAGCCGCCTGTTGCGCGGCCGGCGCCGCGGCCCATTTCCTCGACACGACCCATCGCAAGGAGGGCCTGTTCGGCCTTGCGGCCTTCGCCCTGCTGCTGACCGGGATGTACCTGACCCGCTCGTAGCGCCTGGCCGTCCCAGGATCCCGGGTTTCCAAAGGGCCCTGCCCTTTGGCGGGTGCTCAGCGCGGAGCCCTGAGACCTCCGGTCCTGAGCCATTCACCGGGGCTCTGCCCTGGACCCGCGAAAGGTCTCGCCCTTTCGAAACCCTGCTCAGCCCGTCATAGCCGTGGCGGTGTAGCCAGCCTTGGTGAGGGCGTCGGCGATCGCCAGCGCCTGGGCGTCGGTGCGGATCGCCACCTGCCCCGCGGGCCGGTCCACCTGAACCTCGGCCCCGGGGTCGAGGCGTTTGACCGTGCGGGTCACCGCGGCGGCGCAGCCGTCGCAGGTCATACCTTCGACCCGCATCAGCAGATCGGCGCGCGTCGCATCCATGTCGGCCTCCGTGAACTGGATCGCCGGGATGTCGGGGCTCGATCCGGTCCGCGCAAGCGGCAGCTCAGAACAGCGCCGGCATCCGGAACGCGTAGTCGATCCGCAGGCCGAACTGGTACTGGTTCGGATTGCCGAAGGGCCGGCGCACCAGCGGGCTGTCGCCGGAAGCGCCCAGGATGCGGGTATAGCCGGCATAGGCCGTGTACGCCCAGGTCTCGCTCTGCGTGTAGGTGACGCCGCCGAGCACACCGGCCGAGTAGAAGCTCGCCGGATCGTACGGGGTGACGCGGCCGTTGAGCGCGGCCTCCTGGGGCGAGACGCCGAAATACTTCCGGGCGTAGCTGGCATCGCCGATGTTGAAGCGCGGCCCGATGGAGAACAGGAACTTGTCCGCCGGGATCAGGTAGTCGGCCGCCACCGAGCCCACCATGCCGTGATGCCCGTAGACCCCCTGCCGGGCCTCAACGCGGGTGCGGATGAAGGAGACGGGGTAGAATTCCGCGAACACGCCGGGCTCGACCGCGAAGCGCGCGTCGCGCAAGCCGAACAGGTGGCGCCGGTCGTCGCCGTAATAGCGCCCCGGCACGAACCGCGCGGTCGGGCCAATGCGGAACGTGTCGCTGTCGTAGAGGGCCAAGCTGAAGCCGTCATCCGGCGTCGAGAAGCGGCGCGGCTCGCCGACCCGGCGGATATCGATCGAGGGGTAGCCCACCGCCGTGTAGTCGCTGGCCCCGGGATAGCGCGGGATCGCCTGGATCGAGCCACCCAGGGTGACGATCCAAGTGTTGGGATCGACCATGGCGAAGGTCGGCGTCTGTCGTGGAAGGTCAGCGGCGAGATCGGCGGCCCGGGCGACGGTCATGCCAAGATCGGCAACGAACAGACCGGTGCCCAGGGTGGTGCCCAAGATGGCGCCCGAGATGGCGCGGAGGCGGGGATTACGCGGGCGGACGGACTTCATGGCAACGCTTATGGCGCCTTTTGTTTTCGCGCGCATTTGCGGTGCGTGCAACGCACCCCGGATCGCGGCGTAATCGTGCGGGCCGTGACGATTCAGCAACGTTCCAGCGGGCGCAGGCGTCACACCGCCCGGAATTAACAGGCCGCCGGCGCGACAACACCGACCGACGGCCTTGCCGCGCCGGCCCGGCCGGGCCAATGATCCCTCGATTCGGTTCGCGCCCGGCGGGGCTTCGCCCGGGACTTCCCGGGGTCCGGCGCGCGAGCCTGGTAGGTGTTCAGACGATGGTCCCGGTCCTCGGCCGGTACGCGGGGCTGTTGACGGTCGCCCTCCTCGGGCTCGTCGTGTTCGGGCCGCTCGCCGTGTTCCTGCCGCTCTGGAGTGCGCTGACGCTCGGTGCCGCCGCGGCGGCAGGCTCCGGCCTCGCCCTGTCGCGCATCGCGGCCCTGAAGGCCCGCTGCGAGAAACTGTCGGGCGAGGTCGATCTGCTGTCCCGCCGCCTGCTCAAGGTCGAGACCGGTGCCGCCCAGCCGCGGCCGGAGACCGGCGAGCCCGCGCTCCGCGCCCAGATCGAGGAACTCACCGTCGAATTCGGGCTCCTTTCCGGCATCGTGCGCGACCTGACCAACGTGGTGAGCACGCAGGATGCCGAGATCGCGGGCCTCAAGGCCCGGCCCGAGCCGGCTCCCGCCCCCCCGGCGGCCATCCCGGCGCTGGTCGCAGCGGCACCCGTGGCGGCTCCTGTCCCGACAGCAGCAGCACCGCTCTCCGACTGGACCCAAGCCGCACCGCCGCCGCGCTCGCCCTTGCCGCCCGCGGCGGCAGCGGTTCCGCCCCGGCCCATTCCCCCGCAACCGGTCTCAGTCCGACCGATCCCGCCGCCCCGGCCCGCGCAGGATCCGGAGCGCGAGGCCGATATCATCCGCGCCTTCGAAGGGGACGGGCTGGAGATCCACCTTCAGCCGGTCGTCAGCCTGCCCCAGCGCAAGGTCGTGGCCTACGAGGCCCTGGCCCGGCTGCGGATCGAGGGTCGGGACCCCGCGGCCGCGGCCGAACCGGATGCGTTCCTGCCGGTGCTGGAGCGCCAGGGCCGCACCACCGAGCTCGACCGCCGCATGCTGCAGCGGGCCGCCGTCGTGGTACGCCATCTCGCCCGCCGCGGCAGCGACACCCTACTGACCTACGGCCTGTCGCCGCTGTCGCTGTTCGAGCCCAGCTTGCTGCGGGACCTCGGCCGCATGGTGGTGGAGGATCCGGCCCTGGCCGGGCTGGTGATCGCCCTGCCGCAGGCGAGCTGGCGGAGCCTCGACGCCGGCCAGCGCGGCCTCCTGGCGCCGATGCGTGGCCGGATCGGGTTTAGCCTCGACCGTCCGGACGACCTGCGTTTCGATCCGCTGGAACTCGCCGCGCTCGGCATCGGTCAGGTCAAGGTGCCGGCCGAGATGCTGCTGCGGCCGGAGGAGGCCAGTCGCAGCCTGTCCGACATCGCGGTCGAGGACACGGCCGCAGCCCTGGCGCGGGCTGGGATCCGCCTCGTCGCCACGGGGATCAGTGACGAGGCCGATATCCCCGACCTGATCGACCTCGACGTGGCCTTCGCCCAGGGCGCCGCCTTCGCGGCGCCGCGCCCGGTGCGGGCCGAGGTCCTGACCGCCCTGCCGCCCGAGGCGCCCCCGCCCCCCACGGAGCCCGGCCCCGAGCGCCGTTCCTTCCGCTCGGTCCTGCGCCGGGCGGTCTGAGCGTCCGCACCGCCCGAGCTCACCAGTAGATCTGCAGGCGCCCGATGATGGTGTCGACCGAGAACGGCGCGGTACCGTAGGTCTCGGACTGCGCGTCCCCGGGCCGCACGCGTCCGTGGACGTAGTTGGCGATCAGGCGGAGATTGGGTTCGGGATACCAGCTCAGACCGAGCGTCACGTCCTGCTCCAGGCCGCCGCGGAAGCCGCGGGTGTCCAGATCGATGGCACTGTAGCGCGCCGCCAGCTCGAACACGCCGGTCCCGCCCCGCGAGACCCGCTGGCCCTCCGCCACGGCGACGCCCTTGAAGGTCGCGTAAGTGGTGCCCCCCTGGGGGGCGCGTGTGTAGCCGCGGCCCTCCCCGTTCAGCACCCAGGCGGCCTCCACGTAGCCGCCCTGGAAGCCCAGGACCGAGGTGGCCATCCCGGGGCCGGCGAAGGGCTGAAGCGCCGCCCGGATATACTCGGCCTGAAGCAGGAACGGCCCCCGACGATAGGCGAATTCGGCCCCGAGCCGGGTGACCCGTGCGGCGTCGGGGAGGTCGCCGGTATCGACCAGCTGACGCTCGAACAGGGCCGAGCCCGCCGGAGCCGAGAAGCTGAAGGCGCCGTCGCTGCGGGAGCGGCGCCGGTCGATCACCGCCAGCCCGAGATGCAGGGTCTCGCGCTCCTCCAGGATCGGCGCGACCGTGGCGCGGCCGCCCACCGCCACCCCGTCCCCGGCAATGCCGTTGCTGGCGGCGTTGGCGAACACGCCGGCCACCGCGGTCCAGGCCTGCCCGTTCCGCCCGACCGCAACACCGAACCGGCGCTCCGGCACCAGGGCGTTGGCCCCCGAACGCTCGACGAACAGCGTGTCGTTGTTGCTCTGCAGCCATTCGAGGCTGAGCGGCACCTTCATGTTGCCCAGCGTCACGATCGTGTCCGGCAGCCCCTTCCAGGCCACGAACGCGTCGTTGATCGGCAGCACGGGATCGCTGAAATCGTACTGGAAGGCGATCAGCCAGTCCCGGCCGATCGTGAGCGTCGGCTCGATCCAGGAGCGGCGCACCGCGACGTGATCGGGGAAGGCCTCGGGCAGGCCGGGCCGGCTGAAGAGCGCGCCGCCGGCATCGATATGGAGCCGGCCACCGATCTGGAGGCTCACATCCGGCTCGGGAAAGGTGAGGCTCAGGCCCTTTTCGTCGTAGCGCAGGCGCTCGCCATAGGGTCCCGCCATGCCCTCAAAAGCGTCGCCCGCGCGGGCCGGCGCGATGCAGGCGAGGGTGGCGGCCAGAAAGGTGGGGGCCGGGCGGGCTCTGATCACGTCGCAAGCAGAGAGCAGGTCGGTGCCACGCCGCCAACATCACAGGGTTAGATCGCGCATGAAATCCCCCGCGGGTGGCTTGGCCGCCACGGCGGCTGCAATACCGACCGGCGGGACCAGCCTCAGGGCTGGATGTCGGCCCCCGGCGCCCTCTGACCTGGCCGCGTCCCGCCGGCCGAAGACGGCTGTTTCATCGCCGAGGAACCCGGGAGGCGCTGCGGTTGGGGAAGGGTGGCATGCCCCGGCGGAGCGGGTCCGCTCAGACCGCCAGATTGTCGATGAGCCGTGTCCGCCCCAGGAAGGCCGCAGCGAGGACCCGGGCCGGGCCATCCACCCGCTCGACCGGTGCCAGGGTTCGGGCATCGCAGACCGTGAGATACTGGACCCGGAAACCCGCCACCTCCAGGGCGGCACGCCCGGCTGCGATCCGGCCGGCGACGCCGGTGCCATTGCGTGAGGCGGCGGCGATGTCGGACAGAACCGCGTGGAGCTTCGGGGCGACCGCGCGCTCCTCGGGCGACAGGTAGCGGTTGCGCGACGACAGGGCGAGGCCGTCGGGTTCGCGCAGGGTTGGGACGCCACGGATCTCGACCGGAATGTCGAGGTCGGACACCGCCTGCTGGATCACCCGGAGCTGCTGGAAATCCTTCTCGCCGAACAGGGCGACGTCGGGGCAGACTTGGTTCAGGAGCTTGGTCACCACCGTGGCGACCCCGGCGAAGTGGCCGGGCCGGAACGGGCCGCACAGCCCCTCGGACAGGCCCGCCACCTCGATCCGCGTGGCGAAGCCGGGCGGGTACATGGTCTCGACCGAAGGCGTCCAGGCGGCGGCGGCACCCGCCTCCCGCAACAGGGCGAGGTCCGCCTCGAGGTCCCGCGGATACCGGGCGAAATCCTCGTTGGGGCCGAACTGGGTCGGGTTCACGAAGATGCTCGCCACCGCGCGCTGTCCGATCCGCCGGGCCTCCGCGATCAGGGCCAGGTGCCCCGCATGCAGCGCCCCCATGGTCGGCACGAGCACGACGCGCTCGCCTGCCGCCCGCCACGTGGTCACGCAATGGCGCAGGGCGGCGCGGTCGCTGAAGCGCTGAAGGACCGAATCGGGCACGGGACGGGCTCCGGGCAACGGGATCGCCCGTCTAGAACATGATGCGGGGGAGGGGAATCCGATCGGCGGTCCTGTGCCCCTCCGTACCCTCGGCTCAGGGGCAGTAGGGCAGCAGCGAGCGGCCGTAGGGATCGTCGATCCCGAGGGGTGGCGTGAACCCGTAATAGCTCGGATGCGACAGGCCGTATTCGGAGCCGACATAGCTCGGATCGTCCGGTGCGTTCGTGGGAACGGGCGCCCGCCGCGGCGTGCAGCCGACCGGAACGGCCCGGGTCCGGAGCGCATAGACCGGGGGACGGTCGATACCGTCGCTGCGCGGGAAGAAGCGCAGGCGGGTGCTGGTTCCCGGCGCATAGGCACCGCGGACATCGAGATCCGCCGCCATGCAGGAACCGCCGAGCCAGAGGGCGAATCCGAGCGCCATCAGCCCCGTGCGCTCGCCCATCCGATGCCGCCCCATCTCAACTGTCGGCGCGACCGTGGCCGAACAGGGTAAACGCTCGCTTACCCATGCTTCACGTGAGCGGGACCACCAGGGCCTTCAGCAGCGAGGTGAGGTCCCCCTCGGTCAGGCGGATCTGCAGACCCCGGCCGCCGCCGTTGACGTGGATCTCGGCCTCCGGATCCCCGAGGGAGCCAGCATCGACCGCCGTGGGGAAGGGCCGCTTCTGGCCCAGGGGGCTGATGCCACCGACATGATAGCCGGTCAGCCGCTCGGCATCGGCGGGCTTGAGCATCGCCGCCGCCTTTCCCGAGAAGGCGGCCGCGACCCGCTTCATCGAGACCTCCCGGTCCGAGGCCACCAGCAGGCAGACCGGGCGCCCGTCGACCGACGCCATCAGGGTCTTCAGCACGCGGCCGGGCGGGACACCCAGCGCCTCCGCGGCCTGGAGGCCGATGCGTTGGGCCTCCGGATCATAGTCGTAGGCGTGGAGGCTGTAGCGGAGGCCGGCCCGGTCGAGGATTTGGGTCGCCCGGGTTGTCTTTGGGGCAGTCTTGGCCATGGCTTGCGGTCGGAGTCTCCTACGCGGCGCTCACGCGCGTGGCGATAAGCCGGCCGATCTCGGCATGGGCCGCCTCGACCGTCGCCATGGGCGCCGTCGAGCCCGTGATGTACACGGCCGCCGTCACCGGTGCATGCCCCGGCGGCCGCAGGATCGCCACGTCGTTGATCGAGCCGTTGGTGCCGGTGCCGGTCTTGTCGCCCATCGTCCAATCCTTCGGCAAGCCGGCGCGGAGGCGCTTCAGGCCGGTCTGGCTCCCGACCATCCAGCCCTCCAGCCGGTCGCGCGAGGCGGGGGACAGCACCGTCCCGAGCAGGATCCGGCCGAGGCTTGCACGCATCGCCTCCGGCGTGGTGGTGTCGCGCGGATCGCCCGGAATCGCGCTGTTCAGGGTCGGCTCGTCGCGGTCGAGGCGGGTGACAGGGTCCCCGGTCCCCCGCAGCCATTCGGTCAGCCCCTCCGGTCCGTCGAGGCGCGTGAGGAGCAGGTTGACCGCGGTGTTGTCGCTCCACACAATCGCGGCCGCACAGAGATCGCCGACCGACATCCGCCCTGTGCCGCCCTGAGCCTCCAGGGCCTTCCGGGTCACCGGTGCGTAGCTCAGCAGGTCACCGGGGTGGTACGACAGGGTCCGGTCGAGGCTCTCGGACCCGGTCTCGACCCGCGCCAGGGTCGCGGCTACGGCCAGGACCTTGAAGGTGCTGCACATCGGGAAGCGCTCGTCCGCCCGGTAGCCGACCAGGATGCGCTCCGCTGATCCGGCCGCGACGCCGACCCGGCCACCGATTCGTCGCTCGATCGCCTCGAGCTCCGGCTCGGCCCCAGCCAGCGCGCGCCGCATCGGTGGGATCAGCGGTGCGGCGAGCATCAGGCGGCAGAGCGTGCGGCGCGTCCGATCCATCGGCTTCTCCTGCGGTTCGACGATCCGGATCCAACAGGATCGTGCGGTGCGGCGTCGGGATGGGTATAGGGTGGCCCCGCGTGTTTCACGTGAAACGCGTCAGGGCCCAAAGAATGGCAGAGCTTGTCCGAAGCTGCGAACCATGACCGAGACCGAGACCCTTTTCGCCCCGGCCAGCGGCTTCGGCCGGGCTGCCGTCGCGGTGGTCCGGATCAGCGGACCGGCCGCGCGGGATGTCCTGATCGCCCTGGGTGGGACCCTGCCGGCACCGCGCCGTCTGGCCCTGCGCAGGCTCCGGAACCCGGCCGACGGGACCGAGATCGACCGGGCACTGGTGGTCTGGCTCCCGGGCCCGGACACCTACAGCGGCGAGGACATGGCCGAGCTGCATCTGCATGGCGGGCCGGCCGTGCGGATGGGGGTGCTCACCGTCCTATCCCACATGCCCGGTTGCCGCGCCGCCGGGCCCGGCGCCTTCACCCGCCGGGCGGTGCTCAACGGCCGGATGGATCTCGCCGAGGCTGAGGCCGTCGCCGACCTGATCGACGCCGAGACCGAGGGCCAGCGGCGGCAGGCCCTACGCCAGCTCGACGGTGCCCTCAGCCGCCAGGTCGCGGCGTGGCGCGCGGAGGCGATCGACTGTCTGGCCGCCGCCGAGGCGGCCCTGGATTTCGCTGACGAGGGCGATGTGGACGATGTCGGGCTCGATACCGCCCTGTTCGCCCGGGCAGCCCGGCTGCGCGACCAGATCGCTGCCGCATTGCGCGACGGGCGGCGGGGTGAGCGGCTGCGGGACGGCTTCACGGTGGTTCTCGCCGGCGCGCCCAATGCCGGCAAATCGACCTTGCTGAACGCGTTGAGCCGGCGAGACGTCGCCATCGTATCGGAGATCCCTGGCACGACGCGGGACGCGATCGAGGTCCGGCTGGATCTCGGCGGCCTACCGGTGCTCCTCGTGGACACTGCCGGGCTGCGCGATACCCAGGAGCCCGTGGAGGCCGAAGGCATCCTGCGGAGCCGGGCACGGATCGACACGGCCGACCTCGTGCTGGCCCTGTTGCCCCCCGGCGGCGCGGCGCCCGATCTCGGTGACGGGGTCGATCAACCCCTGATCGTCCACACCAAAGCCGACTTATTAGCCGGCCATACAAATACTGAGCCGGGCAATGCGTTGCGAGTCTCGGCCCGAACCGGGCAGGGGCTCGATGCCCTCGTCGACGCCATCCAGACGCGTGCCGAGTCAGGTCTGGGACAGGGCGACGCGCTGATCACACGGGCCCGTCACAGGGCTGCCTTCTCGGCCTGTCTCGGGCATCTCGACCGATTGCTCGAAGCCGATGGCGGCCCGCCGGAACTCGCAGCCGAAGATCTCAGGCTTGCCGTCCGGGCCCTGGGCGAAGTGGCCGGCCATGTCGGCGTCGAGGACGTGCTCGACCGTTTGTTTGCCGGCTTCTGTATCGGAAAATAGCGGGCGTTCACGTCGCGTGCGGGATTCGCAGGACGCGCGGTCGCCAGATCCCGAGGGCGACATTCGCCGCCGAGACGAGGAGGAGAACCCACAAGGTCCCCCGCTCCCCGGGGAGCGAGACCGCCAATGTCGCGGGGTTGCCGAGGCCGGCCAGCACCTTCGCGCTCAGCTCGGCCTCCCGCTGCATCGGCCCCTGTACGTAGACCAAGCCGCCCTCGAACATCAGGACGCCGGTGGCGAGCTTCAGCCAGGCCCAGCCGGCGTTGAGGTAGGCCCGGTTCACCGCCATGGCCACCAGCCCGGACATCAGCGTCACGGCGAGCGACGGCAGGAAGACCCAGGTGGCGACGGCGCCCATCGCGCCGCGCGTCGCCGCGTAGCCGGGCAGGGCGGCTGGGTTCGGCGCGAGACTGAGCATGACCACCAGGGAGGCCAGCGCCCCCAGCAATCCGGCGGATCCCATCGTGTGGAGGAACTTGAGCAGGCGTCGCACGGCGTCTGGCACCCGGCCGTTTCGCGTGAGCCTAACCCGGGTGGTGTGCTGGCGTAAGCGGTGCAGCCGTCGCAGGGTGCCGTGACCCGTCTTTGCGAGCGGAGCGAAGCAATCCAGCGGGTCCCGAACCACCCAGGGCCGCGCTGCCCTGGGTCGCTGCGCGCGCGATGACGGCCCTCAGCTCCGCAGGCCCGGCGCCTCCTGGCCGGTGCGGGCCACGTACTCGGTGTAGCCGCCACCATACTGGTGGATGCCGTCCGGCGTCACCTCCAGCACCCGGTTGGAGAGCGCGGCCAGGAAGTGCCGGTCGTGCGAGACGAACAGCATCGTGCCCTCGTAATTGGAGAGCGCCGCGATCAGCATCTCCTTGGTGCCCATGTCGAGGTGGTTGGTCGGCTCGTCGAGCACCAGGAAGTTCGGCGGGTCATAGAGCATCAGCGCCATGACCAGCCGGGCCTTCTCGCCGCCGGACAGCACCCGGCAGCGCTTCTCGACATCGTCGCCCGAGAAGCCGAAGCAGCCGGCGAGCGCCCGCAGCGACCCCTGGCCGGCCTGCGGGAAGGCCTCTTCCAGGGTCTCGAACACGGTGCGGTCGCCGTCGAGCAGGTCCATGGCGTGCTGGGCGAAGTAGCCGAGCTTGACGCTGCCGCCGATCGTGACCGCGCCGTCATCCGGCTCCGTGGTGCCGGTCACGAGCTTCAGCAGCGTCGACTTGCCGGCGCCGTTGATACCCATCACGCACCAGCGCTCCCGGCGCCGCACCGAGAAATCGAGCCCCTCGTAGATCGTGCGGCTGCCGTAGCGCTTGTGCACCCCTTTGAGCATCACGACGTCGTCGCCCGAGCGCGGCGCCGGCTGAAACTCGAACGCCACCGATTGCCGCCGGCGGGGCGGTTCCACGCGCTCGATCTTGTCGAGCTTCTTCACCCGGCTCTGCACCTGGGCGGCGTGGGAGGCCCGGGCCTTGAAGCGCTCGATGAAGGCGATCTCCTTCGCCAGCATCGCCTGCTGGCGCTCGAACTGCGCCTGCTGCTGCGCCTCGTTGAGCTTCCGCTGGCCCTCGTAGAAGGCGTAATCACCCGAATAGGTGGTGAGCGCGCCGCCGTCGATCTCGATCACCTTGGTGACGATGCGGTTCATGAACTCGCGGTCGTGCGAGGTCATCAGCAGGGCGCCGTCATAGGCCTTGAGGAACGATTCGAGCCAGATCAGGCTCTCCAGGTCGAGGTGGTTGGACGGCTCGTCGAGGAGCATCACGTCCGGGCGCATCAGCAGGATGCGGGCGAGGGCGACGCGCATCTTCCAGCCGCCCGAGAGGGCGCCGACATCCCCGTCCATCATCGCCTGGCTGAAGCTCAGGCCGTCGAGCACTTCCCGGGCCCGGCCCTCCAGGGCGTAGCCGTCGAGCTCCTCGAACCGGGCCTGGACCTCGCCGTAGCGCTCGATCAACGCATCCATCTCGTCGGCCCGGTCCGGGTCGGCCAAAGCCGCGCCGAGCTCGGCGAGTTCGGCCGCCACCGCGCTCACAGGGCCGGCGCCGTCCATCACCTCGGTGACGACGCTGCGGCCGGACATCTCGCCGACATCCTGGCTGAAGTAGCCGATCGTGATGCCCCGGTCGGCCGAGACCTGCCCCTCGTCGGGCTGCTCCTGGCCGATGATCATCCGGAACAGGGTGGTCTTGCCGGCCCCGTTCGGGCCGACGAGTCCGACCTTCTCGCCCTTCTGCAAGGCGGCCGAGGCCTCGATGAAGACGAGCTGCCGCCCGTTCTGCTTGGTGATCTTGTCGAGGCGTATCATGGGGCAGGCTCTATCCGGCGGGCTCCCGGGCGCTTACGGCATTGGCCGCGGCGGCGCAAAGCCATGACGCCGCAGTGCGGGATAACGCTTGCGTCCCACGCAGACCTGGGCGCATGCCGGGACCCGAAACCAGGCTCGGCCGTTGCCCTACGCAACAGTTGCCATGGGCAACATGAGGAACGCGATGCTGTTCGGTTGGTGGAAGACAGGCCTGGACATGGCCATGCTGGGACTGGAAGCGCAGGGCGTGATCGCGCAGCGCCTCGCGATGTTCGCCCTCGGTGGACCCGCCGCCCAGGCGGAGGCACAGCTCATGGTGACCGAGAAGATGCTGGCCGCCGGCGAGGCCGCCCTGATGCTCGCCACAGGCGCCTCGAACGGCAAGGTGATCCGCAGCTACCGCCGGAAGGTTCAGGCCAACGCAAAGCGGCTGAGCCAAGCGTGACCCGCCCCGGTCGGGGGGGGGCCGGCCGGACGTGCGATTAGGCCAGGAGTCGGGCGGCTTCGCCCTGTTGCGACAGCAGCGCCACAGCCTTCTGATCGAAGGAGACGAAGGTCTCACCGCCCAGCCATCGGCCCTCATAGGCAATGACGCCATCGGCGAAGTCGCCGCCGGCCTCGAACAGCCTGAGGCCGGCTTCCACAGCGGGCCGGTTCATGGCGACGTTCCTCGCGTTGAGCAACGCGCGAATCGCAGCCGCCACATCCTCCGTCGTAAGCTTGGCGCCCCGCCGGAGGATCCAGACCAGCTCGCACAGACACGGCAGTGGAACCGCGATTGAGGCTGCGTCTCGGAGCAGGTTTCGCGCCGCGCGCGTTTGTGCAGGATCGTCGGCGAGAAGCGCACGCGCCAACACGTTGGTATCAATGGAGACGTTCATTCGTCGTCCCGCACGCCGGCCCAGCCCGCGGCGGTGATGTCGTTCATCGCCTCGATCGTCACCGGCTTGTCCAGCCTCACTTTGCCGTCAAGACTATGAAGAAAATCGTCGATAGAGCCGGCAGTCCGGGCCGCCCGTACGCGCAGCTCACCGCCCGGCAGTTTCTCGAAGTCGATTCGTTCCCCCGGCTTGATGCCGAGATGCTGCAGCAGATCACGCTTGAGCGTGATCTGTCCTTTCGCCGTCACCGCAAGGGACGCCATCACGACCTCCACGTGTCCGAAGCGGTGAAACAGGAATTGAAAAACCCATTCCCGTCAATGCGCGCAACGGAGCAATCCGGTGTCGCGCTGTCCCTGAGCCGTTTCGCTATGCTCGCAATGACTTGGTTGGCTCGTAAAGCCGTGAGCTGTCCTCAGTTCCCCGCCGTCCGGAACGTATCGCACGCCTTGGTCTGGCCGCTCTTGTAGCCGGCTGAGAACCAGCGCTGGCGCTGGGCCGAGGAACCGTGGGTGAAGGAATCCGGCACCACGTAGCCCTGCGAGCGCCGCTGCAGCGCGTCGTCACCGATCTGGGCGGCGGCGTTCAGGGCCTCGTCGATGTCGCCCTGGTCGAGTTCGGCGTATTTGTCGTTGGAATTCTTGGCCCAGACGCCCGCGAGACAATCGGCCATCAGTTCGATGCGCACCGAGAGGGCGTTCGCTTCGGTCTTGCTGGACGCCTGCTGCTGGCGGGCCTGGACCTTGCCGAGGATGCCGAGCACATCCTGCACGTGGTGGCCGACCTCGTGGGCGATCACGTAGGCGTAGGCGAAATCACCCTTCACGCCGAACTTCGAGGACATCTCCTTGAAGAAGCTCGTGTCGAGATAGACCTTCTTGTCGAGCGGGCAGTAGAACGGTCCCATCGCGGCTTGGGCTGAGCCGCAGCCCGAGCGGGTGCCGCCGGTGTAGAGCACCAGGGTCGTTGGGGTGTACTGCTTGCCGGTCTGCTGCGGCAGGATCTGGCTCCACACATCCTCGGTGTTGCCGAGGATCTTCGCGGCGAACCGGCCGCTCTCATCAGTCGGGGCCTGGCGGCGCTTGGCCTGCGTCTGCGGGTCGGTCTGCTCCTGCTGGCTGCGGCCGCCGCCGCCGATCTGCTGGGCGCCCCCGATCAGGATCGCCGGGTTGATACCCGTGAAATAGCTGATGATCAGCAGCACCACGATGGTGCCGATGCCGAGTCCGCCGGCGCCGCCGCCGGGAAAGCCCATGCCGCCACCACCGCCGCCCTCGCCCCGGCGATCCTCGACATTGTCGGAGCTGCGTAATTCGTCCCAGCGCATGGTGGGTCCCGCCATCGATGCTGCTGCGCCGGCCGCCCGTGGGCGGGACGCAAGGTGTCGTGCGTCGTCCTGTCCGGACGGCGGCGAACCGCCGACGGGAACGAAGCTCTAATGGCGGGAGGGGAGAGCCGGTTCCGCTTCCGCGGTCAAGCTTTCCCGTCGAGGAGGGCGCGCAGGGACCGGAAGTCCCGCCACGCCAGACGCTTCTGCACCGGCTGGCGCAGCAGGAAGGCCGGGTGGAGCGTGGCGAGGAGCTTCACCTCGCGACTCGGCAATTTGTACGGGAACAGCCGCCCACGGGTGCGCAGGATGCCGTCCTTGGAGCCGGTGAGCGTCTGGGTCGCGGGCGCGCCGAGGCAGACGATGATGTCGGGATCGACCAACTCGATCTGCCGCTCCACGAAGGGCCGGCACACCGCTACCTCCTGGGGGGTCGGGTTGCGGTTGCCCGGGGGCCGCCAGGGTACGATGTTGCCGATATAGGCGCTCGTCCGGTCGAGCCCGATCGCCTTCATCATCTTGTCGAGGAGCTGGCCCGAGCGGCCCATGAACGGCTTGCCGATCCGGTCCTCGTCGGCGCCCGGCGCCTCGCCGAGAAACATCACCCGCGCCTCGGGATTGCCGTCGGCGAAGACGAGGTTCTTGGCGGTGAAGCGCAGCGGGCAGGCGTCGAAATCCGCGAGAATCCGCTCCAGCTCGTCGAGGGTCTTGGCCTGTCGGGCCCGGGCGCGGGCGTCAGAGGCTGCCTCGTCGGGCTGAGCGCTGGCGGCCCGGCCGAAGGTCCGCGGCGCGGCGGCGGGCGGGGCCGAGCCGGGGGGCGGCACGAGGGTGTTGGCGACCGGAGTGACGGGCGATTCGGCGGCCCGGGGCGCCGACCGGCGCGGTGCCCGCAGGGTGGGCGCCGGCGTGTCGGCCTCGCTGAAGCGGTCGTGCGGGTGCTCGTCGAGGGCCGCGTCGGCACCGGCCTCCACGTGGAAGTCGAGATAGGCGATCAGGTCGGCTTGCGCGTCGGAGGGACTCGGCATGTGATCAGTCATGTGGGATCGCCGGGGCCTGTGGACAACTCTCGAAACCTCCTAGTCGGCCAAGGCCTTGCGTGACGGAACAGCGCGGCACGGCGCCCTGTCGTAACCCCTCCCTTGCGGCAAAGGGAACTTTGCCTTGAGCTTGAGCGTCGGCAACTTGCCTTTCTAGCTTGGAATCGCTTGAGACGGCATCAGCGTTGCCGGTCCGGCGAGAGATCGGGGCTGGAACAAAGAAAAGGAGAGGCGAGGATGGCGCTGCCCGAACGCGAGAGCATGGATTTCGACGTGGTCGTGGTGGGCGCCGGGCCGGCCGGCCTCGCCACCGCGATCCGCCTGAAGCAGCGCGCCGCCGAGATCGGCGAGGAAATTTCCGTCGTCGTCGTCGAGAAGGGCTCGGAGGTCGGCGCCCACATCCTGTCGGGGGCGGTGATCGATCCGATCGGCCTGGATCGCCTGCTGCCCGAGTGGCGCACAGACCCGGAGCGTCCGCTGAAGACCGAGGTTCAGCGCGACGAGTTCATGATGCTCACCAAGAACAGCGGCATCACCCTGCCGAACCTGTTCTTTCCCAAGCTCATGTCGAACCACGGCAATTTCGTCGGCTCGCTGTCCAACACCTGCAAGTATCTCGGTGCCCAGGCCGAGGCGCTCGGGGTCGAGATCTATCCGGGCTTCCCGGCCTCCGAGGTGCTGTTCGACGAGAACGGCGCCGTTGCGGGCATCGCCACGGGCGATCTCGGCATCGGCAAGTCGGGCGAGCCGCGCGACGACTACACCCGCGGCATGGAGTTGCGCGGCAAGTACACGGTGTTCGGCGAGGGCGCCCGGGGCAACCTGACCAAGGGGCTGATCCAGCGGTTCGAACTCAACCGGCACAGCGATCACTTCAAGTACGGGCTCGGCGTGAAGGAGCTGTGGCAGCTCGCCCCCGGCAAGTTCGAGCCCGGCCTCGTGCAGCACACGATGGGCTGGCCGCTGCCCAACAAGGCCGGCGGCGGCTCCTGGCTCTACCATTTCGACGACCACCTGCTCTCGGTCGGCTTCGTCACGCACCTGAACTACGAGAACCCGACCCTGTCGCCGTTCGAGGAATTCCAGCGCTTCAAGACCCACCCGATGATCGCCGAGACCTTCGAGGGTGCCAAGCGCATCGGCTACGGCGCGCGCGCCATCATGGAGGGCGGCTGGCAATCGGTGCCGAAGCTGGTCTTCCCCGGCGGCTGCCTCGTCGGCTGCTCGGCGGGCTTCGTGAACGTGCCGCGGATCAAGGGCTCGCACAACGCGATCCTGTCCGGCATGCAGGCGGCCGACGCCATCGCGGACGCCCTGAAGGCGGGCCGCGCGGGCGACGAGCTCACTGCCTACGAGGCCGGCTGGCGCGAGAGCCCCATCGGGCAGGACCTCAAGGCGGTGCGCAACGTCAAGCCGCTCTGGTCCAAGTACGGCACGCTGGTGGGCGTCGGCCTTGGCGGGATCGACATGTGGGCGACCTCGATCCTCGGCGCCTCGCCGTTCGGCACGCTCTCGCACGGCAAGCCGGACCACGCCTGCCTCAAGCCGCTCTCCGAGGTGACGCCGATCGTCTACCCGAAGCCCGACGGCAAGCTGACCTTCGACCGGCTCTCCTCGGTCTACCTGTCGAACACCAACCACGAAGAGGACCAGCCGCCCCACCTCAAGGTCCGCGATATGGAGCTGCAGAAGCGCTCCGAGCACGACGTCTACGGTGGGCCCTCGGGGCGCTACTGCCCGGCCGGCGTCTACGAATGGGTGGAGGATTCCTCCACCAGCGACGGGGTGCGCTACCAGATCAACGCGCAGAACTGCGTCCACTGCAAGACGTGCGATATCAAGGATCCCAACCAGAACATCGACTGGGTGACGCCGGAGGGGCCGGGCGGGCCGAACTACCCGAACATGTGAGGGGGCCCTCGGCTGAGGAGCCGAGGCACCCGTCTTTGCGAGCGCAGCGAAGCAATCCAGCGGCGCTACGCTTGTCGCGGTGGCGCTGCCCTGGGTCGCTTCGCTCCGCTCGCGATGACGGGAAGGCAGACGACGTGCTCCGCCGCCCCCGCGCCATCCTTTCGCCTTGCGGGGCTGGCGGGATGGGTTCAGTGTCCCCAGCGATTTTTCGGGGATAACCCGCCCGTTTCGCGCCCGGCCCCTTGGCGGCCCGGCGCCCAGGAGCCGCGATCGGTTCATGATGACATCCCGCGCCCGCCGGAGCGTTTCGGCGCTCGCCCTTCTGCTCGCCGCCGGCCTGCCGCAGGCCGTGCTGGCCGCGCAGCCGAAGGAATCGACCCCGGTGCTCGATTACGAGCCCGCGGATTCGCTGGAGGGCAACTTCCTCTCCGCCTACATCGCGGGCGCCGCCCGGGACACGGCGGCGGCCGCCACCTACTACCGCGAGGCCGTGAAGGCCGACCCGCGCAACGCCGAACTCGTCGAGCGCGCTTTCATCTCGCTCTTGGCCGACGGCGCCCTGCCGGACGCGTTCCGCACCGCCGAGAAGCTGATCGCCCGCGATCCGACCAACGGGCTCGCCAACCTCTCCCTCGGGGTGCGCCAGATCAAGGCCGGCCAATGGGCCGCCGCCCGCCAGAATTTTTCGCGCAGCGGCCGGGGCGCGGCGACCGATCTCACCGCCACGCTGCTCACCGCCTGGGCCTATGCCGGCGCCGGCGATGGCAAGAAGGCGCTGGAGACCGTCAACAAGCTCCGCGGCGAGCGCTACTACAACACCTTCCGCGATTACCACGCGGGCCTGATCGCCTCGGTGACCGGGGACAATGCCGAAGCCGAGCGGCGCCTCAAGGCGGCTTACGACGCCGACCACAACACCCTGCGCATCGTCGACGCCTACGCGCGGCTCGAGGCCAGCCTCGGCCGCACAGACCTCGCGATCCAGGCCTATTCGGATTTCGATCAGCTCTCGCCCCGCCACCCGCTGGTGCGCGACGCCCTCGACAAGCTCAAGGAGGGCAAGCCCCTCACGCGGCTGATCGCCAACGCCCAGGAGGGTGCCGCCGAGGTGCTGTACGGGCTGGGCTCGGCCGGCTCGACGCAGGGGGACGAGCTGCCGGCCGTCATCTACCTGCGGCTCGCCCTCTACCTCGCCCCCGACCATGCGCTCGCCCGGCTGACGCTGGCCGACACCCTCGATCGGATGAAGCAGCCCGAGCGCGCCAACGAGGCCTACGCGCAGATCCCGGCCAATTCCCCGCTCAAGCTCAACGCCGACATTCAGGTCGGCCTGAACCTGGAGCAGATGGGCAAGAGCGATGAGGCGCTGGAGCACCTCGACGCCACCATGAAGGCGCATCCCGACGACATCGACGTCATCACGGCGCTCGGTAACGTCCAGCGCGCGCACAAGAAGTACGAGGAGGCGGCCGCCACCTACACCCGGGCGATCGATCTGATCGGCAACCGGCCGCAGTCGAACTACTGGACGACCTACTACTTCCGCGGCACCGCCTACGAGCGCGCCAAGCAATGGCCGAAGGCCGAGGCCGATCTGAAGAAGGCGCTGTCCCTGGTGCCGGCCAACCAGCCGGCCGCCAAGGCGCAGGTGATGAACTACCTCGGCTATTCCTGGGTCGACCAGAACACCAACATCGACGAGGCGTTCAAGCTGCTGCAGCAAGCGGTCGATGCCAGCCCGCGGGACGGCATGATCGTCGACAGCCTCGGCTGGGCCTATTACCGCCTGGGCCGGTGGGACGACGCGGTGCGCGAGTTGGAGAAGGCGGTCGAGCTGAAGCCCGGCGACCCGACCATCAACGACCACCTGGGCGACGCCTACTGGCGCTCCGGCCGGCGGCTGGAGGGCAAGTTCCAGTGGCAGCACGCCAAGGACCTGAACCCCGAGCCGGACGACCTCGCGCAGATCAACGCGAAGCTGAAGGACGGGCTGCCCGAGATCGAGAAGCCGACCGCCACCGCCGAGACGGTGCCGGCCCCGGTCGCCGCGCCGCACAACGCCGAGAACCCGGAGCTCCCGAAGGGCGCGCCGCAGCCGCACGAGGCGCCGGGCGCCGCCGACAAGGCCAAGAAGTCGGGGGGGTAGTAGCGGACTGCACCGTCATCGCGAGCGCAGCGAAGCGACCCAGGGCAGCGGGACTTATCAGGACGTAGCGCGGCCCTGGGTTGCTTCGCTCCGCTCGCAAAGACGGGTTGGGGGCCGCCTTCGCCAGTCCCGGGCGGCCTGTGCCCGTTCACCATCGACAAAGGTATTTTGTCGCCCACCTCATAAAAATCGACGCGCTTTTCCCATTCGTTTGACGCACAGTGCGCAGCCGTTCGCGGGCGGCCGCCCGCACGGGTGGACATCCGCACGGCAACAGCCGGCGGCGGGCTCCGGGCCCGTGATTCAGGGAGGGAACGCCCATGCCGTCAGATATCGAGATCGCCCGCGCCGCGACCCTGAAGCCGATCGCGCAGGTTGCGGAAAAGCTCGGCATCCCGGACGACGCGCTCCACCATTACGGCAAGCACATCGCCAAGATCGACCACGGCTACATCACCGGGCTGGAGAACAAGAAGCCCGGCAAGCTCGTGCTGGTCACCGCGATCTCCCCGACCCCGGCCGGCGAGGGCAAGACCACCACCACGGTGGGCCTCGGCGACGCGCTGAACCGCATCGGCGAGAAGACCATGATCTGCCTGCGCGAGCCCTCGCTCGGGCCGTGCTTCGGCATGAAGGGCGGGGCGGCCGGCGGCGGCAAGGCGCAGGTCGTGCCGATGGAGCAGATCAACCTCCACTTCACCGGCGACTTCCACGCCATCACGGCGGCCCACAGCCTCGCGGCCGCGCTGATCGACAACCACGTCTACTGGGCGAACGAGCTCAACATCGACGTCCGCCGCATCCACTGGCGCCGCGTCGTCGACATGAACGACCGGGCTTTGCGCCAGATCACCCAATCGCTCGGCGGCGTCGCCAACGGCTTCCCGCGCGAGGACGGGTTCGACATCACGGTGGCCTCGGAGGTGATGGCGGTGTTCTGCCTTGCCAAGGACCTCGCCGACCTGGAGGAGCGCCTCGGCCGCATCGTCATCGCCGAGACCCGGGACCGCAAGCTCGTCACCCTCAAGGACGTGAAGGCGACCGGCGCCATGACGGTGCTGCTCAAGGACGCCTTGCAGCCGAACCTCGTGCAGACGCTTGAGGGCAACCCGGCGCTGATCCATGGCGGCCCCTTCGCCAACATCGCCCACGGCTGCAACTCGGTGATCGCCACCCGGGCCGGCCTGCGGCTCGCCGAGTACACGGTGACGGAAGCCGGCTTCGGCGCCGATCTCGGGGCGGAAAAATTCCTGGACATCAAGTGCCGGCAGGCGGGCCTGACCCCCTCGGCGGTCGTGGTCGTGGCGACGATCCGCGCCCTCAAGATGCATGGCGGCGTCGACAAGAAGAACCTCGGAGCCGAGAACATCGACGCCCTGGAGAAGGGGTTTGCGAATCTCGCCCGGCACGTGACGAATCTGCGCGGCTTCGGCCTGCCGGTGGTGGTCGGCGTCAACCACTTCTACGCCGACACGGACGCCGAACACGCCAAGCTGAAGGAGCTGTGCCGCGCGCGCCTCGACGTGGAGGCGATCACTTGCCGCCACTGGGCGGAGGGCGGCGCCGGGGCCGAGGAACTGGCCCGCGCGGTGGTGAAGCTTGCCCAGGCTGAGCCGGCGCCGATCCGGCACGCCTACGAGACCGAAGCACCGCTCACCGACAAGATCCGGGCGATCGCCACCAAGCTCTACGGGGCCGCCGACATCCAGATCGAGACCAAGGCGGCCGGCAAGCTCGCCACCTTCGAGAAGGACGGCTACGGCCACCTGCCGATCTGCATGGCCAAGACCCAGTACTCGTTCTCCACCGACCCGACCCTGATGGGTGCGCCCGAGGGGCATATCGTGGGCGTGCGCGACGTCCGGCTCTCGGCCGGCGCCGGCTTCGTGGTGGCGATCTGCGGGGAGATCATGACCATGCCGGGCCTCCCCCGGGTGCCGGCCGCCGACACGATCCGGCTGGATGCCAACGGGCAGATCGACGGGCTGTTCTGAGAAGCGCGCGCGGCCTTGCCAAGGTTGGCTCAAGGCCGCGCGGAACTTTCCCAAGGGTTCAGCAGGGACACACCGGTCCTCGCGAAGTCAACGACGTTGCGGGTTACCACCGTCGCGCCTCGGACGAGCGCCGTAGCGGCCATCAGCCCATCGCGGTAGGGCCGGGGATCCGGAACATGCAGGCGTGCGCTGCGACGGGCGATGGCTGCATCGATGGGCAAGATGCGATCGGAGAAGGTCGGTAGGACATGATCCTCCAGCCACGCGCGCAGGAGCGCCGCTTGAGCCGTATCCCTTCGTTCGACCTGCAGTATTCCGATCTCTAATTCCTGAATGACGATCACCGAGAGGAAGAGTTCGCTCGCCGGTATCGTGCTCGCCCAGGCTGTGACTCGTGGATCGGCCCTACCGGTCCGCGCCTTGCGCAGCTCCGAAACGACGTTGGTGTCGAGCAGGAACATCAGGAGAAGTCGGCCGCCCTAGGCAAATCGCCGGAACGCGGAAACTCGATCTCGACATCCTCGATGCCCGCCGGCCACCCCAAAGCTTCGATGATACTGGGCTGCTGCCCTGTCAGTCGCTCGTACTCGGCAATGCTGAGCAGGACATGTGCAGGCTTGCCGCGATCAGTGATGAAGACAGGTCCATCGGCCGCTGCCTTCTTGGCGCGGCCCGTATCCTGATTGAATTCTCGGCTTGTGAGAGTGGTGACCGCCATGCTCAAAGCTCAGATAAGATCGAACAGCTTTTGTAGAAACGTTACTACAAATTTCTGGTCTGAGCAATTGCGACTGCCCGCAGGGCTCTGCCCTGCACCCCCAAAAGGTCTCAAACCTTTTGAAACCGAGACTTACGCGCCCCCGAACAGCGCCACCGCCAACCGCGAATGGTCCTCGCGCAGGCGACCCACATCGACCCCCACTGGCTGCCCGTCGATCACCCGCCAGCGCCCCGCCACCATCACCCGGTCGGCCCGGTGGGCGCCGCACAGGACCAGGGCCGCCAGCGGATCGTGGGCGCCGGAAAAGCGCAGCTCGTCCAGGGTGAACAGCGCGAGATCTGCCTCCCGCCCCACCTCGATCCGACCGATATCGGAGCGGCCCAGGCACGCGGCCGACCCCTCGCTCGCCCAGCGGAGCGCGTCGAGATGCGTCACCGCCTCCGCGCCATAGGTGAGCCGGCTCAGCATCACCGCGTGGCGCACGCCCTCCATGAGGTTCGAGCTGTCATTCGAGGCCGAGCCGTCGACCCCGAGCCCCACGGGGGACCCCGCCGCCTCCAGCTCGCAGGTGCGGCAGCGGCCAGACGCCAGGGTCATGTTCGAGGTCGGGCAGTGGCACACGCCGACCCCCGCCTTGCCGAGCCGGGCGACCTCCGCGTCGTTGAAATGGATGCCGTGGGCGAGCCACACCTGGTCGTTCAGCCAGCCAACCTCCTCCAGATACTCCACCGGCCGGCACTGGAACATCGACTGGCAGTAATCGTCCTCGTCGAGCGTCTCGCCGAGATGGGTGTGCAGCCGGCAGCCGTAGCGGGCGGCGAGATCCGCACTCTCGCGCATCAGGCGCTTCGTCACCGCAAAGGGCGAGCACGGCGCGAGCCCGATCTGCACCATCGCGCCGGGAGCAGGGTCATGGAACAGGTTCAGCACCCTCTCACTGTCGGAGAGGATCGTGTCGTCGTCCTGCGTCAGCGCCTGGGGCGGCAGGCCGCCCTCCCGGTCGGACAGGCTCATCGAGCCGCGGGTCACGAAGGCACGGATGCCCAGCGCCCGGGCCTCGTCCACCTGGACGTCGACCGAATCCTCCAGCCCCTTCGGGAACAGGTAATGGTGGTCGCCCGCCGTGGTGCAGCCCGAGAGCAGCAGCTCGGTATAGGCGACCCGCGTGGCGAGCCGGAACGCCTCCGGGGTGATCCGCCCCCAGATCGTGTAGAGCGCCTTCAGCCAGGGGAAGAGCGGCTTGTTGATCGCGATCGGATGGGCGCGGGTCAGCGTCTGGAAGGCGTGGTGGTGGGTGTTGATCAGCCCGGGGATCACCACGTGGCGCGATGCATCAAAGGTCTCGTCCACCGGGCGGCTGGGCTGGGCACCCGCCGCCACGTGTTCGACGATCCGGGTGCCCTCCACCACGATCCCGCCTTCGGCCCCCACGGCCAGGATGGCGAGCGGGTTGCGGATCCAGAGGCGGCGTGGTGCCGGTTCAGCTGCTTGCGCCATGCGTCCGACCGCTCCCATTGCTCCGATAGCCCTGCCTAGCGGAGCGGAGGGAGTGCCGGCAACCGTCGCGTCACCGCCAAGCCCAGGGTTGACGGGCCCGGGCCGCCTTGAGAAACGTCACGGGGACTGACCTATCACCCGTTGGGAGCGGCCGCCCCGTGACACGGACAGCCCCGCGCCAAGAGGCCTTCGTGGAGAGCTTCGCGGCGACACCCGTCCCGGGGGCCGCGCCGGCCGCCCTCGGCAGCGACGACCTGATCGAACTCCTGTTCTTCGCCTATCGCGACTTCGTGGGCGACCCAGACCGGATCCTGGCGGATTACGGCTTCGGCCGGGCGCACCACCGGGTGCTGCACTTCGTCGACCGCTATCCCGGCCTGACCATCGCCGAACTCCTCGACATCCTGCGGATCACCAAGCAGAGCCTCAACCGGGTGCTCAAGGATCTGATCGGCCAGGGCTACGTCGCGCAGAAGCCCGGATCCAGCGACCGGCGCCAGCGTCTCCTGTACTGCACGGCCTCCGGGGCGGAACTGGCCGCCGACCTGACCCGCGTCCAGGCGCGCCGCCTCGCCCGGGCGCTGGCCGCGCCGGATGCCCGGGGCTCGCCGGAGGATTTTCTGATGGCGATGATCGAGCCGGAGGATCGGCCGGCGGTCCAGCGTCTGATGGCGCGGCGCGGGAGCGACGGGGGCGGCGCATGAGCCATCCCGCCCGGGCCGACCTGCCCGATGAGGCCCCGCACGTGCTGGTGGTCGACGACGACCGCCGCCTGCGCGAGCTGCTCGCCCGTTACCTCACCGACCAGGGGTTCCGGGTCACCGCGGCGGCGAGCGCCGCCGAGGCCCGGGCCCGGGCGCAGAGCGTGGTGTTCGACGCCATGGTGCTCGACGTGATGATGCCCGGCGAGAACGGCTTCGATTACGCCCGCAGCGTGCGCGAAACCTCCCGGGTGCCGATCCTGATGCTCACGGCGCGCTCCAATCCGAACGACCGGGTGATGGGCCTGGAGATCGGAGCCGACGATTACCTGCCCAAACCCTTCGAGCCGCGGGAGCTGACGCTCCGGCTCAACAACATCATCAAGCGCGGCGTGCGTCCCCGCGAGGCGGCGGCCGAGAGCGTGACGTTCGGGCCCTTCGCGTTCCGGATCGACCGGGGCGAATTGCGCCGGGACGATGAGCTGATCCGCATCACCGAGCGCGAGCGCGAGATCCTGACCATCCTGGCGCTGGCCGGCGGCGCCAACGTGGAGCGCGAGCAGCTCGCAGGGAGCGGGGGCGCAGCCGCCGAGCGCACGGTCGACGTCCAGATCAACCGCCTGCGCCGCAAGACCGAGGTCGATCCCGCCAACCCGGTCTTTTTGCAGACCGTGCGGGGGGTGGGCTACCGGCTCGCGGTGGATTGAGGCTTCGGTCGCTGGGCCTCACTCCGCATGGCCGCAGCACATCCGGAGCATCAAGTCTCTGTAGATGGCTTGCGCCTCCTCAATGCGCTCGACGAGGCAGTACTCGTCCGTCTTATGACACTGCGCCGCTTCGCCGGGTCCGATGACCACCGTGGCGACGCCGTCGAAGGCCGGCACGAGCGCCGACGCATCGGTGAAGTAGGGCGCCCCGGCTGGTTCCGCCGGCGCGCCCGTGCGCTCGCGCAGCAGAGACAGGAGCGGAGCGGCCGACGGATCGTCCGGATCAGTGGCGAATCCAGGGAAGCTCGTGACCACGCGGATCTCAGCCTCTGATCCGAAGAGGTGGCTCAGTTCGGCGATCAGCGCCGCGTGCTTCTGCTCCGGCAGGGTCCGGATATCTATGGTGAACTCGGCGAAGTCGGGGACGGAATTGATATTTTCCCCACCGCGGACAGTGGTGACGCAGGCTGTGGCGCTACCGAGC
The DNA here is from genome assembly GCF_900103445.1 of Methylobacterium phyllostachyos. Taxonomy (GTDB): domain Bacteria; phylum Pseudomonadota; class Alphaproteobacteria; order Rhizobiales; family Beijerinckiaceae; genus Methylobacterium; species Methylobacterium phyllostachyos. The sequence goes on along the minus strand of NZ_FNHS01000007.1, from coordinate 249,290 downwards.
AAGGGATGACGGGCGCCGAAATCGTGGCCCTCAAGCGTCCGGATCCACTCCGCTGCCTTGCTGATGGCGTTCTCGCCCTCATGCGGCATCGAGGAATGTGCCGTCCTCCCGCGCGCAGAAACGACGACGCGAAGCGAGCCCTTGTGGGCGAATATGGGGGCGTTAGACGTCGGCTCGGCCACAATCAGGAGTTCGGCCGGCCCGAGGGCTTTCTCGCGACCGACATGGAAGGCGCCTTCACACCCCGTCTCCTCTCCGGCGGTGATCACGAGCGTGACACCGCGGCGGAAGCTGTGCCCGTCCTCGATCAGGTTGCACACAGCCGCGATGAACGCGGCTACGCCGGCCTTCATGTCGCTGGCACCGCGGCCGTACAGCCGGCCATCCTGCACGACCCCTTCGAAAGGCGGGAATCGCCATTCGTTCGATCCGAGGGGCACGACGTCGATGTGCCCGGTGAAGCAGAGCGGCTTGCCACCTGCCAATCCAGGGATGCGCGCGACCAGCGTCGGTCGATCTTTGGCGAACGCGTAGCTGGCGACGTCGAACCCGTGCTCGGTCAACAGTCGCGCAATGAACTCGGAACACGCTTTCTCCTCACCCGGCGGATTGATCGATCGGAACCGTATGAGCTGCTGCGCGAGGTCGAGACCGTTGAGAGGCATTGGTGCTTCCCCATGACGTTTCGCCTCTTTGTCGACGGCGGGCTCCGGGGCAGCCATGTTAGACGATGCAGACCCCGCGTCTTCATCGAAGATGGCCGCTTTCGGGACGAGTCCGAGGCTGTTCGGACGACGGGGTTGGGTCGAGAGTAGCCACCTTCCGCTCAACCCGCCTGGATTCCGGCGACGAACGGATGGAAGCTGGGAGCCTCACACCGCGCGCGGCTCGTCGGGCTTCAGCTTGAGCGCCTTGGCGATCCGGGTGGAGAGCCCGCCGACCAAAGCGACGTCGGCCTGGGGTTCGGCGAGGCCGCGGACGGCGTCCAGGGCCTCCTCGGCATTGGGTTTCATCACGGCGTAGACCACCGGGCGCGGCGCCTTGCGGGTGCGCTCCGGCGTCACGGCGACCAGGAAGGTGGTGTAGCGTCTCCGCGCGCGACCAGGCATGCTCTTGGATGTGGCATGGCAACTTGACAGCGCCAAGACCTGGACCCCGGGGCCGGCGCATGATCCATCGCGCGATCCCCCGATAATCCCTGCCGCCCGCCTCAGATCACGGTGAGGTCGAGATCGGGCAGCGGCAACCCGTCGATCCGGGCCTGCCAGCGCTGACCGAGCGCCACCGGCAACGCGTCGGTCAGGGTGCCGGTCGTGATGATCTCGCCGGCCGCGAGGGGCGGGGAGGGCGGATCGTTAGCCAGCACATCGACGAGGTGACTGAGGGCGGCGAGCGGGCCTTTGCCCATCACGTTCCGGCCGCTGCCCCGTTCGGCGAGCGCCCCATCCCGCAGGAGATCGACCGAGAACCGTTCGAGCCGGCCGATCCAGGTCGGCCGCTCCGCCGCAATGATCGGCACCCGTTCGCCGACGACCAGCAGCCCGTGCAGCCCGAAGGCGGCGACCGTGTCGGGGGCCGTGAAGCGCCAGCCGGGATAGAGGGACTGCACGATCTCGAATCCGGCGGCCGCCCAGGCGACGCATCCGATCAGGGCAGCTGCGTCCATGCCGGGTTCCGGGGCGCGGGCGAGTCCGAACACGATCTCCGGCTCAATGCGCGGTTCGACGAACGCGGCGAGCGCCACGGGGCCGGCTAGCGCGGCGCGATCGCACAGGGTCGTGTCGTAGATGTCGCCCCAGATCGGCGCCCGGACGCCGTACCGGTCCCAGAGGGTCGTGTTGGTGAAGCCGATCTTGCGGCCGACCGTCCGCTCGCCCCGGGCGACGCGCAGGCGGCGCACCTCCGCGGCCACCCGGTAGGCAGCCGGCAGGTCGAGGGTCGGATCCCAGCCGGTCAGCGGCGCGATCGGCCGGCGATGCTCGTGCGCAGCCAGGATGGTCCGGGCATGGGCGGCGGCCGAGATGGGGACGGTCATAGAGCGCGGCTCCCGAAACCGAACGTGGGTGCGGGGCAACCGGTCGTTTGTCCAGCGCGGATGGCGAGCGGGCGACGGTTCGGCCGACATGGCCTCCGGACCGTCGCGGTCATGGGCGCGACGACCGGGCCGCGAGGTGATCGAGCAGGATGTGGGGAACCGTCAGGGCGGACAGCATCCGGAGCGTCACGGTCAGGAGGTTGGCCACCGCATCCGGCGCGCCAGCGGCGTAGAGCGGCCAGAGTCCGGCGCCCAGGCCGAGGGTCAGGGCGAAGATCGGCAGCGCGGCCCGGACGGCTCGCGGCATCGTGTCGACGCCCGGGGCCTTCATCGGATCGCGCACCAGCGCCCGCATGTGCCGGGGCGCGTGGAGGCCGATGAAGTACAGGGTGAAGGCCGTGAGCGGCGGCAGCGCCAGGAAGGCCGCCGCCAGGACGGCCATCTCGGCGAGCACCGCCGGCCGCGGCCGGCCGACCAGAAGCCAGGCCGCCGCCAAGGCAAGCCAGAGCCAAGCGGCCGCCGACCACCAGCCGGGGAGTTCCGGCATCGGCACGCGGGCGACGACCGCGAAGACGCGCGCCGTTGCCGCCGGGTGCAGCAGCGCCGGCAGGGCGACCGGCAGGCCCCCGCGCACGAGGGCTTCGAACGGTCGGCCGGATCCGGCATCCTCCGTGCCGAAATGCAATACCGAGATGGCCAGGAACGCCGCCAGGGTGGCCAGGGGGGCGAGCTGCCACGCCAGGAGCACAGCGCCCGCGAGCCCCAGATACGGGACCGCGAAGACCGGAAACCACGCCCGCCCCCAGCGCGGACGCAGCAGGGGTGCCGCCACCGCGCCGTCCAGGGCCCCGTGGGGAACCCCGAGACCGATCACCGCCGTCAGCGCCACCAGCCAGGCGGCGTCGCGCGGCAGGCCGGAAGAGGCGACCAGCCCGAGCCCAACCAAGCCGGCCGCCCCTTGCAGGATTTGAGTCCCCGACGAGCGGATGCGGGCGCGGCGCACGCCGACCGCGATCCCGGGACGGGAGACGGAGGCGCGCGCCGCCATCGGCTTCAGGCCGCCCGGCGCAGCGGCGAGGCGGTGACGGGCCGTTCCTTGAGGTCGCGATCGACCGCGCGGGTCGTCTCGAGGGTCGCCATGATGCCGTAGACGACCTTGGCGGTCAGATCGAGGATCGCGATCACCGCCAGGGCGACGGTCGGCGATAGGAGGCCGAGGCCATCCTGACCGAGGAGCAGCACGATGGGGTAGCCGCACCAGACACCGGTCAGGAATACGGCATTGCGCAGGAAGGCCTTGCGCACGTCGGCCCGCTCCGTGGCGTTCTCCTCCCGCAACTGCACGAAGATCCCGTAGAACACCGCCAGGAAGGCGCCGCACGAGATGGCGAACCACGTCCACTTCACCGCGGCGACGTCGGACAGGCCGAACGCGAAGGCCGTCACGATCATGATCAGGTCGGAGCCGACCAGCCCCCAGACCACGGCCGGCCGGCGCAAACCGGAATGCATCGCGGTGCGGGCGAGGCCCACGAGCAGCAGGGGCGTGGTGAACGTCCAATCGATGTAGCGGGCGAAGTAGAACTGGCGCGCGGCCTCCGCGGCATCGGGACCGGCGGGCAGGACGACGCTCCCCTGGCCCGTGGCCATGGCGAAGTACGAACAGGCCGCGATGATCGGCACGATCCCGTGGATGATCCCGTCGGCCTCTTCGGCGGGAGTCCGCCGCTTGGCCAGGAACAGGATCGCGGCAGCTCCCGCCGCCATGCCTGCAAAACCCAGCCACAACCAGAATTGGGGCGTCATCGAAATCCCGCTGTCATATGGATGAAGTGTCTGCACGCGAACGCTGCAGCGCCTCTCCAATGGGACTTGGACGGGATTGTTTCGAAGGACCGGTGTCGCAGCAGGCTGCCGCGCGGCGTACCGTCCTACCAGCGCAGCCGCTCGATCACCGCGTCGGGATGCACCGCCTGCCGGCCGAGCCAATCCGCCACGTCGCCGAGCCGGTGGTGCTCGGCCGTGACGCCGAGTTCCTCCGCGTGGATGCCCCGGGCGACCAGCAGGCTCGCGATGCCGAATCCGCGTGCGCCCGCGATGTCGGTGCGGATCGCGTCGCCGATCGCCAGGACCCGGGCCGCATCGACCGGGGCGCCGGAGAGGTCGCCGCCCAGATCACGGTCCTTGGCGAGCGCCGCCTCGTAGACCGGCCGGTGCGGCTTGCCGGCATAGACCACCGGGCCGCCGATCTCCGCATAGGCCGCCGCCAGCAGGCCCGCGCAGGGGATCAGCCGGTTGCCGCTCTCCACCACGAGGTCGGGATTGGCGCAGATCATCGTCAGCCCGCGGGCGGCGAGCCGCGTCAGCTCCGGCCGGTAATCGTCGGCGGTCTCGCTGCGGTCGTCGAACAGGCCGGTGCAGACCACGAGGTCCGCCTCCTCCTCCGGCACGAGGCTGAGGTCGAGGCCCTGGAAGATGCCGAGGTCCCGCTCCGGCCCGATATGGCGGATCCGGGCGCCGGGCCGCGCCGCGATCAGGCCGCGGGTGAGGTCGCCCGAGGTGAGGATCGCGTCATAGGCCTCCCGCGGCACGCCGAACCGGTCGAGGATCCGCCCCACGCCGTCCCCGGGCCGCGGCGCGTTCGAGACCAGCACCACCCGGCGCGGCCGCGGCCCCGGCAGACCCCGGAAGCGAATCAGCGCCTCGCCCGCGGGCCCATGGGCCTTCTGACCGTCGTGCAGCACGCCCCAGACATCGCAGAGGATCAGGTCGTACCGATCGGCGATGTCGCCGAGGCCGTTCAGGGTCGGGATGGCGGTCATGGACAGTCCTGGTTTCAAAAGGTCCGGGACCTTTTGCGGGTGCAGGGCAGCGCCCCGCGTTCGGCGACCGTGGCTACACATCAGGGCTCCGCCCCGATACCCCGCCAAAGGGCTCGCCCTTTGGAAACCCGTTACCGGTGTTTCGGGCCGAGGCGGTGCTCGGCGAAGAAGTCGAGCATCGCCCGGGAGGCATCGGGGCCGTCGCGGTCCGTGTAGCTGCCCTCGGGGTGGCCGCCCGACCACGCGTGGCCGGCGCCGCGCACCCGCCAATCCTCCACCACCACCCGGCCGGACGAATCCCGATAGCGGGTGCGGGTGAAAGGGTGGCCGCGGCCCTCGATCGTCTCGGACCGCGCGGTCAGCCCCGCGACATCGGCCTGCGCCAGGACCTGATCGGCGTTGCGCACGCTCACCGTACCGTCGTCCTCGCCGTGGAAGATGATCGTGGGCACGCGGGTCGCCGCGGCGGGCGCCCCGAACGGCGTCACCGTGCCGAGGCCCGGTGCTCCGACCTGCATGGCCATCAGCGCCGAGCCGAGGTCGCGGGCGCAGCCGGCCGCGAGGCCCGAATGCACGCCTACGGCGGCGTAGAGGTCCGGATAGGCTCGGGCGATGTTGAGGGCGGCCGCGCCCCCCGCCGAAAGCCCTGCGATGTAGACCCGGGCCGGGTCGATCGGGTGTTCGGCCATGATGGCACGGGTGAGGCCCGCGATGATCGCCGGCTCGCCCGATCCGCGGGCCTGATCGCGGGGATCGTACCAATTCCAGCAGCGCTGGGCATGGGCCTGCCGGCTCTGCGCCGGGTAGGCGACGAACACGCCCGCGCGCTCGGCCAGGGCATTCATGCCGGTGCCGGCGGCGAAGTCGTCCGGGTTCTGGGTGCAGCCGTGCAGCATGACGACGAGCGGCGCCGGGTCGTCAGGACGGCTGGGGATGAACAGCTTGTAGTCGCGGCTGCCGGCGGCCACCGCATGGCTCAGGGACACGAAGCTGCTCGCCCGGGTGCCGGGACGATCGGGGGTGGCCGCAGGCTGCCGCAGGGGCTTGCCCAGTCCCTTCAGCACGGGCGCAAGGCCGCGCACGACCTGACCGACCACCTCGCGCACCCGCGTGCCGGCCTCGTCCGTGGCTCCATCGCGGCGGGGAGGCGTGTCGGCCGGGCGCGGCGGGGCGGCGTCCGGGACGCCGAAGCTCCGCTGGATCAGAGCGGTGGCCTCGTCCAGGCGGCCGAGGCCGGTGAGACGGGTCGCCTCGATCATGGCGGCGAAGGGCGAGCTGCCGGGGCCACGGGTGTGCCCGTCGTTGCGGCTGCCGAGATCGTCGGTCATGCGTGCGCGCCTCGCTGCCTCAGCATTCCTGTCGCGGCCGGGGCCTGCACGCCAACGCCACAGCATGGACCATCCTCCCCACCGGACCGGCGGGACTCAGACCTCGAATTGTGCGTTGCAATAAACGCCGCTCTGCTGCGCCGCAACACCCCGCGAACGCAGATCAGCCGGTCGCCTCAGGCTGGCTCGTCCGTCCCGATATACTCGGCCCAGATCGCGGCGGGACCGAGGCTCGCCCGGAAGGCCTCGTGGCGGGCGCGCTCCGCTTCGGTCAGCCGGCTCCGGTATGGCCGGGGCGCCGCGACGGCGCCCTGCTGGGCGAGCGGTCCGGCGAGAGGAGCCGCCGCCTCCACCGCCGTCAGTCCGAGGCTGGTCTGCTTGCCGCCGAGCAGCTCGACATAGACCTCAGCCAGGATCTGGGCGTCGAGCAGCGCCCCGTGCTTGGTGCGCTTCGTGTTGTCGATGCCGTAGCGGGCGCAGAGGGCGTCGAGGTTGTTGGCCGCCCCCGGGTGCTTGCGCCTGGCCATCGGCAAGGTGTCGACCACGTCCTCCAGCCGGATCGGGGGCGGGGCGCGGTCGCCGAGCCGCGCGTATTCCATGTTGAGGAAGCCGACGTCGAAGGGCGCGTTGTGGATCACGAGCCGCCCGTCGCCGAGGAACTCCAGGAGTTCGCCGACGATCTCGGCGAAGACCGGCTTGTCGGCGAGGAACGCGTCCGACAGGCCGTGGACGTTGAACGCGCCTTCGGAGACCGCCCGCTGCGGGTTGCAGTAGCGGTGGAAGGTCCGGCCCGTGGGGATGTGGTTGAGGAGCTCGACGGCGCCGATCTCGATCAGCCGGTCACCGCCCTTGGCTTCCGTGCCGGTGGTCTCGGTGTCGAGGACGATCTCGCGCAGCATGGGTTTCGCGGCTCGCAGACAAGGGGCAGAGCCTTAGCCTGATAGGCTCTCACGGTTAAGCTCCGGTGCCCCCTACCGTGAGGTGTTGCGGTAGACGCAGACGTGGCCCTGATCCTCGTAGCCGGCCGGGCAGGCGATGACGCAGGCGCCGGCAGCGAACTTTTTTGGTGGCGGACAGGAGGCGGCGTACTGAGCCTGTGCCGGTACGGGGCCGAAAAGGGTCGCCGCCGCCAGGACGCAGGTGAAGCCGGTTCGACCAATTCCATCGAAACGCCACGTCATCGCATCCACCTTGCGATTGGTCCGCTCCCCCGAAAACCACAACCGCAGACGTGCAACCGCGTGGCCGCGTCATCCGTTCGGCGGGTGCGGCGGCGCACGGCCCTCCGTCAGCTGGGCGACGATCCGCGCCACCTCGGCCTCGGCCGCAGGAAAGCCTCGGCTCGTGTCGATGATGAAATCCGCCCGCGCCCGCTTCTCGGCATCGGGCATCTGCTTGGCCAGGATCGCCGTGAAGGCGGCCTCGGTCATGCCGGGGCGGGCCAGCACCCGGGCCCGCTGAACCTCGGGCGGCGCGCTCACCACCGCGACCGCGTCGCAGCGGCCCTCGCCGCTGGTCTCGTAGAGGAGGGGGATGTCGAGGACGACGAGCGGCGCGTCCGCATGCCGGGCGAGGAAATCCGTGCTGGCCGCCCGGACCAGCGGGTGGACGATCTGTTCGAGCGCCGCCATCCGGTCGGGCGCGTCGAGCACCGCCGCGCGCAGGCGCGTCCGGTCGACGCCGCCTTCCGCATCGAGCACGCCGGGAAAAGCCGCCCCGATCGCCGCCGCGGCCGCGCCCCCCGGTCCATAGAGCGCATGGACGGCGGCATCCGCGTCGTGGACCGGGACGCCCCGCTTGGCGAACAAAGCCGCGGTGGCCGATTTGCCCATGCCGATCGAGCCGGTGAGCCCGAGCACGATCGGTCCGGACCCGGCCCTCGGCTTCATGAGGCCGGATTCGGGGCGAGATCCGCCACGATCCGGTCGCGCAATGCGGGGGTGACGGCCGGGCGGGGCCCGAACCACGCCGCGAAGCCCGGCACCGCCTGATGCAGCAGCATGCCGAGCCCGTCCACGGCGTCGAGCCCCCGGCGGCGCGCCGCCGCCAGGAGATCGGTTTCGAGCGGCGCATAGACGATGTCGGCCACCGCGGCTCCCGGCGGCAGGCGCGCGAGGTCGATTTCGAGGGGCGGCTGGCCCTTCATGCCGAGCGAGGTGGTGTTGACGAGGAGCCCGGCCTCGGCGAGCGCTGCCGGCAGGTCGTCCCAGGCGAGGGCGTCGGCGATGCCGGGGGCCAGCGCCGCCACCGCCTCGGCCCGGGCCGGGGTGCGGTTGGCGACGCGGATGCGCCGCATCCCCCGCTCGGCCAGCCCGACCACGATCGCCCGCGCCGCGCCGCCTGCGCCCAGCACCACGGCGGTGCCGTTGCCGCGCGCAGGCCAATCTGCCCCCAGGCTGTGATCGAGATGCGCGCAGAAGCCTGGGGCATCAGTGTTGTCGCCGCGGATCCGCCCGTCGGGCTCGACCACCAGGGTGTTCACCGCGCCGATCTTTTGCGCCCGCGGCGTCAGGGTATCGGCGAGCGCGCAGGCCGCCTCCTTGTGGGGGATCGTGACGTTGCCGCCCCGGAAGCCCGAATCCAGCAGCGCCCGGATGAACTCCGGAAAAGCCTCCGGGGTCACGTCGAGGCGCTCGTAGGAACCGGCAATCCCGTGCTCGGCGAGCCAGTGGCCGTGGATCAGGGGCGAGCGCGAATGGGCGATCGGGTGGCCGACCACGAAGGCGCGGGGGGTTCCGGTGGTCACGCCGCGCAATCCTGTGCGAGCCGGCAGGCTGGGCCGCCGGCCTCCTCGATCTGCATCGTGGCGTGGACGATGCCGAAGCGCGCGCGCAGCCCCTCGGCGGTCTCGGTCAGGAACCCGTTGTCGGGCACGCGATGGGTCTGATGGCCCTCCTGCATCACGAGATGGACCGTCAGGGCGACGCTGGTGGTGCTCATCGGCCAGATGTGCAGGTCGTGGAGGTCGGCGACGCCGGGCCGTTCGCGCAGGAAGCCGGTCACCGCCTCAGGGGAGATCTCCGACGGCACCGCGTCGAGCGACATCGCCACGCTGTCGCGCAGGAGCCCCCAGGTCGCCCAGACCACGAGGCCGGCGACCACGAGGCTGACGGCCGGATCGAGCCAGACGAGGCCGGTAAGCTGGATCACCAGGCCGGCGATCACCACCCCGGCCGAGACCGCGGCATCGGCCGCCATGTGCAGGAAGGCGCCGCGGATGTTGATGTCGCCCTTGGCGCCGCTGGCGAACAGCCACGCGGTGATGCCGTTCACCAGGATCCCGATGGCGGCTACCACCATCACGGTGGTGCCGGCCACGGGCTCGGGATGGACGAGCCGGACCAGAGCCTCCCAGATCACCGCTCCCATGGCGATCAGCAGGAACACGGCGTTGAACAGGGCGGCCAGGATCGAGGAGCCGCGATAGCCGTAGGTGAAGCGCGCGGTGGCCTGCCGGCGCACGAGGATCGCGGCGACCCAGGCGGCCACAAGGCCCAGAACGTCCGACAGGTTGTGGCCCGCATCGGCCACAAGCGACATGGAGTTGCCAAGATAGCCGTAGATCGCCTCCACCACCACGAAGACGGTGTTGAGCGCGATGCCGATCGCGAAGGCCGGCCCGAAGTTTTTTGGCGCATGGACGTGGCCGCCGGGCCCGCCATGAGAGTGGCCACCGTGGGAATGGCCCGCGTGATCGTGGCCGCCGTGCGAATGGTCGTGTCCGGCCAAGACGGTACTCCCCCTTCAGAACGCCAGGTAGCCGGCGGCGCGCAGCCGCGCGAGGAGCGGCAGAAGCGGCAGGCCCAACACCGTGCTGTGATCGCCCGCGACCGATTCGAACAGGTGGATCCCCGGCCCTTCGAGCTGGTAGCCGCCGACGCTCGCCCGCACGCGATCCTCGCCGGCACACGCCACATAGGCCGCGATCGCCCGGTCATCGAGGGGGCGCAGGGTCAGCCGGGCAGTCTCCACGAAGGTATCTTGGACGGTTCCGGCCAGCGCCACGGCGGAATGCAGGGCGTGGGTGCGGCCGGATAGACGGGCGAGCTGCGCCCGAGCGGCCGCAGCATCGGCCGGCTTGTGGAACACCGTGCCGTCGCAATCGAGCACCTGATCGGCGCCGAGGACGAGGCGTCCGGGGAACCGGGCTGCCACCGATTCGGCCTTGGCGCGGGCGAGGTGCAGGGCGAGATCGGGCGGCGACAGGCCGGCGCTCTGCGCCTCCAGGGCACGCTCGTCGACATCGGGCGCAGCGGTCTCGACCGGCAGGGCGGCGCTCTCCAGCAGGAGGCGCCGGGTGGGGCTGGTCGAGGCGAGGAGGAGCGGGTGCGGACCGGTCCAGGGCGAGCGGGGCATCGCGCCAGTGTCACGGATCCGGTGACGGGCGCAAGACGCGGATCGCGTCAGCGACGGGGCTGCGACGAGCCCCGCCGCCGGAATGGACCGACCGGCGGGGCTGTCGCGGGGCCGTTACGCAACCTGGCGCCCGGAGATGGTTGTGGCAGAGGCCGGTTAGGGGAAGGTCAACGGCTGGAAATTGGGGCCGATGCGTTCCGTGCCGGGGTGGGACAGGTGCCGCTTCTCTCCCTCCCCCGCAGAGGGGGGAGGGGTACGCGCGGGTGAGGTCCGGAACAGCTCCCCTGGATCGCCCGCCTTAGGTGTTCATCGAGTCGAAGAAGTCGCTGTTGCTCTTGGTCTGGCGCAGCTTGTCGAGCAGGAACTCGATCGCGTCGGTGACGCCCATCGGGTTGAGGATGCGGCGCAGCACGTAGGTCTTCTTGAGCGAATCCGGCGGGACCAGCAGCTCCTCCTTGCGGGTGCCCGAGCGGGTGATGTCGATCGCCGGGAAGATGCGCTTGTCGGAGACCTTGCGGTCCAAAATGATCTCGGAATTGCCGGTGCCCTTGAACTCCTCGAAGATCACCTCGTCCATGCGCGAGCCGGTGTCGATCAGCGCGGTGGCGATGATCGAGAGCGAGCCGCCTTCCTCGATGTTGCGGGCGGCGCCGAAGAAGCGCTTGGGCCGCTGTAGGGCGTTGGCGTCGACACCGCCGGTCAGCACCTTGCCGGAGGACGGCACCACCGTGTTGTAGGCGCGGCCGAGGCGGGTGATGGAATCCAGCAGGATCACCACGTCGCGCCCGTGCTCCACGAGGCGCTTGGCCTTCTCGATCACCATCTCGGCGACCTGCACGTGGCGGGTGGCCGGCTCGTCGAAGGTCGAGGCGATGACCTCGCCCTTCACCGAGCGCTGCATGTCGGTGACCTCCTCGGGCCGCTCGTCGATGAGCAGCACGATCAGGTAGCACTCGGGGTGATTGAGGGTGATCGACTGCGCGATGTTCTGCATCAGCACGGTCTTACCCGTGCGCGGCGGCGCCACGATCAGGGCGCGCTGGCCCTTGCCGATCGGCGCCACGATGTCGATGATCCGCGGCGAGAAATCCTTCTTGGTCGGGTTGTCCAGCTCGAGCTTGAACCGCTTCGTCGGGAAGAGCGGCGTCAGGTTGTCGAAGTGGACCTTGTGCTTGATCTTCTCCGGGTTCTCGAAGTTGATCGTGTTGACCTTCAGGAGCGCGAAATACCGCTCGCCGTCCTTGGGGCCGCGGATCGGGCCCTCGACGGTGTCGCCGGTCCGCAGGCCGAAGCGGCGGATCTGGGTCGGCGAGATGTAGATGTCGTCCGGACCCGGCAGGTAGTTCGAGTCGGAGGAGCGCAGGAAGCCGAAGCCGTCCTGCAGCACCTCGACGGTGCCCGAGCCGATGATCTCGACCTCCTTGGCAGCGAGCTGCTTCAGGATGGCGAACATCAGCTCCTGCTTGCGCATGGTCGAGGCGTTCTCGACCTCGACCTCTTCGGCGAAGGCCGTCAGGTCGGTGGGCGTCTTCGACTTGAGGTCCTGGAGCTTGACCTCGCGGACGCCTTCGAGGGCGGCCGGCATGGTGGGCCGATCGGCGGGCAGATCGGCCTGCTCCGCGGTCTCGATCTCGGCGAGGGCGTCGGGGTGTGGCGTCATGGGTGTCTTGCAACCGACGGAAAAGGTGGGGGGGCCGGTTCTATGCCAAAGCACCCGGGGGACGGGCGCCGAAGGGCGGGCCGCGCTGCGGCGAGGGGCCCGAGGATCAGATTGGCGAAACCGTACTGGCAGGACCCTCAAGCTCACGGGCGCGCTGCGGCGCAGACCTTGTGGTGAGGGCCCATCACAGATAACGCGTTTCCCGGCCGTACTCAAGAGCCCCAAATAGGCCATCGCGCGGACAGGAGCCATCGCGGATGTAGGCCCTCGCGGACGGGCCGCGCCGGGGTTAGACAGGCCGCGCAGCGGCCGGGACCGGAACCGGGTCGACACGGGATCGTTCACCGTCCCGGCGCTGCGGCGCAGCAGATCCGTAACCCGAGAGCCCCAACCGACCGCTATGCGCGACGACGCCACCGGACGCACCCTCACCACCCACGAGCCGCGCCGGATCCCATGGCTCGACATCGTGTTCGGCTTCGGCCCGATGGTGCCGATCGCGGTCGGCGCCGCCGCGGCGTGGTGGCTGAACGGTCAGCCGCTCGACTACCTCGTGGCCCTGTTCACCCTGCTGTACGCGGCCTCGATCCTGCTGTTCCTGGCCGGCGTCCACCGGGGCGTCAGCTTCCGGACCGAGGGCGGCCCGCGGCTGTCGCAGATCGTCACCATGCTGATCCTCTACGCGCTCGGGCTGTTCAGCCTGTGCGCCGCCGTGATGGGCAAGGCGGTGCCGGCGCTGGCGATGCTGATCCTCGGCTACGCCCTCATCGGGATCCTCGATCCGATCCAGGCCCGCGCCGGCGAGGTGCCGCTCGCCCATGCCCGCCTGCGCCCGCTCCAGATGCCCATCGCCGTGGTGAGCCTCGCGGCCCTGCTCTGGCTAAAGCTGACGGCGCCGTATTGAATCGCTGCCTCAGAAGACCTTTGCGGATGAACGACGCTCCTTTCCCGAACAGGTGGAGCGTCAGCGGAACCTGATCCGGGACCCAGCACAGGATACGCCGCGCAAGCGGCACACCGTGCGGATGTCAGGACGCTTCGCGGCGTCTCGCGCTGGATCCCGGGCCGCATTCCGCTATCGCTGCATGCGCCCGGGAAAGGGTCGGGTGTCAGATACAAGGGCGGCACTGACGGTTCCGCAAACCGAATTCCCCTTTCGCCCGGCATGCTCTAGAGCCCGGGCTAGGATCCCCGGCCGCCGGGGGCGACTCAATCCGATGCCGGATCCGGGCTTCGGCCCGCGAGAAGCGAACGCCTTCACATGTCCAAGCCCGAAACCGCGAAGCCCGAAACCCTGAAGCCCCGCCTGCCGCGCGGCTTCGTCGACCGCCGCGCCGGTGAGATCGCCGCGCAGCATCGGATGCTAGAGACGATCCGGCGGAGTTTTGAGCTCTACGGCTTCGAGGCCCTGGAAACCCCCTTCGTCGAGTACACCGAGGCGCTGGGCAAGTTCCTGCCCGACCTCGACCGGCCGAATGCGGGCGTGTTCTCGTTCCAGGATGACGACGAGGCGTGGCTCTCGCTGCGCTATGACCTCACGGCGCCGCTCGCCAGGTTCGTGGCCGAGAATTTCGACGCGTTGCCCAAGCCCTATCGCAGCTACCGAGCGGGCTATGTCTTCCGCAACGAGAAGCCGGGGCCGGGCCGCTTCCGCCAGTTCATGCAGTTCGACGCCGACATTGTGGGCGCCGGCAGCGTCGCGGCCGATGCCGAGATCTGCATGCTGATGGCCGACACGCTGAACCGGCTCGGGCTCGGCGGCCAGTACGTCGTGAAGGTCAACAACCGCAAGGTGCTCGACGGCGTGATGGAGGCCGCGGGGCTGGCGGGCGAGACCCGCGCCGGCCAGCGCCTCACCGTGCTGCGGGCGATCGACAAGCTCGACCGGCTGGGGGTCGACGGGGTGCGCCAGCTGCTGGGTGCCGGCCGCAAGGACGAGAGCGGCGACTTCACCAAGGGCGCGGGCCTCGACGAGGCGGCGATCGGGCGGATCCTCGCCTACGTGTCGTTCCAGGCCGATGCGGCGGATGGCGCCGACAAGGTGGCGTTCTGGGAAAAGTTTTTTGCCGGCTGGCACGATGCGGTCGGCGACTCGGAGACCGGCCGGGAAGGCATCGCCGAGCTGCACGCGATCATGCGCCTCTGCGCCGCCGCCGGCTACGGCCACGACGTGATCCGGGCCGATCCGAGCGTGGTGCGTGGGCTCGAATACTACACCGGCCCGGTCTACGAGGCCGAGCTGACGTTTCCCGTCACCAACGAGGACGGCCAGACCGTGCGCTTCGGCTCGGTGGCGGGGGGCGGGCGCTATGACGGGCTGGTCGGGCGCTTCCGAGCCGAGCCGGTGCCGGCGGCGGGCTTCTCGATCGGCGTCTCGCGCCTGTTCTCGGCCCTGCAGCTCGTGAACAGCCCGCTGCTCGCCGGCTCCGAAGCGCCTGGGCCGGTGGTGGTGCTGGTTCTCGACCGGGAGAACATGGCCGATTACCAGCGGCTCGTGGCGCTCCTGCGCGCCGACGGCATCCGGGCCGAGCTCTATCTCGGGTCTGCGGGCATGAAGGCGCAGATGAAGTACGCCGACCGCCGCCGTGCCCCGGTGGCGATCATCCAGGGCTCGAACGAGCGCGTGGCCGGCGAGGTCCAGATCAAGGACCTGATCGAGGGCGCAAAGGCGGCGGATTCCATCGCCAGCAACGCCGAGTGGAAGGCGGCCCGGCCGGCGCAGTTCTCGTGTCCCGAAGCCGATCTGGTGGCGCAGGTGCGGGCCGTGCTGGCTCGGCATTTCCTATCGACCGCGGGTTGAAACGCGAAGGCTCCGGCGGCGTTGTCCCCGGTCGATGCCGCGACCCTGTCGGCAGGGAGTGTCCGGGATGCGTGCTGAGACCCTGATCCTGTCGGCCGCCTTGCTGGTCGCCTGCGCGGCGCCGGCCGCGGCAGCCCGCCCGATCCCCGGCCTGCTGCCCAGCGCCGTGGCTCTGGCCACGCCCGGCACCGGCAGCGCTCCCATCCTCAGCGCCGGCGTCGCCGCGGGTCCCGCGCTCTCCGCCCTGACCCGGCGCAAACCGGGCCGTCGGCCCCGCGGGGCGCGCCTCGGCAGCGCCCGTCCACTCTGACAATTCGGATTCCCCAAGGGCGAGCCCTTGGGCAGGGGTTCGAGGGCGGAGCCCCGTGATCGGGCGAAGCCCGACACTGGACGAAGTCCGGCATCAGGGTTCTGCCCTGGACCCGCGAAAGGTCTCGACCTTTCGAAACCGGGACGCGGCGCTACCGCACGCAGACGGGCGGGAGGGCGGCGCGGACCTTGGTGGCGAACGCCTCCAGGTCGCAGCCGCCGTCCCGCGCGGGGCAGATCCCGATCGCCAGCGGCAGGGAGACCGGCGGATCGCTGGGGCCGAGCGCCCGGGCCGAGCGCAGCTGATCGAGGGTCTGGGCGAAGATCCGGATCCGGATCGTCCGCCTCCCGGTCTCCGGATGGTGCCAGACCTCGAAGGCGAGAGTCGCGCCGGGGGCCGTCGGGTCCGGCTGGCCGGGCAGCGACCAGCCGAGGCCGAGGGCGCCCGACAGGTTCGACAGGGTGGTGTCGTGGCCGGCCAGCACGACGAGGCGCGCGCTGGCCCCAAGCGGCGGGACGCCGAGGCCCCGGGGCGCCTCGCCCATCAACAGGTCTGCCAGCATCTGCAGCAGCGTCGCCGCGCGGAACGTGGCGATCTCGGGCGTCCGGCGCAGGAGGTCGGCCGAGCGCCGGTGGGCGGGCAGCAGCGCCGCCAGGGTCTCGGGCGTGCCCTGCCCCCAGGCGACCTGATCGGCCGGCAGGCCCTCCGCGTATTCCAGGAGCAGGTTCTCCGACACGGTGGCGGCCAGCGCCAGCGGGCCCTCGATCTTCGGCCCGGTGGGTGTGGCGACGAGGGTGCTCGGGCCGTCCAGGCAAGCTGCCGGGACCGCCTTGCAGGCCGCTGGACCCAGAACCCGTTTCAGTGCCGCGATGGCCTTCTCGGAGGGCTTGTCGGTCACCGCGGTCCCGCCCACCGTCCGACGCTGGATCGCCGCCAGGGCCTCGACCGGTTCCAGGGGACAGACGCGCCCGCTGTCGAACACCGGATCGACAGCGCCCACCGGCCCGTGACGCGCCACGAGGCCGCAACCCGGGACGATCGCGTCGGCCAGGATCTGGCCACTCCGGCGGGTGCGGTTCGCGGCGCCGTCCGCCCAGACCTGCACGGCGTTCACCGCCGGGCAGCCGGTCTCGGGCAGCAGCTCCGCCTTGGCGTAGACGCTGCGCAGGTAGGCCCCCATGCGCGACAGGGCCTCGGCGCCGTGCGCCGTCAGTTCGCCCGGCTCGGCCGGGAAGGCCGGCCAGGGCCGGCCCGTCCTGGTCTCCAGCGCGGCCAGCGAGGCAGTCGGCGCCCGTATGCCGTGGCGGGAGACCAACACGACCCGTTCGAGCTTGGGCTCGGCCCGGGCGGGCGCTTGGGCTGCGAGGAGGGTCAGGACGGCGATCCCGAGGCTTCGCAACCGGCCGGGAGCAGATCGGATTTTTCGAGCCCGCACGGTATTTCGACATCTCCTCATGGTGTGACCCGAGGATCCTGACCATGGATCAAGCTTTCAGGCCAGGGCAATCCGTCTCGGTTCAGATCATGTCGGGGCGGTAAACGGATGATGCGATAACATTCCCGGATGAACATGCATCATTTTTTGGCTTGATAATTTATATTCGAGGCCAATTTGATACGTAAATCCGTGTCTATCGCCCGGATATTGCGATTGATCATCACGAAGACATCGCGGCCGCGGGGCGCCGGGCTTTCCGGGCCGCAGCACCGGGGATCTCCACCGGTGGTCGCCCAGATGTGGGGCGTGCCGCCCCCCGCTATCGGCCACGGTCGCCAAGCCCGGCCGCGGTTGCTACAGAGCGCCCGCGAGGTGGACACGATGACACGACCGGAGGCAGGCGAGACGGGGGCGGGGGATGCGGCGCGCGCGCGGCTCTCCGCCCATCTGAATGCGGCGGGCTATCGGCCGGTGACGCCGCCGGTGCTGCAGCCGCTGGAGCCGTTCCTGGAACTGTCCGGCGAGGATATCCGCCGCCGGATCTTCGTGACCCAGGATGCGGGTGGGGCCGAGCTGTGCCTGCGGCCGGAATTCACGATCCCCGTCTGCCGCCTGCACCGATCGCAAGCCGACGGGCAGGCGGCCGATTACAGCTATTGCGGCCCGGTCTTCCGGCTCGCCGCCGACGAGCCCGACGAGTTCTTCCAGGCCGGGATCGAGTCGATCGGGCGGACCGACACGCCGGCCGCGGATGCCGAGGTGCTGGGCCTCGCCCTCGAAGGCCTTGCGCTGTTCGGCCGGCATGATCCGGCGGTCCGGCTCGGCGACATGGGCCTGACCGTGGCGCTCCTCGACGGGCTTGCGGTCCCGCCCGCGGCCAAGCGCCGGACGCTCCGGGCTCTGGCCGCCGGGCGCTCCCTCGATGCCGTGACCAACGGCGCCGGCGCGCGGCCCGAGGATCCACATGCCGGCCTGCTGGCGGCGATCCAGGGCCAGGATCCGCGCGGGGTGCGCGCCTTCGTGGAGGACGTTCTGGCGATCGCCGGGATCTCGGCGGTGGGTGGACGCAGCGCCGGCGAGATCGCCGAGCGCTTCCTCGCCAAGGCGGCCGCCCAGGCCCATGGCGGGGCCGGGCTCAACGCCGAGAACCGCGCCGTGCTCGACCGCTACCGCGCGATCGCCGGCCATCCGGACGCGGCGGCGCGCGACCTGCGGGCGCTGGTCGCCGAGGCGAATATCCGCCACGACGCCCTCTCGGCCGCCCTCGACCTGTTCGAGGAGCGCACCGGGTTCATCGCCGCCCGCGGCCTGCCGATCGAGCGGTTCCGGTTCCAGGGGGGCTTTGCCCGCAACCTCGACTACTACACCGGCTTCATCTTCGAGGTGGCCGAACCCGACGGGCCGATCCTGGTCGGCGGCGGGCGCTACGACGGCCTGCTCGGCCATCTCGGCAGCCCGGTGCCCCTGCCGGCCGTCGGCTGCACCTTCTGGATCGAACGTGTGGCGGGAGCCGGACGATGAGCTCTTCCGAACCCCTGATCCTGGCCGTCCCGTCCAAGGGCCGGCTTCAGGAGAACGCCAACGCGTTCTTCGGCCGGGCCGGGCTGAAGCTCGCGCAGGGCGCGGGCGCCCGCGACTACCGCGGCAAGCTTTTGGGCGTGCCGGATGTCGAGGTGCGCTACCTCTCGGCCTCCGAGATCGCCGCGCAGCTCGCCTCGGGGGCCGCCCATCTTGGGGTGACCGGCGAAGACCTGATCCGCGAGACCCTGCCGGACGTGCGCGATCAGGTGGAGTTGTTGACGCCGCTCGGCTTCGGCAACGCCACCGTGGTGGTGGCGGTGCCCCAGGCCTGGATCGACGTGCGTGACATGTCGGACCTCGACGAGGTCGCGGCGGGGATGCGCGCCCGCCACGGGCGGCGCCTGCGGGTCGCCACCAAATACGTGAACCTGACCCGCCGGTTCTTCGCCGAGAAGGGCGTGGCCGATTACCGGATCGTCGAGAGCCTGGGCGCCACCGAGGGGGCGCCAGCCGCAGGCTCGGCCGAGATCGTGGTCGACATCACCACCACGGGGGCGACACTCTCGGCCAACGCCCTGAAGATCCTGGAGGACGGCATCATCCTGCGCTCGGAGGCGAATCTCGTCGCCTCCCTGAAGGCGCCCTGGGGTGAGGGCCAGCGGGCGGCCCTGCGCACCGTGCTCGGCCGAATCGCCGCCGAGGAGCGCGCCCGGACGACCCGGGAGGTGCGCGCCGCCCTGCCGGAGAGCGGCACGATCGACCTCGCCACTCTGGCGGGCCTGCACGAGGCGGAACTGCCCTACGGCGCCCCGCGGGGACCCGAGGGCGAGATCGTGCTGCGCTGCCCGGAGGGCTCGGTGTTCGAGCTGGCCGGCGCGCTGGTCGAGGCCGGGGCGCGGGCCGTGACGGTGCGGCGGGTGGATTACGCCTTCGCGGCCGAGAACCCCCTGGCGGAGCGGCTGCTGGCGCGGTTGTGAGAGGGTTCGGACCTTCTGGATCGCGAAGATCGCCAGTCCGGCGGGGAGCCGTCGTTTACTGCGGCCCCTGCTTGGCGAATTCCGACAGCACCGCGCGCAGTACCTTCAGTCGCGCGTCGTAGGTGGCCGTCAGGCAGGCCACGTCGGCGCCGCAGGTCCGGCGCTCCTTGAGCCACGCCTCCTGATCCTCGCGCAGCTTCGTCTGGCCGCCCATCGGCAGCACAGCCTTCAGGATCTCGAACCGGGTCGCCATCTCGACGTCCCGGTCGTTGAGGGGGAGATGCGCGCAGATCGCCTTCTCGTCGGGCGCCTCGGCCTTGTCGCAGGGGAAGCTCGCCGCGTGGGCGGACGGGCTGAAGCCCAGGAGGGTCAGGGCCAGGGCGGTGGAAAGGCGCTTCGACATGGCCTCAGAACGAGCCGCCCCGCGAAAAGCTCCCAAGGCCACGCCGGCGTGGTGAATCCGGCCCGGGATCACAGGATCCCCGGATCAAAGGCCCGGCTTGACGATCGCCAGGATGACGATGCCGATCATCAGGAGCGTCGGCACCTCGTTGAGGATCCGGTAGAACCGAGGCGCGCGGGTGTTCCGGTCGGCGGCAAAATCCTTGATCATCCGGGCGAGCCAGCCGTGGATGCCCGACATCGCCAGCACCAGCACGAACTTCGCCTGCAGCCACGGGGCCGCGTAGTAGCCGCTCATCCAGGCAAGGCTCAGCCCGAACACCCAGGTGGCGATCATGGCCGGAGTCATGATCGCCTTGAGGAGCCGGCGCTCCATCACCTTGAAGGTCGCCGACTGCACCTCCGAGCCCGCCGGCAGGCCGGCATGGTAGACGAACAGCCGCGGCAGGTAGAGCATCCCCGCCATCCAGGCGATCAGGCTGATGACGTGGAGGGCCTTGATCCAGTCGTACAGCACGCGCTTGGCCTCAGCTCTGCCCGCGCAGCCGGGCGAGCATCCGCTCGACATGGGCGACCGGCGTCTGCGGCGTGATGCCGTGGCCGAGATTAAAGATGTGCGGCAGGCCGGCCGTCGCCGCCAGCACGGCATCGACCGCCGCGTCGAGGGCCGGGCCGCCCTCGATCAGCGTGTCGGGATGTAGGTTGCCCTGCGTCACCGTCGAGGCTGGGACCCGGCCGCGCAGGGCCTTCAGGTCCACGCCCCAATCGACCCCGACGGCGTCGGCGCCGGTCTCGGGCACCACCCGGGCATGGCCGTCGAGCCCCGAGCCGCGGGCGAACACGATGATCTTCGCCCCCGGCACCCGGGCGCGGACGCCCGCGATCATCCGGGCGATGGGTTGGAGCGACCAGCGGGTGAGGGCGTCGGCGGCGGGCGCGTCCGGCAGGGCGCTCTCGGCGACGTCGCCCACCGGCTCGACCACCCCGCCGGCGGCCGGCACGGCCTGCGGCAGGGTGCCGGCATGGGATTCGAAGATCTGCACGGCATCGGCGCCGGCCTCGAGCTGGCGCACGAGGTAGTCGGTCTGCACCGTGACGAGCCGGTCGATCAGGGTATCGACCAGCGCGGTATCGCCCTCGGCGAGCGCCCGCGCGGGGGCGAGGTCCGGGGTGCCGCGGCCGCCGATCATGTAGCTCGCCACCGTCCAGGGGGCGCCGCAGAAGCCGAGCAAAGTGGTCTCGCCGGGCAGTTCGGAGCGCAGCCGCTTCACCGTCTCGAAGACCGGCGCGAGATGATCCATCACCGCCGGGTCACCGGCCTCGCGCAATCGCGAAAAGTTGTCCCGTCCGTCGAGCGGGTCGAGCCGCGGCCCCTCGCCCTCCACGAAGCGCACGTCCTGGCCGAGCGCGTGGGGGATGACGAGGATGTCCGAGAACAGGATCGCGGCGTCGAAGCCGAAGCGCCGGATCGGCTGGAGGGTGACCTCGACGGCGAAGTCCGGGCTGTAGCAGAGGTCGAGGAACGAGCCGGCTTCCGCCCGGGTCGCCCGGTATTCCGGCAGATAGCGGCCGGCTTGGCGCATCATCCAGGCGGGGGGTGGCCCGATGGCCTCTCCCTCGAGGACACGCAGGACCTTGCGCTCCCCCTTCGGCGTCCCCGTCATCTGCGCTCCACCCCGTTTGCCCCACCCCGCATGCCCGTCGGCGCGCCTCCTGTCGAGTCGAGGCACGCCGATCCCCACACAGGCCCCTTCGAAAAGAAAAGAGAGATTCTAGGACTCTGTTTTTTCTATTGGGGGCCTGAGATTCGGGGTCACAAACGGGTCCACAGGCCGTCCCCGCCGCCGCGCCGTTAACGAGGCTTTAAAGGATTTGCTCCATCTTGAGGGAAGCGGATGGTCCATCAGCGGCTTGGCAACGCCGAGTCCTGTGCGCACCCCGATTGCGTCCCGGATTCTCCCACGGGCCCGGATTCTCACGCGGCCAATCAACGGCCTGTGAACGGCGGAGTCGATAACCGGACATCGCCTGACGCTGGACCGGCCCGGCGGGGCATCCTATCCACACTCATCGACTCCCCTGGCGGCCGGCGGTGGACAACCTGGGCCTCGCGAAAGGCGTCCGGATGGGCCGCAGCTATTTCCATCTCCACCTCGTCTCCGACTCGACCGGCGAGACGCTGATCAATGTCGGCCGGGCGGCCGCCGCCCAGTACGAGGGCGTCTCGGCGATCGAGCACGTCTATCCCCTCGTGCGCTCGGCCGCGCAGCTCGACCGGGTGATCTCGGAGATCCGGGCGGCGCCGGGCCTCGTGCTCTACACGCTGGTGGGCGGGGACCTCGGCGAGCGGCTGGAGGAGGTCGCCCGGGAGACCGGTTCGCCCTGCCTGTCGGTGCTGCGGCCGGTCCACGACCTGCTGCGCGCCTATCTCGGCGCCGAGACCACGGCCCGGCCGGGCGCCCAGCACATGCTGAACGCCGAGTATTTCAAGCGCATCGACGCGATGAACTTCACGCTGGCCCACGACGACGGCAACCTGCCGGAGGATCTGGAGGAGGCCGACGTGATCCTGCTCGGGGTCAGCCGGACCTCGAAGACGCCGACCTCGATCTACCTCGCCAACCGCGGCCTCAAGACCACGAACCTGCCGCTGGTCCCCGGCATGCCGCTGCCGCCGGCGATCGAGCGCGCCCGCAAGCCCCTGGTGGTCGGCCTGTTCGCCTCGCCGGAGCGGATCGTGCAGATCCGGCAGAACCGGCTGTCCAGCCTCAACGCCGACGAGTCGTCGCTCTACGTCGACCGCTCCGCGGTGGCCGACGAGATCACGATGTCGCGCCGGCTGTTCACCAAGAACCGCTGGCCGACAATCGATGTCACCCGCCGCTCGATCGAGGAGACCGCGGCCGCGATCGTCGATCTCTACCGCGACCACCGCCTGAAATTCATCGCGGACTAGGTCCGGGGATCCCAAAGGGCTCAGCCCTTTGGCGGGGTCCAGGGGCAGCGCCCCTGAGGCACCGGGCGAAGCCCCGCAGCAGGGTTCTGCCCTGCACCCGCAAAAGGTCGAAGACCTTTTGAAACCGGGACTTTTTCAGCTGCCACTCAGGACCGCCCGGACCAGAGCGAGGCCCGCCACCAAGCCTAGAAGGCCGGCCGCGACCGAGGCCAGCACGTAGAGGGCGGCCGTGGCGGTCTCGCCGCGCTCGTACAGGCTGATCGCGTCGAGCGAGAAGGTCGAGAAGGTGGTGAAGCCGCCGAGCATCCCGGTGGTTAGGAACAGCCGCGCCGGGTGACCGGCGGCACCCCGCAGGGCGAAGGCCTCGGCGAGCACGCCCATCAGGAACGAGCCCAGCACGTTGATGATCAGCGTGGCCAGGGGAAAGCCGAGGCCTGGCATCAGCCGCGATACCGCGACGTTGACGCCGTGGCGTGCCCCGCCGCCGAGCCCGGCTCCGAGGATGACGATGAGGGTGTTGATCATGCCTGCCCTTCCTGTTCGGTCGGGCGGCGTCGCGCGTCGCGGCTTCGGCGCACGGCCCCACCGCGGACGGCGGAACGCGCGCCCGTGCGGTAGGAGCCATCAGCCCGGCTTGGCGCGGCCGGGCGGTTGTCGGGGAGCTCCATCCCCATCGGCGACAGGCTTAGCGCAGGATCGCCGACAGGGGAATCCGGTTTTGCGGGCTCGTCACCGGGCGAAGGCGAAATGGCTGCGCTGCTCGATCTGGGCGGCGTAGAAATCCTCCACCACCTCGCGGACCACCTCGGCCAGCTCATCGCCCCGGTGCTCGTCGAGCTGGATGTCGCTGCCGACCGTCCGGCCGCTGGCGCAGCGCCCCGCACCGGGCATGAGCCGCTCGTTGTAGCGCTGGTTCAGGCCCGAGACCGAGATGAAGTTGCTGCCGCCGAGTTCCGGCCCGTACGTGATCTTGATCTTCTGCTCAGCCTCGGTCCCGCGCAGCTGCGCGCACAGGCTGATGAAGTTATCCTGATCGATCTTGGCCTCGAGGCCCGTGATGCTGCCGTGGACATTGTCCTCCTCGTTGAGCACCTCGGCCATGAGGTTCAGGACACCCATCACCGGCTGCAGCGCCCGGGTGCCTTCTTCGAGAAGTTTCTTACGGAAATCGTTGCTCCGGGCGTCGGCCTCCTGCAGCCGCGCGCGGAACCTGTCCTTGACGTCGATCGCGCGTGGCATCGCGCTCCTCCCTGTTGGTTCATCCGGTTCTTGCCCGACCGGATACTAGGAACCTATGGAGGTGACTCAGATGATGCAAGATCGTGCAAAATATTGATGCCTGCCCAGATCTTGAGCCATTGCACAGGAATAATACTTGCCCAGGAACTGTGCAATGGCCCGCGATCAGGTCGGCCTCACTTGAGGAGCTGCAGCAGGCTCCGTCCGGCCGGGGTCTTGAGTTCCTTGGCGTCGAGCTTGCCGTCGTTATCGGGATCGGCCGCCTTGAAGCGTTGCTCGACCAGGGCGAGGTATTCCTTGCGGTCGAGGGTTCCGTCCGCATCGGTGTCGGCGGCCTTGAGGTCCTTCTTGCTGAGCCGGCCCTTCAGCTCCTTGGCGTCGACGGTGCCGTCCTTGTCCTTCTCGGCACTGTCGAAGACCTTCCCGGCGGCCGCCTGAGCCTCGGCGAGGTCGATGGTGCCGTCATTATCGGTGTCGACCATCTTCAGCGTGCGCTCGGCGCCGGCGGACCGGGCGGAGGCCGCGACCGGAAGCGCTGCCGGCAGGACCAGGGCGGCACTGAGCGCCGCGGCGAGGACGGGTCGGGTCAGGATCGTGGGCATGTCGGAAGGGTCTCCATAGCGATCGGAACCGGCGACTCAAATCATGATTGTACGCGCCGTTCCCGGACCGCCCTTCACAAGGCGAGGATCGATGAACCCTTTGCGACGGAGCGGCTGCGCTCAGCGGGCCGGTCCGTCGAGGGGCGCCAGCCGGTCCGGGCCGGGCGCCGCGGCCACCGGTTGGGCGCGCGATAGGGCGCGGGCCAGAGCCGGCAGGTCCGGACCGGCCGCACCCGAGGCGCCGAACACCGACCGGTCGAGATCCGCGAAGGCGGCGGCGAGGTCGGGCCGCGCCCGCCAGATCCGGGCGAGTTCCGGCGCCTCGCGCAAAGCCACGTCGAGGGCGGCGCGGAACCCGGCCGGGTCCTGGGCGCGGGCCGCCGCCCACAGGCGGCGCCGGGTCGGTGCGGACAGCCGCAGGGTCGGCCGGCCGAGGCCGAAGCCGATCAGCGCCAGCCCGAGCCCGAAGGCGGCGAGCGCCGCGGCGGCGACCGTGAGCGGGGCGGGGATCGGCGGGGGCGCCCGGTCGGTCTCGCGGTCGGGCAGGCCGCCGCCGATCTGCCGCGCCGGGATCTCGGTCTCGCGCATCGTGCGGGTGTTGGTGTCGAACCAGGGGATCGCGATCGCGTCGAGGGGGATGATCTCCGGCACGCCGGGCTTCACATCCCACTGATAGGTGGCCCGCGCCACGGGGCCCGAGGGCGTCAGCAGGGTCTCGCGGGTGACGGGCCCTGCGAAGGTGATGATGCCGCGGGTGCGCATCACCGGACGGGGCGGCAGGCCCTCGGCCACCATGCCCTGGGCCTCCAGGGTGACGATCCGGCGGGCGGTCTCGCCGACCTTGATGGTCTCGGGGTCCGGGCTCCAGGAATCCGTGATTGCCACATCCTTGGCGGGCAGCCACCAGGGCTCCTTGGCGTCCGGGCCGCCGGTGGGGGCAGTCCATTGTGCCACCGGGAACGGGATCGGTTGCGAGCGCACCTCGACCACTCGGCGCTCGCCGACATCGTTGACGGTGAGCTTGTGGGTGAATGGCTCGATGGTGAACTGCCCGGCATGGTGCGGGAAGATCGCCACGGTGCGGTCGAATGCGATGGCGCTCTGGCCGTCGGGGAGCTTGGCCTTGCTCCAATGGTCGCGGCCGAGCTGGGTCCAGGAGAAGTTGGCGAGCGACGGCTGCACCACCTCCTCCAGCAGGATCGGCTGCTTGTAGACCCCGTGGATCTTCAACAGCACCATCTCGCGGGGGAAGGGGGCGCTGTTGCCGTTCAGCTCCGCAGTGACCGTGAGGGTGAGGTCGCCGGGTTCGATCTCGGCATGGGCGGGGAGGGGGGTGAGGGCGAGGAACAGGACGAGGTGCCAGACGCGCGTCCCCCTCCAATGCGCAAGGGCTCCGATGTTCGCATGTCGTCGGCCGTTGGGCTCTCTCCTCCCCCTTGTGGGGAGGAGCCGGAGGTGGGGGTGGTGCAGGATCGCGCGTGGCGGTGTCTTCTGCACCACCCCCACCCCTGACCCCTCCCCGCAAGGGGGAGGGGATTGGCGCATCTCGGCAAGGGTACGCCGACCCGAAACCCCAAAAAGCATCACCACGGGTTGCTCCCAGCGGGAATCGCGGTGCCGGCTTCGACCCGGCGGGTCTGCTCGGCACGCAGGCGCAGCTTGAGATAGCGGCCCGGATCGTCCGGTAGGGTCTGGAGCCAGAGCCGGTCCGGGCGGATCTCGTGGGCCTCAAAACTCTTGGTCACCCGGCGGACCTCGCGTTCGGGGGCCTCGGCCACCATGGCGGAGCCGCCCCCGGTCCGGCCGCGGCCGGCCGCATCGCCGGCCGAGCCCCGGGCCTGGCCCTTGCCGGTGTCGATCGATTGCTGCTCGGCCTTGCCGCGGCGGGCGACCTTGCTGTTGCCGGGGAGCGACGCGCTGGCGTTCGACTCCTTGTTGCCGGCCAGACCCTCGCCGCTGGAGGCGGCATTGATGTCGTTGTTCTGGTCCTGGTTGCTGGTGTTGTTGTAGCGGGCGCCGTACTGGGCGGTGCCGTTGGCGATGCCGCCGCCGGGGCCGCGGTCGATCACCTCGGCGCGCATCCGGGCGATCAGCGAGCGGTTGGCCTGGGCGTCGGCGTCCCGGGGGTTGAAGTGCAGGGCCTCGTCGTAGGCGGCGAGCGCCCCGTCGAGGTCACCGGCCTTGGCGAGCGCGTTGCCGAGGTTGTAGCTCGCCCGGCGGCCACCGGCGCGGAACAGCGCGATCGCCGCGTCATAGTGGCCGGCCTCGTAGAGGGCGGCGGCGCGCCAGGCCGGGTCGGTGAAGACATCGGCGGCGAGCCCCGGCAGGCCGATGCCCATCAGAAGGCGCCCGAACCCGGTGCGGGGCTGCGAGACGGCGAGCAGCGCAAGGAGACCGAGGCCGGCGAGTGCCAGACCGGCGAGCCGGGCGAGCCGCCGCCAGCGCGGCGGCAGGCCAGCCCGGAGCGGGGCGGCGAAGCCCGTATCGGGGAGGGTGAGCCGCATCACGCGCTCCTGCGAAACAGGACCAGGGCCGGCACGGCGGCGAGCAGCAGCAGCCAGCGCCCGAGATCCGCGTAGGCCAGCACGCCGTAGCCGCCCGCCGCGAGGTGCTGGGCCAAGCCGGCGCCGACCGCATCGAGCACCGGGCCGGGCGTCGCGATATCGGCCACCGTGCCGCCGCCGGCCCGGGCGAGGGCGTCGAGGGCGGCCCGGTCGGGCTTCGGGGCGTTCGCTGGCAGCGGCTTGTCGGCGGGGACGAACAGGGCCTGGAGCCGCCAGCCTTGTGCGGCGATGGCATGGGCTTCCCGCGTGGCGGCCTCGCCGATGCCGTCGCCATCGCTGATCAGCACCACGTCGGCCGACACCACGTTGGCCTCCGCGAGGGTGCGGCGGGCGAGCGCCAGCCCGCGCTCGGGGTGGGAGCCGCGATCCGGCACCGTGTCGGCGTCGAGCGCGAACAGGGTGGTGCCGAGGCTGTCGCGATCGGTGGTGGGCGAGGCGGCGAGGTAGGCGTCGCCCGCGTAGACCACCAGGGCGACCGCCCGGGTTCCGGCGGCCTCGGCGACCGCGGCGGCGGCCTGCCGGACCCCCTGGAGGTTGCCGCCCTCCGCGACCGAACGCGAGAGGTCGACGACGATCACGGTCTCGTCGAGATTGCGGAAGGTGCGCCCATCCGCCCGCTCCACGGCGGGCCCGGTCAGCGCCAGGGCGATCAGCCCGGCGGCCAGCGCGGCGGCGAGGTTCGCCTGCCGGCGTCCGCCCAGCACCGCGCCGGTGCGGGCGAGGTGGGCCATCAGCGCCGGATCCACCGCCCGGACCCAGTCGCCGAGCGGCGCCGAGCGGGATGCGGCGCGGAGCGCCAGCAGGACGACGACGGGGATCGCCAGGAACCACCAGGGGCGCAGGAGCGCGACGGCGTCGAGGGCGCTCATTGGGCTGACCCGGAGAAGGCGCGCGCGCTCCCTCCCCCCTCTGCGGGGGAGGGTGGCCCCCGAAGGGGGTCGGGAGAGGGGAGCGACGGTGCAGAATTGGGCTGTGTCCGTCGTGCAGGAAGCGGTTCTTCCCGAAACGTCGCTCCCCTCTCCCGACCCCTGCTGACGCAGGGGCCACCCTCCCCCGCACAGGGGGGAGGGAGGGGCGCGCGGCGCCGGTCGTCGCCCTTATCGATCCAGGGACGCGCCGGAGCCGGGACTTCAAACGCCGCACCCATCACGCCCCCCTCCGGCTGGCGAGCAACGCGGCGGCACTCAGCAGCGCCAGGGCGGCCGGCCAGGGCCAGAGGTCCCGGCGCAGCGGCAGGGGTGGGGCGAGGGCGCGGCCGCCCTCCAGCCGGTCGATCGCGTCGGCGACCTTGATGAGATCGTCGGTGGTGCGCACCCGGAACGCCTCGCCGCCGCTGGCCTGCGCCATGTCGCGCAGGGTCTCGGTGTCGACCACGTCCTGCTCGCCGTCGGCGTCGGCCATGTCGCGGGGGCCGAGCGCGATCGTGTAGACCTTGATGCCCAGCTCCTTGGCGAGGTCGGCGACATCCTTGGGGGCGGTCTGGCCGGCATTGTTGGCGCCGTCCGAGAGCAGGATCACGGCCTTCGCGGCCTTGCCGCCCGCGGGGTTGGACGCGGCGTCGCCCCCGGCGTCCCGCGGGTCCAGCCGCCGCAGGGCCAGGCCGAGCCCGTCGCCGATGCCGGTGGAGCGGCCGCTGATGCCGATCGTCGCCTCGTCCAGCGCGCGGGCGACCGCCGCGGTGTCGAAGCTCGGGGCGGCGGCCACGTAGGCCTGATCGGCGAAGATCACGAGGCCGATCCGGTCCCCGGCGCGGCGCCGGATGAAGTCGGTGCCCACGCGCTTGACCGCGGTGAGACGGGTCACGGTCTCGCCGTCGAGGGCGAAGTCGCGCCGCTCCATGGAGCCCGAGAGATCCATGGCGATCATGATCTCGCGGCCGGAGGCCGGCAGCGCGGTTGCCGGCATGACGAGGCGCGGGCCGCTGAGCGCCACCACGAGGGCGATCCAGAGCGTCCAGGTCAGGGCGGCCCGGCGCCGGCCGCGGGCGGCGAGATCGGCGCCGGAGCGTCCCGCACCCACCAGCGTGCCAGGGACGCGCAGCGCCCCGCTGCCGCCCTCGGGCTCGGCCGGGATCAGGCGGGCGGCCAGCAGCGGCAGCGGCAGGGCCAGGAGCGCCCAGGGCGCGGCGAGGTCGAAGGCCGACAGGAGAGCGCTGAGCCAAGCGGGCAGGAAGGCGCTCATGCCCGCACGTGCCCGATCAGGCGGCCGAGTTCGGCGTCCAGGGCGTCGAGGTCCGGCGCCTGCCGGCGGTACAGGCCGTCGGCCAGCACCCGCCCGGCGCCCCGCGTGAAGAAATCGGTCTTGAACAGTTCGTCGAGGCGGGCCGCCCAATCCGCACCGGTCACCTGGGTTTCGGCGTCGCCCGCGAGCGTCCGGCCGAGGCGGCGCAGCAGGCGGGCCTGGGCCAGGAGGCGCGCCTCCGGATCGAGGCCGCGGCTTCGGGCGAGTTCGGCGAGCGCCGCCCGGCGCACCGTGGCCCGCGTCCGGCCGCGCCAATAGCGGATGAGCCCCACCAGCAGGGCGGCGCAGAAGCCCAGAAGGGCCGCCGCGACGATTTCACCCTGCATGGCCCCCGCGGCGCCGCCCGGCAGATGGAGGCCGCGGAGCTGATCGAGGCCGAGGGGTGTCTCGGTGGGTATCGTGGCGGGGTTCATCGCCGTGTCCCTGGCGGCGACCCGGCCTCACAGCACCGCATCGAGGCGCTCCATCAGCGGCGCGTAGGCTTCCGGCCCGGTCTCGACATCGAGGCGCACGCCCGCGATGCCCCGGTGCGCGTAATCGGCGAGCCGGGCCTCGGCCTGTCCGGTGGCCGTCGTGGCCGGCAGCGCGGTTCCGCGGTGCCCGTCCGCCAGCGCGAAGGGGTAGTAGCCCGGCGGCCGGGCGCGCTCGAAGGCGTCGCTCACCAGGATCAGCCGGATGGCGATCCGCTCGGCCAGCAGGGTCAGGAGGTCATCGAAGCCGGGGCCCGGATCATCCAGGGCGCTCGCGATGACGACGTGGCCCCCGGCGGGGAGCAGGCTGCGGGCGAGGCCGAGCGTCGCCTCGAGGGGCGGCTCCGGCGCGGCGCGGGCGCTCGAGACCGTCCCCAGGGCCTCCGCATGGGCCTGCGCGAGGGCACCGGTCACCGCGATCATGGCGCGCTCGCCGCCCGCCGGCCGCAGCACCGTGGGGGCACCGGCCGACGCCACCGCGAGGCCGACCCGGCCGCCATCGGCCGCGACCCGCCAGCCGAGCAGCGCCAGGGCCTCGGCGGCGGCCACCGAACGCAGGGTCCGGCGGGTGCCGAACAGCATGGAGGGCCGGAAATCGGCGAGCAGCACCACGGCGCGGTCGCGCTCGTCGTGATGGGTGCGCACGTGGAGCTGCCCGGTCCGGGCGGTGGCGTTGCGGTCGATGAAGCGGCGGTCGTCCCCCTCCGACCAGAGGCGGACATCCTCCGGCTCGGAACCGCGGCCGCGACGGCGGGTGACGATGCCGCCGGGCAGGCCCGCCAGCGTTCGCGTCGCGGGCGCGGAGCCCCGGCGGGCGAGGTGGCGCAGGCCCATCAGGGCCTCGCCGGAGAGGTGGATGCCGCCGTCGGCGCTGCCTCTCCCTCCCCCCTCTGCGGGGGAGGGTGGGCCTCGCGTCAGCGAGGGTCGGGAGAGGGGAACCCGGCTTTCGGAAGGGGCGCGACCGTCATGAAGGCCGACGCTCAAACCCGCCCCGTCGCTCCCCTCTCCCCCCCTGCTCCGCAGGGTACCCTCCCCCGCGGAGGGGGGAGGGGGGGCGCGGCGCGGGATCTTCAGCCCGAACACCGTCAGAGCGCCCGCACCCGCTGCACCAGCTCGCCGACGAGCCCCCGGGCGGTCTTGCCCTCGGCGGCGGCCCGCCAGGTCAGGCCGATCCGGTGGGAGAGGGCGTCGCGGGCGAGTTCGGTGACGTCCTCAGGGATCACGTGGTCCCGGCCCCGCAGCCAGGCCCGGGCCTTGCCGGCCATCATCAGCGCCAGGGTGCCGCGCGGGGAGGCCGGGTGCTCGATCATGGCGCGCAGGTCCGGCGCCGCCGCATCGGTGCGGGTCGCCGCCACCAGCCGGACGAGATAATCCTTCAACGCCGGCGACACGTAGGTGGCGAGCGCCGCCTCCCGGGCCGCGCGCACGTCGGCGAGCGACAGGCGCACCGGCATCGCCTCGATATGATGCGTGATCTCGCCCTCCACGAGGTCGAGGATCGCCCGCTCGGTCTCAGCATCGGGCATCTCGACCACGACGTGCAGGAGGAAGCGGTCGAGCTGCGCCTCGGGCAGCGGGAAGGTGCCGGCATGCTCGATCGGGTTCTGGGTCGCCACGACCATGAAGGGGTCGGAGAGCCGGTGCGTCGCCCCCGAGACCGTCACCTGCCCCTCGCCCATGGATTCGAGCAGCGCCGACTGCACCTTCGGCGGCGCGCGGTTGACCTCGTCCACCAGCACGAGGGCGTGGAACAGGGGGCCGGGCAGGAACTCGAAGGTGCCGCTATCCTGGCGCCACACGGTGGTGCCGGTCAGATCCGCCGGCATCAGGTCCGGCGTGCACTGGATGCGCGCGAAGGAGCCGTCGAGCCCGTCGGCGAGGCGCTTGACCGCGCGGGTCTTGGCCAGACCCGGCGCGCCCTCGATCAGCAGGTGCCCGCCGGTGAGGAGCCCGATCAGCAGGCGCTCGACCAGGCCGGCGCTGCCGATCAGGCCGCGTTCCAGCCCCTCGCGGAGCGCCATGACGCGGCCGTGCAGGGCCGCATCCGGGATGGTCTCGGGTCGGCGTTCGGCGAGGGCGCCGCTCATGCGCGGACAAGTCCTGCGCGGGCCGGGGCCGCATGGGCTTTGTCCTGCATCCTGCACGTCTCCTCGGCCGGGTCCCGAATTCTTAAAGGATCCTCAGGCTTGTGCCGGTGTGCCCGCTGCCCGGTGCGGCCGTCAATCCCGGTTCAGACCTGCTTTCGGGCCGGGGCCGGGCCATGGTGTCACGGTTTCGTCACCGCCCTGCTCTCAAGAACCGCCGATGACCAGCTACGCCGCTCTCCCTGAAGAAGCGAAATCCGCGATCGGCCTGCTCGTGGCCTTCGTGCTCGGCACGATCATCGGGGCCGAGCGGCAGTACCGGCAGCGCACCGCGGGCCTGCGCACGGCGGTGCTGGTGGCGGTGGGTGCTTCGGCCTTCGTCGATCTCGGCATGCGGCTGACCGGGCCGGACGGCGGGGTCCGCACGGTGGCGTACGTGATCTCCGGCATCGGCTTCCTCGGAGCCGGCGTGATCATGAAGGAGGGGATGAACGTCCGCGGCCTCAACACGGCCGCGACCCTGTGGTGCTCGGCCGCTGTCGGGGCGTTCTGCGGCGCCGACCTGCCGCTCGAGGCGGTGTTCGTGATGGTGACGGTCCTGGCCTGCAACACGGCGCTCCGGCCGCTGGTGAACGCCATCAACCGCGCGCCGATCCGCGAATCCTCCACCGAGGCGACCTACGAGGTCCAGGTCACCACCGCGCCCGGTGAGGCCGGCCCGGCGCAGGACCTGCTGGTGGAGCTTCTGGAGGCGGCCAACTACCCGGTCAGCAGCGTCGAGGTGGAGGAGCGCGGCGAAACCGCGATCGACGTGGTGGCGACGCTGACGGCGAGCGCCGTGAAGGCCGAGGAACTCGACGCCGTGACCAACGAGCTGGCGCGGGCTCCCGGCATCCGCCACGCCACGTGGTCGGTCCAGACGGCGGATTGATTTTTTTCGGGGTAGAGCCCGGTTCGCCTGGGGGTATCAGGACTCCTGGCGATCCAACCCAGCTGCCCGGCAACTGCAGCGCGGGGTGGATAGTGGCCTTTAAGGTGACTACCCAAAGCGGCCGTGCGTTCATGCGGCATGGACCAGACCGCCGAAATCGCTGACCTGAAACGTCGCCTCATCGAGAGCGAGACGCGGCACCGCCTCCTGATCGGGGAATGGGCGCAGGCGGAGTGGGAGACGGATGCCGATGGCGTCGTCGTCGCCGATAGCCCGAGCTGGCGGGCATACACGGGCCAAACCGTCGACGCGTGGCTCGGCAAAGGCTGGCTCGACGCGATCCATCCCGACGACCGCGCTTTCGCCGAGCGTCAGTGGTGGGAGGCCATCGCGGCTCGCCGCATCGTGGATGCCGAGTTCCGCCTTCGCGCGCCGGATGGCGGGTGGCGTTGGACCAACGTTCGCGCGGTGCCTTTGCGCGATGCGCAGGGCAATATCGAGAAATGGGCCGGCCTGAACATCGACATCGATGCGCGCAAGCGAGCCGAGCTGGCGCTGCGGAGGAGCGAGGGGCGGCTGCGCGCCCTGTTCGAGTCCATCGACGAGGGCTACTCCGAGATGCAGGTCATTCTCGACGGGGAAGGCCGTGTCGTCGATTGGCTTCATCTGGCCCTGAACGGCAACTTCAGCCGGGTCACCGGCATCCCCGACATCACCGGGCGCCATGCGAGCGAAGTCTTTCCGAACTTGGAGGGAGAGTGGTTCAGGCGGATGGACCTCGCCTATCGCACCGGCGAACCACAGCGTTTCGAAACCGAGTTGGCGGAGCTGGGTCGCTGGTTCGACAACTACATCACCCGCTTGGGCGGCGAAGACGATGACCGGGTACTGGGGGTCTTCGGCGACATCACTGAGCGCAAGTTGGCGGAGCGGACGCTGCGCGAGAGCGAGGAGCGGCAGGCGTTTCTTCTGGCGCTGAGCGACGCGATGCGGCCGATCAGAAACCCGGTCGCGATCCAGCACACCGCCACACGGATGCTCGGCGAACACCTCGGAGCGAGCCGCGTCTTCTACGTGACCGTCGAGGATGACGGCGATACGGCAGACATCCTAGCCGACTACACGAATGGTGTTCCGAGTCGGGTCGGTCGGTACTCGCTCGCGACCTTCTCGTTGCACGGGCTCGGCGAGTGGCGCGCCGGACGGACGGCCAGTACCAGCGATGTCGACACCGATCCGCGCTACAGCGAGGCCGCACGAAAATCCTATGCCTCGGTGTCGACGCGAGCCGGGTTCGGGGTTCCCTTGATCAAGGACGGGCGACTGGTGGCGATCCTGGGCGTCAACCAGTCGACCCCTCGGCATTGGTCCGAGCAGGATCTGACCTTGACTGCCGAGGTTGCCGAGCGGACCTGGGCCGCTGTCGAGCGCGCCCGCGCCGAAGCCGCGCTGCAGGAGAGCGAGGAGCGGTTCGCGCAGTTCGCCGCGTCCTCGGCCGACGCACTCTGGATCCGGGATGCGGCGACCTTGGCGATGGAGTACGCCAGTCCTGCCATCGAGACGATCTACGGCGTGCCACCAAAAACCATCCTCGGGGATGTCAGGCAGTGGGCTGCCCTCATCGTGCCTGACGACCGCGACAGTGCCTTCCGGCAGCTCGAACGGGCTCAGCGCGGTGAAACGGTCGTGCATGAGTTCCGCATCCAGCGGCCGTCGGATGGTCGCTTTCGCTGGATCAGCAACACCGACTTCCCGCTTCACGACGCGGAGGGCCGGATCCAGCGCATCGGCGGCATCGCCCATGACGTGACCGAGGCCAAGCTCGCCATCGGGCACTCGGCGGTGCTGCTCGCCGAACTGCAGCACCGGGTGCGCAACATCATGGGCATGATCCGCTCCATGGCCAACCGCACCGCACCCGGTGCCTCGGACGTCGCGGATTACCGTGCGCTTCTGGAAGGGCGGTTGCTCGCGCTCGCCCGTGTGCAAGCCCTGCTCACGCGGGAGGCCAATGCCGGCGGCTCGCTCAAGGACATCATCGAAAGCGAGGTTGCGGCTCAAGCTCATCAGGGCGGGCAATATGCGCTGATCGGACCGGACGTCACACTCGCGCCCAAGGCCGTCGAGGTGCTGACGCTGGCCTTCCACGAGCTTTCGACCAACGCCCTCAAGTACGGTGCCCTGTCCGTCCCCGAGGGCCGCCTGACGGTGAGTTGGACGTCCAGCGAGAAGCGCGGAAAACCGTGGTTGGCGCTCGACTGGATTGAGGAAGGCGCGCCGCTACGCGAGCCTTCGACGCGTCGCGGCTTCGGCAGCGAGTTGATCGAGGGCCGTATCCCCTACGAACTGGGCGGCCAGGGGAAGATCACGATCTGCGCGGAGGGTGCGCGGTGCCACCTGGAGTTTCCCTCGCAGGGCGGTGAGAGCATATTAGAGACCGACGCGCCGCAGCCGACGGCCGTCTTCGGAGGAACGCTCGACATGGCCGGAGCCCCTGACCTGACGGGCCGCAGGGTCCTCGTCGTCGAGGACGATTACTACATGGCCTCCGACACCGCGGCGGCCCTGCGGGGTGCGGGCGCCGCGGTGCTCGGTCCTTGTCCGAACGAGAAGGCGACGCGAGAGCTGCTCGAAGATGAGGCGCCGACCCATGCAGTGCTGGACCTGAACCTGGGCGGAGAGGGGCCCCGTTTCGAGATCGCAAACCTGCTGAAGGCGCGCGGCGTGCCCTTCGTGTTCCTCACGGGCTACGATCCGGACGTGATCCCGCCCAACCTGGCGGATGTGGTGCGGCTGCAGAAGCCACTGCCGTTCCGCGACGTCATCGAGGCGGTGGGCCAGCTCTAGGCTCAAAGGGGCTGCCGAGAAGCAGACCCTTCTGGGACCGCAGAAGGGTCGAGCGTGGACGCGACGGCGACGTCCGCTCCAGTGGATCCGCTGTCCAGACGCGGACGGGCAGAAAACCACCCAACGCGGACCCTCACCCGGTCATGAAACCACGGGACCCAATGAAGCCTTATCAGGCCGATCCCGGAGACCGACCATGACCCAATCCCAGAAGAACGCGCTGATCGTCGGGGCCTCGCGGGGCCTGGGGCTCGGCCTCGTCGAGACGTTTCTGGCGCGGGGCTGGCGCGTCACCGCGACCCAGCGCAGCCCGTCCCCCGATCTCGCCCGGCTCGACGCACAATCCTTGCGCATCGAGACCGCCGACATCGACGACGAGGCGAGCGTCGTCGCCCTGCACGACCGTCTGGCCTCCGAGCGGTTCGATCTGATCTTCGTGGTGGCCGGCGTCGCCACGCAGGCGCACGATCCCGTGCATGCGGTGCCGCGGGAGGTGGCCGCGCAGGTCTTCCTCACCAACGCGGTCAGCCCGATTCGCTTCGCGGAAGCGTTTCTGGATCGCCTTGCCCCCGGCGGCAGCATCGCGCTGATGAGCTCGATCCTCGGTAGCGTCAGCCTCAACGAGTCGGGCGGCTGGGAGACTTATCGGGCCAGCAAGGCGGCGCTCAACACCTTGGCGCGCAGCTTCGAGATCCGCCACCGGGCCGAAAATATCTCGGTGCTGATCCTGCACCCGGGCTGGGTGCGCACCGACATGGGCGGACAAGAGGCCGATATCGACGTCGCCACCAGCGTCACGGGCCTCGCCGACGTGATCGAGGCCCAGCTCGGCCGGCCGGGCGCCCAGTATCTCGATTACCGGGGCGAGACGCTGGCCTGGTAGGGCCGGTCAGCGCGAGGGCGCGAGGGGCCGGGAGCGGCGCTCGATCACCACGGTCGGGCGGGTGCGCCGCTCCACGACAACGGTGCGCGGCGCGCGGCTCGGGCTGGCCTGGGTCAGGATCCGCTCGGGCACGCGCTCGGGCTTCGCCGTCTTGGCCGCCAGGACATGGGGGCGGACCTCATCGACGGCCAAGCCCATCAGGCCGGCGGCGATCTCGGCCTGCTGCTCGACATCGTCGGCAAGGTCCTGGGCGGCCGCGACCGCCTCGGTGATCGTCGGCGGCTCGCGGCGCACCCGGATCGGCGGCAGGTCGGCGAAGCTCTTCTGCGTCTTCTTCACGGGGCGACTCGCAGTCTTCATGGGACAGACATAGCGCCTTCCGTCCCGGTTGTGCAGTGCATCAAAAACGTTTGACCGCCGCCGCGGACGCATGCCTGACGGGTCGTTTCCGCCGCCGCGCACAGGCTAGCAGCGGCGGCGAGGACGCGAACCCGTCGCCTCCGACTCGTTTCCCGCCGGCGACCGCGTGCGACATAGACGCGCATTCGTGCACGCACAATGGTTTCTTGCGCCCGGCGCGAAGCCGCAACCCATCGTGAAGGCAGCTGTGATAGCGTCGCCTCATGACCGAGACCCTCGATCCGCGGCTGACCCCCGCCCGCGCCGACATCGCCGATGAGCGCCTGCGCGGCCGGGTCGAGGCCACCCGCTTCGTGGCGGGCAGCCCCCGCCGGGTCACGGCCGCCTCGGCCCCCCTGCGGCGTGAGCCCTCTCCGGTGGCCGGGCTCGACACGGAGGCGCTGCTCGGCGATGCCGTCACCCTCTACGACACGGCGGACGGTTTCGCCTTCGTGCAGCTCGCCCGCGACGGCTATGTCGGCTACCTGCCCGCCGACAGCCTTGGCCCGGCCGGGCCGGAGCCGACCCACCGGGTCACGGCCCTGCGCACCTTCCTGTACCCGGAACCCGACCTGAAGCGGCCGGTCCTGGCCCATCTGAGCCTCGGCGCACGACTCGTCGTGACCGGGGAATCGGGCGCTTACCTAGAGACGCACGGCGGCTACGTGTTCGCCCGCCACTGCGCCCCGGTGGCGGAGCACGCACCGGATTACGCCGCCACCGCGATGCGCCTTGTCGGGACGCCCTACCTCTGGGGCGGCCGGACAACGCTTGGGCTCGACTGTTCCGGCCTCGCCCAGCTCTGCCTCGACATGGCGGGCCTGCCCTGCCCACGCGACGCCGACATGCAGGAGCGCGCCCTCGGGACAGCGCTGCCGCTCGATGTCGCGGGCCTGCGCCGGGGCGATTTCGTATTCTGGCGCGGCCATATGGGGCTGATGCTCGATGCCGAGACGCTGATCCACGCCAACGGCCACCACATGGCGGTGGCGGTGGAGCCCCTGGCCGAGGCCGTGGAGCGGATCCAGGCCCACAGCTACGGGGCGGTCACGGGGCTCCGGCGCCTGTAAAACGACACGGGTCCAAACCGCGCGGTAATCGTGCTACACGTGGGTCCCGCCTCCGTCGCACGGTCCGGTTCCACCACTTGGCCTGTTGACAGGATAGCCCCGCCCTCGCCACATCCCCTGCATGACCGCTACGATCACGCCCTCCGAGCCCGTCGCGAGTGCCTCCGGCAAGCCGCCGCTGGAGATCCTGCTCTGCGCCCCACGCGGCTTCTGCGCCGGGGTGGTGCGGGCCATCGACGTGGTGGAACGAGCCCTCGCCATCTACGGGCCGCCCGTCTACGTCCGTCACGAGATCGTCCACAACAAGTACGTGGTCGAGAGCCTGAAGCGGAAGGGCGCCGTGTTCGTCCGCGAACTCGACGAGGTGCCGGATAGCGGCGCCCCGGTGATTTTTTCCGCCCACGGCGTGGCGAAGACGGTACCGGCGAACGCCGATTCGCGTGGGCTCACCACGATCGACGCCACCTGCCCGCTGGTGACCAAAGTCCACCGCGAGGCCGAGATCCATCACAAGCGCGGCCGCCACGTGCTGCTGGTCGGCCATTCCGGTCACCCGGAGGTGGTGGGCACGATGGGCCAATTGCCCAAGGGCTCGATCACCCTGGTTGAGGATCTCGACCAGATCGCCGCCCTGAACCCCGAGAATCCCAACAATCTCGCCTGGGTGACCCAGACGACCCTGTCGGTGGACGACACCCGGCACATCGTCGAGGCGCTCAAGCAGAAATTCCCGGCCATCACCGGGCCGCACAAGGACGACATCTGCTACGCCACCACCAACCGCCAGGAGGCGGTGAAGCAGGTGGCGCCGCTGGTCGATGCGCTGATCGTGGTCGGCTCCTCGAACTCCTCGAACTCGCAGCGCCTGCGCGAGGTCGCCGAGCGGGTCGGCTGCCCGATCACCCGCCTCGTGCTGCGCGCCGAGGAGATCGACTGGCCGGCCTTCGAGGGTATCCGCAAGCTCGGCCTCACCGCCGGCGCCTCGGCCCCCGAGGTGCTGGTCGAGGAAATCATCGACGCCTTCGCGGCCCGCTACGACGTGATCGTCGATACGGTCTCGACCGTGATCGAGGACATGGTGTTCCCGCTGCCGCGGGAGCTGCGCAGCGAGGCCGCCGAGTAGGCAGCCTGGACACAGACGCAGCAGGTCTTATGCAGGGGCGCTTCGGCGCCCCTCGTCGTATCGAAGTTCCAAAATTCAGAGCGCGAACACGTGGCCGTCTACACCGAGGTATCCGACGCGGCGCTCGCCGACTTCCTATCGGCTTACGCGATCGGCAGCCTGCTCTCCTTCAAGGGCATCGCCGAAGGCGTCGAGAACTCGAATTTCTTTCTTCATACCACCGACGGCTCCTACATCCTGACGCTCTACGAGAAGCGGGTGCGGGAAGCCGACCTGCCGTTCTTCATCGGGCTGATGGAGCATCTCTCGGCCCGCGGCCTGGCCTGCCCGCAGCCCGTGCGGGACCGGACCGGCCAGGCCCTCGGGCAGCTCTGCGGCCGGCCCGCCGCCATCGTCAGTTTCCTGGAGGGCGTCTCGGTCAAGGCGCCGGGCGTCGAGCATTGCCGGGAACTCGGCCGGGCGCTGGCCGCGCTCCACGCTGCCGGCCGTGACTTCCCGATGGTACGGGAGAACAATCTTTCGGTGTCGTCCTGGCGGCCGCTCTTCGTGCAGGCCGAGGCCCAGGCGGACTCGGTCGAGCCCGGCCTCGCCGAGCGCACCCGGGCCGACCTCGCCGTCCTGGAAGCGCATTGGCCGAAAGACCTGCCGGGCGGCGTGATCCACGCGGATCTCTTCACCGACAACGTGTTCTTCATCGGTGACGCCCTGTCGGGCCTGATCGACTTCTACTTCGCCTGCACGGATGCCTTCGCGTACGACATCGCGGTCTGCCTCAACGCGTGGTGCTTCGACCCCGACGGCACCTTCCACCGGGACATGGCAACAGCCCTGTTTGCCGGCTACGAGGCGGTGCGTCCGCTGGAACCCACCGAGGTCGCGGCCCTGCCGATCCTGTGCCGGGGCGCGGCACTCCGCTTCATGCTGACCCGGCTGGTCGACTGGCTGAACGTGCCCCCCGGCGCCCTGGTGAAGCCGAAGGATCCGCGGGAATTCGACCGTCGGCTCACCTTCCACCGGCAGGCGAAGGACGTACGGGATTACGGGCGGCAGGG
The DNA here is from genome assembly GCF_900103445.1 of Methylobacterium phyllostachyos. Lineage (GTDB taxonomy): Bacteria > Pseudomonadota > Alphaproteobacteria > Rhizobiales > Beijerinckiaceae > Methylobacterium > Methylobacterium phyllostachyos. The sequence continues at coordinate 209,180 of NZ_FNHS01000007.1, read as the reverse complement.
CTGAAAACCGGATGAGCACCGAGATGACCGGGCCGGATACCGAGTCCGCGGCCGAGCCGACGCGGGTCAAGATATACACCGACGGCGCCTGCTCGGGGAATCCCGGGCCCGGGGGCTGGGGTGCGATCCTGATCTTCGGCGAGACCCGAAAGGAACTGTCCGGCGGCGAGGCCCACACCACCAACAACCGGATGGAGATCCTGGCGGCGATCGAGGCGCTGGAGGCGCTGAAGCGCCCCTGCCGGGTCGACCTGTTCACGGACTCTCAGTACCTGCGCCAGGGCGTGACCAGCTGGATCCATAATTGGAAGGCCCGGGGCTGGCGCACGGCCGACAAGAAGCCCGTGAAGAACGAGGACCTCTGGCGCCGCATCGACGCCGCCCGAGAGCGCCACGACGTGGCGTGGCACTGGGTGAAGGGTCATGCCAGCGACCCGCTCAACAATCGGGTGGACGCGCTGGCGGTGGCCGCGATGCTGCCGTTCAAGCGGCGGTGAGGGCGGGTTCGGCATCGAAACTCGCAAGACGCCCGGTCACCGGACGTCCTTCGACGACATAGCCGGTGCCGCAGGCGCTTTATGAGGGCTTGTCACCTCGGCCCAGGCGGCCCTTGCAGAGCGGCGTGCAGGACGCGAAGAATTCGCACGGCGCTATCATCGACCTTGTAGACAATGATGTACCTGCGGTGGACGATCATCTCGTGGGTGCCCGCGAGCCGACCTCGCCGACCGAGTGCGGGATGAGCCACCAAGCGGGCGGCCCTCTCGGTAAACCGCTTATCCAACGCAATGGCAGCCGCCGGATTGTCGGCTTCGATATAATCGTAGATCGCGTCGCGGTCCTGAAGCGCTTCGAGCGTCCAGACCAACGCCTTCATTTCGCGGCGTCGAGTCGCCGCTGTGTGGCTGCCCGCTTGGCAGCGAACCGGGCTTCGACATCCTCGGCAGAGATGACACGGCCGCTCTGGGCGGAATCCAGCCCAATCTGAACCTGCCGGCGAAACCAAGCCTCATGCTCCGTTTCGTCCCGTTGCTGTTGGACATACGCCTGCATGAATTCACGCAAGAGCTGAGCGCTGTTGCGATCCCGGTCCTGTGCTGCCTGAGAAAACGCGTTCTTCAGGGTTTCATCGACCTGAAAGGTAAACGTCGCCTCGCCCAAAGTCGTCGTCCCTAAGCTCGACGGACCATCTCCAAGATCGTTGGAGGCTAACACATCGTAGCCACCTGGAAAACGGCCGGATCCGAATGCCTGATCGTCAGACCCGACCCGGTTCCTCGGTTCTCAATCCGTCTCTCCGTCCAATCCGAGCCAATGCCGGCCGTCCCGGGCCAAGAGCTCGTCGGCCTCCTTGGGGCCGGCGCTTCCGGCCGGGTAGAAGGCCACCTGTGCCTGGGGCCAACCCTTGAGCAGCGGGTCCACCGCCGCCCAGCCGGCCTCGATGTTGTCGGCTCGCTGGAACAGGGTCGCGTCGCCGGTCATGCAATCGTACAGCAGCGTCTCGTAGCCGACATTCGGCGTGTCGGCGAAGAAATCCTTGTAGCGGAAGCCGGAGCGCACCCGCCCGATCTTCATCTGCGGCCCCGGCACCTTCACGTTGAATTCGGTGCTCACCCCGTGATCCGGGTCGATCAGGATCCGCATCACGGTCGGCCCCAGATCGGCCGTCGGCGTGTCCTCGAACATCTTGAACGGGGCCGGCTTGAACAGCACCGCGATCTCGGTGCGCCGCCCCGTCATGCGCTTGCCGGTGCGGATGTAGAAGGGCACCCCCGCCCAGCGCCAGTTCTCGATGTGGAGCTTCAACGCGATGTAGGTCTCGGTGACCGAGTCCTTGGCGACATGCGGCTCGTCCCGGTAGGCGGGCACGTCGCGCCCCTCCGCGGTGCCGGCCGTGTACTGACCGCGTACCGCGTCCTCGGGCGGGATCGGCCGCACGGCCTCGGCGAGCTTGGCCTTCTCGGTGCGCACGGCCTCCGCGTCGAAGGAGTTCGGCGGCTCCATGCCGACCATGCAGAGGAGCTGGAACATGTGGTTCGGGACCATGTCGCGCAGCGCGCCCGTCGGCTCGTAGAACCCCCCGCGCTCCTCAACGCCCACCGTCTCGGCCGCCGTGATCTGGATGCTGTCGATGTATTCCCGCCGCCAGACCGGCTCCAGCAGCCCATTGGCGAAACGGAACGCCATGATCGACTGCACCGTCTCCTTCCCCAGGAAATGATCGATCCGGAAAAACTGGCTCTCGTCGCCCTGTTTCAGGATGCGGGCGTTGAGGTCCCGGGCCGAGGCGAGGTCGGAGCCGAACGGTTTTTCGATCACCACGCGACGGAAGGTGTCGCCCTCCTGCTTGAGCAGGCCGGCTTGGCCCAGCCCGTCCACGATCGTCCCGAAGAACCGCGCCGCCACCGCGCAATAGAACACCGCATTGCCGGTGATCCTCTGCTTCACGGCCTCGAAGGTCTCGGGCTTCTCGAAATCGCCCTTCAGGTAGTGCAGGCGCTCGCGGATGAAGCCCCAGCTCGTTTGATCGATATGGTCCGCATGGAACTCCGAGGTCGGGTCCTTGCTGAACGCCTCCAGGGTCTTGGTAAGATTGTCGCGCAGCGACTCATCGGTGCCCTCGCCATGGTCGACGCCGAGGATCGAGAACCCATCCGAGAGAAGCCCCGCGCCCGCGAGGTTGTAGAGGGAGGGCATCAGCAGGCGCTTCGTCAGGTCACCGCCCGCGCCGAAGATCACCAGCGTGCAGGGGGGCGCCGGCTTGGTGCCGCAGGCCGCATCGTTCTTGAGAGCTGTCGTCTGCTCGGCCATCCCCGACTCCCGTCCGTCTGCGGTGCAGCAAACCGGCGGGACAACCCGCCGCAGCAAGGGCCGTTCCGGCTCCGGGCCCGCATCGCCACACGCCCGCATGCGCGAAGCACTGTCCACGCTGTCCGAGCGCGCTCTATGCTCGGCTGATTCTCGGATCGCGGAGACCCGCATGCATACGCACTCGCTCGAACCCTGGACCCACAGTCACACCTTCCTGGGGGCGCGGCACGACCGGCACGCGCGCCGGACCCGGGCGGTGGTCGCGCTCACCGCCGCCATGATGGTGGGCGAGATCGTTGGTGGCACGTGGTTCGGCTCCATGGCGCTGGTGGCCGATGGCTGGCACATGTCGACCCATGCGGCGGCGCTCGGCATCGCGGCGCTCGCCTATCATTTCGCCCGGCGCCACGCCGATGATCCCCGGTTCAGCTTCGGCACCGGCAAGTTCGGGGATCTGGCGGCCTTTGCCAGCGCGATCCTCCTTGGGCTGATCGCGCTCTTGATCGGTGCCGAGAGTCTCGACCGTCTGCTTCACCCGGTGGCGATCGGCTTCGGGCAGGCGATCCCGATCGCGGTGCTGGGCCTTGCCGTGAACGTCGCCAGCGTCTGGCTGCTGCACGACGACCACCACGATCATGACGCGGCGCATGGTGGGCACGGGCACGGCGGCCATTCCCACAGCGGCCATTCCCACGGCGGCCACAGGGGGCACGCCCACGGCGGCCATGACGCCAACTTCCGGGCCGCCTACGTCCACGTTCTCGCGGATGCGTTGACCTCCGTCCTGGCCATCGCGGCCCTGCTCGGCGGGCGCTATCTCGGCCTCGCTTGGCTCGATCCGGCTATGGGCCTCGTCGGCACGGTCGTGATCCTGGCGTGGTCATGGAGCCTGCTGCGCACCGCCGGTCTCGTTCTCCTCGACGCCCGGCCCTCGCCCGCCGCCACCCGGGAGATCCGCGAGCGGCTGGAGACCGGCGGCGACCGGGTCAGCGATCTGCATCTCTGGCAGGTGGGCCCGGGCCACCGCGCCGCCGTGATCGCGCTCGTCAGCGACGATCCCCAGCCGCCGGCCCACTACAAGGCGCGGCTGGCTGGCCTGCGGGGACTGAGCCACGTGACGGTCGAGGTGCAGCCCTGCCCGGGCCACACGGCCGAAACGTAACGGGGTCCCAAAGGGCGGGCCCTTTGGTGGGGTGTCAGGGTGAAACCCCGGCCTACGGATCCTAGACCTCCGAGAGGGGATCCAGGATCCGTACAGCAGGGCTCTGCCCTGCACCCGCAAAAGGGACTTGTCCCTTTTGAAACCCGGGACCGCCCGTCGGGCTCTACTCGTCCGGGCGGACCGCCTGACCGCCCCGGTCGATCGGCAGGCTTGGGCCCTTCAGCTCGGAATCGCTCGGCAGGGAGCGCACGTCCCAGCCGCCGCCGAGCGCCCGGATCAGGGTCACCGCCGCGGTGAAGCGGCTGAGCCGGACCTGCAGGGCGTTGATCTCGTTGGTCACGAGCAGGCCCTGCGCGGTCACCACGGTGGTGAAGTTCTGGGTGCCGGCCCGGTACTCGTTGAGCGTGATCTCCACCGCCTTGCGCGACAGCTCGACCGCCTTGTCCTGCGCGGCCTGCTGCTGGCCGAGGATGCGCAGGGCCGCCATCTGGTTCTCGACCTCCGCGTAGGCCGCCAGCACCACCTGCCGGTAGCTGGCCACCTGCGCGTCGTAGGCGGCCTCGGCCGAGCGCAGGGCCGCCGTGCGGGCGCCGCCGTCGAACAGCACCTCGCTGGCCGAGCCCGCCACCGACCAGAACTGGTTGGCGGCCGAGAACAGACCGGTGCGGGTAAGCCCCGAGACGCCGCCCTGGGCCGAGATCGTCACAGTGGGGAAGAACGCCGCCACCGCCACGCCGATGCGCTCGCTCTGCGCCTGGACGAGGCGCTCGGCCTGGGCGACGTCCGGGCGCCGCTCCAGCAGATCGCCGGGGATGCCGACCGGTACGGCGGGGGGATTACGGCTGATGCCGGAGACCGGGATCGACACCTCGGAGGGCGGGCGCCCGATCAGGGTGGCGATGGCGTTCACGTACTGCACCCGGGTCAGCCGCACCGCGATGGCCTGGGCCTCGATGGTCTGGACCTGGGTTTGCGCAGTGATGACATCGGACCGGGCCGCCACGCCCGCGGCATACTGGTTCTCGGTGATCTGCGCGGTCTTCCTGAAGTTCTCGACATTCTCGTCGAGCACCCGCTGGAGGGAATCGGCGTAGCGGACGGTCAGGTAATCGGCCGCGACCTCGGCCTGGATGGTCAGGCGGGTCAGGGCGATCGTGGCGGCGTCGGATTGGGCGAGTGCCGCCTCGCTCTCGATGGTGCGGCGGGTGCCGCCGAACAGGTCGAGCTGCCAACTCGCTTGGCCGATCAGGGACTCGCTGGTGCGGACGGTGCTGCCGGTGCCGCTGCGGGTGATGCTCGGGGCGCCGATCACCGTCGGGTACAGGGCGGCCTGCGCGGAGGCGACCAGCGCCCGCGCCTGCCGATAGTTCGCCACCGCCTGCCGAAGCGACTGGTTGTCGACGTCGACGAGGCGGATCAACCGGTCGAGGGTCGGATCCCGGAAGACCCGCCACCAATCGCCCCGCTCGACGGCGTCGCTCGGCCGGGCCTCGCGGAACCCCTTCTTGCGGGCGCCGATGTAGGCCGGGCTGTCCTCTCGAACGCCGCCCTGCTTGTAGCCGAGCGGCGTCTCCACGGAGGGCCGGGAATAGTCGGGGCCGACCACGCAGCCAGTCATGAGGGGGGCGGCGAGGAGGAGGGCGGCGAAGCTGGAGAGCCCGCGATGGGTGGGGAGCGCACTGCCCACCCTGAACCTCATCCTGAGGTGCCGGAGCGGAGCGCACGCCTCGACGGAGCCTTCCAGCCGGCCGTGCGATCCCTGGAGCCCTCCTTCGAGGCGGCTTCGCCGCACCTCAGGATGAGGGTGTGGGTTGGACCAACCCACGCGGCTCATCGCGGCCGCCGATGTTTCACGTGAAACCTTAACCATCATTCTCCGGCCGGCAGGGCTGCTTCTCCGCCCCGTCCGGCGCGCCTGCGGCGGTCGAGCACCCTGTGCCTGAGTCGGTCAAGGGTGAGATACACGACGGGGGTGGTGTAGAGCGTCAGGATCTGGCTCACGATCAACCCGCCCACGATGGCGATGCCCAGCGGCCGGCGCAGCTCCGCGCCCTCGCCGTTGGCCAGGATCAACGGCACGGCGCCGAGCATCGCCGCCAGCGTGGTCATCATGATCGGCCGGAAGCGCAGGAGACAGGCCTCCCGGATCGCATCCACGGGATTCGCGCCCCGGGTCCGCTCGGAATCGATCGCCACGTCGATCATCATGATCGCGTTCTTCTTCACGATGCCGATCAGCAGGAACACCGCGATCAGCGCGATGATGGTGAAGTCGGTCCCCGTCACCAGCAGGGCCAGCACCGCGCCGACGCCGGCCGAGGGGAGGGTGGAGAGAATCGTGAGCGGGTGCACGAAGCTCTCGTACAGGATCCCCAGCACCGCGTAGACCGCCAGGATCGCCGCCAGGATCAGCAGCGGCTGGCGCGAGGCCGAGGCGACGTAGTTCTTGGCGGCGCCCGCATACTCGCCGTGGATCGTGGCCGGCAGGTGCAGGTTGGCCATCGCCCGGTCGATGGCGTCGGTCGCGTCCGACAGGCTCTTGCCCGGGGCGAGGTTGAACGAGATCGTGGTCGCCACGAACAGGCCCTGGTGGCTGACCTGCGTGGGGGCGTTGCCGGGCTCGATCCGCGCGAAGGCCGAGAGCGGGACCATGGTCTCCTTGGCGGCCGAGACCGGGGCGCTCGACGAGGCGCCGCCCTTCGAGGCCGCGATGGCGTTGGAGGAGGCGTTGCGGGCGGAATCCGACGCGATGGCGGCGGCGTTCGAGGCGGTGTCGGCCGTGCTGGCGGACGCGGCCGCCGCGGCGGCGCCCGTGCTTCCAGATGCGGCGCCGACCGCCCCCGAGCCAGCGGAGGCGCCGGACGCGGACGCCGCGCTGCCCGGGCTGCTGGTGCCGGTCGCCGCATTGGTGTTGACGCCGCCCGCCGTCGCCACCGTGCCGGCCACCGCGTTGGTGGTGGCCGAACCGGCCGCGTTGCCGCCCGAGGTCGAGACGTAGATCTGCTTCAGCGTCTCCGGCGTCTCCAGGTAGCGCGGCGCGATCTCCATCACGACGTGGTACTGGTTCAGCGGGTTGTAGATCGTCGAGACCTGCCGCTGCCCGAAGGCATCGTAGAGGGTGTTGTCGATCTTGTTCGGCGTGATGCCGTAGCGGAAGGCCGTGTTGCGGTCGATCACGACCCGGCTCTCCAGGCCGCCCTCCTGCTGGTCGGAGGTCACGTCCGCGAAGGTCGGGTCCTTCTGGAGGGCCGCCACCAGCTTCGGGGCGGCGGCGAACAGCTCCTCGGGGGTGTCGCCTTGGAGGGTGTACTGGTACTGGGCGAAGCTCTGGCGGCCGCCCATCTGCAGGTCCTGGCGCGGGAAGACGTAGAGCCGTGCGCCCGCGACCTGGGCGAGCTTCGGCCGCAGCCGGGCCATCACGGCGGAGATCGGCGCCCGCTCGTTGAGGGGTTTGAGGCCGACGAACACGTTGGCCGAGTTGGTGCCGCGCCCACCCGTGAAGCCCACGACGCTCTCGATCGCCGGATCCGCGCCGACGATTGCGGCCGCCTGCTTGAGCTTCTGCTCCATCGACTGGAACGAGATGCGCTGGTCGGCCTGGACGCCGCCCATCATCTGGCCGGTATCCTGCTCAGGGAAGAAGCCCTTCGGGACGATGATATAGAGGTAGACGTTGAGCCCCACCGTGGCGAGCAGGGTCAGCAGCACTAGGCGCGGATGAGCGAGCGCCACCTCCAGCGTCCGCGCATAGGCGCCGAGCAGCCGGGAGAAGCCGCCCTCCAGCATCCGGATCAGTAGGTTCGGCCGCCGCCCTGATGCCGGTGCCCCATCCGGACCGTGCCCCTCGGCCCGGAGCAGCCGGGCGCACATCATCGGCGTGGTTGTGAGCGAGAGAACCAAGGAAATCAGGATCGACAGCGACAGGGTCACCGAAAATTCCTGGAAGATGCGGCCGACGAGGCCGCCCATCAGCAGGATCGGCAGGAACACCGCGATGAGCGACAGGCTCATCGAGATCACCGTGAAGCCGACCTCCCGGGCGCCGATCAGCGCCGCCTGGAGCCGGGGCTTGCCCGCCTCGATGTGCCGCTGGACGTTCTCCAGCACCACGATGGCGTCGTCGACCACGAAGCCGGTGCCGATGATCAGCGCGGTGAGGGACAGGATGTTGAGCGAGTAGCCGAGCAGGTACATCGCCGAGAAGGTGCCGATGATCGAGATCGGCACGGCGACCGCCGGGATCAGCGTGGCCCGCCAGGAGCGCAGGAAGCCGAACACCACCAGGATCACGAGGCCGACCGCCACGAGCAGCGTCTCCTCGGTGGCCGAGAGGGAGGCGCGGATGGTCGCGCTGCGGTCGCCGGTGAGCTTGATATCGATGCCGCCGGGCAGCGCCGCGGTGATCTGTGGCAGGGCCTCCTTCACGGCCTTGATGGTCTCGACCACGTTGGCGCCGGGCTGCTTATAGACGAACAGCAGCACGCCGGGCTTGCCGTTGACGATGCCGAGGTTGCGCTTGTCCTCAACCCCGTCGAGCACCTGGCCGACATCGGTGAGCTTCACCGCGGCGCCATTGCGGTAGGCCACGATGATGTCGCGGTAATCGGCGGCCTTCCGACCCTGGTCGTTGGCGTAGAGCTGGTAGCGCCGGTCGCCCGCGTCGATCTCGCCCTTGGGCGAATTGGCGTTGGCCGAGGCGAGCGCGGCGCGGATACCCTCAAGGCCGATGCCGTAATTGAACAGGGCCGTAGGATCGAGCTCGACCCGCACCGCCGGCAGGGACGAGCCGCCGATATCGACGTTGCCGACGCCCGGCAGCTGCGACAGCTTCTGCTGCACCACGGTGGCGGCGGAATCGTAGACCTGGCCGCGGGTGAGCGTGTCCGAGGTCATGCCGAGGATGATGATCGGCGTGTCGGCGGGGTTGAACTTCCGGTAGGTCGGGTTCTGGCGGAGCGCCGTCGGCAGGTCGGCACGCGCCGCGTTGATGGCAGCCTGGACGTCGCGGGCGGCGCCGTCGATGTCGCGGTTGAGGCCGAACAGCAGCACGATCCGGGTGGAGCCCAGCGTATTGGTGGACGTCATCTCGTTGACGTCCGCGATGGCGCCGAGCCGCCGCTCCAAGGGCGCCGCCACCGTGGTGGCCATGGTGTCGGGGGAGGCCCCGGCCATCTGGGCCTGAACCAAGATGACCGGGAAGTCGATCTGCGGCAGCGGTGCCACCGGCAGCTTCAGAAAGGCGAACAGCCCGGCAAGCAGCACGCCGATGGTGAGCAGCGTGGTCGCCACCGGCCGCCGGATGAACGGCTCGGAGATGTTCACGGGCGGGGGCTCCCGTGGGCTGGCGCATCCTGATCGAAAGAAGAACGATCGGCCCAGCGCATCTCCCTCCCCCCTCTGCGGGGGAGGGTGGCCCCTGCGTCAGCAGGGGTCGGGAGAGGGGACGCGGCTTCAGAATGAGGCGCGGCCTGCATGACGGGCACAGCCTCGTTCTGCACCGTTGCTCCCCTCTCCCCCCCTGCTGCGCAGGGTACCCTCCCCCGCAGAGAGGGGAGGGAGGAGCTTTGACTTGTCTTTGTCGCGACGGCTTCAGCAACTCTATCAAGCACAGCGTCCAGATTGCTCAGCACAAGCTCGTTTGGGAAGCGCAGAATCGTGAACCCTTGGCCTTTCAGCCAAGCATCGCGCTTCGCATCGCGGAGACGACGCGCCTCGGTCTCGTGCGGCTCGCCATCCAGTTCGACGATCAGGCGTGCGGAGGCACAGAGGAAATCGGCAATGTATGGCGGGATCGGAACCTGCCGCCGGAACTTCAGCCCGTGGAAGCGCCCGGCGCGCACCTGCTGCCAGACGGCATCCTCGGCGCGGGTGTAGAATCGCCGCTGCTTGCGGGCGAAGGCGCGCAGGCGCGGATCGGGCTTGCCAGGACGCTGGCCGTTCAGAGGTATTTCTGAGTCGGACCTGCCACACGCTTTCCCTCCCCCCTCTGCGGGGGAGGGTGGCCCCCGAAGGGGGTCGGGAGAGGGGAGCGACGCATCCGGAAAGGTCGTGACGAACCTCAGATCCTGAACCGTCGCGCTGCCCCTCTCCCGACCCCTGCTGACGCCGGGGCCACCCTCCCCCGCAGAGGGGGGAGGGGGTGAGGCGGCATCGTCCCGCTTCATCATGGCAGCACCTCGCCGCCCTCAATCTCCGGCCGCCGCCCGGAAATCCGCCGCTCCAGCCGGTCGAACGCCAGATAGATCACCGGCGTCGTGAACAGCGTCAGCACCTGGCTGACGATCAGGCCGCCCGCGATGCAGATGCCGAGCGGCTGGCGCAGCTCCGAGCCGACGCCGGTGCCGAGGATCAGCGGCACCGCCGCGAAGAGCGCCGCCAGCGTCGTCATCAGGATCGGTCGGAAGCGCAGCAGGCAGGCCTGGAAGATCGCGTCCCGGGGATCGAGCCCGTCCTCACGCTCCGCCTGGAGCGCGAAGTCGATCATCATGATGGCGTTCTTCTTCACGATGCCGATCAAGAGCACGATGCCGATCACCGCGATGATGTCGAGCGACAGCCCGAACAGCATCAGGCCGAGCAGTGCCCCGATCCCCGCCGAGGGCAGGGTCGAGAGGATCGTGATCGGGTGGATGAAGCTCTCGTAGAGCACGCCCAGCACGATGTAGACGGTGACGATCGCCGCCAGCACCAGGAACAGCTCGTTGCTGAGCGCCGCCTGGAAGGCGAAGACCGAACCCTGCGGTACCACCCGGAACGAGGGCGGCAGGCCGATCGCGACCTTGGCCTGATCGATCGCCTCGACCGCCTGCCCCAGGGCCGCGCCGGGCGCGAGGTTGAACGACACGGTGGTGGCCGGGAACTGGCCGAGATGCGAGATCAGCAAAGGCGCCCGCCGCTCGCTGATCCGCGCCACGGCCGAGAGCGGCACTTGCCCGTTCGTCGCCGTCGAGGAGGGCAGGTAGATCGAATCGAGGCTGCGGAGCGTCGTGTGCAGCTTCGGGTCCGCCTCCAGGATCACCCGGTACTGGTTGGACTGGGTGAAGATCGTCGAGATGATCCGCTGCCCGAAGGCGTCGTAGAGGGCGTTGTCGATGGTGGCGGGGGTGATGCCGTAGCGGCCGGCGGTGGGCCGGTCGATGGTCACGTAGGCGGCGAGCCCCTGGCCCTGGTGGTCGCTCGCCACGTCCCTGACCACGGGCGATTGCGCCAAGGCCTCGGTGAAGCGCGGCACCCAGGTCTCGAAATCGTCGATGTTCGGGCTCTCCAGGATCACTTGGTACTGGGTCGCGGAGACCGCGGTGTCGATGGTCAGGTCCTGGACCGGCTGCATGTAGAGCCGCATGCCGGGCTGGTTGGCGGCGGCCGCCGAGATCCGCCGGATGATCGCGCTGGCGGACGCCGTGCGCGCCTCCCGGGGCTTCAGGTTGATCAGCATCCGGCCGGAATTGAGCGTGACGTTCTGGCCGTCGACCCCGATGAACGAAGACAGGCTCGCCACGTCCGGGTCCTTCAGGACGATCTCGGCCATCCGCTGCTGGCGCTCGGCCATGGCGGCATAGGAGACCGACTGATCGGCCTGGGTGATGCCCTGGATCACGCCCGTATCCTGCACGGGGAAGAAGCCTTTTGGGATCACCATGAACAGGTAGACGGTGAGGGCGAGGGTCCCCAACGCCACCAGCAGCGTCAGGCCCTGGTGGTTCAGCACCACCCGGAGCGCCCGGCCATAGGCCTCGATCGTGCCGTCGATGGCGCGGCGCCCGAGGCGGCCGATCGCGCCCTCCCGGCGGCGGTGTCCCGCCTCGGGGACGTGCTTCAGGAGCCGGGCGCAGAGCATCGGCACCAGGGTCAGCGACACCACCGCCGAGATGACGATGGTCGCCGCGAGCGTGATGGCGAATTCGTGGAACAGCCGTCCGACCACGTCGCCCATGAACAGGAGCGGGATCAGCACGGCGATCAGCGAGACGGTCAGCGAGATGATGGTGAAGCCGATCTCGCGGGAGCCCTTGAGCGCCGCCTCCAGGGGCGAATCGCCGGCCTCCACGTGCCGGGCGATGTTCTCGATCACCACGATGGCATCATCGACCACGAAGCCGGTGGCGATGGTGAGCGCCATCAGCGACAGGTTGTCGAGGGAGAAGCCGTAGAGGTCCATCACCGACAGGGCGCCGACCAGCGACAGGGGCACCGACAGGCTCGGGATCAGGGTCGCCGACAGGCTGCGCAGGAACAGGAAGATCACCAGCACGACGAGCGCGATGGCGAGGCCGAGCTCGAACTGCACGTCCTCCACGGAGGCGCGGATCGTGTTGGTCCGGTCGGTGAGCGGCGCCACCGCCACGGCGGCCGGCAGGCTCGCCTGGAGCTGCGGCAGCAGGGATTTGATCTTGTCGACGGTCGCGATGACGTTGGCGCCGGGCTGGCGCTGGATGTTGAGGATTACCGCCGGCGTCGTGTCGGCCCAGGCGCCGAGCTTGGTGTTCTCCGGCCCCTCGACCACGTCGGCCACCTCCGAGAGCATCACCGGAGCGCCGTTGCGGTAGGCAATGATCGCCGAATTGTAGGCCTTCGGGTCGCGGATCTGGTCGTTGGCGTTGATCGCGTAGGATTGCTTCGGCCCGTCGATCGTGCCCTTCGGCGTGTTGACGTTGAGGTTGGTGATGGTGGTGCGCAGGTCGTCGATGTTGAGCCCGTAGGCGGCGAGCGCCCGGGCGTTGAACCGCACCCGCACGGAGGGCCGCTGGCCGCCCGAGATGCTCACGAGGCCGACCCCCGCCACCTGGCTGATCTTCTGGGCCAACCGTGACTCGGCAAGGTCGCGCACCTGGGTCAGCGGCAGGGTCTTGGAGGTGAGCGCGAGCGTCAGGACCGGCGCGTCGGCCGGGTTGACCTTGGCGTAGATCGGCGGCGCCGGCAGGTCCGAGGGCAGGAGGTTGCCGGCCGCGTTGATCGCCGCCTGGACCTGCTGCTCGGCGATGTCGAGCGGCAGGTCCAGGCTGAACTGCAGGGTGATGACCGAGGCCCCTGCGGAGGATTGCGAGGTCATCTGGTTGAGGTTGGCGAGCTGGCCGAACTGCCGCTCCAGCGGCGCCGTGACCGAGGAGGTCATCACCTCGGGGCTGGCACCGGGATAGAAGGTCTGGATCTGGATCGTCGGGTAATCGACCGACGGCAACGCCGAGATCGGCAGGCTCAGGTACGACACGCCGCCGACGATCAGGATCGCCAGCATCAGCAGCGTCGTGGCGACCGGGCGGAGGATGAAGAGGCGGGACGGGTTCATGGACGCGCCGCCTTTTTCCCCTCTCCCCGCGCGCGGGGAGAGGCCCGCAGGCACCTTGTCGTGCCTGCGGGAAGCGGAGGCGTAGCCGCAGCGGCGGTGAGGGGGTGCCGCAGGATGAGGCTCCTACGGCCAAGCCCCCTCACCTTCGGCTGCCGCCTCGCTCCGGCGACGACGAGGTCGCCGGAGCCCTCTCCCCGCGCGCGGGGAGAGGGGAGGAAGCCGCACACGCGCGCTGCCAACCGCCTCACTGCGCCTGACGGCGCCGGTGCCGACGACCGCCCTCCGTTGTCCCTTGCGAGTCCGCCGTGCCGTCGGCCGGCGCCCCGGACTTCACCTCACCCGTGCCGTCCGGCTTCGCCTCCGCGGCCTTGCCCGCATCGGCCTGCGCGCCCTCGGTGATGCGCACCGGCGCGCCGTCCTTCAGCCGGTCGGTGCCGTCCGTGACGACACGGTCGCCCGGGTTCAGGCCGGAGACCACCACGGTGTGGGTCCCGTCGGTCTCGCCGGTCTTGATCGGCCGGACCGTGACCTTGTTGTCCCCGTCCATCAGGTAGACGTAGGTGCCGGGCGTGCCCTGGAGCAGGGCGGCGTTCGGCACCAGCGTCGCGCCCCGCACCGTGTCGACCGTCAGTTTCGCGTTGACGAACTGGTTCGGGAACAACTCCTCGTCGCCGTTGTCGAACAGCGCGCGCAGCTTCACCGTGCCAGTGGTCGTGTCGATCTGGTTGTCGACCGTGTCGAGCCGGCCGGTGGCGATCTCGTGGGCGTCGCCGCGATCGTAGGCCCGCACGGTGAGCTTCGCGCCGGCCCGCACCTGCCGCATCACCCGCGCGACGTCGTCCTCCGGCAGGGTGAACACCACCGAGATCGGGTGGAGCTGGGTCACCACCACGATCGCCGTCGAGGCGGCCGAGATGTAGTTGCCCTGGTCGACCTGCCGTAGGCCGACCCGCCCGTCCACCGGCGACGTGATGTGCGTGTAGGCGATGTTGAGCTTCTGCTGGTCGACCAGCGCCTGGTCGGCCGCGACTGTGCCCTCGTTCTGCTTCACCAGCGCAGCCTGCGTGTCGACGTTCTGCTTCGAGATCGAATCCTGCCGGTTCAGCGTCTGGTAGCGCTGAAGATCGAGCTTCGAGTTCTGCAGGAGCGCCTGATCGCGGGCGAGCTGGCCCTGGTACTGGGCGAGCAGGGCCTCGTAGGGCCGCGAATCGATCCGGGCGAGCTCGTCGCCCGCCTTGACCATCTGGCCTTCCCGGAACTGCACCTGCGTGAGGTAGCCGCTGATCTGCGACTTCACCGTCACGGTGGCCAGCGGCGTCACGGTGCCGAGGCCCTGGAGGATCACCGGCATGTCGCCGGTCGCGACCGTCGCGATGCCCACCGCCTGCGGCATGTCGGCCCCGCCGTGCCGGCCGCCGCGGCCGCCGGTCCGGTGCGCTGTCGCGGGCTCGGCCGCCTTGTCGGTCCGGGCCTCGTACCAGCGATGGCCGATCGCCCCGGCGCCGGCCAGCAGCACCAGGATCACGAGCCAGCGGATCGGCCGGAACCGCCGCGTCCGAACCTCGCGCGCGGGCGCCTCGCCGGGCTGGTAGGCGCGGGCCGTGTCGGTCCGGATCGGTGAACTCTCGTTCATGACTGACTCATGTCTGACGGGAGCCGAGCCCCATCACATCTGCGACGATGGAAGCTCCGGCCCTGCGTGTCCAAACCCCGTGCCGGCCCCCGCGACATCGGTCCCGGAGACTGGGTCTGAGGTCGTTGCCGTCCCGTGTCGCCGTATGGCGGAAACGACCCCTGGCGCCTGAGCCTAAACCCAGGATGTTATCTGGGGCCTGTACGGCTCCTGACCGCGGCGACATCTTCGCCGCCCGTGCGGTGCCTGATCGGTGCCCGCCCAATGCGCCGTCACTAGGGCGGCGAGGTTTCAGTCGTGTTGCTGGTGGTCCGGCTGCGGGACCGCATAGGCGCGCAGCACCGCCTGGAACGCCCCGTCCACGGGGGTCACCGGCACGGCGCGCCGCAGGGTCACGCCGAGACCGGCGATCAGCAGGGCGAGGAGAAGGCAGCGTGAGACCGTCCGCATCGTCGGTTCCGAACGGCCGCTGGCGGTCATGGCGCTGCGCCGTGACTGCTTCATCAGCCCGCCCATCCGTCATACGCCCCTAGGCGGCGATCCGAAGAGCCTAGCCCTAAAACGTCGAAAGGACCACCGACCCGCAAGTCGATGGTCCTCTCTGAGGACTGGAACGGCGTCCTGCTGACAGGGCGAGGGGGCGAAGCCCTGCCGGCAGGAGCGCCGTTCCAGCCGTGAGAGGAACCTACGATACGAGTGATGAAAGTCAACATTCGTCAGCCGTCCGTTTTCGGCGAGGCGGTGCGTCTGTGCGAAGGCGCACATTCCGCATTCCGCCACGGCCATGCTACAGGCCACCTATGCTGAGCCCGTTCCGGCCCGACCTTCCGTTCCGCCCCGCATGAACCCAGTCTTCGCGACGCTGCCCACGACGGTGTTCGAGACGATGTCGCGGCTCGCTCGGGCCCACAGCGCGATCAACCTCGGCCAGGGTTTCCCTGACGATCCCGGACCCGCCGATATCCGCCAGCACGGCGCCCGGGCCCTGGTCGATGGCTGGAACCAGTACCCGCCGATGATGGGCCTGCCGGCTCTGCGCGAGGCCGTGGCGGCGCATTACGCGGCGCATCAGGGGCTCACCCTCGATCCCGAGACCGAGGTGATGGTCACCTCCGGCGCCACCGAGGCGTTGGCCGGGGCGCTGCTCGCCCTGATCGAGCCCGGCGATGAGGTCGTGCTGTTTGCGCCCCTCTATGACGCCTACCTGCCGCTGGTCCGGCGCGCCGGGGGCGTGCCGCGGATCGTGACCCTGACGCCGCCGGCCTTCCGCCTCGACGAGGCCGCCCTGACGGCGGCCTTCAGCGACCGCACCAAGGTCGTGGTGCTGAACAACCCGCTCAACCCCAGCGCCACCCTATTCGGCCATGACGACCTCGCGCTGCTGGCCAAATTTTGCTGCCGCTTCGACGTGACCGCGCTCTGCGACGAGGTCTGGGAGCACGTGGTGTTCGACGGGACGCGCCACGTCCCGCTGATGGCGCTGCCCGGCATGCGCGAGCGGACGGTGAAGATCGGCTCGGCGGGCAAGATCTTCTCGCTCACCGGCTGGAAGGTCGGCTTCGTGATGGCCGATGCTCGGCTGATGCAGGGGCTCGCCAAGGCGCACCAGTTCCTCACCTTCACCACGCCGCCGAACCTGCAGGAGGCGGTGGCCTACGGCCTCGCCAAGCCGCCGGACTGGTTCGACGCCATGCGGGCCGGCTATGCGTGCTCCCGGGACCGGCTCGCCGACGGCCTGCGGGCGCTGGGCTTTCCCGTCCTGCCCGCGCAGGCGACGTGGTTCCTCAACATCGACATCGCGGGCCTCGGCCTGGGGGAGGATTTGGCGTTCTGCGAGGCGCTCGTCACCCGCCACGGTGTCGCGGCGATCCCGGTGAGCGCCTTCTACCCCGACGCCTCCGTGCGGACTCTCGTGCGCCTCTGCTTCGCCAAGGCGGACGCCACCCTGGATGCCGCCCTTGACCGGATGAGCGGTCTCGCCCGGAACGCCGCATGAGCCGCGCGCGCCCCGTCCTTGCGGGGATCCGACCGGGGGGCCACATCGTTGAATGCGATGGCTTCCCCACGGACCACAACCATGGATTTCACCCAGGCTCCCCCGGCCGGGCGCTTCGCCCGGGCCGAAACCACATCCGGCGGCCGACCGCCCTTCCTGTCGGCGGATCTCGGCCGCGAGGCGAGCCTCGCCCGGCTGGAGACGCTGGCCCATCTGATGGACACGGCGTTCATCATCCCGGGCATCAACCGGCGGGTCGGGTTCGACGCGCTGATCGGCCTCGTGCCGGTGATCGGCGACGTCGCCGGCATGGTGATTTCGTCCTTCATCGTCTACGAGGCCAAGCGCCTCGGGGCGCCGCGCTGGCTGGTGGCCCGGATGGGGCTCAACGTGGCCTTCGACGGGCTGCTGGGCGCGGTGCCGATCGCCGGCGACCTGTTCGACGCCGCCTTCAAGGCCAACCGCCGCAACGTCCGGCTGCTGCGCCACTGGATGGAGCGCAGCGGCGGTCTGCGCCCGAGCGAGATCGAGGGCACGGCGACCCGGCTCGACGGCTGAGGAAGTCTGTACGATCGCGTTTCAGCGTCCTCTCTCCCGCCTCCGCTGGCGAAGGCCTTTACCCTGCGCGTAGGGTAACGCGGCTGCCGAATGAGGCGCGGGTCCCCTCTCCCGATCGGGAGAGGGACAGGGTGAGGGTCGAGAACGTTCAGAATAAAGCGGACGCCGTCGGCGCGTCGACAGCGTGCCCTATCCGGCGCGTTCTCATCCCTCACCCCAACCCTCTCCCGCTCGGGAGAGGGGGCCTGTTGCGCTCTGTCGCCAGTGTCGGTGCCTGGCCGAGAGGCGTGAAGGTCCTTGCCCACAGAGGCGGGAGGGGGACGCGAGGACACGGCGCTCGGAGACCCCAGCGATGAACGAAGTCGCCCGCCCCGGCGAGAGCGCAGCCGTGCCGGCTCCGATGCCTGGTGCCCAGCCGATCGTGCTGCGGCCGGACGAGGGTGCTCCCCCGCCCCCCGCCCCGGCGGGACGGCGCGGCCTGTCGCCGATCAATCGGCGGCGGCTGGACAATTTCCGCCGCAACCGCCTCGGCTACGCGTCGTTCCTGATCTTCACGGTCCTGTTCGTCGCCAGCCTGTTCGCCGAGTTCATCGCCAACGACCGGCCGATCCTCCTGTCCTACAAGGGCGAGTGGCTGGTGCCGGTGCTGGTCGATTACCCGGAGGAGAAGTTCGGAGGCTTCCTCGCGCAGACCGATTACCGCTCCCCTGAGATCCGCAAGGAGATCGCCGAGAACGGTTGGGCGCTCTGGCCGGCGATCCGGTTCTCCTACGACACCATCAACGAGGATCTGCCGACCCCATCGCCGTCGCCGCCGACCTGGATGCTCACGGACGCCCAGTGCAAGCCGGTCGCGGAAAAACTCGGCGGCTCGACCTGCGCCGACATCCCCTGGCACTGGCTCGGCACCGACAACACCACCCGGGACGTGCTGGCGCGGGTGATCTACGGCTTTCGCATCTCGGTGCTGTTCGGCCTGATCCTGGCGGCGGTCTCCTCCGCCATCGGCGTGGTGGCGGGCGCCGTGCAGGGCTATTTCGGCGGCTGGGTCGATCTCGCCTTCCAGCGCTTCATCGAGGTCTGGGGCGGGATCCCGACCCTCTACCTGATCATCATCATCTCGGCCTTCATCGCCCCGGGCTTCTTCGTGTTGCTCGGGATCATGCTGTTGTTCTCCTGGGTGGCGCTGGTCAGCGTCGTGCGCGCCGAGTTCCTGCGTGCCCGGAACTTCGAATATGTCCGCGCCGCCCGGGCGCTGGGGCTGTCGAATATCCGGATCATGGCGGTTCACCTGCTGCCGAACGCCATGGTGGCGACGCTGACCTTCCTGCCGTTCATCCTGAACGGATCGATCACCACGCTGACCTCCCTGGATTTCCTCGGCTTCGGCCTGCCGCCGGGCTCGCCCTCGCTCGGGGAGCTGCTGGCGCAGGGCAAGGATAACCTGACCGCGCCCTGGCTCGGGCTCACGGGCTTCCTCGTGATCGCCGTGATGCTGAGCCTGCTGGTCTTCGCCGGCGAGGCTGTGCGCGATGCCTTCGACCCGCGCAAAACCTTCGTCTGATATCCGCCCGATAGGATCGCGCCGCGAATCATGAGGACCGCGATCGATGCCGAGTGACGCAGGTCCGCCTGCTCGTCACGAAATCTTGCACGAAGCGAGCGTATATTTTTAGCGGGACCGATGAACGCTGCCGCATGACCGTCCGAGACTGCGGCTGTTCCTGGGGTTAAAGGTCTCTGCCATCAACAAAAACTTGCCTTCAGGATCCGTGCAGAATTCAGCCGGCGGGCGGTTGTGAAGCGGCCGTGAAGTGCGTTCCAAATGTCGCCAATGCAACCGCACCCTGTAGGTATGCCAGGGTGATGCATACTTAGACTTTCGGCTGGGTCCAACGCGATATAGAGCTCACCTTGCTTTTTTCAGACAGTGTCTTAACTCGCGAAAAGAGGGGACCTCATTAGGCTTTGAAGCCAAGGAAAGAGAGAATGTCTGACACCGCGCCGACAGCCCAACTGGATTACATCGAACGGACCGTGGACGTCGTCGCGGCCTACGTCTCAAACAACTCACTGCCCTCGGCCGAACTGCCCGGCCTGATCGCGAGCATCCACGACGCGCTGAATTCGATCGGATCCGGCCCGTCCGCTCCGGCGACCGAGACTGTCGATCGGCCGACGCCGGCTCAGATCCGCAAGTCGATCCGCCCCGACGGACTCATCAGCTTCATCGACGGCAAGTCGTACAAGACGCTGAAGCGTCACCTGACCAAGCACGGCCTGGATCCGCAATCCTACCGCGAGCGCTACGGCCTGCCGGCGGATTACCCGACCACCTCGGCGAACTACTCGGCGCAGCGCTCGGCGCTCGCCAAGAGTCTCGGCCTCGGTCAGCCCGGCCGCAGCCAGTCGGTTGATCGGGAGGAGCCCGAAGCCGCCGACGAGGCAGCCGCCCCGCAGGGCCGCCGCAAGGCGGTCGCCAGCAAGGGACGTGTCGGCAGCCGCAAGGTCGAGGCCGCCTGAACGCCATACGGCGGATGACCGGGGCTCCCGATCGGGATGATCGGGAGCCCGCCCGACTCAGGCCGCGAGCCGGCCCTCCAGCGGGAAGACCTTGGCGGGGTTCAGCATCCAGTCCGGATCGAACACCGCCTTGACGCGCATCTGCTGCTCGAGATCGACCTGATCGTACTGGAAGCGCATCAACTCACGCTTCTCGATGCCGACCCCGTGCTCGCCCGTGAGGCAGCCGCCGACCTCGACGCAGAGTTTCAGGATCTCGTCGCCCGCTGCCTCGGCCTTCTGCAACTCGCCGGGTCGGTTGATGTCGAACAGGATCAGCGGGTGCAGGTTGCCGTCGCCGGCGTGGAACACGTTGGCCACGCGCAGCCCCTTCTCGGCGCAGATCGCTCCGATCCGCTCCAGCACCGGACCGAGCTGGCCGGTGGGGATCGTGCCGTCCATGCAGATGTAGTCGGAGATCCGGCCCGTGGCGCCGAAGGCCGACTTACGGCCCTTCCAGATCGCGGCGGATTCGGCCTCCGAGCGGGAGACCCGCACGCTGGTTGGACGGAAGTCCTTAGCGATCGTCTCGATCCGGGCCAGCATGGCGTCGCACTCGGCGTCCGAGCCCTCGACCTCGATGATCAGCATCGCCTCGGCGTCGCGGGGATAGCCGGCCTGGGCGAAATCCTCGGTGATCAGGATCGCCTCGCGGTCCATGTACTCGATCGCCACGGGGATGATGCCGGCCGCGATGATCGCGGCGACGCAATCGCCCGCATCCTCGACCTTCGAGAAGCCGACCAGCACCGGCCGCGCCCCTTCGGCGGCGCGCAGGATCCGCACGGTCGCCTCGGTGACGATGCCGAGCTGGCCCTCCGAGCCGCAGACGAGTCCGAGCAGGTCGTAGCCGCCGCTGTCGAGGTGCTGGCCGCCGATCTCCACGACAGTGCCGTCGTTGAGCACCAGGGTGACGCCGAGCAGATTGTTGGTGGTCACGCCGTACTTGAGGCAATGCGCGCCGCCGGAATTCATTGCGATGTTGCCGGCGATCGTGCAGGCGAGCTGGCTCGACGGGTCGGGGGCGTAGAAGAAGCCCTCGTGGCTGACCGCTCCGGAGATCGCCAAGTTGGTGATGCCGCTCTGCACTCGGGCGGTGCGGTTGGCGAAGTCCATGTCGAGGACCTTGGTCATCTTGCCGACGCCCAGGATGATCGCGTCGGCCTGCGCGATGGCGCCGCCCGCGAGCGAGGTGCCGGCGCCCCGGGGCACGACCCGCACGCCGTTGGCGTGGCAATACGCCATCACGGCCGCGACCTCCGCGGTGGTGGAGGGCAGCACCACGGCGAGCGGCATCTGCCGGTAGGCGGTGAGCCCGTCGGTCTCGAAGGCCCGGCGCTCGTCCTCGCTCACCACCAGCGCCTCCGGCGCCACCAGGGGCGCGAGGCCGGCCAGGATCGCCTCGCGCCGAGCGAGGATGGCGGGATCGGGTTCGGGGAAGCGGATCGACATGGGGCGTGTGCCCTCTGTTTGTGGGTGGCGTGCTGGTAGCATGGACCCGGGCGGCTGCGGCTTCAACCGCGTTGCGGGCGATCGACCTGCGGCGCCCCGTCGTCCCGGCGTCACATTTCAACCACGACCCCTGCCTAGCGTCGCCGCACATGCTTCGCATCGCCGGCCCGGCGCCGGGTTCAGAACGGAACCGATGAACGCTCCCGCCTCCAGCGCCCTGCGCGATGACCTCTACGACGCGCCGGCACCGCATCTGGCCACCACCCGGGATCTCGGGATCCGCAGCCTGCAGCTCGGCATCGCGGCCCTCCAGGAGGCGAGCGCGGCGTTCCAGGGCCGGCTCGGCGTGGCCTTCGAGGAGGCGGTGCAGACGATCCTCCAGAGCAAGGGCCGGGTGATCGTCAGCGGCATCGGCAAGAGCGGCCATGTCGGGCGCAAGATCGCCGCAACTTTAGCCTCCACCGGCACCCACGCGTTCTTCGTCCACCCGACCGAGGCGAGCCATGGCGACCTCGGCATGATCGCCCGGGACGACGTGATCATCGCCCTGTCGTGGTCCGGCGAGACGGCGGAACTCTCCGACCTCGTGGGCTTCAGCCGACGCTTCTCGATTCCGCTGGTCGCCATCACCCGCAACGGCGAGAGCACGCTCGGCCGGGCCGCCGACGTGCTGCTGGAACTGCCCCGGGTGCGGGAATCCTGCCCCCACGACCTCGCGCCGACCTCCTCCAGCCTGATCCAGCTGGCTTTGGGCGACGCGCTGGCGGTGGCGCTGCTGGAGCGGCGCGGCTTCACCTCGGCGCGCTTCCACACGCTCCATCCCGGCGGGACGCTCGCCGCCCGCCTCAAGACCGTGCAGCAGGTGATGCACGGGCCGCAGGACATGCCGCTCGTCCACGAGTCTGCGCTGATGTCCGAGGTGCTGATCGAGATCGCGGCGCGGCGCTACGGCTGCGTCGGCGTCACTGACGGCGCGGGGCGCCTCGTCGGCATCGTCACGGACGGCGATCTACGCCGCCACATGGGCCCGGCGCTCCTCGACACGCCGGTCTCCACGATCATGACCCGCGATCCGGTCACCGTGGAGCCGCACAAGCTTGCCCAGGCGGCCCTGGAGCTGATGAACCGCCGGCTCATCACCGCGGTCTTCGCGGTGACGGACGGCCGGCCGGTGGGCATCGTCCACGTCCACGACCTGCTGCGCGCCGGCATCGTCTGATCGCCGCGCGGTCTCGCGGCCGGATCGGGAGCTGCGACCAGGACGGCGTCGTGGCAAGCTTCGGGCATGCTGCGAATCGTCAACCGTCCGCTCGCCGGCTGGGGCATGACCTACGGGCCGCCGGGCGACGGTCCGTTCCCCACCGTGATGGTGCTGCACGGTTCCGAAGGCGCTTGGTCTGGCTACAGCTATCTGACCGCCGCAATCCTGGCGGCCCACGGCTTCCTGACCTTTCCGATCGGCTATTCGCAGGGCGGAAACGTCTGGAATGCCGGCAATATCGTCGATGTGCCCCTGGATCGCACGGTCGAGGCGCTGGGCGTCCTGCGGGCCCTTCCGATCACCGGGCGCGTCGGCCTCTACGGCGTCTCTCGCGGCGCCGAGCATGCCTTGCTGGTCACGTCCCTGATGGCGCGGGACGCCATGTCCGGCCTGCCCGACGCCGTGGCGGTTCACGCCGCGCCGGATGTCATCTGCGGCGCCTTCGTGGGCGCGGAATGGCGTGATGCCGGCGATCCGGGCTGGCAAGCCTGGGATCCGGCCCGAAGGGCCTGGACGTGGCGCGGCACGTCGGACGGGTTGCCCCCCACCACGGCGATCGAGATCGAGCGCTACCGCGGCCCCTTGTACCTGAGCCATGGCTTGCAAGACGCGATATGGTCGGCCGCAATGACGATGCGTCTCCGGGACCGGCTGCACCGGCACGGGCTCGATCCCGAGGTCCATCTTCTCGCGGATCAGGGGCACGTACCCGAAGGGGAGGGCGAGAACGCTCACCATCGCCGGCTGATCGCGTTCCTGCACCGGACCTTGGGCGTCTGAGACGGCTCTGGTTCCAGAAGGTCGCGATTGACCGCCGGCGCCAAGCGCAGCCCGATCGGCCAGGGCTGGGTCTGCACTCGGGGCACGCCCTAAAGCCGCGCCAGCAACTCCGCCTTCTTGTCGGAGAACTCCCGGTCGGTGAGCACGCCCCGGGCGTGCAATGCGGCCAGCCGCTCGATGGTGGCGAGCACGTCGCCGGGCGGTGCACGCTCCGGCGGCGGAGCCTGCGCGGGATCTACCTGCCGCGGAGCGGCCGCCTCCGCCTCGATGCGGCGCAGCCGGGCGAGATCGACGGCCCCCGCCGGCCCGGTGAAGCCGAGGCTGCCGTTGGCTTGCGAGACGCCGGTGATGTGGTGCTCGCCCGTATCGTAGACCACCACGCCGGAACCTGCCTCGACGGCGAGCCGCCGGCTCTCCGGGAAATAGGCGTAGCGCATCCCGTTCTGGGAACCGGTGCTCGCCGGCGATCCGAGGTCCGCCGGCCACCATTCGCCCCCACTGCGCCGGGCGGCGGGGGCCGCCTCCGAAAAGCCGCCCGCCGGCAGTGACGCAGCGAGTTCGGTGCAGAGGGCGCCAACCCGCGCCTTCAACCCGTCATCGAACATCCGGCCGACCATCACCATGCCGCCGGAGAACCACTGGCCCATCCCGCCGAGATCGGGATGGTCGAACTGCGCCATCGTGCCGTGGCCGCGCTCCAGCGCCTGCACGAGGTGCCGCACCGCATCGAGGCTGACCCCATGGCGGTCGGCGATGCTCTGCAACCCCGAAGCGTGATCGAACCGCCCGTCATCGAGGAACCCAGAGGCCGAGGCGCCGCTGTCGGAGGAACCCATGAGCCAGCTCCCGAATCGTCGCATGACGGACAGGAGGAACCGGTCCGACCGCTTCGCGATGCGGACACAATTCGCGGTCGGAGACACCGGTTCCGGTTCGCTTCAGCCTACGGCCGGTGGGAACGGGCCCGCGATGGTGAAGTCCGAGATCGGCCGGCGGCCGTTCGGAGCCTCCCGCGGCCGCTGCTCTTCGGTGAGCTCCGCCTCGGGCGTCTTGCGGCCGACCGCGAAGGCGGCCTCGATCCGGTGGTTCTCGGGCAGGCGCAGCACCGCGGGGGCGCCAACATGGTCGAAGCCCACCATGCCGTGGGCGTGCCAGCCCTGGTGGATCGCCTGGAGCTGGAACGCCAGCGAGGCGGTGCCGGCATCGAAGGAGTGGCTGTAGGACGGCTTCAGTTCGTCGCCGACTTTCATGAAGCCGTTCGACACGAGGAACACGATCGCGCCGGTGCCCGAGACCCATTTCTGATTGCCGGGCACCAGCAGGTCGAAGAACGTGTCCCAATGGGCATCGCCCCGCAGCGCGTAGAGGAAGCGCCAGGGCTGCGAGTTGTAGGCGGAGGGCGACCAGCGGGCCGCCTCGATCATCCGCATCAACTCGGATTCGGGCACGGCCTCGCCCGTGAAGGCGCGGGGCGAGTGCCGCTTCACGAAGACAGGATCGATGTCGTGGTCGGCGTGGCGGGGCGCGGGCAGGCTCAAGGGATTCGTCTCCGAATGGGCGTGGGCGCCCGGGTGGCCGAGCTTGCCCGAAACGCCCGTCCGGAGGCAAACTCCGGGCCTACGCCACGCTGCGCTCGATCTCCTCCTCGTCGCAGATCACGCCGGCATTGCCCTCGAACTCCGCTGCGAGGTCCACGGGGGCGTGGGTCGGCGCCGGGGAGACCCGGTCGCGGGCGAAGGTCGCCAGGAACAGGCGCATCACGTGGCGCACCCCCGCGTCGTTGATGGTGCGCTGGTCCTCGTTGTAGTAGCGCCCGGCATTCACGTTGCTCGTGACGATGTCGTAGGCGGGGAAGTAGACCGCCCGCGGGTCGCCCCGGCCCACCACTTCGCCGGCCGCCACCCGCAGCACCGACTTGGAGTAGCTGTTCGACTCCATCACGTGCCGGTCCATGTAGGTGGCGATCATCGGCACCGGCGAGACCGTGAAGATCACCCGCGCCTTCGGGTTCACGCTCCAGAGCCGGTCGAGGAAGCCGTTGAGGTCGCCCAGAACCTCGGCCGCGCCCGCATTGACGCATTCGTAGAGCTCCGGATCGAAGGTGCCGCCCGCGACGCCCGGGGCCAGCGGCAGCGCCGCCCCGTCGGCCCGCCAGCGCCAGCCTTCCGTCAGGCCGAGCGTCAGCACGAACACGTCGAGCGTCTCGAACAGGCGGCGCACCTCGGCGAGGTGGGCGTCCCGCGCCGCGATCACTTCCGCCTCGCTCGCAAAACCCGCCGGCTCGACCGTGGGACGGAACGGGTCGACGTAGCGGCCGTCGTCGCGCAGCCACGCCTTCAGCTCCGGCTCGAACTTCCCGTAGGCCCGGTCGAACAGCTGCACGAATTGGCGCGTGTAGTAGAGATTGCCGTACCGCGCCGAGAAGGTGCCGAACTGGCGGGCATTGGCCTCCTCGGGGCTCATGCCGGGGGGCGGCGGCTCGGTCAGGTAGTAGTTGAAGCCGGCGCCGCGCACCGCCTCCGCCACCCGTTGCGCGAAGCAGGAGCCGCCCGTAGCGACCTTGTCGGTCGGCGCGATCACGAACGTATCCTTCGGGTGCGGATTGACCGCGAAGGGCGGCACGTTGGTCACGACCTTGCGCCAGAATCGCTCGGCCGGTAGACCCGTATACGGATTCAACGCCATCCTCGAACCCTCTTCCTCACGACGGCGACGGCCCTCGGGACCGCTGACCCGTCCGCTGACCCCGGCACGCGACGTGGCCCTGAACGACCTGCCCCGGCGCGCCCGCAGCGCGTTCACGCTCTCGACGCCCAGTTGGGCCCCCACCTGGGCGACACCATGGCGGAACCGCGCCCGCGCCGCTACGGGGCGTGACGGGCCGAGCATCGCGGTGCTGGGCAATTGCCAGGCCCGCGGCATCGCCCGGGCGATGCGCCTGCTGGCACCGAAGAGCCCGGTCAATTACTTGCCCATGGGTTCGCTGAAGCGCGACCACGGCCATGTCGATGGTCTGGTCCGGACCCTGCTGGCCCACGACCACGTCTTCTCGCAGGCCTTCCCAGCCGGGCTGCTCCCGGGCGGCGATGTCGCCACCGTGCGGGCGGCCGACCCGCGGCTCAAGCTGTTCCCGTCGATCGTGTTCTCGGCCTTCCACCCCGACATGGTCTATGTCGGCCAAGCCTCGGACCTTGCCGCCCTGAAGCTGACGCCGTCGCCATTGGGCCAGTACCACTCGGCCATCGTCCTCACCGGCCACCGGCTCGGTCTTGATGCCGGCCGCACCGCCGGCTTGTTCCGCGAGGACGTGTTCGCGCGCCTGGGCTATCTCGACCACTGGGATCCGGCCGTGCGCGAACTCATCGGCGCGGCCGACGCCCTGGGCTTCGGACTGGAGCGCGAGGTGACCCGCTGGGCGCGTCGCGGCGCCTTCATGCACCTGATGAACCATCCCAAGGTCCATGTCCTCGGCGACATCGCCCGGCGCCTGCTCGCGGAGAGCGGGATCACCCCGGAGCCGGTGGAGATCGAGGATTACCTTGGTGACGAACTGGCCCAGGACGTGGTCTGGCCGATCTACCCGCCCATTGCCGAGCATTTCGGCCTGACCGGCTCGTACCTGTTCAAGACCAAGCCGCGCGGCGCGGACTTCCCGGTGCTCTACGACCTGCCGGGCTTCATCGCGGCGAGCTTTTCCATCTACGACGCCCTGCCGGCGAGCGACCTCACCTGTCCGCGGGTGGAGTCCTGGCTCGCGGTGCCGGAGATCGTCGCGCTGTTCCGGGCCCGCTGAACGCGGTCCGCCGAACCCGACAGCTGTTCGACGCCAGGGCGCGCCGGAATACGGCTCTGGACCCGTTCAGCCCGCCGCGCAGAGCGGCGCCCCGGAAGCCGCTTCGCCGAGGCCCTCGACCATCATCCGGACCAGCCGATTGACCTCCTGCACCTGGAACGGCTTGCGCAGGAACAGGCTGCCGGGCACGCCGCTGCGCCGGTTCGCCTCGGTCGAGGTGTAGACCACGGGGCGATCCGGGTGGAGGGCGCGAAAAGCGTGCGCCACCGTCCAGCCGTCGATCAGCCCCGGCAGGTGGATATCGGTGAACAGCCAGTCGATCTCGCCACCGCGGGTCCGCAGGAGCGTCAGTGCCGCCTCGCCGCTCGACGCTTCGAGGACCCGGATGCCTTGCGTCTCGCACAGGCTCGCGATGATCTCGAGCAGAAGATAACTATCCTCGACGATGAGAACACAGTGTGCGGGGTGCATGACGGATGTCCGGTGGTCGGCTATGCCATTCAAGGGCCGGCATGGTTGACGATATCTTAAAGGCCCGTTCGGGCCGTTCACCCTGCGCGTCGAAGCCCGCGCTGTGGCATCGCCGCAACCTGCGCGACGGAAATGCCCTTTTGAGGTCGGCCGCCCCGCGGCTGCCGTATTCCGGGTGCGACAGCGCACGACGCCGCCGGGCCCGGATCGCCATCACGCGCCCGTGCCACCCGGCGGAACCGTCGCTTAACCATCCGCGCCTACGAACGGCATCAGAACGACGCGGACCCGCCTCGAAGACCCGCAGCCGGCCTTCGGCACCGCTCGAGGAGTTTTGACGATCATGCCCCAGCGTTTCCGCGCCGCCGCCCTCGGCCTCGCCCTCGTCGCCGGCCTCGGCCTCGGCGCCTGCAGCAACGACAAGGACCTCGCCGACGCCTCCGCGTTCGGTGCCGGCGCCGCGACCCCGGGCAGCGCGCAGGACTTCGTCGTCAACATCGGCGACCGGGTCTTCTTCGAGTCGGACTCCACCGACCTGACGCCCACCGCGACTGCGACCCTCGACAAGCAGGCCGCGTGGCTGCAGCGCTACCCGCGCTACACCTTCATCATCGAGGGCCATGCCGACGAGCGCGGCACCCGCGAGTACAACTTCTCCCTGGGTGCCCGCCGCGCTCAGGCGGTGAACGACTACCTCGCCACCCGCGGCATCGCGGGCAACCGGATGCGGACCGTGTCGTACGGCAAGGAGCGGCCGGTGGCGGTGTGCAACGACATCTCCTGCTGGTCGCAGAATCGCCGGGCGGTGATCGTGCTGGACCGCGGCGCCGGCGCTTAAGGCCGGACAGGTTCGCGGGGGCGGGGATCGATCCCCGCCCCAGTTTTGCCGCGGACCGGCGCATCTGTTAGGGCCACGCGCCGCCATCGGACTGCAGCCGCCCCATGCCCGCCGATTTCATGCCCGCCCGCCTTCGCACCCGTCTGGTGCTTGCCACGGCCCTCGCCACCGCGCTCCTCGGCCAGCCGGCCGCCGCGCAGGACGCCTCCGAACTGGTGGTGCGCCTCGGGCGCATCGAGAACCAGTCCCGGATGATGGCCGGGCAGATCGAGACCCTCCAGTACGAGAACCGCCAGCTCAAGGAGCAGCTGCGCAAGTTCCAGGAGGATGTCGAGTTCCGCCTGAGCGAGGGCAAGGGCGGCGGCAAGCCCGCGCCTTCGGCTGCCCCGTCCTCCGGATCGGGAGGCGGCACCGTCAACGGCGTCAATCCGGGCTCCGGGCGGCCGGGCAAGCGCGGTGACGCCTTCGACCCGTCGCAAGCCCCCGGGGCGCCGGGCGCGCCGATGCAGCTCGGCAGCACCCAGCCCTCGGTGCCCCTGCCGCCCCGCGAGGCTGTCGAGGCGGCCGAGGCCGCGCCCAGACCGCAGCGCCTGCCCCAGGGAGCGATCGACGGGGCCATGGAGGGAGCTGGCGAGGACGAGGAGACGGAGGCCGCGTCCCCCGGCTACGATCAGCCGGTGGACCTGCGTCCGCCGGCCCGGACCGGGGCGATCCCGGCTCACCCCCCCGAGAGCGTGGCCGCCACGCGCACGGGCGATCCGGCCTTGGACTACGAGGCCGCGGTGGAGTTGTACCGGGCCAAGCAATACGAGCAGGCCGAGATGGGCCTGCGCCAGTTCATCCAGTCGCATCCCCGCGACAACCGCGTCGCGGGTGCCACCTACTGGCTCGGCGAGAGCTACCTCGCCCGGGGCCGCAACCGCGAGGCGGCCGAGCAGTTCCTGAAGGTCTCCACCGACTACGCCCGCTCCTCGCAGGCCCCCGACGCCATGCTGAAGCTCGGCGTCACGCTCGCTGCGCTCGGCGCCCGCGAGCAGGCCTGCGCGACGCTGGCCGAACTCGACCGGAAGTTTCCGAATGCAGGGGCGGGAGTCCGCCAGGGTGTCGCGCGCGAGCAGAAGCGCGCCCGCTGCGGCGCCTGACCGATCGGGGTTTCCAAGGCGCTCAGCCCTTCAGCGGGGTGTCGGGGTGGAGCCCTGATGGATCTTCGCGGGGCTCTGCCCTGCACCCGCAAGAGGTCGCGGACCTTCCGAATCCATGACGGGCTCTGCGAACGACCCGGTTCTTCAGGCGCTCGAACCCTGGCTCGATGGCGGAGTGCTGCTTGCCGTCTCGGGTGGGCCCGATTCGAGCGCGCTGATGCACGCCGCCGCTTCCCTGGGGGCGGCCGTGCGGGTCGCGACCGTGGATCACGGCCTGCGTCCGGATTCCGGCGCGGAGGCCGAGGCGGTCGGCCGGTCGGCCCGGGCCCTCGGCCTGCCGCATGCGATCCTGACCTGGGCGGGCCCGAAACCCGGCACCGGTCTTCAGGCGGCGGCTCGGGCGGCCCGCTACCGGCTGCTGGCCGCCGAGGCCACCGCGGTCGGCGCGGCCCGTATCCTCACCGGCCATACCCAGGACGACCAAGCCGAAACCGTGCTGATGCGCATCGCTGCGGGCAGCGGCCCCGCCGGCCTCGCCGGCATGCGCACCACGCGGGTGCTCGCACCCGGCCTCGATCTCGCGCGGCCGTTTCTCGGCCTGCCGAAGGCGGTCCTGGTGGCGTGGTGCGAGGCCCGCGGCATCGCGTATCTGCGCGATCCCAGCAACGCCGACCCGCGCTTTGCCCGGGGCCGCCTGCGCGACGCCTGGCCGATCTTGGCGCGGGAGGGGCTGACCCCCGGCCGCCTCGCCCGTCTCGCCGAGCGCGTCGCCCGCGACGAGGCCGCGCTGCGAAGCGCCGCCGAACAGGCCTTCGAGACCGCGCGGCGGCCCGCTGCGGACGCGATTCTGCGCCTCGACGGAACCATCCTGGCGGCCCTGCCGGAGGCCGTGGCACTGCGCTGCCTCGATCACGCCCTCACGCAGGCTGGGGCAGCGCCGCGCCGCCTCGAACGCCTCGAAACCCTGGTCCTCGAATCACTCCTGCCGGCCCTGCGGCGTCGGGTGGCGATCCGGCGTAGCCTCGCGGGATTCCTGATCGCGGCGGACACCGCCGGCACGGTGAGGCTTGACCCCGCGCCACCCCGTCGCGCGAGAGCAAAGAGTGCTGCCCTCGCCGCAGGGGTGTCGCCATTACTTGGCAAGGGAGAGCCCCCCGCCTACATTGGTGGAGTGTGCACGGATGGACCGGCCGAGCCGGGCGAGGCGTCCGTCTTGGGGGTCGCACGCACCAAGGATTGATCGATGAACCCGAATTTTCGCAACTTTGCCTTGTGGGTCGTCATCTTCCTGCTGGTGCTGGCCCTCGTCACCCTGTTCCAGAATCCGGGGCACCGGGGCGGCGGCAGCGAGATCGCCTACAGCCAGCTCCTGAACGACGCCGATGCCGGCAAGATCCAGTCGGTGGTGATTTCCGGGCAGGACGTGTCCGGCACCTACGTGGGCGGCGGCAACTTCACGAGCTACGCGCCCAATGACCCGAGCCTAGTCTCGAAGCTCCAGGGCAAGGGCGTTCAGATCACCGCCCGTCCCCCGTCCGACAACACCCCCTGGTTCATCCAGCTGCTCGTGAGCTGGCTGCCGATTCTCGTCTTCATCGGCGCCTGGATCTTCCTGTCGCGCCAGATGCAGTCCGGCGCCGGCCGCGCCATGGGCTTCGGCAAGTCGAAGGCGAAGCTCCTCAACGAGGCCCACGGCCGCGTATCGTTCGACGACGTGGCGGGCGTCGAGGAGGCCAAGGAGGATCTGCAGGAGATCGTCGAGTTCCTGCGCGATCCGCAGAAGTTCCAGCGGCTCGGCGGCCGGATCCCGCGCGGCGTGCTGCTCGTCGGCCCGCCCGGCACCGGTAAGACCCTGATCGCCCGGGCGGTTGCGGGTGAGGCCAACGTGCCGTTCTTCACCATCTCGGGCTCCGATTTCGTCGAGATGTTCGTGGGCGTCGGCGCCAGCCGCGTGCGCGACATGTTCGAGCAGGCCAAGAAGAACGCCCCCTGCATCATCTTCATCGACGAGATCGACGCGGTCGGCCGCCATCGCGGCGCCGGCCTGGGCGGCGGCAACGACGAGCGCGAGCAGACCCTGAACCAGCTCCTCGTGGAGATGGATGGGTTCGAGGCCAACGAGGGCGTGATCATCATCGCGGCGACCAACCGCCCCGACGTGCTCGACCCGGCCCTGCTGCGTCCCGGCCGCTTCGACCGCCAGATCATGGTGCCGAACCCCGACGTCACCGGCCGCGAGCGCATCCTGCGCGTCCACGTGCGCAAGGTGCCGCTGGCTCCCGATGTCGACCTGAAGACCATCGCGCGCGGCACCCCGGGCTTCTCGGGCGCCGACCTGATGAACCTCGTGAACGAGTCCGCGCTGCTGGCGGCCCGCCGCGGCAAGCGCATCGTGACGATGCACGAGTTCGAGGACGCCAAGGACAAGGTCATGATGGGCGCCGAGCGGCGCACCCTCGTGATGACCGAGGACGAGAAGCGGCTCACCGCCTATCACGAGGGCGGCCACGCGATCGTCGCGCTCAACGTCCCGGCCACGGACCCGGTGCACAAGGCCACCATCATCCCGCGTGGCCGGGCGCTCGGCATGGTCATGCAGCTGCCCGAGCGGGACAAGCTCTCCATGAGCTTCGAGCAGATGACCTCGCGGTTGGCGATCATGATGGGCGGCCGCATCGCCGAGGAGATGATCTTCGGCCAGGATAAGGTGACCTCGGGCGCCCAGTCGGACATCGAGCAGGCCACCCGCCTCGCCAAGATGATGGTGACCCGCTGGGGCTTCTCGCCCGAACTCGGGACGGTCGCGTACGGTGACAACAACGACGAGGTCTTCCTCGGCATGTCGATGGGCCGGCAGCAGTCGGTCTCGGAGTCGACTGCCCAGAAGATCGACGCCGAGGTCCGCCGCCTCGTGGAGACCGGCCTGGAGGAGGCACGCCGCATCCTCGCCGAGCACAAGGACGACTTGGAGGCGCTGGCGCAGGGGCTCCTCGAATACGAGACCCTCTCGGGCGAGGAGATCCGCAAGCTGCTCAAGGGCGAGCCCCCGATCCGCGACGGCGGCGACGTGCCGCCGACCCCGGCCCGGGGCTCCTCGGTCCCCTCGGCAGGCCGCGGCCGGCCGAAAGAGAGCGACGGCGGGCTGGAGCCGCAGCCGCAGGCCTGAGCCTGGGTTGGATGGACGAAGAGGGCGCCGCGAGGCGCCCTTTTTCGTGCGTGACAAAGCGGATCCGCTGCCAGCAAACCGACATCCGCAGCTTGGCGGGAGACTCCGCCGACTTCTCCGAATCGAAAAAGACCGGTCCCTCCACAAGGCGCAGCCAAGTCCCATGCCGGTCTCGACCTATCTCGTCGTCGCCCTCGGCGCCGTCGTCGCCGGCTTCGTGCAGGGGCTCTCGGGTTTCGGCTTCGGGCTCGTCGCCCTCTCATTCTGGGCCTGGGTACTCGATCCGAAGCTCGCGGCGGTCCTCGCCGTCGCGGGCGGCTTCACGGGTCAGGTCGTTGCCGCCGTCTCGGTCCGGCGCGGCTTCGATCTCAAGCGGCTTGCGCCCTTCGTACTCGGCGGCCTCGCCGGACTGCCCCTCGGTATCCTCCTGCTGCCGCGGCTCGACGCCGACTGGTTCAAGGTGATCCTCGGCCTGCTGCTGCTGGTCTGGTGTCCGGCCATGCTGTTCGCCAGGAACCTGCCGCGCATCACCGTGGGCGGCCGGTTCGCCGACGCGGTGGTCGGCCTCGGCGGCGGCATGATGGGCGGGCTCGGCGGCTTCACGGGTGTGCTGCCCACCCTCTGGTGCACCCTGCGCCGCTACGAGCGCGACGCGCAGCGGGCGGTGATCCAGAACTTCAACCTCGCCATGCTCAGCGTCACGGTCGTCACCTACGTCGCCTCCGGCCTCGTCACGCGGGCGATGCTGCCGATGCTGGCCGTGGTGCTGCCGGCCATGCTGATCCCGGCGCTGCTCGGCGCGCGGATCTATCTCGGCATCAGCGAGGCGATGTTCCGCACCCTGGTGCTGAGTCTCCTGATCCTCTCCGGCCTCGCCCTGGTCGGCGCATCGCTCCCGCGGATCCTGTAGCCCCCGTCAGCGGCTTGGCCGCATTTCGACCGCCTTTGTCGGGAAGCACCCGTCTGACTGCCGGACGGACCACATCCGGCGTAAACGATTGTCTGCTAAGCCTTGTCAGGCCGGCGAGGCCGGGCCTCGGAGACGACCTCGTGCGCAAGTATTTCGGAACCGACGGGATCCGCGGCCGCGCCAACGGCGTGATCACCCCCGAACTCGCCCTGAAGGTCGGTCAGGCGGCGGGCCTCGTGTTCCAGCGCGGTGACCACCGCCACCGGGTGGTGATCGGCAAGGATACCCGCCTGTCCGGCTACATGATCGAGACCGCGCTGGTCGCGGGCTTCACCTCGGTGGGCATGGACGTGCTGCTGCTCGGGCCGGTGCCGACGCCGGCCGTCGCGATGCTGAGCCGCTCCATGCGGGCCGATCTCGGCGTGATGATCTCGGCCTCGCACAACCCATTCGAGGATAACGGCATCAAGCTGTTCGGGCCCGACGGGTTCAAGCTCAACGACGCGATCGAGCACGAGATCGAAGAGCTGATCGACGCCGACATGCACAAGCGCCTGTCCGGCTCCAACGATCTCGGCCGGGCCAAGCGGATCGAGAGCGTGCATGCCCGCTACATCGAGTTCGCCAAGCGCACCCTGCCGCGGCAGGTGACCCTCGACGGGTTGCGGGTGGTGGTCGATTGCGCCAATGGCGCCGCCTACCGGGTCGCCCCCGAGACCCTGTGGGAGCTCGGCGCCGAGGTCATCGCCATCGGCACCGAGCCGGACGGGTTCAACATCAACCGCGATGTCGGTTCCACCGCACCCGCGGCCCTGATCGACATGGTGCGCGAGCGCCGGGCCGATATCGGCATCGCGCTGGACGGCGATGCCGACCGGGTGCTGATCGTCGACGAGAAGGGGCAGGTGGTCGACGGCGACCAGCTCATGGCGGTCGTCGCCCGGTCATGGAAGGAGGACGAGCGCCTCACCCAGCCGGGCGTGGTGGCCACGATCATGTCGAACCTCGGCCTGGAGCGCTATCTCGGCGGCCTGGGGCTGACGCTGGCCCGCACCGCGGTGGGGGACCGCTACGTCCTCGAGCACATGCGCGAGCACGGGTACAACCTCGGCGGCGAGCAATCCGGCCACATCATCATGTCGGATTACACCACCACGGGCGACGGCCTCGTGGCGGCGCTCCAGCTGCTCAGCGTGGTGCAGCGTCAGAACCGGCCGGTGAGTGAGGTCTGCCACTGCTTCGAGCCGCTGCCGCAGATCCTCAAGAACGTGCGCTACAGGGCCGGCGAGCCACTGCGGCAGGACAGCGTGGTGAGCGCGATCGAGCACGCCCGCGAGCGGCTGGGCAATGCCGGCCGCCTCGTAATCCGCCCCTCCGGCACCGAGCCGGTGATCCGGGTGATGGCCGAGGGCGACGACCGCGGCCTCGTCAACGCCGTGGTCGACGAGGTGGTCGACGCCGTGACCCGCGCCGCGGCCTAGAGTTCGGGATCCCAAAGGGCGAGCCCTTTGGCGGGGTTCGGGGGCGGAGCCCCTGACGGCACCAGGGCTCTGCCCTGGACCCGCAGAAGGTCGCAGACCTTTTGAAAGCCAGACGTGGGGTTCAGTCGTAGGCGGCGCTCAACTCCGGAGGCGCCGTCACGCGCCACGCCGCCAGGAGCCCGGTGCGCAGTGTCTCCTCCTCGCACAGGTCGAGATCGAGGTTGGTCCAGCCCCGGCGGCCCCAGGCCCCGTCGAGCGGCGTGAACAGGTCCGGCTCGGCCTCGCACAGGGCGGCCTGATCGTCGGGCGCGAGTCGCAGCACCACCCGCGCCTCCTCGACCCACAGGGTCGCGAAGACCCGGCCGCCGACGCGGAAATCCGGGTTGCCGCTATGGGCGCCTGCTACCGCCTCGGGCAGCATCAGCGCCAGGATGCGCACGTCCTCCGGGAGCATGGGCGCCTCAGCCCGCCATGCCCGGATCCACGACCGTCCCGATCCCGGCCTGAGCGGCGGTCAGCATTCTGCTCATACAGTCTTTCTCCTGCGACAGTCGATCCCAGAAAAGGCGGCGGTGTCCCGTACTGACGGCCGGCCAATATTTATGGAGCAACGGTTTGCGCTGAAGGGTCGAAAACACGCAAGCCTAAGACTTAACGTTAAGCCGGATTTAAGACGTTGCGCGCATTCTTCACAGGCTAACCACAGAGCGCGCACGCGGAGCGTCGGGCTCACGGATCCAGTAAAGGAATTCTTATGGCCCGCTCCAAGCTCAACGCTTTGGTGCGTAGCCTGACGCTCGCGGCGAGCGTCGGCGCGCCCTGCCTCGCCGCCGCGGCGGACCTGCTGCCCCCGCCGCCCCCGCCCCCGCCCGAGCCGATCGAAGTCGGTGGCGGCTGGTACCTGCGCGGCGATGTGGGCGCCAGCGTCTACAACCGCCCGAAGTACAGCACCGCCTACGATTACACCGGCTACCCGGATGCCAACCGCTCCTTCGGCAACGAGATCGGCGGCGGCGGCTTCGCGGGCGTCGGTGTCGGCTACCAGTTCACCCCGTTCTTCCGCGGCGACATCACGGGTGAGTATCGCTACGCCACCGGCCTGCGCGGCAGCGAGTACTACCGCGGCCCGGATTACGATGACGGCCTGGGCTCCTACGGCGTCAACAAGTCGAGCGGCAATTTCGATTCCGCCGTGGTGATGGCCAACGCGTATTTCGACCTCGGCACGTGGTACGGCATCACGCCGTTCATCGGCGGCGGTGTCGGCTATGCCTTCAACCACGTCTCGTCGTACTCGACCAACCAGCAGTTCACCAGCCCGACCTACGGTTACGATTACGGCAACCCGGTCTATGGCTGCGATTGCGGTCAGCCGAGCTACAACTACAAGCCGGTTTACGACTCGAACGGCAATCCGGTCTACAACACCAACAGCGGCAGCAAGTTCTACAAGGACAAGTCGAGCGGCAGCTTCGCCTGGGCGCTCCATGCCGGTCTCGCCTACAACGTGACCGACGCGCTGAAGATCGAACTGGCCTACCGCTACCTGAACCTCGGCAAGGCCGAGACCGGCGCCGGCTACGTGCCGTGCTGCACCGGCAGCCTCAACGCGATCAAGGTGAAGGACATCGAGGCGCACGACGTGAAGATCGGCCTGCGCTACTACCTCGGCGGCGTCGTCGCGGCCCCGCTGCCGCCGCTGATGCCGGAGCCGATCCCCGGCCCGCTGGTGCGCAAGTACTGATCGCAGCGCGATCCCATTACCGGACGGCGACGGCGCGGAGGCTCTCCGCGCCGTTTCGCGTTTCGGGGCCGGACGACGGGGCCCGGAGATCGGCGGCAGCATCGTGAAAGTAGAATTGGTGTCCGAAGATTTGTCTTAAGCAACGGATAATTAAGGTTACTCGACTATCTCGATATCGAGGCTCGATCCGCCGTCTATCACTGCTGTTCCAGGACGATCCCGATGCGTACCGTCACCTTTCCGCTTCTGGCGGTCCTCGGTCTCTGCGGCGTCAACTCCGCCCGGGCCGCCGACCTGGATTACGATTACCTGCGCGGCGCCGACTACGACCCGGTCCCGGCTCCGATCCGCGTGGTCGACTGGAGCGGCCTGTATGTCGGCGGCCATGGCGGCTACACCTCGGCGGCACTGGGCAGCAAGGGCGCGCTGCAGCCCCTGATCTTCCGGGATTCGCACAATACGACCGGCGAGTCCGATTTCAGCGCCTCGACCCTGCTCAGCCCGGCGTCGAAGCGGGTCGGCGCCGCGAGCTTCGGCGCCTTCGCGGGCTACAATGTCCAGTTCGACCAGTTCGTCTTCGGCGTCGAGGCCGATTACACCTATTTCGGTAAGATGGGTGTCTCGAGTGACAGTATCGGTCGCAGTCAGACCACTGCGGCCGGTGTGTATGAAGTCGTGAACCTGGGCGGGGCCACCGCCACCCGGGTCAACGATTACGGCACGCTGCGCGCGCGGATCGGTTACGCGTTCGAGAATTTCATGCCCTATGTGACCGGCGGCGTCGCCATCGGCCGGGCACGCATCGCCGACTCGACCGTCTACCGGAATTACGGGTTCAACCTGACCGCCTACAACGCCAACCTGGCCGGGACGCCCACCGCGGTGAACAGCTTCGGCTACACGAGCTTCGATCAGAGCGCGCCCTACAGCGGCACGCCGTTCACGTCGATCCAGGCGCAGTCGCGGACCAAGGTCGTCGCCGGCATGGCGGGGGGCGTCGGCATCGAGTACGCGATCACCCCGAACATCCTGCTGCGCGCCGAATATCAGTACGTCCTGTTCAGCGATTTCGACGGCCACAAGGTCAACCTGAACACCGTCCGCGCCGGCGCGGCCGTCAAGTTCTGATGGTGCACGGTCTGGGATCGACAGCCGGCGGGAGCCTGTCCATGCGCGTGTGTCGCTGTCTCGCGGTCGCCGCGGCCCTGCTCGCGGCGGGCCCCGCCCAGGCGTCCCCCACCGCCTGGTCCGGGCACCGGACCGAGTCGCGCGTCATCCGCCACCGAATCCGGGTGCGGCCCGTCGCGGTCGTTCCGGTCGTCCCGCCGCCCGTGCTGGTGTGGGACTACCTGCCGCGCAACCACAGCGTCCCGCTGTACAACCAGCCGCCCCGCTCCATGGCCTGGTGAGAGGGTCGCCGGGAAGGCATGACGGACGGTCCGTTGTTGACTAGCCTAGTCCCCGGCTGCGAAGCGCGACCGGCGCTGCCCCCACCTCAGCTCTCCAGTTCGCTGTCCCAGTACAGGTAGTCGAGCCACGTGTGGTGATATTGCCGGTGGTCGAATTCCGGCTGCCGGTGGTGCAACTCATAGCGGGTCGGCCGCCGGGGCTCGGTCATCAGCGGCATGTCGGCCTCGGCCGGGGTCCGGTTGGCCTTGCGCAGGTTGCAGGGCGAGCAGGCCGCAACGACGTTCTCCCAGCTCGACAGGCCGCCCCGGGATCGCGGCACCACGTGGTCGAAGGTCAGGCCGCCGGAGGGCAGCCGCAGGCCGCAATACTGGCAGCTGAACCCGTCCCGCAGGTAGATGTTGTAGCGCGTGAAGGCCGGGCTGCGGGCGAGCGCCACGTAGTTCTTGAGCGCCACCACGCTGGGCACCCGCAGGGAGCGCGAGGGCGAGCGGGCCTCGACATCGTAGCTCGCCACCAGGGTGACCCGGTCGAGGAACAGGGCCGTGAAGGCATCCTTCCAGGACCAGAGGGAGAGCGGATTATACGAGAGCGGCCGATAATCCGCGTTGAGGACGAGGGTTTGGAGATCCATCATCGGCGCGACTCTTCACACTAGCTCTGACGCGGATAACACGCGGGACCGGGGTGACGCCTCACCGGCTCGTCCGGACCGGCCCGGAGCCGATGCGGGACAAGCCGGCGCCCGGGGCGACGACCTGAAGGGAGCGGTGGAGGGAGCAACAGGGCGGCGGGCCGGCGCGCGAGGGCGCCAGTCGGGGCGATCAGATCCGGAACGCGGCCGGGCCGGGCCGGCACGATCGCCGGCCGTGCCCTTTCGCGTGATGACGAAAAGGCCCTGTCCATCAGGTGCTCATCTAATCTCAGCATGACACCCTTGTGAAGCTGTTCCCGGCGGGCCCAGGGACGCACCCACAGGGCACACACACACGGGGCACCCGAAGAGCGGCCCGGCGCGCGGGGCCGTGCGAGCCGGTGCCGGATGGCAGGAGCACGGTTTCGCCCTATTGCTCCCGCAGAGGGCTGGGCCGCCAGGAGGGCCCCCCGGTCCCCTATCGCCGCCGATTCGCCGATGCCGAGCGCGCATCGGCGCGCCCGACGCGAGGTCGCCCATGACGTGTACGCCAGCGCGTACCAGCAAGCCGGATGGCGGCGCGCGCCCGTCCCGTCTCGCCACCCTCTTCGCCGCAGTGATGCTCGGCCTCGCCGCCGCATCCCCGCCGGCCTCTGCCGAGACGCCGGCCCAGTCTCCCGCGCAAACGCCCGCTCAGACGCAGGGGCCGGCCGGCAAGCCTGCGGATGCAAAGGCTGCAGAAACCAAGCCCGCAGAAGCCAAACCTGCGGCGGCCAAACCGGCATCCGCGGAGGTCCCCGAACAGTTCAAGGCGGTGCGGGCCAAGCTCGACGCCGCCAAGGCCGAGCTCGACGCCCGGGAGAAGCAGCTCGGCCATACGGACCTGACGGTGGCGGATCTCACCGCCATCCGCGACAGCGCCGTCACGGTCACAGACGAGATCCGCACCCTGGTCACGCGGCTCGACGCGCCGCTGGAGGCTGCCCGCGAGCGGCTGGCCCAGCTCGGGCCGAAGCCCAAGGACACTCAGGAGAGCGCGGACGTCGCCGAGCAGCGCGCCGAGCGCGAGGCCGCCGTCACCCGGATCGACGAGACCCAGCGGCTGGCCCGCTCGCTCGTGGTGCAGGGCGACCAGATCGTCGACCGCGTCTCGAACCGCCGGCGCGAATCCTTCACCCGCGACCTGTTCCTGCGGTCCCAGCTGCTGATCGGCCCGGGCTTCTGGGCCAAGGTGATGGCCGACGTGCCGCGCGATACCCGCGCGCTGCAGAGCGCAGTCTCCGATATCGGGCTCCTGTTCTCCCGCAATGGCAGCCTCACCAACCTGCTGTTCCTCGGGCTGGCCTTCGGGATCTCGGTGGCTTTGTATTTCGGCCGCCGCAACATCGCGCCCCGGGGCGCCCGCCGGGATGCCGGCAAGACGGAGCCATCGCGCCGGGCCAGGCTGCTCGCCGCCTGGCGGGTGATCCTGCTCGGGACGGTGCCGGCGGTGGCGGGCTCCTACGCGGTCTATTACGCGCTCGACGCCACCAATCTGCTGCCGTCCCGGCTCCTGCCGGTCGCCGCCGCGATCTCCGGTGGCCTCGCCTTCATCGCCTTCGTGGAAGCCCTCTGCGACGGCCTGCTCAGCCCGGAAAAGCCCGCGTGGCGGCCCACCCCCGTGAGTGACGCCGCAGCCACGCGCCTGACCCGGCTCGCGGTCGGCATCGCCACGGTGGTGACCGTGGTGAAGTCCGTGGAGGCCCTGAATTCCGGGATCTCGGCGGCCCTGCCGATCTCCATCGCCACCCGCGGCCTCGGCGCCGTGGCGACCGCCCTGATCCTCGGGATCGGCCTGCATCGCTTCGCCGATACCGAGCAGGAGGAGGAGGCCTGCTTCGGCCCCTACGTGCCGACCAAGACCACCACGGGCATCGGCGGCCCGGCCCGGCTCCTCGGCTGGGCCGCCATGGCGGTGATCGGGCTCGGTGCCCTGGTGGGCTACGTCGCCTTCGTGACCTTCCTGATCGACCAGCTGATCTGGGACGCGGGCGTCCTGGTGCTGCTCTACCTGCTGGTCCAGAGCGTCGATGTCTTCATCGGCCGCGCGCTCTCCGACGAGACCCGGCTCGCCACCGCGCTCCAGGCCAATACCGGCCTGCGCAAGCGCTCGCTGAACCAGATCTCGGTCCTGGCGACCGGTGCCGCCCGGGTGGTCCTGTTCCTGGCGGCGGCGGTCCTCGTGCTGGCACCCTGGGGGCTCGATTCGACCGACATCGTCTCGTCGGTCCGACAGGCCTTCTTCGGCTTCAAGGTCGGCGACGTCACGATCTCGCTGTCGAGCATCGTGCTGGGGATCGGCATCCTGGTGGTCGGCATCTTCATCACCAAGGGCGTCCAGCGCTGGCTGGAAAACACCTACCTGCCGGCGACCGACCTCGACGCGGGCCTGCGCAACTCGATCACCACGGTGGCGGGCTATTGCGGCTTCCTGCTCGCGCTGGCGCTGGCCTTCTCGTATCTCGGCCTGAGCCTCGAAAAGCTCACCCTGGTGGCCGGCGCCCTGTCGGTCGGTATCGGTTTCGGCCTGCAATCGATCGTCAACAACTTCGTCTCGGGCCTGTTGCTCCTGTGGGAGCGGCCGATCCGGGTGGGCGATCAGGTGGTGATCGGCGATTCCGAGGGCATCGTGAAGCGGATCTCGGTGCGCTCCACGGAGATCCAGACCTTCGACCGCTCGGCCGTGATCGTGCCGAACTCCAACCTGATCTCCGGGGTGGTCAAGAACCGGGTGCGCGGCGACCGCTCCGGCCGGGTGAGCATCACAGTCAGCGTCCTGCGCAACCAGGATCCGGTCCGGGCCGCCGAGATGATCACGGGCTGCGCGCAGGCCCATGCCGACGTGCTGCGGGATCCGCCGCCCCGGGTGGTGTTCAAGAAGATCGGCGATCCGTTCCTCGAATTCGAGCTGCTGGTCTGGATCACCGACGTCAGCCTCGGCCAGAAGGTGCTGACCGACCTTAATTTCTCCGTGTTCTCGACACTGGTGCAGGCGGGCTTCATCCCGCCGCTCGGCCCCGGCTCCAGCATCGTGACCGTGCAGGGCCTCGACACGATGCAGAGCGCCATGGGCGAGATCGCCAGTCGCTTCGGGCTGGCGGCGCCGGCCGCAGCACCCGCCGCCGAGGCCGGGGAGGGGGCCCGGACACAGCGGGATCGAAGCCTGCGGAGCGCGGGGGGCTGAGGGGGCGGGTGCGGATCCGCCAGACCCTGCCTATATGGCTGCGGCATCCGAGCCGGTTGCCGCAGCAGGGATTTTGAGAACGTGGGCGGACGAAGCGTGAGACGGACCCTGCCGCGGTTGCTCTGCCTGTCGGCGCTGGCGCTTCTCGGTGCCTGCGCCGCCCAGGCACCGACCTCCTCGGCACTGCCGAGCATCTACCTTCCGCTCGCCAGCGACAGCGCCCATATCGACGTGGAGGCGGCCCGGGACATGATCTCGTCCTACCGCCGCAACCGTGGCGCGCCGCCGCTCGCGGTCGATCCCGAATTGCAGCGGCTGGCCGAGGCCGAGGCGGCCGCGATGGCGCTGGCCGACCGGCCGAGCCAGGCGCAGACCGTGAAGGCCGCGGTGCAGCGGCTCGGCTACGCGGACGTGAACGCCAACCTCTCGGCCGGCTATCACACCCTGGCCGAGGCCTTCTCGGGCTGGCGCGAGAGCAAGCCGCACGACGCCACGATGCTCGACCCGAGGGCCACCAAGATGGGCATCGCCACCGCCTACGCGCCGGGCTCGAAATACAAGGTCTACTGGGCGCTGCTCACGGCCCAGTAGCGCCGCCCCTGCGGCAGCCCCGTCACGTTCGGCACCGGTGGCGCTTCCGTGAGCGGCGTCACCGTTACCCAAGGGTTGGCCGGCCGGTAGCGGGTGTCAGGGAGCCTCGGCCCGGTTCGGCCGCATAGGCGCCGATATGGACGCCATCGCGCATAACCCGCCCGATCACGACGCGGAGCCCGGGAGCTGCCCGGGTGCGGATGCGAGAGCCGTGTGCCCGATGCCGAATCGTCACGGAAAACCGGGTGCTGGATCCGAAGAGACCTGGGCAGCCTACCGGGTTGGTAACCTTACTGAACGAGCAGTAAAGACGCCTGTTTCCAATCTGTATCATCCCGTCATCGCCCGTTCAGGCAGAGCCTGGCATACACCTGTCGTACGAGGGGTTTGGCGGCAGGAACGGCGAAGCGGCCGGGCAGCCGAGCCCCGTTAAGATATGGCGCAGGACCCGGGGCACACGGGCCGCGCCAGGGGTGGCGGAGCGGTACGATGGTTCGTCTCTACGGACGGGTCCTAGGGTTTCTGAAGGCGGAACGGCGGCTGGCGATCGGCTTGGCGGCGACCAACGTCGTGCTGGCGATCGCGGCCTTCGCCGAGCCCCTGCTGATGGGCCGGATCATCGACCAGCTCACCCATCTCCAGCGCGGCGGCAACGCCATGGGCACGATGCTGCCCCTGCTCGCCGCCTGGGTGGCGTTCGGCTTCTTCACCATTGCGGCGGGCGTGTTCATCGCGCTCCATGCCGACCGGCTCGCGCACCGCAACCGCCTGTCCTCGATGGCGAGCTACTTCGAGCACGTGCTCGACCTGCCGCTGGCCTTCCACTCGGCCAACCATTCCGGCCGCGTCCTGAAGGCGATGCTGGAGGGCACGAACGGCATGGCGTGGCTGTGGCTCGGTTTCTTCCGCGACCACCTCGTCGCCCTGGTCTCGCTCGGCGTGCTCCTGCCGATGACCCTGTTCATCAACTGGCAGCTCGGCTCGATCCTGGTGGTGCTGGTGCTGGCGTTCACGGCGCTCACCACCTTCGTGATGCGCCGGACCGAGACGCTCCAGGGGCAGGTCGAGGAGTTCAATTCCGGCCTTGCGGCCCATGCCTCGGACGCGCTCGGCAATGTCGCGGTGATCCAGTCCTTCACCCGCGCCAAGGCCGAGAAGGACGCGATGCGCGGCATCATCACCAACCTGCTCGCCGCGCAGATCC
This sequence comes from Methylobacterium phyllostachyos, assembly GCF_900103445.1. Lineage (GTDB taxonomy): Bacteria > Pseudomonadota > Alphaproteobacteria > Rhizobiales > Beijerinckiaceae > Methylobacterium > Methylobacterium phyllostachyos. Next base: position 165,075 of record NZ_FNHS01000007.1, on the reverse strand, counting down.
CGGTCCTGTCCTGGTGGGCGCTCGCCAACGTGGCGACACGGGCGTCCGCGACCATCACGATGACGGCGATCTTCGTCACCGGCATCTGGCTCTATCAGGCCGGCACCACCACGGTGGGCGAGGTCGTGGCCTTCATGAGCCTCGCCACCGCCTTCGTGGCCCGGCTCGACCACGTGGTCGGCTTCGTCAACGGCCTGTTCCAGCAGGCGCCGAAGATCGCGGAATTCTTCGAGATTTACGACACCGTCCCGGCGGTGGCCGACCGGCCGCATGCCCGGCAGGTGGCGCGGTTCGAGGGCGCGGTGACCTTCGACAACGTCGCCTTCTCGTATGACGGCAAGCGGCAGGCGCTCGACGGCGTGTCGTTCTCGGCGCGGCCCGGCGAGACGATCGCGCTGGTCGGCACCACCGGCTCGGGCAAGTCGACGACGCTCGGCCTCCTGCACCGCAGCTTCGACCCGGCCTCCGGTTCGATCCGTATCGACGATATGGACATCCGCGACGTCGGACTCGCCTCCCTGCGCCACAACATCGGCGTGGTGTTCCAGGAGCCGATGCTGTTCGCCCGCTCGATCCGCGAGAACCTGCAGGTCGGCTGCCCGGACGCCACCGACGCCGAGATGCTCGACGCCCTGGAGCGGGCCCAGGCCAGCGCCTTCCTGGCGCGCCAGCCGAACGGGCTCGACACGGTGATCGGCGAGCGCGGCCGGTCGCTCTCGGGGGGCGAGCGCCAGCGGCTCTCGATCGCCCGGGCGCTCCTGAAGAACCCGCCGATCCTGATCCTCGACGAGGCGACCTCGGCGCTGGACGCCGCCACCGAGCGCAAGCTCCAGGGCGCGCTGGAGGCGGTGATGGAGGGGCGGACCACCTTCGTGATCGCCCACCGCCTCGCCACGATCCGCGACGCCGACCGGATCCTGGTGTTCCACGAGGGCCGGATCGTCGAGGCCGGGACCTTCGACGCGCTGGTGGCCGAGGGCGGTCGCTTCGCCGAGCTCGCCCGGGCGCAGTTCATGGCGACCGAGGCCGAGGCGGAGGACGGGCTGGCGCTGGCTGCGTGAGGACGGGCTGGCGTTGAGGGCCCAGGTCGGTGCGCGGGGCCCTTCGCCGGAAGGCAGACATCGGGTCACGGGCGGGGGTGAGGGGGGTAACCCTCACCCCCGCCCGTTCCTGGCGAGCGTGATGGGGATCCATCGCCGAAAGACCGAAGCGTAGCCTCATCTCGTTTTCTAGAGGCGTATGACCGAATTTTTTATGTGATTGGCTGAGATGCGATCTGCGTGGCGTTCGGCGCTATGGGATAAATCACGAGAGCAACGTCGTCGTAAAGGTGGATTGGGGAGACTGTAAAACCCGGATTTTTCTGCTCAAAGTCGTCGATAAGTTTCTTATCTTCTTCGGCAATTTTCTTGTCATTGGTTTCAAGCCAGGTTGTGGTACCTCTTGCCTCGACGATCCCAGTGACTGGATCGCGACCATAGACTTCCTTGCTGTGCAACATGGATCCCGCCTCAACCGGCTCAGGACCGCGAACGATCTTAGCCGTCCCATTCAAGACGGCCTGAACCCTCGCGTCATTCGGATCGTAAGGACCGGAATGGGACATGTGGAGCGCGACCCATTCTTGCGCTTTTTTGTCTGTCGTGGCGATTTCGTAGACACCGAGCACATGATTACGCGCCAATCTCACCAGACTTTCATCATCGAGATGGATTCTTGGCCGCGCGGTAAAGTCTGAAGAATTGCGGCTCTCGATTTGTTTCGCCAAATATTCTGGAAGGCCAGATGTGATATTTTTTATGTCTGAACTGGGATTTTCTGATATGGATAGCAGATCGAGTTGCAGAATAGGCGCATCGCTCGCACGTACGTTTCGAAATACCACTGGATTGGGATTTGATTTTTGAGAACGATCATCGAGTTTATTGTCGACGGGCGACGGATCTGTCGTACGCTCGTGCGTTTTGTCTGAGAAAGATAGGAGAACATTGGCTACAGGTAGTGAGAACAGATAAGCGCTGCGCGGATCCGGTGATGGAAGTATGGGGTTTCCATTTCCCTGAGCGGCTTTTGTCCATGGGGATGCGTCGACTCGAAGGGTGCTCAGGGCAATGATTGAGGAAGATAATGCCGTTAATTTAGAGTTCATCTTGAAATTCCGCCTCAGTATTTACTTCGATATACTATTAAATCCGTTGTAAAATTCAGCCGAGTGAGTCCAAAGCTCCGGCCATGTGACTCATGAAAGGCGTGCGAGGCCATCAGGTCAAGATTAAAACTGATGTTTTGAAAAATCTATCTTTGGGCAAGCGCAAAATCAGCGCAATGCGATGCAGGGCGCGGCTCAAGTAGGCCGAATGTCTTGTTCTGCGGAGCAATCGCAGTCGCACGATATCCCATACGGATTCGGATCCACTCGCCGCCATCGAAAGCGCGGCGAACCACACACATGCCCCATCCTGACAGCGCGCACCCCTGATCTCTGCTCTCACGAAGCCGGCGCGGGGGCCGGCGCAGCCGTCGCTACTTCCGGATGCGGCAAGCCCGGCCTTGGGATGTTCCGGCGAGGGGCGCCTTCAGCCTCTACCCGATCCGCGCGAAAAACCCCGCGATCGCCTCCGCGGCCCGCTCCGGATCCTCCCGATGCGGGAAGTGTCCAACCCCCGGGAATGGCGCCAGATCGAGATCCGAAAAGGTCTCGCCCAGGCGGTCGGTCCAGGCATAGGGGAAGATCGGGTCGTGCTCGGCCCAGCGCACGCAGGTCGGCACCGTGATCGGCGGCAGGGGCGGGGCCTCGCCCTTCAGCATCGCCACCCGGCCGGCATGGGCGGCACGATAATGCGCGAAGCCGCCCGCGAGGTTTCCCGGCTTCCAGTAGGCATCCACGAAGGCGTCGAACACGTCGTCGAACGCGTCCTTGCGGTGCGACCAGTGCCGCAGGAAATGGCCGATATAGGCGGCGCAGCTCTCGCGGCTGGCCCCCACGAGCTGCACGGCCAGATCCATCTGGTTGAAGGACTGGTACCAGATCTCGTTGAGCCGGTCCGGCGCCCCGAGGCGGGGGCCGATCCCCGGATAGACAAAATCGAACAGGACCAGGCCGGCGCAGCGCTCTGGGTTCGCCCGGGCGAGCGCCTGGATCACCGCCCCACCGACATCGTGGCCGACGATGCCGGCCCGCGCGATCCCGAGACTATCGAGGAGCGACACCATATCGGCGGCGTGGTCAGCCGGGCCGAAGGGGCCTGCCGGCTTGTCGCTGTCGCCGAAACCGCGCAGGTCCGGGGCGATCAGCGTATGGCGGTCCGCGAGCCGGGCCATCACGGGCTCCCAGGTCAGCCAGAATTCCGGCCAGCCGTGGAGCAGCAGCAGCGGCGCCCCCGTGCCGCAGCGCGCGACGTGCAGGTCCGCGCCGTTCGCGCGGATCGTCAGGTGCTCGACTCCGTCCATTTGCCCTCCATCTCGGCCCGGCGGGCCAGCATCCGCGCCTGCAGCCGGCTGCGGCGGGCGGCGATCACCGTGCCGTTGATCTCGCCGCCGAACAGGAACATGGCGGCGAGCCAGTAGAGGAACACCAGGAACACCATCGCGGTGGCCAAGCCCCCGTAGGTCGACGCGTAGGCGTTCGAGAACCGGTCGAGATAGAAGCCGAAGCCGAGGCCGGCGAAGAACCACAGCACCAGCGTCACCCCGATCCCCGGCAGGACCGACAGGATCGAGCGCCGCCCGGCCGCCACGAACTTGTGGGCGATCACTAGGATCACGGCGAGCAGCAGGGCGGTGACGGCGATCCGCCCGATCGCCACCGTGAGACTCAGGGGCTCCAGCCCCGGCGCCACCAGCACGAGGGCGCGCCAGATCAGCGGCCCCAGCACCACGAGCAGCGCGAAAGCCAGCATCGCGAAGGCGCCGCAGATCACGTAGCCGATCGATTCGAGCCGGGTCAGCCACCAGGGTCGACCCTCGCGCAGGCCATAGGCCCGGTTCAGTCCGACGCGCAGGCTCTCGACCCCCGAGGAGGAGAAGTAGAGGGCGAACAGCGCGCCCAGCGTCAGCACCCCGCTGCGCTGCTCGGTGAGCACCCGGTGCACCTCGCCGACGATCGGCTTGGCGATCTCCCGGGGCCATGCGTCGAAGATCAGCACGCCGGCCTCGTCGGCGAGCGACTGCGTGCCGAACAGGCCGGCGAGCGCGGCGAGCAGGATCAGGAACGGGAACAGCGACGTCAGGGTCGACAGCGCGATGTGGCTCGCGATCGCCCAGCCGTCATGGGAGACGAAGCGCTGCGCGGCGACGCCCATGACCTGCAATCCGTTGCGGAGCGGTTTCACGATCCTCGGTCTCATCATCCTCTGGCAGCCGGCCGATGAACGGCGCCGGGGCCGGCCCGTCAACGCGGGTGACGCGATCCGGTCCCGAACACGAACCGGTGACGCATGGGCGCCACGCCCCTGGCATGCGCCGCATCGCCGTTGCGACTCGCGGGCCGGATGCGCCTTAGATACGGCCATGCCGACATCCTCACGACCCTCGATGCGCGCGGCCAGCGCCCTCCCGGCCCTGTTCGTGCCGATCTGGGCGACCGGCTTCATCTCCGCCCGCGCGGTGGTGCCGCACGCGGACCCGCTGGGCTTCACGGCAATCCGCTTCACCGCGGTCGCCGTGGTGTTGGCGGGGATCGCCCTGGCGTCCCGCGTACGCTGGCCGGCCGACCGCGCGGGCTGGCGCGATCCGGTCATTGCGGGCTTCCTGATGCAGGGGGTCTATCTGTCGAGCACCTTCTGGGCGGTGAGCCGCGGGCTGCCGGCCGGGATCGCGGCCCTCGTGGGCAGCCTCCAGCCGCTGCTGACCGCGCTCCTGGCGCAGCCCCTGCTCGGCGAGCGGGTGAGCCCCCGGCGTGCGCTCGGCATCCTCATGGGCTTCATCGGGGCGGGGCTCGTGCTGGCCCCGAAGATCGGCGCCGCCGACCCGTCCGGGATTCCACCGCTGGCGCTGGCGGTCAGCTTCCTGGCGGTGCTGTCTCTGACGTTCGGCACCCTCTGGCAGAAGCGCACCGGCGGCCGGGTCGATCTGCTCGCCGGGGCGACGCTCCAGTTCGTCGGCGGCATGGCCTGCGCGATCCCCCTGGCGCTCGCGTTCGGCAGCGCGCAGTTCGAGCCTGTGGCGCCGGTCTGGCTCGGGCTCGCCTGGGCGGTGCTGATCAACTCGGTGGCCGGCATCCTGCTGCTGCTGGCGCTGATCCGGCGCCGCGCCGTAGCGGGGGTGGCGGCCCTGTTCTTCCTCGTGCCGCCGGTGGCGGCCGTGCTCGGCTATCTCTTGTTCGGCGAAGTGCTCACACCGCTGCAGGGCGCCGGGATGGCGCTGGCCGCCCTCGGGGTCGCGGTGGCGAGCCGAGGCTGAATGTCTCCGGCCCGGGATTCCGGGTTCCCCAAGGGCGAGCCCTTGGGCGGGTTTTCAGGGCAGAGCCCTGATGCTCGGTGTGCCAGGGCTCCGCCCTGGACCCGCGAAAGGGCTCGCCCTTTCGAAACCCCGACCTGGGCCTGCGACCGCAGGGCCCGGAAACCCTTCGTCGACTCGCGGTTTGATGCGCGCGGGCCGCAACAGCCCGGGCCGGCACCGAGCGCGACACGCATGGACCAGGACAAGCCCCGCGAGATTCGCCTCGCCCTCGACGCAATTCCCCTGGGCGGCAAGGCCGAGGGCAAGGCGGGCGACGACGCGGTCCTGTTCGTGCGCGACGCGGACGGCGTGCGCGCCTTCCAGGCCAAGTGCCCGCATCTCGGGGCGCCGCTCGCCAAGGGCGAGATCTGCGGCGGCCGGCTCTACTGCCCGTGGCACAAGGCGGCCTTCGCCCTGTCCGACGGCAGCCTGGAGGAGCCGCCGGCGCTGGAGGCTCTGACCCGCTATCCCGTCCGGATCGAGGGCGGCGAGGCGGTCGCGACGCTCACCCCCGAACCGGCCCCGGCCAAGCACGCCGCGGCACCGGTCGAGCATGTCCTGATCGTCGGCACCGGCGCGGCCGCCGTCGCCTGCGTGACGACCCTGCGCCGCGAAGGATTTTCGGGCCGGATCACGATGATCGGCCGCGAGGGGCATCCGCCCTACGACCGGACCAAGCTGTCCAAGCAGTTCCTGGCCAAGCCCACGCCGCCGGAAAAGACCCTGCTGGAGCCGGATTTCGCCGCTGCCCATCGGGTCGACCGGATCGAGGCCGAGGAGGCCACCCGGGTCGATCCGGCCGCCCGCAGCGTGACCCTGGCGGATGGGCGCACGCTCACGGGCGACGCCCTGCTGATCGCCACCGGCAGCCGCGCCGTGGTGCCGGATTTCGAGGGCAAGGACCTCGACGGCGTGATGACGCTGCGCAGCCTCGACGACGCCGTTCGGCTCAGCGAGGCCGCCGAGGAGGCCAAGCGGGTGGTGGTGATCGGGGCGGGCTTCATCGGCCTGGAGGCGGCGGCCTTCCTGACCAAGCGCGGCCTGTCGGTGACGGTCCTGTCGCGGGAGGAGGTTCCCTTCGCCAAGCGATTCGGCGAGGCCGTGGGGAAGGCGCTGAAGCACTACCATGCCGGCAACGGCGTCACCTTCGTCACCGGCAACGTCGCCCGGATCGCCGGGAACGGCCGCGTCTCCGCGGTCGAGACCAAGGATGGTGGGAGCCTGCCGGCCGATCTCGTCCTGATCGGCGCCGGGGCCGCGCCGGAGACCGGGATCGTCTCCGGGGTCGAGCCGGACGAGAATGGCGGCCTCCCGGTCGGCGCGGACCTTACACTCGCCGATCGCGTCTGGGTCGCGGGCGACATCGCGGCTTTCCCGGAGCACGGCAGCGGGGTCACAGCCCGGATCGAGCACTGGCGGCTTGCCCAGCAGCACGGCACCCACGCGGCGCGGGCGATCCTGGGGGCGCAGGGTGATTTCTCGGGGGCGCCGTTCTTCTGGAGCAACCAGGGCGACAAGCGCCTCGACTACGGCGGCTACGCGCCGGATTTCGAGCGCATCATCCTGCAGGGCGATCCGGCGGCGCTCGACTTCATCGCCTACTACGTCCGGGAGGGCCGGGCGGTGGCGGCCTGCAGCATCGGCCGCAACAAGCCCTTCACGGCGTTCCTGCACCTGCTGGGCGAGGGCCGGGTGCCGGACCCAGCGACGATCGAGGGCGGTGCCGATTTGGCCGCGCTGGTGTGATGGAACCTGCCCCCACACCCGCGCCTTTCGCTTGACGCCGCCCGCCGTCCGAGAAGCCGGGCCGAGCCGGGAGGCCCCATGAACCAGATCCTCGTCGTCGCCCTCATCTGCGCTGCCTCGGTGCAGGCCCCGGATTGCTCGCGCGAGACCGCCATCGACGTGGTCACAGGCCCGGCCCACACGCTTCAGGAATGCCTGATCCAGGGCCCGGTGCTGGCCGCCAATTCCGGCTTCAAGGGCGAGGACGGCGCGTATGTGAAGACGCGCTGCGAGCAGAAGCACTGAGGCTGACAGGCCCGAGCTTCCAGACGCGCGGAGGCCGCCGAAGCCACACATCTCGTCGGCTGCCAACCCCCTAGGGAGCTGCGGCTTTTCCCCTCGCCCTTGTGGGGAGCGATCAGGGGTGGGGGTGGTGCAGAAGGCGGCACAGCGCTCGATCCTGCACCACCCTCACTTCCAACTCGTCCCCGCAAGGGGGAAAAGAGAACGCGTCGGCCAGAGATGGCTAAACACCCGAGCTCAAAGGAAAGGGTTGGTGACACGCGGTTCCGGCCCGTCGGTCCGCCGGCGGATGAACGCCCGAACCCCGACGCAGCCTGGCATCCCAAGTTGAACAGATCCAAGTCGAATCGACTCTTGCCGAAAGGATCGGTCTTCAACTTCAGTTCAAGACGCCGCAAACGAAATCTGCTTCGGCTTGCGCCGCGGACAGGTTAAAAGAGACGATCCAGAAAAACGCCAGGCGAGCAAGAACCATGTCCGCATCCCCCGCCATCCAGACCGAGCCGCAGGACCTCGTGTCCCTGACCAAGAGCGCCGGCGAGAGTGCCAAGGCGTTGGCCGCCGAGGCCACGCGCCGGGTCCGCACGCGGATCCTCGGGACGGACGGGCGGATCGATGCGGCCAAGCTCGAAGGCCAACAGCACGCCGCCCACGGGCTCGCGTGGCTCGCCACCTACGCCGAGGCGATCCGTGAACTCGGCGGCTATGCCGAGCGTCTGCAGGCCGAGGGCCGGTTCGGCGAGACCGAGGCGCTCCTCGTGCGGATCGGCGCGGGCGAGTATCTCGACCAGCTCTTCTCCGGCATCCCGATGAGCCAGGGCGAGATGGTCCGCCCGACCGGCTCGCTTGGCCTCTCCGTCAAGGAGGTGGCGCAGTACCACACCGACGCGGTCGAGACCCTGATCGCCGAGGGCAACACGCCCGAGAACCGCGCCGCCCTGGTTGCTCGGATGCGTGACGGCAGCGGCTCGGCGACCGTCGGCGCCTCGGGCCTCGACGAGGACATGGAGGCGATCCGCTCCGAGATGCGCCGCTTCGGCAAGGCCGAGGTGGTCGATCAGGCGCATGAGTGGCACCTGAAGAACGCCTACATCCCGATGGAGATCGTGACCAAGATGGCCGAACTCGGCGTCTTCGGGCTGACGATCCCCGAGGAATACGGCGGCATGGGCCTGCCGAAGACCGCCATGTGCGTGGTCTCGGAGGAATTGTCCCGGGCCTATATCGGCGTCGGCTCGCTCGGCACGCGCTCGGAGATCGCCGCCGAGCTGATCCTGTGCGGCGGCACCGAGGAGCAGAAGCAGCGCTTCCTGCCGAAGATCGCCTCGGGCGACATCTTGCCGACCGCCGTCTTCACCGAGCCGAACACGGGTTCGGATCTGGCTTCGCTTCGCACCCGCGCGGTGAAGGAGGGCGACACCTGGAAGATCACCGGCAACAAGACCTGGATCACCCACCCGGTCCGCGCCGACATCATGACGGTGCTGGTCCGCACCAAGCCCGAGGAGAAGGGCCACAAGGGCCTCTCCATGCTGATCGCCGAGAAGCCGCGTGGGACGGATGAGGAGCCCTTCCCGGTCCAGGGTCTGTCGGGCGGCGAGATCGAGGTGCTCGGCTACCGGGGCATGAAGGAGTACGAGCTGGCCTTCGAGGGCTTCGAGGTCCCGGCCGCGAACCTCCTCGGCGAGGTCGAGGGCAAGGGCTTCGCCCAGCTCATGCAGACCTTCGAATCGGCTCGCATCCAGACGGCGGCGCGCGCCATCGGCGTCGCCCAGTCGGCCCTCGATGTCGGCCTGCGCTACGCCGAGGAGCGGGTGCAGTTCGGCAAGCCGCTGGTCAGCTTCCCGCGGGTCGCCGACAAGCTCGCCATGATGGCGGTGGAGATCAACATCGCCCGCCAGCTCACCTACTTCTCGGCCCGCGAGAAGGACGAGGGCAAGCGCTGCGACCTTGAGGCCGGGATGGCGAAGCTGCTGGGCGCCCGCGTCGCCTGGGCGGCGGCCGACAACGCCCTCCAGATCCACGGCGGCAACGGCTTCGCGCTGGAATATCCGGTGAGCCGGATCCTGTGCGATGCCCGCATCCTGTCGATCTTCGAGGGCGCGGCCGAGATCCAGGCCCAGGTGATCGCTCGCCGGCTGCTCGAAGCCGCCTGATCGGTCGGGCGGTTCACGGCGCGTCCGTATGCGCTTTCCCCTCCCCCTTGTGGGGAGGGGCTAGGGGTGGGGGTGGTGCAGAAGGCATCGCTCCGCGCCATCGCCCTCTCCTCCCCACAAGGGGGAGGAGAGGGCGGTTCTCCGGTCGACAGGTGACTGGCTCAGCCAGCTGGTGGAGGCGGCCGCCTACTTGGTGATCTTCACCGAGACCGGGTCGCTCGACGGGAAGGTCTCCTCCAGGGCTTCGTCGAGCCGCTCGTTGAGCTTCTCCTGCTTGTTGTCGGGGTGCTTCGCGTCGCCCGGCTTGGCGCTGCCCTGCTGGAAGCCCGGCTTGGTCTCGTTGCGCTTCTGCTCGTCGGCCATGTCGCTCGCTCGTCCGTGACGGGGGCACGCAAGGGTGCCGGTGCGGAACAACGCGGGCGGCGGCGGGTGTTTCCGATCTTTCCGGCGCGTGCATCGATCGGCCGGACGTTTGGATTGTCCGATTGAAGCGGCCACACCGTCATCACGAGCGCAGCGAAGTGACCCAGGGCAGCGCGACATAGGCGATCGTGGCGCTGCCCTGGATTGCTTCGCTGCGCTCGCAAAGACGGCGGCGCCACACCCCCCGACCGAAAGCGGCGTCAGGCCGTCGCGACCGCCCGGGCGCCGACGGGCCCGCGGGCATCGGCGCCGCGCATCACGGTCTCGTAGACGCGTGCCAGACGGTCGAGATGGGCGTCGAGGCTCAGCGGCGCCGCCCAATAGCGGTCGTAGGCGGCCCGGCCCATCCGGGTGGCGAGCCCATCGTCTGACAGGCTGCGCAGATGCGTGGCCAGCGCCGCCGGGTCGCCCGAGCGGAACCAGAACCCGGTCTCGCCGTCGACAACCGCCTCCCGGCCGGCGCAGACATCGCTGACGATCACCGGTGTGCCGCAGGCCAGGGCCTCGTAGACGGTGAGCGGCTGGCCCTCGTACCAGACGCTCGGGAAGACCAGCGCCCGGGCCTGCCGCATCAGGTCCTGCACGCCGGCGGCGTCGCGCCAGCCCAGCATGACGGCCTCCGGATAGCGCGCCGCGAGGTCCGCCCGCTCGGGGCCGTCGCCGACGAACACCGCCCGCGCCCCCGCAAGCCGGGCCGCCTCGGCGAAAATCGGCGCGCCCTTCTCGGTGGAGATTCGCCCGACGAACAGGAAATCGCCCGGCGGCCCGTCCCGTAGCGGTGCCTGCGCCACCGCGATCGGGTTGTCGACCCGGTGAAACACGGTTCCCGGGGGCAGCAGCGGTCGCACGACCCGCTCCTGAAGGTCGCTGATCGTGATGACGTGGGACAACAGCTCCGGCAGCCGGGCCACCTGCGTGAGCCCGACATGGCGGACCATCCGGGCGGCCTTGCGCGGGTAGCTGCGCGCGTCGCAGTTCGCCACGATGCAGGAGACCGACATCGGCGTCCGGTGGCAGATCTGCTGCTCCGGGTAGGCGTAGAAGCCGCCGGTCGGGCAGACCAGGAAGAACTCGTGCATCGTGTAGAGGCAGGGCAGCCCCGAGGCCCGCAACGCCGGGCCGATCGACGGCGAGAGTGCCTTGGCGAAGGCGTGGACATGGACAACGGTATCCCGCGGGTCGCAGGCCGCGAGTTCCCGGGCGAGCGCCCGGCGCGCGGCGCCGTTCCAGATCGCCTGCGCGGCGAACACCAGCTTGTTGCGCGCCGTGGCGATATCGTCCTGCCCCAGGCAGACGACGCGGATGCCGGCGGGTTCGAGGCGCGGATCCACCGGCCCGACGGCGGCGAACAGGCTCACCCGGACCCCGCGCGCGGCGAGCCCCAGGGCGGATTCGATCGCCACCTTGGCCTGGCCACCGTTGATCGCGGCGTGATCTGCAACGAGGACGACGTGCACGGGCGTGTTTCCGACGCTCGAGTTCGGGATTTGGTGTTGTAACGACCCGCGGTTGATCCCCCGTAAACTGGTTTTTGCCATCATCCCGGCCGTCGATGCCGGGGCTCTAACCATGCATGTCGTGATCCTGGCCGAGTTCGCGTCTGCCAGCGGCGGGGCCGAGAAGGTCGCGCTGGAATCAGCCCGGGGACTGGCCGAGGCCGGCGTTTCGGTCACCTACCTCCAGGCAATCCCGGGCGAGGCCGACCCGCTGCTCGATCATGGCAACATCCGGCGGGTCGTGCTCGGGCTGCCAGACATCTGGTCGCTTGGCGGGGCCAAGGCGGCGGCCGCCGGAATCTGGCATGCGGAGGCTGCGCGCCGGCTCGCGGCGGCGCTCGTTGCCCTGCCGGAGCGGCCGCACTGCATCCACCTGCACCAATGGACCCGCGCCCTGTCGCCAGCGGTCTTTCCAGTGCTGTCGGGCGCGGGCGTGCCGTTGGTGGTCACCCTGCACGACTACGCCTTGGCCTGCCCGAACGGCGTCTATTACCGCTTCGACCGGGCGGAGCCCTGCGGGCTGGCGCCGCTCTCGGCGTCCTGCATCACGGCACCCTGCGATGCCCGTAGCCGCGCCCACAAGCTGGTGCGCGTCGCCCGCACCGTGGCACTGCGTCAGGCGGTGCGGGGGCGGCCGCTCCACGCGGTCCATGTCTGCGACGCCAGCCGCCGGCGAATGGGCGACCTGCTCGGCGGCTACGCCGTCACGCACCATCGGATCGATAACCCGGTCCGGATCGCCGAGGGGCCGGCAGCCACGCCCGAACGCGGCGACGCGATCGCCTATGTCGGGCGCCTGACCCGCGAGAAGGGCGCCGACCTCGTGGCGGATTCCGCTCGGGCGGCCGGACTGCCCGCGCTGTTCATCGGGGCCGGCCCCCTGGAGGCGGAGCTGCGCGCCCGGGACGGCGTGGAGGTGATCGGCTGGCAGAGCCCCGCCGCGGTCTGGGACATCCTGCGCCACCGAGCCCGGGCGCTCGCCGCGCCGTCGCGCTGGTACGAGACCGGGCCGCTCACCGTCTACGAGGCGCTGGCGGCGGGGATCCCGGTGGTCGCCTCGGACCGGTCCGGGGCCGCCGAGAAAGTCCGCCACGGGCGGACCGGCTTCGTGGTCGCCCCGGAGGTCGGCCCCCTGGCGGCGGCTTTCACGGCTCTGCGGGACGATGCCTGCGCCCGAGACTTTGGCGCCCGGGCCTACGCCGAAGCCCGCGCCGTGCCGATGACGCTGGCCGCCCATGCGGATGCGCTCCGGACACTCTATGGTGGCCTCGCGACGAGCGCCCCTGCCGCGATGCAACATCATGCAGGATCTCTCATCGGGCACCGATCCTGAGATGCCTTGGCCCAAGGGCAGCATTAAGAATTCAGGATCCGTTCGCTGTGGCCTAGACAAGGTGTTGGATTTTTGTAAACCGATGCCCGATCCGAATCAGCAGTTCAGGTGACCGATATAAACGGCAGAGCTTGCCGTGAGTCTGATGCATCGATGCGCTCTCGGTTTGGTGACTGTCCGAGATCATGGATCCGGCATTTTATCGATGCGCACGCGGCGAGCCCAGACGGGGCAACATGCACTTGACTTCTTGTTGCAGTGCAACATATAGGGGCGCGTCACGGCGGACGCAGCCGGCGTCCCGCTCCACGAATTGACCTGGAGACTTCGATGCAGACCCCGAACTTCGAGATGCCGACCGAGATGCGCGACTTCGCCGAGAAGAGCGTCGATCAGGCCCGCAACGCCGTCGGCAGCCTGATGGCCAACGCCGTCAAGGCCACCGAGCAGGCTCAGGCCTCGGGCCAGACCTTCCAGTCGACCTTCAGCGCGGTGATCGCGAAGGGGTTCGATCACGCCCAGGCCAACGCCAACGCGACCTTCGACTTCGCGCAGAAGCTCGTGCGCACCAAGGACCTGCGCGAGGCCTTCGAGCTGCAGTCCGAGTTCGTCCGGAGCCAGTTCGCCGCCTTCCAGGCCCAGGCCAAGGATTACGGCACCCTCGCTCAGAACGCCGCCCGCTAAAGGCCGGCTTCCCCCGGTCCGCACGGATTGGGGGTGTTCTCAGGATTCGGGCGGCCGCTTCGGACCGGCCGGATCCCACAAGATGGCGCCCAGGCGTCAAAGGCCGGACGCCGGCCGACCACCGCTCCTGCGGGTCGGCCGAAGCGGACAGGAGGAGATCGCGCGATGGGAAAGCCGCGTCGGCCGAGAGCGGGCCATTCCAACTGGCAGCCGAAACCGCCCCTGGATACCGAGATGCCCGCTCCGCCGGAATCCGTGGCCGAGGCCTTGGTGGACGAGTCGGATGTGTCCGTGGCGGCCCTGTCCCGTACCGTGTTCGCGGATGCTGAGCCGGTTCTGGCGTCATCTCCGGAGCTTGACCCCGTCGCCCCGATTGAGCCCGAAGCCCAAATCCCGGGCAGCATTATCCACGCCGTGAGCCACCCCGAGGCGCATCGCCACGCGGCAACCCGGCAGGACATTGCGGACGAACCGCATGCGGCCGACCGCGCGGATCGGGAGATAGAGCTCGATGCGGCTCCCCCGCCAGATCTCGTCCCTGCCGATGGGCCCTCGGCGCTGAACCAGGTCATGTTCACGCCCGATCGCATCGACATGATCGAGATCGGCTCGACCATCGCCCGCTACGTGCAGGGTGAGGGCGCAGCCGCCCTGGCGCATTTCCGGGCGCTGTCGGATGTCCGCACGCCGGCCGATCTGATCCGCTTGCAGGTCAACGAGGCCCAGCGCGCCGCCGACGCCTCCCTGAGCTGCTGGGTCACGGTGATGGGCAAGGCGAGCCGCGTCGTCGCGTTCCGCTGAATGCTCTGCTGTCGCCCGGCGGCCACATCGGCTGCCGGATCGAACCACGCCTGGCAACCGGCCGTTAACCAAGCCGGTCCCATGCCGTATCGGAGGGCACGGGAAACCAAACCGCACCGATGCCGAGCTGCGCGCGCCTGATCCGTTCCGTTTGCCTCTGCCTCGCCCTGGCGCTCGTGCCGGCGCTGGCGAGTCCGCCCGCTTCTGCGCAGAATGGCGACAAGCCCGCCATCGCCATCGGGGCCGACCTTGCGAGCCAGGCTGGGACGACGCGCCTCACCCTGACCCTGTCCCGGGCGGTCGAGGCCCGCGGCTTCGTGATGGAGCGGCCCGACCGGGCGGTGATCGACCTGCCCGAGGTCAACTTCCAGCTCGAATCCGGCACCGGCAGCCGCCGGGACGGCCTCGTGCAATCCTTCCGCTACGGCCTGTTCGCCCCCGGGCGCTCCCGCATCGTGATCGACCTCGCGAACCCCGCCACGGTGGGGAAGATCGAGACCACGACCCGGGCCAAGGACGGCGCCGTGCTGCTCACGATCCCGCTCCAGAAGGCCGACCGCGAAACGTTCCGCAAGGCCGCCGCCGCGGCCGATCCCGCCCCCGCCCAGGCCCGGGCCGCCGCGCCCGAGCCCGCCGACCAGCGCCCGCTGATCATGGTCGATGCCGGCCACGGCGGCACCGATCCGGGCGCCATCGCGGTGGGCGGGGTGTTCGAGAAGGACATCGTGTTCGGCTTCGCCCAGGCGCTCGTCGAGAAGCTGGAGGCGGGAGGCCGCTACCGGGTCCGGATGACCCGCGACCGGGACGTGTTCGTGCCCTTGGGCGAGCGTGTCCGCCTCGCCCGGGAGGCCAAGGCCGACCTGTTCGTGTCGATCCACGCCGATTCGATCTCGGCCGCCCCGCAGGTACGCGGCGCCACGATCTACACCAACGCCGAGAAGGCGACCGACCTCGAATCCGCCAAGCTGGCCGAGCGCGAGAACCGGGCCGATGCCGCCGCGGGCGTCGACGCCGCCGAGGCGCCACCCGACATCGCCGACATCCTGCAGGAACTGACCCTGCGGGAGACCCGGGGCTTCTCGTCGGGCTTCGCCCGGACCCTGATGGGCCAGCTGAGCCCCGTGATGGAGATGAGCACCAAGCCCCACCGCGAGGCCCGCTTCGTGGTGCTGCGCTCCCCCGACGTGCCGAGCGTGCTGGTGGAATTGGGCTACTTGTCGAGCAAGCGCGACCTGGATCTGCTGCAATCGCCGGAGTGGCGGGCGGGTGTCACCGGCTCCATGGCCAAGGCGATCGACCTGTTCTTCACCAATCGCGCCACCCTGGGACGACCCACGATGACGCGTCGCTCGGCCGCCGCCGCCCCAGTTTTACCATAGAGTAAGTGTGGATACGGGCCGTCCGAACGCCCCGTCGCACCGCCGTCGAACCGGCAATCCGAGGGGGCCTCACGGGATCATCCGGGGGCCGACCGCATCGTGAGCGGACGTCACGCGCCGGGTGAGCCGATTCCGGCATGCGGCCGGGCCAGCGACGAGCGGAACACCGGATGCGTCTGATCCTTCGTTTCTTCGGGATCCTGTTCAGCGCCGCCGCGGTGGTGTTCGTACTCGCCGCCGGGGCGGGCGCGTACTTCTATTGGAAGTACAGCCAGGATCTGCCCGACCACGCCGCGCTCGCCAATTACGAGCCGCCGGTGATGACCCGCATCCACGCGGCCGACGGCTCGCTGCTCGCCGAATACGCCCGCGAGCGCCGGCTCTACCTGCCGATCCAGGCGATGCCGAAGATCGTGGTCGCCGCCTTCCTGTCGGCCGAGGACAAGAACTTCTACAAGCATGGCGGCATCGACCCCGAGGGGATCGTCCGCGCCGTTCTGACCAATGCCAAGAGCGGCAAGAAGCAGGGCGCCTCGACCATCACCCAGCAGGTCGCCAAGAACTTCCTGCTGTCCTCCGAGCAGACCTATGACCGGAAGGTCAAGGAGGCGCTGCTGGCGCTGCGGATCGAGGCGGCCTACTCCAAGGACAAGATCCTCGAGCTCTACCTCAACGAGATCTTCCTGGGCACGATCGTCCCGGGCCGCAACCTGCACGGCGTGGCGGCGGCGGCGCTCGACTATTTCGGCAAGTCGGTCCACGAATTGACCATCAACGAGGCGGCCTACCTCGCCGCCCTGCCGAAGGGGCCGAACAACTATCACCCCTACCGCAAGACCCAGGCGGCGCTGGACCGCCGCAACGAGATCATCCGCCTGATGGCGGAGAACGGCTACATCACCAAGGACGAGGCGGAGGCCGCCAAGAAGATGCCGCTCGGCGTCAACCCGCGCGTCGCCTTCCCGAACGCCGCCAACGCCAACTACTTCACCGAGGAGGTCCGCCGCGAGATCTCCGAGCGCTACGGCGAGAAGAAGCTCTACGAGGGCGGCCTCTCGGTGCGCGCCACCCTCGACCCGAAGATGCAGGCCTGGGCCCGCAAGGCGCTGGTCGACGGCCTCGTGCGCTACGATCAGGCCCATGGCTGGCGCGGGCCGGTCACCAAGGTCGACCTGACCGGGCGCGACTGGGGCATGGCGGCGGCCGAGGTTCCGGCGCTCGGCGACGTGGCGCCCTGGCGGCTGGCCGTGGTGCTGGGCAACGGCGCCGGCGGCGTGCAGGTCGGCCTGCAGCCCAAGCGCGAGGCCTCCGGCCAGGTCGGCAAGGATCGCGAGACCGGCGTGATCACCCCCGAGGGGATGCGCTGGGCCGGCCGCGCCAATCTCCAGCCCGGCGACATGGTCTATGTCGAGGCGATCGAGGGCGGGAAGGGGCAGTTCCGCCTGCGCCAGAAGCCCGAGGTCTCCGGCGCGATCGTCGCCATGGACCCGAATACCGGACGCGTCCATGCCATGGTGGGCGGCTTCTCGTACGACGAATCCGAGTTCAACCGCGCTACCCAGGCGATGCGCCAGCCGGGCTCCTCGTTCAAGCCGATCGTCTACTCGGCGGCGCTCGACAACGGCTACACCCCGGCGTCGATCGTGCAGGATTCACCGATCACCATCGAGGCCGGCCCCGGCCAGGAGGCGTGGACACCTTCGAACTACGACGGCAAGTCCGGCGGCCCCCACACCCTGCGCTACGGCATCGAGCACTCGAAGAACCTGATGACGGTCCGGCTCGCCAAGGATGTCGGCATGCCGCTCATCGCCGAGTACGCCCGCCGGTTCGGCGTCTACGACGACATGCTGCCGGTGCTGCCGATGTCGCTGGGCGCGGGCGAGACCACGGTGATGCGCATGGTCACCGCCTACTCGATGCTGGCCAATGGCGGCCGGCGCATCCGGCCGACCCTGATTGACCGGATCCAGGACCGCACTGGCGAGACCATCTACCGGCACGACAACCGCAAGTGCATCGGCTGCGACGCCGAGAAGTGGTCGGGCCAGGACGAGCCGAAGCTGGTGGACGATTCCGAGCAGGTGCTCGACCCGCTGACCGCCTACCAGATGGTCTCGATCATGGAAGGCGTGGTCCAGCGCGGCACCGCCACGATCCTGAAGCAGATCGGCAAGCCGCTGGCCGGCAAGACCGGCACGACGAACGACGCCAAGGACGCGTGGTTCGTGGGCTTCTCGCCGGATCTGGCGGTGGGCATCTACATGGGCTTCGACAAGCCGCGCTCGCTCGGCGATCGGGCGACCGGTGGCGGGCTCTCGGCGCCGATCGCCCTCGAATTCCTGAAGATGGCCCTCAAGGACAAGCCCCCGACCCCGTTCCGCGTGCCGCCGGGCATCAAGCTGATTCGCATCAACCTCGCGAGCGGCACCCGCGCCGGTTCGAGTGAGGGGGCGGGGACGATCCTGGAGGCGTTCAAGCCCGGCACCGCGCCGCCGGATTCCTACGTCGCCCCGTCCGGTGGCAGCCAAGCCCCAGCGGCGGCCGCCGTGCCGGCCGATCCCGACCGGGCGGCTCAGGCGGGTGGGTTGTATTAAGAGCGGACCTAGGCGCCGCGCGTCCCCCTCGCAGAGGCTACGGTATTCATACCTCGCTGGCCGAGACGCGCTCTCCTCCCCTGGCGATCCCGGGCCTGCCCGGGATCGCTCGCGCTTGCGGGGAGGAGTTGGAGGTGGGGGGCATAAGGCCCCGTTCCGCTCGATCCGGCACCACCCCTGACCCCTCCCCACAAGGGGAAGGGGAAACGCGCTTGAAGCCGGTAACCCGCAGCGGGGGGGGACCTCGCGTGACTTGATCCCGAACAGAAAAAAGCCGCCCCGGAGGGAGCGGCTTGGAGGAGTCTTCAGGGAGGCATCAAACAGAGCGGACGAGTTGGTCCAACTCCACATCCAGAACTCTGGATGCCTCTTTATGAATCAAGAACCATAACGAACGGTAAATACCAGTCTTCGCGATGGCTTACGCCGCGAGACTGTCGAACAGCCCGCGCCCGTCGGTCCCGCCGATCAGGTCCTCGACGAAGTTTTCCGGGTGCGGCATCATGCCGAGCACGGCCCGGTTCTCCGAGAGGACGCCCGCGATCGCGTTGAGCGAACCGTTGCGGTTGGCCTCCACGGTGATGTTCCCCTCCGTGTCACAGTAGCGGAAGGTCACCCGGCCCTCGCCCTCGATCCGCGCCAAGGTCTCGGGATCGGCGAAGTAATTGCCCTCGCCGTGGGCGACGCAGATGTCGATCACCTGTCCGGGCCGGTAGGCGCTGGTGAAACGGGTGTCGGTGCGCTCGACCCGTAGCGTCTGCCGGTGGCAGATGAAGCGCCGGTTCACGTTGCGCATCAGCACGCCCGGCAGCAGACCCGATTCGCACAGGATCTGGAAACCGTTGCAGATGCCGAGCACGAGGCCGCCCCGGGCCGCGTGGGCGCGCACCGCATCCATGGCGGCGGCCCGGCCCGCGATCGCCCCGCAGCGCAGATAGTCGCCGTAGGAGAAGCCGCCCGGCAGGACAGCCAGATCGGTGCCGGCCGGCAGGTCGTGGTCCGCGTGCCAGACGAGGCTCACCTGCGCGCCCGAGCGGCGCAGGGCTCGCACGACATCGCTCTCGCGGTTCGAGCCCGGGAAGACGACGACGGCGGCATGCATCACAGGATCTCGATCGCGTAGTTCTCGACCACCGTGTTGGCCAGGAGTTTGTCGCACGCCGTGCGCAGCGTCGCCTCGGCGGTGGCGGCGTCCATGGCCGACACCTCGATGTCGAACACTTTGCCCTGCCGCACGCCCTCGACACCCTCGATGGCGAGCGACTTGAGCGCGGCCTCGATCGCCTTGCCCTGTGGGTCCAGCACGCCGTTTTTCAGGGTGACGATGATACGGGCTTTCATGGATCTTCGAGTCTCGCGCGTCGCCGGGACGAGGGTGTCACCTGCGGCAACGTTTCACAGGCTGCCGCGAGTCTTTGTAACAGGAAGGCTGCCGGCCTGTCGAACGTTGCCCACCTACCGGCGAGACGCGGCGGCGCCCGCACGCAGCGGCTCGATGCTGGTCGCCCGGCGCCAGAGCTGCAGCATGATCCAGGCCGCGAACAGGCTGAACAGGCCCATCAGGACATGGCCGACCCGATCCCCGAGATCGAACAGGCCGGCCAGCGCCCAGCCGGCCGCGATGGCCACGGCGAACACCTCGGTGCCGACGAGGACCATCATGCTCACGATGGTGATGGCGTTGCGCCCGTTCACGCGATCGACCCCTGAAAACACGTTCGGGTCCCGGACGGAACCGTCCGAGACCCGCGCAGCTAGCCCGGCAGGGCCGTGGATGCAACCGATGGCCTTCAGCGCGGCGCGCGCTTGGCCAGGATCCGCTGCAGCGTCCGCCGGTGCATGTTGAGGCGCCGGGCGGTCTCGCTGACATTGCGGCCGCACAGCTCGTAGACCCGCTGGATATGCTCCCAGCGCACCCGGTCCGCCGACATCGGGTTCTCGGGCGGGTCGGCCCGCTCACCGGGCTGGGCCATCAGCGTGCCGTGGATCTCGTCGGCGTCGGCAGGCTTGGCGAGATAATCGAAGGCGCCGAGCTTCACCGCGGTCACCGCGGTCGCGATGTTGCCGTAGCCCGTGAGGATCACGCCCCGGGCTTCCGGCCGGCGTTCCTTGAGGCGGGCGATCACGTCGAGGCCGTTGCCATCACCGAGGCGCATGTCGATCACCGCGAAGGCAGGCGCCCGCGTCTCGACGGCCGAAACGCCGTCCGCGACGCTGTCGGCGACCTGCACGTGGTAGCCGCGGCTCTCCATGGCGCGGGCCAGCCGTGTCGAAAAGGGCTTGTCGTCATCGACGATCAACAGGCTGCGATCGGAGAAGGCGGCCAGCGGATCGGCGTCGCTGAGCACGGCAGCGTCGGTCGCCGCCGCGGTCCCGGGCTGCGTCAGCATCGGGTATTCCTTTCGGGTTTTCGTCGTCGGGTTCTTGGTCTGTCCCTTATATAGGGACGACATCGCCCGGGGGCAGGGGGTGGCGGATATTGAGTTCCGGCGAATGACGTGGGACTGCCCCGCGCTCGAAGATGTGCCGGGCCCAGGAGACGCGCACCACCGCCCCGTGGGTCTCCGGGCTGGACATGTTCGTCAGGACGAGCTGGGCGCCGGAGCGCTCGATCAGGGTTTTGGCGATGAACAGGCCGAGGCCCAGCCCGGCGCCCACGGTGCCCCCCGATTGCGGCCGGTCCTGGCTGCGGGTGGTGACGTAGGGCTCGCCGGCGCGCAGCAGAACCTCGCTGGAGAAGCCCGGGCCGTCGTCGCGGATCTCGATCCAGACCCGCTCCTGGGTCCAGCGCCCCTCCACGGAAACCCGGGCTTCCGCGAAATCGACGGCGTTGTCGAGGATGTTGGCGAGCCCGAACATCACCCCGGGGTTGCGGCGGCAGGCGGGCTCCGGCCCGTCCCCGAGGCTCGTGACATCGAGCGCGGTGCCCAGCGCCCGCTGCGGTGCCACCAGCTCCTCCACGAGGTGGCTGAACGTGACCGTCTCCAGGAAGCCGGCGCCCGCACCGTCACCGTCGAGGGAGGTGAGCTTCCCCAGGATGCCGCGGCAGCGGTCGACCTGCTCGCGCAGCAAGTTCAGATCCTCCGCCACGGCGGGCGAGGCTGTGGGGCCGAGTTGGCGGATCAGCTCCTTGGTGACCACCATGATGGTGCCCAGCGGCGTGCCCAATTCGTGGGCCGCCGCCGCCGCCAGCCCGTCGAGCTGCGACAGGTGCTGTTCCCGGGCGAGCACGAGTTCGGTGGCCGCGAGCGCCTGGGCCAGCAGCCGCGTCTCCTCCGCCACCCGCCATGCATAGACACCCGTGAAGGCGGTGCCGAGCAGGATCGCGGTCCAGACGCCCGAGACGTACAGGAACGGCAATTCGATCCGCCCATCCGCGAACCAGGGCAGCGGCCGGTGGACCAGGGCCAGCAGGGTCGCGAGCCCCACCGCCAGGAGGCCGAGCGCCAGCGTCCGCTCCGGTGGCAGGGCGGTTGCCGAGATCAGCACGGGGGCGAGGAACAGCAGCGAGAACGGGTTCTGGAGCCCGCCCGTGAGGAACAGGAGGGCTGCGAGCTGCACGATGTCGAAGGCGAGCAGCAAAGCCGCGGAATCGTCGCTGAGCCGGTAGCTCGCCGGGAAGCGGATGCGCAGCGCCAGATTCAGCCAGGACGAGGTGGCGATCACCAGGAAGCACCAGCCGAAGGGCAGCGGCAGGCCGAGGCCGAACTGCGCCCCGACGACAGCAGCACTCTGGCCCGTGATGGCGAGCCAGCGCAGGCGGACGAAGGTGTCGAGCCGCAGGTGCCGCGCGTCGCGGACGAGGCTGTTGAGTTCGGTATCGGGCATGCGCTGCTTCAGTCGAGCATCCAACGGACTGGACCAGCGGGGAATTTTCGCTGAACCCGGCGCTGTTCAAGTCCGGCGATGTCGCGGATGCGGGAAGCCCGCCGCCGTCCGGGCCGAATCGTCACAGGCGTCGTCGTCACAGGCAAGTCGCCCCAAAAGGGTATGTTCCATTATCGTTCAGGGTGGAACATTATCCTGCCGATCCAGGTTGCAGGGGGTTCCATCGTCGGCAGGCGTGGCGCGTCGCTGGCCGGATGACGACCCGCGAGGTGACGATGCTCCTGGCCTATTCGCTATACGAGGGCGCCCGCGCCCTGATGACGCCGGCTCGGATTGCCGCCGACCTCACGCGCTACGGCCTCCAGATCCCCGGCAATCCCCTGGCCTACGGGCCCTACGCGCGGGCGGTCAGCGCCGGCTGCGAGATGTTCGAGCGGGTCACCCGCCAGTACGGCAAGCCGGCCTTCGGCTTCACCGAAACGGTCGTCGACGGCCAAGCGGTGCCGGTGAGCGAGCGGGTGGTCTGGGAGCGGCCGTTCTGCCGCCTGATCGCCTTCGATCGTGCCTTCGCGACGCCGCCCGCCGAGGCGCAGCCGAAGCTGCTGATCGTGGCGCCGATGTCGGGCCACTACGCGACGCTGCTGCGCGGCACCGTGGAGGCGATGCTGCCGAACCACCGGGTGTTCATCACCGACTGGACCGACGCCCGGATGGTGCCGCTGCTCGCCGGGCGCTTCGACCTCGACGACTACATCGATTATCTGCAGGAGATGTTCGCTTTCCTGGGGCCGGACCTGCACGTCATGGCGGTGTGTCAGCCGGCGGTGCCGGTCCTCGCCGCGGTGGCGCTGATGGAGGCCGCCGACGAGCCGGGGGTGCCGAACTCGATGACCCTGATGGGTGGCCCGATCGACACGCGCCGCTCGCCGACCGCGGTGAACTGTCTCGCGCAGGAGCGCGGCCAGACGTGGTTCGAGCAGAACACGATCAGCCTCGTGCCGCCGATCTATCCGGGGGCGTGGCGCCGGGTCTATCCGGGCTTCCTGCAGCTCTCGGGCTTCATGGCGATGAACCTCGACCGGCACGTCACGGCCCATACCGACATGTTCGAGCATCTGGTGAAGGGCGACGGCGAGCCGGCCGAGAAGCACCGGGAATTCTACGACGAGTACCTCGCGGTGATGGACCTCACGGCCGAGTATTACCTCCAGACGGTGGAGACGGTGTTCGTGAATCACGCATTGCCGAAGGGCGAGATGCAGCACCGGGGCGTCCCGGTCGATCTCGGCGCCATCCGCCGCTGCGCGATCCTGGCGGTCGAGGGCGAGAACGACGACATCTCCGGCGTCGGCCAGACCAAGGCGGCCCTCGACCTGACGCCGAACCTGCCCGAGGCGCGCAAGGCCTATCACCTCCAGGCGGGGGTGGGGCATTACGGGGTGTTCAACGGCTCGCGCTACCGCACGGTGATCGCGCCGCGCATCGCCGCCTTCATCCGCGCCATGCAGGCGGTCCCGGGGGTGCGGGGCGGGCATCTGCGGCAGGTGGGGTAAGGCGGCCGAAGCTACGGATCGCCGATAGATCTGACAGGCGGCCGCGTATCCCCTTCCTTCCGCAGTGGGGGATACGCGTGCTTCAGCCCTCAAGCTTTCTGCATCCGTCCCGCATGGGCGCGTGGAACATTCCCGCTCATTGCAACGAGCGCGAGAAGGGACTTGTACCCAGCTCCTCCACGGTGTTTGGCGCCCGTTCCGTCATCGCGAGCGCAGCGTAGCGACCCAAGGCAGCGCGCCCTCGATCGGTGCAGCGCGCGCTGGATTGCTTCGCTGCGCTCGCAAGGACGGCGTTGCGCGTGTCCAGCCGTGCCGCCCCCCAATCATCCTGAATACATAACGCAGTATCTATGAAGCTGGCGCGGGCCTTGCGACACGCCGCCCGTGACCGCGACAACCGCACTGCCCGCCCGTGTCCCGACCCTGCCCACTGCCGATCCGGCGGTCGCGTCGGCGCGCGTCCCATCCCGGTTGTCACGCCGGGCCATTGCGCCCCTGCCTAAGAATTGTTCAAACTCGCCCACAAGGTGTGGGCCGGCGACGCGTGCCTGAGATCCGCACCGCCAGGGAGATCACGATGGACCGCAGGACCTTCCTCAAGGGCTCAGCCGCGCTCGGGCTTGCCGCGCCGCAGGTTGCGATGCCGGCCCTGGCGCAGGGCGCCAAGGTCCTCCGCTTCGTCCCCCAGGCGAACCTCGCCAATTTTGATCCGATCTGGGGGACCCAGTACGTGGTGCGCAACGCCGGCACCCTCGTGTGGGACATGCTGTACGGCGTCGACGACCAGCTGAAGCCGCAGCGCCAGATGGTCGAGTCCGAGGAGGTCTCGGGCGACAAGCTGACCTGGACCTTCCGGCTGCGCCCCGGCCTGATGTGGCACGACGGCGAGCCGGTCCTGTCGAAGGACGTGGTGGCGAGCCTCACCCGCTGGATGGCCCGGGACCCGATCGGCCTGATGATCCGCGGCGTCCAGGACGAGCTCTCGGCAACCGACGACCGGACCTTCCGCTGGCGCCTCAAGAAGCCGTTCCCGAAACTGCTCTACGCGCTCGGCAAGACCAATGCCCCGATGGCGCTGATCATGCCGGAGCGGATCGCCAAGACGGACCCGTTCACGCAGATCACCGAGTATGTCGGCTCCGGGCCGATGAAGTTCGTCCGCAATGAGTGGGTGCCGGGCGCCCGGGCGGTGTTCGAGACATTCGCCGGCTACAAGCCCCGCGAGGAGCCGAATTCCTGGCTCGCCGGGGGCAAGCGCATCCTGGTCGACCGGGTCGAGTGGGTGATCATGCCGGACGCCGCCACCGCCTCGGCGGCCCTGCAGAATGGCGAGGTCGACTGGTGGGAGAACCCGATCTCCGACCTCGTGCCGCTGCTGCGCAAGAACAGTAACCTCAACGTCGATATCGCCGACCCGCTGGGCAATGTCGGGTCGTTCCGGATGAACCACCTGCACCCGCCCTTCGACAATCCGAAGATCCGCCAGGCCGTCCTGACGGCGATGAGCCAGGAGGACTACATGCGGGCGATCGTCGGCGACGACGACAGCCTCTGGAAGACACTGCCGGGCTTCTTCACCCCGGGCACGGCGCTCTACAGCGAGGCGGGCGGCGGCAACGTGGGCAAGGGCGACATCAAGCTCGGCCAGAAGCTGCTCAAGGAAGCCGGCTACAAGGGCGAGCCCGTCACCTGCGTCGTGGCGCAGGACCAGCCGATCACCAAGGCGCAGGGCGACATCACCGCCGACCTGCTGAAGCAGATGGGCTTCAACGTCGATTTCGTCGCCACCGACTGGGGCACCACCGGCACCCGCCGGGCCTCCAAGGCGCCCCCCAGCCAGGGCGGCTGGAACATGTTCCACACGTGGCACGCCGGCGCCGACTGCATCAACCCGGCGGGCTACCCGGCGGTGCGCGCCAACGGCGACAAGGCGTGGTTCGGCTGGCCCAACATCCCGCCCGTGGAGGCGGCGATCACCGAGTGGTTCGACGCCGCCGACCCGACGTCCGAGAAGGCCGCCATCGACAAGGTCAACGCCGCCGCCTGCGAGGGCGTGGTCTACGTCCCGACCGGGTTCTTCCTCGGCTACCAGGCGTGGCGGAAGAACGTCTCGGGCATCGTGAAGGGGCCGATCCCGTTCACCTGGGGCGTGTCGAAGGCCTAGGACCGGAGACACCCCATGCTCGGCTATATCGGCAGGCGCATCCTCGCCACCATCCCCGTCATGGCGGTGGTCGGGCTGTTCGTCTTCAGCCTCCTCTACTTCGCCCCCGGGGATCCGGCCGCCATCATCGCGGGCGATCAGGCGAGCCCCGAGGATATCATCCGCATCCGGGCCACGCTCGGCCTCGACCGGCCCTTCCTGGTGCGGTTCGGGGAATGGTCCTGGCACATCCTGCACGGGGACCTCGGCACCTCGATCTTCACCAACCTGCCGGTCACCACCATGATCGGCCAGCGGGTGCAGCCCACCGTCTCGCTGATGCTCGTCACCCTGGTCTTCGCCATCGCGGTGGCGGTGCCGCTCGGCGTCGTCGCCGCCTGGAAGGCCGGCAGCCTGATCGACCGCCTCGTGATGGGGCTCGCCGTAACGGGCTTCTCTGTGCCGGTCTTCGTGGTCGGCTACATCCTGGCCTACGTCTTCGCCCTTCAGCTCGGCTGGCTGCCCGTGCAGGGCTACACGCCGATCGAGCAGGGGCTCTGGCCCTGGCTGTCCCACCTGATCCTGCCAGCGGTGACGCTCGGCCTCGTCTACATCGCGCTGATCGCCCGGGTGACCCGGGCCACCATGCTCGACGTGCTGAGCCAGGATTACGTGCGCACCGCGCGCGCCAAGGGGCTGGCGCAGGGGCCGGTCCTGTTCGTCCACGCCCTCAAGAACGCCGCGGTGCCGATCGTCACCGTGATCGGCATCGGCATCGCCCTGCTGATCGGCGGCGCGGTGGTGACCGAGACGGTCTTCGCGATCCCCGGCCTCGGGCGCCTCACCGTGGATGCCATCCTGCGGCGCGATTACCCGATCATCCAGGGCATCGTGCTGCTGTTCAGCTTCGTCTACGTGCTCGTGAACCTCGCCATCGACCTCTTCTACACATTGCTCGACCCGAGGATCCGCTATTGACCGCGACCGTCGCGCCCTTCCCCGATCGCGTCCCGCAGGCGGGCGCCCCGCCCGGAGGCCTGCCCAAGGCCCCCCCGCCCCCGGGCCTCGCCGTCGCGGCGCCGCTGCCGGACGTGATCCCGGTGCGCAAGCACAGGGGCAAGGTCTGGACCTATGTCCGCCGCAACCCGACCATCGTGGTCGGCGGCGTGATGCTCCTCATCGTCTTCCTGATGGCCTTGCTGGCGCCGTGGCTCGGCACGGTCGACCCGACCGCCCTCGCGCCGGCCAAGCGCACCCGGATGCCCTCCGCGCAGTACTGGTTCGGCACCGACATGCTCGGCCGCGACGTCTATTCGCGGGTGGTGTACGGCGCCCGGGTCTCGCTGCTGGTCGGCTTCGCGGTGGCATTCCTCGCCTCGGTCGCGGGGCTGGCGGTCGGGCTCGTCTCCGGCATGGTGCGCTGGCTCGACGGCGTGGTGATGCGGGTCGTCGACGGCATGATGTCGATCCCGCCGATCCTGCTCGCCATCGCGCTGATGGCGCTGACCCGCGGCTCGGTCCAGAACGTGATCATCGCCATCACCATCGCGGAGATCCCCCGCGTCGCCCGCCTCGTGCGCGGCGTGGTGCTGTCGCTGCGTGAGCAGCCCTACGTCGAGGCGGCCGTGACCACGGGCACCCGGATGCCTGCGATCATCTGGCGCCACATCCTGCCCAACACGCTCGCGCCCATGACCGTGCAGGCGACCTACATCTGCGCCTCCGCGATGATCACCGAGGCGATCCTGTCGTTCATCGGCGCGGGCGTGCCGCCCTCGACGCCCTCCTGGGGCAACATCATGGCCGAGGGCCGGGCGCTCTGGCAGGTGAAGTTCTACATCATCCTGTTCCCGGCCATCTTCCTCTCCATGACGGTGCTCGCCGTGAACCTCGTGGGTGACGGCCTGCGCGACGCCCTCGATCCCCGCATGGCGAAGGACGTCTGATGAGCGGCGCACCCCTCCTGTCGATCGAGAACCTGCAGGTCCATTTCCGCACCCCCGACGGGGTGAACCGGGCGGTGGATGGGGTGTCGTTCGCGATCGGCTCCGGCGAGACCCTGGCGATCGTGGGCGAATCCGGCTGCGGCAAGTCGGTGACCTCGATGTCGATCCTGCGGCTCCTGCCCGAGCCGCCGGCCCGCATCGCCGGCGCGATCAAGTTCGAAGGAAAAAACCTCCTCGATCTGCCGAACAGCGCCATGCGCAAGATCCGCGGCAACGACATCAGCGTGATCTTCCAGGAGCCGATGACCTCGCTGAACCCGGTGCTGACGGTCGGCCGCCAGATCGGCGAGACCCTGCGCCTGCACCAGGGCCTCAGCCGGCGCGCCGCCGAGGAGCGGGCGGTGGAGATGCTGACGCTGGTCGGCATCCCCGAGCCGCGGCGGCGGGTGCGGGAATACCCGCACCAGCTCTCCGGCGGCATGCGCCAGCGGGTGATGATCGCCATCGCGCTCGCCTGCTCGCCTAAGCTGCTCATCGCCGACGAGCCCACCACGGCCCTCGACGTGACCATCCAGGCCCAGATCCTCGACCTGATGCGCGACCTGAAGGCCCGGGTCGGGGCCGCCATCATGCTGATCACCCATGATCTCGGCGTCGTGGCCGAGGTCGCCGACCGGGTGGTGGTGATGTATGCCGGCCGCAAGGTCGAGGAGGCGCCGGTCCGCGACCTGTTCCGGGCGCCGCGCCATCCCTACACCCGGGGCCTGATGGGGGCGGTGCCGAAGCTCGGCGCGGTCGAGCACGGCGGCGACGAACGGCTCGCCGAGATCCCCGGCATGGTGCCGAGCCTCAAAGGTCGGATCGAGGGCTGCGTCTTCGCCGGCCGCTGCCCGGACGTGACCGACCTGTGCCGCGCCTACGCCCCGGCCCTGGAGCCGAAGGCGCCGGGCCACCTCGCCGCCTGCCATTACGCGCCGAAGGACGCCCTCGCGGCATGAGCGCCACGCCCGCACCCGCCCCCCGCACCCTGCTGGAGGTCAACGACCTCAAGAAGCACTTCGCCCTCGGCGGCGGCCTGTTCGGCCAGTCCAAGCGCGTGCTCAAGGCGGTGGACGGCCTGTCCTTCACGGTGGCCCGGGGCGAGACCCTCTCGCTCGTGGGTGAATCCGGCTGCGGCAAGTCCACGGTCGCCAAGGCCTTGATGCGGCTCTACGCGCCCACCGCCGGTCAGGTGGTGCTCGATGGGCGCCGGATCGACGACCTCTCGCCCGGGACGCTGCGGCCCCTGCGGCGCCACATCCAGATGGTGTTCCAGGATCCGTTCTCGTCGCTGAACCCGCGGATGCGGGTGCGGGCGATCCTGGCCGAGCCGATCCGCAATTTCGGCCTCGCCCGGAACAAAGCCGACCTCGAGAGCCGGCTCGCCAGCCTGATGGAGCGGGTCGGCCTGCCGCGGGAGGCGCTGGGACGCTTCCCGCACGAGTTCTCGGGCGGCCAGCGCCAGCGCATCGGCATCGCCCGGGCGCTCGCCGCCGAGCCGGACCTCATCATCTGCGACGAGGCGGTCTCGGCGCTCGACGTCTCGGTGAAGGCCCAGATCGTCAACCTGCTGCGCGAGCTCCAGCGCGAGCTCGACCTCGCCATGCTGTTCATCTCGCACGACCTCGCGATCGTCGAGCACATGACCCACCGGGTGGCGGTGATGTATCTCGGCACGATCGTCGAGATCGGCCCGCGCCGCGACATCTTCCTGGCGCCCAAGCACCCCTACACCCAGGCCCTGCTCTCGGCGGTGCCGATCCCCGAGCCGGGGGCCGGCCGGACGCGCATCGTGCTCAAGGGCGACGTGCCGAGCCCGATCAACCCGCCGTCGGGCTGCCGCTTCCACACCCGCTGCCCGCACGCCTTCGACCGCTGCCGGACAGAGGTACCGGGCCTCGATCCCGTGGGCGCCGGCCACTTCGCCGCCTGCCACCTCAACGACACGGCCGTCCCCGCGCAGGCGGCCTGACATGATGATCACGCTCGCCGCGCCGGCGCCGGACCAGAGCACGTCGTGCTTTCAAAAGGTCCGGGACCTTTTGCGGGTGCAGGGCAGAGCCCTGCTGTCGGGCTGCGCCCGATCGTCGGGCTGTGCCCGATCGTCGGGCTGCGCCCGATCTGTCAGGGCTTCGCCCTGACGACCCACCAAAGGGCCACGCTCTTCGGAAACCCCGGCGCGCTTCGCGCACCATGACGGTTCGGCGTCCCGTCAAAGCATCTGGAGTCTCACGTGCAACACGACCTCATCCTGAAGGGCGCGCGGGTTATCGACCCATCGCAGAACCATGACGGGATCTGTGATGTCGCCTTCGCGGATGGCCGGGTCTCGGGCTTCGGCCGCGACCTGCCGGTGGGCCCCGGCACGCAGGTGCGCGACATGGCCGGCGCGATCGTCACACCGGGCCTGATCGACCTGCACACCCACGTCTACTGGGGCGGCACCTCGATCGGCATCGACGCCGACGAATTCTGCCGCACCTCCGGGGTGACCACGTCGGTCGATAC
Source organism: Methylobacterium phyllostachyos (assembly GCF_900103445.1). Lineage (GTDB taxonomy): Bacteria > Pseudomonadota > Alphaproteobacteria > Rhizobiales > Beijerinckiaceae > Methylobacterium > Methylobacterium phyllostachyos. Next base: position 134,722 of record NZ_FNHS01000007.1, on the reverse strand, counting down.
CGGCAGCGCCGGGCCCGGCAACTTCGCCGGATTCCGGAAGCACGTCATCGACCGCTCGGAGGCCCGGATCCTCGCCTACCTGCACGTCTCCTTCGCGGGCATCTACGCCTTCTCGAAGACCATCATGGTCGGCGAGAGCCAGGATCCGCGCCTCATGGCGCCCCGGGAGGCGGTCGAGGTCGCCGAGGCCAACCGGGACGTGATCATCGGCATCAAGGTCCGGGTCGGGCGCAATTCCTCCGGGGACCAGGGCACTGCGCCGCTCAATATCGCCCTGCAGGTGGCGGAGGAGACCGGCCTGCCGCTGATGGCCCATATCGACGAGCCGCCGCCGAGCTACGAGGAGGTGCTGGCGATGCTGCGCCCCGGCGACGTGCTGACCCACGCGTTCCGGCCCTTCCCGAATTCCCCCGTGACCGCTCAAGGCGCGGTGAAGCCCGCCCTGCGCGAGGCCCGGGCGCGCGGCGTGCTGTTCGATATCGGCCACGGCAAGGGTTCGTTCGCGTTCAAGACGGCGCGGGCCATGATGGCGGGCGGCTTCCTGCCCGACACGATCTCGTCGGACGTGCACCAGCTCTGCATCGACGGGCCGGCCTTCGATCAGGTCACCACCATGTCGAAGATGCTCTGCCTCGGCATGAGCCTCACCGACGTCATCGCGGCCTCCACGGTGAACGCCGCCGTGGCGGTGAAGCGGATGGAGTACGGCACCCTGAAGGTCGGCGCGCTCGGCGACGCCACCGTGCTGGCGGTCCGGGATGGGGCATTCGACTACGTCGACACACGCGGCGAGCACATGCAGGGCGCCCAGCGGATCACCGCGGAAGGCGTGGTGCTGAAGGGCCGATGGTGGCACCCGGTCTGAGGGTCGAAGCCGGATCTTCCAGGATTGTGGTCCTGTTACATACAGAATAACGGCCTTTACAGCGTCTTCGGCACACCGATACACTTTCCCGTGAGGGCCGGTCCATCGCCGCGCCCTCAGCGAAACGCGGACCAAGCCGCGGCGCCCGGGAGGATGGATGGATACGGATCACCCTCTCCTTGAGGTGGACGGGGTCACGCTTCGGTACAAGACGCGCGACCATCTCGTGACGGCGACCTACCGGGTGAGCTTCCGAGTGTTCCCCGGAGACCGGTTCGTGCTCCTGGGCCCGTCGGGCTGCGGGAAGTCGACGCTCCTGAAAGCCGTGGGCGGCTACATGGCGCCGACCGAGGGGGAGATCCGCCTCAAGGGCCGGCCGGTCACCCAGCCCGGGCCCGACCGGATGATGGTGTTCCAGGAGTTCGACCAGCTCCTCCCCTGGAAGACGGTGCGCCAGAACGTCGTGTTCGCGCTGGAAGCCTCCGGCCGGCTCACCGGCAAGGCCGCGCGCGAGCGGGCGGACCTGTATATCGACAAGGTGCATCTGACGCGCTTCGCCGACAGCTACCCGCACACGCTCTCGGGCGGCATGAAGCAGCGCGTGGCCATCGCCCGCGGCATGGCCATGGAGCCCGACATCCTGCTGATGGACGAGCCGTTCGCGGCGCTCGACGCACTCACGCGCCGGCGCATGCAGGACGAGCTTCTGGCCCTGTGGGAGGGCACACGCTTCACCGTGCTGTTCGTCACCCACTCGATCCCCGAGGCGATCAAGGTCGGCGCGCGCATCCTGCTGCTGTCGCCCCACCCGGGCGAGGTCAAGGCCGAGCTCAACAGCGCCGACACCCCCGAGGCAGCGTTGCGCCTTGAGAGCCGCATCCAGCAGATGCTGTTTGCCGAGGAGATCCCGGAGGCCGCCGAGAATGTCTAGCGCCCCCCTCGCCGCCCCAATCCCCGTCCCACCGGCCGCCGCGCCGCCCGCGCCCACCGCCCCAGCCCGCCCGCCCGTGGCGGCGCGGCCCGAGATCGTGCACGAGCTCGGGCCGGCGCGGAGCGGGGCGGCCGCGCCGGTGGTGGAGAAGCCGCTGTCGCTCTTCGAGCGGCTCTACAACCAGAGCTGGCTGCGCAAGCTGGTGATCCTGGCCGTGCTGGCGGGGATCTGGGAGGCCTACGGGCGCTACCTCGACAACGACCTCCTGTTCCCGACCTTCTCGGCCACCGTGGAGGCGTTCTTCCGCGGCATCGCGGACGGCACGCTGCCGGCGCGGGCGTGGTCTTCGCTCAAGGTGCTGCTGATGGGCTACGCCGCCGGCGTTGCCCTGGCGAGCCTGCTGACGGGGCTCGCCATCGCCACCCGGGTGGGCACGGACGTGCTGGAGACGCTGACCGCGATGTTCAACCCGCTACCGGCGATCGCGCTGCTGCCACTGGCGCTGATCTGGTTCGGGCTGGGCAACGGCAGCTTGATCTTCGTTCTGGTGCACTCCGTGACTTGGGCGATCGCGCTCAACACGCATTCGGGCTTCCTGTCGGTGAGCCGAACGCTGACGATGGTCGGGCGCAATTACGGCCTGTCGGGTCCGCGTCTGATCGGGAAGATCCTGATCCCGGCCGCGTTCCCGGCGATCCTGACCGGCCTGAAGGTGGGCTGGGCCTTCGCGTGGCGCACGCTGATCGCGGCCGAGTTGGTCTTCGGGGTGTCGTCCGGCTCGGGGGGATTGGGCTGGTTCATCTTCGAGAACAAGAACATGCTCGACATCCCCAACGTGTTCGCGGGGCTTCTGACCGTGATCCTGATCGGTCTGGTGGTCGAGAACCTGATCTTTCAGACCCTCGAAACCAGGACCGTCCGCCGCTGGGGCATGCAGGCCTGAGCGGACCCGGTACGGACAGGAGATCAACGCCGACGTGCCCGACATCCTCGGCAGGGCCGCGGCGATGCCCTGCCGCTCGCGCGCCTTGAACACGCGATCCGCGGCGGAGAGTCGTGCGCCGGCCGCGCCGCCCTGCGTGCCGGCGCACGACTCTCCGCCGCGCAATCCCCAATTGAATGGCGTTGGGAACGGTCTCGCAGCGTACAGAACGATCATTCCGTCCTGTGACGGGGCGTTTCCGATCCATCGCCGGTTTTAGGCCTGTAGATATCCACAGATCGGTGCCCGGACGCAGATGAATGCTTCTGTTCGATACCGGGTCCCAGCCGGCTCGCATCAAAATGCGCTTTCCGAGGCCGGACGTCGGTCAAGAGCATCTTGACACATCCCGAGTTTTTGCTTTTGGAACTGTCGACGTCACCCACGAAAGCTTTGAGTGGACTCGCCCCGTGCCCGAACAAAATCCAGAGCGCGCTCTTGAGCGCATCAAGCTGGCTGCCGAGATCGTCGCGGCCTACGTCTCGAACAACTCTGTCCCGCCGACCACGCTGCCCGATTTGATGGCGGGTGTGCACGCGGCACTGAACAACCTTGGCGGCAAGCCCGCCGTCGAGGCACCGCCGCCGGTCGAACAGCCGACGCCCGCACAGATCCGCAAGTCGGTCCAGCAGGACGGCATCATCAGCTTCATCGACGGGCGGTCGTACAAGACGCTGAAGCGCCACCTCACCGCTCACGGCCTGACGCCCGAGTTGTACCGCGAGCGCTACGGCCTGCCGGAGGATTACCCGATGACGGCCCCCGGTTACGCCGCGCAGCGCTCGGCGCTCGCGAAGGCGATCGGACTCGGTGTCCCCGGTGGCCGGATCGATCAGCGCCGGACCGGAACGAACGGCTGATCGCCGCCGCGCGGTCCGCTGGGCCTTATCGGCTTGCGCGGTCCCGGAACGGCAGCACCTGCGCGCTGATCGGAGCGGAGCGGAACGCCAGCCCGAAATCCGGACGGGCGGGCCGGCCGAACGTGTCGGCCCAGCTCAGCTTGATGACCTGGCCCGCCGGCACCACGGCCGCTTGCTCCACGCCGGGCGGCGCTGCCGTGCGATAAGCCGGGCCGATCCAGCGGGCGTCCCGTTTCTCGGACCCGCGACGAAGCCCGGGGGGCGCCGTCGGCACGGAGCGCTTAGCGATTCGCCGGATATCGTTGGGCTTGTCTGAGGTCGACACGCTGCATCATCCCGTCCGCATCCGAGGTGCGAGCGTGGACGGATAGCGGTTTCGGCCGTGGTCCGCCGGGGCGCTCGACCCTCGACACGGCGCTACTCTACCGAAACGACCGCCCTGCGACAGGGCAGCTCTGTCCAAAAAACTTGTCCCAGCGTCCCAACATCCGTCCGCCTCCAGCCGCGGAGGCCGTTAGGACGCATGCGCACCCGGCACCGCCGCCAGGAGACTGCGCGTGTAGGCGTGCTCGGGCGCCGCAAACAGGTCGGCGGTGCCCCGCATCTCCACGATGGCGCCCCGGTGCATCACGGCGATCCGGTCGCAGATCGTGGCGGCCACCCGCAGATCGTGGGTGATGAACAGCATCGCCAGGGACAACCTCTGCTTCAGATCCTCCAGCAGGTCCAGCACCTGCCGCTGGACCGAGACGTCGAGCGCCGACACCGCCTCGTCGGCCACCAGCACGTCCGGCTCCATGGCGAGCGCGCGAGCGATGCCGATGCGCTGGCGCTGACCGCCCGAGAACGCGTTCGGGTAACGGGCGGCGGCCTTCGGATCGAGGCCGACGAGGTCGAGGAGGCTGCGCGCCCGTTCCCGCGCCTCGGCGGCCGGGACCCCATGGGCGATCGGCCCCGCCGTGATGATCTGCTCCACGGTGCGCCGGGGATTGAGCGAGGCGAACGGATCCTGAAAGATCATCTGGATGCGGCTGCGCTTGTCGCGCAGGGCGCCGCTCTTCAGCGCCGTGTAGTCGAGGTCGCCGAGCCGGACCGTGCCGCCGTCGGGCTCGATCAGACGGATCGCCAGCCGCGCCGTGGTCGATTTGCCGGAGCCGGATTCGCCCACGATCCCCAGGGTCTCGCCGCGGCGCACGTCGAAGGAGACTTGCCTGACCGCCGCCACCACCCGCGGCTTGCCGAACAGGCCGGAGCGTCCTGCGTAGGTCTTCGACAGGCCGGCCACCGACAGGGCGATTGGGGCCGCCGCCGGGGCTGGGCGCGCCGGCGGCGTCAGGCTCGGGACGGCGGCGAGGAGCGCCCGGGTGTAGGGCGCCTGCGGGTTGCGCAGCACGGCCTCGGCCGTACCGGATTCCACGAGCCGGCCGCGCTGGAGCACCGCCACGTGGTCGGCGATCTCCGCCACCACGCCGAAATCGTGGGTGATGAACAGGACGCTCATCCCGCGCTTCTGCTGCAGGTCGCGGATCAGCCGGAGGATCTGGGCCTGGGTGGTGACGTCGAGCGCCGTGGTCGGCTCGTCGGCGACCAGCACCGAGGGCTCCAGCGCCAGCGCCATGGCGATCATCGCCCGCTGCCGCTGTCCGCCGGAGAGCTGGTGCGGGTAGGCCCGCACCGCTTCCTCGGGGTTCGGCAGGCCGACCTCCGTGGCCAGCGCCACCGCCCGGGTCCAGCGCTCGCTGCGGGTGAGCAGGTTGTGTGCCTCGAACATCTCGGCGATCTGATCGCCGATCCGCATCACCGGGTTCAGCGCTGTCATCGGCTCCTGGAACACCATGGCGATGCGCCGGCCGCGCAAGCGGCGCCACGCGGGCTCGTCGAGGGTCAGGAGGTCCCGGCCCTCGAACAGGATCGTGCCGGAAGTCGGCTTCAGCGCCCGGGGCAGGAGGCCGGTCAGCGCGTAGGCGCTCATCGACTTGCCCGAGCCCGATTCCCCGACCACGCAGAGGATCTTTCCGGCCTCAAGGTCGAGGTTCAGGCTCTCGACCGCGTGCGGCCGGTCGGCGCCCTTGGGGAGCGCGATCGTCAGATCGCGGATGCGGACGACCGGCTCGCTCATGGTTCAGGCCCTCGCGGTGCGGCGACGGAGGATGTCGGGTCCGGCTTCGGCCAGATCCCAGAACAGGCCGGCCATGATCGCCAGGCCCTCGCGGGTGCCGGAGGCCAGCATGTGCTCGTCGGGCCCGTGCTGGCGGCAGGCCGGGTAGGAATGCGGCACCCAGAGGGTCGGCAGGCCTAAGATTTCCGAGAAGGCGTCGTTCGGCAGCGAGCCGCCGAGATTGGGCAGCAGCGCCGGTTTTTTGCCGGAGCTCGCCTCGATCGACTCCAGCGCCCACTCCACCCAGGGGTCTTCAACCGGCAGCCGGGTCGCCTGAAAAACCTCGGCGGCGCGGGCCGGACGGACCTCGATCATCGGGAAACCGTGCGCGTCGAGATGGGCGCGCACGTTCTGGATCAGGTTCTGCCAGTCGGTGCCGACCACGAAGCGCAGCTGCAGGGTCGCCTTGGCGTGGGGCGGCACGGCGTTGAGCGGGCCGTCGGGATCGCCGGTCTTGAAGGCCAGCACCTCCAGGGTGTTCCAGGCGAAGACCCGCTCGGCTGGGGTGAGGCCCGGCTCGCCCCAGTCGGCATCGATCTTCGGCGCGGTCGGGTCCTCGCCGACGCGGATATCGGCAAGCGCCGCGCGCACGCCCTCGGGGATCGGCGGCGGCCGCAGGGCGTCCACCAGGATGCTGCCGCGGGCATCGACCATCGAGGCGATCGCCGAGGCCAGCACCGTGCCGGGGTTGCGTAGCAGGCCGCCCCAGTTGCCGGAATGGTGCGGGCCCTCCCGCAGGTTGAGGCTCAGCTCGAAATTGTAGGCGCCGCGGGAGCCCAGGAAGAGGGTCGGGCGCTCGCCGTTGAGGCGGGGGCCGTCCGAGGCGATCAGCACGTCGGACCGCAGGGCCTCGGCCTGCGCCCGGCAGAACGGCCGCAGGCCCGGGGAGCCGGATTCCTCGCCCATCTCGATCAGCAGCTTCACGTTGAAACCGAGATGACCCTCGCGCGCTGCGATCACCTGCTCCAGGGCGGCGAGGTTGAGGACGTGCTGGCCCTTGTTGTCGGCGGTGCCGCGCCCGTACCAGCGGTCGCCCTCGACCACGATCTCCCAGGGGCCGAGGCCCTCGCGCCACTGCTCGGGGTAGCCCCGCACCGTGTCGCCGTGGCCGTAGATCAGCACGGTCGGCAGGTCGGCGCCCTCGTGCCGCTCGGCGATCAGGAACGGGCCATGCACCCCGTCCGGGTTCGGGAAGATTTTTGGAGTTTCAAATCCGAGCCGGCTGACCAGCGGCGCGATGAAGCTGTCGAGGTAGGCGCGGAGCGCCGCCTCCTGGTCGGGGGCCTGGCTCTCGGTGGGCATCGCCACCGCCTCCCGTAGGAGCGCGAGGAACGCACCTGAATCGAAGGCCTCGGTGGCGCGCGCGATGGCGGCGTCTCGCGTCATGGTGTGTTTCCCGTGAAACATTCTGGTGCTGGGCCGGCTGGGCGGGCGCGTCAGTGGCGCGCCTCGGGCGCCGTGATGTCGCGCAGGCCGTCGCCCAAAAGATTGATCGCCAGCACGAGGAGGAGGAGCGCCACGCCCGGGATGGTGATCACCCAGGGCTGGAAGAACATGTACTGCTTGCCCTCGGCGATCATCAGGCCCCAGGAGGGCAGAGGCGGCTGCACGCCGAGGCCGAGGAACGACAGGGCGGCCTCCAGCAGGATCGCGTGGGCCATCTCCAGGGTCGCCACGACGATCAGCGCGTTCATGATGTTGGGCAGGATCTCCTGGCCGATGATCCGCAGGTCCGTGAGCCCGGCGGCGCGGGCGGCCGAGACGAAATCCTGGTTGCGGATCTGCTGGGTTGCGGCCCGGGTCACCACGGCGAAGCGGTCCCACAGCAGGAAGCCCAGCACCAGCACCACCACCTTCAAGGAGCCGCCGACCAGCGCCGCCATGGCGAGCGCCACCAGCACCACCGGCATGGCAAGGCGCGTGGTGACGATGTAGCTCACCACCGAATCGACCCAGCCGCCGAAATAGCCGGCGCACAGGCCGAGCGTCGTGCCGATCAGCCCGGAGATCAGCGCCGCCGAGATCCCGATCAGCAGCGAGATCTGGCCGCCGTAGAGCAGGCGGCTCAGGTAGTCGCGGCCGAGCTTGTCGGTGCCGAGCACGTGGTCCCAGGTGCCCTTGGCCTGCCAGATCGGCGGGATCAGGCGGCGGGACACGTCCTGCGCGTAGGGGTCGTGCGGCGCGATGAGCGGGGCGGCGAGGGCCGCCAGCACGATCAGCCCGAGGATCCCGGCCCCGATCAGGAAGCCGGTATGGCGCAGGCCCCGCCGCAGGATCAGCCGGGTGGGGGACGGCACCGGCGCGAGGGCGATCGGCACGTCCGGCGGCAGGGCTGGGGCGGCGAGCGCCGCCGTGTCGGGGGGGAGGCTCATCGGCGGATCCTCACGACTGGCGCAGGCGCGGGTCGAGGAAGGCGTTCAAGAGGTCGGCGGCGAGCGTCAGGCCGATGTAGATCATGGCCAGAACCAGCACGATCGCCTGGACGACCGGGAAGTCGTTGCGGGCGATCGACTCCCAGGCGAGCTGCCCGAGGCCTTGGAGCGAGAACACCGCCTCGATCACAATCGAGCCGCCGAGCATGAAGCCGAACTGCACCGCCGCGAGCGCAATCACCGGGATCACGGCGTTGCGCAACGCGTGCCGCACCAGGATTTTTCGGGGCGGCAGCCCCTTGGCGCGGGCGGTGCGGACATAGTCGGAGGCCAGCACCTCCAGCATGCCGTTGCGGGTGAGGCGCATCACGGCCGGCATCGCGTAGTAGCCGAGCGCGATCGCCGGCAGCACGAAGTTCTTCCAGCTGGCGTTGCCCGAGACCGGCAGCCAGCGGAGGTTGACGGAAAAGATCAGGATCAGCGTCAGGCCGAACCAGAAGCTCGGCATCGCCTGGCCGAGCACCGAGACGGCGAGCGCCGTACGGTCGATCCAGGTGTCCCGCTTCACGGCCGCGATGACGCCGAGGGGAATGGCCACGAACAGCGCGACGGCGAGCGCGATGAACCCGAGATAGAGGGTGATCGGCAGGCGGGCTGCGAGCAGATCGATGACCCGCTCGCGGAAGTAGAAGGAGTTGCCGAAATCGAGGTGCAGGGCCCGCCAGCCCCAGGTGAAGAACTGGGTGAGCAGCGGCTGGTCGAGTCCGTAATCCTGGCGGATCTGCGCGATCTGCGGCCCGGTGGCCTCGGGCCCGGCGATGGCGGTGGCGAGGTCGCCCGAGAGGTGGAGGAGCAGAAAGCTCGCTACCGAGACGGTGACGGCCACCGCCAGGGCGACCAGCACGCGCCGAACCGTGAAGGCCAGCATGGCTCAGGCTCCTTCCTGGCGATGACGATCGCGCGGGTACCCCCTCCCCCCTCTGCGGGGGAGGATGGCCCCCAAAGGGGGTCGGGAGAGGGGAACCCGGCTTCCGGAAAGAGCGCGGCTTTCGTGAAGGCCAACGCCCCATTCTGCACCGTCGCTCCCCTCTCCCGACCCCTGCTGACGCAGGGGCCACCCTCCCCCGCAGAGGGGGGAGGGGGACCGTTGCGCCACGGCCACCACCCTCACTTCCACGACGCCGCGTAGAAGCGCGCCACCTCGTCGGGCTGGGCGGTGAAATTGAGGTCCGACGTGAAGGCGTAGTTGGTCGAGTAGGAGAACATCGGCAGGGCATAGGCCTGCGCGGCGATCCGCTGGAGCGCCTTGGCGTAGGCGGCCTTGCGCGTCTCGGGATCCGTCGAGCCGTCGCCCTCCTGCAGGTCGGCGATCACCTGCGGATCCTTGGTCAGATCCTCCTCGCCGCCGCGGAAATACACCCCGTCGAAGGCCGAGACGTCCAGCACCGAGAACGAACCCCAGGTCTGGTAGCCGATCGAGACCTTGCCGGCCCGCAGCGAATCCCGGAACGCCGCGTAGCGCAGATAGTTGAGCCGCGCCTTGATGCCGACGGCGCCCAGATACCCGATCACCGCCTCGGCATAGTCCCGCTCGCGGTAGGCGCCGAGGTCGATCTCGAACCCGTTCGGATAGCCGGCTTCCTTGAGCAGCGCCTTGGCCTTGGCCGGGTCGTAGGGGTAGCGCATCACCCCCTGGTCGGTGCAGCCGAACTGGTCGACGAAACACAGCGCGTTCATCACCCGCGAGGCGCCGCGCACGAGGTTGTCGACCATCGCCTTGCGGTCGATGGCGTAGGAGATCGCCTGCCGGACGCGCACGTCCTTGAGCGGCGAGTTCTCCTTCGCCCGGCCGAGCGTGTCGAATTGCAGGAAGCCGACCCGCATCGTCTCGGAGTTCAGCACCGTGATGTTGGGCGCGGCGCGCAGTTGCTCGGCCTGGTCGCTCGGCACCCGCCAGATCCAGTCGACGCCGCCGGTCATCAGCTCGGCCATCCGGCTCTCGCCGTCCGGGATGACGCGGAACTGCAGCTTGCCGATCTTCGGTTTCCCGAGGGGGCTGTCCGGCCAGTACTTGTCGAACCGCTCCATGCTGACGCCGCGGCCGCTATCGACCTTGGTGATCCTGTACGGGCCGCTGCCGATCGGCGCCTTGGCGAAGCCGTCGAGGCCGACCTTCTTGAAGTAGGCGGCCGGGAAGATCGGGGTCGGGCCGGCGAGGTATTCGAGCGCCGCCGGGAAGGGCGCCTTCAGGTGGATGCGGACCGTGTGCGGGCCGGTCACCTCCACAGACTTCATCCAGTCGACGTTCTGGCGGGTGACGGTGCGCGCCTCGGGCGTCAGCACGTAGTTGAACGTGAAGGCCACATCCTCCGGCCCGAGCGGGTCGCCGTTGTGGAAGACCACGCCCTCGCGGATCGTAAGGTCGAGGGTCGTGTCGTCCGCCCAGGTCCAGGCGGTCGCCAGCATCGGCTTGTAGGTGCCGTCCTTGGGGTCCCGGTACAGCAGCGTGTCCCAGCAGTTCCGGGCCAGGATCACGCCCTCGCGGGCACTGTTATGATACGGGCTGACGTTCTCGGGCTCGCTGTCGGAGGCGTAGACCAGCGTATCGTTGGCCTTGCCGGCGAGCGCCGGATGCGCGGCGATCAGGGTCGCGAGCGAAGCTGCGAGGGTGAGAGTCCGTAGCGGCATTGAGGCTCCGACGGCGAGGCGGACAGGTCCCGCGGAGCAATCCGCGTCTGCCGCCTTTTTCACCCTGCGATGATGTTGTGCATCTGGGATCGCAACAAGTAGAATTTGGCGAGTGCTGCCTTGCCGGATCGGCAACGGATGTGGCTGTATAGTCTTGCCGAGGTAGGATAGTGCAAACGACAGGCCTCCGCTACTTCCTGGCCGTGGCCCGCACCGGCTCGATTGCTGCGGCCTCCGCACAGCTCAACGTGGCGGCCTCGGCGATCAGCCGGCAGATCGCCAACCTGGAGGCCGAGCTCGACTGCGTGCTGTTCGAGCGGCGCCCGCGCGGCATGGTGCCGAGCCCGGCGGGGGAGCTGCTGGCCCAGCACGCCCATCAGGTGCTGATCCGCGCCGAACAGGTGGTCACGGAAATCCGCGAGCTGGAAGGGCTCGCCCGGGGGTTGATCCGGGTGGCGAGCGCCGAAGGCTTCGCCTTGGATATCGTGCCGAACGCCATCGCGGCCTTCCACGCCGCCCATCCGGGCATCCGGTTCGAGGTGACGGTCCTGCCGCCCGCGCAGGTCACCCAGACGGTGGCCATGGGGGAGGCCGATCTCGGGATCACCTTCGCGCTCGCGCCCACCGCGCAGGTCGAGGTGCTGTACGACGGGCAGGTCGAGATGCGGGTGCTCGCCGCCGCCGACCATCCCCTGGCGGGCGCCTCGGTCCTGCGGCTGGCCGATCTGGTGGCCTATCCGGTCGCGCTGACGACCCGCGACACGACCCTGCGGCAGGCCTTCGACGCCGCCTGCGCGCTGGAGGGCATCGCGGTCGAGCCGGTTCTGACCGCCAACAATCTCTCGACGCTGCTGCCCTTCGTGCGGTGCTCGCGCGGGCTGGCGCTGATGTCGGCGCTGTCGGTGCAGACGCCCGTGCAGCTCAAGGAGCTGGTTAGCCTGCCGATCCGCGCCCGGGCGGGCCTCGCGCGGGGCATCCAGGTCCAGGCCATGCGCGACCGGCGGCTGCCGAAGGCGGTGCGGGCGTTCCTGCGTCAGCTTATCGACGCGCTGCCGCCGCCATAGACCGATTGAGGATCGCTCAGGCGCCCCGGTCGGCGACCGTGCAGCTGTGGTCCAGCACATCCTCGGCGCTGGCACTCGGCGCCCGGTAGGCCAGCAGGATGTAGCCCGGCTCGGGATCGCCCGGTTGCGTCGCCACCGCCGCAAAACTCGTGCGGTGCAGGTCGGGCCGGGCGCCCGGCAGGCCGTGCAGGGCGGCGAAGGGGTTGAAGCGCTCGGCCTCCGCCTCCGGCACGCGCAGGGCATAGTAGCGGTCGCCGGCAAGCGCCACCGGGAAGCGGCTCCAGCGCCGCTGGACTTGGCGGCCGTGGGCCTTCAGGGCCGCCAGCACGCTCGGCCGCAGGCAATCGAGGTGGATGTGCAGCTGGTCCTGGCTGCGGCCCCGGGCCGAGTTGACCGCGAGCCCCACCGCGGCGGGCGACAGCTTCCCCTTGAACACGTCCGCCACGAAGGGCCGCGCCGCCAGCGCCGCCCGCCAATAGGCGGCCCCGCGCGGGCCCCGCAGCACCGGCGCCTCCAGGCCCGCCACCGTGTCGGTGGGCATGATCACGCTGTGGGTCGGCTCCCCCGGCGCACGCAGGACCGCCGTGCCCGGACGCTCGCCGTCGCCCAGATCGACCGAGAGGCAGGGAAAGGTCCGGTTGGCGAGCCGCTTGGCGAGCACGCAGGTCTTCAGCGCCGCCCAGAGGACATCGCGGCTCGGGTCGGGCGCCGCCGCGAGCGGCGTGGGAACCACGAGGGCGGCGAGGAGGACGGCGAGCAGCGCGCGGCGCATGGGGCTTCCGGTGAGGCCGGCTAGGCGGTGGTGCTGTCGATAGCCGATCTTCCCGCGCGCCGGCAAAGCGTCCCGATGCCCTGACGGCCGCGCGCGAACGCGCTAAGCCAAACCCTCCAAAACCGGAATCCCGCACTACTCGGAGTCCCGCGATGGCGCCCGCCCTCACCCCGGAGATCGCCGCCCGCTTCGCGGCCATCGCCCTCGGCCACGTCACCCAGGAATACCCGAACAAGCCGGGCCACGTCCTGGCGGGGCCGGAGGATGCCCGCACCCCCGCCGCGCTGCACCCGGTCTTCCACGGCAGCTACGATTGGCATTCCTGCGTTCACGCCCACTGGCTGCTCGCCCGGGTGCTGCGCCTGTTCCCGGAGGGCGTGCAGGCGGGCGCGATCCGCGCGCATTTCGACGCGCAGCTGACCTTCGAAAAGGTCGCCGGGGAATGCGCCTACTTTGGCCAGCCCACCGCCCGGGGCTTCGAGCGACCCTACGGCTGGGCGTGGCTCCTGAAGCTCGCCGACGAACTCGCCCACCTAGACGAGCCCCGCTGGGCCGAGGCACTGGCGCCGCTCGCCGGGATCGTGGTCCAACGCATTCGCGATTTCCTGCCGCTGGCCGCCTACCCGGTGCGGGTGGGGACCCACTTCAACACCGCCTTCGCCCTGCGGCTCGCGGCCGACTACGCCGAGGGGGCGGGGGATGCGGCGCTCCGGGCCCTGCTGCTGCAGAAGGCCGAGCGCTGGTACGGAGCGGACGAGGCATGCCCCGCCTGGGGTGAGCCGGGCGGCGACGACTTCCTGTCCTCCGCGCTGATCGAGGCCGAGTGCATGCGCCGCCTGCTCCCGCCGGAGCGGTTCGGGCCCTGGTTCGACCGGTTCCTGCCCGATCTGGCTTCGGGCCGGCCCGCGACCCTGTTCCGCCCGGCCGAGGTCATGGATCGCAGCGACGGCAAGATCGCCCATCTCGACGGGCTGAACCTCAGCCGGGCGTGGTGCTTCCGGGCGCTGGCCGCTGCCCTGCCTCCAGAGGATCCCCGCCGGCCGTTGCTGATCGCGGCGGCCGAGGTGCATCTGGCGGCGGGGCTTCCGCATGTGGCGGGCGACTATATGGGCGAGCATTGGCTGGCGACCTTCGCGCTGCTCGCCCTGGAAGCATGAGCCAGATCCACGGAGCGGCCGGCAAACGATAAGAGATTTCTGAGAACGTTCTGTCGCGGGCTGCGTTGATCTCGGTTGGACAAAAAAAGACCGCCCTCGAGGAGCGGTCCGAAGTCTAGGGAGGAAACGCCCACGAGGGGCAGCAGCGCGACGACGCCATCGTCGTGCTGCACTGCGTCAACCCCAGAGGGGCGGGGTTGTTCCGGCTCGGGCATCCCGAGGCGCGGGGCTTGGTTGACGGGGGCTCACCGATCCGTGGCACGACCCTTTCCCGGGTGCGTGCAGCGCGCGCTCAACCCTGGACCTCGCCGCCCCGATCAGGTGCCGTCACTCCTGCGCCGCACCTTCCACGGGAAGGCGGCGTAGCGCCCGCGATGGGCCGCGCCCCTTGGCCGCCTCGTAGAGGACCTGGGCGAGCTGCGCGGCCGAGTAGGGCTTGCGCACCAGGGCGAAGCCGTGGGTGTCGTCCTTGGCCAGGACGTGGCTGTAGCCCGAGGTCAGCACCACCGGCAGATCCGGGCGATTGGACTGCAGCCGGCGGGCGAGGGCGACGCCGCCCATACCGGGCATCACCACGTCCGAGAACACCACGTCGAAGCGCTCCGGCGTGCTGTCGAGTTCGGCCAGCGCCTCCTCGGCGGATTTCGTCCAGACCGGCGCATGGCCCAGATCCTCCAGGATCTGGGTGCAGAAGCGGCCGACCCCGAGATTGTCCTCGACCACGAGGATGCACAGGCCCCGCTGCGGCTCCGTCTCCGGCTGCGCGTCGCGGCCGGCCTCGACCGTCGCCGCGGGGGCCGCGACCTGCGGCAGGTAGAGGGTGAAGGTGGTCCCGCCGCCCAGCGCGCTCGCCACGTCGATGTCGCCGCCCGACTGCTTGGCGAAGCCGATCACCTGGGAGAGGCCGAGCCCGGTCCCCTTGCCGACCTCCTTGGTGGTGAAGAACGGCTCAAAGATCCGCCCGAGATCCGGAGCCGGGATGCCGGCGCCGGTGTCGGAGACCCGCACGGCTACGAACGGCCCCTTGGCGCCGGCATGCCCGCGGATCGGCGGCATCGGGCAGTCGGCGTCGAGGCGCAGGGTCAGACCGCCTTCCCCGTCCATGGCGTCCCGGGCGTTGACCGCCATGTTGATCAGGGCCGTCTCGAACTGGCTCTCGTCGGCGCGCACGTAGCGGGGTGTCTCCGGCAGGTCGATGGTGACGCGGATCCGCGCGCCGGTCACCGAATCCAGCATGTCGGCGATGCTGCGCAGCCGGGCGCAGATGTCGAACACCTGGGGCTTCAGCGCCTGCCGCCGGGCGAAGGCGAGGAGCTGGCCGGTCAGCTTGGCGGCCCGGTCGACCGTGTCGGAGACCGCGTCGAGGTAGCGGCGGCGCCGTTCCTCCGCGAGGTCGGGCCGGCGCAGGAACTCCATGGAGGAGCGGATGATCGTGAGCAGGTTGTTGAAGTCGTGCGCCACGCCGCCGGTGAGCTGGCCGATCGCCTCCAGCTTCTGCGATTGGCGCAGGGCCTCCTCGGCCTGACGCTGCTCGGTGATGTCGCGGCCGAACCCGTAGAACAGCCCGTCTTCCGGCACGACCGTCCAGAGTACGCGCCGCCGGTCGCCGGAATGGGTCACGCAGGCCAGTTCCACGTCCTCGACCCGCCGGTCCTCGCAGAGCGGCCGCAGGGCGGCCCGCGCGGCCTCGCGCTCCGGCTCCGCGATGAAATCCAGGGCTGCCCGGCCCAGGGTCTCGGCCTCGGACCAGCCGAGCGCCCGGCTCCAGGAGGGGTTCACCGACTGGACCCGCCCGTCCCGGTCGCAGACCACCTTCAGCACCGGCGAGAGCGTCCAGACCCGGTCGCGGTCCCGGGTCTGCGCGGCGACCTGCGCCTCCAGGCGCTCCGCCCGCGACTGGAGCAGGTCTTCGGCCCGCTTCCGTTCGGAGACGTCGTGGGCGAAGACGTAGAACCCATCAACCTGCCCGTCCGGCCCGCGCCGCGGGAGGTAGCGTGTGTCGGCGGTGCGGCTCCCGCCGTCCGGGAAGGTCCAGGCCCATTCGTGCCGGATCTCCTCGCCCGCGAGCGCCCGCTCGATAGCGGGGCGCCGGGCCTCGAAGGCCTCGGGGCCGAGGAGGTCGATCACGGTCCGCCCCACGACCTGGCTGGCGGACTGGCCCGTCCAGGTCTCGTAGGCGGCGTTGGCGAACTGGTAGACGAGATTGCGGTCGATGAAGGCGATCAGCACCGGCATCGCGTCCGCCACGAGGCGCAGTTCGGCCTCCCGCGCCTGCAACACCATCTCGCTCCGGCGGCGCTCGGTGATGTCGTTGAACAGGATCGCGACGCGGTTCCGCAGCGGCCCGTCGACCCGGTAGGCGTGCACGTCGTACCAGCGGCCGAGGCCCGCGGCCTGCTGCTCGAACCGGACCGGCTCCCCGGTCCGGGCGACCTGGCCGTAGAGATCGAACCAGTGCTGCTCGTGGCCGGGCACGAGCTCCCGCATGGTGCGGCCGACCGCGCCGGTCAGGCCGGTCTGGCTCTCGAAGGCGGCATTGACCTCCAGGAAGCGGTAATCGACCGCACGGTCGTCCGCGTCGAAGATCATCTCGACGATGCAGAAGCCGGCGTTGAGGAAGGCGAACAGCGAGCGGTCGCGCTCCTCGGTGCGGCGCAGGGTGGCCTCGGCGCAGCGGGAGTCCAGCTGGGTCATCACCGCCCGGGCGAGCGCCTTCAGGACGAAGACCTGCTGGTCGGTCAGCGTGTGCGGCTCCCGGTCGAGCACGCAGAGGGTGCCGATGGCCCAGCCGTCGGACGTCACCAGCGCGACGCCCGCATAGAAGCGCAGGTGCGGCTCCCCGGTGACGAGGGCGTTGGCGGCGCGATCCGGCTCTGCCGCCAGGTCGGGCAGGATCAGGATGCCGTCCGTGCGCATCGCCTCGGTGCAAAAGCCGAGTTCGAGCGGCATCGCCTGCCGGGCGTGGCCTACAGCGGCCTTGATCCACTGCCGGTCGGCGTCGATGAAGTTGATATGCGCCATCGGCGTGCCGCAGGCCTGTGCGGCCATCTCGGCAATCTCGTCGAACGCCCGTTCCGGGGGCGTGTCGAGGATCGCGTAGGCCCGCAGGGCGGCGAGACGCTGGGGATGCTGGGGCTCGAAACCCGACGGGCGGGGCATTGTCTGGGTCCGCGACACGGGGGCGTCATAGCCCACGCCTTCGACCCTCCCAAGTGGATCCATGCAACTCCGACCCAGCGATACGGCCAACGAATGGTGTGTGTGGGGGTAAGCTCTTGAACCAATGGAGCAGATTCTGCTTCCGCCGCGGTGCGCACGCGCGCGGCGGATGGCAGCAGATGCCCGTGGCGTGTGGTAACTCAATTCGAAGTCGTAAAACCTTCGCTCATGTTCGGTTGTCGCTAGCGCCTCGCCCCGAATCTCGGACGCCCCAACCGACGATCACGGATTCGTGTTCCGGCCAGCGCCCGTTTCCAGCAGATGGAGCGCACTGCCGAACGCGGCGCTGTGGATTGGATCGCCGCGCCCGGGAGCCCCGGCGGCCCATGCTGCGTTGGCGGCACGGGAACATGGGTTTGGATCGGTATGGCCAATCGCAGGTTGAAACTGGGCGTGCAGCAGGGCGCCGAGGACGCGCCGCTGATGCCCACGGGCGCCCTCGCGGTGGCACTCCTGAGCTACGCCGCCGGGACCACGCCCCTCGTCCACGTCGCCCGGGACGGCCGCCGCCTGGAGGAGTTGGCCGCAACCCTCCGGGCCCTCAACCCCGAGGCCCGGGTTGTGGTCTTCCCCGAATGGGATTGCCTGCCCTTCGACCACGCCTCGCCGTCCCGGGCCACCATGGGCGCCCGGGCGGCCGTGATGCGCTGGCTGACCGACCGTGACGCGCTGCCCGACTTCGTGCTGACGACGGCCCCGGCCCTGATCCAGCGGGTGCCCCCGCCTGAGACCTGGGCCTCGGCCCGGGTGACGCTTCGGGTCGGCGATCCGCTCGACGTCGCCGCCGCGACCACCGACCTCAAGCGCCTCGGTTATATCCTCGACGAGCGTGTCGACGAGCCCGGCGAGATCGCCGTCCGGGGGCGGACCGTGGAAGTGTTCCCCGCCGCGGCATCACGGCCATGCCGGATCGAGCACGCGGACGGCCATGTCACCGCGATCCGCTCCTACGACCCGATCTCGCAGCGCTCGGTCGCCGAGGCGGACGAACTCGTGATCGACCCGGCCACCGAGATCATCCTGGAGCCTGGCTCCGGCCAGAGCTTCGAGCCCTTCACCGGCCAGGAGCACCGGCTGGAGCGCTACTATCCGCGTCTCGTCACCCTGCTCGACTACGTGCCCGAGGCGCGCCTCGTGGTGGAGGAGGGCACCCAGGCCCGGATCGATGCCGTGTTCGAGCAGATGACGGAGGCGCAGGGCAGGCTCGGCGGTCGGGGGCAGGCCGGGGCGGGCCTCTATCTCACGCCACAGGCGTGGCGCGATATCGTGGCGGCGCACGACCGGATCGCCGCCACCGAGGAGGCCGCAGAATCGCTGGCGCTGCCGTCCTTCGCCCGGGAGCGCCGACCAGGCACCGCTTTCGCCAAGCTGCTGCGCGAGCGGCTGAAGGCCGGCGACGTGATCGTCCTCGCGGGCAGCCGCCAGCCGCTGCGGCGCCTCGTGCGCCAGACCGGGCGGATCACCGAGCGCACGATCCGGCTGATCGACGCCTGGACCGACGTCGCCAAGGCGACCCCCGGGGATGTCCTCGCCCTGGAGGCGCCCCTCGGGGCCGGGTTCCGGGTGCCCGATCAGGGCGCGACCGTCATCGCCGCCGCGGACCTGTTCGGGCCGGACGCCGCGATCACGGGCGGCACCCGGGCGATCCTGCCGATGGGTGAGGTCGACCTGCGCCCCGGCGATGTCGCGGTCGACCGCGACCGCGGCCTGTGCGTGTTCGAGGGGCTGGAGCCGGTGGCCACCTCGGGTGCCACGCAGGGCGAGGAGGCCTCCGAGGCCCTGCGCCTGCGCTTTGCCGGCGACGCGATCCTGATGGTGCCGGTCTCCCAGGCGGACCGGATCTGGCGCTACGGCCCGGAGCCTGACGCCGTCACCCTCGACAAGCTCGACGGCGGCACCTGGCCCCGCCGCCGCCTGGAGGCCGAGGCCACCATGGCGCGCACGGCCCGCATCATGCTGGAGGCCGCCCGCGCCCGCCGGGAGACGGACGCGCCGGTCCTGGCGCCGCCCGCCAACGACATGGAGCGTTTCACCGCCGGCTTCGGCTTCGCGCCGACTCCGGATCAGGCCGCCGCCATCGACGAACTGATGGCCGATCTCGCCTCCGGCCGGCCGATGGATCGGCTGGTCTGCGGTGATGTCGGCTTCGGCAAGACCGAGGTGGCGCTGCGGGCGCTGGCGGCCGCGATCTTCTCCGGCAAGCAGGCCGCGCTCATCGCCCCCACCACCGTCCTGGCCCGCCAGCACGCCGAGACCCTGCGCCGCCGCTTCGGTCGGTTTGGCATCGAGGTGGCGCAGCTCTCCCGCCTCGTGGCGCCGGCCGAGGCCAAGCGCGTCAAGGCGGGGCTCGCCGACGGTTCGATCCGGCTTGTGGTCGGCACCCACGCCCTCGCCGGCAAGGGCGTCGCCTTCGCCGACCTCGCCCTGACGGTGATCGACGAGGAGCAGCGCTTCGGCGCGAAGATGAAGGCGGATCTCCGCCGCCTCGCGGAGGGCGGCCATGTGCTGACGCTCACCGCGACGCCGATCCCCCGTACCCTGCAGGCGGCGCTCGTCGGCCTCCAGAGCCTCAGCGTCCTGGCCACGCCCCCGGCGCTCCGCCAACCGGTTCGGACCGTGGTGGCGCCCTACGACGCGGAAGCGGTGCGCGAGGCGCTGATCCGCGAGCACCGGCGCGGTGGCCAGAGCTTCGTGGTCTGCCCGCGGATCGAGGACATCGCCCCGATGGCCGAGCGGCTGCGCGCCCTCGTGCCGGACCTCTCGATCCTGGTGGCGCACGGGGAGCTGAAGCCCTCCGCCATGGACGAGGTGATGGTCCGGTTCGCCGAGGGCGACGGCGACGTGCTGCTCGCCACCGCCATCGTAGAGAGCGGGCTCGACGTGCCCCGGGCCAACACCATGCTGGTCTGGGAGGCGGCGAAATTCGGGCTGGCGCAGCTCCACCAGCTCCGGGGCCGCGTCGGCCGCGGCCAGCGGCGCGGCACCGTCCACCTGCTGAGTGACCCGGCCGCGCCCCCGCCGCCGGCCGCGCTCCAGCGCCTGCGCGCCCTGGAGGCCCTCGATCGCCTCGGCGCCGGCTTCGCGGTGAGTGCCCGGGACCTCGACCTGCGCGGGGCCGGCGATCTCGTCGGCGAGGATCAGGCGGGCCACGCCAAGCTCGTCGGGCTCGGTCTCTACCAGCACCTGCTGCAACTGGCGCTCACCGACGCCAAGGGCGGCCGCGCCGAGGATTGGAGCCCGGAGATCGACCTCGGACTTCCGAGCCGGATCCCCGAGGATTACGTGCCGGAGCCGGAGATCCGTCTGAGCCTCTACACGCGGCTCCTGCGCCTGCGCGAGGCCGAGGCGATCGACGCCCTGGCCGGCGAGGTGGAGGATCGGTTCGGCATGGCTCCCGCCCCCATGCTCGCGCTGTTCGATCTGGCGCGGCTGCGCGCGGCCTGCTGCGAGCTGGGCGTCGCCCGGCTCCGCGCCGGGCCGCAGGGCGTGGCGGCCGATCTCAGGCCGGACCGGCCTTTGCCCGCCCTGCCGGTGACGGACGGCGTGATCCTGCGCGAGGGCCGCGTGGTCTGGAAGCGGCCCTGTCCCGACGCGGCCGCCTGTGCGGCGCTGGCGGGCGATCTCCTCGACCATATCCGCACCGCCCGGGAACGCGCCGGCTGAGCGCAGGCCTTACTTCCCGAGCGGGCTACGAAGTTTCACACATCGCCGACCCCTCCCCACAAGGGGAGGGGAAATGCGCTCCCTTCCCTGGCCTTTATCGTTCAGCTGAGTCGGGTGACTCCGGCAGCCCGCACGGGGGAGTCCCCGTTCCCTGTGGGTCGATGAAGCGGCGCTGTCGTGTCCCGGGCCGGAAACCCCGAGGCCGCGATGGCTGATCTTGCGCCCGGCGCTTCAAACGGTCACAGCCTGTCGCGCAGAAACCGCGAACGGGAGTGTCCCATGCACGTCACGATTGAGCAGGCCGAGAAGGCCATTGCCGCCGCCCGGGCGAAGGCGATCGAGCTCGGCACCCAGATGTGCATCGCGGTGGTGGATTCCGGCGGCAACCTGAAGGCGTTCCATCGCATGGACGACGCCTGGGTCGGCTCCATCGACATCGCCCACAAGAAGGCCAAGACGTCGGTGTTCTTCGGCATGATGACCGGCCAGATCGGCCAGCTGTCGCAGCCCGGCGGTCCGCTCTACGGGATCGAGCACTCGAATGACGGTCTGATCACCTTCCCGGGCGGGATCCCGATCGTCGATGCCGACGGCGTGATGTCGGGCGCCATCGGGGTCAGCGGCTCCACGGTGGAGAACGACCACACGGTCGCGGAGGCCGGTGCCAAGGCCATCGGCCAGACCGAGCTGCCGGCCCATCCCTGGCGGACGTAACCGGGGGTCAGGAGGCGCGCTGCGCGAGCGCGCGTCCGATTCCGAGCAGCAGCATGCCCGAGAGCAGGCGCAGAGCGGCGTCGCCGTGGCGCTCCAGGGCGGTGTGAAGCTGGACGCAGTGGTCGGCCGCGGCGTCCAGATGCTCCGTCGACGCCGGGCCGCTATCCCGCCGCGGGACCGACCGGCCGGACAGGTTCGTGATGTCGATATAGGCGCCCCGCCCGTGCAGGCCGCCGGTCTCGGTGGGCGCCAAGAGGCCTTGGTTGAGGATCCAACGGGTCTCCCCCGTCCTGGTCAGGATGCGGAACTCGATGGCGACCGGTCCACCCGTCTGCCGGAGATCCCGGATCGTGCCGAAGACCCAGTCGCGATCCTCCGGATGGATCTGCGCCAGCGCGACGTCGAGGGGGACGGGCTTGCCCACAAGGCCGGGATTTCCCGCAAGCACGGAGGCGGCGCCCAAGTCCAGGACGGATTGGCCGGCTGAGACATCCGTATCCCAGGTGCCGATAAAGCCCGCGGCCTGCAAGGCCGACGCTGTCGTGGAAGCCAGCAGCATCAGGGTCCCCAACCGGCTTTGGCCGGCAAGCGTTTCAGGGCCGGATGGACCATCCGATAGACAGTTTTCGTCGCCGGTATCTCGATCACGCCGACGCCCCAGATTTTACAGGATCGAATCATGTTGTCACACAATATTTTGCTGAGCAATATTCTGCTCGAATTATAGGTGTCGAGAGGACTGTATGACTTTAGACTGAGGCGTTGAGACCGGGCGTTGCTGTCGATTGCAGCGGATCTCGCCGTTGATGCGTGTCCGTTCCGGACCTGTGGGTATTTGGTCCTGACGTCCGGGTGCCACTGGCGCCGCTGCGGATCGGGGCCCACTCTCCCGCACCCGGCACGGGGCCGACATAGGGCGGAGGCTTCCGCCTTTCGGAACAGGATGGTGCCGGTCGAGGATATCGAAGATCGTGCCGGGTTCGGTGTCCGGCCTGATGCTGCAGGGAGGAACGGTTCCGCCATGTCCGACGACAACGTCATCCGCCCAGCCTTCGGAACTCCGCGCCGGCCCACGCCGGAGGCTCCCCGGGCGCCCCTGCGCGTCCTCGGCACCGGGGCCGGCCACCGGGTCGGCCTGATCCGGGATCCCGAGGCCAAAGAGGGCGACGTCTTCCGGATCGTGGTCGGACCAGAGGACGAGCCGGGCGTCGAGACCGTGGCGCTGCTGCCGGCCACCGCCGACGCGGAGGCCGAGGCCGAGCGGATCGGCTTCGCGATCCTGCGGACCCTGGAGATGGTCGAGGGTGCGTTCTGAGCCTCAGAGCATCGTCCCGGAAGGGGGCGTCCGGCTTTTGGGTGGAGACGATGCACAAGCTCCGGCGGCGGGTGTTCTCCCTGGGAGGCGCGGAGGGACGCATGAGGATCGGCAGGGTCAGCAGCACGGAGATCGCGATCCCGGCGCGGGCCGGACTGGTCTGGTCGGTGCTGACCGACCTTGAATCCTACCCGGCCTGGAACCCGTTCATCCGCCGGGCGGAGGGCCCGCGGCGTCTCGGAGCGCGCTGGCGCCTGGAGCTGACCCTGTATGGCCGCGCCTACCGGACATTGCGGGTGCAGGTCACCTGCTGGGAGCCCGGCCGGCGCCTGACGTGGCGCGGCGGAATCCCGAGGCCGCCCCTGCTCATCCGCACGCACGATGTCCGGATCACCGAGACTCGGCAAGGCGTCGACCTCGTCCAGGCGCAGACCTTCACGGGCCTGCTCGCCCCCGTCCTGTTCCCGTGGCTGCGCACCCATACGCAGGCCCGGCTCGCCGAGATGAACGCGGCCCTGCGGGACGAGATCGCCCGCCGGACGGCGGAGACGGCCTGACCGGCGCGGGTCAGTCGACCGGCTTTGGCTTGATCACCGGCGAGCGGGTCAGACTCTGGATCTCGCGGCCGGGCCGCCCCGCCTTGAGGGCGATCTCCGCTTCCTGCTCAAGGATGAGCTGGCGGGCCGGCTCGTCGCCGTCCAGGCCGCCCAGGATCTCCATCGGCACCCGCCGGTTCGAGGCCCGGGAGCCGTCGGCATAGACGACATCGAACATCACAAAGCCCCGCTCTTGCGGTCTCGACTTGATACGCTTGGCCATAGGTGCTGATACGCCGGCTGAATTGGTTGCGGCAAGCCGTTGTGGCGGGCTTGGGCTGTGCGGCGCGCATAGGCCGCGCCCGGCGCCGCCGCGGGGTCGCCGCAGCCCCGCACCGAGCGAGGACGCCACGCGTGATACCCTGGGTTCATCTCGACACCGGCTCCGTGCCCGGTGGCGGCACCGACCTGCGCCTGATGCGGCGCGGCGACGAGTTCGCGATCCTGGCCGACACGATCGAGCTGATGAACAACCGCCGCAGCGGCTCCGAGGTGGCGCTGGCGGCGCTGACCTGCGCACGGCTGGCGGACCGGCCCCGGGCCCGGATCCTGATCGGCGGCCTCGGCATGGGTTTCACCCTGCGGGCGGCGCTGGCGAATCTCGGCCCCGAGGCGCGGGTGGTGGTGGCCGAGCTGGTGCCGGCGGTGATCGCCTGGGCCAGGGGCCCGCTGGCGCATGTTTTTGCCGGTTGCCTGGACGATCCGCGCGTCGATCTGCAGGAGGCCGACGTGAACCGCCTGATCCAGGTGGCGCCGGAGCGCTATGACGCGATCCTGCTCGACGTCGACAACGGCCCGGAGGGCCTGATGCGGCGCGCGAACGACCGGCTCTACGACAATTGGGGCCTCAAGCGGGCCCACTGGGCCCTGCGGCCGGGCGGCATCCTGGGCGTCTGGTCGGGGGCTCCGGATCGGAAGTTCAAGAGCCGGATGCAGCGCTCCGGCTTCGCGGTGGACGAGCAGCGCGTCCATGCCAGTGGCCGCGGCAGCGGGCCCAAGCACGTTGTGTGGCTCGGGACGCGGGTGGATGGGCCGCGGCAGGATCGCTGAGCGGGGTCGGCGCAGTCATGGAGACAGCGCGGCGCGTCGAGGGGGATGCGCGGCTGGCCTTCGGCCCGATCCGCGGTTGGCAGGCGCGTCTGCGGCGAAGGAGCATCTGCAGGAGCGCGAAATCCTTTATTCGTTGGCAGATCTACCGCGTGTCTCGCCGCATATATGCAACTTATGATTAGTAATCCCTCGGTAATTTGCCGGACAGTCCAGCTGGCCGGGTTACCATCATGTATCGCGCCTTCGCTTGTCTGACCGAAGCGCACACCACCTGGGTGGTGGTGCTGGCAGCATGCGTGTGCTGGATCACCTGCTCGGTCGCGCTCAAGCTCGAACAGCGGGTCAGGACCGGCAGCGACCGACGCCGGCTGGTCTGGCCGCTGGCGGCCGGGTTCTCGATCGGCTCCGGCATCTGGAGCACCCACTTCATCGGCATGCTCGGCTACGATCCCGGCGTGGTACTCGGTTACGAGCCACGGACCACGCTTTTGTCGCTCGTCGTCGCCATCGCGGCGGCCTCGGTTGCGTTCCTGTTCGCCCGGTCGGCGCCATCGTCGGGCTGGACCGGCGCGGCAGCGGGCCTCATCCTCGGGCTCGGCATCGCCTGCATGCACTTCCTCGGCATCGCGGGGGTGCGGCTGCCCGGCTCTTTCACGTGGAACATCCCGCTTGCCGGCGCGGCCATCGGAGCCGGCGGCCTGCTGGCGGCCGCCGGAATGGCGCTGCACGTCCGCAGCACCGATAGCCACGGCACTGACGGGCGCAGCCGCGCGGTGGCGGCCACTGTCCTGACCCTTGCCATCGCGGTGCTCCACTTCTTGGCGATGGCGGCGGCTCAGGTGGTGCCGGATCCGACCCTGTCAGTCCCGCAACTCGGCCTCGACCGCGGCGTGCTGGCCGGGGGCATCGCGGTCGTGATGGCGGTGATCCTGGCCTTCGGCGCCCTGACGCTGATGCTGGACCGCCTGCATGGCATGAACGTCGCGCTGGCCCAGCAGGGCCGCATGCTCCGGGAGAAGACCCTGCTGCTCGACACCACCCTCGACAGCATGGACCAGGGCCTCATCAAGGTCGATGCCGGCGGCGTGGTGCGTGTGTGCAACGAGCGGGCGCTGGCGCTGCTCGACCTGCCGCGGGCGATGATGCAGGCCCAGCCGAGCTACCGGGCGGTGCTGCGCTACCAAGCTCGCCATCGCGAGCGCAACCGCACCGACCGCGCCTTCCGCGCCTGGGTCGCGCGCGGCGAAGCGGGGCGCGCCCATGTTTACGAGCGGGCGCGGCCGAACGGGCTCGTGCTCGAGGTCCGCACCGTCCCGCTGGCCGAGGGCGGCTTCGTACGGACCTTCACCGATATCACCAAGCGCAAGGCCGCCGAGGCCGAGGTGGCGCGCCTCGCCCGCCACGACGTTCTCACCGGCCTGCCGAACCGGGCGCTGTTCCACGAGACCGTGGCACGGAGCCTCGCCGATATCGCCCAGCGCGGCGGGGCCTGCGCGGTTCTGTACCTCGATCTCGACGGGTTCAAGAGCGTGAACGACAGCCTCGGCCACCAGGCCGGGGACGAGCTGCTGCGGCACGTCGCCGGCGGCCTCGTGGGCGTGGCGGGCGCCGGGGCGGTGGCCCGGCTGGGGGGCGACGAATTCGCGGTGCTGGGTCCCGGCGGGACCGCGGCGGCGGGCGCCCTGGCCGAGCGCCTCATCGCGCTGTTCGACACCCCGCTCAGCGTGGGCGAGCACCGAATCGCCGTCGGCCTTAGCGTCGGCATCGCGCTCGCCCCCGAGCACGGAACAATGGCGGAGTGCCTGTACCGGCGTGCCGATCTCGCGCTCTACCGCGCCAAGGCCGAGGGGCGCGGCACGTTCCGTATCTTCACCCCCGCCATGGACGAGGAGGCCGAGGCGCGCCGGGTGCTTGAGCGCGACCTACGCCAGGCCATGGATGACGGGGGGCTCAGCCTCCACTACCAGCCGCAGGTCGAGGGCCGGACCGGCGTCCTCGTGGGGTTCGAGGCGCTGCTGCGCTGGGTCCATCCGGTGCGCGGCACCATCGGACCCGACATCTTCGTGCCGCTGGCCGAGGAGACCGGGCTGATCGTCGCCCTCGGCGAATGGGTGCTGCGTGCGGCCTGCCGTGAGGCGGCGGGTTGGGCGCAGCCCCTGAAGGTTGCCGTCAACCTCTCGCCTCGGCAGTTCCAGAGGCCAGACCTGCCCGACCGGATCCTGGCCATCCTGGCGCAGACCGGCCTGTCGCCCGACCGCCTGGAACTCGAAGTCACCGAGAGCATCATCATCAACGACATGGCCCGGGCCGTGGGCATCCTCCGGCGCCTGCGGAGCTACGGGATCCGGATCAGCATGGACGATTTCGGGACCGGCTACGCATCGCTGGCCACCCTCCAGGCCTTTCCGTTCGACAAGCTGAAGATCGACCGCTCCTTCGTGGCGCAGCTCGGCTCGGAACCGCAGGCGGCGGTGATCGTGCGCGCGGTGCTCGGCCTCGGCCGCAGCCTCGGCATGGGCGTGGTCGCGGAGGGCGTCGAGACCCAGGCGCAGCGGGACTTCCTGGCCGAGGAGGCCTGCGGCGAGATGCAGGGCTACCTGTTCGGCAAGCCGCGCCCGATCGCCGACTACGCCGCGGCCCTCGAACACCCCGCCGACGTCGCTGCCCGCGCGGCGGGACCGCGCCTCGCATTGGCCGGTTGAGGCTGTCGTCGCCGGTCCGTTGCGGCCATCCGATTTTTCGGAACGTCCGGCCCGACGGGAACCCAAGCAGCACCCCGTCGTTGGTTCACCAGATTGGATCGTTTCTAATTCTAAACGACCTCCGCAACCCAGTTTAGGCGGCTCCAGCCGCCCGCCCCACGGGAGCCTGATCATGAACGCCAAGTGCGAGACCTGCCGGTTCTTCGACGAGCACAAGGGCAACGGTGCCATCGCCCCGAACGATGCCGGCCTGTGCCGCTTCAACCCGCCCGTCAGCCAGCCCGCGCCTGAGTCGAAGGGCCTCTGGCCCGTGGTCGCCTCGAAGGATTGGTGCGGCCACTACACCCCCGAGATGACCGCGGCCGAGTAAGCGTCCCGCGCGAAAAGAGATTGGGGCCGGCCTTCGGGTCGGCCCTTTCGTTTGGGCGGGGCCTCCCGTCATGGCCGCGACGGATGGGCTCAGCCACGCGCCGCCCCCTGATCGTGGCGCGCTTGCCGCCTACCTTGGAGCGGATCTAGCCTGTCGGTGCTTCTCTGCGGGCATCCCGCTGCGGGGGCCGATTCGTGTCGATCCGCATGCCTGTCCCCAGCGGGGAAACCGGGAAGCACCGCCCGCACAGTTTTGACTCGAACCGGAGAAGCTTGATGGTGGGAGCTATCGCACCGGCGGCTGCTGCACGAACCGACGAGCCGGTCCTCGTGAAGGTGACCTTCACGGTGAACGGCCAGCGCCGCGACCTCGAACTCGACACCCGCACCAGCCTGCTCGACGCCACGCGCGAGCACCTGCACCTGACGGGTTCCAAGAAGGGCTGCGACCACGGTCAGTGCGGCGCCTGCACGATGATCGTCGACGGCCGGCGCATCAACGCCTGCCTGACGCTCGCCATCATGCACCAGGGGGCCGAGATCACCACGATCGAGGGGTTGGGCGGCCCGGACAATCTGCACCCGATGCAGGCTGCCTTTGTGAAACACGACGGCTACCAGTGCGGCTACTGCACGCCGGGCCAGATCTGCTCGGGCGTGGCTGTCTTGGAGGAGATCAAGGCCGGCATCCCGAGCCACGTGACCGCCAACCTCGAAGCCACACCGCAGATCACCGAGGCCGAGATCCGCGAGCGCATGAGCGGCAACATCTGCCGCTGCGGCGCCTATTCCAACATCGTCGAGGCGATGACCGAGGTGGCAGGAGCGCGGGCATGAAGTCCTTCACGTACGAGCGCCCGAGCACGCCCGCCGAGGCCGCCGCCGCTGTCGGCCGCACGCCGGAGGCGAAGTTCATCGCCGGCGGCACCAACCTGCTCGACCTGATGAAATTGCAGATCGAGACCCCGCGCCACCTTGTGGACGTCAACGGCCTCGGCCTCGATACGGTGGAGCCGACGGACGACGGCGGCCTGCGCATCGGCGCCCTGGTGCGCAACACAGACCTCGCTGCCCATCCGCGGGTGCGCAAGGATTACGGAGTGCTCGCCCGGGCGCTCCTTGCCGGTGCCTCCGGCCAGCTGCGCAACAAGGCGACCACCGCCGGCAACCTGCTCCAGCGGACGCGCTGCCCGTATTTTTATGATACCGCCCAGGCCTGCAACAAGCGCCAGCCGGGCTCCGGCTGCTCGGCGCTGGACGGGGTGAGCCGCCAGCTCGCGGTGATCGGCGGCAGCGACGCCTGCATCGCCACGCATCCGGGCGACATGGCGGTGGCCATGCGGGTGCTCGATGCCACCGTGGAAACGGTCGACGGCGTGGGCGCCGCGCGAACAATCCCGATCGCCGAGTTCCACCGCCTGCCCGGCGACGATCCGGCGCGCGACACGAACCTCCAACCCGGCGAGCTGATCACCGCGGTGACGCTGCCCAAGCCCGTTGCCGGCACGCATATCTACCGGAAGGTCCGTGACCGGGCCTCCTACGCCTACGCGCTGGTCTCGGTGGCGGCGATCCTCAGCAAGGACGGCAGCGGCCACGTCGCCTTCGGGGGCGTCGCCCACAAGCCCTGGCGGGTGGAGGCGGCCGAGGCCGATTTGCCGAAGGGCGCCAAGGCGGTGACCCAACAGGTCTTCGCCGACGCCAAGCCGACCCACGAGAACGCCTACAAGCTGACGCTCGCCGAGCGGACCCTCGGCGCGGCACTCAACCAAGCGAGGGTCTGAGCCATGAAGTTCGACACCGCCGCCGGCCCGAACCCGATCGATCGTCTCAAGGTCGTGGGCAAGCCCACCGACCGGATCGATGGCAAGTTCAAAACCACCGGCACCGCGCCCTACGCCTACGAGCGCCACGACGTGGCGCCGGACGCCGCCTACGGCTACGTGCTCGGCTCGTCCATCGCCAAGGGCCGGGTGCGCAGCATCGACACGGCTCTCGCCCGGCAGGCCCCCGGGGTGATCGGCGTGGTCACCACCCTCGACACGCCCCGGATCGAGCGCGGCGTGATGAACGTCGCCTACCTGTTCGGCGGCGACGTGATCCAGCACTACCATCAGGCGATCGCCGTGGTGGTGGCCGAGACCTTCGAGCAGGCGCGCGCTGCCTCCTTCCTGGTGAAGGTCGATTACGCCCCGGAAGACGGCAAGTTCGACCTCGCCACGGAGGCGAAGACCGCCGAGCCCGTCCCGGCCGACAGCGGCGAGGGCAGCGGCGGCAACGGCGAGGAGCGGATCGGCGATTTCGAGGGCGCCTTCGCGCAGGCCCCGGTGACGCTCGACGCGACCTACCGGACCGCCGACGAGAGCCACGCCATGATGGAGCCGCACGCCACCGTGGCGGCCTGGGCGGGCGACAGGGTCACGCTCTGGACGTCCAACCAGATGATCGGCTGGGGCCATGGCAGCCTCGCCAAGATGCTGGACCTGCCGAAGGAGAAGGTCCGGCTCGACGCGCCCTATGTCGGCGGCGGCTTCGGCGGCAAGCTGTTCGTGCGCGCCGACGCGGTGCTGGCGGCGCTCGCCGCCAAGGCCACGGGGCGGCCCGTGAAGGTGGCACTGACGCGCCCATTGATCGCCAACAACACCACGCACCGGCCGGCCACGATCCAGCGGGTCCGCATCGGCGCGACCCAGGACGGCACCATCACGGCGATTGCGCACGAGAGCACGTCCGGCAACCTGCCGGACGGTGGTCCCGAGACGGCGGTGAACCAGACCAAGTACCTCTATGCGGGCCAGAACCGCCTGACCGCCATGAAGCTCGCCCGGCTCGACCTGCCGGAGGGCAACGCCATGCGCGCCCCCGGCGAGGCTCCGGGGCTGGCGGTGCTCGAAGTCGCCATGGACGAGATGGCAGAGAAGCTCGGCCTCGATCCGGTGGCGTTCCGCATCCGCAACGACACCCAGGTCGTCCCGACCGAGCCGGACCTGCGCTTCTCCCACCGCGATCTCGTCGGCTGCCTCAAGCTCGGCGCAGAAAAATTCGGCTGGGCCAAGCGCAACCCGAAGCCTGGTCAGGTCCGGGACGGGCAATGGCTCGTCGGCCTCGGCATGGCGGCGGCCTTCCGCGACAACATGGTGATGAAGTCGGGCGCCCGGGTGCGGCTCGGCGGCGACGGCACGGTCACGGTCGAGACCGACATGACCGATATCGGCACTGGCAGCTACACGATCATCGCGCAGACCGCGGCCGAGATGATGGGCGTGCCCCTCGAGAAGGTCGTGGTGCGGCTGGGCGATTCCGACTTCCCGGTTTCTTCCGGATCCGGGGGGCAGTTCGGTGCCAATTCCTCGACCGCGGGCGTCTACGCGGCCTGCGTGAAGCTGCGCGAGTCGATCGCGCAGAAGCTCGGCTTCAACGCGACCGACGCGGTGTTCGAGGATGGTGAGGTCCGGGCGGGCAACCGCGCCATCCCGCTGGCCCAGGCCGCGTCCGACGGGGAACTGGTCGCCGAGGATTCGATCGAGTTCGGCAAGTTCTCGAAGACGCAGCAGGTCTCGACCTTCGGGGCCCACTTCGTCGAGGTCGGCGTCGATGTTGACACCGCCGAGGTGCGGGTGCGGCGGATGCTGGCGGTCTGCGCGGCCGGGCGGATCCTCAACCCGAAATCGGCCCGCAGCCAGGTGATCGGCGGGATGGTGATGGGCACGGGCGCGGCCCTGATGGAGGAGCTGGCGGTCGACACGAAGCGCGGCTTCTTCGCCAACCACGATCTCGCCGGCTACGAGGTGCCGGTCCATGCCGACATCCCGCACCAGGAGGTGATCTTCCTCGACGAGACCGATCCGATGTCCTCGCCCATGAAGGCGAAGGGCGTGGGTGAGCTCGGCATCTCGGGGATCGCCGCCGCGGTGGCGAATGCGGTCTACAACGCCACCGGCATCCGGGTTCGGGAGTACCCGATCACCCTCGACAAGCTGATCGACCGCATGCCGGATGCGGCCTGATCGCGGGGGGCGCCTCTTCCTGCGGGGTACGTTGTTCACACTTCGAGCCTGAAGCCCGCGGCGCCTCCCTCTCCCCGCACGCGGGGAGAGGCCCGCACGGACCTCGTCGTCCGTGCGGGAAGCGGAGGCGCAGCCGGAGCGGCGGTGAGGGGGCGGCCCCGGAGAGGCTCCTCCTGAGCCGCCCCCTCACCCTCGGCTGCCGCCTCGCTGCGCCGACGAGGTCGTCGCGCCCTCTCTCCGCAAGCGGGGCGAGGGGGCTCCGCGGCCACTGTCTGCGCAGCGGGCGAAACGCGAGTTCGATCGTCCGCTTGGAAATGGAAACCCGCGCCCCTTCAAGCGGGCGGCCCTCCGGGACCACAAACCTGTCTCGCTCGTCGTCCTACGGGGTGGACGAGTGTGGATGCCGATATCGCTCAAATCCGCACCACCTGCGCAAGCTAAAGGCGCCAATGCGGCTCCGGAAATGAGCGACTTAATTTTATGTCACAAAAGATGATCGCCACCAGATTGTGATCGGGCGGCGGCCAATATCTCCGCTTCTGCCGGGAATGTGAAGGTGGTGAGCCCTTCGACGGCCGCTGAACTGGAACGCTTTCGGCGGGTACAGGGTTTCCGGCCGCGCGCGACTTGCGGTCCCCGTGACCGGTGCGCTGTTCCTCCAGGGAGCCCGTCAATGGACAAGACAGTCGCTGGCCTCGTCGGGGCCGTCACCCTTCTGGCCGCCGTCGATCCGGCCCAGGCCGCCATGCCGGCTCCGGTCCGGCTGCAGGCCGCGATGCAGGCCGAGAGCTATGCCGACCTCCTGAAGCCGATCCCCGATGCCGTGGCGCTCCTCAAGGAGTCCGACGCGGCGGCGTCGCAGGCCCAGCCCCTCTCGGCCGCCTCAGACGGTGATGCGACAGTCCAGCAGGCCCAGTATTACTACCACCATCATCATCACCACCACCGGTTCTACGGACCGTACTACCACCACCATCATCACCATCACCGGTACTTCCGGCGGTACCACCACCATCATCACCATCATCACGGGTACTACGTCCCGTACGGGTACTGAGCAGCCCCGGCGGGGGCGCGTCCCCCGCCGCCTTCCGTCAGCTTTGGCTTTTGGCCGCCCCCAGGATGCGCCGGTAGGTCCCGTCGAACACCGTGTTGGTCGCCGAGGTCCATTGCGAATCCGCCGCCAGCGTCTGCCGGCTCGCGTAGATGCGCCGGGACTGCAATTCGCGCTCGGCGGCCTCGTCCTCGGGCATCGGCACGAGGTCGAACTCTGCATCCACCGGCACGACGGTGACCTGCATGAACGGCTCGCCCTGGCGGAACACATGGGTCCGGCCCTCGTCGGGGGCCTTGAACACCATGAAGTACATCATCGGCCACCAGTGACGCAGGAGCGCCGGGACGGCGATCGGCACGGTCCCGCTCCGATCGGTGTAGAAGCGCGGGTGCGGCTCGGTCCGAATCGCCCAGCCCTCCTCCACCTTCAGGTCGAGGAGGATCTGATAGGTGTAGTAGGCGTCCCCGAAACTGCGGAACGGTGGCCATTGGAGGCCTGGCTCGAGCGGTGGCCCGAAATCGCCCTCGAAGACCAGTTGGCCCTCCCGCGTGCTGACGCGCAGCTCGGCCGCGTAGGGATAGAACAGCTCGATTCCCGCCTTGGCCGCCTCCGAGAAGGGAATGCAGTGCCAGGCATATTCCTGCGCGCCATCGACCCGCGGCTCCGGATTGCCGGCCCAGCCCGGGATCTCGAGCCGCGTGCGCCGCGGGCGCAGGCCCGGCTCGTTCAGCCTGTATTTCACCTGCCGCATCTGATCTCCCCGGCGATCGGGCCCTCTCGGAGCCGCTCCACGAATCCCGCGGCACCGCCGCTTGCAGGAGAGGCCTCCGTCGGCCGGGCGATTCGCGAGGTTCCCTAACTCGCGATCCCCCGTTCTGGTTCGCCGCCGTGGAGCTGCGCTCCGGGACTGCCACAGCAACGTGACTGCCGGCGAAGCGACACAATCGGCCCCGGCCGCGTTGACACGGCATGGGTCGCTTGGAGACCCCCCTTTGGAGACCCCGATGGCGGACGCGCTTGCGCCGCAGCCTGCCGTGCTGCTGGTCGAGGACAATCCCGTACAGCTCCTGGCGGCGGCCGCTTCCCTGCGCGAGGCTGGCTACGACGTGGCCGAGGCTTCGACCGTCGAGGCCGCGCAGAACCATCTGGCCGCCCGGCCCGACCTCGTCGCCATGGTGGCGGACGTGGACCTTGCCGGCGAGCCACTGACTGGCTTCACCCTCGCCAAGGCGGTGGCGGCGCGCTGGCCCGAACGCGCCATCCTGATCATGTCGGGGATGGTCTGGCCGACCGAGGGGGAGATGCCGATGGGCGCCGGCTTCCTGCGCAAGCCGTTCACGCCGGAGGCGCTCGCGACGGCTTTGCGGGCCGTGCTGACGGCGCGGGGCCTGGACGGCGCCTGAGGCCGGGCCCGATCAGTCGCCGCTCTCGTCCGAATCCGCCACGTCGTCATCGGACAGAAGCCAGTCGGGCAGCCCTGGGATGACTTCGCCGGCCACCGCGCCAGCGCTTTCCAGCGCCCGTCCCGCCTTGGCCTCCGGGTCCTCGGCGCGGACCTCCGCAAACAGCTTGCGCGCCAGTCGGTCGAGTTCCTCGTCGGAGAGCTGCTGTTCGTTCGGATCGGACATCGGATGCCTCCTCGACGCGTTCGGCCGGCCCGATCCGAATAACCGGCCTGTGCCGTCCTGCGAAGCGACGAAGCAGGCACGATGATGCGCGGTGGTTAGCCTGTCGTGTCCGAGTTTGCGGTTGCGTTGTCCCAAGACGGGATCGCGCAGGCTGCGCCGGCCTTCAAGCCTCATCGGGCATCACGTATTATTCTTACGGGATCAATGACAAGATTTCGGCAATGGCGATCAAAATCTGAAGCGATAACAAGTTCGTGATATCAATAAAGAAACGATGTGTCTGAAAGTAAGTGGCGTGTGGTGGCGCACGTTATGTATGCCATTGCATGCAAATAACGGATCCCGGCTGTGCTGCTCGTGTTGGTCGACGTACCCGGACCTTTCCGGACTGTCCGACGCATCAGGAGATTGGCATGACACGTTTGACCCTTGCCGCGGCCGTCATGGCGGCGCTGGCGACCCCCGCCCTTGCGCAGGTCGTCGAGACCCCAACCAGCACACAGGTCGTCATCCCGCCCGGAGCCCCGGGCGTCATCACACGGCAGAGCAACTCCACGGGCGATCAGGAAGCCTTCACGTACTCGCCCACCGGCCGCGCCGCCGACGGGGTCGAGACGGACTCGGCGGCCGCCGGCAACGAGGATCAGCCGTCGCGGGTCGGCTCCACGGGGAGCGGCGGCGCCGGCGGCAACGGCGGTGGCGGTTGAGGCAGCCGCGACCGCCGCGCCTCATCCGGTGCGGCGGTTGCAGCGGATGTAGGCGGATGTGCCCCAGGCGCTGGTCCAGGTCAGGCGGTCACCCTCGACGACAAGTCGGACATGGGACGACCAGCGCCGATCGCGGTCCGCGCAATCGGCCGCCATGGACCAGACGTTGCCGGCGCGGTGCGGATCGCGAAAGCTGCAGGTGGTGTCTCCGGCCCTGGCCCGCTCGAGCGTGATCGTGGCTGGCAGGTAGCCGTGACGGCGCGACGGCGTGGCGCAAGCCTCGGCGGTCGGACCCCAGGTTCCGACATAATCGGGACCGGTCGAGGCCGAACGCGGCACCGGGGTCGGCGCGGCGGACTGCGCCGGCAGAGCCGTGTAGGTCGGTGCGGAAGCCGTTTCGATTGCGGCCGAGGATGCGGGGACTGCGACACGCGCAGCGGTATCCGTCGCCTCCTCCGGCTTGTTTTCCGGCTTGGCCATCGCGAGTTCGCGGCGCGGCAGGTCCTCCGGCTGGTCGAAGGCCGGTTCTTCGACCGCCTGGGGCGCCGATGTCCGGAACGGCATATCCTCGGTCAGGTAGGCGGCGCAGTAGGCGAACAGTCCGACCCAGCCCAGGGCCAGGAGGATCTGCGGCGCGCACGAGCGCCTGCCCTCTCGAAGAGGCTCGACAGCCGGCGCAACCAGAACGATCGCCGTCACCTCAACTCTCCCCCCGTCCCATCATCAGACGGCCCGCGACCGTGGACTCCGTTCCCGCCGCCCGGTGTCTGAACTGGGCAACTGTAGCCGGGGATTCGTCAGTATCGGGCCATGGACTGATTTATTAACGTCCGGTAAATCGTTAACGACACGTTAATGGGGCGATGCGGCCTTGGCTCCGGCTCGCGCGGTGCGCCCCGCGGGGCGGCCTCGAAAAGGCGCGGCGCGAAACTGCTATCCGGGTCTCCCGCTTCGGGCGCGTTCCATTTAGGCACGCTCTAGACTTGACCTGTGGCGTACGAAGTAAAATGTAAAATATCTCTCGACAGTCTAGTTAGATTAAGATTTAGTAAATTTGCCCGGATTGTGGGCGGGGAGAGTTCGTTAATGGCGTGGACGTCTTTCCGGAACATGCTTTCCTCATCCGAGGGGACGTCCGAATCGCATCCGGCGGCCGAGCCGGCGATGCCACAGGCGATGCCGCAGGCGCGCTCGCGCCAGGCCCCCGAGGCGCCAAACCAGCGGGCCGCCCTGGCCGAGCGCAATCATTCCTCCCTCGACGCGATCGGGAAGCGCGACGAGATGCTGCGGCAGCGCATCGACGCGATGGTCGACCGCCTGGAGGATATCCGCTCGCTGCAGGACGACTTCGTGGCGATCCTCGAGCCGATCGTCAGCATCAGCGACGAGCTCCCGCGGGCCAGCATGCGCATCGCTGAGCTGGAGACCTCGCTGGCCCAGGAATTCCAGACCGGCAAGGCTGTCCGGCTGGAGGCCGCCGAGCTTTCGGCCCGCATCTCTATCCTGACGAACGAGTTCTCCGAGGCCTCGGCACGGGTGGCCCGGGCAGAGGAGCAGCTGCAGGCCCGGGAGACCGCCCTGGCCGCCCAGGCGATCGAGCTCCGGGACAGGGTTCTGGCCTTCGAGAACCTGGAGCGTCGCCTCGCCGCCGAGATCGAGCAGGGCAAGGCGCTGGTCTCCGAGGGTAAGGCGCTGCGGGCCGAGGCTCAGGCCGCCGACAGTGCGCTGACGCGGACGGAGCATGACCTGCTGGAGGCCCGCGAGACCCTGGCGGCCCTCGAACAGGACAGCCGCCGCCTCCGGATCCAGAACGAGGAGCAGACCCTGCGCCTCGATGAGTTGGAGGCCCGTTATCGGGCCGTCGAGGGCACGGTCGAGGCCGAGCGCCAGAAGGCCCGCGTGGCCGAGGGTCAGCTCGCCGCCGAGACTGCGAACCGGGTCCGCCTGGAGGCCCAGTTCGAAACGGATGCGGCCACCCTGCGCGCCGAGCGCTCGGCGCTGGCGATGAAGCTGGAGGCGGCCGTCAACCGGGCGGACACGAACGAGCAGCTGCTCGCCCAAGCCCGCGTGCAGCTGCGCGATCGGGACGAGGCCCACCGGCTCGCCGAGCGCAACTTCAAGGAGACCAACATCGCCCGCGTCACGGCGGAGCGGCGCCTGGAGACCGTCCAGGAGGACCTCGCCCGGCAGACCGAGCGCTTCGTGGAGATGCAGCGCGCCCGCAGCGACCTCGATGCGCGCTGCGACATGCTCGCCAAGGCGCTGGCCGCCAAGGACGCC
The DNA here is from genome assembly GCF_900103445.1 of Methylobacterium phyllostachyos. Classification (GTDB taxonomy): domain Bacteria; phylum Pseudomonadota; class Alphaproteobacteria; order Rhizobiales; family Beijerinckiaceae; genus Methylobacterium; species Methylobacterium phyllostachyos. The sequence goes on along the minus strand of NZ_FNHS01000007.1, from coordinate 97,566 downwards.
GCCCTGGAGCAGGCCGGGTCCCGCAACGCCGCCCTGACCGAGCGGATCGAGCAGCTGACTCACCGGCAGGAGGCCGCGCGCATCGAGTACGAAGCCGCCAACCGGCGCCTCGCCGAGGATCTGCAGAACGAGCGCTCGGAGCGGGCCCTCGTCCAGGGTGCCCTCGACATCGCCCGCGAGACACGAACGACGCTTCAGAAGCAGTACGAGGCGCTCAAACGCTCCGGCCGCGGATGGCGCAAGCCGGGCGGAGCGGCCGAGGGCCAGGACCTGGCCCCGCAGCCCGAGCGCGAAGAGGCGAGCAACGTCCATCCATTCGCGTCTCCCGGCACGGCCGGCTGATCCGATGCTGTCCTGCGAGAGGTTCCAACGATGAGCGATAGGGCTTCGATCGACGCGGCCTATAACGGCAGCCCGAACGTGATGATGCGCGCGTGGCAGGCGAAGGCGGATGCGACCCCCGAGAAGGTGGTCAGCTTCCTGGGCCTCGAAAGCCGGAACGGGGCCGTCGCCACGATCGACGGCCCGGCTGAAGGCGTCGCCCCCGCCCCCACCCGGGAATGGGCCTCGGCCGTCGACCTCATCCGGGAGGCCAGCGAGGCCATCCGGGTCGGCGAGGAGCGGGCGTCCGAACTGGAGGCGCAGCTGGCCCAGGTCGTCGCGCAGGCCGATCTCGAGATCCGGCGCCTGGAGCAGGAGGTCGCCACAGGCGCCCAGAACCTTGCCCGGTCGGAGGAGCGCGTCCGGCTGGCGGAGGCACGGGCCGCGGAGGCCGAGGATTGGCTCGTGCGCCTTCACGACGCCGCGGTCGAGGCCTTCGGCGCCCGCGCCAAGCCCATCCCCGCGCCCAGCACCCCCGAAGAGGCCGAGTAGTTCCGGTTTCCTGCGGCGATGGCGCACCCGACGACCAGAGAGCCCGACGCGATCGCCGGGGTGATTCCGCCGATGCGGGATCCGAGCCTCGCGTTCGTCGTCGATCCGCGTCGGACGCTCGCGCTGATCCGTCAGGCCGGGGATCAGATCCAGGGGTTCCAGGCGTGGCGCGCCGTCATCCAGCAGCGGGCGAGCGGCCTTTTCAGGCGGGTCTACGAGGACCGTACCCTCAAGGACGCGGCGATCCGCGAACTCGAATCCCATCTGTCGCGGATGGATCGCCGGAACGCCAACCTGGAGCGCACGCTCTCGGAACTCGTCTCGGATTACGAGCGCGTCGTCACGCGCTGCATGGAAGCCGAGTTCCGCGCCATCCATGCCGAGCACCGGGCGTCGCGCGCCGAGATGGCTGCTGTCCGCCTGGAGGATCTGCTCACCCGGTTCGGCGACGGACCCGGGCTCGCGTACAAAGAATGAATCCACTTGGCGGGACGCCAGGCGGCCGGCCGCTGGCGATTCGACGTGCGCCGCGAACCTTTGACATGGGTTAAGACTTGATATGGGATGAGCGATCCAGTCCCATCACAGGTGCCCTACGCGCTCGTCGTCGATGACGACGGCCTCATTCGCATGGATGCGATGGACATCTTGGCGGATGCCGGGTTTCGCACGCTCGAGGCCAGCGACGGGGACCGGGCCATCGCGCTGCTCGGTCGGGAACACGCCGCGATCGCGCTGCTGTTCACCGACGTGCAGATGCCCGGCTCGCGGGACGGTTTCGCGGTGGCACGCGAGACCGCCAGCCGCTGGCCGCACATCGCCATCGTGGTGGCGTCCGGGCAGGTGCAGCCTGCACCGGGCGACATGCCGGAGGGCGCGCGCTTCATCGGCAAGCCCTTCACCGCCGACATGGTGCACGATCACCTGCGGGAGATCCTGCCGGACGGGCAGAAGCCGGAGTCGCTGCGGCAATAGGGACTTGGCCGCGCTGGGCTTCTGTCCTTCCCCTCGTGGGGCGGCGTTGGAGGTGGGGATGGTGCAGAAGGCACGGACGCGCCTCATCCTGATGCACCCCCACCCCTGGTCCCTCCCCACAAGGGGGAGGGGGACGGCCCGTCCGCCCGAGCCGAGCCTCAATTCGCCCGGGCGACCTCGACAAGATTGTCCGAGAACGAGGGCGCGTGGCCCATGTCGGTGAAGGCCGACGAGGAGATGCTGTTGACCGTGCCCTCGTTGAGCTGGCGCCAGTAGCCGAGCGTCGCCACCACGATGCCGGCCTTCACGTCGTCGGTGATCCGCGCCACGCCCTTGAAGGCGCCGCGGTCGTTGCCGACCTTCACCCGGTCGCCCTCTCGGATGCCGCGGGCATCGGCATCGGCTTGGTTGATCAGTACGAACTGCTCGCCCTGGCCCTTCTGCTTGTCCTCCATGTTGGCGTAGCAGGAGTTCAGGAAGTAGTGGCTCTTGGGCGAGACGATGTTGAGCGGGTAGCGCTTGGCCAGCTCGGGATCGTTCGTGTGCGACTCGCGCGGGCTGAGGTAGTCGGGCAGCGGATCGAGCGCCTCGCCGGGCTGAAAACCCTCGTACATTTGCCGGAACGGCGGCGCGACGAAGTTGGTGGCGCCCTCGACCTTCAGCATGCACTTGCCGGTCGGCGTCGGGAAGTTGCCGTCCTTGTGCGGCGCGCGGTCGTCCGGCGTGCCGACCTTCAGCCGGGCGAAGCCGTGCTCGCGCATGTAGGCGAGGTCGATGCCCGCGCAGGCCGGGGCGGACCAGTCGACGTAGTGCTCAAGGCACTCGCTGTCGCTCCACTTGAAGTTCTCCTCCTCGAAGCCGAGCCGGGCCGCCAGCTGTCGGAAGATCTCGTTGTTGGGGATCGCCTCGCCCGGCGCCTCGGCGCACTTGGTGTTGTAGGTCAGGTAGAGGTGCCCCCAGGACAGGATCATGTCCTCCATCTCGGCACCCATCGCGGCGGGCAGCAGGATGTCGGCGTAGGAGGCCGTGTCCGAGATGAAGTGCTCGGCCGAGACCAGGAACAGGTCTTCCCGCATCAGCCCGGCGACGATCTTGTCGGTCTCGGGCGCCTGCGTGACCGGGTTCGAGTTCCAGCACATCATGGACATGATCGGCGGGTCGAGCTGCATCTCGCCGGTCAGCGCGCGGCCGATCTGCAGGTTCGAGACGACACGGGTGCCCTCCGGGATCAGGTCGGGGCGGCACATCACATCGAACTTGTACGGGTGCTCCCAGACGCCGAACTGCGTGACGCCGCCGCCGACATGGCGCCACGCGCCGGTGAGCGCCGGGATGCAGGTCACCGCCCGGATGGTCTGGCCGCCGCCATAGTGCCGCTCCAGCGCCACGCCCATGCGGATGCCCACCGGCTGCTCGGTCGCCATCGCGTAGGCGAGCTTGCGGATGTCCTCGGCGGGCACGCCGGTGATCTCCGCGGCCCATTCCGGCGTGCGGGTGCTGGCCCGCTCCTTCAGCTCCGCGAAGCCGATCGTGTGGTTGTCGACGTAATCCTGATCGACGAGGCCCTGCGCGATGATCGAATTGATCAGCGCCATGGCGAGCGCGCCGTCGGTGCCGGGCTTCGGGGCGATGTGCCAGTCGGCTGCCTTGGCGGTGCGGGACGCGTAGGCGTCGATCACCACGACCTTGGCACCCTGCTTCTGGGCATCCTTCACGATCGCCCAATGGTGCAGGTTGGTGCTGACCGAGTTGCAGGCCCAGATCACGATGTACTTGGAGTGGATGTAGCTGTCGGGGTCGAGGCCCGCGGTCGGGCCGACCGTGAGCAGCCAGGCCGTGCACGAACCTTCGCCGCAGAAGGTCCGCTCGGTCACGGTGGCGCCCATGCGGTTGAAGAAGGCATCGCCGCCGTTCAGCCCGTGCACCAGCCCCTGGTTGCCGAGATAGCTGTAGGGCGCAATGGCCTGCGGGCCGTGCTGGTCGATGATCGCCTTCCAGCGCGACACGATGGTGTCCAGCGCCTCGTCCCAGGTGATCCGCTCGAACTGCTTCGACCCCTTCGGGCCGACCCGCTTCATCGGGTAGAGTAGCCGGTCCGGGTGGTAGTGGCGCTTCTCGTAATCCTTCAGCTTCACGCAGAGACCGCCGCGGGTCATCGGATGATCCGGGTTGCCGCGCACGCCCTGGAGCTGGCCGTCCTTGACGTCGAACAGCATGGAGCAGGTGTCGGGGCAATCGTGCGGGCAGCCCCCGAAGAAGGTCTCGGTCAGGCTCTCGGCCTCGGCCACGATCAGGGAGTCCGGCTTGACGATCTCGTTCATGGTTCCTCCGCGCACGAGCGTCCAGCCTTCTTGTCGTGCGGGGCGGCTCTCTGCAGGCCCAAGACTGCACTAAGTTGCAAACAATTCCAAATCACGCCTTGGTAGAACGTCGCGAGTATCGCTATCGCACGGGAGACTCGGCACTATTCATGTCCGGCGATCGCGTCCGGCCGCGAAGGCCGGGTGACGGGACAGACACGCGATCGCGCGGGCCTCCCGCATCGCAGCGTCGCGACCCTCTGCCCGGGCCAATCCGGAGAAGACGCCTCTCGATCGCGGACCCGGAGCCGACCCGCGGTTGCATCCCGCCCGCCGGCCTGATTCACATGGGCGAACCCGCCGGTCCCCGCCGTCTTGCCACGAGACCCATCGGTTCATGCGCCACGACACGCTGCGCCTCGGCGCCTTCTTCTACGCCACCGGACACCATGTCGCCGGCTGGCGCCACCCGTCGAGCGAGGCGGATGGCGGCCTCGTCCTCGAACGCTACGTCGGCTGGGCGCAGAAGGCCGAGGCGGCGCTGTTCGACCTCGTGTTCCTGGAGGACGGGAGCGGCATCCGCGACGGCAACCTGCGCTCCAGCGAGCGGACGGCGCGCTCGACCCATTTCGAGCCGGTGACGCTGCTCTCGGCGCTGGCGGCGGTGACCAGCCGGATCGGGCTGGTGGCCACCACCTCGACGAGCTTCAACGAGCCCTACAACGTCGCCCGCCGGTTCGCCTCCCTGGACCATCTCAGCGGCGGCCGCGCCGGCTGGAACCTCGTGACCTCGACCACGGATGCCGAGGCCGCCAATTTCGGCGCCGACCGGATCGCGCAGCATGGCGACCGCTACGAGCGCGCGGAGGAGTTCGTCGACGTCGTCCTCGGCCTGTGGAACACCTGGGACGACGGGGCGGTGATCATCGACAAGGAATCCGGCCAGTTCTCGAAACCGGACGGTTTTCACCCCCTGAACCACCGCGGCACGCATTTCGAGGTGCGGGGGCCGCTCAACATCTCGCGCACGCCGCAAGGCCAGCCGGTCCTGGTGCAGGCGGGCGCGTCGGGCCCCGGCAAGGATCTCGCGGCACGCACCGCCGAGATCGTGTTCACCGCCAACCAGACGCTCGACGAGGCGACCGAGTTCTACGGCGACCTGAAGGGCAGGATGGGCCGCTTCGGCCGGGATCGCGACGACCTGAAGGTGATGCCGGGCCTGTTCCCCGTGGTGGGCCGCAGCGAGGCGGAGGCGCGGGCGAAGTTCGAGGCGCTCCAGGACCTGATCGACCCCGTGGTCGGCCTCGCGCTCCTGGAGCGGATGGTCGGGAGCTTCGACCTGTCGGGCTACGATCCGGACGGGCCGGTGCCGGAACTGCCGGAGGCCAACGGCGCCAAATCGCGCCAGCAGTTGATGTTCGACCTCGCCCGCCGGGAGGGGCTGACCCTGCGCCAACTCTACCTGCGGATCGCGGGCGCGCGCGGCCATTCGCAGATCATCGGGACACCGGCCCAGATCGTGGACGAGATGGAGGAGCGCTTCCAAAAGCACGGCGCCGACGGCTTCAACATCATGCCGGCGACCCTGCCCGGGGGGCTCGACGACTTCATCGAACTGGTGCTGCCGGAACTGCGCCGCCGGGGCCTCGTCCGCACGGAATATGAGGGCCGGACCCTGCGCGGGCATCTCGGCACGCGCCCGCCTGCGGCTCATGCGCCGCGGCAGGGGTGAGCGGGCGCAGAGAAGCAAGCGCGTTTCCCCTCCCCCTTGCCGGGAGGGGTTAGGGGTGGGGGTGGTTCAGGATGAGGCGCAGCGTTGCCTCCTGCACCACCCCCACCTCCAACGCCTCCCCGCAAGCTCGAGCGATCCCGGGCAAGCCCGGGGAGGAGAGAGTGCCTCGGCCGGCGAGGCGTCAAGATCGTAGCGGCAGAGGAAGATGCGTCGCGCTCAGCCGACCGGCCGCGCCGCTCCACCGAGTCCCAACTCCCCACGAAAGACATCCTCCATCGCGCGCCGGATGCGGATCGCCTCCTGGCCATCATCGAAGGCGACATCGTTCCAGCGCACCGCTTGGCCGGCGGGCACGTCGGTCTTGAGCACCATGTCGTGCGCGAGCCCGATCGGCAGCGCGTCCTGGGCCAGAGAATCGGCCGCCGGAACCAGCTTGCCGTAGACCGTGAAGCCGCCCTCGCCGTCGAGCCGCTCGCCGGCCCGCAGCGCCCGCTTGGCGGTGGCCACCACGTCGCCGCGCCAGTCGCCGGTGGCCCCCGTGGCCTCGCCGCGGACCGCGATGGAGGCCACCGAGATCCCGAGTTCCAGCCCGATCAGGTGATAGGGCTTGTAGGTGGCCGCGTACCGGCCGGATTCGTCGGTCTTCAGGCCGTACTGGGCGAAGCAGTCGCGCACGTAAGGACTCGGCGCCTCGAACACCGCGTAGACGCCCCAGCGCAGGTCCCGGAAGACCGGCCGCCCGTCCCGCTCCAGCGAGGAGACCACTTCCACCGTGCCGCGCTCGGTGAGGCAGCCGCCATCCGCCGCCGGCCGCAGGACGCTCGGCAGGTCGTCGACCCCGCAGGGCGGGAAGGCGAGGCCGTCGCGCGGGGGGGTGAGCCCGCAGGCATTGGCCACAGCGGCCATCTCCAGGGCCGACTTGGTGCCGTCGAGGAAGGAATTGAACATCTGCGGGTTGAAGTCGCCCCCGGCCACCTGTTCGGCGCTGAAGCCGTAATGGCCCCAGACCGTGTCGGGCGTGGAGGCGTGGTAGGCCGGCAGGTACTTGGTGCCCTTGCCGGCGCAGATCACCTCCAGCCCGATGGTCCGCGCCCAGTCGACCAATTCGGCGATCAGCGCCGGCTGGTCGCCCGAGGCCATGGAGTAGATCACCCCGGCCTCGGCAGCCTTGCGCGCGAGCAGCGGCCCGGCGAGCACGTCGGCCTCGACGTTGACCATCACGATGTGCTTGGCGTGCGCGATGGCCTTGAGCGCGTGGCGGATCCCGGCCGCCGGGCTGCCGGTGGCGTCGATCACGATGTCCACGAAGGGACTGGCGATCATCGCGTCGGCGTCGTCGGTGACGTAGGTGGTGCCGGCCTGCGCGGCCTCCTCCAGGCCGCGCGCCGCGAAGCGGGCCTCGTCCCAGCCCACCCGCTGCAGGGACCGGCGAGCCCGGTCCGGCGAGAGGTCGGCGAGGCCGGTCAGGTGGATGCCCGGCGTGCGGGGCGCCTGCGACAGGTACATCGAGCCGAACTTGCCGGCCCCGATCAGGCCTACCCGGACGGGCCGGCTCTCCTGCGCGCGCCTCTGCAGCTTGGCGAATAGGGACATGGCGGATCCTCCCGGGCTGTCTGCGGTCGGTCGGGATCGGAGGCCCGTGCCCGCCGCGTTTGGTCTCGGTTGCGGGACCGGGATTACCATTCGCGCCCGCCCGCGCCTACGCGACGGAGCGCGGCGCCGGTCAGGCCGATGCCGGCCGGGCTCGCCGCCTCCGCGTTGAGCAGCCAGCGGTGGAAGGTCTGGATCTTCGCCAGCGCCCGATCCCGCTCGCGGTAGCAGATGAAAGGGAGGTCGCGGGTCAGGCTCGCGAACCCGACCGATGTTCGGGGGCGGCCCTGGGGCTCACGATCTCGAATGCGGTGATCGTTGGCCCGCGCGAAGGGTACGTCGTCGCGCGGGGCCTGCGACCGACCGGGACGATCCCGGTCACCGTTCCGGGCCAGCCCTGTCCAAGGCTGCGCCGGAGGTCCGCGGCCTCGTTCACACCCGGTCGGGCTTCCGTCGGTCCCGGAACCCCTGCGGGTGCGGGGTATCGCGGATCCTACTGCGCCGTCATCCAATCGGGATTCCGAACCGCCGTGAGGCGCTCACCCTCTGCGGTGGTCATCGTCACCAGCTTGGAGCGATAGGTGATGGTGGCGTTGTCGTGCAGCCGTACGGACCAAGGCAGGTCGACGGTCGGCCCAGTCGACGTCAGGGGTTTGGCACCGGGGGCGCCGCGGCTGGCCTTCGCGATCATCGCCTCCAGAGTATCCGGGCGCTCGATCCAGGCGGTGGACGGGGTGATGTGGGGAGCCCAATCGAGGGGCGTCGCGAAGGCGACGTCGCCGGCCGGCCGCAGGATCCGGCTGACCTCCGCGACGAGGCGCGCCGGGTCCGGCACGCAGTCGAGTACGTTCAGCGCCAGGATGCGCTGAAACGTGTCGTCTGCGAAGGGGAGAGACTGGGCATCGGCGATCCAGAAATCCACCGCGTCGGCCCCGGGCGGGAAGAGATAGGTCTCACGGCGTTCGTAGCGGTTGCCGAGGCGCCGGAGCGGGTAGCGCAGCAGACCCTGATCGAGGATGCCGCGGCCGACGCGCAGTAACGGCCAGTTCACGTCCACGCCGAGCACGGGCTGGTCGCAACTGGTGGCCAAGTCGAAGGTGGTCCGTCCGGCGGCGCAGCCGAGATCGAGCCCCGGTCCGCTTCCCGGTCCGAGGCGCTGGAGCGCCTGCTCCTGGCCACGCCGGACGCTGCCGGGCAGCTGTCCCGTGGCGCTCGCCTCGCGGTCGAACAGGTCACCGTAATGGTCGTGGGCGTAGCGCGATTGCTGCTGCCGGGCGAGGTTGAAGGCGGATTCCGGTCCGACCACCGCTCCGACCACCGCCTCCACCGCCGCGTTCTCGATGTCGCTCGCCAGGACGTGGTGGAGATTTGCCGACAGCCATCCGGTGAGATCCGGGACCAGCACCGGTACGCCCGCGATGATCGGAAAGCGCTGGCCGCACGCCGCGTCGCGGCAGCGCAGGACTCCGGACACGACCGCGTTGCTTGTCGTCTCCGCGCCCGGCTCCAGCGTCAGGGCCCCCCGGCGGCAGGCAGGGCAGACGGGTTTGAGGGCGTCGAAATGCAGGCGGCGCATCGCGTTACCTGCCGACGATCGCGGCAGGGTCGCCCAGCGACAGGCCCCGGTCCGCAACCGAACCTGGGCGGATGACGAGCTGGAGACATTCGTGTTCGATGTTGACGGTGCCGTGCATCCGGGTTGGCCCGACGGCGGGTGCCCTCTGAAGCGTCTTCCAGCGCATGGTGCTCAGCCGCCGAACCGGCGGACGTGAATTAACCCACACCATCCTATCGCTTCCTTCAGTCGGCTGACTGTCTCCTTATAGGATAAATCGTACACCGTGGCCAGTCAGGACTGTTGATTTGCATTAGAGTTTCATATGATGTGGCGCAATAGGCATAAGATCGACCGAATAATGCTATTACGATATTGAATTCGAGGATATCTCGGAAAGAAACGGCAAATTTATATTTCCAATCAATCCGCAAGGAAGAACTTACCTGCGGCGTTATTTATAACCTGGATCATAAACCTGAAGATGATTTCGAGCGGTGCCAGACCGGGTCGCGATACGATCCGCGACAGGCGGCGACGGGCGTTCGACCCGCCCTCCATCCCTCAGCGGCGGAGCGTGAGGGACGCTCCACGGAAGGAGGCGCGACTGGGCTGGCACGCGACGACGGATTCGGCCTTCCCGGAGCCGACTTCAATCCACCCGACGCGCCGGTCACGCGGATCCCAGCCACAAACGAAGCCGAGATCCGCCCCTGCCTCAGGCCGCCGCCCACTCCGGCGTGGCGTCCGCCCAGGCGGCATCCCAATCCTGCACGCTGTGACCGGGCGAGACCTCCCGGTACAGCCGTACCGGCGGATCGTAGTCCGGAGTTCGGATTGGACTCCGGATCTCGGCGTCCGGCAGGGCGTGCCGCGCCCGGCGCCGGGCCGGATCGGGAATCGGGACGGCGCCCAGCAGCGTCTTCGTATAGGGGTGCTGCGGGTTCCCGAACACGGCGGCCCGCGGGCCGATCTCCACGATCTCGCCGAGATACATCACGGCGACCCGGTGGCTCACCCGCTCCACCACCGCCATGTCGTGCGAGATGAACAGGTAGGCGAGGCCGAACTCCGCCTGGAGATCGAGCATCAGGTTCACGACCTGTGCCTTCACCGAGACATCGAGTGCCGAGACCGCCTCGTCGGCGACGATGAGGCGGGGGTTCAAGGCGAGCGCTCGGGCGATGCAGATGCGCTGCCGCTGGCCGCCGGAGAACTCATGCGGGAAGCGTCCGGCGGATTCGGGGGGAAGGCCGACCCGCGCCAGCAGATCCTCGGCGCGCCGCCTTGCCACCTGGGGCGTCGCGAGGCGGTTGATCAGCAGCGGCTCCGCCACCGCCGCGCCGACGCTCAGGCGCGGATCGAGGCTGGCGAACGGGTCCTGGAAGATCATCTGCATGCGCTGGCGGCGGGTGCGCAGGGTCTTCGGGTCGAGACCGGTGATGTCCTCGCCGTCGAGCAGGACCGAGCCCGACAGCGGCTCGACGAGGCGGAGGATGGAGCGGCCTGTGGTGGACTTGCCGCAGCCGGATTCGCCGACCAGCGCCAGGGTCTCGCCGGCCGCGAGGCTGAACGAGACCCGCTCCACCGCGTGGACACGACCCGACACGCGGCCGAGCAGCCCGGAGCGGATCTCGAACCGGGTGGTCAGGTCGCGCACCTCCAGCACCGGGCGCGCGGTGGCCTGGACGGTGTCGGGGGTCTCGGGCGTCGCCGCCGCCAGGCCGGTGGCCCGGTCGACCACCGGGAAGCGCATCGGGCGGGCGCGGCCCGCCATCGTCCCAAGGCGTGGAACCGCGGCCAGCAGCGCCCGCGTGTACGGCTCGGCGGGGGCGTCGAAGATCCGCGCGGTCGGGCCGGCCTCCACGGCGCGGCCCTGGTACATTACCACGGTACGGTCGGCGATCTCGGCGACCACGCCCATGTCGTGGGTGATGAACAGGACCGACATGCCCTCCTCGTCCTGCAAACCCTTGATGAGGTCGAGGATCTGGGCCTGAATCGTGACGTCGAGCGCTGTGGTCGGCTCGTCGGCGATCAGGAGCTTGGGCCGGCAGGCCAGCGCCATGGCGATCATCACCCGCTGGCGCATGCCGCCGGAGAAGCGGTGCGGGTAGTCGTGCAGGCGCGACCGGGCGGCCGGGATCCGGACCTTGTCGAGGAGGCGGAGCGCCTCCGCCTCGGCGGCGGACCGCGACAGGCCCCGGTGCCGGATCAGCGCCTCGGCGATCTGGAAGCCGGTGGTCAGGACCGGGTTCAGGGATGTCATCGGCTCCTGGAAGATCATGGCGATGGAATCGCCGCGCACCCGCCGCATCTCGGCCTCGGAGGCGGCGAGGAGGTCCCGGCCCGCGAAGCGCACGCTGCCGCCGATGCGGCTTGCATCCCGCGGCAGGAGGCGCAGGACCGACAGGGCGCTGACGCTCTTGCCGGAGCCGGATTCGCCCACGAGCGCCACGGTCTCGCGGGGGCCGACATCAAAGGAGACGCCGTGCACCACCTCCCGCCAGCGCCCGTCCGAGCGGAAGGAGACGGTGAGGTCGCAGACGGAGAGGAGCGGGTCCATCGGATCTGCCATCGCTAGAGAACCCGCCGCGGATCGAGGGCGTCGCGCAGGCCGTCGCCGATGAAGTTGATCGACAGCACGGTCAGGAAGATCGCGCCCCCCGGGAACAGCGCCCAATGTGGGGCGACGTCGAGATGGTCCTTGGCGTCGAAGAGGAGCCGCCCCCAGGTCGGGATGTCGGGCGGGAAGCCGAGACCCAGGAAGGACAGGGTCGATTCCGCGATGATCGCGGACGAGACCTCGATCGAGGCCGCCACGATCACCGGCCCCAAGGCGTTCGGCAGGATGTGGCGGCGCACGAGGTGCCCGGTCGTGGCGCCCTGCGAGCGGGCCGCCTCCACGAACTCCTTCTCGCGCAACGTCAGGAACTGCGCCCGCACCAGCCGGGCGACCGGCATCCAGCGTAAGCCCCCGATCACCGCGACGATCATCAGGAACACGCCGCCCTGGCTGCCGAACACGGCCTTCAGGCTGTCGCGGAACAGGTAGATGACGAGGAGCAGCAATGGCAGCTGTGGCAGCGACAGGAACAGGTCGGTCAGCCACATCAGCACCGGGTCGAGGAACCGGCGCGACATGCCGGCGAGCGCGCCGACCAGCACGCCGATCAGGCTCGCCACCGCCATGGCGGCGAAGCCGACCGCGAGCGAGATCCGCCCGCCGTAGATCATCCGGGCGAGCAGATCCTGGCCGAGATCGTCGGTGCCGAACGGGTGATCCCAGGACGGGCCCTGGAGCTGGGCCGCGAAGTCGATGTCGTCGATGGCGACCGGCCAGAGCAGGCCGCCGAACACCACCCCGGCCACAAGCACGGCGAGGACGCCGACGCTCGCCAGCGCCAGCCGGTGCCGCCGGAAGCGCCGCCACGTCTCTCGCCCCGGCGAGGCCGGTGCACGGGCGATCGGCACCGCCTCATCGGAGGGCGATGCGAGGGTCGAGCCAGCCATAGAGCAGGTCCGCGACGAGGTTGAACAGGATGACGAGGCCGGCGAACACGAAGGTCACGGCCATCACCACCGGCGTGTCATTGGACAGCATCGCGTCGATCAGCAGCGAGCCGATGCCGGGAATCCGGAAGATCTGCTCGGTGACGATGGCGCCGCCGAACACCGCCGGGATCTGGAGGGCGACCAGCGTCACCACCGGAATCAGTGCGTTGCGGGCGATGTGCCGGCGGGTCACCGTGCCCTCGCTCAGGCCCTTGGCCCGGGCCGTAGTGACGTAGTCGAGCCGGGCGACGTCCAGCGCCGAGGCGCGCACGTACCGGGTGTAGGAGGCGGCCTGGAAGAAGCCCAAAACCGCCACCGGCATGATCGCCTGCCGGACATTCGCCCAGACCCAGGGCAGCCCGGAGCCCGGCAGATCGGCCTGGTAGACGAAGGGCAGCCAGCCGAGCTTGATCGAGAACAGCAGGATGAACAGCAGGCCGGTGAAGAAGGTCGGCAGCGAGAAGCCCACGAAGGCCAGCGTGTTGGCGATCTGGTCGGCGAGCGAGTAGGGCCGGCGCGCCGCGTAGAGACCCACGGGCACCGCGATCAGCAGCGCCAGTACCTGGGAGGAGCCGACGACGAACAGGGTCGTCGGCAGCCGCTGCAGGATCAGCGTATCGACATTCACCCGGCTCGCGAAGGAGAAGCCCCAGTCGCCGTGCAGCATGGCGGTGAGCCAACTCAGGTAGCGGGTGAAGATCGGGTCATCGAGACCGAACTTGACGCGCAGCGCCGCCCGCACCTCCGGGGGCACGTTCGGATTCGCGGCGAGTTCGCCGAACGGATCGCCCGGCGCGAGCGCCAGGACGACGAACAGGATCAGGCTGATGCCGAGCAGGCTCGGGATCGCGATCAGGAGGCGTCGCAGGATGTAGGCGCCCATGGCGCGGCGCTCCCGCTCAGGCCTCCCGGTACCAGTCGGGCAGGAACGACAGGTCGTTGTCCCAGCCGCTGCGGGGCGCCGTGAGCGTGGCGCCCACCGCCGAGACCTCGGCCCGGTGGATCAGCGGCAGCACGTTCTCGGAGACCGCGAGATCGTTGCACTTGATGAGGAGGGCCGCCCGCTTGACCGGGTCGAGCTCACCCTGGGCGGCGTTGTAGGCCTTGTCGTAGGCATCGTTGCGCCAGCGCACGACGTTGCGGCCCTGCCACTTGTTGGCCTTCTGGGCCACTTCCCACGACGCGTACATGAGCAGCCAGATCGCCGGATCGGCCTGCGTCATGCTGTAGGCATACATCTCCATGTCGGCGTAGAAATGCGTGCAGGTGTCAGGGTTGGCCGGGTCCGAGGAGAAGAACACCGAGCCGGTCACCGATTTCAGCTCGATCTCGATGCCCGCCTTGGCGGCCGCCTGCTTGATGATCGCCTGGGTCTTCTGGCGCGGGGCGTTGATCGAGGTCTGGAAGACGAGCTTGAGCTTCTTGCCGTCCTTGGCGCGGATGCCGTCCGAGCCCTTGGTCCAGCCGGCCTCGTCGAGGAGCGCGTTGGCCTTCGCCGGGTCGAAGGCGAACTTCGTGTCCTTCGAGACGAAGCGTTCCGGCCCGTTGACCGTGTTGGCGGTGGCCTTGCCGGTGCGGCCGTAGATGTAGGTCTGGATCGACTTGCGGTCGACCAGCAGGTTCATGGCCTGGCACACCTTCGGGTCGGAGAAGGCCGGGTGCTTGGTGGTGATCGAGGATCGCTCGCCGTCGACCTCGACGTTCGGATCGGTGGCGTTGAGGAGCAGGAATTCGAGCTTGCCGCCGTACACCACGTCGACCCGGCCCTTGCCGCCGGTCTCCAGGCGCTTGAGCACCTCGTCCTCGATCAGCATGTTCCAGGCGTAGTCGTACTCGCCGGTCTGGAGCACCGCGCGGGCCGCCGAAACCGCGTCGCCGCCGCCCTTCATCTCGATCGTGTCGAAGTAGGGCCGGTTCGGTAGGTGATAAGTGGGGTTACGCTCCCCGCGGACGATGTCGCCGGGCCGGAACTCCACGAAGCGGTACGGGCCGGTGCCCACCGGGGCGAGGTTCTGGGGCGCGTCGCGCGATTTCGCGCCGCTATAGGGGCCGAACAGGTGCTTCGGCAGCACCATGCCGACGATGCCCACGAAGGCGTCGCACCAGAACGGTGTCGGCTTGTCGAACAGGACCCGGACGCTGAGATCGTCGATCTTCTCGACCTTGCAATCCTTGTAGGAGCCGATCGTCACCGCCGCGGTGGCGGGGTCGCGGGCGTAGTCCCAGGTGAAGACGAGGTCGTCGGCGGTGAGCGGCTTGCCGTCGTGCCAGGTCACGCCGGGCTTGAGCGTCCAGACCACCGAGCGGCCATCGGCGGCGAGCGCCCCGTTCTCCCGGGACGGGATGGAGGCGGCGAGCACCGGAGCCAGGTTGCCGTCCGGGTCCCAGGCGGCGAGCGGCTCGTAGAAGATCCGCGAGGCGTCCTGGTCCTTGGTGCCGACCGCGAAATGCGGGTTGATCAGCGTCGGCGCCTGCCACCAGAGCAGCTTGAGCGCGCCGCCGCCGCCGGCCTTGGTCGGCTTGTAGCCGGCCCGGATATCGGCCGCCATCGCGACGCCGTTCCCGGCGAGCATCAGCCCGGCCATCGGCGCGGTGAGGCCCAACGCCACCAAGCGCTGCACGAAGGCGCGCCGCGACAGGCGGCCGTCCTTCACGCGTCCGATGAGGCCGTGCAGATCCCGCTCGTCCATAATCATTCCTGGTTGCCGCCGTGATGGGCACAGCATCATTCTGGCTGTGGCCTTGGCAAGGGGCGGGCCAGTGACGCTTCGATCGAAACGTGTCGCGAACGCCCGTTCCGCACAGCCGCATGGCCTGGGCGGTGCATGCGGGTGCCGGATACGGCTCGTGGTTGAAACCGCGGCGCCAGCGTCTTTGCGAGGGGAGCGAAGCAATCCAGTGGCGCCACGTCGACCGAGGCCGCGCCACCCTGGGTCGCTTCGCTGCGCTCGCGATGACGGCGCAGTGCCCGCTCGGGTGCCGCAGACTGGATCAGCCCAAAATTTCCGGAGACGACACGATGGATAACCGCAACGCCGTGTGGCGCCACGTCGACACGCAGAAGGAGCGGCTGATCGCCTTGTCCGAGCGGGTCTGGGGCATGCCGGAGGTCTGCTACACGGAAGAGCGCTCCTGCGCCGAGCACGTCGCCGAATTGCGCCACCAGGGCTTCCGGATCACCGAGCGGGTCGCCGGCATCCCCACCGCCGTGATGGGCGAGGCGGGGGAGGGCGGGCCGGTCATCGCCTTCCTCGGCGAGTACGACGCCCTGCCCGGCCTGTCGCAGGAGGCGGGCGTCGCCGAGCACCGGCCGATCGAGCCGGGCGGCCACGGGCATGGCTGCGGCCACAACCTCCTCGGCTCGGCGGCCCTGCTCGCCGCCACAGCCGTCAAGGACTGGCTCGCCGAGACCGGCACGCCGGGCCGCGTGCGCTATTACGGCTGCCCGGCCGAGGAGGGCGGGGCCGCCAAGGCCTTCATGGTCCGCGCCGGCGCCTTCGCGGATGCCGACATCGCGATCTCCTGGCACCCGGCGAGCTTCTGGGAGGTCGCGCCGCCGGCCGCACTCGCCAACACGCGGGCGGACTTCACCTTCACCGGGCGCACCGCCCACGCGGCGGCGGCGCCCCATCTCGGGCGCTCGGCGCTGGACGCCGTGGAGCTGATGAGCGTCGGCGTGAACTACATGCGCGAGCACATGCCCTCGGACGCGCGGGTGCACTACGCCTATCTCGACGCCGGCGGCATCGCGCCGAACGTCGTGCAGGCGCGGGCCCGCGTGCGCTACTCGATCCGCGCCCGCGACCTCCCCGGCATGCTGGCGCTGGTGGAGCGGGTGAAGAAGGTCGCGCAGGGGGCCGCCCTGATGACCGAGACCGAGGTCGACGTGCGAATCGTCAGCGCCGTGTCGAACCTCCTGGGCAACACGCCGCTGGAGCAGGCGCTCCACGGGGTGATGGAGGAACTGGGCCCGCCCCCCTTCGACGATGCCGACCGGGATTTCGCCGAACACATCCGGGCGACGCTCAGCGACGGCGACATCGATGCCGTGTTCCGCGCCATCGGGATGCCGCGTACCGAGGCGCCGCTCGCGGATTTCCTGGTGCCCCTCGACGCGCCGCGCAACCCCGCGATCGGCTCGACCGATGTGGGCGACGTGAGCTGGGTCGTGCCGACCGTGCAGGCGCACGCGCCGACCGTGGCGATCGGCACGCCGTTCCACACCTGGCAGGTGGTGGCGCAGGGGAAGACCCCGGCGGCCCACAAGGCGATGGTGCAGGTCGCCAAGGCGATGGCCGCCACCGGTACGCTGGCGCTTACCGACGCGGGTTTGCGCGAGGCCGCCCGGCAGGAGCTGACCCGGCGGCGTGGCGCGGCCGGCTACGTCTCGCCGCTGCCCCCGGAGGTCGCACCGCCCCTGCGCATGTCGCTGGCCTGAACCGGATCGCGTGAGCAAGCATTGCCGATCTTTAATGGATCGGACATGCGACCAGGACATTCCAAGTCTATTATCTGAACGCGGAATGCATGAGGCTAATGCAACATAGAGCCTCAGGTCATCGCTCGGATGGAGACAGGACAATGACGTACCGGAAGTCTATGGCCGCGGCGCTCGTGCTGACGACGATCCTCGGAGGCAGCGCCTTCGCGGCCGAACAGGCCGCCCAGCAGCCAGGCACCAGCCAGGCGGCGGTCGACAAGGATGTGGGCAAGCTGTCCAAGGACGGCGCGCAGGCGTTCCGCGATCTCCAGCTCACGCGGCTGGCCATCTTCGAAGCCAATCCCGCCCAGGCCAAGGATACGGTCGCCAAGGCGCAGGCGGCCTTCGCGAAGGCGAAGACCGACGACGCGCTGTTCACCAAGGCCGAGGCCGACCTCAAGACGTCCGCCGACCTCGCCGGTCACAAAGGCATGACGCAGCCGATGACGGCCGAGGCCAAGCCCGCCTCCAAGGAGCAGGTCGCCTGGGTTCCGGTGGACGCACAGCTGACGCTCGGCGATGACTTCGTGGCCACACCCGAGAAGGCCTCGGCGGTGACTGAGGCGAACAAGAACCTCGCCCAGGGCGACCAGAAGGGCGCGATCGAGAAGCTCAAGCTCGCCCATGTCGATGTGAACTTCACGATGGCGGTGCTGCCGCTCGACAAGACCATCGCCGACGTCAATCAGGCGGCGACGCTGATCGGGCAGGGCAAGTATTACGAGGCGAACGCGGTCCTGAAGACCGCCCAGGACGGGATGCGGTTCGACGTGATCGACGCGGTGGCGCTCCCGCAGACCGCCAAGGCGGCCACAGCCGGCAAGACCGCGCCGCAGGCGACCGGCACGACCGCAGGTGCCAAGACCAGCAAGTGACGGGCGCCTGATCGGCTTCCGCGGCGACCGGTGCACCGGAGGGGGCGCCGGTCGCCGCCCTCCGATCCCCGCACCGCGCCAGCCGACGCCGGCGCGCGCTCCGCCGAAGGGGTCACCGGTTCGGCGCTGGAGCGCGCGTCAGAACCAGAGCCTGGAGCCGTGCGCGATTGCAGGGCGATCGGGCACGGGCGCTAAGCGGCCTCCCTGCGCGTCACCGCCAGCGCCCAGATCGTTGCCGGAATCCAGCCGATGATCGTCAGGTGAAGGAGGATGCAGAGGATGCCCTGAATCACCTTCCCGCGCAGGAACATGGCAAGCCATGGGGCCAGGAAGCAGATGATGATCATGATCATGGGTCGGGCGGCTCCTTCAACATCGATATGAGTTGGGAGCGACATAGGTGCCGCTTGCGCGTCCTGTAGCCCTCGCCGTGCAGGTTCCCGGGGACGGTCGGGCCGCCACGCCCGCGTGGAGCCCAGATGGTCTCGGGCTCATCGACGGCGGCCGATCCGGTCGTGCGCGAGCCGGGCAGCCGATGCGCCCCGCTCGCTGACTCCGGCTCGCCCGTCCGCACCGCCTCCGCGACGGAACAGGCTGTGATGCCGCAGATCGGCCGTTGCCGGGTGAGGCGGGTTGCGGGCATCGCCCCGAACGCGAAAGCCTTCGATCACCGACGAAACGGTCACCCTGGGCGCGCAGACCGCATCGGACTTCGCACCCGCGCGTGCCCGCTGGTGCGCTACTCGACGTGGAGGCCTATGGCGATGACGGTCCCGTCGATGTCATCGGCCGCCATGGCGTCGGCGTCGTGCCGGGTCTGGACGGGCTCGGTTGCCGGGCGTGAGCGCGGCCGGCGCAGCCCCGTGCCGCCGCGTTTCGGTCTCTGTGCGACGCCTGAACTGACCTGTGCCGTCTGTTCGGGAACGTGATCCGCACACAGCGTCGACAGGACGTGGCAAGGTGCGGGCGACGACCTAGGTCTAGGGACCACCCAGCGAGAGACCGAACATGGCCTTCCCCGATCCGAACGAACCCAGCGCGTCGTCGATCAACGATCTGGAACTGGTCAACACCCTGATCGAGCGCAAGGAGAGTGGCGAACCGGTCGATGCGGACATCCTGGCGCTGCTGACCGACATGGAACGGCTGGGTCTTACCGATACGGACGCCTACGCCACGCTCGACGCCTACCGCCCGGGGCCGGCAGTCGGGGCGACTGGCGGAGACGAGGAGGACGAGGCTTAGAGCCGTTTCAGGGCCGGGCTCGATCGCGCTGCCGTCGTGCCGCTCACCGGCCCGCACTCCGCTGTTCCCGCGATCAAGCCCGATCGATCGCGATGGTTCATCTGGCCAGCGCGAATGGTCATTTCAAATCGAGCGAGGCTATTCAACCCGCGGTAAGCACGATGCGCACAATCGCGTAGGCGCGTGATCAGGCGTAAGGTGGAAGAGAGAGAGGGGGTCGTATCTGACTGTCAGCAGCTATTTCAGAGGCTCTGACGATGGACGAGAAACGTTTCTCCGGCCGAACGGATTGCTTCAGTGCGGCGCATATCGTGGTCGAGGACACGGGCAGGCGGCTGCGCTGCCTCGTTTGGAATATGTCGGACACCGGCGCCCTGCTTGAAGCAGGTGAGGACGATGCCGTGCCGGAGGCCTTCACGCTCCTGACCGCGATCGACCAGACCTCGCGCCGCTGCGCGGTCGTCCGGCGCACCGGCGCCCGGTTCGGCGTCGTCTTCGTTGAAGGCTGAGCACACACGGCCTCTGCCGGCGGCTCGCCGCGTGCCGCAATCGAACCGGGCAGCGTTCCGGATCGTTGAGGACGATGCCCGTATCGACCATCCCGCTGGTTTCGGCAGCCGTGTTCGTCGGAGTGGGCTGGCTGATCCTCCACGCCGGGCGACACTATGACGACGCGATCCGGCACACGCTGACCGTCTTCGCCCTGGTGATCGGACTGCTCGTCATGATCGGGGTGACGGCGAAGCTGCGGTCGCTGCTCGGCGTTGGACGGATGTCGCACCGGATCGAGGCCCGGTCTCAGGTGGAGCGCCCCGCTCCCGCGCGACCGCGCAACAAGTGAGACCATCAGCACGGGCTCGGCGCGGCTGGGCCGGCCATTAGCTCTGCGCGGGCGCGGATAGTCCACCGTCAACCCTCGAATGACCGCTCGCCCCGCAAGCCTCTGTGGCCCGCAATGGTCGAGCCGGAGGGTCACGCGCGCCTCAGCATCGGACGCCTCACGGGGCGACACGCGAGCCGCGCCCGATCGCATTGCAACCGGGCGCCGAGCCTTCGTCGCGACGCGCTCTCTTGCGCCGAACCGGTGTCCGCTTCCGCGGAGAGCGCTCTAAACCGTCATCCGCGTCATTCGGACAGAGGCCGGTCGCCCTTCCGCTCAAACCCGGAATTTGGCATCCTGGGTTCGTGACCTTTTGGCTCGCCCTCCGGCGGCTGCTTCCGCTCCTCGCGGCTCTCAGCCTTGCCCTGACGCCGGTGACCGCTTCCGCGGCCGCCGCGGGCATGCACGCTTCCAGAACGGCGCAGGCCCACGCCTCGCACGAGACCATGCCGGCCCTGGACCATGCCGACATGGACATGGCGAGCATGGAGATGGCCGGCATAGACATGGCCGGCATGGACGGCATGCCGTGCTGCCCCCCAGGAAAGGCGGAGAAGCCGGACTGCGCCAAGGCGGGCTGTCCGTTGATGGCTCTGTGCCTCGCCAGCATCGCCTCGCTGCCGCCGAGTGCCATCTCCATCGGGGCGCGAGTCGCGACACACGCCGTGCCGACCTGGCCCGCCGCGGCGTCCCTGGCCAGCTTGCACGGGCCGCCGCTGCCTGAGCCTCCCCGAGCCTGAATCCGAGCCGCCGGCGCTGGCGCCGGCACAGTGACGCGCGCCTGCGCGCCGCCATCCCTCGCGTTCAGGAGACAGACCCCCGTGACCAAGACCCCTTTCGCGCGCGCCGTGATGGCCGCGCTGCTCGGCGGCGCCTTGTCGGCGTCCGCGTTCGCCCCGCCCGCCCTTGCGGACGTCAAGGACTACCGCTTCGAGCTCGTGCAGCAGGAGGCGAAGGTTGGTGAGGCCGTCATCGCCGTCCGCCTCGTCGACCAGCGGAGCGGCAAGCCCGTGACCGACGCCGTGGTCTTCGCCAAGCGCCTCGACATGGCTCCCGACGCCATGGAGGAGATGGCCACCAAGGTCGAGCAGGTCCCCTCGACCGAGCCCGGCATCTACCGCTTCAGGGCCAAGCTCTCGATGCAGGGCCGCTGGCGCCTCTCGCTTGCCGCCAAGGTCCAGGGCGAGATCGGCACGGTCGAGGACAAGCTGGTCCTTCAGGCCGCGAAATGACGCGCTCGGCCTGGTTCGCCGGAGCCCTCGCCGCGCTCGCGGCGGGGGGGCTCGGTTATTCGGCGGGACGGCAGGACGGCCCGGTTTCGGCCTTCGTGGAACGGGTTCGGCACGGCGTCGTCCGCTTGCTGCCCGCTGCGCAAGCGGGCGACGCCGTGCCGGGCCCCTCCAAGCCCCTCTCGGGATCGGTGGTCTACTACCGGGATCCGGACGGGAAGCCCGTCTACTCGGCGTCGCCGATGGTCACGGCGGACGGCCGGGCGTTCCGGGCTGTGCGCGCCAGCGAGGACGTGCGCTTCGACGATGGGGACGGCGAGGCCATGCCCGCGGACATGGCCGGCAACGGCATGCAACCGGGCGAGGCGGCCAAGCCCGGCGCCGACCGGCCCATCCTCTACTACCGGAACCCGATGGGCTTGGCCGACACCTCGCCGGTGCCGAGGAAGGACTCAATGGGGATGGATTACATCCCCGTCTACGCGGGCCAGGACGAGAGCGGCGTCGTGACGGTGTCGCCGGGAAAGGTCCAGCGCATGGGCGTGCGGACCGAACTCGCGGAGCGCCGGGTCCTGTCGGTGCCGGTGCGGGCGCCCGGCAGCGTCGAGGAGGACGAGCGCCGCATCTCCGTCATCGCGCTGCGCACGGACGCCTTCATCGAGACGGTCGAGCCGGTCACCACGGGCGACCACGTCCACAAGGGCCAGCCGCTGCTGCGCCTGTTCGCCCCCGAGATCAACGCGGTCGCGGCCCAGTACCTGACCTCCATCGGCTACGAGGGTGGCCGGCGGCGCCTGGAGAACCTGGCCATTCCGCCGGAGGTGATCGACGCGATCGAACGCACCCACAAAGTGCCGCCCTCAATCGTCTGGTCCGCGCCGCGCGACGGTGTCGTGGTCGAGCGCAACGTCTCGGACGGGATGAAGGCCAAGTCCGGCGACGTCCTGTTCCGCATCGTCGACCACACCCGCGTCTGGGTCCTGGCCGACGTGACGGAGCGCGATCTCGCCGGGGTGGCGGAGGGACAGAAGGCGACCGTGCGCGTGCGGGCCTTCCCCGACCGGGTCTTCACCGGGACCGTGGCGCGGATCTATCCCCATCTCAACATCGAGACGCGGACCGCTCGGCTGCGCATCGAGCTTCCGAACCCCGACGGCGTCCTGCGACCGTCGATGTACGCGGACGTCGAGATCGCGACGGGCGATGCCAAACCCGTTGTGGCGGTGCCGGACGACGCGATCATCGACACCGGCGAGCGCCAGGTCGTGCTGCTCGACCGCGGCGAGGGGCGCTTCGAGCCGAAGCCGGTGCAAGTCGGCCTCCGGGGCCGGGGCTACGCGGAGATCCGCGCGGGCGTCGCGGCCGGCGACCGGGTGGTCACCGCGGCGAACTTCCTGATCGATGCCGAGAGCAACCTGAAGGCGGCGCTGCAGTCCATGACCGCGCTCGGGGAGGACCGGCGGGCGGCGAGCCCGGGAGGCAAGCCGTGATCGCGCGCCTCATCGAATGGTCGTCCCGGAACCGCGTCCTGGTGCTGGTCGGGACCGTGTTCGCCGTGGCGACCGGCGTCTTGGCGCTCAGGTCCCTGCCGCTCGACGCCATCCCCGACCTCTCGGACGTGCAGGCCATCGTCTACACCGAGTATCCGGGCCAAGCCCCGCAGGTCGTCGAGGATCAGGTCACCTACCCGCTGACCACGGCCATGCTGACCGTGCCGAAGGCCAAGGTGGTGCGCGGCTTCTCCTTCTTCGGCGTGTCCTTTGTCTACGTCATCTTCGAGGACGGCACCGACCCATACTGGGGCCGCTCGCGCGTGCTGGAATACCTCAACGGCGCGGCGAGCCGCCTGCCGGCCGGCGTGACGCCGACGCTGGGCCCCGATGCGACCGGCGTGGGCTGGGTCTACCAGTACGTGGTGGTGGCGAAGGAGCGGACGCTCGCCGAGCTTCGGTCGCTGCAGGATTGGGTGATCCGCTTTGGCGCCTCGCGGGCCGAGGGCGTGGCCGAGGTCGCGGGCGTCGGCGGCTTCGTGAAGCAGTACAACGTCGTTGTCGATCCGAACCGGATGCGGGCCCAGGGCATCAGCCTCAACAAGCTCCGGGATGCCATTCGGTCGAGCAACGCCGACGTCGGCGGTCGCACGGTCGAGCTCTCCGAGTTCGAGTTCATGGTGCGCGGCCGCGGCTACATCCGGAGCGTCACCGACATCGAGAACATCGTGCTGAAGACCGCGGGCGGCACGCCCCTGCGGGTCCGCGACGTCGCCCGGGTCGAGCTTGGCCCGGACGAGCGCCGCGGCCTCACCGAGATGAACGGCGAGGGCGAGGTCGCCGGTGGCATCGTCCTTCAGCGCTTCGGCGCCAACGCCCTCACCGTCATCGAGGGCGTGAAGGCGAAGCTCGCCGAAATCGCCAAGAGCCTGCCGGCCGGCACCGAGATCCTGCCGGTCTACGACCGCTCGCAGCTGATCGACGCGGCCATCGACACCCTGCGGCACACGCTGGTCGAGGAGAGCGTCGTCGTCTCCCTCGTCTGCGTCGTCTTCCTCCTGCACGTGCGCAGCGCGCTCGTCGCCATCCTGATGCTGCCGGTCGGCATCCTGATGGCCTTCGCCGGCATGAAAGCACTCGGAATCGGCGCCAACATCATGAGTCTGGGCGGCATCGCCATCGCGGTCGGCGCCATGGTCGACGCCGCCATCGTGATGATCGAGAACGCCCACAAGCACCTGGAACGGGCGCCGCCGGGGAAACCGCGCGTCGAGGTCCTCATCGCGGCCGCCGCGGAGGTGGGGCCCTCCCTGTTCTTCTCGCTCCTCGTCATCACGGCCAGCTTCCTGCCGATCCTGACCCTGGAGAGCCAGGAGGGGCGGCTGTTCGGGCCGCTCGCCTACACCAAGACCTTCGCCATGGCGGCGGCGGCCCTTCTGTCGGTGACGCTCGTTCCCGCCCTGATGGTGCTGTTCGTACGGGGGCGCATCGTCCCGGAGCACCGCAACCCGCTCAACCGGCTCTTGATCTGGCTGTACCGGCCCCTCATCGCCGGCGTGCTGCGGGCCCGGGTCCTGACCATCCTGCTCGCCGTAGGGGTCCTGGCAGCGACCGCCTGGCCGGCCCGGCAACTCGGCTCCGAGTTCATGCCCGACCTCGACGAGGGCAGCCTCCTCTACATGCCGACGACCCTTCCGGGCCTCTCGGTGACGAGGGCCGGCGAACTCTTGGCCATCCAGGACCGCATCATCAAGGGCTTCCCGGAGGTCGCCTCGGTCTACGGCAAGGCCGGACGCGCCAACACGGCGACCGACCCGGCGCCGATGGAGATGTTCGAGACGGTCATCACCCTCAAGCCGAAGGCCGAATGGCGCCCTGGCGTCACCCTCGCCAGCCTCAAGGCCGAGATGGACGGGGCCCTGCAGTTCCCGGGTGTGTCGAATGCCTGGACGCAACCGATCCGCGCCCGCATCGACATGCTCTCGACGGGCATTCGCACGCCGGTCGGCATCAAGGTGCTTGGGACCGACCTGAAGCAGATGGAGGGCGTCGCCCGGCAGGTAGAGGCGTTGCTTCGGACCGTGCCCGGCACGTCGAGCGCCTACGCCGAGCGGGTCATCGGCGGCTACTTCCTCGACATCACGCCGGATCGCGAGGCGCTGGGGCGCTACGGCCTGATGGTCGGCGACGTGCAGGACGTCATCGCGACGGCGCTCGGCGGCCAGGCCGTGACGAACACCGTCGAGGGCCGCGAGCGCTACACCGTGAACGTGCGCTACCCGCGCGCCTTCCGCTCGGACCCGCGCGCCATCGCGGATGAGGTGCAGGTGCCGTTGCCGATGGGCGGCACGGTCCCGCTTCGCGAAGTCGCCAGGGTTGAACGCACGCGGGGCGCAACCGCGATCCGCACGGAGAACGGACGGCTGGCGGTCTACATCTTCGTCGATATTGCCGGCCGAGACCTCGGCGGCTACGTGGCCGAGGCACGCAAGGCGGTGGCTGAGGCGGTGACGCTTCCGCAGGGCACGACGCTTCAGTGGAGCGGGCAGTACGAATACCTGGAGCGAGCCGAGGCGCGACTGCAGATTGTGGTGCCGCTCACGCTGCTCGTCGTCTTCCTGCTCCTGTACCTGAACTTCCATCGACTCACCGAGACGCTGATCGTGATGCTGTCGCTCCCCTTCGCCCTGGTCGGCGGGGTCTGGCCGCTCTGGTGGATGGGCTTCGACATGTCGGTCGCGGTGGCGGTCGGCTTCATCGCCCTTGCCGGGGTCGCCGCCGAGACCGGCGTGATCATGCTCGTCTATCTCGACCAGGCCCTCGACGAGGCGCGGGCCGGCTGCCGGCGCGCTGGGCGCCCGCTCACGCAAGCGGACCTGCAGCGGGCGATCATGGTCGGGGCCGTCGAGCGTGTCCGGCCCAAGATGATGACGGTGGTCGCCATCATGGCCGGGCTCCTGCCCATCCTCTGGAGTACCGGCGCCGGCTCCGAGGTCATGCAGCGCATCGCGGTGCCGATGATCGGTGGGATGGTTTCCTCGACCATCCTGACGCTCATCGTGATCCCCGCGGTCTACGCCCTGGTGAAGGCGCGCGCTGCCGAGGGCGGACCCGGTCACCCGTGCGGCGGATGGGTCCGTGAGGCTGCCGCAGCTGGCCGAGCGAGCGCAAACGGGAGATGACGATTCCGGGCAGCACGAGAGCGTTCCGGCGTGACATGCGCGCGGGCTGTTGGCGGGGCTGGCGCTCCGACAGGGCGTCCTGGCGGAGGGGCTGCCCACGGTGGCACTGACGAAGGACCCCGGCTGCAGCCGGTGCGAGACGCGGATCGCGCGATCGAGCCTCTGCGTCTTCGCGTTGGACCCGTTCTCTTCGGTGTCGCGGACCGCCGCAACCACCAGCCGAAGCATCTCTTCTGAAGGTTTTCGAACTACCGCGTGAGGTGTGCCGTACCCACGGCCTTGACGAAGAGGGCCTGCATGGCCGCGTTGATATCGCCACCGGTATCGACCTGGAAAAACAGCCCTGGAGAAGCGCAATTCTGCATGGCTGTCGATATGGTCGGCTGAAAGGGTGCGACGTATTGATTGTAAAAGCCGTTCGTTGGCAATGGATTGTAGGTCGTATAGAGGACCGCTATCCGGATGCCGCGGTTTTTGAGCGGTGTGCAGTAATCATATTGGTGTCCAACGGTCGTGATCGTTCTGCCGTTGTAAGTCATATTTTGACTGCCATAACCGGGATACTGCTCGTCGATGAGCCCGTCGGTCACGATAAATAGAACTTCCTGCGGCGTGTCGCCCGACGCGTTGGTGCCCTTCCCCGGGTTGGGAATGTAGGCACTGTTGACCATCGCTTGGTCGAATTGAGTATCAGTATCATTGTTGCAATTGGTTGCAGTTAAGCAACCATTGCTGTAGACTTGGAGCATCTGGATTTTGCTCGTATCGCTTTTGGCTGACGCAAGATTTGCAGTCAGATTTGTAATCGTATTGAACGATTGATCGAATGTATAAGTCGCAACGCGATAGACGGCTTTATTGCTCACTTCTGTGTTGGCTGCGGTCTGTATGAGATTGGAGGTCGCCTGTTGGACAAGGTCGATCCGTAGCGTGACACCGAGTTGGCGTGCGAGGGCATAGTTGTCTTCCCCACCGGGGTTGCCGGCCACATCGCTTTGGGTTGGGTTCGTCTCATGGCACGCGAAGGCGCAGCCACCCTGTTGCTGCGTGTGCGCGACCATGGTGTTGATGTCGTTTTGATTGGCTGCGATGCCCATCGACGGTGAAGTGTCCAGAAGCAGATAGAAATCGATGTTGGGTGCCGTGGAACTCGAGACACTTGATGTGCCGCTGATCGGCATGGATTTCATCTTCAACAGATTCGCAAAGGCGTTCAAGGAATTGCTGGAGAATTGGACCGTCGTGACACGGTTGATGGTGCCGTTGGCCGATGTCGTATCCGAAACCGTGATGGAGGGTATCGTCCCGCTCGTCCCCCTAACGATACCGGCCTGCGCGTTGAACATGGTGACCGCTGCGGCTTGAGCAGCCGTCGATTGCAGAGCCATTCCGCTGGGCGACGTAGTCATCAGCGCTGCAGCATCGGCGATGGCCCTGAGCTGGGTCTGCCGGCGCCCGGCGAATGTGTAATCCAGGGACATGCCGAGGACGCCAATGATCGGCAGCGAGGCAAGTGCAAAAATGATCGCAACGGTGCCTCGCGCGTCGCGAATGAACCGCGCGAGCAGGGATGGCGGCATGTCGTGTCCGATGCATTCGAGAGGTTCGCGGCGGAGGCGCGGGTTAACTGCCGGTGTACGAAATCGAAGCGACGGAGCGTGGGCTCATATAAAGCGCGCTCGATATCGCGAATGGCCCCGTGATCTTGTACCCGATGGCCGGGGTAAAACTGTATGTCACGCTGGCAAGGACCACCGAAGCATTTGGCAAGCATACGCCGGCGGGGAGGATCACGGTTAGGCCAGGGCTCAGGGCGGTCGCGTTCAGGCCTTGGCTCCACGTCACGGTCGCCACTCCGGCCGGAGAGACATAAAACTCTGTGAGCACGATGCTCAGTGATGACGTATTGAATGGTGCCATGACCTGAGAAGAGGCGTTGAGCACCGTCGACATGTCGGTTTTCGTCATGGTCGAGTACTGTGTCGCCAGATCCGCAACGGTCCTGGCGGTCCGTGTGACCTTGCGATATGCGGACGCCGCCTGAGACAGTTGGTATCCGCCTAAAACGATCAGCAGCAAGAGCGGCAGAATGAGCGCGAACTCGGTTGCTGAGACGCCGCGGCGGTCGCCGACAAGGCCTTTATATGCGCTGGGTCGAAGGCGCCGTCTCATTGATAAGGCTCGTTTTTGAAGACCGCAGTCGCGAGTAGCAGATGTCGGTTCGCTTGCTGATTTGCGATGTTGAAGCCCAGGGTTCCCGCCACGGGTAAGAGATACATGACCCGGATGACAACGATGCTGTTTGCGCTGCCGAGATTAAAGGACCACTGGTTGCTGACCTGGCCGGCCGCGTTGTAGGTGATCGTCGGCGCAGATGTGTTGGAGTTGGAAAAGCTGCTGTAGACTTGAGCATCGACCATGACGTTCGAACACGATAGGATCGAAGGCAGGTTTCCACACAGAGCAGCCAGAAACTGTTGCTGCGTCATGCCCGAGACTTGGTCTGTGCCGGTGAGGACCGGGCGCGTGACTTTCTCCGTAGCAATCTCAAGGGCAGACTGACACAGATAGACAAGTCCAAGTTGCAGGGCTGCAATCAGCAGGGCGAAAAAGGGTACCGCCACGAGGGCGGTCTCGACCGCTGTCGCACCGGAACGGTCGTGCCGGAAGATCCGCCCGAGTTTCTGGATTGCGGATCGGAGACCATGGATAGCCCCGGGTGGCGAAGGGAAAAGCATGACAAGGGCAATAAAAGCTACAGACGTGCTCTCGATCAGTTAAGCAAGCAGGAAATCTATAAAGTGTTAACTTGAAATTAGATTCGTCCGTTTCCATACGGAGATTGAACAAAAATACGTGATTATCGGGCGATACAACTTATGGGCGAATGGCGCTGCAGTCCTGAATGCCTCTGAAGCCGGTGCCGACATCCGGCGTGAAATTGGTGACCAGCTGCTTCAGTCGCCGGATCTGCAGCACGCCATACCGACGAACCACGTCTTCCCGCGACGGAACCTCGGCTCGGATACACCATCACCCGATAGGGCTCGGCGACGGTGGCACTGTTCGTCGCCAATCCGAGAGCGAGGCGATCTGTTCATGCGTCAAGCATTTGCGCGGCACGGCATCGATCGCCATCAGAGCTTGGGATGCCCGAAAACCGTGCGCTCGGCGTCGAACCCGCCTAGTGGGTCGCGGTTAGGGGGTATTGCGGTAGTCGGAGCGTTCGACGCTGAGCATATCGACCGTATAAAGGATGACGAGAGCGCCCTCCGCCGTAGCGGAGACCGGTCCGGCGCAAGAGAGCGCGTCAAAACAACAGCTCTGAGGGCTACGCCAAGGCATCGACGACACCGTTGACCAAGTTGAAAGTGAGCAGGAAATCCGGCGCGAACTCCGTGCGCACCACGGGCTCCCGCTGGATCTCACGGCGCAGGGTTTCGGCCCCCGCCCGCGGGGCTGCGATCGCATCGGCGACCGATACGGCGTCGAAGACGATGTGAGACCCGCCCTGCAGCTGAGCGAGCTGCCCGGGATCGGGATGAACCGTTCGGTCGTGAGGATCTCCCGGATCGCACCCTCGCTGTCGTGCGCCGCGACGGTCAGGCGTTCGGGAAACAGACAGATCAGGGGCTCCACCGCAGACAAAGCGCGGTCGGTCTTCGGCAGGGCGAAGGGCGGCGCCACCGCGATCACCACATCGTGGCGGCCCGCCATCAGCCCCTCGTGCAACAGGGCCGAGGAGCCGGCCTTCAGGGCGTGGACCTCGGCGAGGATGCGCCACGCTGGTCGCGGTCAGTCCCTGGGCGCGCGCCGCCGCCGCGACCGACCCACGTTCGGCGGCGACGAAGGTCACCAGAAAGCGCGTCTCCAAACCAGGCCTCCGGCTGGCTCTGAAGCCATCGACACCGAACTCATCACCGGTTCCAGCTGCGGTTACAAGGTGTGGGACAAGCCCACCGCAGGCGCTTGCTGCGCCGACAGGAAAAACCATGCGCAGCGTCTTCCACTTGGCCTACAACGTCCGCGACCTCGATGAGACGCGCCGCTTCTATGGCGGGGTTCTGGGCTGCCAGAAGGGCCGGAGCGCGGACCGGGGTCGATTTCAATGTCTTCGGCCACGCGATCTCGCTTCACCTGGGCGAGCCGTTCGCCGTAGCCAGCACCGGACGCGTCGGCGGGCATCTCGGGCCGATGCCGCATCTGGGTGCCGCCCTGAAACTCGAGGGCTGGAAGGCGCTCGCCGCGCGTCAAGGCCAGGAATGTCGCCTTCGTGCTGGAGCCCATGGTCCGCTTCGAGGGTCAGCCCGGGGAGCTGGGGACGATGTTCTTCCGCGATCCGTCGGGCAACCCCATCGAAATTAAGGGTTTCCGTTCCCTCGACGGATTATTCGAAGCAAATTGATCCGGGGCACAACGGGCATTTATCGTCGTTCGATCGAACTCTGCTCGACAGGGAGTGCGCCGTCTCGATGCAGCCGGTGCGCGGAAAGGATTTTCTATTGATTTGAAAATATATTCCTTGACTGGCGGGCTTAATTGATCTCGCGTCCGGCACGAGCTTTGCTATTATCAGAACGCCGATAATTAGCGGCCGTGCAAGGCTTGGGGGGCATGCGCTATGATTACGGATACTCCGCAAAGCGCCGTGCCGATCGTCGGCGAACGCGCGTCCGATCCTTACCGCAAGGTGATGCTGCGGCTGATCCCGTTGCTGATGTTGTGCTACGTCGCCGCGTTTCTGGATCGCGTGAACGTTGGCTTTGCGAAGCTGACGATGCTTGGCGATTTGGGGTTCAGCGAAGCGGCCTACGGGTTCGGCGCGGGTCTGTTCTTCTTGGGGTATTTCATCTTCGAAACCCCGAGCAATCTGCTCATGCACCGCATCGGTGCGCGCCTGACCCTGTCCCGCATCATGATCCTGTGGGGGATCATCTCCGGCGCCTTCGCCTTCGTCCAGACCGAATGGCATTTCTACA
This sequence comes from Methylobacterium phyllostachyos, assembly GCF_900103445.1. Lineage (GTDB taxonomy): Bacteria > Pseudomonadota > Alphaproteobacteria > Rhizobiales > Beijerinckiaceae > Methylobacterium > Methylobacterium phyllostachyos. Next base: position 66,626 of record NZ_FNHS01000007.1, on the reverse strand, counting down.
CGCTGCGCTTCCTGCTCGGCGCCGCCGAAGCGGGTTTTTATCCCGGCGTGATCTTGTACCTCACCTATTGGTTCCCGGCCGTGCGGCGCGCCCGGGTCGTCGCTTTGTTCATCTGTGCCATCCCCCTGTCGGGGCTCATCGGCGGGCCGCTGTCCGGCTACATCCTCGCGACGTTCCACACGGCGGGTGGTCTCCACGGGTGGCAATGGCTGTTCCTGATCGAAGCGGTGCCATCCCTGATCCTCGGCATCGTCATCCTGTTCTGTCTCGACGATGATCCGGCGCAGGCGGCTTGGCTGACGGCGGCGGAAAAGGGCGTCATCGAGAGCGACATCCGTGGGGATACCCCGCAACCGGGCGGGCACGGCAGCCTGTCTCAGGTTCTGTCGGGGATCGTCGCGCTGCTGTCGCTCATCGCCTTCTGCCAGGCGATCGGGCAGTACGGCTTGTCGTTCTGGTTGCCGACGCTGATTGCGCAAGCCGGTGTTCAGGGCCTGCTCGCCATCGGTCTGTTCAGCGCCATTCCGTTCGGCGTCGCGATCGTCTGCATGCTTCTGACCGCGCGCAGCTCGGATCGGCGGAACGAGCGTCGCTGGCATCTGGTCGTGCCGTTCCTGGTGGGTGCCATCGGCCTCGCCACGAGCACGCTCTTCGCGGGGAACGTCACAGCCTCCCTGGTGGCGCTCTGCGTGGCGGCCGGTGGCTGCTACACCGTGACGGCCCTGTTCTGGATCCTGCCCCCGCTCTTCCTGTCGGGCGTGGAAGCGGCCGCGGGCATCGCCGTCATCAATTCCATCGGCGCGCTCGCCGGCTTCGTCAGTCCGTTCGCCGTGGGCTGGATCCGGGAAACGACGCACAGTACCAACGGAGGCATGTGGGCCACGAGCGCCTTCATGATCCTCGGCGCCGTTCTCACGATGCTGATGCCACATTGGAAGGGCGGGCATCGCTGAGCAGCCGTTTCGCGGCGGCGGAAGAGAAAACCCGCACTGACACGGCCGCGGTATCGAGGTAACGCGCAGCCCGGCTCAAGCCGAAGCCGTAGCAACCGCCTCCTCCGGTGAATCAAAGGAGGCCCTGCAAGCCTTCCCGATGCAGAAATAGGCCGACTGAGGCGCTATCCACATCCGGTTCTGGGGAGACAGATCGGGGTCATAGCCCCGTTCGACGCAAGTCGCCGCTGAGCGGTGACAAGGACTTAGGTAGGTATAGGGGGCAATGGCGGAGACGGAGGGATTCGAACCCTCGATACCCATTTCTGGGTATGCTCATTTAGCAAACGAGTGCCTTCAGCCGCTCGGCCACGTCTCCGGCGCTCTGGATCTAGAAGGTCGGCCCCGGCGGGTCAACCCGATCCTGGCGCGCCGCGGCGAGGCGGCGGCGCTCGACGTGCTTGGCGATGCGCAGATGCCGTGAAATCGCGTAGTTCATCGCCGTCAGGAAGCCGTAGGTGCCCCGCACGAAGTGGCGGCGGCCCAGATAGGCCTTCAGGAAATTGCCCGGCAGCTCGACGAAGACGCGCCAGCTCGGAATCACCACCCCCCGGGCCTCCAGGTCGTCGGCCTGCTGGTCCGAGTAGCGGTTGAGCTTGTCCAGCTGGTCGCCCAGGGAGCGCACCGAGAAATGGTGGATCACGCCCTTCAGCCGCCCCGCCGTCACCCCCGGCTCCAGCGCCACCCGGTCGTGGACTGGAGAGGCGGCGTAGCGCCCCCGGTCCTTCCGGTAGAGCCGCACCGGCGTCAGCGTGTAGGCCAGCGGATGCGGGCGGGCCTCACCGGGAAACACCTCGGCGATGCCGATCCGCCAGGCTGGCCGGGGTGGCTCTCCGGCCGCGAACAGGGCGCGGATCTCCCGGGCGAGCGCCTCCGGTACCACCTCGTCGGCGTCGAGGTTCAGGAGCCAGACGTGGCGGCACTGCTCCTCGGCGAAGCGCTTCTGCGGCCCGTAACCCGGCCACGGATTGTGGATGACCCGCGCGCCCAGCGATTCCGCCAGCGCCAGCGTGCCGTCCGTCGAACCCGAATCGACCACCACCAAGTCGTCGGTCAGGTCGCGCACCGCCCGGATCGTCGCGCCGATCCGATCCGCCTCGTTGTGGGCAATGAGGAAGATCGACAGGGGGAGGGCCCCCGTAGCCCCCGCAGCCGGCATGCCCCGCGATGGGCCGCTCACGCCAGCCAATCCGGCACCCGGTCGAGGGCGATGAGGGCGTCGACGTCGAGGCGTGGCCGCACCACGGCCGCCCGGTCGCCCCGCACCAGGACCTCCGGCACCAGGGGCCGCGTGTTGTAGGTGCAGGACTGGACCGCCCCATAGGCACCCGCGCTCATCACGGCGATCAGGTCACCCGCCTTCACCGCGGGCATCTCGCGGTTGCGGGCGAGGTAGTCGCCGCTCTCGCAGACCGGGCCGACCACATCGGCGACGAAGCGATGCGCATCCGGCCCCGGTTCTGTCACGGGGCGCAGGCCGTGATAGGCCTCGTACAGGGTCGGGCGGATCAGGTCGTTCATCGCCGCATCGACGATCACGAAGATACGCCCCGCGCTGTGCTTCACGTACAGCACCCGGGTCAGCAGAATCCCGGCATTGCCGACGATCATCCGGCCGATCTCGAAAACCGGCCGTAGGCCGAGCGGCGCGAAATGCGGCCGCAGGGTCGCCGCCAGGGCGGCCGGGTCCGGGGGCGGGGCGTTGTCGTCCCGGTAGGGGATGCCGAGGCCGCCGCCGAAATCGATGTGGCGCAGGGGATGGCCCGCGGCCATCAGGTCCCGGGCGAGACCGGCGAGCAGCCGGGCCGCGTCCGCGAAGGGCGCCAGATCGGTGATCTGGCTGCCGATATGCATGTCGACCCCGTGCACGGCGAGGCCCGGCAGGGCCGCCGCTGCGGCGTACACCGCCGGGGCCCGGGTGATCGGGATGCCGAACTTGTTCTCGTACTTGCCCGTGGAGATCTTGGCATGGGTGCCGGCATCCACGTCCGGGTTCACCCGGATCGAGACCGGCGCCGTGAGGCCGAGGTCGGTCGCGGTCTCCGACAGGACCGCTAGCTCCGGCTCGCTCTCGACATTGAAGCAGAAGATCCCGGCCTTCAGCGCCGCCTCCATCTCGGCGCGGGTCTTGCCCACCCCGGAGAAGACGATCTTGCCGGGATCGACCCCGGCCGCCAGCGCCCGCTGGAGCTCCCCCCCCGAGACGATGTCCATCCCGGCGCCCTTCGCCGCCAGGGTCCGCAGCACGGCCTGGTTCGAGTTCGCCTTCATGGCGAAGCAGACCAGCGCGTCGTCTCCCGCGAAGGCCTCCGCGAAGACGCGGTAATGCCGCTCCAGGGTCGCGGTGCTGTAGCAGTAGAACGGCGTGCCGACCTCCGCGGCGAGACCCGTCAGATCGACGTCCTCGGCGTGCAGCCGGCCATCGCGGTACTGGAAATGGTGCATCTCGGCCGTGTCTCGTCTGGCGCCGGGGCAGGCTGTTTCCCGTGAAACATCCGTCCGCGCGGTGCGGCGTCCCGGCCCGCCCTCTGGCGCATCATCGTCAGCCGGAAGCCATCCCTCGGGACGATGCTCTACAGCAGCGGATCGAGAATGAAAGGTTCCTTCGGCACGCGGTAGCCGCGCCGGGCGCCCCGGCTCGTCTGTACCGGCGCATCGGTCCCACCCGGCGGCACGGCTGCCACGGACAGCTCGTCCCCGGCGCGCACGGAGGCTGGGTCCGGCTCCGGCGCGCCGCCGCCGAGGCCGACCGAGACCGGCAGGGTCCGGCGGCCGTTGACCGTGTCCGAACCCGCCTGGGCGGAGGGGGCTGCCGCAGGGGCGGCGGTCTGGGGCGGTTCCAGGGCGCCGCGCCGCCCGCAAGCGGAGACCGCTAGGGCGATGAGGCCGGACGCGGCGAAAAGCTTCAGGGTGGGGTTCGACAGCATCGCGCGAGGGTCCGGCGGGCTCGGCACCGGCACGCAGGGCGCCGGCGGGAGCCCAACCTTAGCCGTTACAGCACGGCGGCGCGAGCGCGCCGCCGCAACAGGGCAGAGGCGCCGGCCTCAGCCGCGGCGTTCCTTGCTGCCCTGCGAGCCCTGCCGGCCCTTGGCCGGCGCGCTCTGCTCCTGCTCCGCCTCGTAGGCGTCGATCGCGCGGCGGCAGTTCTCGCTGAGCTTCTTCCAGTTTTTCTGGAAGCAGGCATCGGTCGCCGGATCGTCGGGAGCCAGGTTGCCGCAATAGGTCAGGTAATCGCCGGTGCAGTACTTCTTGAGGGTCTCGTTACCACGCTTCGTCTGCTGCGCCGCCGCCGGCAGCGTCAGGACAGTGGCCGCCGCGAGGGCGAGGACGATTGGCTTCAGGCGCATGGGTATCCGTACCATCTGTCGGAGCATGAGAAGTGCAGAACGCGTCGGCGCTGCGATGGGGCCTTGGCGTGGTCGAAACAAGGCGGGCAATGCAGGTTTCGGCGTCGGGCCCGGCGGGAGAACCCGCTTAGACCCGCTCGGGCTGCGCGACCGGATAGGCGGCCCGGGGCATCCGGCCCTGGCTCGTCAGGGCATCGGCCACCTCGGCGATTCGGCGGCGCAGGTCCGCGTTCTCTCGCTCGATGCCGGCGTGACGCTCCGATTGCCGGTCCGCCACCGTCAGGGCCAGCGCCTCCTCGGCCGCCCTGAGGCTCGCGCGCAGGTCGTCGCGCTCGGCCGCCACAGCCGCAGCATCCGGGGTGGCCGCAGGATCAGTCGTGGAACCGGTCGCCTGCCGCAGACCCAGGAGCGTATCGAGGAGGTCGGCATGGGCCTCCTCCAGCGCCTGAAGCGTGGCGAGGCTGGCAGTGCCGTCCTCGCGGGCGAGGGCGAGTTCGGTCTCGAACTCCCGGGTCTTGGCCTGGACCTGGGCGATCTCGGCGTCCCGGGCTGCGACATCGCGGGCCAGCGCGGCGACCCGCATCGTCCCCGCGCCGAGCGCGGCCATCTCGGCTTGGCGCTTCGCCTCGGCGGTCTCCACCCGGCGCTCCAGGCGGCGCTGCTGGACGGCGAATTGCGCGCGCAGGAAGTCGCGCTCGGCGGCGACCTCGGCCGGCGACAGGGGCAGGCGCGCCTCGACCCGCCGCCGGGCGAGGCGCGCGGCGCGGGCGTTGAGCGCCGGCAGCAGCAGGAGGCCGCACAGGCTCGCCGCCAGGAAGCCCAGCGCGAAGATCATCACCGCTTCGATCACGAGGGAACAACCCGCGCATCCGGCCGGACGACCCGGCCCGTCTCCACTCTAGCCCAGGTTGATCGGAAGCGTGAAATCCGATCCTCGCGTCGATCCATCAGAACGGGTTCCAGGTCGGCTCCCGGGTGAACTTCAGATAGCCGACATTGATCCCCAGCCGGGCGCCGACGCCGCTGCGGATCGGCACCACGATGATCCGGTCGTTGACCACCGCGGTCATGCCGAAGCCGCCGACGAGATAGGCCGAGCCATCGACGCCCGCGAAGCGGCGGTACAGGTCGCGCACGTTCGGCAGATTGTAGACCAGCATCATGGTGCGCGCGCCGTCGCCGCCAACGTCGAAGCCGAGCGACGGTCCCTGCCAGTAGATGCGCCGCTGGCCGGCATTGCGGGTGTAGAGGGTGCCCTCGCCGTAGCGGACACCGGCCACTACCGCGCCGCCGCCCTCCTGGCCGAGGATGTAGCCGTTCGGCTCGCCCCAGCGCCGGCCCGCCTCCTCGACGGTCAGCGCGAGGCCGCGGGAGACCGAGCCGAAGAACCGGTGGCCCGATTCCACGATCTCCCCGGGGCGGAAGGTCTCGGGTGTGTCGGGATCCTCGCCGCGCGCCAGGGCGGTCCCCGGGAGGCCAAGGGGCGCGCCGAGCGCCAGGGCGAGGCCCGCGCGCAGCAGGTGGCGGCGGTCGGGGCCGCGATCGTCTCGTGCCGTCATCGTTGTCTCCTCGCCCGGTTCGATTAACGGTTCGTGCGATGGACCTGTGCCGCTCTCGTCCCGCCGGGCTGGCACCGGCTGCGGCCCGGGAGCCCTCATCCGTCCGGGCCTCACGCCCCGCTCCTGCGCGGGTGGATGAGTCGGACCAGCTTCCGGGGGAATTCGCAAGATGTGGTTAACGCGTCCCGATCCCGCACCCCGGGCCCTGCACCGGCCGGGCCTGGCCGGCGCACTCGCCGTCTGCGCGGCCCTGGCCCTCACCGGACCGGCGGCGGGCGATCCGGCGGGCGGTCCAGCGGGCAGTCTGGCGGGGACGACGATCGCGCTGTTGACGCTCAACGGTTTCGATCCGGTCAGCTACTTCCTGGAAGGCGGGCCGCTTGCCGGGACAGGGCGGTTCGAGCTGACCTGGGGCGGCTATGTCTGGCGCTTCGCCAACGGCGCGAACCGCGAGGCCTTCCGGGATCATCCGGTCGCCTACGCCCCACGGCTCGGGGGTTACGACGCCGCCGGGGTCCTGGAGGGCCGGCTGGTGGATGCGGATCCGCTGATCTTCGCAGTGATCGGCGAACGGCTCTACCTGTTCCGGGATGCGGGCCGCCGCGCCCGGTTCCTGACCGAGCCCGGCCTCGCCGGGCGGGCGGAGGCGGCCTGGCCGGGCCTGCAGGGCCTGTTGGACCGGCCGCCTACGACGCCGCGGTGATGGCCGCCGGCGTCCGGCTGCGGGTCCCGCAGGCGCCGGGCAGGGTGAGGCACGGGGCCAGGGAGGGGTCGCCCAGGGCGGCGAAGGGCCCGTTGCGGTGCTCCAGCCCGTGCTGACCGTAGCGGATCGGGCCGCCCCCCGGCACCACCACGCAGCCCCCGGCGGCGGCCACGATATGATCGCCGGCCGCCGTATCCCATTCCATGGTCGGGCCGCAGCGCACGTAGATGTCCGCCTCGCCGGCCGCGATCAGCCCGAATTTGAGGGCCGAGCCGACCTGACGCGTCTCCAGCACCGGCAGGGACGAGAGGCAGATCGCCGTCTCGGCGTCGCCGTGCCGGCGGCTGCCGAGCGCCAGGAGGCCGGCCTCCGGCACCGCGCGGGCATGCACCAGCCGTCCTGCGCCGGGCCGTCCCGCGGTCACCGGCGCCTCGACGGCCGCGGAACCCGCCCACCAGACCCGGCCAAGACCGGGCGCCGCGAGTGCCGCCGCCACCGGGCGCTCGCCCGCCACGAGGGCGATGTTGACCGAGTAGTCCGGCGTTCCGGCCAGGAAGTCGCGGGTGCCGTCGAGGGGATCGACGAGAAAGAAGGTCTCGGCCGGCCGCAACGTGCCGCCCTGCGCGTGTGCCTCGGCCACGCGCTCCTCGGCGACGACCACGATACCCGGGAATCGCTCGGCCAGGGCGGCGACGATGAGATCCTCGGATTCGACGTCGGCGGCGCTCGACGGGGTGCCATCCGGCTTCAGGGCGTGGGGGCAGGGGGCCCGGTGATAGCGGCGCAGGATCTCGCCGGCCGCGCAGGCGATCTCGGCGAGCGCCGCAGCGATCCGCTCGCGCTCCGGTCCCGAGATCGTGGCCGCACCCGTCATGGTTCCTCCCAAGACCGCTCTGAATGCCCGACCCTGCGCGCGATGTCGACCGTTTGCGCCACGAAGCGGAGGCGGATCCGCTTCGGAGCCCGGTATCCACGCCGGAAAGGTATCGATCCCGATGCGGCGACGGGCGAGGTCGGTACGGAGACGGCTCACGGACGGCCCGCCAGCCTCACGGATTGCCGGATCCGCGCGAGCAGGGCCTGGCTCCGGCGCCGGTGGCGGCGCAGGTCCGCGGCGAGGCTGCGCGCATCCGGCAGGCCCACCGCCTTGGCGATCTGCCGGGCGGCGGTCTCGGACGGCTCAGCGGAGGGGGCCGCCATCACCAGCCGCTGCCATTGATAGACCGCGTCGAGGAACCCGTAGGTCTCGGCGAGGGCGTCGGCCGTCTCGGGGGGTAGCAGGCCGCGCGCCGCCGCTCCGTGGAAGACGGCCTCCGCGCCGAGCCCGATGCAGTCCGGCCAGTCGTGCGCGTGGCTCAGCACGACAGCCTGGGCCAGGAAATCGAGGTCGAACAGGGCGCCGGGGGCGAGCTTCAGGTCGTAGGGGCCGGCATGGCCGCGCTCCTGTGCGACGAGCGCCCGCATCGCCCCCGCCTCGGCGCAGACTTGGGCCGGCGCGCGCGGTTGGGATAGAATCGCGGCGATCTCGGCCATGACGGTCGTCCCCAGGCCGGAATCGCCCGCCACGATCCGGGCGCGGGCCAGCGCCATGTGCTCCCACGGCTCCGCCGCCTCGCGGTGATAGGTCGCAAAGCCGCTGAGCTGCACGGCCGGGGGACTGTGGCTGCCATAGGGCCGCAGCCGCAGGTCGACCGCGTAGAGCCGGCCGCGCCGCGTCGCCGTGGTGAGCGCCGCGGTGAGGCGCTGGGCCAGCCGGTTGTAGGCCACGACTGCGTCGAGGGGGCGCGGGCCGTCGCTGGTGCGGTCCTCGGGATCGAAATCGTACAGGAACACGAGATCGAGGTCGGATTCGGCGCTGAGCTGGCGTGATCCGAGGCGGCCGAGCGCCAGGACGCAGCACCGCCCCTGCGGCACCGCGCCGTGATCCTGGGCGAAACGCCGTTCCTCCGTCTCTAGGCTCAGCGCCACCGTCGCGTCGGCGACGGACGCGTAGGCCTCCCCGGCCTGGCGGGGCGTCAGGATGCCCGAGAGCAGGCGCGCGCCAGTCACGAAGTTCATCTGCCGGGTGGCGTCCCGGCAGCGGTCCAGGAATTCCTCGTGGCTCGCCGGCTGGCCGACCAGGGCCCGGTACTGCGCGCGCACCACCTCCGGATCGGGGCTCGGCGTGACGAAATCCGGGTCCAGCACGGTATCGAGGACGTGCGGGCTCAGGCCCACGATGTCGGCGAGGCGCGGCGCCGTGCCCAGGATGTCGGCGAAGAGCAGACGCAGCCGCTCGTGCGCGCGCAGGATCGCCAGCAGCTCCGCCACGGCCGGCATCCGCGCGAAGGCCCGGTCGAGGGCGAGCAAGGCCGCGTCCGGATCGGCGGTGCCGCCGAGCGCCCGCAGCAGCGCCGGCAGCATCTCGGCGAGGATCTCCCGGGCTCGGGCCGTGCGCAGGGCCGGGCGGCGGCCGCGGTGCCAGCCCTGCACGGTCTCCCAGGCGCGCTCCGGCTCGCGGAATCCGAAGGCGGCGAGCCGCGCCAGGCTTTCGGGCTCCGGCGCCTCGCCCTCGCCGAAGATCAGCCCGGCTTCGGCGGCGGGATCCTCGGCCTCGAACAGCAGGGCGTAATGGGCCTGGACCCGCCCGGCCTGATGCAGGAACGCCGTCTCGAAGGATGCCAAATCCGGGAATCCCGCGAACAGGGCGAGCCCGGTCAGCGCCTCGGTGCCGGTCGGCAGGCGCTGGGTCTGCTCGTCGCGGACCATCTGGATGCGGTGCTCCAGGGTGCGCAGGAAGCCGTAGGCCTCGGTCAGCTCGTCCCGCGCCTGTGCGTCGATCCACCCTGCGGCGGCGAGGCCGTCGAGCATCGCCACGGTGGAGCGGCCCCGCAAGTCCGGCTTGCGGCCGCCGAAGACCAATTGCTGCGTCTGGACGAAGAACTCGATCTCTCGGATGCCGCCGCGGCCGATCTTGATGTCGTGGCCGGCCACCGCGATGGTCTCGTGGCCGCGGACCATGTGGATCTGCCGCTTGAGGGCGTGGATCTCGGCGATCGCCGGGAAATCGAAGTGCCGCCGCCAGATGAACGGCGCGAGTTCGGCCAGGAACGCCTCCCCGGCCGGGATGTCGCCGGCGATCGGCCGGGCCTTGATGAAGGCGGCGCGTTCCCAGTTCTGGCCCAGCGTCTGGTAGTAGTCGAAGGCGAAGCCCGTGGAGAGGGCCACCGCGGTGGAGCCCGGGTCCGGCCGCAACCGGTAGTCGATGCGGTGGACGTAGCCCTCGGCGCTCCGGTCGGACAGGAGCTTCACCAGCCCCTGCGCCAGCTTGACGAAGAACGGTTTCGGATCGCCGCTGGTCGCGGCCGCGGCGGCAGCGTTCTCGTAGAAGATCACGAGATCGATATCGCTCGAATAGTTCAGCTCGCCGCCGCCGAGCTTGCCGAGCCCCAGGACGATCAGCCCCGATCCGGCCTGCGGTGCCTCCGGATCCGGCGGCCGGAAGCGCCCGGCCGCCATGCCCTGCCGCAGCAGCGTCTCGGTCGCGGCGCTCACCGAGGCGTCGGCGAAGTCGGACAGCGCCCGGGTGACGGCCGCGACGTCCCAGCCGCCGCCGAGATCGGCCAGCGCCACGAGGAGCGCGTGCGCCTCCCGGTTGGCGCGCAGCCGCCGCCCGACCTCCGCGAGGTCGGGATTGGCCCCGCAATCGGCCCCGACCGCGCGCTGGCGGGCGATGATGTCCCGGCTCGCCACCTCCGGCGGCTGCTCCAGCAGGGCGACCAGGCGCTCCGGCGACCGCCGGCAGGCCTGCCAGAGGAAGGGGGAGTGGTCGGCGAGACCCAGGAGCAGGTCGCGGCAGGCGGGCGTCAGGAAGCCCGGCGGGAGAGCGGGGGCGATCTCGGCGAGCCGGGCCTCCGCGGTGTCCGGATCCGCGACGCGAAGGCGAGGGTGGAGCGTATCGCGCAGGGTGGCGGTCGGCATGGGGCGGGTTCAGGGCATGCGGGATCCGTCGCGGCCGGACCCGCGGACCATGGGGCTAACCCGGAAGCCGACGTCGCGTTTCATGCCGCGTGTCATGCCGCATCCTCCCTGGCGCGGCCGCGAATCGCGTTGTCGAGTCGAGGCCTTGATCACCGATCCGTCAATCCCGGTAACGCTTTTCAAAGGCCGGCGTGGCGTTTATCCGAGCGGACCGGCCGTCGCCCCCGATCCGTCCCGCCGCGCGGACTCCCCTGGGCGACGTGTACGCCGGATGCGGCGGTCGACGAACGGCCGCCAGTCGGGGCCCCGGCCCGCAGACGCCCGAACCAGATCCGCCCGGAGCGCACCATGTCGTCCCCGAACTCGCCGACCCTGACCCTCGACGGCCTCGACCTCGCCGCCCTTCTCTGCTCCCGTGTCTGCCACGACGTGATCAGCCCCGTCGGCGCGATCGTGAACGGGCTCGAAGTCCTGGAGGACGACCAGGACGAATCGATGCGCACCTTCGCGCTGGAGCTGATCGGCAAGAGCGCCCGGCAGGCCTCGGCCCGGCTGAAATTCGCCCGCATCGCCTTCGGGGCCGCGGGATCGGCCGGCGCCTCGATCGATCTGGCCGACGCCGAGAGCGTCGCCAAGGGGATGTTCTCCGACGACAAGACCAAGCTGACCTGGAGCGCCCCGCAGGCGCTGTTTCCCAAGAACAAGGTCAAGCTGCTGCTCAATCTCGTGATGATCGCCACGACGGCGATTCCGCGGGGCGGCGCAATCGATGTCGTCGTCTCGGGTGACGGCGAGGCGCCCACCTTCGTGTTCAAGTCCAAGGGCTCCCATGCGCGCATCCCGCCGCACGTGGAGGAGCTGATGGCCGGCAGCCCCGAGAGCGGCACGGTCGATGCCCACGGCATCCTGCCGTTCTATGCCGGACTCGTGGCGCGGGCCGCAGCCATGAGTGTTCGATTCGCGATTCAGGATGACGAGGTGACAATCACGGCCGCGCCGACAGTGATCGAAGGATCGGACGAACCCTCCGGAGAGGCTTCGGACACGGCACTCGCGTAAAATTCTGAAAAACTCCGGCGCGGGGATGGAATGGAAACGCTTCCCTAACCGCGCCCGAGTAAGTACGGTGCGCGAGACTTTCTCCCGGTTACGAGTAGCGCCTATGGACGACCTGCTTCGCGAGTTCCTGACAGAGAGCGGCGAGCATCTCGACACGGTCGATGCAGAGCTCGTCCGGTTCGAGCAGGACCCGAACAACGAGACGATTCTTCGGAATATCTTCCGACTCGTCCATACGATTAAGGGAACCTGCGGCTTTCTCGGGCTTCCCCGGCTCGAAGCCTTGGCGCATGCGGCCGAGACCTTGATGGGGCGGTTCCGCGACGGGCTGCCTGCCACCTCCGCCTCGGTCACGCTGATTCTCCTGACGCTGGACCGGCTGAAGGAGATCCTGGCCGACCTGGAAGCGACCGGTACCGAGCCCGCGGGGTCGGACGACGACCTCATCTCGGCCCTGGAGCGCATGGCTGAGGGGACGGTCGAGGCGGAGCCGGCAGCCGCGCCGGAGCCGGTGCTGCCCGAGCCGGTGGCCCGCGAGCTGAAGCCCGGTGAAGTCTCCCTGGACGAGCTGGAGGCCGCCTTCCTGGCGGCGCCCGGACCGGACGAGGCGGACCAGGCCGCACCCCCGGTCGCAGCCGCCCCCGTCGCCCCGGCTGCCGCCCCCGTCGTGAGCGAGGTCGCCCGGGTCGAGGCTGCCGAGCCCGCCCGCGCCGAGAAGGCCGACGGGATCGAGGGCGAGGCGGCGGCCACGGGTGAGGCGTCCGCGGCCTCCAAGAACCAGACGATCCGGGTGAGCGTCGAGACGCTCGAGCACCTGATGACCATGGTCTCAGAGCTGGTGCTGACCCGCAACCAGCTCCTGGAGATCGCCCGCCGGCACGAGGATTCGAGCTACAAGGTCCCGCTGCAGCGCCTGTCGCATGTCACCGCCGAGCTTCAGGACGGCGTGATGAAGACCCGTATGCAGCCGATCGGCAATGCGTGGCAGAAGCTGCCGCGGGTCGTGCGCGACCTCTCGGCGGAACTCGGCAAGCAGATCGACCTCGTGATGGTCGGCGCCGAGACCGAGCTCGACCGGCAGGTCCTTGAGGTCATCAAGGACCCGCTGACCCACATGGTCCGCAACTCGGCCGATCACGGCCTCGAATCGACCGCCGAGCGCATCGCGGCGGGCAAGCCCGCCCGCGGCACGATCCGGCTCGCCGCCTACCACGAGGGCGGCACGATCACGATCGAGATCGCGGACGACGGCAAGGGCCTGAACCTCGCGGCGATCCGCCAGAAGGCGGTGCAGCGCGGGCTCGCCTCCCAGGCCGATGTCGACCGGATGACTGACGCGCAGGTCGCCAAGTTCATCTTCGATGCGGGCTTCTCCACGGCGGCGGCGGTGACCTCGGTCTCGGGCCGCGGCGTCGGCATGGACGTGGTCAAGACCAACATCGAGACCATCGGCGGCCTGATCGACATCGCCACCACGGCGGGCCGGGGCACCACCTTCACCATCAAGATCCCGCTGACGCTGGCCATCGTGGCGGCGCTGATCGTGCGGGCTGGCGAGCACCGGTTCGCCCTGCCGCAGGTGGCGGTGCTGGAGCTGGTGCGGGTCGATGCGGGCGCGCAGCGGGTCGAGCGGATCAACGGCGCGCCGGTGCTGCGCCTGCGCGAGCGGCTGCTGCCGATCGTCTCGCTCACCGGGCTGCTCGGGCAGTCGGAGGCGGGCGCCGAGACCGAGCAGGCCGGCTTCGTGGTGGTCGCCCAGGTCGGACGGGAGCGCTTCGGCATCCTCGTCGACGAGGTCTTCCACACGGAGGAGATCGTCGTGAAGCCGATGTCGGTGAAGCTGCGGCATATCCCGATGTTTGCCGGCAACACGATCCTCGGCGACGGTGCCGTGGTGCTCATCGTCGATCCGAACGGCGTCGCCCGTCAGGTGGCGCAGGGGGTCCAGGGCAGCGGCGGCCACGTGGAGGCCGACGACGACGCGGCGAACGAGGTGGCCGACTCCAAGACCACGCTCCTGGTGTTCAAGGGGGGGCAGGGCAGCTTCAAGGCGGTGCCGCTGTCGCTGGTCACCCGCCTCGAGGAGATCGAGTGCGCCAAGGTCGAGTGGCTGGGCGGCCGCGCGCTGATCCAGTACCGCGGGCGGTTGATGCCGCTCGTCCCGGCCGATCCGGCGATCGCGATCAAGTCGGAGGGGACCCAGGCCCTGGTGGTGTTCTCCGACGGCGAGCGCGCCATGGGCCTCGTGGTCGACGAGATCGTCGATATCGTCGAGGAGCGCCTCGACATCGAGATCGCAGCCGACCGCTCGGACCTGATCGGCTCGGCGGTGCTGCGGGGCCGGGCGACCGACATCATCAACATCGCCCACTTCCTGCCGCTGGCCTACGACGACTGGGCGCGCGGCCTGAAGCGGCCCGAGCGTCTCTCCACGATCCTGCTGGTCGACGATTCGGACTTCTTCCGCGACATGCTCAGCCCGGTGCTGAAGGCGGCGGGCTACCAGGTGGTCACGGCCTCGAGCGCCGACACCGCCCTGGCGGCCCTCCACGCCGATCCGCAGATCGAGGTGGTCGTCACCGACCTGGAGATGCCGGGCCGCAGCGGCTTCGACCTCGTGGCCGCGATGCGCCGGGCCGAGCCGCGGATCGCCGGCCTTCCGGTGATCGGCCTCACCGGTGCGATCGGAGCCGACGCGGTGGAGCGGGCTCGGTCCCTGGCGATCGCCGATCTCGTGGCGAAGTTCGATCGGGCCGGCCTGATCGCGGCGCTGACCGAGATCGGTGCCGGCACGGTCTCGAAGGCTGCCTGATCCCCGCGCGGCCCGTCCCGATCGAGCCGCCCCAAGACGATCATCCGGAGAGTTCTGATGCAGGTTGCCAACGCCAACAGCAACGAGACCGGCACAACCGACGATTTCGTGACCGTGTTCGTCGGCGAAACCCTGTTCGGGCTGGCGATCGAGCGGGTCCACGACGTGTTCGTACCCTCGGGGGTGACGCCGGTGCCCCTGGCTCCGGCCGAGATCGTCGGCCTCCTGAACCTGCGCGGCCGCGTGGTCACCGCCATGAGCCTGCGCCGGCGCCTGGGCCTGCCCGACGCCGAGGACGAGGCCGACGGAAGCAAGGCCAATCCCAAGATGGCGATCGGCCTGGAGCAGGCGGGCGAGACCTTCGCCCTTGTGGTCGACGGGGTCGGCGAGGTGCTCAAGCTCGGCGCCGACAGCCGGGAGGCCGTGCCGATCAATCTCGATCCGCGCTTCCGCAACCTCGCCACCTGCGTGCACCGGCTCGACGGCCGGCTCCTGGTGATCCTCGACGTGGACGCGCTCCTCGGCTTCACGCCCGCCGGCGCCAAGGCGGCTTGAGGGAGAGGGCCATGAAGGCGCCGCACGAGACCAACTGCCTGGTGGTGGACGATTCCGCGGTGATCCGGAAGGTCGCCCGACGGATCATCGAGGACCTCGGCATGAATGTCAGCGAGGCCGAGGACGGCAACGCCGCCCTCGAAGCCTGCGCGGCCCACATGCCGGACGCGATCCTGCTCGACTGGAACATGCCGAACATGGACGGCTACGCCTTCCTCCAGGCCCTGCGTCGGAGCGAGGGCGGCGAGGTGCCCAAGGTCCTGTTCTGCACCACCGAGAACGATGTCGGTGCCATTGCCCGGGCGCTCCGGGCGGGGGCGGACGAATACATCATGAAGCCCTTCGACCGCGACATCCTCGCGGCCAAGCTCGAGCAGGTCGGGCTCGTCGCTGACGCGGCCTGACTGACCGCGCGCCCCAACCCGCATCCGCGACCCCGTACCCGAGACACGCATCATGGCCCTGAGCCCCGCGGTCGCACCGCCACGCAGCCCGCCCACCCAGAGCACGTCTGGGTCTGCCGCCGCGATCCGGGTTCTGGTCGCCGATGATTCCGCCGTGGTCCGCGGCCTCGTGGCCCGCTGGATCGGTGAGGCTGGGTTCACGCTCGTCGGCACGGCGTCCAACGGGCGCATCGCCATCGAGATGATCGCCAAGCACGACCCGGACGTGGTCCTGCTCGATATCGAGATGCCGGAACTCGATGGCACCACGGCGCTGCCGCGCATGCTCGCCATGAGCCCAAGCGTGCAGGTCGTCATGATGTCGACGCTGACCACGCGCAACGCCGACATCTCGCTGAAATGCCTGGCCCTCGGGGCGGTGGACTACATCGCCAAGCCCGAGAGCAGCCGGGGCGTGACCACGTCGGACGTGTTCCGGGCGGAGCTGATCGAGCGCGTGCGCGTCTTCGGCGCGGCCCGCACCCGGAGCCGGCGCCCGGCCTCCGCGCCGACGGTCCACCCGGCGGCATCCGCCGCCCCCGTCGCCGCGCCGGCGGCGCATCCGGCGCCGGCCGCGCCGCGTCCCGCGACCCCTTTCACCCTGCGGCCGAAGGTCCGCAACCGCACCTCGCCCCGCGCCCTGCTGATCGGCTCGTCCACGGGCGGGCCGCGGGCGGTGGGCGAGATGCTGGAGGGCATCGGCGCGGCGGCGCTCCGCCGCCTGCCGGTGCTGATCGTGCAGCACATGCCGCCGATCTTCACCGCGGTGTTCGCCGAGCACCTCACCACCCGCACCGGGATCAAGGCCGCCGAGGGCAAGTCCGACGAGCGGATCGAGCCCGGCCGCATCTACGTGGCTCCGGGCGGGCGCCACATGGGGCTCGTCGCGGGCCCGAACGGCCCAACCATCAAGCTCACCGACGGGCCGCCGGTGAATTTCTGCCGGCCCGCGGTGGACGTGCTGTTCAAGGACGCGGCGGTCGTGTTCGGGGCGGCCACCGCGACCGTGATCCTCACCGGCATGGGTTCGGACGGCACCAACGGCGCCCGGGCGCTCACCGAGGCCGGCGGTCCGGTGCTCGCCCAGGACGAGGCCACCAGCACGGTCTGGGGCATGCCGGGCAGCGTCGCCCGGGCCGGCCTCGCCGAGGCGGTCCTTCCGCTGTCCGAACTCGCGACGGCCTTGCGCGCCATGATCACGGGTCAGCCGGCATGACCGAGCTTGAATTCGAATACCTGCGCAGCTTCCTCAAGCAGCGCTCCGGCCTCGCGCTGACCGCCGAGAAACGCTACCTCGTGGAGAGTCGGCTGACCCCGATCTGCCGCCGCTTCGGGCTCGGTAGCCTCGCCGAGCTGATCGGCGCGCTCAAGGTCGGCCGGGACGGCGCGCTGGAGCGGGACGTGGTCGAGGCGATGACCACGAACGAGACCTTCTTCTTCCGCGACCGGATCCCGTTCGACCTGTTCCGCGACACGCTGCTGCCAGAGGCGCTGATGCGCAACGCCAGCCGGCGCCGGCTGCGGATCTGGTGCGCGGCCTCCTCCACGGGCCAGGAGCCGTACTCGCTGGCGATGCTGCTGCAGGAGGCGGCGCCCCGGATGCCCGGCTGGCAGGTGGAGATCGTGGCCACCGACATCTCCACCGAGGTGATCGAGAAGGCCAAGGCCGGGCTCTACAGCCATTTCGAGGTCCAGCGCGGCCTGCCGGTGCAGTGGCTGATCAAGTACTTCACGCAGGTGGGCGAGCAGTGGCAGATCGCCCAGAGCCTGCGCAGCATGGTGGATTACCGCCAGCTCAATCTGCTGCACAGCTTCACGGCACTCGGCCAGTTCGACATCATCTATTGTCGCAACGTGCTGATCTATTTCGACGCGCCGACGAAGTCGGACGTGCTGGCGCGGCTCGCCGCCCAGCTCGCGCCGGACGGGGCACTGTTGCTCGGTGCGGCCGAGACGGTGATCGGCCTGACCGACCGGCTCGCGCCCCATCCGAAGCATCGCGGCCTCTACACGCATGCCGCACCGGCGGCGCGTCTCGGCGAGACGGCGGCGGTGTTGCCGCTGCGGGTGGCGGCCAGCGTCTGACCGGCTTCCCGGGTGACGCCATCGACCGGAGGTGCCCTTGCGCCGCCTCCGGTCTCGGCACGCGCGCCGCCTCGGCGTCCCCCCGCGAGGAAACGCGCGGATCCCGGCTGTATCCCCCTATCCGAAACCGGAGCTCGCCCGTTGGCGAACGCGGAACCGGATTCTCATCGAACACCATAGATTGAAAGCGCGCGAGAAACGTGGGCTTAAGGAATGCGTGGGTAATTTGCACACGGACCCGCCGCCGGGCGTTTCCGGCAGACCCGTGCCCCGAGCGTTTCCATGAGTAGCATCGGTTCGACCACAACATCGCAGCTCTATGCCCAGCGATGGTCGACCCAGGCCAGCCCGCAGACACGGATGGCCGACACGATCAGCAGCGAGCTGTCGACCGGCAGCCTCAGCAGCACCGACGCCACCGCCCTGACCAGTGCCCTGTCGTCGATCGGCTCGAGCCTGTCGGCGGACGCCAGCTCCGCCATTAGCAGCAGCACCCAGGCGAAGCTCGACCCATCCTCCATGAAGGACCGGATCGACGGCCTGATCGCCGATCAGGTGAGCAGCGGCAGCCTGACCAGCGATCAGGCCACGGAGTTAAAGAACCTGTTCGCCAGCCACGGCCAGAGCACGCAGACCGCCGACGCGACCGCGCAGGACGGCGTCTCCGGCGCCGGCGGCCCGCCGCCGGGACCCCCGCCCGGTCCGCCGCCGGGCGATGCCGCCTCCGGCAGCAGCGCGTCCAGTTCGTCGAGCGGCTCGGGGACGTCCTCGACCGGCGATCTGCTCGCCAGCTTCCTGCAGCAGCTCCAGAGCAGCCAGTCGTCCAGCACCGGCTACGGGGCGAGCGGCACCAACAGCAACACCAACATCTCGGCCCTGCTGTTCGATTTCCAGAGCTGACGCCGTCGCGCTCCGGCGATGCGCCCGTCGTCCGGCGCATCGCCCGCCTGCGCCCGGCGGGGTCGACCCCGGTCCTGCGCCGCGGCATCGTTCCCGCATCGGCGGGGCCGGAGACGGCCGGGAGGCAGGAATGGCGGAAGGCATGGCGGGACACGGGTCTGGTTTGCCCAAGGTGGCGTTCATCGGGACGGGCGGGACGATCTCGTCCCTCGGGCGCGACGCCCTCGACATCCTCGACTACACCGCCACCGACCGGCGCCTCGAGGCCGGCGGAATCCTGGAGGCGGTCCCGGAGCTGGCGGAGGTGGCCACGATGCTGCCGGTCCCGTTCCGGGCGGTGCCGAGCCCGGCGATCGGCTTTTCCGAATGGCGCGACCTCGTCGGCCTGTGCGCGCACCTCGCGGCCGAGCACCCGGACCTCGCCGGCATCGTCATCGGCCACGGCACCGCCACCCTGGAGGAGACCGCCTACGCGTTGAGCCTCACCCTGACGGTGGACCTGCCGGTGGTGCTGGTCGGCTCGCAGCGCCCGATGAGCGCGCTCTCCACCGACGCCAAGCTGAATCTCGTGGCGGCGGTGCGCACGGCGGCGGCGCCCGAATCCCGCGGGCGCGGCGTCCTCGTGGTGCTCAACGACGAGATCCAGGCCGCCCGCGAGGTGACCAAGACCTCGGTGGCCCGGCTCCAGACCTTCCGGACGCCGGATTTCGGCGTGCTGGGCCATGTCGATGGCGCGCATGTCCGGTACTACCGCCGCTCCGAGCGCGCGCACGCGCCCGGCACGCCCTTCGACATCCGGACCCTGACCGCGCTGCCGCGAGTCGACATCGCCTACGGCTACGCCGATGCCGACGGCACCGCCGTGCGGGCGTTCCGGGCCGCGGGGGCCCGGGGCCTCGTCGCGGCCGGGCTCGCCCCGGGCATGGTGCCCCCCGGCGAGGCCGAGGCCCTGGAGGCGGCGGTCGCCGCCGGGCTCGTGGTGGTGATGTCGACCCGGGCCGGGAGCGGCGTGGTGCCGCTCACGACCCGCCTGCGCGATCGCGGCATCCTCAGCGCCGACAACCTGACCCCACAGAAGGCCCGGATCCTCCTCGCCCTGGCGCTCACCGTCACGGCGGAGCCGGAGGCGGTGGCGCGCCTGTTCGCCACGTATTGAGCGCCGAGTCGGTCTGGGTCTCCAAAGGGCTCTGCCCTTTGGCGGGTTCTCAGGCAAAGTCTTGAGAAATCTGGCCCGGAGGTCTTGACCAGGGCTCCGCCCTGGACCCGCGAAAGGGCTGGCCCTTTCGAAACCATGACTTTCCTTCTTAATCAGGCTCCGAGAGTTCGCCGCGACCGATGCCGCTGATCGACCCCACCCGCTCACTGCTCCTCGTCATCGACGTTCAGGTCCGGCTGATGCCGGTCATCGCCGAGGGCGCGGCCGTGATCGCCAATACGGGCCGCCTCACCACGGCCGCGCGGCTCCTCGACGTGCCGGTGCTGGTCACCGAGCAGAATGCCGGGGGCCTCGGGCCGACCGTGCCGGAGCTCGCCCCCGAGCCTGGGACGGCCTTCCCGAAGATGAGCTTTGGCGCCGCGCGGGCGCCGGGCTTCTTCGACCGCCTGCCGGACGACCGGGATTGCGTGGTGACCGGCTGCGAGGCGCATATCTGCGTGCTGCAGACCGTCCTCGGCCTGCTGGAGGCCGGGCGCCGCGTCACTGTGGTCGCCGACGCGGTGGGCTCCCGAAAGATCGAGAACCGGGACGCGGGGCTCGCCCGGATGGCGGCCAACGGCGCCGAGATCGTCACCACCGAGATGGTGGTGTTCGAATGGCTCGGCACCGCCCGGCATCCGCGCTTCCGCGAGGTCGTGCGGCTGATCAAGTGAGGGCCGGCGCTCAGCCCCCGTCGAGCGCCGCCCGGGTCTGCGCGTCGGGGCCGATATCGTCGGTCCCCTCCATGCCCAGCACCTCGATCAGCCGGACCCGGGCGCGGCTGACCCGGCTCTTGATCGTGCCGACCGCGACACCGCAGATCGCCGCGGCTTCCTCGTAGGTGAAGCTTTGAGCCCCGACCAGCACCAGCGCCTCGCGCTGGGCGGCCGGGAGCTGGTTCAGGGCGCTCTGGAACTGTGCCATCTCCATCCGGACCTCCTGCTCGGGCAGGCTGGTCAGCCGGCCGGCATGGACCCCGTCGGCGTCCTCCACCTCGCGCTTGCGCTTGCGCTGCTCCGAGTAGAACAAATTGCGCAGGATCGTGAACAGCCACGCGGTCAGGTTGGTCCCCCGGCGGAAGCTGGCGGCGTTGATCCAGGCCCGGACCAGGGTGTCCTGAACGAGGTCGTCCGAGCGGTCGAGATCGTAGGTCAGCGAGAACGCGAAGGCCCGCAGGGCCGGGATTGCGCCCAGCAGGAGGTCGCGCATCTCGGTGTCGGCGCCCACCGGGGCCGGGCCGGATCCGCTCCCCGCGGGGGCGGCTTGGAGCATCAGGGTCATGGCTGGGCCTCCGTGGCGGCGAGGGCGTCGAGGAGCGTCAGGAGCCGGTCCGGAACCGGCAGGGCCAGGACATCCGCGTAGTGCAGGCGCAGACCGCGGCCGATCCGTGCCTGGGCTGCCGCGTCGATCGGGCGACGCGGCGGGCGCGCCTGGGGCGCGACGACCGATCCGGCCGTCTCCGCCCGCGCGGCGTCCGGGAGCGCCCGCTCGTCCTCTGTCGCTGTCATGGTTGCGCCCCGAGCTGTGGGCGATGCGCCCCCGCGGGGTCCTATGGTCCACCGCCCCGATCCCGTGACGGGCCGCGGCGGAGACGCATCTCATCGCCTTCCAGCGGTGCTGATAGGCGGCAGGGATTTAATCGGTTCTGAATTATACATTCAGCTAATTTTAATCTTACAATAGCCCAGCTTGCCTTGGTTATTGCAAATCATATTGGAGTTACAATCCAGAAATACTTGTTTTTAGCTTGGCTGTGGCGAATATCGGCCCGCCGACATGAACGGATGCTGAGCGGCGGTGACGGGTCAGCATCCTGCGAGGTGGTGGCGCACGGCCCGCGCCGTGACGGCCGAGACGCGCACGTTCGATTCCCGGGTCACGCCGGCGATGTGCGGCGTCAGGATCAGGTTCGGCACGTCCGCGAAGACGGCGCCGGCCTCCGCATCGAGGGGCTCGCGCTCGAACACGTCGAGCGCCGCGCCGCCGAGATGGCCGGCGCGCAGGGACGCCGCCAGTGCGGCCTCGTCCACGATGCCGCCGCGGGCGGCGTTGATCAGCACGGCGCCCTTCGGCATCCGGGCGAGGGCGCCCGTATCGATCAGGCCGCGGGTTCGGTCGGTCAGCGGCACATGCAGGGAGAGCACGTCGCTCCGGGCGACCAGCGCGTCGAGCTCAAGGGTCTGCACCGGACCGCACGGCGAGGTCCAGGCCGGATCGTCGGGGGCAACGAACGGGTCGTGGGCCGCGACCGTCATGCCCAGGGCGGCGGCCCGCCGGGCGGTCTCCCGGGCGATGGACCCGAAGCCCACGAGGCCGAGGCGTTTGCCGCCGATCTCGCGCCCCATCAGGGCGTTGCGCGGCCACGCGCCGGCCGCGACCCGGGCGGTCGCCCCATAGGCACCGCGCAGCAGCAGCATCGCGGTGGCCACGACATATTCGGCCACCGCCCCGTCATTGGCGCCGGTGGCCGGGTAGACCGCGATGCCGCGCGCCCGGCAGGCCACCATGTCGATGTTGTCGAGCCCGACCCCGAGGCGGCCCACCACCTTGAGATTCCGGGCGGCGGCCAGCAGGGCGCCGCGGACCTGGGTCCGGTTGCGCACGATCAGGGCCTCGGCCCCGGCCAGCGCCGCCTCCAGCGCCTCGGGGCGGTCGACCAGACCGGGATCGTACAGGGTGTCGAAGTCCGCAAGTTCGGTGGCGATGGCCGCCTCGTCCATGAATTCGCTGATCACGACCTTGGGCATGGGGGCCTCGTTCGATTGTCCGTCAGGCGCTGCAGTAGCGCGTCGGCGTCTCGAGGTCGCGGTGGACGCGCAACTCGACTGTCGGAAGCCGACTGTCGGCGGTGTGGAGATTGCCGCGGCGCTCGATCGCCGGGCCGGCTGCGTCGCCCGCTGTCGGGGACGTATCCAGGGCCTCGAGCTCTGGATCCTCCCGGACTGTGGCGGGCGCCAAGGTCTTGGATCGACTGGTGCCGGTGGAGAGGATCGAACTCCCGACCTTCGGTTTACAAAACCGCTGCACTACCGCTGTGCTACACCGGCCCAGGACTCGCTTGCTACCAGCCGCCGCGCCGTCGCTCAACCCGATGGACGCGGGGATTTCGGTGCCGCCGTCCGACCGCATCGTCCGGACAGGCGGCGTCGGCAGGCCTGGATGGGCGGCCACGCCAGCACGTCGCTCACGACGAGGAGCACCACCAGACCATCGACGAGCCAGCCCATTCCAGCCGGGCCGAAGGCTGTTACCCGGGCCGGGGCCACGCCTTCATGAAGCTCGGCCTCAGGGGATGTTCAGGGGCGCCTGGAGCGGATCGCCCACGGGACCGACGGTGTCAGGCGGCGAGCGCGCGCCGCACCGTGGCCCTCAGATCCGCCAGGGAGAAGGGCTTCGTCAGCACGTCGGTGACGATGGCATCAAGCCCGCGGGCGCGCTCGCGCTGGTCCGCGAAGCCGGTCATCAGCAGGATGGTGAGGTCGGGGAAGTCGCGCTTGGCCGCCAGCGCCAGGGCGATGCCGTCCATGAGCGGCATGCGGATATCGGTGAGCATCAGGTCGAAGCCGCCATCAGCCTCGTTGAGGCGGTCGAGCCCATCGCTTCCGTCGTTGGCCGTAACGACCGCGTGGCCGTCGATCTCGAGACCTCGCTTGAGGAAGCCCCGGACGGTCTCTTCGTCATCCACCAGGAGGATGCGCGCCATGTGGTCCCGTAAACGTCCTCGATCCTGAGCTGCCCGCCGTGATAACGCCGGGCGCTCCAGCGCACGACAGACGCAGACCGATCCGCAGCCTGTCAAGATGGCAGGCGCGGAAAACGGCGCCCGCGTCGAAGAGCGCGGCCAAAATGCCGCGCTGCCGCATGCAATAGGGGTGCGCCGCCAGGGGAAGAGGAGCGCGGGCCGCCCCGGCGCCGGGTTCAGCGCTACGGATCGAACAGATCCGGATCCCCGCTGCCGTAATCGACCACACCCACGAAGGGCAATTGCCGGAAGGCGTGGGCGGCATCCATGCCGTAGCCGACGACGAACACGTCGGGACAGGTGAAGCCGACGAAATCCGCGTCGATCGTCACCGCACGCTTGCCGGGCTTCTCCAGCAGAACGGCGGTGAGCACCCGCCGGGCACCGCGGGCCATCAGGAGATCCTTGGCGAACACGACGGTCCGCCCGGATTCCAGGATGTCGTCGACGAGCAGCACGTCCCGCCCGCGCACCTCGCTCTGGACGTCCCGCAGGATCTCGACCTGCCCGCTGGAGACCGTCGCGGTGCGGTAGCTCGACAGGTGGACGAACTCGACCTGCGGCGCGAGCCCGACCCGGTGGAGCGCCCGCAGCAGGTCGGCGGCGAACATGAAGCTGCCCTTGAGCACGGCCACGACCAGCAGGTTCTCCGGCCGCGCGGCCAGGATTTCCTGGGCGAGTTCGTCGTTGCGTTTGGCGATGGCCGCCTCGTCGAAGAGGGTTCGCACGCGCCGTTCGGGGATGCTCATCTCACGTGTCCCGGAATCCCGGTTGCGGGACGGGATCCGCCGCCGCGTTCGGCAACGGTCTTAGCGTCCTTGGGGGGCGGGGGGAACCGCGGATGCACCCGCGGGGCGCCGCCGCGTCATCAGGCGACGCCCCTCACACGCAAAAGGGGCCGGCGATCCGCCAACCCCTTGCGCTGTCCGGCTGAATGGATGGTACCACCGCCCCGGCTCGAACGGGGGACCCCCAGATCCACAATCTGGTGCTCTAACCAACTGAGCTACGGCGGCACTGGCGGGGGGTGTATCGTGGGCCGCGGCAGTTTTCAAGCGAGACGCGCGGTCTTTGCAGCATCGGTGCAGACGCGGCTAGATCGGCGTCCACTTCGGGCCGAAGCGCCCTATAGTGAGCCCGTCGGGCCGGATCAGCGGTGGACGGCCTATGCCGGCCGGGGTGAGCGGACGACGGGGTGAGCGGACGGACCGTGAGCGCGCGACAGCCAGCGGCGGCCCAGGGTGGCAACAAGGGCGGCAACCGCACCGCAGCCGACCGGCCGACCGACGCATCGGCTCGGGCGATGGCCGGTCCGCAGGGCGCGCGCGCCCGCCGCCGCTGGACAGGCCTCAGGCTCGTCCAGGCGCCGGGGCAGCTGCGCAGCCTCGTGCGCCGCAGCGAGGGCGGCCTCGTCGCGCTCGCGACCCTGGTGGGCTGCGTCGCCGGGGTCGCCGTCTCCGCCATGAACTGGGCCACGCAGACCCTGCGGGAAGGGCTGTTCCTCCTGCCGTCCGGGATGCGGCTCAGCGCGGCCGACACCGTCTCACCGGTGCTCCTGCTCGCCGGGCCGTGTCTCGGCGGCGTTCTGCTCGGGCTGGTGATCGTCGCGGCGGGCGTCATCCGCGGCCCGCGCAAGCGCCCTGCCATCGATCCGATCGAGGCCAACGCCCTGCATGGCGGGCGGATGTCGCTCCGCGACAGCCTCTACCTCGCCCTCCAGAACGTGGTCTCGAACGGGAGCGGCGCCTCGGTGGGGCTGGAAGCCGGCTACACGCAGCTCGCCTCCGGTCTCGCCTCGCGGCTCGGCATCGCCTTCGAGGTCCGCCGGAGCGACCTGCGGACACTCGTCGGCTGCGGCGCCGCCGGGGCGATCGCGGCCGGATTCGGCGCGCCGCTCGCGGGCGCCTTCTACGCCTTCGAGCTGATCATCGGCACCTACTCGATCGCCACGCTGACGCCGGTGGTGGTCGCCGCGCTCTGCGGCAACCTGGTCGCGCAGCAGCTGATCGCGACGCAGCCGCTCGTCGATTTCGGCGACGTGCAGGCGATCACCACCTCGCATGTCACCAGCATGGAGATCCTGCCGAGCCTCGCCCTGGGGCTTTTCTGTGCGGGCCTCGGCATCCTGATCATGCGCGGGGTCACTCTGGTGGAGCGGCTGGTCCAGGCCTCGGGGGTGCCGCGGGTGGCCGCGCCGGCCTTCGGGGGGCTATGCGTCGGGGCACTGGCGCTCGTCGCGACGCCGCAGGTGCTGTCCGGCGGCCACGGCGCCCTGCACATGCACTTCGCCGCCGAGGGGCAGGGGCATGGGATCGCGGTCCTGGCCGGGCTGTTCGCCGCCAAAGCCACGGCCTCGGCGATCTCGATCGGCTCCGGGTTCCGGGGCGGCCTGTTCTTCGCCTCGCTGTTCCTCGGCGCCATCGCGGGCAAGCTGTTCGCCGCCGCGGCGCCGCTGCTGGTGCCGGCGCTCGCGGGCTTCGGTCTCACGCCGCTCGCCTATGCGGTGATCGGCATGAGCGCGCTCGCCGTGGCGGTGATCGGCGGGCCGCTGACCATGACCTTCCTGACGCTTGAGATCACCGGCAGCCTGCCGATTACCGGGCTGGTGCTCGCCGCGGTGATCGCGTCCTCGCTCACCGTGCGCAAGACCTTCGGCTACTCCTTCGCGACGTGGCGCTTCCACCTGCGCGGGGAGAGCATCCGCAGCCCGCACGATATCGGCTGGATCCGCTCGCTCACCGTGGGCCGGCTGATGCGCCGGGACACGAGCGTCGTGGCGGTCGATACGCCGCTGGCCACATTCCTGCGCGCCCATCCCCTCGGCTCGCCCTCCCGGGTGATCGCCGTCGATGGGGCGGGGCGCTATGCGGGCATCGTGAACGTCCCCGAGGCGCACGCCGCCGCGCGGGATGCCGGGGCCACAGCGCAGCCCGTTTTGGCCGACCTGCTGCTCCACGGGGATGATTTCCTCACGCCCGGCATGAACGCCAAGGACGCCGCCGCCGCCTTCGACCGCACCGAAAGCGAGGCGCTCGCGGTGGTCGACGGGCCCGAGACCCGCAAGGTCCTGGGCCTGCTCACCGAGAGCCACACGCTCAAGCGCTACAGCGAGGAGCTCGACCGCCAGCACCGGTCCATGGCGGGGGAAATCGACTGATTGTCAGCCCGGGGTGTTGACCCGATACCGGCGCGGACCAATCACCTGACGCCGACGACCCGGGCTCCCCGAGGGCCCGCTCTCCCAGAACGCGTGGAGGATTCATGCCCGGTCCAGAGACCAGCCAGCAGCGCCGCTACCGCATCGCGGTGATCCCGGGCGACGGCATCGGCAAGGAGGTGGTGCCCGAGGGCGTGCGCGTGCTGGAGCAGGCGGCCAAGCGCCACGGCTTCTCGCTCCAGCTCGACTGGTTCGATTTCGCGAGCTGCGACTACTACGAGCAGCACGGCCGGATGATGCCGGAGGACTGGAAGGCGCAGATAGAGACCCACGACGCGATCTATTTCGGCGCCGTCGGCATGCCGGAGCGCGTGCCGGACCACATCTCCCTCTGGGGCTCGCTGATCCTGTTTCGCCGCGAGTTCGATCAGTACGCCAACCTGCGCCCGGTGCGGCTGATGCCGGGGGTGAAGTGCCCGCTCGCCGACCGCAAGCCCGGCGACATCGACTTCTGGGTGGTCCGCGAGAACACCGAGGGCGAGTACTCGAATGCGGGCGGCCGGATGTTCGCCGGCACCGATCGGGAATTCGCCCTGCAGGAGACGATCATGACCCGGCACGGGACGGACCGGATCCTGAAATTCGCCTTCGAGCTCGCCCAGAAGCGCCCGAAGAAGCACCTGACCTCGGCCACGAAGTCGAACGGCATCTCGATCACCATGCCGTACTGGGACGAGCGGGTGAAGGCGGTGGCCGAGTCCTATCCGGACGTGCGCTGGGATCAGTACCACATCGACATCCTGACCGCGCATTTCGTCCTGAACCCGGACCGGTTCGACGTGGTGGTGGCCTCTAACCTGTTCGGCGACATCCTGTCGGATCTCGGGCCCGCCTGCACGGGCACGATCGGCATCGCGCCGTCCGGCAACATCAACCCGGAGCGTGTGCATCCCTCGGTGTTCGAACCGGTCCACGGCTCGGCGCCGGACATTGCGGGCCAAGGGATCGCCAACCCGATCGGCCAGATCTGGTCGGGGGCGATGATGCTGGAGCATCTCGGCGAGCACGCGGCGGCGGCCGAGATCGTCAGCGGGATCGAGCGGGTGCTGTCCGAGCGGACGCTGCGCACCCGCGATCTCGGTGGGAATGCCGACACGCAGGCTTGCGGCAAGGCCGTGGAACAGGCGCTGGGATAGGGATTCCGGCGCGGCTCGCTCGTCGCGCCGCCTTTCGTATCACGCCGAAGACGGGGCGGCGGCGCGCGCGATCATCCCCGGGCGCGGCACGACGGCAGCAGGGCACGCGAGTGGTCCGCTCATGCAGGCGGCCGACGCCGAGAACAGGATCGGTGTCGAGGTCCGTAACCCGGCCGGCGGGCGTATCGCGACGATCGATGATCTGCCGATCCGGGACGGCCACGATGACGGCGGGCCCTTTGCATGGCTGGCGCCCTTCGCTTGGCTCTGTTCCGATCAGCACACAACCTCTGAACTCGAAGTCTCCGGGGTGGAATATCCCCAAGTCACCTGGCGAGAACTCCCGCTGCGCCGACCACTTTCGAGCTTGACGCTTGAGTAGACCGCGATTGGAAATCCAGGCAAAAGCGGCAATCCGTTACGGTGCCGTGCATGCAAGGGGGCTCCATGATGCAGCGGGCCATGCTGTCCGCGGCGCTGGTGTTATGCGCCGTCGGGAGCGTATGCGGGCCGGTGCTGGCCCAGGGGCGCATCTCGCGGGAGGGCGGACGCGTCGCCGTCCGGCTGACCGGCGAAGAGCGCGCCCGCATCGGCGTCGTGACGGTCCGTCTGGCGCCGGCTCCCCATCGGATCGAAATACTCGCCTACGGGAGTATCCTCGATCTCGCCCGCATCACGGACCTGACCAACAGCTACGCGGGTGCGGTGGCTGCCCTACGGACCGCCAGGGCCAAGGCTGAGGTGTCCGCCAGCGCCCTGCGGCGAGCCAGGAACCTCGGACCGGCGGCCATCGCCGGCGCTCAGCTCGAGACTGCGGAGGGGAGCGCATACACCGACGAGGCGACGGTCGCCGCTGCCGAGTCGCAGGTCCGGACGCTGGCCGCGACCGCGCAGCAGGAGTGGGGCCCGGTGCTGGGACGGGCGATCGTGGAGCGCTCCCCCCTCGTGACCCGCTTGATCGAGCGGGCCGACCTTCTGGTGCAGGTCACGTTGCCGTCCGGTGAAACGCTGAAGGCTCCCCCGGCCACGGCTTTTGCCGAGGTGCCCCCGGAGAGCGAGCGGGTGACCATGCGCTTCGTTTCGCCCGCGACCCGGACCGATCAGCGCATTCAGGGGGTCGGCTATTACTATCTCGTCGCCGGGGACAGCGGTCTCCTGCCCGGCATGAGCGTGCAGGCCTTCCTCACCGCACCACAGGAGAAGGTGGGGATCGCCGTCCCGGAGAGTGCCGTGGTCCACTGGCAGGGGGGCGCCTGGATCTACCGGAGCGTCGGCGCCGATACCTTCGCCCGGCATCCCCTCAAGCCGGACGCAGCCATCTCCGCGGACCGCTTCGTGATCGACGACCTCGACGGGGCGACGGACATCGTCGTAACCGGACCGCAGGCGGTGCTCTCCGAGGAACTGAAGGGCCAGATCCAGGCCTCCGGCGATGCCGATGACGACTGAGCGTCCCGTGTGAGCACGATCGATCGGCCGGCGGTCGATGGAGCCGTTCCGAAGCCGGGGCCCGCGACGGACCGTCCATCCGGCCTACAGGCCACCCTGGTGAGCCTTGCCGTGCGCCGACCGGGGATCTTCGTCGCCCTCGCCCTGGCGCTCGTCGTCTACGGTCTCCTCGCCCTGAACTCGGCGAAGTACGACGTCTTCCCCGAATTCGCGCCCCCTGCCGTGACGGTTCAGACCGAGGCCCCCGGCCTGAGCCCGGAGCAGGTCGAAGTGCTCGTCACGCAGGCCGTCGAGGGGGCGATCAGCGGTCTGCCCGGCCTCGCCACGCTGCGGTCGAACTCGATCCAGGGGGTTTCGGTGATCACCGCGACCTTCGGCGCGGGCAGCGACATCTATCGGGTGCGCCAACTCGTCAGCGAACGGCTGGCCGGGGTCGCGGGCCGCCTGCCCCAGGGCGTCGCCACGCCGACGATGACCGCCCTGACCTCCTCGACGAGCTCGGTCCTGCTCATCGGGCTGACCTCCGAGGCCGGTTCTCTGATGGATCTGCGCACGGTCGCGGATTGGCGGGTGCGCCTGCGCCTCCTCGCGGCCCCGGGGGTCGGCGAAGTCCTGGTCTATGGCGGCGATGTCCGCTCGATCCGCATCCAGGTGCGGCCCCAGGATCTCGTCCGCTTCGGGATCGGCCTGAACGACGTGCTCGCCGCCGGCCGCAGGGCGACCGGCGTGCGGGGGAGCGGGTTCATCGACACGGTCAATCAACGCATCGCCCTCCAGACCGAAGGGCAGGCGGTGACACCCGAGGCGGTGGCCCGGACGGTGCTCGTCAACGAGGGCGGCGCGAGCGTCGTGCTCGGCGACGTCGCCGACGTGGTGGCTGGCCCGGAACCCGCGATCAGCGCCGCCCTGATCGACGGGAAGCCGGGCGTTCTGATGATGGTCGGGGCGCAGTATGGCGCCAACACCGTCGACGTCACCGCAGGGGTCGAGGCGGCACTCGCCGAGCTGCGGCCTGGGCTCGCCCGGAACGGGATCACCCTGCGCACCGACCTGTTCCGCCCGGCCGGCTTCGTCGCACAGGCGACGGGCAATGTCCTGCAAGCCCTGGCGCTAGGTGGCCTCCTCGTCGTGGTGGTGCTGCTGGTCTTCCTGTTCGACTGGCGCACGGCGCTCATCAGCGCCGCCGCAATCCCGCTCTCGCTGATCGGCGCGGTCCTCGTGCTGGGGGCCCTGGGCCTCAGCCTCAACACCATGACCCTCGGCGGCCTCGCGATCGCCATCGGCGAGGTGGTGGACGATGCGGTGATCGGGGTCGAGAACGCGATGCGACGCCTGCGAGAGAACCGGCGCCTCCCGTCTCCCCTGCCGGAGGGCCGCGTCGTCCTGGCCGCCATCCTCGAGGTTCGGGTCTCGGTCGCCTACGCAACCGTCGCGGTGCTGCTGGTCTTCCTGCCGGTGCTGGCCCTTCCCGGTGTGCCCGGTCGCCTCTTCGGTCCCCTCGCGCTGGCCTACATCCTGGCCGTGCTGACCTCCCTCCTGGTCGCTCTGACGGTGACACCCGCCCTGGCGCGCCTGCTGCTCGCCGGGCGCAGGCGTCTTCCGGTCCGGGAGCCACCGGTCACCCGGGTCCTCCGCGGCATCTATGCCGGCCTCCTGAAGGGGCTGATCCGCCATCCGGTCGCTGTCGGCCTTGTCGGCCTGATCGCCGTCCTCGCCGGTGCCGTCCCGGTACCCTACTTCGGCGGTGCCTTCCTGCCCGATCTCAAGGAGGGGCATTTCATCCTGCACATGACCACGGCCCCGGGAACCTCTCTGCAGGAGACGCTGCGGCTCGGCGGCCATGTGACCGCAGGGTTGAAGAGCGTGCCCGGGGTGCGGGCCGTCGCCCAGCAGGTGGGCCGGGCCGAGGCGGGCTACGATCTCGGCGGCACCCACGAAAGCGAAATTCATATCGACCTCGTCGCCGATCTCGACGGCAGGGCGCAGCAGCAGGCCGAGGCCGGGATTCGCGCGCTGATGGCGGCCACGCCGGGCGCGACCTTCTCCCTGAAGACCTTCCTCACGGAGCGCATCGAGGAGGTCGTGTCGGGTTTCACCGCTCCGGTGGTCATCAGCGTCTACGGGGCGGATCTCGACCGGATCGAGGCCGCCGCCCGGGACGTGGCCCGAGAGGTCGCGGAGGTCCGGGGTGCCGTGGACATCCAGCTCAAGTCGCCGGCGGGGCTCCCGCAGGTCAACATCTCCCTGCGGCCCAACGATCTGCGCCACTGGGGCCTCGATGCGATCGAGGTGCTGGAGCTTTCCCGTACGGCCTTTCAGGGCGATACGGTCGGTCAGTCCTACGAGGGGAACGCCGTCTTCAATGTCGTGGTCGTCCTCGATCCGGCTGCCCGCGCACGGCCGTCGAGCCTCGGCGACCTGCCCCTGCGGACCCCCGGCGGCAGCTTCATCCGGCTCGCGCAGGTGGCCGACATCTACGAGACGGCAGGACGCTACGCGGTCGGGCATTACGGCGCGCAGCGGGTGCGGGTGGTGACGGCGAATGTCGAGGGCCGCGACCTCGCCTCGTTCACCGAGGCGGTGAAGCGCAAGGTCGCCCGGGCGGTGAAGCTGCCCCCCGGCGTCGATGTCGGCTTCGGGGGGGCGGCCGAAGCGCAGGCCAAGGCCCGCCGCGACCTGGCGCTTTACGCCGGGCTGGCGGGGCTCGGGGTCGTGCTCCTGCTGGCGGTCGTCACCGGCTCTTTCGCCAATCTCCTGCTCGTCCTCGTCAACCTGCCCTTCGCCTTCGTCGGCGGGGTGCTGGCTGTGGCCGCAACCGGCGGCATCGTCTCGCTCGGGGCCATCGTCGGCTTCGTGACGCTGCTCGGAATCTCGCTGCGCAATACGATCATGATGATCGCCCACTACGAGCACTTGGTTCTCGTGGACGGGCATCCGTGGACCGCTGTGACGGCGATCGAGGGGGCCGCCGACCGGCTGGTGCCGATCCTCATGACGTCCCTCGTCACGGGCCTGGGGCTGCTGCCCCTCGCGCTCGGCGCCGGGGAGCCCGGTCGGGAGATCGAGGGGCCGATGGCGATCGTGATCCTCGGCGGCCTCGCCAGCTCGACGCTTCTGAACCTCGTCGTCCTTCCGGTCTTGGCGACGTCCTTCGCGCGCTTTCGCGAACCGGAATCACAGTCGGTCTGATTCTTCGCGACGGCTATGTCGGCCGCTGCGCCCTTTTGACCGCTTCGGCGCGCGCGCTTTCCGCGCGCTGTAGCGGTCCACGAGGTCATCGGCCCGCTCGCGGATCAGGAGCGTGAACGTCATCAGCGCCTCGCACACGGCCACGACGCGCTCGTAAAGCGGTCCCGGCCTCATCCGGCCGACGTCGTCGAATTTCCCGCAGGCCATCGGCACGCTGGACTGGTTCGGGATCGTGATCATCCGCGCCTGCACCGTCGGGTGATCGGCGGTGATGTCGTCGGGCAGTCCTGGCCCTGTCTGGAAGAAGCGGTCGATCGAGGATTTTGCCGTCGTTCAGAGCGGGGGCCGGTGCCGCGCTTATCCGCCCGCCGCGATCACGTCGAAGGGACGAATCCCACGCGAGCTCGGTCCAACGGTGAAATCAGGGAGCAACGTCGAGAAGCAGATCCCGACGCGGGGACGAATCGGCGCCGACGATGGGAAACCTCGGGGAGAAGGCCCGGGGCGCTATCTCCTAAGTCCTTGACACCACTCTCTTTCCGCCTGCGGGAGATAAGTGGTGGAGCTGAGGGGATGCTTACCTGGAGTGGCACTGGAGCGTTTTTGGACTGAGCTGGATCGGCGAGTTGGGGGTCACGTCGGGCTGTTGGGCTGAGTCATTGGGCGCTCCCGATGAGGAGCAGAGCATGGGCCGACCCTACAGCCAGGATCTGCGTGAGCGGGTGGTCGACGCGGCAGGCGCGATCGCCCGGATGTGAAGGCCGCCCGCGAGGCGTAGTTTAAGGGCCAGCCCGACCTCGATCTCGCGCGCCTCGTGTTCCTCGACGAGACGTGGACGGCCAGGAGATCGAGCGACCGCGCCATCGCCGCCTCGATCCGTTCCCGGCGGATGCACCCGAGGCGCTGCCACAGCCAAGCCGCCGTCGAGCCCGGGCCGCTGCCCCGGATGGCAGCGAGGTAGATCCAGCTTTTGTCGCACTCCATGAAGGTCTCCTGCTCGCGCTCGTCGTAGCCGATGGCCCCTGGGTGCATTGGGAGGTGCACGCGGGTGGCGTCCGCCGTGGCCTCATAAGCAGGATGAACGACGCCCTCGGCCGTCAGCACGGTCACGGCAAGGGCCGCGCATCCTCCGAACAGATGCCCTGTTCCCTCCGCCACCACGCTGCGCGACAGTCCGGCGCGCGCTATCAGCGGTAGGACGAGCCCATGGTGGGAATCCTCGGCGGGCAGCCGCGGGTTTTCAGATGGCACGCCCTCGTGAAGCTGACTTGGGAGCGGATGCCGTCGACGGAGTTCGATTCGGCGACGGTGCCGAGCCCGGCACTGACCGTGCCGGTCATGGTCAAGGACGAAAGCCTTACGCCACGACCGAGCGCTGAAGCTTCGGCAGTTTCATCTACGGCAAATCGGTGGACGAGGCGCAGCATCGGACCTGCTTGGCCTGATTTTGATTCCGGAACGCGCAACGTGCGGTTATCACGCCCCGTTACCGGCCACGATCAACCGCCGGGCCAGAACGGAACAGCCCTGGTGACGGAAACATCCGGACGCCCTGTCGCCCCCGGTGCTGTTGTGCAAGATCACTCCGGCGATGCGCCGACGACGATCGCTGCGCGCCTCGACCGTCTACCGGTCACGCGGCTCCACTTGGCGATCCTGGCGGTCTGCACCCTCGGTCTGTTCACCGACGTGGCCGAGGTCACGCTCAGCAACGCCCTGGCGGCGATCTTCCTGGCGCCGCCCCACAACATGCCGCGGGGCAGCCTGTCCCTGCTGCTGGCCTCGGTCTTTGCCGGGGGCGCGGTCGGCGCGCCGATCTTCGGCCTGCTCGGCGACCGGTTCGGAAGGCGGACGGCGCTTCAGGCCACCCTTGTGCTGATGGCCATCGGATCGGCCGCCGCCGCCATGAGCGCGGGCCTCACAGAACTCACCCTCGCCCGGGCAGTGTCGGGCTTCGCGATCGGCGGCTTCCCGCCCCTGGCCGCGACCTACCTCGCCGACGTGATGCCCCCACGGCGACGCGGCGCGATGCTGCTGGTCTGCGCCGGGATCGGTTTTCTGGGCGGGACGGCGGTGATCCTGTTGGTCCAGGCCCTGGCGCCGGCGCCCCCGCTCGAGATCGCGGCCTGGCGCTGGGCCCTGGCACTCGGTGCGGTCCTGGCGGTTCTCGGGGCGGTCCTGTTCGCCCTGCTGCCGGACTCGCCGCGGTGGCTGGCCGCAACCGGTCGCGCCGCCCAGGCCGAACGCGCCTGCCGGCGCTTCCAGGCCGCGGCCGGCATCGCCCCGTCGGAGGTGCCCGCGGAGGCGGACCTGGATCCGCGCCATCCGGTGCAGGCAGGGTTCCGAGCGATGCTCGCCGAGCCGCGGCAGCGGCGCCGGACCGCCTTGTTCGTCGCCCTCTACGCGCTCAGTCCCTGGGCGACGGTGGGCTTTCCCCTGTTGAGCGCAGTCGTGATGCTGGGGAAAGGCTTCCGGGTCGACCAGTCCTTGGCCTTCGCAAGCTTGTCGATGCTCGGGCCGCCGCTCGGGACCCTGCTCACCGCCGCGGTGATCGACCGCCTGGAGCGGCGCGCCTG
This sequence comes from Methylobacterium phyllostachyos, assembly GCF_900103445.1. GTDB lineage: Bacteria > Pseudomonadota > Alphaproteobacteria > Rhizobiales > Beijerinckiaceae > Methylobacterium > Methylobacterium phyllostachyos. Next base: position 31,707 of record NZ_FNHS01000007.1, on the reverse strand, counting down.
CCTGGTCGCTTTGGTGGCTGCGATGGTGGTCCTCGGCACGATCTTCGCGGTCGGTGAGACCTTCGCGACCCTGGTCCTGATCGGCTTGGCGTTCAACTCGGCCGCAGCGATCTATGGCGGTCTTCTCGCGGTCTACGCGTCGGAACTCATGTCGACCGCGTCGCGGGCCTCGGCCCTCACCTGTGCCTGGGCCGGCGGGCGAGTCGCCGCCGCCCTGACGCCGATCGTCCTGCTACCGGTGCTCGATGGCTATGGGGTCCATGCACTCTTCGGCCTGCTCACCGCCACCCTGGTTGCCAGCGGCGCCCTCGTGCTCGGCGGTCCGCCTGGCCGCTCCGGCAAGCCGGTGATGCACTAGCGCGTCCGCCGGGCGGGGCTAACCGTGCGGCGCCCGGGGCCCTATCTCGGCACGGCGGCGATATGGACTGCGCCGCCGAAAGGATTCCCGTCATGCCCTTCCTACGGATCCTGGCCGCCGCCCTGTCGATCGGCCTCGCAGGTGGGGCGCAGGCCCAGACCGTGCTGGTCCCATCCGGCGACTCGGCGATCACCCAGCCCGGCGGCACCGAGGGGCGCGGCGCGCGCCGCAACATCCGCGAGGCGGTCCGGAACGGCGACGTGGTCGGCGTCCCGGCCGGGACGCACAGCTCCGAGATCGAGGCGCGGCTGCTCCATCACCACCGCGCCCGGCCGCACCGCGCCGAATAGTCGTCCGGTGTGGGCGGACGGCCCTTGATTTTGCCGGGAGGGCCGGCAATCGCAGGTTAGTTGCGGGATCGGTCCGCGCCGGAGCTCGCCTCGTGTCTCTTCCGGCGCTCGTTCCCAGCATCATCGAGACGACCCGGCACGTCGAGCCGAAGCGTGCCTTCGAGTTTTGGCGCGCCACCGCGCTGGCGCCCTTCGGCGATGTCGGGTGCGTACATCCCCGCGACGCGTTCCGGGCCAAGCGCATCGTCGTGTCGGGGGCGGGCTGGGGCCTGACCCATACGGTGAGCAGCCCGGTCGGCCTGACCATCGGCCCCCGCCAGCTCGACCGGAACGGTCCCGAGACGGTGGTGATCGGCCTGGGTCTCGACGGGATCGGCTATCAGCAGCAGGGCGAGCGCGGCGGCCGCCTCGGGGCGGGCGACATCAGCTTCCTGTCGCGCCACCGGCCCCTGGTGGCCGGCACTCAGAGCGACTACGCCGAGATCCGGCTGGCGCTTCCGCGCACCACCTTCGAGGCCTGGATCGGCCCGGTCGACGCCTTTGCAGGCCGCTGCATCGTCGGCGATCCGGCGCTCGCCGAGTTCAAGGCCGCCCTGCGGAGGTTCGCCGTCACCGCCGCCTGGATGTCGCAGGACGAGGCGCAGGCGGCGTTTGAGGGCTTGCTGCACCTGCTGGGCAACCGCGTCCGGGATCCGGAAGCGCGGCCGGGCTCCCTCCTATCCTGCGAGGCGGTGGCGTCCGTAGCCTGGGCCCATATCATGCGCCGGCTGCACGATCCTCGCCTCGGGCCGGCAGAGATCCAGGCGGCGCTCGGCATCTCCCGTGCCCAGCTGTACCGGGTTTTCGCGGGCACTGGCGGCGTCGCGGCCGCGATCCGCGACGCCCGCCTCGATCTGGCCCATCGCCGTCTGGCGACGCCGCGCACCGACGGGATGCAGATTGCCACGATCGTGTATGCCTGCGGTTTCACCGACGTCCCAAGCTTCAACCGCGCGTTCCGCCAGCGCTTTGGCTTGTCGCCGCGCGAGCTGCGCGCTGGCCTGGGCATTTCTACTTGAGGTGTTAGGCAGCGCCTGCGATCTGCGCCTTCTCCTTGGTTTCGTGCGTCTTCCACGGAACGCCGCAGAACGTATTTTGTCAGTACTGGAGCCCCGCGAAGACCTGCACGCCGTTGAGGGCGTTGGCGATCAGCTTCCAGACATTGAGCACTAGGTTGGCCTGCGAGACGAGCTTCAACTTTGTGTCGTTCTCGGCGCGGAAGCCGTGGCGCCGCTTGAGCAGGATGACGGTGTTGAAGCTGGCTAGGGACAGCGGCAGCCCGGCCTTGAGCGGCTTCGGCCGGCCGGGTCTTGTACGATGACCTGCCCCATCCGTGTTGAGGTTGCGCGATACGCCGGCGATGCCGCCAGCTAGGTCAATATGGATCCGCGACCTCTGTCCCCACACCAAGCTGGGCCCGTGAAAGGGTACCGCATCAACTGCGCAGATGGGCAGCCGCCGACAAGTGCCCGGCGCAACGATTTTTCTTGTCGCTCCGTCTCACAGCCGTCGGCCGCCATCCGCCACAGCAGGGCATTGATGTCGATATAGCACTTGAACAGCAGATAACCTGCTCGTTTTACTGGCATTCCGCTGAACTAATCAATTTCAAAACCTTTCTTATCAGCAGTTACATATAATCTATTCGACTTTCGATGTGCTGTATTGACACGTGTAGACCTCGTATGTTTACTCCGCGACGAGTTCGAATAGATGATGAAAATTCAGCGAGATTCCACGAGGCGAGGATCTTGCGAACGCCATGATTGGCGCCTCCGCCGCGGTGTGACCGAGCGGATGGCTCGATCAATCGTGCGATGGCCAGCAAAGTGCCGGTGCATTCTGCGTCAAAATCATTGATCAGGATTGGCTATCCGTCTTTGAGCATTGATATCTATCCGAATAAATGTTGATTTTAATGCTATATATGGAAATTGTTTACTTTTGATCGGTAACGCTTCTCTCATGACATGCGTAGATCTCTTGACTAAGAGCCTTGAGGGCTGCCGATGAACATCTCAACGATTGTCGACGTCAAGCGGCCGACCTCACTCGCCGAAGTCCAGGGCTGGCACGACGGGTGTTCGTGGCTCGCCGGCGGCACCTGGCTGTTCTCCGAGCCGCAGGTGGCGGTCAACACATTGATCGATCTCGAGCGGCTGGGCTGGGCACCGCTGACGGTGACCGAGGCCGGGCTCGAGATCGCCGCGACCTGCCGGATCGTGGAGGTGCACGACTTCGTCGGGCCGCCGGACTGGCGGGCGGTGCCGTTGTTCCGGCACTGCATCGACGCGTTCCTGATGTCGTTCAAGATCTGGAACGCCGCCACGATTGGCGGCAATATCTGCATGTCGCTGCCGGCGGGCGCGATGATCTCGCTGACCGCGGCCCTGGAGGGCGTCTGCACGCTGTGGCCGCGGGACGGTGCGCCGCGCACGGTCCCGGTGGCCGAATTCGTCACCGGCAACCACGCGAACGTGCTGCAGCCGGGTGAATTGCTGCGCAGCATCCACCTGCCCGCCGCCGCTTTGGCGAAGCGGACGGCCATGCGGCAGGTCTCGCTGACGAAGTTCGGGCGCTCGGCGGCGCTGATTATCGGCACGCTCGGCCAGGACGGCACCGACTTCCTGCTCACGGTGACGGCGGCGACGCCCCGGCCGGTGCAACTGCGCTTCCCCGCCTGCCCGTCCGCCGACGACCTGCGCGCTGCCCTCGACGCGCGCCTGCCGCCGGAGGCCTATTTCGCCGACGTCCACGGCTCGGCCCCGTACAAGCGTCACGTCACGCAATACCTCGCTGAACAGATCCGGACGGAGCTCGCGTGACCCAGTATTCCATCAACGGCCGCGACTACGCCGCCGAACCCGCCCCCGGCCAGTGCCTCCGGACCTTCCTGCGTGACCTCGACGTGTTCGGCGTCAAGAAGGGCTGCGACGCCGGCGATTGCGGCGCCTGCACCGTCCATATCGACGGAAAGCCGTTCCATTCTTGCCTGGTCCCGGCGTTTCGGGCCGAGGGCCGCGCGGTCACCACCCTCGAGGGCCTGTCCGGCTGCGGCAACGATCTGCATCCTATGCAGCAGGCCTTCCGGGACGCGCAGGCGTTCCAATGCGGCTTCTGCACCGCCGGCATGATCATGACTGCGGTGACGCTGACCGATGCGCAGAAGGCCGACTTGCCGCACGCCCTGAAGGGCAACCTGTGCCGCTGCACCGGCTACCGCTCGATCAACGACGCGCTGCATGGCCGCTGCAACATCGAAGCGGACCTGCCCGGCCGGGCGCTCGGCGCAAGCCTGCCCAACCCCTTCACGGATTCCATCCTCACCGGCAGCGCCCGCTACACCATGGATGTCGCCGTCGAGGGCCTGCTGCACCTGAAGGTGCTGCGCTCGCCCCACGCACACGCGCGCATCGTGGCGATCGACGATGCCGCCGCGCGGGCTTTGCCCGGGGTGGTCGCCGTCTATACCTGGCAGGACGTGCCGAAGCGCCGGTTCAGTTCGGCCCTGCACGAGGACCATCTGGTCGATCCCGACGACATCCTGCTGCTCGACAACGTCGCACGCTTCGCCGGCCAGCGGGTCGTGGCCGTGGTCGCCGAGACCGAAGCGGCCGCCGAGGCGGGATGCCGGGCCGTGCGGGTCGAGTACGAGGTCCTGCCGGCGGTGTTCGATCCGGTTGCCGCCATGCAGCCCGGCGCGCCGCTGCTGCACCACAAGGAGCAGGTCACCGGGGACAGCAACATCTTCTGCACGCTCCAGGGCGAGATCGGCGACGTGGCCGCCGGCTTCGCCGAGGCCGACGTGATCCACGAGCAGACCTATTCGACCACCCGGGTCCAGCATACGCACCTGGAGACGCACGGCTCGATCGCCTGGCAGGGCGAGGACCAGCGCTGGCACGTCCGCACCAGTTCGCAGGCGCCGTTCGCGGTCCGGCAAAAGCTCGCCTACCTGATGGGTATCTCGCACCAGGACATCCACGTGTTCACCGAGCGGGTCGGCGGCGGCTTCGGCGGCAAGCAGGAGATGGTCTCAGAAGACCTCGTCCTGTTCGCCACGATGAAGCTCGGCCGCCCGGTGAAGTGGGAATGGACCCGGGAGGAGGAGTTCATCGGCGCCACCACGCGCCACCCGATGACCACCCGTGTGAAGATCGGCGCCCGTCGCGACGGCACGCTGACAGCGCTCGACGTGGAAGTGGTGTCCAACACCGGGGCCTATGGCGGCCATGGCGGCGAGACCCTGGGGGCCGCGATGGCCAGCCCGATCGCGGCATATCGCTGCCTCAACAAGAAGGGCATCGGCCACGCCGTCTACACCAACATGGTGCCGGGCGGAGGCTTCCGCGGCTACGGCGCCTCGCAGACCACCTTCGCGATCGAATGCGCGATCGACGCCCTGGCCCGCCAGCTCGGCATCGATCCGTTCGCGATGCGGCGTTTGAACGTCGTGCAGCCCGGCGACAACATCGAGTCGATCTGGAAGGAGCCGAGCGACGCCAGCTTCGGCAGCTACGGCATCGGCGAGTGCCTCGACATCGTCGAGCGCGAACTCGAGAAGGGCAACGGCGTCGTCAAGCCCGAGGGCGCGGACTGGGCCGAGGGTACCGGCGTGGCGCTCGCCATGCTGGAATGCGGACCGCCGACCGAGCATCGCTCGGGCGCCGCGATGCACCTGCGCCCGGACGGGACCTACCATCTCGCCTGCGGCTCGACCGAGATGGGCAACGGCATCACCACGGCGCACAAGCAGATCGCGGCCGCGGTCCTGGGCACGCGCGCCGACGATGTCGCGATCATCAACGCCGATACCGACCGCACCCCCTACGACACCGGCACGTTCGCCAGCACCGGCACCGTGGTCGGCGGCAAGGCGGTCCACCTAGCCGCAGAGGCCATGGCGAAGGACATCCTCGACTTCGCTAGCCAGCTCACCGGGGTGCCGGTGGAGCAATGCCGGCTCGACACCGATGGCGGCGTGGTCTGCGGCAACCGGCGCCTGACCCTCGCCGAGCTCCACGCCGAGGGCACCAAGGTCGACCACCGGTTCATGGTCAGCCGGAAATCCTATCTATCGCCGCGCACCATCGCGTTCAACGTGCAGGGTGTCCGCTTGGCAGTGCACCGGGTGACCGGCGAGATCCGGATCCTGCACAGTGTCCACGCCGCCGATATCGGCAAGGCGATCAACCCGATGCAGTGCCGGGGCCAGCTCGATGGCGCCGTCGGCATGGGCTACGGCTGGGCGCTGGTCGAGACCATGGTGCACGATGGCGACGGCCGCATGGTCAACCCGCAGTTGCGCAATTGCCGGATCCCAACCTTCGCGGACACGCCCCACACCGATATCTTCTTCGCCGATACCGTCGACCGGATCGGCCCGCTCGGGGCCAAATCGCAGGGCGAGTGCGGCATCAACCCGGTGGCCCCGGCCGTCTCGAACGCGCTGGCCGACGCCACCGGGGTGCGGTTCGCCCATCTGCCGTTCACCCCCGACCGCCTGTTCGAAAAGCTCGCCGGCGCATGAGCACGTCAGCGGCGAGCGTCAGCATCGTCACCCAGACGACCGTCCGGCCGGAAAGCGCCGACGCCTTCGCCCGGTGGCAGGGCGACACCAGCGCGGTGGTGGCGACGTTTCCGGGCTTCATCGAGCAGCGGCTGATGCCGCCGCACCCGCCGCTGCAGGTCGATTGGGTGATCCTGCAGCGCTTCGACAGCCTGGACCATGCCCGGCACTGGCTGGGCTCGCCGGAGCGGCAATCCCGCATCGAGGGCGCCGCCCCGATGCTGGTCGGCCGCGACGACGTTCACATCGTCACCGACGATGCCAGCGCGGCCCGTACCGCCCCGGTCTCGGCGGTGATCAGCACCCGGGTGAAGCCCGGGATGGAGGCCGAATATCTTCGCTGGGAGCGGAAGGTCGCGGCCGCCCAGTCGCACGCGCGCGGCCTGCAGGGCTATCGGCTCGAGCCGGCCGTGCCGGGGGTCCAGGAGGACTTCGTTGCGATCCTGCGGTTCGACAGCGACGCCAACCTGCAAGCCTGGCTGAACTCTCCGGAGCGCCAGGCCCTGGTCGAAGAAGCGGCGCCGCTGACCGCCGAATTCCACACCCGGATGGTCCAGAGCGGTTTCGAGCAATGGTTCCGGAATGCCACGCCGGAGGGCGCCCCGTCGCTGCCGGCGTGGAAGATGAACATGATCGTCCTCCTGACGCTGTACCCGACGGTGTTCCTCTGGGGATTGCTGATCGGCACGCCGTTCCTGGCTGGGACTCTCAAGCTGGATTTCCCCCTGGCGCTGTTCATCGGCAACGTCGTCAGCGTGCTGATCACCGCGCGCCTCGTGCCGTTCGCCGCCCAGCGGCTCGGCTGGTGGCTGGCGCCCGCCGGGGACAAGCAGGCTTTCGTCGACATGAAGGGCGCCGGCCTGCTGGCCGCGGCCTATGCGGTGATGATCCTGGTCTTCTGGAAAGTGCTGTGACGAACCCGGTCGCACCGATCGCTCAGGCTCGACCTGCCGGCCCGGCGGGGAGAGGCTCGATGCGCATGGGCCTGCCCGCAACGGGCTTCCTGATCGCAGCGTCCGTGCTGCTTGGCATCGGCGCTGCCCGGTCCGAGACCGAGGCGGGCACGCCCGCGCAGACGCCGCTCGCCCAAGCCCTCGCCCAAGCCCTCGACCAAACGCTTAACACGACGCAATGGGCCTCGACCGGGCCGAACCGACAGGAGGCCGGGGTTCCTGTCGCCGCCGCGACCGTGATGGCCGCCCCGCCACCGTCGTTCTTCTCATTCTCCGACACGGTGGTCAGCTACCGTTTCCAAGGGCCGTCCGCGGAGCCCGGTATCTACGTGCCACGCGTCGGCAGCCGCGGGGAGCCTGTTGAGGTGCCCAAGAACGTGGTCAACCTGTTCCACGCCGATTCCTGGGCCTACGGCACCAACCTGATTTCCCTCGACATCCTCCGGTCCGGACCCCAGGACCCGGCGGGCGACAAGGTGAATTTTAAGAAGGATTTCGGCGCGACCGAGGTCTACCTGATCTACCGAGGCGTCCTGAGCCCGAACAAGATCTTCGACACCGATGTCTTCGCCATTCCGGGCTTAGTGAAGGATATCGGGCTGTCGTTTGGGGCCGACATCAACACCAAGGACACGACCTTCGATTCCGAGAAGCGTGCTGGCACCTTCGGGGTCAGCTTTGCGTTTGACGTGCCGGACGGGTTCGTGAACCTGAAGGTCCAAGGTTACAAGGAGTTCTCCCGCAACGGTCTGGCCGGAAGCCCCATCCAACCAAATCTGACTCCGGGATTCGATTACTCACATTTCCGCAGCGTCGAGTACAAGATGACGCCGGAATTCGAGCTGACCTACACTATCCCGCTGGCATTCACTGGCCTGCCCCTGGCACTGGCCGGCTTCAACACCCTGATCCTGCCCAAGGGACGCTACGGCTTCATCAATGACAACCAGACGCAGGTTGAATTCGTCTCGCAAACCAACCTGGTCCTGGATGTCGGGCAGCTGCTCGAGAACACGCCCAACCGGGTCGAGGTGTTCGTCGGCTTCCAGTATTGGCACAACAAATTTGGCGGAGATCCGCGGAAGACACTCAACACCGAGGAGAAGGCGCTGATCGCCGGCGTCGCCTACCACCTCAAATAAGAACGCCCGCAGGATTGCTGGAGCTCACGATGGCACTCCGGCGCTACCAAGCGTCATGCGATGGGGCGCACGGCAATCTATCTTAAGATGGCCAGCATCGCATTGTGGAAAAGTTGTTTCGAGCCAAATTCTTACCAAAACAAAACTGGCTGAAGCAGGATCAAGGCGCCCGGCTTTCGTTCTCTTCTGGTTCCTCGGCTGGCGGCAATGACGCGTCAGGGCTTTCTTCGCATGACCCTTTCTTCAACGCCGAATCACCAGATCGATGTGTTGACGGGTGAGGTGTCGCCCGACCTGCCCGGCGATGGCGCGTCTGCCCCAGCGCCGCTCAGCCCGAAGGTGCAGGGCATCCTCCGCCTAGCCGAAGCCAAGCGCGGGAGCGATCCTGACGAAGCAATGCTGCTCGCAAAAACCAGCACTTCGATGAACCCGCGGCCTCTGCCTTTGTGGCTGCTGCTGGTGGGACGCGAAGCGGTCCACCGCCGTTGGGGGGGCGTCGCCGGCGTGGGCTTGGTCTGGACGGGACTCGGCGGCGCCTTGGTGATCGATGCCCTCGATGGTGCGACGCATATCCCGGATCGCTGGTTCGGCCTCCTCCTTGTGTTCGAGGCTGCGAGCTCGGGCGTACGCGGCCTAGTCGCCACCGGGGCCGCGCGACGGCTGCGCTTGCTCAAAACCGCGATCCTCCTCGTTGTGGCCGTCCTGACGATGCTCGCTTCGGCCTCGAGCACGTTCCTCCTCGCGATGCTGTTCGGTACTGCTTTCCTGTTCGATGGCCTGTCGCGGATCGTCCTTTCGCACGTCCTGCGCTTCCCCGGCTGGCACTGGGCGGTGGTGCATGGGGGGCTCGGCGTCCTCCTTGGAATCCTCACCCTGCAGCCTTACCCGACATGGTATGCCGGCACGGTCGGTTTCAGCATCGGCGCCTTCTTGATGCTGTCCGGTACCAAGGTCATGATCCTCGGCCTGCGCCTACGGCGCCTGCCGGAATCCCCCAGCGCATTCAGGCAGGCGGGCGGCTCGGACACCGTCAGGGTCTATGTTTGGACACCCACCGGGACGGCAAAAATTCCGGCTCGGCGCCGGCTCGTCCACCGCTACGTCGTTTCGGTGAATGGGGTGGGGCATATCTCCACCGGCCACGCGGCCATGGAGCTGGCGGCCTCTTATGGAGGGAACGGCTCCCGCGGGGACCTTCTCAGCGAAGGCCCCCTATATCTGAGCCATTACCCCGCCGTGGAGATCGAGCGGTCGCCCGACAACCTGCGCGGGATCCTGCGCGCCGGTCCCGAGAACAACGTGCCGGGCCGCTTCCTGCCGAGTTACCGCGAAGAGGCGGCCGATTGGTGCGAGGCGACCGTGGTGGTCACCCTTCAAGGCATCGACGGCGGTCGCCTACGCGCGTTCTGGAGCAACTATCGCCGGGACGCGACCTACAATCTCGTCGGCCGAAACTGTTCAACGGTCGTGGCCAACGCCCTCGACGCTGCTGTCGAGGGCAGCTTTTGCAGCGATGGCACGCCGTGGCGCAGGTTGGCGCGCGCGGTGCTGAGCCCGGAATTTTGGGCGGCTGCGCTCATGCGCAACGGCGCCAGTGCGATGACGTGGACCCCCGGTCTGGTCCTGGATTACTCGCGAGCCCTGAGCGCCCTGATCGATCCCGTCTCGCCGGTGCCGGCCATGAGCTGGCGGGGCGTCAGGCGGCGGTTGATGCGCAACTGGCGAGCGGAAGCCGTCGCCCGCAAGCGTGGGCTGAACAGCGCGGGTGCTGAGGCGGCGAAGGCTGCCTGAGAGGATGGGTTCCGTCCGGCGTTCATCGGCCTCATGGCCGCCCAACAACGGACCCTAGCGCTCCTGCGTACTCACGGCCCCCAACTCGAGAGGTTGCTGGGCGATCGACGAAAATCCGCTTCTGCACGGCGGATGCATCGAAGCAGACTTGGTCGCGGGGTGCTCCGCGGTAGACCCTTCACCTGCGCTGACGTCTAGCGTTGGCTGAAGACGGCGTTCGGAGCGAAGTCGGGCGGCTCGATACGATCTGCTCAGGCCTGTGACCTCATCCGTGGCGGTTGACCATCCTAGAGGTGATCAGCTGAGGACAGCTTGGCGCCACCGCGCGGCTGACCCGGCTGCGGGCGTTGAAGTGGCGTGGTGGATCAGTGCCAGGCTACCTGCGGCCCACGTGACGATTGCACCAGCCAAGCGGTAACCAGCACATCGGCGATGCAGCCGATCTGGTCAGCCTTTCGCCAAGCTGCGCGACAGACGAGCGCCTCACCGGTGTCGTCGAAGGTGAGGATGAAGACGTCCGGCAGGGTTTCGGTGTTCGGCAGCGTAACCCGAATGCCGGTCGCTGAGCGGTCGGCGATGATGCAGGGCACCGTCCTATGCTCGTCGATCAAGATCATGCCGGGGATATTGAGGCGGGTCCGATTTTCCGCCCGACGCTCGATCATTCAAGGTGTCCTCAGCTATCGCGTCATAGCATGCACGGGACCGGTGGAGGGCCAATCACGACAAATACTCGAATTGTCTGGATCTCCATCGGATACGGCATACCGGCCCGCAACTGCGCTGGGCCCAATCACGCGGCGACCGGGCGAACGAATACATCCTGGGGATAGACGAGGGTTGCCATCACGCCAGACTGTATCCGGGCGAAAACCGCATCGAGATTACCATCGCTCTGCAGCAACACGGCGCACGAGAGGGCGACGATCTGCGGGATGCAATCGGTCCCTTCGGCAAGGAACTCACGGATCGCATCGACGAAGGATGCTCTGACGTTGCCTTCCTTCGATGCTCTCAGCACCTGCTCGCAGTCCTCTCGCAGCGGGGCGATCTCGCCATCAACTACCGAAACCCACTGCCGGATATCGTCATAGATCAGCCAGCGCACCGACCCCCGAGCGACCGGGGCCAATCCTGTGAGATAGCGCCGAGCGGCCGCATCATCGAACATGGCACGCGTTTTAACTCCCGCCGCCCTAAGCTCCAACGCCGAGCGATATGATAACGGCGATCAACCGGCTTACTGGCTTCCGTCGCCACAGCGGCGCCCGGGCCCAGCGCTGCGCCCCAGCGTGTATATTTTCGCGATGCCTCCCCAAGTGGGACGCTTGGGCTGCGAACCTCTCGGGCATCGGATCGATGACGCTTGCGCCGATCGCCAAGACGCTCAACCGTTCCGGGAGTTAGATTTCCCCACGGCGTTGCTGCCAGTTGCTCACGCTGCGCGGGTGCAGAATTACCCGTTGGACCGCCGACCTAAGTTTTTGACGCGGGGATCGCATTCAAAACAAGAAAGTAACCGACCCTCGGGTAAAGTCTGGATCGAAAAGAGAGGATCCCCGATGCTGCGGCGCGGTGCTCAACCGATCTTTGGCCGTCGCGCTGCTCCAACGCTGCGTTCGACCCCAGCGGGCGAGCGCAGCAGGCCGGCTATGAAGCGGTCGCATCAAGTCACTCTGGTGCTGCTCGGCTCGACTGCGCTCGCCGGCTGGCAATACAACCGGAGCGCCTCGCCGAGCCCCCAACCGCAGCAGGTGGTGGAAAACCCGGCTCGATCCGGCTGCGACCGCGACGGACGCACCACCTCGCCGGGGTGCAATGACGGTCGCTCACTCGCACAGGATCCCCCAGGCCGGAGTACTGGGGCCTCGCCGTCCGGTGGGCATGGTGGGTCCTTCCAAGCTGGCACCTCAACCGGCGCGTCTGAAGCGCGTGCTAACACTGGCACCACGACGTTCGGAGGTTTTGGCGGATCGGGCCGTGCGGTGGCTGCCCACGGGGCAGGTGGGTGATGCGCCGCCACATTCTCAACCCACGTGGAGACTGGCGCGAGATCGCCATTGAGGTCGGCTACGATTTTCACACCAGCGAAGATCGGCACACTGTCTGGTGCGAGAACGCAGGCTACAGCTTCACCCTCCCGCAGATCGAGGAGGACCTCGAGGTGCCTACCGCAGAGCTGCACCGGCTGTGCCTCGACCTCGCTGCCGAGATCGTAGAGAGCCCGGCGTTGATGCGGCGGCTCGGCATCCCGGACTGGGCGCACGCACTGGTAACGCACAGCCATCGCGCCTGCGACCCGCATCTCTACGGCCGCTTCGATCTGGCCTACGACGGCACCGGCCCGGCAAAGCTCCTGGAGTACAACGCGGACACGCCGACCGCCCTATTCGAGACGGCGGTGTTCCAGTGGCGCTGGCTGGAGGATATGCGCTCGAGCGGCGCGCTGCCGGCGGGCGCCGACCAATTCAACGCCGTCCACGAGCGCCTGCTCGCCCGCCTCGTCGAGATCCGGGCCAAAGTTGGCGACAGGCTGCACCTGACCTGCATGACGGAGTTCCCCGAAGATAGTGGCACGGTTGGATACCTCGCGGACTGCGCCGCACAGGCCGGTTTGAAGGTGCGCCTTGTTGACGTGTCAAACATAGGCCTACGCCATGAGGGCGGTCGCCAGACGTTCGTCGATCGCGGCGGCGAGCCAGTCCGCCTGCTGTTCAAGCTCTACCCGTGGGAATGGCTCCTGCGGGACAGCTTCGGCCCGGCGATCGCCGCCAGCGGCACGACATTCATCGAGCCGGCCTGGAAGATGGTTCTGAGCAACAAGGGCATCCTACCCCTTCTCTGGGAGCGCCACCCCGGCCATCCGAACCTGCTGCCGGCCTATTTCGAGAACGACCCGCGCAAGGTCGCGCTGGGCAAGAGCTTTGCCCGCAAGCCCCTGCCAGGGCGTGAGGGCGCGAACGTGATGATTGTCACCGACGGCCAGGTCTCTGCCGCTGAGGACGGCCCCTACGCCGAGGGCGGTTACGTCCGCCAAGCCCTGGCGCCGATCCCGGAGTTCGACGGGCGGCGCGTCGTCATCGGATCGTGGGTGGTGGGCGACGAGCCGGCTGGGATGATCCTGCGCGAAAGTGCGGGGCCGATCTCGAACGACACATCGCAGTTCGTGCCGCACTTCATTGTGCCATGATCGAGGGCGGGACTGCGTTAGAAACAGTCGACAGCAAATATCCGCACAGGGTGGATTTCCGCCAATCTGGTCTCGGGTGGCGAACCTGAAAAGCGGACGGTCGATCCGAGCGAACGCCTGACAGCGTTGCGCCATCAGCGGACCTGCAGTTGCAACCACGCGAATGCCCGCTTGGAGCCCGAGAGCTGCCATGGAGATGGAGTGGTCGCTCGGGCGGCCACAACATCCTTCGCTCGTTGCCGCCTGTCCTGTCATCGACAACCCCGCGAGGTTTCGCCGTCCCGGCGGTCCGGGGCCGGACGGATCTCCGGCCCCGGTCTCACGTGTCACAGGCTCGGGTGCAGGCCCCGGACCGGGCTCACGGCCTCCAGCACCGAGGCCGCGTGCAGGATCGTCGTCTCCGCCTGCCAGCTTCCCACCAACTGCATGTTGATCGGCAAGCCCGCGCGGCTCGTCCCGAACCGCATCGACAGCCCGGGCAGGCCGGTGACGTTCAGCGGTACGGTCGCGCCCTGCAGGTAGGTCAGGTCGACCGTCTCGCCGTTGACGACGAGCTCGCCGATGCCGTGCTCGTGCGCCGGCACCGGCAGCACGGGGGTCAGGAGCACGTCGAAGTCCCGGAAATAGGCGGCGAAGCCGTCCCGGAGCCGCTCCGCCGCCTGCTCGGCCGCGACGTAGTCGTCCACCGTGGTGTCGGGCAGCGACAGCATCGTCTTGGCCATCCTGTACATCTGATCCTCATGCCCGGCCGTCGCCTCGCGGAAGGCCGGCTTCATCTCCATGACGTGCAGCTTGTTGAACACGTCGAGGGCGAAGTCTCGCTCCAGCGCCGGGATGCGTACCTCCTCGACGTGGTGACCCTCGCCCTTCAGTGCCTCGGCGGCCGCCTTCACCGTTGCCGCGACCTGGGTGTCGATGGGACCGAAGCCCGGCCCGACCATCCAACCCACGCGGAGCTTGCGGTCCGGTGCGGCGCCGAGGCCGGCGTCGAACGGGACGGTGCTGGTCGCGAAGGCGTCCTGCCCGTCGGGGCCAGCCAGTTGCGAGAAGGCGAGCGCGAGGTCGCGGATCGAGCGCGCCATCGGGCCGACGTGCCAGAAGCGGCGGGGCGCCCGCGGCCAGATGCCGGTCATGGGCACGCGCCCGTGGGTGGCCTTGAGGGACACAATGCCGGTCTGGGCGGCCGGGCCGCGCACCGAGATGGCGAGGTCGGTGCCGAGCCCGAACGGCGACATGCCCGCCGCGATGGCCGCTGACTCGCCGCCGCTGGAGCCGCCGGGCGTGCGGCTCAGGTTCCAGGGATTGTTGGAGCGGCCGGAGAGCAGGTTGTCGCTCTCGATCCAGTAGGAGAACTCGGGAAGGTTGGTCTTGGCGAGCAGGATGCCGCCGGCCTTCTTCATGCGGGCGACGCTGGTCGCGTCGGTATCGGGGGTGCGGCCCTTGAAGATCGGCGAGCCGCGCTGGGTCATCACCCCGGCGGTGTCGATGGAGTCCTTCGCGGTGAAGGGCACGCCGTGGAGCGGGCCGATGTCCTTACCCGCCATGACCGCCGCCTCGGCCTCCTTCGCGGCGGCGAGCGCGCCCTCCGCGACGGTGACGATGGCGTTGACCTTGGGGTCGACGACCTCAATGCGGTCGAGGTGCGCTCGCACGACCTCGACGGGCGAGAGCTTTTTGCTTCGGATCAGTTCGGCGAGCCGGGTCGCGTCGGAGAAGATGATGTCCTGGGTCATGATCGTTTTGCCTGCCTAACGTTCGGTAGGCTGGAAGTTAGGTCTGGATTTCCGGGCCGTCAACCCCTAACTAACGACTGGTAGGTTTCTGATTCCGGGACGGAGGCAGGGGTGAGCACGAACGCGAAGGAGACGATCCTGGCCGCCGCACGGAAAACCGCGCAGGCGCACGGCTACGGCGGGTTGAGCTACCGCGACCTTGCCGCGGACGTCGGCATCAAAGCGGCGAGCATCTACCACCACTTCGCCAGCAAGGCGGATCTCGGCGCGGCCGTGGCACGGCGCTACTGGGAGGACATCGCGGTCGAGCTCGACACCATGCTGGAGACGACCGGCGACCCGATGGAATGCCTGCGGCGCTACCCGGGCACCTTCCGCCGGTCGCTTGAGGACGGGAACAGGCTCTGCCTGTGCAGCTTCATGTCGGCCGAGTACGCCAACCTGCCCGAGGCCGTGCAGCGGGAGACGCAGGGCTTCGCCGACGTCAACATCGCCTGGCTCGCCAAGGTGCTGGAGATGGCCGGGGCGGTGAAGCCGAAGGAGAGCGAGGCGCGGGCGCGGGCGATCTTCGCCGCGGTGTCCGGCGCCCAACTCTACGCGCGGAGCCGATCGGACGTCGCAGAGTTCGACAGGTTGATCGAGAGCTACCGCGCCTCGGGGCTCCTGCCGGCCTAAGGCCCAGGGTCGCGGCCCGCAGGACAAGCGTTCGTCTCACCCTCAACCGGGTGGGGCCTCGCATTCCTTGAGTGCAGTCGGCTCGGCCGGGGACGGACCGTGGCCTGCGAGATGAAGGGGGACATTCCGGATCCGACCCAAACCGGCGGTTGGGTCTTTCGGTACCGCATCCCCAAAGCGGCCATCGCAGAATGCCGCTCGAAGTTGGTTCAAGCGGCATCGCGGTCGGGCGGTTGCCAGCCCGACCGCGGAACCTCACGTGCGATTGTCGATCTCTGGCACACCGCTGCTACGGTCGGCATACGCGGCGATGAAGGTCGGCCGAGCCTGCCAGCGCCGCCAGAAGGCATCAAGATATTCGAACCGCTCATCGAGCGGGGTGGCGTTGACAGGGAACTTGGAGAACGCAATCGCCGTCGCCAACGTGATGTCGGAGAACGTCGGCTGATCGCCACCCAGCAGCCAGTCGCGGCCATCCGCGAGATGCCGGTCCACGAGACCGGCATGCGCCAGCGCCACCTTCCGTGAATGCTCGCCCCAAGCCGGGTTGCTGGTCAGTTCGAGCTTCGGGCCCAATCCCTGGTGCAGGACGTGGAAGGCGGTGACGATGGGGTAGAGGATGTGCACCCACACCCTGTTGTCCCACATCTGATCGAGGCCACGCTCGTGCGCCGTCCCGCCCATGATCTTGCGGCCCTCGAACGTGTCGTCGAGGTAGCGGGCGATGGCGGAGGTCTCGCTTAGGTAAGAACCATCGGCGAGCGCGAGCGTCGGTGTCTCGCCCCAAGCGTTCATCTTCAGGTGCCTCCAACCCCGCTGCTCGCCCACCGGCGACATGTCGTAGATTGTCTCGTCGAAGCGGTCGGCGATGCCCTTCTCGTGCATGAAAATCCGCAGGCGCTGCGGGTTGGGGAAGGCCGAAGGGGAGGTGAAGAGCTTGAGCTTGTCGGACATCGTCGTCTCGCTTTCCCTGAGCTGCCTGTCTGTCAGATGACAGGCTGCAAGCTAGGTCTACCGTCTTGTATCGTCAACCCCTGTCTGCCATATGACAGGCGGAGGTCGGATATGGCAGCGACGTCAAAGGGGAATGTGAGGGAGGCCATCCTCGTGGCCGCCAAGGAGGCGGCGATGGCCTATGGCTACGGCGGCCTCAACTTCCGCGACCTCGCGGAGACGGTCGGCATCAAGGCTGCCAGCATCAACTACCACTTCGCTACGAAGGCCCTCCTCGGCGAGGCGGTTGCGCGGCGCTACTGGGAAGACATCGCCCGCGATCTCGAAGCTATCTCGACAGATGCCCGAAGCCCAACTGAAGCGTTGCAGCGATACCCGAGCATCTTCCGGCTATCCCTGGAGCGCGATAATCGCATGTGCCTGAGCAGCTTCATGGCGACGGAACGTGACGAGTTGCCCGAGCCAGTGCTGAAGGAGGTGCAAACTTTCGCCGACGTGAACACCGCTTGGCTCTGCGAACATTTGGTCGCTGCCAAACTCGCCTCGCCAGCCGAGGGTGCGTTGAGGGCTCGCGCCATTTATGCTGCTGTCGCCGGGGCGCAGATCATCGCCCGCAGCCGTTCGGACGTGAAATTATTCGACGAGTTGATCGAAAGCTACCGACGGATGGGTTTGCTCCCAAGCCAGTGAAGTTTTTCATCTGGAAATTACGAGTCTGGGCGCCTCAACCGCATCCGATTCACGCTGGACGACCGGTTCAGCGCATATCCCATTCAGAAGCACACCGACTGTTTCCCGCCCTGGTCGGGCGTCGACGACGCTGACCGGCAAGTGCTGGTCCGGTCATTCACCTAGGCCGTCGCGGCCCGCGTCGATTGGCGGACGCCGCCTGCCACCGTCTCCTGCACGGCGTCCTGCGCCGGCACATCGACAAGAAGCCGAGCGAGGTTCGCGCCGGTTTGTCCTCGTCGGTGCGACGCCGGGTCATGGAGATGGCCGCGGCGCACCTGGACGAGGCGCTGACGCTCGACCAGCTCGCGGCCGAGGCGCGGCTCAGCACCTTCCCCTTCGCGAAGATGTTCCGGATCAGCTTCGGCCTGCCGCCGCACCGCTACCTCGCGGCGCGGCGCATTGAGCGGGCCAAGTGGCTGCTCCGGACCGGGCAGCCCCTCGGCGAGGTGGCCCTAGCCTGCGGTTACGGTTCGCAGAGCCACTTCAACCGGACCTTCAAGGCGGCCACCGACCGGACGCCTTGGGGAATGGCGGCGCTGGTCGTAGGCGGGACAGCGCCGATTCCGGTCGGTGCAGCCGGTCAGCCCTGGCGGAGATGCGCCAGCAGGCGCTCGGCCGCCGGTCCGGACGAGGCTGGGTTCTGCCCGGTGATCAGCAGGCCGTCGGCCACGACATAGGACTCCCAGTCGCCGGCCTTCGAGAACCTGCCGCCGTTCCGCTTGAGTTCGTCCTCGACGAGGAACGGGACGACCTCGGTCAAGCCGACCGCCTCCTCCTCGGTGTTGGTGAAGCCGGTGACGTCCTTGCCCTCGACCAGCGGCTTGCCGTCGGGCGACTTGGCATGACGCAGCACGCCGGGGGCGTGGCACACGAGAGTGACGGGCTTGCCGGCGCGGAGCGTGGTCTCGATCAGCTTGATTGAGGCGGCATCTTCCGCGAGGTCCCAGAGCGGACCGTGCCCGCCGGGGTAAAACACCGCGTCGAAGCCCTCGTGGCTGACGCCTGCGAGCCGGGCGGTGTCTGCCAGGACCGCGTTGGCTTCGGCGTCGGCCTCGAAGCGGCGGGTCAGGTCGGTCTGGAAGCCAGGCTCGTTGCTCTTCGGGTCGAGGGGCGGCTGACCGCCCTTGGGCGAGGCCAGGACCACCTCTGCGCCGGCGTCCTTGAACACATAGTAGGGCGCGGCGAGCTCCTCCAGCCAGAAGCCGGTCTTGCGGCCGGTGTCGCCGAGCTGGTCGTGCGAGGTGAGCACCATCAGGATTTTCATCGTCGTTCTCCGGTGTCGGTTGGGGGGTGGTCGTTCGGAGGATCGCGGGCGGGTCAGTCGTGACGGACCGCCATCCTCTCGGTGGAACGCTCGGCGCTGGCCTCGCGCGCCTGGGTGTCCTCGGCCCTGACAGGCGTCGCGTCCGCTGGGCGGACCATCGCCGGACCCGTCATGCGGACGGCGCCGATGATCTCCAGGGTGATGCGCTCCTCGGCGGATGCTGCGGTGCCGCCGAACAGGGCAGCGCCGAGCTCAGCCAGCAGCAGGTAGGAGACGACGGGATAGGCGGTTCGGGGGGGCATGGTCTTCTCCTTCGGTCAAGTTTGAGTAGACTGGTCGTCTATTGTCTGCGCACGATCATGCCGGGCTTCGCCATTGGCTCGCTTGGTCACGTTCGTTGCGGGTTCAGGATGCGCCGTGTCGTCCTCATCGCGGCGTCGAACGGCGCGTCGGTGCGCTCGATCTTCGCCATCAGGCTGGCACCGAGCCACAGGTGGTAGAGGGTCTCGGCCGTGGCGTGCGGCCCGTCGTCGACCGTCAGCGACCCCTCGGCGACGCCCGCCTCGATGGCGCTCGCCACACGGTCCATGATCCTGGCGGTGCCGGTCTTGAGGGCCAGCCGCATCGGCTCGGACAGGTCCGAGACCTCGGCCGCCAGCTTCACCGCAAGGCACTTGCGCTGGTAGTCGATGCTCCCCTGCGTCGCCTGCCACTTTCGCCAGTAGTTCATCAGTCGCTCGGCGTGGCTGAGGCCGGGCTCGGCGAGGGTGGCGTCGATATCAGCGAGGTATTCCTCAAAATAGTCAGCCAGGAGGGCCTCGCCGAAGGCCTCTTTCGATCCGAAGTAGTGGTAGAACGAGCCCTTCGGGACCCCTGCCGCGGCCAGGATCTCGTTGAGGCCGACGCCGGAGAACCCCTTCGCGCCCACGATGCGGTGGGCGGTGTCGAGGATGCCTTGCCGGGTGTCGGTGTTGCCGCTGACGTGTGCCATCACCCACACATAGGCTTGATTAGACCGGTCGTCTAGTGACGTGTCGTACATCATCAGGAAGGCTCGTCCAGGAATGCGCTTCGTGAGAGGCATGCAGCCGATCTACCGGTTCCCATGTCGAGGGGGTGTGTTCCGGCGGAAGGTGGTGACGTCGCCGGTGCCAGGCTGCTGGAGTGCTGTGCTTCGAGCGAACGCGCTCGCGCCGCCAGCGCATTCAGCCTTCGGGCGCCTTTCGACGCGGCTCGGACTTGATTGCGGATGAGCGAGCCGTCCGATCCCGCGGAGCCCTACGCCCTCGTCGTCGACGACGGCCTCATCCGCATGGATGCGATGTTCATTCTAGAGGATGCGAGCTTCCGGACCTTCGAGGCGAACGACGGCGACAAGGCCATGGAACGCCTCGCCCGGAAACACGCCGTCATCGTGCTGCTCTTCACCGACGTGCAGATGCCTGGCTCACGCAACGGCTTCGCGGTGGCCCGAGAGACCGCCGCCCGATGGCCGCACATCGCCATCGTGATGGCATCGGGGCACCTGCGGCCACGGCCCGGCGACATGCCGGAGGGGGCTTGCTTCATCGGCAAGCCGTTCACCGCCGACATGATCCAAGACCACCTGCAGGACATCCTGCCCGACGGGCGTAAGCCAGCCCTGTTGCGCCGTCGCGCCCATGCACGATCCCCCTCGCACGCTTGAGGCATGCGCTCTGCGATTGAGCCACGAAGTCGACCGAGGCTGACCTCTGCAAATATCAATCGAAGACGCGGCTCGCCTCTTGGTGCGTCTAGCCTCACCCGCTCCATTTCACCCATACGCGTTCCACGACGAGCCTCGGCGCACTTAAGGTGCCCTTAAGCTGAGGAGCGCGGAGACCGTGCGCCGGCCTCTTGGGCTCCGGCTCAGCGGACCTTTCAATTCGATGCCTCAACGCACCACGTTATCGTCTCCGAGCCGCCGCGGCCTTCTGTCGGCCGCCGCCCTCGGCGGGATGGGCCTGCTCGCCGGCCGAGCTCGCGCCGACACCTTCGATTTCCATGTCCCGGGCGGCCCGAGCACCCGGCCCATGACCACGACCTATCCCGAGAAGGGGCGCATGATCGTCCAGCGCACCCGGCCGCCTTGGCTGGAGACGCCGTTCGACGTCTTCGACACCGGCGTGTTCACCCCGAACGATCAGCACTTCGTCAGCTGGCACTGGGCCACCTTCCCGACCCGCGTCGACACCGACAGCTTCGCCCTGAAAGTCCACGGCCTCGTCGAGCGGCCGCAGGCGCTGTCGCTGCGTGAGCTGATCCACGATCTGCCGCGCTTCGAGATCGCGGCGGTCAGCCAGTGCGCCGGCAATTCGCGTCTTTACGCGCAGCCCCGGGTCGCCGGCGCCCAATGGGCGAACGGCTCCATGAGCAACGCTCTCTATGCCGGTGTGCGCCTGAAGGATGTCCTTGATCGGGCCGGCGTGAAGGGCGGGGCCACCCACGTGCAGTTCGGCGGCCTCGATGAGCCGCTGCTGCCCGACGCTCCGAAATTCGTGAAGGCCCTGGACATCGATCACGCCCGCGACGGCGAGGTCATGCTGGCCTTCGCGATGAACGGCCACCAACTGCCGATGCTGAACGGCTTCCCGCTCAAGCTCATCGTCCCCGGCTGGTCGGCCGTCTACTGGATCAAGATGCTCAACGACATCGAGGTGACAGACCACCCCGATCCCAGCGTCTGGACCACGCGAAGCTACCGCGTGCCGGACACGCCCAATCACACGGTCGAGCCCGGACAGAAGGGTTTCGGCATGGTCCCGATCACCCGGAACCTGCCCCGCTCGTTCGTGACCAACCTCAAGCCGGGCGACAGCGTCCCGGTCGGGGCGCCGCAACCGGTGCGCGGCATCGCCTTCGGGGGCGACCGCGGGGTCGCCGCGGTGGACCTGTCGCTCGATGGCGGCCGGACCTGGCAGCCCACGACCCTGGGCAAGGATGAGGGCACCTACGGCTTTCGGCAATGGCAAACCACGATCAGCCTCCCGGCTCGCGGGGCGCACACCGTGATGGTCCGCTGCACCAACGCCGACCGGGTGGCGCAGCCGATGCGGCGCGTCTGGAACCCGGGAGGCTACATGTCCAACCAGGTCGAGACCCTCGACCTCGTGGCGGCCTGAGGGGTGAGCGCGACCATGTCTCGATCCCTCATGTCCCGATCCCTCCGCACCGCCCTGCTGGCCAGCTTTCTTGCCGGCTCGGTGCCGGCCCTCGCCGCCGCGCCGCTGGAGCTTCGCCCGACGCCCGAGATCGACTTGCCCTTCGGCGACGATATCGGTTTCCCCGCCGGGCCGGGCTCCGACGTCATCGCGTCGAACTGCACGGCTTGCCACTCCGCCGACCACACCCTGAACCAGCCCGCCCTCTCCCGGGAGGAGTGGCATGCGGTCGTCGACAAGATGATCACCGCCTACAAGGCTCCGATCACGCCGGAGGATGCGCGGGTGATCGTCGACTACCTCGCGCGGGTCAAAGGCGAGCCGTAGCGGGCGGGGCACGCCTGGCGAGCCCGGGGCCGAAGATCGCGCTCGCCTTGAGGCCGGGGCCGCCGTCCCGTCCGTCGAGGTGCAGGCGGGCGCCGGATTGCTCCAGCGCCATGGTGACTATCGAGAGGCCGAGGCCGCTGCCGAGCTTCGCCCGCCGGCTGCCGCGCACGAAGCGCCGGATCACCAGGGCGCGCTCCGCCTCGGCAATGCCGGGTCCCTCGTCGGTGATCGACAGGGTGGCGCTTCCATCCGCGCCGAGCGCGGCATCCCAGGTGATCGCCCCCTCCGGTGGGGTCATCAACAGGGCGTTCTCCGTCAGGTTGCGCATGGCGAGGTCGAACAGATCCTCGTCCATCTGGATCTCGAGCGCGGTGAGGGCGGGCGCGAAGGCGACGCGCTCCGGCTTCGGCACGCTGCCCATCCCGGCGAGCAGATCGCGCAGGCGCTCCTCCACGGGAATCCAGGCGATGGCGGCCGGGCGCCCGCCGCTGTCGAGGCGCGAGACCGTCAGGAGTTGCTCGACGAGGCGTGCCGACTGATCGACCGCGCGCAGGGTCTGGGCGAGGGCGGCGTCCCGCATGGCGGCCCCGGGCGCCTGCATGGCCACCTGCACCTGCGTCTTCAGGCCCGCCAGCGGCGTCCGCAACTCGTGCGCCGCATAGGCCAGGAAGGTGCGCTCGTGTTCGCGCGCAGCCGCGACCTTGCCGAACAGCCGGTTCAGCGCATCGACCAGCGGTCGGATCTCCGACGGCATTCGGCCGGTCTCGACCCGCTCCAGGTTGTCGGCATCCCGGGCGGCGAGGTCGCGGGTCGCGCGGTTCAGCGGCCGCAGGCCCCGGCCGACGCTGAGCCAGATGAGCGGCGCCAGGATCGGCAGGACGCAACCGGCGGTGAGCAGCAGGCTTTCGACGAGGCCGTGCTCCAGTTGCCGCCGCTGCCCGAGATTGTCGCCCACGAGGATGCGGAAGCCCTTGGCCGGGTCGGACAGGGCGTAGACACGCCAAGCTTGACCCTCGACCACGCGGTTCGAAAATCCTTCGTGCTGGTCCGACAAGACCGGATCCGGTGACCCGTCCGAGGCGCCGATCAGGCGCCCGTCGAGGGACCAGATCTGGCAGCTGAGGTGACGGTCGTAGGTCACCACCCGCGCCAGGGCGTCGCCCTCTCCGACCGCCTGCCGTGCGGCCCCCGCCCGGGCCGGCGTGAACAAGCTGTCGACCATGCGGGCCGCCTCCATGAGGCGGCGGTCGAGGATGCTCTCGAACTGGGCGCGGCTGTCGACATAGGTCCAGGCGATGGCGGCGAGCCAGACCAGCCCGGTTGCCGTGACAAGGGTGACGAACAGGCGCATGCGCAGGGAGTTCACGCACGGTCCTCCCGGATGCGGTAGCCGAGGCCGCGCACGGTCTCGACCGCGTCCCGTCCGATCTTGGCGCGCAGATTGTGGACATGGACTTCGAGCGCGTTGCTGCCGATCTCCTCGTTCCAGCCGTAGAGGCGGGCTTCCAGCTGGCTTCGGGACAACACACGGCCGGGCCGCTCGATCAGCGCTTCCAGCAACGCGAACTCGCGGCGCGAAAGGTTGAGCGCGACGCCCGCCCGCGCGACCAACCGGCTGCCCAGGTCGATCGTGAGGTCGCGCCACGTGAAGGTTGCAGAGGCGCGTCCGGCCGCCCGCCGGATCATGACACGAAGCCGGGCTGCGAGCTCGCCCAGGTCGAACGGCTTGCCCATGTAGTCGTCCGCTCCGCGGTCGAGCCCGGCGATCCGGTCGGCAACGGCGTCGATCGCGGTGAGGACCATGACCGGTGTGGCGTCGTCCCGCGCGCGGATGTGGCTCAGCACGTCCAGTCCCGAACCGTCGGGCAGCATCAAATCCAAGATCGCCGCGCTGTAATGCGTCGCATCGAAGATCGACATCGCGTCGCCGCATGTGGCCACGCAGTCCGCGGTCATACCATGCAACGACAACCCTGAGACCAGGCCGTCCGAAAGCACGGGGTCATCTTCGAGAACGAGGATGCGCACAGAACGTTCGCTTCAGGGTTGCGCATGTGCCGCGATCGCGCCGAAGTACCACGCTCGCGGCGGCTTGGGGCAAGTTTGTGGGTTCAGTCCGCGGTGCGCGGCTGTAGGCTAGGACCGACGTTTAGCCGGACGGGGAACGAGACGGATCGGTAGCTGACGCGCCACGTCGGCGTTAAGGCGCCGCCGTCGTTCGTGCGTCCACGGACTGGCCAAGTCGACCGACTTCCGCCGCGATCTCGCGTAGGCTGACATCGCCCTTCTTCAACACCCGGTCGGCCGCAGCCAATTCGCGGCGTTCGCCGGCCGAGACGTCCCGGGCGCTGAGCACCACCACGGGCACCTCTGCGCAGTCCGGCATGGCGCGCATCGCGCGCAGGAATGCGAAGCCGTCCATCACGGGCATGGTCAGATCGAGTAGGATCAGGCGCGGGACGGCGATGCGCACCCGGTCCAGGGCCTCGGCGCCGTCGCCCGCCTCCCGCACGGCCCACCCATGGCGTTCGAGCACCGTGCGCAGGCGGTCGCGCATGTCGGCGTCATCATCCACGACGAGCACGTCGCCCGCCCGCTCGATCGCGCCGATCCGGTCCAGGATGCCCTTCAGCCGGGCCCAATCTACAGGCTTGGGCACCGACCCCACCGCGCCGAGGGATGCGCTGAGGGCCGCATCGGTGACGAAGCTCACCATGACGACCGGGATGTCCCGGGTGTCGAGGTCGTCCTTCAGACGCGCCAACACCGCCCACCCGTCGATCTCGGGCATCATCACGTCGAGTAGAACCGCCGCCGGCCGCAACCGCCGGGCGAGGTCCAGACCGCTGCGCCCGTCGATCGCTGTGCGGACGGCGAAGCCTTGGCGGGTCAGGAAGCGTGTCATCAGATCACGCTGGCTGGCCTCGTCATCGACGACCAGGATGAGGCTTCGGCCCATCGCGTCCTGTGCCGCATCGGTTGCGTCCATGCCAACGGTGCCGACATCCGTCAGCTCACGGGGCAATGAGGCGGGAATGGACAGCGTGAACGTAGTCCCCGACCCCTCGACGCTCTCGACGGTCACGTCACCGCCGAGAAGTTGGGCAAAGGCCTTCGTCAGGGCCAAGCCCAGGCCGGTGCCGCCGAAGCGGCGGGTGGTGGTTTCGTCCGCCTGCTTGAACCGTTGGAACAGCCCGGCGACTTGCTCCGGTGTCATGCCGATGCCCGTATCCGCCACGGCGAAAACGAGCCGGTCCCCCCCTGCATCCGCCACGCGATGCCCCCTCAGCGTCACAGTGCCCGTCTCGGTGAACTTGGCGGCGTTGCCGATGAGGTTGAACAGGCACTGACGCAGCTTCACCGCGTCGGTATGGGCCCCGCCGAGATCAGGGGCCAAGTCGAGGATGAGGGTATTACCCTTCTTGGCCACCAACGCCTCGATGGTGCCGGCCGCGTCCCGCGCGAATGCCTCAACATCGAAGGATTCCGCGGCGACGTCCATCTTCTCGGCCTCGACCTTCGACAGGTCCAGCACGTCGTTGATCAGGCCGAGCAGGTGCTGGGCATTCGATTTGATCTTGCCCAGATCTCCCAGAAGGGCGTCCTCGCCCGCATCCTCAGCTTCCTCCTGCAGCATCTCCGCGTAACCGATCACCGCCGAGAGCGGCGTGCGCAACTCATGGCTCATGTTGGCGAGGAAAGCGCTCTTGGCCCGGTTGGCCCCCTCTGCCGCATCGCGGGCCTCACGCAGCGCGGTCTCGTACTGGTGACGGGCGGTAACGTCCGCGTGTACGCCGACCCATTCCCGGATCGCGTCGTCGGCATCCCGCACCGGCACGGCGCGCACCGTATAGTGACGCCAGAAGCCATCCCGATCGCGAAGCCTCTGTTCGACGGCGTAGTGACCGCCGGTCCGGACGGCCTCGGTCCAGGCGCTCACCGTAGCGGGGACGTCGTCGGGGTGAAGAGCCGTGGCCCAGCCGCCACGGCGATATTGCTCGAAGGTCTGACCGGTGATCTGCTCCCAACCAGGCTGTTCCTCGATGAACTCACCGGCCGCGTCGGCGGTCCACATCACGCCGTCGACAGCGAGGACCGCGGATCGGAACCGCGCTTCGCTGACATGCAGGCGCCTCTGCACACGGCGTTGATCGAGGGAGCCCGCCATCATCGCCAGGAACAGGATGACGAAAGTGACGCCCGCCACGGAAAGAGCGAGGTTCTGCTGACTGGCCCCCAAGGCGGTCGTATGCGCGACATGGGAGCCGGCCTCCTCCGCAGTGAAGGTCGCAGCCGCCATGCCGGTGTAGTGCATGCCCGCCACCGCAAGGCCCATGACGCAGGCTGCGACGAGCTTTTGCCAGGGGCGATTGCGCCGAAAGGTCAGCCATAGGGCGGCGGTCGCTGCGATCACAGCGATAGCCACGGAATCTGCGACGATCAGGGGATCGAAGGCGAGGTTTCCAGGCACGCGCATCGCCGCCATACCGGTGTAATGCATGGCGGCCACGCCCACGCCCATGAGCGGTCCCGCGACGAAGAGCGCACGCACGCCAGTTCCGCGCAGGGCCACCCAGGCAAAGGCCGCGGCAGTGACACCGATGGCAATCAGCAAGGACAGCAGCGTCAGGCCGACATCGTAGGCGGCGGGCATACCCATCTCGAAGGCGATCATGCCGACGAAGTGCATCGCCCAGATGCCGCCGCCCATGGCCACCGCCGCGCCGGCTCCCCAGGCCCAGCGCGGGCCAACATCGGTCTTGTGCATGCGTGCGCCCAGGTCGAGCGCCGCGTAGGCGGCGAACACCGCGATGATCACGGACAGCACGACGAGCGCCGGGTTGTAGCCGGTATGAACCATGGTGAATCGGGTCCGGGAAGACGACGTGCCGTGGAGGGCTCCGGGCGCGGACCGATGATGTAGGTGCGCGCGGACGCCTTTCGACAGCGCGCCGGCGCAGGGATTGATATCCGCCTGGTTCGGCATGGCGGCGGGCCCCCCTCCTGCCGGAACCAGAAACCGGACATCGGCGCCAGTTCGGTGTGGCAACCCAGGACAGGCGAATGGCCGCTTTCGGAGAGTGCTAAGGGCGATCCAAACGTCTCCCGTGAGGCGCAAGCCTAATGACCGCTCGGGGTGGATTTCTGCCGGTCCGCTTTCGGGCGCAAATCCGGAAAAGCGGACAGCTTCCTACCAGTTCAAACCGGTCGTACAAGCAGCCACGAGGGCTGTCCGAAAGCTGAGATAGGCTGAGGTGAAGTTCGACGACGCAGATTCACCTGTTGCAGACCTTCCGCCCCGCTTAGTCGAATGTCCGCTCGAGAGGTAAGGCGGCCCCAAAAGCGGCGGCCATGGCGTCAGCATGTCGGGGCCGACTAAGCGGAAGCGGCCGAAATGCGAGGGCAGCCTTCGAAAGACTCGTCCGGGCCCGAAACCGACCGATTGGCTTTGCCGGCGGCCCCGGCCTTTCCCAAATGCCCTCTCCCGCCAAGCCGAAAGCGTTGATCCTATGATAGCCGCGACGCCCCACCTTTCCCGCTGATAACGGAGCGCCGCAGCCAAGGCTGGCCTCCGTCGATTTCGGAGGCTTCATGCCTAACACGTTCTTCACTGGAGCGTTTTTGGACTGAGCTGGATCGGCGAGTTGGGGGTCACGTCGGGCTGTTGGGCTGAGTCATTGGGCGCTCCCGATGAGGAGCAGAGCATGGGCCGACCCTACAGCCAGGATCTGCGTGAGCGGGTGGTCGACGCGGCAGGCGCGATCGCCCGGATGTGAAGGCCGCCCGCGAGGCGTGGTTTGAGGGC
The DNA here is from genome assembly GCF_900103445.1 of Methylobacterium phyllostachyos. GTDB lineage: Bacteria > Pseudomonadota > Alphaproteobacteria > Rhizobiales > Beijerinckiaceae > Methylobacterium > Methylobacterium phyllostachyos. The sequence goes on along the minus strand of NZ_FNHS01000007.1, from coordinate 3,642 downwards.
CAGCCCGACCTCGATCCCAGCCGCCTCGTGTTCCTCGACGAGACGTGGACGGCCACCAACATGGCCCGCATCCGGGGACGCTCATCGCGCGGCGAGCGTCTGCGTTCGCCGATCCCGCACGGTCATTGGAAGACCACGACCCTGGTGGCGGGTCTGCGCCTGTCCCAGATCGCCGCGCCGTTCGTGCTGGACGGACCGATGAACCGCGATGTGTTCCAGGCCTACGTCGAGCGCGTGCTCGGACCCGAACTTACACCCAACGACATCGTCGTGATGGACAACCTTGGCAGCCACAAAGGCCCGGCCGTGCGCGCTGCCATCGAGGCAGCGGGCGCGCGGCTGCTCTTCCTCCCGCCCGACTCGCCGGACCTCAACCCGATCGAGATGGCTTTCTCCAAGCTCAAGGCGCTGCTGCGCAAGGCCGCCGAGCGCACCGTCGTAGGGCTATGGTCGACCATCCATCGCGCCACCCCCTCGGATTGATGAGTTGGATCAGTGTAGCGCGCAGCGTCTGAACTTCCCGTGGGTGCGGCAAGTCGGTATCGCCAGGCAGAGATAGAGCGTCTGGAATCATCGCGACTGCGTCGGCGAGGCCGCATCACGGTGAGGTGTATCAGGCCCCGGTGCTGCCCTTCCGGCGCGCGGCCGGAGCCGATCGCCGGACAGTTGCTGGTGCAGATAGGGGAATGAAATCTGCTTCCGAAACGCGTTCGGGATCGGAACGGCCTTGTTCAGTGATCGACAACATCGCGGCGAGTGGCTGCCCGATGAGCTTGGCGGCGGTGCAACCGAGGTACGTGGCCCTCAGGGGTGAGCGAGGCGGGATACGGTTCGACGGCCTGCTGGGTCGGCCCGCTCAGGAGCGCACCAAACAGGCCTCCAGGTCTGTACCCTTGCGCGGCTACGATCCTATTTGCCTCTTCGACACTCATATCACAGGCGCTCGTCATGCCTTGAAGGGCGCCAAGAGCGCGCTCGTATTCGGGGAGATTGGTGCAGCCTGGTGAAGTCCAGGCCCAAGCCGGAACGGGACCCACTAACCCGCCGACAAGAGCAGCAAACGCTAAGCTTGTTTTGAACCCCACAGCCAACGCTCCACCGTTTCCTATGTCTGATAACAGTGGCCATAGATCTCACGATCCCAACTGCGTCATGTGGCCAAAAGGATCAGCGCGACGGATCTTGCAACTTACCTCGACCCGCGCAGAGAGGCCGTTCGCAAGGAATGTCGGTAGCGCTGCGGGTAGCCTAGAACGACAGCGGCGCAGCAACCCGTGAGGTCACTGCGCCGCTGGATCGGGCCGCCTGAGGGGGCGATGACGGCCGCAAGGAAGTGGGTACGCTCAGCTTGGCTTTCGCGAAGTGCGCATCGGCACATCCACCCGCATGTGGCTCGGCGGTGACACGCATCGACGACCACCTGTGGACGGCGCCGGGTGCCCCTGATTGGTCAAGATTCAAGGGCGAACGTGGGTCGTTCACTCGATGCGGCCTCACCATGTTCGCTAGCCCTCACGCCTTCGTCCACTACCATCGCGAGCGCTTCGCAGTGCTCCTCTCCTCGGCCTTGTTCCTGGCGGGTGCACTGCCCTTGTTCTGGGCCATCGCCTAGACCTGCGAGCGCCCTGGCGGTGGCCCTCGTAAAGCGTCGCGGAACGATTGGGCCCCACGGACACATGCCCTACTGCGCACCCTGCGCCGTGGAGCCGCTCGCATGTTCATGAAGATCGACCGTCTTTTGACGGAGCTGCCCGAGCCGAAGAAGCCCGAGCCGAATGCCGCCGCGGCCCTGCAGGAGTTGCTCGGCGGTAAGTACGGCGAAATGTCGACCCTCGGCAACTACATGTTCCAAAGTTTCAATTTTCGCAACAAGGAGAAGCTGCGGCCGTTCTACAGTCTCGTATCGAGCATTTTCGCCGAAGAAATTGGACACGTCGAGCTAGTCTCGAATGGCATTGCCATGCTGAACAATGGGCCTGGCAATCCCAAGAAGAATGTCGACATCTCGAAGGCACCCTTCGAGGACATGCAGGATATCCGGCTCGCCGGCAGTTTCTTGTCGAATGGCGGCGGCGCCATGCCAATGAACGCGAATGCGGCGTCCTGGAATATGGACATGGTCACGACGACCGGGAACCTGATCATCGATCTCCTGCACAACTTCCACTTGGAGTGCGGCGCACGCATTCACAAGTTGCGCGTCTATGAGACGATGACGGAACCGACCGGGCGTGAGGTATGTGGCTATCTGCTAGTCCGCGGCTCTCTGCACGCCCACGCTTACGCCCTGGCCCTCAAGAAGCTCACTGGCGTCGAGATCGAGAAGATGCTGCCGACGCCGAACATCGACCTGTCGCGCGTGCCGGAGTGTCAGAAGTACCTCGATGAGGGCAAGCACCGCCGGCTCTACACGTTCAGCCCGGACGACTACGCCGAGGCTGCGGGCGTCTGGTCGAACGACGAAGTGGCGCTGCCGGGCGACCCGCCGGGCAATCTGGAAGTCGTCGATGGGGCGCCGGAGGGCGGTAAGATCCCAGAGCTGGATGGTAATTACGGCGCCTTCGCACCGGATTATGCCCCGGAGGAGATCTTCGAGATCGCAAGCAAGCTCTACAAGAAGGGGCGCTAAGCAGATCGAGCGCAGCGTTGAGGGCAGGGGCGTCCCGCGGGTATGGATCCGCGGGGCACCTGTCAGATCATTTGCCGCTCGGGGTCGCGCCGCTGCCGGTGGCACCGTTGCCCGTACCACTGCCTGCAGGCCCTCCAGGCGTGCTGACGGGTGGGCCGCCGCTCGTGCCAGGTCTCGTGGCCGTGCTCATCGTGCCGGTGCTCATTGAGCTGCTCCCGCCCTCCATGGTTTTCTCGGAGCTGCTCTTTACCGAGCCCGGGTTGTTCATGTTGCTTTGGGCGCTGCCGCCGGTTGTCGTCTGAGCGACGGCGGCGCTGGAGACCGCAGTTGCGAGCGCGGTCGCTAGGATCAGTATCTTCATCGACATGGATGTTCCTCCAGTACTGATCAGCTCGATCGGTCAGAGGTTGAACGTCATTGCGATCGCCATCGAACAGCCCTGATGAAGCGATCGCGTTCGCTCAGCTGCATTGCTGCTCGACCCCAGGGATGACGCTGAGCGTGGCTGTACTCCTTGATGGGACAGGCGCACCGATCTGGTCCCATCGAACCCTCAGTCCCGAGGACCGCGACGAATAAGAAAACACCCCAGAAGCGGGAGCTCCCAGGGTGCCGCCTATCGAGCGGCCAGTTTGATCAGGCTGGAGATGCGAAGGTCAGCCGGACGGCTGCTCTTCGGCGGCGGCGGGCGACGAGGAGGACCAACTACCCCTCGCCCGCCGCGCATCTCCCGGCATCGCTACCGGGAGCAGCGCGACCGGATCTCAGTACGAGCCGAACTTGTAGTTCAGGCCGGCGCGGACGACGGCGAACTCGTCGGCGCGGCGACCGACGCCGCTGTAGACGACCGGGAAGTTGTTGGCGGCGTTGACCACCAGGGCGCCCTGGTTGCGGTTGTTGCGGTCGAGGTTGACGTACAGGCCTTCGACCTTGAGCGTCACGGCCGAGGAGCGGAAGAAGTTCAGGAACGAGTCGGTGGGCAGCGCGTACTCGATGCCGCCGCCGACCGCGTA
>NZ_FNHS01000008.1 GCF_900103445.1 Methylobacterium phyllostachyos | reverse complement strand
GGCGGGGTGCGGAAATGCCCCCGCGCCGACCCGCTTCTGGGCCGAACCTGAGGATCCTGCGGACCCGTCCACTACGAGGCGGGGGACGGCTGGAAGGCCACGAGGCTGTGCGGGTTCCGGCGGTGCTACCGCGTCCGAGACCGTCAGACAGCGCGGCGCAGGACCGGGATCGCCGGAGACACCGCGACGAGAAAGACGGCACCGGGCGGGGACCATGCCCGCGCGATGCCGCGGGCGCCGCGGGGATCGGATCCCGCGCGTATCTGGCCGACACCTGGGTTCCCGCGGCGTCCCGCGTCCCGCGTGTTGTTCCTCAGCCATGCCCCCGGCGCCAGAAGCGCGCGGGGACGATGGCACATGGATCGGGGCCGTGCCCGCGACCCCCGGAAAGTTGACGCCGGCCCGGCGGGCTGCCATCCGCCTGTCCGCCCCCGCGGCCCCGTGAGTCCGAAAAAAACAATGACCGACCTCATCGAGACGATCCGCCGGACGCTCGTGCCGATCCACAAGGAGGGTTACCCCTTCATCCTAATCGGCATCGTGCTCACGGTGCTGGCCGGCTACTTCTCCCAATTCTTCGGGTGGATCTTCCTGATCCTCACCCTCTGGGTCTGCTACTTCTTCCGCGATCCCGAGCGCGTCACCCCGGTGGCCGATGGGCTGGTGGTCTCCCCCGCGGACGGGCGCGTCAATCTCATCGCCACCGTCCTGCCGCCGCCGGAACTCGACCTGCCCCAGGTGCCGACCCTGCGGGTCTCGGTGTTCATGAACGTGTTCGATTGCCACGTGAACCGGGTGCCGGTCTCGGGACGGATCGGCCAAATCCACTACACGCCCGGCCTGTTCCTCAACGCCGAGCTCGACAAGGCGAGCGACGACAACGAGCGCAACGGCATGGTGATCGAGACGACCCATGGCGGCGCCCCGAAGCGCGTCGGCGTGGTGCAGATTGCGGGGCTGGTGGCCAGGCGGATCGTCGGGTTCGTCTCGGCGGGTGACGTGCTCGGCGTCGGCGAGCGGTTCGGGCTGATCCGCTTCGGCTCGCGGGTGGACGTCTACCTACCGGCTGGCACGACCGTGCTGGTCGGCCTCGGCCAGAAGGCCGTGGCCGGCGAGACCGTGCTGGCCGATCTCGGCGGCGGTCCGGATCGCGTCTTCAAGCGGATCTAGAGCCCGACCATGGACGATCTGTTCCCGCCCTTCGCGCCCGATCCGAACGAGCCGCGCCCGCGCCGGTTCAAGCCGGTGCCGTTCCGGATGATCGCGCCCAACATGATCACCCTGATGGCGCTCTGCCTCGGGCTGACCGCGATCCGCCTCGCCTTCGAGGGCAAGTTCGAGCCCGCCGTCATCGCCGTGGTGGTGGCTGGCGTGCTCGACGGCATCGACGGGCGGGTGGCACGGCTGCTCAAGGGCACCTCGCGCTTCGGGGCGGAACTCGATTCGCTCGCCGACTTCGTGAATTTCGGCTGTGCCCCGGCCCTGATCCTCTACGGCTTCGTGCTGTTTCACCTGAAGTCGCTCGGCTGGATCGTGGCGCTGATCTTCGCCATCGCGATGGCGCTGCGGCTCGCCCGCTTCAACGCGATGCTGGACGATCCGAACCGGCCGGAATGGAAGAAGGACTTCTTCGTCGGCATGCCGGCGCCCGCCGGCGCGCTCACCGCGATGCTGCCGCTCTACCTGCACTTCCTCGGCTTCGGCCTCGAGCGCTGGGCGGCGCCCGCGATCCTGATCTACGTGCTGTGCATCGCGCTCCTCGTCGTCTCCACGGTCCCGACCTACTCGGGCAAGACCATGGGCAAGCGCGTGCCGCGCAGCCTCGTTCTGCCGATCTTCCTGTTCGGGGTGGCGGCCTTCGGCATCCTGATCAGCTACCCGTTCGAGGCGCTGGTGACGGTGAGCGCCGGCTATCTCCTGACCATCCCGGTGGTCGCCGCCCAGTACCGCCGTCGGCTCAAGGCGGAGCAGGCCGCGGGCACCGAGGAGCGGCCCGCGGCCGTGGCGGAGGACCGGCCCGCGGCCGCGACGTCGGAGTAACCGCTGGTCGTCGCGCGATCCGCCCCTACCTTGCCTACCTTGGCCGTATCCGGCGAGGAGGATTCGGAGATGCTCGAGGAATTCAAAAAGTTCGCGCTCCGGGGGAACGTGGTCGATCTCGCGGTCGGCGTGATCATCGGCGCCGCCTTCGGGGCGATCGTGAATTCGGCGGTCCAGGACATCTTCATGCCGGTGATCGGCGCGGTCACGGGCGGGCTCGACTTCTCGAACTACTACATCCCGCTCTCGTCCAAGGTGCAGGCCGGTCTGCCCTACGTGGACGCCAAGAAGCAGGGCGCGGTCCTCGGCTACGGCCAGTTCCTGACCCTGACGCTGAACTTCCTGATCGTGGCCTTCGTGCTGTTCCTCGTGATCCGGGCGATGAACCGCCTGCAGCACGCACAGCCCAAGGAGCCGGAGGCCGTGCCGGCCGACGTGAAGCTGCTGTCGGAGATCCGGGACCTGCTGGCGGAGAAGCCGCGGATCTGAACCCTCAAGTCCCGCGCTGGCCCTGCTCCCCGGGCTTGACGCCCAGCGCGTCGAGGATCTGGTCGAGGGCTTGGCCCACCGCCTCGGTGCCCTCCTCGTGGGTCTTCAGCCGGGTCTCGAGCCTGCGGATCTGCGGCTCGAACACCTCGGGCACGGGGTCGTCGCCGAGGAAGCGCGGCTTGTCGGCCTCCACCGGCAGGACGCCGCGGAGTTGCTGTCCGAGATGGTCGCGCACCGGCTCGGGAAGCACGGCGCCGGGTTCATGGGGGTTGTCGTTCATGGTCGCCTCGTGGGTCGAACCGCCTATCAACGGCTGGTCGGATGAAGCGTTGCTCGACAGCCGTATTTACGGGACGGACCCCGAAGCGAGGCTCCAGGGTCCATGGGCCAGCGCGGGACCGGCCCGCAGGATCAGTCGATGACCTCGACGATGCGATGGCCGCGGTCGACCAGCACCGGGCGGTCGTTCACCACGGTGTAGCGGTAGCCCGGCTGCACGTGGTACTCGCTCGGCACGTCATAGTAGGTCACGCCCGCGGACGGCAGGGTCGAGCCGACGGCGACGCGGCCGTCGTAATCGTACGAGCGGACGTTGCGCTCGCGGACGTAGCTGCGGAAGCGCGGCGCCATATCGACGCCGAGGATGCCGCCCACCGTACCGGTGGCCGCACCGACGGCGCCGCCGACGATCCCGCCGATCGGGCCGGCCGCATCGGCACCTGCGGCCGCGCCGCGCTCGGCACCCGGGATGGTGCCCTGAGCCTGGGCGGCGAGCGGCAGCGACAGGACAAGGGCCGAGGCGGCGATGAGGGTCTTGATGGTCATACGGGATTGCTCCGTTCCGTGGCGTTCCGCCGCAATCACGCGGCGAAGCTCGGGCCGGTAACGTCCGATACCCGGAATCGGATGCATCCCTTTTTGCGGAGGACCGCTGAAGGCTAACGCGGCCTTATGCGTCCTTGGGCATCGCCGACTGGATGAACCGGTCGGAGCCGAGATCCTCCTCGTCGTAGCCGAGCAGTTCCGCCAGGCGGCCCCGGGCGCGGCTGACGCGGCTCTTCACGGTGCCGACCTTGCAGCCCATGATCGCAGCGGCCTCCTCGTAGGACACCCCCTCCGCGCCGACCAGCACCAGGGCCTCGCGCTGGTCCGGCGGGAGCTTGGCCAGCGCCGATTGCAGATCCTCGACGTCGAGCCGGTCGCCCTGATGCGGGGCGGTGGCGAGGCGCGCGGCGTAGGAGCCGTCCTGATCCTCGACCTCGCGGACCCGCTTGCGGTGATCCGAGTAGAAGATGTTCCGCAGGATGGTGAACAGCCACGCGTTCAGGTTGGTGCCCGGCTGGAAGCGGGCACGGTGCTGCCAGCCCTTCAGCAGGGTGTCCTGCACGAGGTCGTCGGACCGGGCCGGGTTCGAGGTCAGCGACAGCGCGAAGGCGCGCAGGGACGGCACAGCCGCCAGCAGGCCGTTGCGGAATTCCGGCTCGATCGCCTCGCCCCTGGCGCGGAGTGCGGCTTCCAGCTGCTCGATCAGCTCAGCGAAGCGGGACGGGAGCGATTCCTCCCCGATCCGCTCGTAGACGGTGCGCAGATGCTCGCCGAGATGCGTGCGGATGCCGGCGTTCAGGTTCGGGCGGCCATCCCGCGTCGCGTCCTCCTGGGACAGGACGGTGTCGGTGTCGTCGCGGGTCATGCGTATTGCACTCGTCAACTCATCGTGGCTCGACCTGTGGTCCTAAAAGGGTCGAGTCGGATCGCTTGCTGGCCCGAAATCAGGGCGACGTCAGGCCGATGCGCTCCTGTTACCGGCGTTCTAGCGCATCGAGCGCGGGCGTGCACCCTCGACCGGACTTCACTTATGATAACTTGTCCGGTCTCAACAGGCGGATCGCTCCATCGCGCAGGGTCAGGACGTCCCCGCGGGCGAGATTGGTCCAGCATTCGTCCCGGGTCAGCGCCTGCGTAGCGATGACGGTCACGATGTCGTTCTCGGTGGTCTCCCGGGCGAAATCGACCTGCCAATCCTCGTCGATCAGGGTGGCCTTACCGAAGGGCGCGCGGCGGGTGAGGTAGCAGAGGCGCTTGCCGCAATGGGCGTAGAGCGTGCGGCTGTCGGTCAGCAGCATGTTGAACACGCCGAGCCCGTGCAGCTCCCCCGCGAGGTCGGCGACGGCCCGGTCCAGGGTCTCAGGCCGGGGCAGGGCCTTGTAGCGGTCCTGCAGGCGGCCGAGCATCCAGCAGAAGGCGTGCTCGCTATCGGTGGAGCCGATCGGCATGAAGCCGCCGAGCGGCAGCCGCTTCACGCCCTTGAGCTGGCCATTATGCGCGAAGGTCCAGCGGCGGCCCCACAATTCCCGGCTGAAGGGATGGGTGTTCTCCAGGCTGACCCGTCCGCGGTTGGCCTTGCGGACATGGGCGACGACGATCCGGCTCTTGATCGGCATGTCGCGGAGCAGCCGGGCGAGCTGCGAGCGGGCGCTCGGCTCCGGCTCGTGGAAGCTGCGGCAGGTGCGGCCGTCGTAGAAACTGATGCCCCAGCCGTCGGCGTGGGGCCCGGTCTCGCCGCCGCGCCGGGCGAGGCCCGCGAAGGAGAAGCGGATGTCGGTCGGCACGTTGGCGCTCATGCCGAGCAGTTCGCACATCGTCTCTCAACCGGGCCATGCGGGGAAGCGGCGACGTGTAGGAGTGTTCGGCCGTCCCGACAACGGCTTTCGCGCGGGTCAGCGGGCGAGATAGTCGGTCAGCGTCATCCCGACCATGATGGCGACCCAGAAGAAGCCGAGCCCGGAGAACAACCGGATCAGCGGCGGCTCGTGGATCACCTCCATGGAGACGAGGAGGATCAGCGCCACCATCACGGCGACGACGAGAAGCTCGACGATCCAGACCTGCGCGAAGGGCAGGGTGGCACCGAGCGTCACGTTGACGGCGAGCAGGGCGAGCAGCGCCAGGAAGGTGAGAACCGGCGTACGGAGGCGCTTGCGGAGCAGGGCGCGGTCGTCGGCGCTCGAAGCTGCGAGGGGGCTCTGCATCCTACCGATTCACCACGTAGAGGATCGGGAAGGCGAGGATCCAGACCAGATCGATGAAGTGCCAGTACAGGCCGTAGACCTCGATCCAGTTCTGGTGGCGGGACAGGAACCCGGCCTTGGCGGCCATCCAGGTCATGCCGAGCAGGAGCCCGATGCCGGTGAACAGGTGCAGCGCGTGGAGCAGCGTCGCCACGTAGTAGAGGTTCACGAACAGCCGCGCGGCGGGCGTCTCGGCCAGCGCGAAGGGCCGATGGCTGAGAAACGGCATCATGTGCTCGTCCCAGTCGGCGTAGTACTCGTAGCCCTTGAGGACGAGGAACAGGCCGCCGAGCGCCGCCGTCGCCAGCATCGCCCGCACCATGGCGCGCTGCCAGCCCATGCGTGAGAATTCGATCGCCATCGACATGGTGAGCGAGGAACAGATCAGCACCACGGTGTTGGTGGCACCGATCCAGAACTTGAGGTGCTTGGCCGCCGCGATGGTCGCCTCGGGATGCTGGATCCGGGTGATCAGCGCCACCAGGAACAGGGCCGAGAACAGCAGCAGCTCGGTGATGAGCCACGCCCAGATGCCGAGCGTCGCGGCTTGACGCTGCTGTGCGACGCTCTCGAAATGCTCGACGCGGGCGACCCCGACGCCCTCTGCCAGGGGCTCGCTCATCCGTGCTGGTCCCGGGATTCCTGGGCCTGGATCGGATAATCGTAGGGAATGCGCGGCACCTCGGGCGGGGACAGGAAATTGTGCGTCGGCGGCGGGGAGGAAGTCTCCCATTCGAGCCCCTTCGCGTTCCACGGGTTGGCGGGCGCCTTCCGGCCGAACCACAGGGAATAGACGAGGTAGAGCATCGGGAAGATGTAGCCCGCCGCCAGGATCGTGGCGCCGGCCGAGGACAGGACGTTGAGGAGTTGGAACTCGGCCGGATAGGTCGCGTAGCGCCGCGGCATCCCGAGATAGCCAAGGATGAATTGCGGGAAGAAGGTCACGTTGAAGCCGAGGAAGATCAGCAGCGCCGAGACCCGGCCCCAGGGCTCGCTGTACATCCGGCCGGTGAATTTCGGCCACCAGAAGTGCAGGCCGCCGAGGAAGGCCAGCACGGTGCCGCCGACCATGATGTAGTGGAAATGCGCGACCACGAAGTAGGTCGCGTGGATGTGCTGGTTGATGGCGAGCGTCGCGAGGTAGAGGCCGGTCAGTCCGCCGAGCACGAACAGGCCGATATAGCCCATCGCGTAGAGCATCGGCGTGTCGAGCCGCAGGCTGCCCTTATGGATCGTGGCGGTCCAGTTGTAGACCTTCACGGCCGAGGGCACCGCCACCGCGAAGGAGAGCGCGGAGAACACCAGCGAGGCGAGGTCGCTCTGGCCGTTGACGAACATGTGGTGGCCCCAGACGAAGAAGGTCACCGAGGCGAGCCCGATCGACGCGTAGGCGACGAAGCGGTAGCCGAACAGCTTCTTCTGAGCGAAGGCCGGGACGATCTCGGAGATCACCCCCATGCCGGGCAGGACCATGATGTACACGGCCGGGTGCGAGTAGAACCAGAACAGGTGTTGGAACAGCACCGGGTCGCCGCCATAGGCCGGGTCGAACACGCCGATATGGAAGGCGCGCTCCGCGATCAGCAGGATCAGCGCCGTCGTGATCACGGGCGTTGCCAGCAGGAAGATCAGGCTGGTGGCGTAGTGCGTCCAGACGAAGATCGGCAGCTTGAACCACGTCATGCCGGGCGCCCGCATGGTGTGGATCGTGACCACGAAGTTGAGCCCCGTCAGGATCGACGAGAAGCCCACGATGGTCACGCCGATCAGTGCAGGCAGCACCCAGGTGTTCGAGAAGGCCGTGGACAGCGGGGCGTAGAAGGTCCAGCCGGTATCGACGCCGCCCAGCACCACCGAGACCAGCGTGAACAGGGCGCCCGCCATGAACACGTACCAGCTCGTGAGGTTGAGCTTCGGGAAGGCGAGATCCTTCGCCCCGATCATGAGGGGGATCAGGAAGTTGCCGAAGGTCGCGGGGATCGACGGGATCAGGAAGAACCAGACCATCACCACCCCGTGGATGGTGAAGGCCTTGTTGTAGGTGTCGTTGGTCATGATCGCGCCGTCCGGCACGATCAGCGCGAGGCGCACCACGCCCGCCGCCAGGGCGCCGATCACGAAGAAGCCGGTGATCGAGGCGAGATAGAGGATCGCGATCCGCTTGTGGTCGGTGGCGAGGAACCACGAACGCAGGGTCGATTCCGCGTGCAGGTAGTCGGGCTTACGCCCGATCGTCGATTCCGGGGTGTGGGGTTCGCGGCGGGCGGTGCCGCCGATGCTGCCCGATGCGCTCATCGTGTCGTCCCCGACGGCGTCGCGTCCGCGGCCTTGCCGGCGGCCGGACGCGAATAGGATTTCAAAAAGTCGATCAGCCTCCCGAGTTCGTCCTCAGGAATCCGGCCGGCGAAGCTCGGCATGACTTGCTTGCCCCCGCCGGCGAGCCGGTCGCCGTTCGGGTTCAGGATCTTCTCGCGCAACCACCCATCGTCGGCCGTGACGGTGCGGCCGTCGGCGAGCTTCACTGGGCTGCCGTAGAGGCCCGCGAGGCTCGGCGCGTTCACGGCGGAGCCGGGCTCGTGGCAGCCGGCGCAGCCATAGGCCTCGTAGAGGGCCCGGCCCGCCGCGACCTTGCCCTGCTGGGCGCCCGAATGGGTCAGCCAGTCCTGGTAGTCGCCGGGATTCATGAAGGTCACCTCGCCGCCCATCACGGAATGGTCGGTGCCGCAATATTCCGAGCAGTAGAGGTGATAGGTGCCGGTCTTGTCGGCCTTGAACCACAGGTCGGTGTAGCGGTCGGGCAGGGCGGCGACCTGCATCCGCACCGCCGGCAGGTAGAGGGCGTGGATCACGTCCTGGCTGATGATGTGCAGGCGGATCGGCTGGCCGATCGGCAGGTGCAGGTTGTTGATCTCCGACTGGCCCGTGGGGTGCTGGAACTTCCACATCCATTGCCGGCCGACCGCCTCGATCACCATGGCGTCGGGGGGGGCGTTCTTCGACTGGATGAACAGCTTCGCGCCCCAGACGAAGAAGATCAGCGTCAGCAGGAACGGGATCAGCATCCAGCTGATCTCGATGAGGTTCGAGCGGATGCCCGACGGGCTCCGGTTCGCCTCGGATCCCTCCCGGTAGCGCACGGCAAAGTAGGTGATCGCCACGAAGACCGGCACGGTGAGCAGCAGCGTCAGCACCGTGAAGGCCAGGATCAGCAGATCGGTCTCGGTCGCGGTGGCGGAGACCGCGGCGGGCCAGAGTTGGAGGGATTCGTGGCTCGGCGTCATCGCGCGGCGGGCTCCACCGGTTCGAGGGAGCGGCCCACGGTCAGCTCCATGGCGCGGCCGATCGGGATGCGGGCGCGGGTCTGGGCCGCATCCCGGTAGCCGTAGCCGGCGATCCGGGCCTCGGTCGCCGCCCGCTCGCGGTCGATATCGGCATAGGGGTTGGCCTGGAGATTCGGGGCCGGCGGCACGAGCCGTGCGGTCTGCTGAGGCGTGAGCGCCGGCAGGGTCCGGCGCTGGCTCGCCGCGACGGTGTGCATCAGCCAGATCATGGTGCCGATCACCGCCAGCGCCGTGAGGCCGAGGCCGCCCATGACCAGGGCGGTGTTGCGGACGTTGACGTCCCGGGTCTCGTGCCCGGGCTCGTTCGGATCGCGCTGCGTATTGGCGGGCGGGCGCGGCGGGCGTCCGTTCAGGAAGCCGCTGCCGCGCAGGGTCAGCCCGGCCAGGATCGCCGGAATCAGGCCGGAGGGTCCGTTGCCGCTCATGCCGGCCTCCCGGCACGCCGCGCCGCCGAGGCCGCCCGGTCGGCCCGCGGCCGCAGGAACGGCCGGAGCGCGGCAGCGAGGCAGGCCACGCCGCCAGCGGCGAGCGCATCGCTCGGGCGGAGCACGAACCGGTCGCGGATCGCCGGGGTGACGAGCCAGAACATCTCCAGGGCATGCACGGCGACCGCCGCGCCGGCCAGGATCCGGGTCGTCGGGCGGCCCGGCCGCAGGGTCGCGAGGCCGGCCAGCACCACGACGGCGCCCGCCACGATCGATAGTGCCCGCCCGAGCCAGCCACCGCGGGCGAAGTACCACGCCACCTCCGGGGGCAGGTTCGCCGACCAGACGATCAGGAACTGTACGAAATGCAGGTAGGCCCAGAGGCTCAGCAGTACCACGAGGGGCACCAGCCGGCCGCGCCCCGGCGCGGTGCGACCGCGGCCCACGGGCTCGGGCTCCTCCCAGGCGAGCAGGATCGCGGCCGCGAAGGCCAGCCCGCTCCAGGCGGTCATGACCAGAAGGCCCAGAAGGGTGGAGTCGAGGCGCGGATCGAGGGAGGCGATCACGTCGGTGACGAACAGGGTGCCGATCACCGCGTGGAGCCCCACCGCCGGGACGGTCCGGCCCTCGCCGGGCGCGTCGAAGGGCCGGGCGAAGCGGAAGGACAGCCAGGTCCAGGCGGCGACGTAGGCGATCACCCGGGCCACGAAGAACGGCACCGTGAACCAGAGCGCGGCGAGCGGGGTGTGCGCCGGCTCTCTCACCCACGGGTAGAGCAGCGCCGCGGCGGCGAGGACCGGCAGCGCCAGAAGCGCGGCCACCGGCATCAGCGCCATCAGCCGGCGCAGGCCCGCCAGCATCTCGACGCCGCCGCGCGCCTTCACGCGCTCGCCGAAACGCTCGGCCACGATGACCACCGGCAGGGCGCCGACCGGCAGGGCCAGGAGGACGAGCCACGCGGCGAGATACGAGGCCATCGCCCCGCGCCAGCCCCCCGCGAGCAGGCAGAGGGCCAGGAGAACGAGGCCGGCGAGGCCCAAGAGGGCGGGGTGGCGGGTAGGGCGGCTCATCGCGTCGCCTCCAGCCGGGCCCGGTCGGGCTCCGGCAGGCTCGCCACCGGGGCATCCTGGCTGAGCTGGAGGGCGCGCACATAGGCGACGATCGCCCAGCGGTCGGCCGAGGGGATCATCTGTGCCATGCCGAACATCGCCTTCCGGCCGTTCGAGATCGCGTCGTAGATCTCGGCCGCGGAGGCCGTGCGCAGGTCCTCACCCGTGAGATTGCCGGCATGCGGGAAGCCGCGGGCTACGATCATGCCCTGCCCGCGCCCGTCCTGGCCGTGGCAGGGGGTGCAGAACACCGCGTAGCGTTGCTGCCCCCGGTCGAGCAGATCCCGGCTGACCGTCTGCGGCTGCGGCGCAGGCGCGGCGGGATCGCGGCGCGGCACCGTGCCGGCCACGGGCTGGCGCATGGTGATCTCGCGCGGGAAGAACGGGTTCTTGTCCCAGGTCTTGGCCCGGGCCTGATCGGCCATGTCGGCCTCGCCGCAGGCGGCGAGCGGCGCCATCATGAGAAGGGCGAGGGGGAGGGCGCGTCTCATCGCGGGATCCGCCGGATCTCGAGGGGGCGCCCGGCCTCGGCCGGCAGGCCCGCGAGCCGCCGCTCGATGCGCGCCGCGTCGAAGCGCTCATCCCGCGCCTCCGCGGTCAGGAAGAAGCGGTCGTCCGAAACGCGCAGGAAGCCCGGGATGTTGAAGGCCGGGTGGTTCAGCCGCGGCAGGCGGTTGAGCACGAGCAGCGCGAGGTGGATCGCCACGCAGCCCGCCATCATCGCGAAGGAGATGCTCGGCACCACGAAGGACGGCCAAGACAGGCGCGGGCGACCGCCGATCAGGAACACATAGTCGTAGGCCGTGGCGAAGAGGCACATCCCGTAGAAGCCAGCGCCGCCGAGGAGCGCCCCGGCGAGCGCGTAGGGCAGGATCGAGCGGCCCTCCAGTCCGAGGGGCCGCAGGGTGCGGGGCATCGGTACGGGCCCATGCCCGTCGAGGTGGACATGGTCGGGGCTGAGGCCGGAGACTGCCTGAAGCGCGGCGGCGAGGTCGCCCTGGCTGGCGAAGCTCGCCGAGACGCCCCAGAACGGTCCAGGGCCGGCGTTCTCCTCAGGCCGGGCTGCCGCCCGCGATGCGGCCTCGCGCGCGGCCTTTTGCGCAGCCGGGGCCTCCGCTAGGGCGAGGCGCCGGCTCTCCACGATCGAGACCGCCGGCAGATAGCGCAGGAACAGCAGCAGCAGGGTCAGGAACAGGCCGACCGAGCCCGCGAAGGTGGCGATGCCCCAGACGTCCACCCCGTAGGGCAGCCGCGAGGACGGCAAAAAGTCCTGCGTCAGCGTCACAACGAGGACCATGACGTGGTCGGCATAGGCGCCGATGGCGACGAGAAGCCCCACCGCCGCCAGCGCCAGCGGCGCCGTCCGGGCGCGTGCCGACCACAGGATCTGCGCCGGCAGGACGAGGCAGAGGATCGCCGTCCACGAGATCAAGGCGTGGTCGCCGGTCATGCGCCGGGCCAGGACGCCGCGCGCCTGCGCGTCGCCGTTGAGGAACGTGTCGAAGTATTCGGCCGCGTAGCAATAGGCGCTGGCGCAGCCGAGGCAGAGGAGCAGGCGGCCGAGCACGTCGAGGTGGCGCGGGGTTACCAGGGCGTCGAGGCCGTAGACGAAGCGGATCAGCATCACGATCACCGCCGTGACGCCGACGCCGGAATAGACCGCGTTGACGAGGAAGCTCACCGGCACGAGCGTGCTGTGCCAGCCCGGCATCAGCGAGCCCGCCAGCATCACCGAGGCGCCGGTCTGGACCGAGACCACCAGCAGCACGCCGAGCAGAGCCACGGTCCGATAGGCCTGGACCCAGATCTGCCAATGGGCCGCCGAGCCGCGCCAGCCCGAGGCGACGATGCCGTAGATCTGGGCGCGCAGCAGGGCGAGCTTGCGGGTCGGCGCCTTGGCATCCAGCTGGCGCATCGCCTCGACATGCGCGCGGTCGCGCAAGGTCGCGAGGTCCGGCAGCAGGCCGATGAACCAGAGGCTCACGCAGATCACCAGGAAGGACACGATGTCGATCGCGTCCCACAGGAGCGGCGAGCGGAATTGCGGCCAGAGGTCGTAGGTGTTGGGGTAGGGCAGGTTCCAGAAGAAGAACCATGGCCGCCCGAGATGGATGATCGGGTAGAGCCCGGCCGCCGCGGTGGCCAGCAGCGCCAGGGTCTCGGCCACCCGGTTGACCGCCCCACGCCACTCCGCCCCGAGGAGGAGCAGCACGGCCGAGACCAGCAGGCTGCCGGAGGCGACGCCGATCCACCAATCGTAGCTCGCGATGTCGAGCGCCCAGACGACGGCGTTGTTGTTGCCCCAGATGCCGGGCCCCGCGGCCAGCAGGTAGCCGAGGGTGAGCAGGAACAGGCCGAGGAGCAGTGCCGCCCCCGCGAAGGCGATCCACCAGCGCCGGTTGCCCGGATGGGTCAGCGGGATCGCCGTGACGGTGCCGCCGATGCCCTGAAGGGTCTCGTCGGGCCGGATCAGGGAGCCGCCCGTGACAGAACCGGCCATGCTCAGCCCTCCCGTTCGCCGGGTTCCGCGGGCGGCGCGAGCCCGGCGAGGTAGGTCGTGCGCGGCCGTGTGTTGAGGTGGCCGAGCAGCGCGTATTCCCGGGGGTCCCGGCGGGCGGCCGAGACCTGGCTGCCCGGGTCGGCGACGTTGCCGAAGGTGATCGCCCGGGTCGGGCAGGCGCCCTGGCAGGCGGTCTCGACGGCGCCGTCGGGGATCGGCGCGTGCGCGTCCTTGGCGGAGGTGATCCGCGCCGCCGTGATCCGCTGGATGCAGTAGGTGCACTTCTCCATCACGCCGCGGGCGCGGACCGTCACCTCGGGGTTGCGCTGCTGCTGCTCCACCGGGGTCATGCCGCCGGTATAGTCGAGGTAGTTGAACCGACGGACCTTGTAGGGGCAGTAGCTCTGGCAGGTCCGGGTCCCGACGCAGCGGTTGTAGACCTGCAGGTTCAGGCCCTCGCTGTCGTGCAGCGTCGCCTCGACGGGGCAGCCGAGTTCACACGGCGCCTGCTCGCAATGCATGCAGGGCACCGGCTGGAAATGCGTGCTCGGCGCGTCGAGCTCGCCCGCGTAGTAGCGGTCGACCCGCAGCCAGCCCATCCAGCGCCCCAGCGCGACCTCCTCGCGGCCGACCACCGGGATGTTGTTCTCCGCCTGGCAGGCGGTGACGCAGGCGTTGCAGCCGATACAGGCGTCGAGGTCGATCGCCATGCCCCATTGGGCCGCGACCCAGCGGTCCTGGCTTTCCGGGGGCGGATAGAACGAGGCGGGCGCCGGCGCGCCCTTCGGGTCGCCCACCGGGGCTGCGCCGAGCGCCTGCACGCGGACGAGATCCTCGCCCTCCATCGTGCCGAGGTGCTGGGTGGTGACCGGCACGCTGCGCCGCCCGGTCTTGGTCAGCTTCGCCCCGGAAAGCCGCCAGGATGCGCCGACCGGCCGGAGCGGCCCGGCATCGTAGCCGAGACCGCGGGACAGGTGATCCGGCACGTCCCGGCCGTAGCCCAGGGTCAGGGTCACGGTGTCGTCGGCCTGCCCCGGCAGGATCCAGGCCGGGCCCTCGACCGCGCGGCCAGCCGCCTCGATGCGCAGGACGTCCCCCGTGGCGACGCCCTCACGCTCGGCAAGCCGCGGGCTCAGCGCGATCACGTTTTCCCAGACTACCTTGGTCAGGGGCTTCGGCAGTTCCTGAAGCCACGCGAGGTCGGCATGGGTGCCGTCCCAGACCGTCGGGTCGGGGCGGAACAGCACCTCGATCCCGCCCGCGGGCGCGGTCGGCGCGGGGGAGGGAGCGGCATCCTGCGTCAGCGCCACGGTCTCGGCCGGCCGCGCGCTGTCCGCCCAGAAGCCCCGGCGCAGGGCTTCCGAGAACCGGGCCTCGAAGGCCGCCTCGTCCTCACTGTCGCTGCGCCAGCGCGCCTTGACGAGGGCGAGCGCGTCCTCGGCATCGCCGCCGCCCGCCAGGAAGGCCAGCATCTGCGGCAGGGTGCGGCCGTTGTAGAGCGGCGCGATGGTCGGCTGGATCAGCCCCACCGTCCCGTCAAAGGAGCGGACATCGCCCCAGGATTCCAGCGGATGCGCGATCGGCAGGTGCCAGTCGGCATGGGCGCCGGTCTCGTCGGAATAGAGGCCGGCGTGGATCTTGAGCGGGACGCGCGCCATCCGGGCAGCGAAGTCGAGGGCGCCGGGCGCCTCGTAGACCGGGTTGGCGCCGAGCACGATCAATGCCTTGACGGTGCCGCGCTCCATCGCCTCGGCCAGTTCCGCCAGCGTGCCGGCGCCCTGCTCGGCGGCGGGCTCCACGTGCAGTAGGGTGGTGCCGGTATTGCCGAGCGCGCCGTTCAGGCGGTGGACCAGCGCGTGCAGGTCCGGGCTTGCGGTAAGGCCAGCCGTGACGATCCCGGCGCCCCGCGCCTCGGTGAGCGCCTTTCCGGCACCGCGCGCCCAGCGGGCGACCGGATCGTCGCCCCCCAGCGCCGCACCACCGCTGGCCATGCCGAGGAGATCGCGGGCGAGGTCTTCGAGGCGGCCGGCCGGGACCACGACGCCGTGGTCGGCCTTGGCGCTGGTCAGCGTCGGGGTCGGGGCGGCGGCGTGGAGCGTGAGCAGGCGCCCGTCCGCGTAGGCGGCCCGCCGCGCGTCGATCCAGCGCCGGGACAGGCCGACCTGCCCCGGGCCGAGATCGAGGAAATCGCCGTCGAGTGCCACGATGGTGCGCGCCCGGTCAAACTGGGGAAGCGTCTCCAGCGGCCTTCCATAGGACCGGCGAGCACCCTCGTAGAGCCCGTCGCGGGAAGCGCCCGCGCCGACATGCCAGCGGAGCGCCGGGTAGGCGGCCCGCAGCCGGGCGATCTGGGCGGCCAGCGTGGGCGAGGTCACCGGTCCGGTCAGCAGGGCAAGGCCCTCGCCCCGGTTCTCGCGCCAGGCCGGCATCTGCGCCTGCAGGGCTGCGCGGAACGCCGCCCAGGAACTCGGCCGGCCGAGCTGCTGCACCGCCTGCGAACGGAACGGGTCGTAGAGCCCCAGCACCGAAGCCTGGGCCAGCACGTCGGTGCCGCCGCGGCTCCAGGGATGGTCGGGATTGCCCTCGATCTTCAGCGGCCTTCCGTTGCGGGTCGTGACCAGCACGCCGTTGCCGAAGCCGTCGAAGACGGACGATGAGGCGTAGGACAGATCCGTCCCCGGCACGATCCGCTCGGGCTGGTTGACGTAGGGCACCTCGTAATCGCGTCCGCCGCCGGCCCCGCAGGCGGTCAGGCCGCCGAGCGCGAAGGAGGCCGCCATCAGCTTCAGGAAGCCGCGCCGCTCAGGCGCCGCAGCGAGCCGGGACGCCGAAGGGAACTCGGCCGCGAGGTAATCCCGGAATTCCGGGCTGTCGGCCACGGCGTCGAGGCTGCGCCAGAAGCGCGGGCCGTCGCCGCCGGAGAGCTTTTCGCGGAGCGCCGCAAGGTCGGGGGTGCCGGTCATCGGTGGCAGATCCCGCACTCGGTGAGCCGCGCGCCGCCGCGGATATGGTATTGCGCGACGAGCTTCGGCCCCAGCGTCGCCTGATCGGCCGGCGGCTTCCAATTCATGTTCCAGACCTGATCGGGCGTGCGCACGTACTTCTCGGGCGCTCGGTGGCAATCGAGGCAGAATTTCATCTCGAAGGCGTTGGCCCGGTAGGTCATCTGCATCGACGTGACATCGCCATGGCAGGTCGAGCAGCCGATGCCCTTCGTCACGTGGACGGAGTGGTTGTAGTAGACGTATTGCGGCAGCTTGTTCAGCCGCTTCCATTCCAGCGGCTTGTCCTCAGCGTAGCTGTCGCGCACGGGCTTGAGCATGTCCGAGCCGGTCCAGATCTGCGAGTGGCAGGTCATGCAGGTGTGGGTCGGCGGGATGCCGGCGGTGGCCTCCTTCTCGACCGTGGTGTGGCAGTAGCGGCAATCGATGCCGAGTTCGCCGGAATGGTGCTTGTGGCTGAACGGCACCGGCTGGGGCTGCACCACGCCGACGCCCGTGACGTAGTTCGAGCGCACGATCCCGGCGCCCAGCACCGGCAGCGCGACCAAACACGCCACGCCGGTCATCAGCGCCAGCCGGTAGAGCGCATCCGCGCCAGGGGTGAATAGCTGCGCCATCAGGCACGCCCGCGCCGGTCGACGGCCGGGACATAGCGCTCGCTCTGCTCAAGCCATCGCCGCAAGGCTCGCCCCACTCTCAGGTCCCGGTCGCAAGCGGGCCGCGCGTCGCACTGCACCCCACACCTGAACCTAGAGCGTTTCTAGACCGAGGCTAGAACTTGAGTTAGGCGGGCCGACATGTCGCACGAAGCTGAGTGCCTCGTGAAACACCCGGTTACGGGCAGCCTTTCGGTCCGCGACGCTGCAGCGGGCGTGTCCTGAGAGGCTCTGAAACCCTTCCCGCAGCCGGCGCGAAGGCCTATGCCCGGAGCCGCTTCGATTGGACGCCGCGGACGGCTCCCCGTTCCCCTCCGGAGACGCATGGAATCCGATCCCCTTCTCCTGACCTGGCGTGCCGCGCGGCGTCTGCACGGGGCCGCCGCGGCCCTCGCGGTCGGGATCGGCGCCCCGCTCTGTGCGCTCGCCATCCTGTGCCTGCGCGACCTCGTGGCGGTGCTGCCCCGCGACGAGGCGCCGGTGCTCGCCTTCCTGCGCCTCGCCGTACCGTTGCAGGGCCGCGAACTCGTCCTGGCGCCGGGTCTGCCGATGCGCCCCGCCGGGCTCGAACTCGCAGCCTTCCTGTGCATCGCCGCCTGCGCGCTGCTCCTGGCCGGGCTCGGCTGGTGGGTGGCCCGCCTGTGCTTCAAGGCCCAGACCCGCGCCGCCGACGCGGTGCGGGAGGGCGTGCTGCGGGCGATCCTCGACGCGCCGGCGGGAGCCCGGGACGAGGCGCGCAGCCTCGCCCGCCTCGTCGGAGAGGTGCTGGCACGGGCCGACCGGTTGCTCGCCGCCGGCATCGTGCTACCGGCGATGACGCTCGCCGCCCTGATCCTGGCGCTGGGCTTCGCCGCCCTGGCGGCGCCCCGGCTGATCCCGGCCGCCCTGGTCGGCCTCGGGGCGGTCGGCCTCGCCTACGGGCTGGTGCTGGAGCGCGCCCGGGACCGGCAGGAGCTGCGCTTGCGCACCAGCGCGCGGGCTGAGGAGAACCTGAACGACCTCGTCCGCCGCCTGCCGGCCGTGCGCAACCACGGGGCGGCCGCCCTCGAACGGTCGCGCATCGCGGCCCGCGTGGTCGCGATGCGCGGCACGGTGGCGCGCGCCGAGGCACGGCTGGCCTATGCGCGGGCGCCGGCGCTGGCCCTGGCGGTGATCCTGCCTGCGATCGCAGTCGGCACGGCCCTGTGGCGCACGCCGGGACCCGGGATGCCCCCGGCGCCGCCGGTCGATCCTGCGTCCCTCGTGGCGGCAATCGGCGCCTTCGGCCTCGCGGGCTGGCTCGCCGCCATCTGCGCGCGGCTCTGGACGGTGCGCCGGGCCGTGCGCCCGCGCTTCCGCGACCTCGCCCGCATCGTCGCGTCCCTCGAAGGCCGCCGGGCGCGGACCGGAGCCCCGGTGCCTCTACCGCGGTCCGGCCTCCTCGCGACACTGCGGGTCGGTGCCTTCGACCCGGTCACCGGCGAGCGGCTGACCGGCGTCGACGTCGCCGTGTCGATGCCGGGCCATGTCGCGATCACCGGCAGCCGGGGCAGTGGCGTCCGGGCGCTGGCGGCGGTGCTGGCCGGGCAAGTCGAGCCGACCGCCGGAACCGTCACCTACGCGGGCACGGACCTGCGCGGCTTCGACCCCGCCGAGCGCGCCCGCCGCATCGCCTTCGCGGCCGGCGAGGCGATCCTCATGGCGGGTTCCCTGCGGCAGAATCTCCTCTACGGCACCGACCCGGGCAGCGCCCCCGACGACATCGCCCTCGTCGGGCTCTGCCGCCTGACCGGGCTCGACGGCTTCGTGTATGCCCGCGGCCTGACCGGGCGGCTCGACCCCGCGTCCCGGCCGCGGCTCGCGGCAGCGATCGTCGCGGCCCGCCGGACCATGCGGCACGCGCTCGCCGCCAAGGGGGCCGAGCGCCTGGTCGAGCCGTTCGATCCCGATCGCTACAACCATCAGGCGAGCATCGGCGAGAACATCCTGTTCGGCGAGCCGGTGGGGACCGCCTTCGCGCCCCTGCGCTTCGCGCGCCATCCCTACCTGCGGGCGGTGCTGGAGGCCGAGGGGCTGGTGCGGCCACTGACCGAGATCGGCCTGTCGGTCGCCCGCAGCATTGTGGAGATCTTCGCCGACCTGCCCAACGACCATCCCCTGTTCGACGCCTATTCGCTGTTCCAGGCCGCCGAGCGCGGCTATTTCGAGGACCTCGTGGTGCGCCTGCCCGATGCCGGGGCGCTGCGCCGGGGGCCAGCGGGTCAACGCGACCGGATGCGGCTGATCGGGCTCGCCCTGCGCTACAGCGAATCGCGCCATCGCTTCGGTCTGATCGACGCCGACTTCGAGGCGCGGCTGGTCCAGGCCCGGCGCTCCTTCGCGCGGATGCTGCCGGCCCACCTCGCCGGCGCGGTCGAGTTCCACGATCCCCGGCGGGTCAACCCGGCTGCCAGCCTGGAGGAGAACCTGCTGTTCGGCCGGATCAGCCTGGGTGAGGCCAATGCCGAGCCGCGGGTGCGGGCGCTGGTGCGGCGCGTGCTCGCCGAGGAGGGCCTGGAGGCCGCGGTCTACGAACTCGGCCTCGACAGCAAGGTCGAGATCCAGCCCAGCACCGGCGCGCTGGCGGACGGCGCGATCAACGCCCGGGAGCGGATGGCGATCGAGCTGGTCCGCTGCCTGGCCCGGGAACCCGACATCCTGGTCGTCGCCATCGCGGCCGACGAGCGGAGGGAGGGCCTGCAAGACCGCCTCGCCGGCTTGAGGCAGGTGCGGGCCGGGCGCGGGTTGATCGTCTGCCTGCCCGGGGCCGGGGTGCTGGACGGGGTGACACCGTTCGACGCGGTGATCGCGGTGGAGAACACCGTGGTGGTGGCGCCCGGGGCGGTTGGCGCGGAGGCGGAGCCGGTCCCCGTGGCGTGATCGGTCTCTGCCCGCGAAGGGCGCCGTCGGGTCGATGGGGCTGCCCTGCGAAGATGCGCGGACATGTCCGGGGTGGCCATACGTCAAGCGCGCCCGATCTTCGCGACGGCGTTCACGCGGGCCAAGGAGATTTCTTTGAGAGCGTCGGTCCTGGCCATCCTGGCTGCGTTGATTGCGCCTGTCGCCACGGCCCAGGCCGGCGACGCGACCCTGGCCAGCGAGGGCAATTGGGACCTGAAGAGGTCGAGCGGCAGCGCGACGAGCGAGGCCGGATGCGTTCTGACACCGAAGACACAGTCCCGGATCCAGGTGAGCAAAGACCGCCTCGTCGTCACCGGATTGCCAAAAAATTCGATCTTCAATTATCAGTACAGAATTGACGACAAGCCGGCCTCGACGCCGGCGATCCCGTCCAGTGCCATGCAGAACGACGGTATCATCGCCTTTGACGGCGACGCACTGGCGGAGATTTTGAACGGACACCGGTTTCAGATCCGCATCCTCGACAGATGGCACGAGGCGATCACGGACGATGTCGACCTGTCCGGCCTGAAAGACCTGCACGAGAAGCTGGTCCAGGTGTGCAATGAACGTCCCCACGCGGTCCGCATACCGCCCACATGATCTGCCGAGGCCGTGCCCCACAGCTCCGCGCGGCGCCGTTCAGGGCTCAGTGCGGCATGAGCTGGGGGATGGCCTTCCGCAGGCGCGAATAGCCGCGTGTGGCCAGGGGCCAAGCCGCCTCGTCCCAGGCACGGCGAACCCGGAGGCAGCCGGCCGGCAACGCATCGGCGGAGGGTCCGACCGGCGCCCAGGTTGTCACCGTTGGGCAACCCGCGTCCCAGTCCGCTGGGACCAGGGTCGCCTGACAGTCGAAATGCGCCGCGGCCCGCTTCAGGGCGTCGGCCATCGCGGCCTCATCGGCCTCCCGCACGCGGTCGGACGCGCCCGGCGCATGGACGACGTGGCCGCCGACCCGGACGATCCTGGCTTCGCCGAGCGGGAAGCTCTCCGGGTTCAGGTCATCGAGATGCAGGAGCAGCGCGACGTCGCCGCCGGGTGCCGCGTCGGCCCGCGGCAGCGAGACCTCCCGCGGCGGCATGGCCTCGTCCAGCGCCTCCGGATCCTCGTCGAGGCCGGCGGGATCGAAACGACCATCGGTATAGCGCCTGATGTTCTCGGCCCGGGCGACGTAAGGCTTGCCGCGCGTGTGCAGCCCGGCCACCCAGCGCCACGACAGGGTATTGCTCGCCGGATCGCCGTCGATCAGATGCGCCATGAAGAATTCGGCCCCGAGCGCCCACGGCAGGCGCAGGGTGAAGATCCAGATCGAGGCGAACCACATCCGGGCATGGTTGTGCAGCCACCCCGTCTCGACCAGTTCGCGGGCCCAGTCATCGAACCCGTCGACGCCGGTACGCCCTGCGACGGCGTCGTCGTAGGTGCGGCGCAGCCCCGGCTCGGCTGTCAGCCGGTCGCGGTCCGCTGCGGCCCGTGCCAAGCATCCGGCCCAGGCATCCGGGTGGGTCTCGAGGTGGCCCTTGAAGTAGGTCCGCCAGAACACCTCGGACACGAACTTCTCGCTTCCCGCATCGCCGAGCGCCCGGCCGGCCGCGTCCGCCACCTCGGCTTCGGTGATCAGCCTCCGGCGCAGGTAAGGCGAGAGCGCCGATGTCGTCGGCTGCGCACAGGGCCCGCGGTCGCTGTTGCGGGCCCCAGGGTAGGCGAGGCCAGCCTGCGTGAGGAAGGCGGACAGTCGTTCGAGTCCGGCCTCGCGGGTCATGGGGAAGGTGCGGTTCATTTCCGTGAGCTAGGGCGGGTTGCGGCACTGCAGATGCGACCCATTCCCCAGGGCCTAGCGGGTTTCACGGGCGGGACCCGGCTCGGGCCACAGACGGGGCCGTCGGGGAAACCGTCAAATTCGGCCGGTCCGCAGCCTCACCGCCGCCGCAATAATCCGCCAGGTCGAGACCCCATGCCCGCCCGGCGCCATTCCGGCCGATCCAGTGCGGACGGTTCATGCCTCGAACGCTCCCGATCACCCTCGCCGCCAGTCTCGCTCTCCTGGCCGCATCGAGCCCTGCCGCAGCCCAGGCCGGCAAGGCCGAGGCGCCGATCCCGGCCGCGACCCTCGCGCTGATGGCCCAGAAGGGTGTCACGGCCAGCGCGCCGGTGCTGTTCCGGGCCTACAAGAAGGAATCGGAGATCGAGGTCTGGAAGAAGGGTCCGTCCGGCTACGTCTTCATCAAGACCTTCCCGATCTGCCGCTGGTCGGGCCAGCTCGGACCCAAGCGCAAGAGCGGCGACCGGCAGACCCCGGAGGGGTTCTACACGGTGCCCAAGCGCCAGATGAACCCGAACTCGCACTATTACCTGTCCTTCGACGTCGGCTATCCCAACGCCTACGACCGGGCGCATGGCGGCACCGGCTCGGCCGTGATGGTCCACGGCATCTGCTCGTCGATGGGCTGCTTCGCCATGACCAACGGCACGGTCGGCGAGATCTACGCCATCGCGCGCGACGCCCTGAAGGGCGGGCAGGCGGCGTTCCAGTTCCAGTCCTACCCGTTCCGGATGACGGCCGAGAACATGGCCCGCCACCGGACCGACCCGAACATCGCGTTCTGGCGCGAATTGAAGGCCGGCTCCGACCGGTTCGAGGCGAGCCGCGAGGAGCTTCAGGTCTCGGTGGTCGCCGGCCGCTACGCCTTCGCGCCGTCCAGGAACCCGGCCGTCGAGGCGGCCGTGGCGACGCGCCAGGCCGTCGAGGAGGCCCGGATCGCGGCGCTCGCCGAGGCGGGGGAGCCGGCCGTGCGGACCACCTATTCCGACGGCGGCCAGAACGCTTTCTGGGCGGCCTACACGGCCCGGGGCGGAGCGGTCGGCGATATCAGCCGGCCCGAGGCGCTGGCCTTCGCGGGGCAGGAGGTGGTGGTCGTGCCGGGGCACCGCGCCGCCCGCCCGGTGCCCGAATCGCTCTGGAGCACCTGGGTAGCGGCCTCCACCCTGTCGCCCCGGCGGATGGCGGGCTTCATCCCGGTCTACGAGCGTGCCGTGGACCCGTTCGGAGCGCTCGCCGGTCCGATCCCGACGCGCTATGGCGACGGCTTGCCCTCCTGGCTGACCGCCGGCCTGGGCGGGCTCACCCTCGGCCATGCGAATCTCTCCGGTCCGATGTCCGGCCCCGTCGCGTCGGCCGAAACGCCGTGAGGCATGCGGAAGCCCGCTTGACGGCCGTGTCCGTGTGCGCAGACGCACATCACGGCGGCCCGCGGCTCACCAATTCATGGTACGGCAGGGGACGCGCGGTACTCTCGAACCGTCGGCCTGCCGAAATCGTTGCACTCTTCCCGGAACGGCGACGGGGTTTCGATCATAACGGATCGGGATCGACGTCCGCAGATTCGTGATCGCCATGTCCAACTCGTGTGGGCCGACCAGTCCGGCGGCCAATCAGGATCTCGTACTGCGCTTCTGGGGCGTCCGCGGCTCGACCCCGGTCAGCGGCCCGCAATACGTCGAGTTCGGCGGCAGCACCCCGTGCCTCGAGGTCCGCTGCGGGCAGCGCCTGTTCATCGTCGATGCGGGCTCGGGCATCTACAACCTCGGCCAGGGTCACCGGAC
Source organism: Methylobacterium phyllostachyos (assembly GCF_900103445.1). Lineage (GTDB taxonomy): Bacteria > Pseudomonadota > Alphaproteobacteria > Rhizobiales > Beijerinckiaceae > Methylobacterium > Methylobacterium phyllostachyos. The sequence goes on along the minus strand of NZ_FNHS01000008.1, from coordinate 282,000 downwards.
CGACCTGCCCCGGGAAGTCGATCTGCTGTTCAGCCACCTGCACCTCGACCACACGGCGGGCTTGCCCTTCTTCAAGCCCGCGGTTCTCGATTGCGACCGGGTGATCAACACCTATTGCGGCAACCTCGGCGGGGAGTCGGCCGGCCCGACCCTCGACCGGCTGTTCGCACCGCCACTCTTCCCGGTTACACTCGACAAGTTGTGCTGCACCTTCAACCACCACGGGTTCGAGGCCGGGCAGACCCTGACCTTCCCGGATGGGACGCGCGTCGACACGATCGCGCTGAACCACCCGCAGGGTTCGGTGGGTTACCGGTTCGAGCATGGCGGCCGGCGCCTGTGCCTGATCAGCGACATCGAACACAGCGATCCGTGGCCGGATCCGACGCTCGCCAACTTCGTCGCCGGGGCCGACCTGATGGTCTACGACGGCATGTTCACGGACGGCGAGTACCCGACCTGCCGGGGCTGGGGCCATTCCACGTGGCAGAAGGGTGTCGAACTGGCGCAGGTTGCCGGCGTGAAGGCACTGGCCATCATCCACCTGCACCCGGCCCATTCCGACACGGCGCTGCGCGACATGGAGGCCGATCTTCAGGCCGAAATGCCCACCGCCTTCATCGCCCGCGAATCCCAGAGTATCACGGTCGGCGCCCCGCAGTCCGTGAGCCGCAGGCCCACCGTGGCGCGCGAGGTGCGCCGCCGGGTCAAGGTCGCCTGATCCCGCCTCAGGCGGACCGGCCGAGGGTGCGGGCCGAGGACCGCGCTTTGCGGGTCCGGTTGAACCAGCCGAAGCCGAACAGCACGAACAGGGCGATACCGATGGTCAGGATGCTCCAGCCGTAGTTGCTGACGAGTTGATCATCGATCGGATGGCCGATCCGGCCGAGGGCGACGAGCAGCCCGAAGACGGCGATCGCCGCAGAGACGAGCATCCCGACAATCATCAAACGTACTCCGGTGAACCGCGCCTTCCGATGCGACGCGGAAGACCGGAAAATGCGCGGGACCGGCAGCCGTTCCGTGCCCCCGGCGGAGCCGTTCGACATCAGGAAGCGTAGCAAACCGCGATCTTCGCGCGGCGCCTGATTGCAACGCCCTCCACCCCCGCTCTAAGTAGGCCCCGTTACGGCGCCCCGGGGCGCGCGCGGAGCCCGAGACCACGGCGATGACCGGCCCAGACACCACGAACACCACCGCGAACGCGAACACGCACCGGGACAGCGGCGCCGCCGTCCCGGTGATTCCGGGCCCGCTGCGCCCGCAGGATCAGCTCGTGACGATCTACGGCGGATCCGGCTTCCTGGGGCGGCACGTGGTGCGGGCGCTGGCCAAGCGCGGCTACCGGATCCGCGTCGCGGTGCGGCGACCGGACCTCGCGCTGTTCCTGCAGCCCCTGGGTCAGGTCAACCAGATCGTGGCCGTCCAGGCGAACCTGCGCTACCCCGACTCGGTGAACCGCGCCGCCGAGCGCGCCGACGTGCTGATCAACCTCGTCGGCATCCTGCAGGAGACCGGCTCCCAGAGCTTCGCGCGTCTGCAGGTCGACGGGGCCGAGACGATCGCCCGCGCGGCCGCCCGGCAGGGCGCCCGGATGATCCACGTCTCGGCGATCGGGGCGGATCCGGCCTCGCCCTCGCTCTACGCCCGCACCAAGGCCGAGGGTGAGGCGAAGGTCTTCGCCGCCTGCCCGGACGCGGTGGTGCTCCGCCCCTCGCTGATCTTCGGGCCGGGGGACGGCTTCTTCAACCGCTTCGCCGGCCTCGCGCGGGCGCTCCCGGTCCTGCCCCTGGCCGGCGGCCAGTCGCGCTTCCAACCCGCCTTCGTGGGCGATGTCGCGGAGGCGATCGCCCGCGCGGTCGACGGGACGATCCCGGGCGGCAAGGTCTACGAGCTCGGCGGCCCGGAGGTGGGCACGCTGGAGCACTTCGTGCGCTACATGCTGAAGACCATCCGGCGCAAACGCGTCGTGGTCGATCTGCCCCTGCCGGCGGCCAAGCTCCAGGCTCGTCTCCTCGAGATCGCCGACACGCTGACCTTCGGCCTCCTGCCCGACACGCTCAAGCTCACCCGCGATCAGGTCATCCTGCTCCAGAACGACAACATCGTGTCGGAGGCCGCCAAGGCCGAGGGCCGGACCTTCGAGGGGATGGGGATCATCCCGACCGCCGCCGAGGCGGTGGTGCCGGGCTACCTCTGGACCTACCGGAAGGCCGGTCAGTTCGCCACCGAGCGGGACCTGGAGCACCTGTCCGAGGTCCCCGACACGATGGCGCCACGGACGCTGGCGTCGAGCTCCCAGCACCGGCCCCAGACCGCCTCGGGTCCGGCGATCGGCGCCGATGCCGGAAGCTCGCCGGGTGCCACCCCGACCGGCATGGGCGTGCGCTGGGGGACCCGGAAGCCGAGCTAGATGGTGAGCCACATCCGCACCTGCGCCGCCACGGCCTGAACGTGAGGCGCATCCTCGTCACCGGCGCCGCCGGCTTCGTCGGCGGGCACGTCCTGCCGCTCCTGATTGCGGCGGGCGACCGCGTGGCGGGAATCGGCCGCGGCCCCGCGCCCCGGCTGCCGGAGGGCGTGACCTACGAGACCATCGATCTCCTCGACGAAGCGGCGCTCCGCGGCTTCGTCGCACGCTTCCGGCCGACCGAGATCCTGCACCTGGCGGGCCTCGCCTCGGTGGCGGACTCCACGAGTGGGCCCGGGCAGACCTGGCGGGTGAACGTCAACGGGCTGATGAACCTCGTCGCTGCCGTCGAGGCCGTGCCGGGCTGCACGTTCTTCGATGTCAGCTCGGGCGAGGTCTACGGCGGCGCCTTCCTGGCCGGCCATGCGCTGACCGAGGCGGCCGAGCCGCTGCCGCGCAACACCTACGCCCGGTCGAAATGGGTCGGCGAGCAATTGCTGCGCGATCTGCTGCCCCGGATCGGCGTGAAATTCGTGGTGCTGCGGCCGTTCAACCACATCGGACCCGGCCAGGACGAGCGCTTCGTGGTGGCCTCCTTCGCGGGCCAGATCGCCCGGATCGAGGCCGGGCTGGTGCCGCCCTGCCTGGAGGTCGGCAATCTCTCCTCCTACCGCGACTTCCTCGACGTGGCGGACGTGGCGCAGGCCTATGTCGACCTGATCGGCCGGGCGGAGACCCTGGCGGATGGCAGCGTGTTCAACATCAGCTCCGGGCAGCCGCGCACGATCGCCAGCGTGCTCGAAGATCTGCGCACCCGCGCCCGGGTGCCCTTCGAGATCCGGGTCGCGCCGGAGCGGGTGCGCCCGGCCGAGATCCCGATGGCGGCCGGCGATGCCGGGCTGCTGCGCGCCATGACCGGCTGGCGGCCGCGGGTCGCCTGGGACGCGGCCCTGAACCGGGTGCTGGACGATGCCCGGGCGCGGCTGGCGGCGGCGCGCAGCGGAGGATGAGGCGCGCGCCTACCGCACCACCCCCTTCGCCTTGAGCGCCTCCTGCGCCTCCGCCGGATAGTCCAGCTGCTCCGCCAGGATCTCCGCGCTCGAAGCCCCGAGCCCGGGCGGCATTCGGCGCACCGGCAGGCGCTGCCCGTCGAGCCGGTAGGGCGGGGCGATCACGTGGGCGTTGTCGGCGCCGCCGACCACGAGGCCGGCCTCCCGGGCCCGGTCGCAGGTCAAGGCTTCCCGCAGGCCCATCACCTCGCCGCAGGGGATGCCGGCCGCCCGCAGCTTGGCGATCAGCGGGCCGCGCTGCCACTGGGCGAGCGCGGCCTCCAGCACCGGGATGAAGGCGGCGCGGTTCTTCGAGCGGTCGAGGTTGGTGGCGAAGCGCGGATCGGCGACGAGATCCGGCCGCTCCAGCACCTGCTCGCAGAAGCGCCGGTACTGGCCGTTGTTACCCACCGTGATCACCACGGGTCCGTCCGCCGCCTCGAACACCCCGTAGGGCACGATCGAGGGATGGGCGTTGCCGTAGCGCGGCGGGTCGATGCCCCGAGCCAGCGCCTCCAGGCCGTAATAGGAGGTCAGCGCCACACCGCAATCGAACAGGGCGAGGTCGATCGCCTTGCCGCGCCCGGTCCGCTCCCGCTGGAACAGGGCCGCGAGCACGGCCTGGGCGGCGAACTGGCCGGTGAACAGGTCCACCGCCGCGACCCCGAACTTCAGGGGCGGCCCCCCGGCCTCGCCGTTCAGCGCCATCACGCCGGATTCCCCCTGCACCACGAGGTCGTAGCCGGGCCGGCCCGCCTCCGAGCCGTCGGATGCATAGCCGGCGATGGAACAGTAGATCAGCCCGGAATTCTCCGCCGACAGCGCCGCGTAGCCGAGGCCGAGTTTGTCGGCCCCGCCGGTCTTGAAGTTCTGCACGAGCACGTCGCTCTCGCGGGCGAGCGCCTTCACGATTGCCAGCCCCTCCGGCGTGGCGAGATCGACGCCGATCGAGCGCTTGTTGCGGTTCACGCTGTCGAAATACGAGGTGTTGCCGGGGCTGGTCGGCACGCCCCAGTCGCGGGTGTCGTCGCCGCGCTCGGGGTGCTCGACCTTGATCACGTCGGCGCCGAGGTCGCCGAGCACCTGCGCGCACCAGGGACCCGCGAGCACCCGGGACAGGTCGAGCACCCGGATCCCGGCAAGCGGCAGATCGTGAGCCGGATCAGCATCCATCAGAGGGGTCCTCGGTACGGGGGTCTTGGCTCGAGAAAGTCCTGGTTTCAAAAGGTCTTCGACCTTTTGCGGGTCCAGGGCAGAGCCCTGGTGCCGGGCTTCGCCCGATCGTCGGGCTCCGCCCCGACACCCCGCCAAAGGGCTCGCCCTTTGGAAACCTCGTCTTCACGGCTCAAGCTCCCATGACACCGTCGAGGCTGCGCACGGCCTCGATCAGCTTCGGGCGCGCCACGTCCAGGAGGAAGCGCGCATCGGTGATGACGGTGGGGGCACCGCAATTGACCGCCATGGGCGGCAGGCCGCCGCCGGGATGAAATCCGACCGCGATGGCACAGACCGTCTCCTGCCACTCGCCGAAGGAGGTGCAGCAACCGATCTCCCGGTGCTCCTCCACCGCCCGGTCGAGGCCGGCGCGGAGCGCGGGCCACGCCACCGGGTCCAGGGCCTCCAGATCCTCGTAGATGCCCGCGCGCTCCCGGTCGGGGCAGACCGCCACGTAGGCCCGGCCCATGGCGCTGCGGGCGAGCGAGATGCGCGAGCCGGTATCGAGGTTGAGCGAGATCGCCGCTGGGCCGCGCTGGCACTCGACGTAGCGCATGCTGAGCCGGTCGCGCACGCCGAGCCCCACCGAGGCGTTGGCCGCCTCCGCCACCGCCCGCAGGACCGGCCGGGCGATGGCCCGCACGTCGAGCCCGCCGAGCGCCGCGGAACTCAGCGCGATGGTCGCGGTGCCGAGCCGGTAGCGGCCGAGCTCGGGCTCGTGCTGGAGATAGCCGAGCTTGGTCAGCGTGTAGGTGAGCCGCGACACGGTGGAGCGCGGCAGGCCACAGGCCTCGGCGATGTCGTGATTGGCGAGGCTCGTCCGGCCCGGGCCGAAACAGGCGAGCACCGAAAGACCCCGGGCCAAAGCCGTGACGAAGTGGCGGTCCTCCTTGGGGCCGGACCCGGCGGCATCGGGCTCGGCGAGCAGGGTCTCTCCGGCGGTCATCGGCGCAGGAACGCCGCGAAGGCCGCCTGCGCCTCCGGACCGCGGCGCAGCGCGTGGAACACCTCCGCCTCCTCGGCGAGCGCGCGGGCGACGGACTCGCCCTGGCCGCGGCGCAGGGCCTGCTTGGTGGCGGCAATCGAGGTTCGGGGCAGGGCGGCGAGCGACCGCGCCTTGGCGAGGGCCACCTCCAGGGCCGTCCCCTCGGGCGCGGCGGCGTTGACGAGGCCAGCCGATACGGCCTCCGCGGCCGTGAACGGCTCGCCGAGCATCAGCAGCTCGGCGGCCCGCTTCGATCCGGCCACCAGGGGCAGCAGGTAACTCGATCCGCCCTCGGGGCTGAGGCCCAGAGCCGTGAACGGCAGACGGAACCGGGCGCTATCCCCTGCATAGGCGAGATCGCAATGGAGCAGCAGCGTCGTGCCGATGCCGACCGCGTGCCCCTCCACCGCCGCCACGACCGGCTTCGGGCAGGCCCGCAGGGCCTTCAGGAAGGTCAAGCCGGGGCTGTCGCCCCCGGTCTCGACATCCTGGAAATCCTTGAGATCGTTGCCGGCGGTGAAGCAGCCGCCCGCGCCCGTGAGCACCACGGCGGCCACGCCCTCATCCTCCGCCACCGCCCGGAAAGCTTCGGTCAGCCCCGCATAGGCGGCGCGATCGAGGGCGTTGCGCCGCTCCGGCCGGTCGATAGTGACCAGCCGGATCCCGGGCTCCGGATCGGCGAGGCGGATGGTTGAGGGGGCGGATTCAGGCATCGGTCGGGCCGACGGTGCTCTGGAGCGGAACGCTTTTCCCCTCCCCCTTGTGGGGAGGGGCTAGGGGTGGGGGTGGTTCAGGATCGAGCGTTCTGGTGCCTTCTGCACCACCCCCACCTCCAACTCCTCCCCACAAGGGGGAGGAGAGAGCCGCGTGCTCTGCGATGGGCCGGCGCGTCCTGACGCTCACGGCGCAGCCTCCCCCGTGTACTCCGCCGACACCCCGGCCATTCGCGCCCGCGCCGCCGCGTATTCCCGGGCGAGCCGCGCGACGAGATCGGCCGTGGCCGGCGCGTCCGCGATGGTGCCGACGCCCTGGCCGGCACCCCAGACGTCCCGCCACGCCTTCACGCTGGCGCTGCCGAAATTCATCGCGGTCTTGTCGCGCACCGGCAACGCGTCGGGATCGAGCCCCGAGGCGCGGATGCTTGGCGTCAGGTAGTTGCCCGGGACGCCCGTGAAATAGGGGGTGTAGAGGATGTCGGACGCCGCGCTGCCGGTGATCATGTCCTTGTAGGCGGGGACCGCGTTCGCCTCCCGGGTGGCGATGAAGCGGGTGCCCATATAGGCGAGGTCGGCGCCCATGGCCTGGGCCGCCAGGATCGAAGCGCCCGAGGTGATCGCCCCCGACAGGATCAGCGGACCGTCGTAGAACCGCCGGATCTCGCCGACCAACGCGAAGGGGCTCAGCGTCCCCGCGTGCCCGCCCGCCCCGGCGCAGACCAGGATCAGCCCATCGACGCCAGCCTCCAGTGCCTTCTCGGCATGGCGGACATTGGTGACGTCGTGGAACACCACCCCGCCATAGGCGTGGACCGGGCGGATCACCGCGTCCGGCGCCCGCAGGGAGGTGATGATGATCGGCACCCGGTGCCGGACGCAGGCCTCGACATCCTGCGCCAGCCGGTCGTTCGAGGCGTGGACGATCTGGTTCACCGCGAAGGGTGCGATTTTCTTTGACGGATCGACGGCTCGGGCCTCCGCGAGGGTGCGGGTGATCCGGGTAAGCCATTCGTCCAGCAGCTCGGCCGGGCGGGCGTTCAGTGCTGGGAAGGAGCCGACCACACCCGACAGACATTGGGCGATCACCAGCTCCGGGCCGGAGACGATGAACATCGGCGCACAGATCACCGGCAGGGCGAGCCGCCCGCGCAGGCTCTCGGGCAGGCGCCCAGCGGAGGGCTGCTCGGGGCCGTCGCTCACGGCGCGAGCCCTACCGACTGATCCCGCGCCGGACGGGCGCTTTCACACCGATCGATGCTGCGCACAGCGGTTCTCCCCCGGGTTCCGGCAAGACGGGTCTTTGGTCGCTCGGCGGCGCCGGAGTCTTGCCCGGAACCGTTTTGATGGCATGGCCCAGGGGCAGCGGTCAAACCAATCTCGCCACGGTCTTTCTGCATTGCAGAACGTGACGGCGTGTTCTCGCAGTCAAGCAAATCTGCCTTGACGCAGCGCGGCCCCCAGACCAACATCCCGCCGAATTGCAGTCATCTATTCTGCATTGCAGAACATTTTTGGAGTTCCGCGTGGTTCGTCAGGAGGTCGATGGCGGCGTGGCCGTGCTCACGCTCGCCAACCCGCCGGTCAACGCACTCGGCGCCGCGTTGCGGGCGGCCCTCGACGGGGCCCTGGCACAGGCCATCGCGGACGATTCGGTGCGTGCCATCGTGCTGGCCGCCGAGGGCAAAGTCTTCGTGGGTGGGGCCGACATCACCGAGTTTGGCAAGTTGCAGCAGCCGCCGAGCCTGCCCGACATCCTGGACCGCCTCGATGCCAGCCCGAAGCCAGTGGTTGCCGCGATCAATGGCGTGGCGCTCGGCGGCGGCCTCGAACTGGCCATGGCCTGCCACGGCCGCGTCTCCGCGCCCGCCGCCAAGCTCGGCCTGCCGGAGATCAAGCTCGGGATCATCCCGGGGGCGGGGGGTACGCAGCGCCTGCCGCGCCTGATCGGGCCCGATGCTGCCTTCCCGATGATGCTCACCGGCGAGCAGGTCTCGGCCGAGACAGCGGCTGCGCTCGGCATCGTCGATGCCGTGGTGCTCGGCGATCTCGTGGCGGCGGCCCGCACCCGCGCCCTGGAGATCGCCGATTCGGGTGCGCTTCCGCGGGTCCGTGACCGGGCCGAGAAGCTGACTCCGGAAGCACGCGAAAAATTCGAGGCCCTGGCCGCCGAGGCGGTGAAGCGCGACCCCGACGCCACCAACGTCCACGCCCTGGCGCGGGCGGTGCGTGCCGGTCTGGAGCAGGACTTTGATGCCGCTGTCGCGGTAGAGCGGGCCGAGTTCCGCACGCTGGTGGAGGATCCGCGCTCGAAGGCCCTGCGCTACGCCTTCTTCGCCGAGCGGGAGGCGGCCCGGGTTCCAGGCCTGCCGAAGGATACGCCCCGGCGCCCGATCCACGCGGCCGCGGTGATCGGCGCCGGCACGATGGGCGGCGGCATCGCCATGTGCTTCGCCAATGCGGGCATCCCCGTGATGGTGATCGAGACGGAGGCGGGCGCTCTGACCCGCGGCCTCGACCGGGTGAAGGGCCTCTATGCTGGCTCGGCTAAGCGCGGCTCGATCACCGAAGCCCAGCGCGACGAGCGGATCGGCCGGATCACCGGGGCGATCGGCCTGGAGCACGCCGCGCAGGCCGACATCGTCATCGAGGCGGCCTTCGAGGATATGGGCGTCAAGCGCGAAATCTTTTCCAAGCTCGATGGCATCGCCAAGCCGGGCGCCATCCTGGCCAGCAACACCTCCTATCTCGACGTCAACGCCATCGCGGCGGTGACGAACCGCCCGCAGGACGTGCTCGGCCTGCACTTCTTCAGCCCGGCCAACGTGATGCGCTTGGTGGAGGTAGTCCGTGCGGAAAAAACCGCGCCGGACGTGCTGGCCACCGCCCTCGATCTCGGCAAGCGCCTCAACAAGCTGCCGGTGACGGTGGGGGTCTGCTTCGGCTTCGTCGGCAACCGCATGCTGGAGCGCCGCAGCCGCGCCGGCGAGCGCCTGCTGCTCGAAGGCGCGCTGCCCCACGAGGTCGATGCGGCGGTGACCGGGTTCGGCTTCCGGATGGGGCCCTTCGCCATGAGCGACCTCGCGGGGCTCGATATCGGCTGGCGCTCGCGCAAGGATTTCGGCGGCCGGGCGCCGGTGGCGGATTCCCTCGCCGAAATGGGCCGCTACGGCCAGAAGACCGGCCGCGGCTTCTACCTCTACCCGGACGGCGCCCGCACCGGCACCCGCGATCCGGAGGTCGAGGCGCTGATCGCGCGCGTCGCCGCCGAGCACGGCATCGCGCGCCGCAGCTTCAGTCCGGACGACATCGTGGCGCGGCTGATGTACCCGATGGTCAACGAAGGCGCGCGGATCCTGGAGGAGGGCATCGCGGCCCGGCCGAGCGACATCGATACAATCTGGATCAACGGCTACAACTGGCCCGCCTGGCGGGGCGGCCCGATGCACTGGGCCGACACGGTCGGGCTGAAGACCGTCGCCGAGGCGTTGTCCCGCTTCGCGGCCGAGACCGGCGATGACAGCCAGGAGCCGGCGCCGCTCCTGAAGAAGCTCGCCGAAGACGGCGGCCGCTTCGCCGACTGGAAGGCGGCCTGATGCCGTGTCGGTTGGCGGCCGAGGCCCGATCCGTCGGGGCTTCGCCCCGACACCCCACCAAAGGGCGTGACGCCCTTTGGAAACCCCGGAGGATTTCGGCATGACCGACGCGGTGATCGTCGCGACCGCCCGCACGCCCATCGGCAAGGCCCATCGCGGCGCGCTGAACCTCACCCGCGGCGCCGACCTCGCGGCCCACGCGATCCGCGGCGCCCTGGACCGGGCGCGGCTGGAGCCCGAGGCGGTCGAGGAGGTGGTGCTCGGCTGCGGCTATCCGGAGAACGCCACGGGCGGCAACGTCGCCCGCCACGCGGCCCTGGTGGCGGGGATCCCGGTCGCGTCAGCCGGCGTCACGGTCTCGCGCTTCTGCGCCTCGGGCTTGGAGGCGGTCGCCAGCGCGGCCCGCCGCATCATCCTCGATGGCGTGCCGGTCGCTGTGGCGGGGGGCGTCGAGTCGATCAGCCTCGTCCAGCCGAAGGTGCAGCGGGAGCTGACCCGCAACGCGTGGCTGGAGGCCCACCTGCCGGCGATCTACATGCCGATGATCGAGACCGCCGATATCGTCGCGGAGCGCTATGGCATCTCCCGGGAAGCGCAGGACCAATTCGCCCTGGAGAGCCAGCGCCGCACGGCCGACGCGCAGGCGCGCGGGCTGTTCGACGATGAGATCGTCCCAATATCCGCCGTGATGGCGGTGACCGACAAGGCCACCGGCGAGACCCGGGAGGTCGAGACGCGGCTTGCCAAGGACGAGGGCAACCGGCCGGACACGAATCTGGAGGGTCTCGCCAAGCTCAAGCCCGTGCGCGGGGAGGGGGCCTTCATCACGGCGGGCAATGCCAGCCAGCTCTCGGACGGCGCCTCGGCCTCGGTGCTGATGTCGGCCGACGAGGCGGCGCGCCGGGGCCTCACGCCGCTCGGCACGTTCCGGGGCTTCGCCTCGGCGGGCTGCGGGCCGGACGAGATGGGCATCGGTCCGGTCTTCGCTGTGCCGCGGCTCCTCGAGCGGCAGGGCCTCCGCGTCGCCGACATCGACCTGTGGGAGCTGAACGAGGCCTTCGCGTCGCAGTCGGTCTATTGCCGCGACACGCTCGGGATCGACCCCGAGAAGGTCAACGTCAACGGCGGCGCCATATCGGTCGGCCACCCGTTCGGCATGTCGGGGGCGCGGCTCGTCGGCCACGCCCTGCTGGAGGGCCGCCGCCGCGGGGCGCGCTACGCCGTCGTGACCATGTGCGTCGCCGGCGGCCAGGGCTGCGCCGGCCTGTTCGAGATCGGGGGCTGACGATGGATCTCCGCTTCACGCCGGAAGAGATCGCGTTCCGCGACGAGGTCCGGACCTTCTGCCGGACGGAGATTCCGGCCGAGATCCGCAAGAAGGTCTCGGAGGGGCGCAGCCTCTCGAAGGCGGATTACGTCACCAGCCAGCGAATCCTCAACGCCAAGGGCTGGGCGGTGCCGCACTGGCCGCAGGAATGGGGCGGCCGGGATTGGACCTCGATCCAGCGCTACATCTACACGGAAGAGCTGTTCCAGGCGGCGGTGCCGCTGCCGCAGCAGTTCAACTGCTACATGTTCGGCCCGGTGCTGGCGACCTTCGGGCGGCAGGACCAGAAGGCGCGCTTCCTGCCGCGCGCCGCCAATCTCGACGATTGGTGGTGCCAGGGCTTCTCCGAGCCCGGCGCCGGCTCCGACCTCGCCTCGCTGAAGACCAAGGCGGTGCGCGACGGCGACCACTACGTCGTCGACGGCCAGAAGACCTGGACCACGCTCGGCCAGCACGCCGACTGGATCTTCTGCCTCGTCCGCACCGATTTCGAGGCCAAGAAGCAGCGGGGCATCTCCTTCCTGCTCATCGACATGAAGAGCCCCGGCATCACCGTGCGCCCGATCCTCACCCTGGAGGGCCGGCACGAGGTCAACGAGGTTTTTTTCGACTCTGTCCGCGTGCCGGTCGAGAATCTCGTGGGCGAGGAGAACAAGGGCTGGGATTACGCGAAATTCCTGCTCGCCAACGAGCGCACCGGCATCGCCCGGATCGGACTGACCAAGGAGCGGATCGCCCGGATCAAGCGTCTCGCCCGGGAGATGCCGGCCGGCTCGGGCACCATGTGGGACGATCCTGCCTTCCGGACCCGCGTCGCGGAGGTCGAGGTCGAGCTGAAGGCGCTGGAGATCACCCAGATGCGGGTGGCGGCCAAGCAGGGCAGGGCGGATTCGGTCGAGCCGGACCCCGCCTCCTCGCTCCTGAAGATCCGCGGCTCGCAGCTCCAGCAGGCGGCAACCGAGCTGCTGGTGGAGCTCGCCGGCCCCTTCGCCCTCGCGGCGCCCGCGCGTGGGGCCGGGGCCAACAACCTGCCCGGGGGCTTCGACTGGGTCGACGCGGCGGCGCCGAGCTACTTCAACAACCGCAAGGTCTCGATCTACGGCGGCTCGAACGAGATCCAGCACAACGTCATTGCCAAGGGCATTCTGGGGTTGTGAGCAGGATTTCCCCTCCCCCTTGTGGGGAGGGTTCAGGGGTGGGGGTGGCTCAGGATCGAGCGTGATGGTGCCGTCTGCACCACCCCCACCTCCGGCTCCTCCCCACAAGGGGGAGGAGAGGGGGCAGAGGACACCACCATGGATTTCGACCTGAACGAGGACCAGTCGCTCCTGCGCGACAGCGTCGAGCGGCTGGCCGCCGATCTGTACCCGTCCCTGGAGAGCCGGCAGGCGCGGCTGAAGGCGCCGCTGGGTTTCCCCGCGGAGGGCTGGACGGCGTTGTCCGAACTCGGCGTCACGGGCCTGCCGTTCTCGGAGGAGGAGGGCGGGCTCGGCGGCGGCCCGGTCGAGACCCTGCTGGTCATGGAGGCGGTCGGCCGCAACCTCGTGGTCGAGCCGCTGCTGGCGAGCCTCGTCCTCGGCTCGACGGCCCTGCGGCTCGGCGGCAGCGCGGCGCAGAAGGAACGCCTCGTCCCCGGCCTCGTCGCGGGCGACCTACGCCTGACCCTCGCCCACACCGAGCGCCAGTCCCGCTACGATCTCGCGGACGTCGCCACCACGGCCCGGCGCAGCGGCGACGGCTTCGTGCTGAGCGGCGCCAAGAGCGTCGTGCCGAATGCCGACGCGGCCGGGCTGATGGTGGTCTCGGCCCGGGTCTCGGGCGAGCGGCGCGACCCGCACGGGATCGGCCTGTTCCTGGTCCCGACCGATGCCGCGGGCGTCGCCATCGAGGCCTATCCGACCCAGGATGGGGGCCGGGCCGCCGAGGTCTCGTTCTCGGATGTCACGCTGCCGGCCGACGCGGCGCTCGGCGATCCGGAAGGCGGCCTGCCGCTCCTGGAGCGGGTGGTGGAGCACGGCATCGCGGCGCTCGCCGCCGAGGCGGTCGGCTCCATGGACGCGCTCCACAAGCTGACGGTGGAATACCTCAAGACCCGCAAGCAGTTCGGCGTCAGCGTCGGCTCGTTCCAGGCCCTGCAGCACCGGGCCGTGGACATGCTGATCCAGCTGGAGCAGGCCCGCTCGATGGCGCTGTACGCCGCCATGATGGTGGACACGGCCGACGCCAAAGCGCGGGCCGCGGCCCTGTCAGCCGTGAAGGTCCAGATCAACAAGGCCTGCCGCTATGTCGGCCAGGAGGCGGTCCAGCTCCACGGCGGCATCGGCATGACGCTGGAGTACATCGGCGCCCACCACTTCAAGCGGCTCGCCATGATCGAGTACCAGCTCGGCGACACCGCCCACCACCTGCGCCGGATCACGCAGGACGAGAACGGGCTGCTGGCGGCGTAACCCCGGCGAACAAGGGGTTTCCAAAGGGCGAGCCCTTTGGTGGGGTGTTGGGGTGAACCCCCGACGAACGGGTCTTCAACCCCCTCGGAGGGGGTTGAAGACCCGTACTGCAGGGCTCTGCCCCGGCACCCGCAAAAGGTCTCGACCTTTTGAAACCGTCTTCAGACCGTCGTGCGGTTCAGTTGAACAGCGAGCCGACCCCGCCCTGGACCCGGCCGAGGCCGGCGCGGGCGACGGCATTGTTCGGGTCGATGGTCGAGGCGCGCTGGTAATTCTCCATCGCCTCCTTGCGTTGCCCCTGCTTCTCGTAAGCGAGGCCGCGATACGCCCAGGAGGTGGCGTCCTTGTTGTTGACGTTGAGCGCCGCGTTGTAGTCCTCGATCGCCTTGCCGTACTGGTTGGTGGCGATCAGGCTCTGGCCGCGCGCCGCGTAGGGGGCAGCGACGAAGGGGTTGCGGTCGATGGCGGCGTCGAAATCGGCGATCGCCTGGGTCTCCTGACCCTGCTTCTGCCGCACGAGGCCGCGGGCATGGTAGGCCTCGGCCGATTCCGGCATCAGCCGGATCGCGACGTTGAGGTCGTTCAGTGCCGCATCGAGGTTGCCCTGGGCGCGCTCGACATTGGCGCGGCCGATATAGGCCGGGCCGTAATTCGGATCGACGCTGATCGCCTTGCTGAAATCCTGCAGCGCGGCGGCGTCACGGCCGATCTGGCGGCTGGCCAACGCCCGGTTGTTGTAGGCCGAGACCGAGTTCGGATCGAGCTGGATCGCCTTCGTGAAGTCCGCGATGGCGTCGTTGAACTGGCCGGCGCGGGCATAGGCGGCGCCGCGCGTGGTGTAGGCGGCCGCGTCGTTCGGATTACGCTGGATCACCTCGGACAGCGAGGCGATGTTGACCGTGGTGGCGCCGGTCGTGTCCGTCTCCAACACCGCGTATTGGCGCGGTCCGGCGGCGCTCCCGACGGTCTCGCAGCCCGCGAGCGCCCCGGCCGAGACCAGGGCCGCGCCGATCAGCGCCGTCTTCCGTGCCAGCCCATTGCGTACGATCATCGCCCCACTCTCCCCGAGGCGCGGCCCGCATCCCGCGCGCCCGCCCCGCCCCTCGCCGTTCTCAAGCCCGCGCCGCGCGCCGGGCACACCCGATCCGGGGCACCGTCGCGCATCACGGTGAAGGTCGGCTTAAGATGCGCCCCTGGTGATTCATCCCGTCGCCCGTCCGGACAGGACGGCGTCGGGGAATCGACCGGCAGCATTCGGCACCGACCACGCCGTGGTGGAAGCGGCGGGATGTGGCGAAGGTATGGCCCGCGCGCGCGCCGGCATCGCGTCAGACGCCCAGGCCGGCACGCAACGGTACGGGTGTGCCTTTGAGGCCTCAGCCGACCGGTTCGGATCCCAGCCGGGTGACATGCCCCATCTTCCGGCCGGGCCGGGCCTCGCCCTTGCCGTAGAGGTGCAGATGGGCGCCGGGCTCGGCCAGCAGCGCGTGCCAGTCGTCGGCCTGGGCGCCGATCAGGTTGCGCATCTCCACCGGCAGGCCGCCAGTCCGGGCCGGATCGCCGAGCGGCCAGCCGCAGACCGCCCGGACGTGCTGGGCGAATTGCGAGGTCAGCGCGCCCTCGATGGTCCAGTGGCCGGAATTGTGGACCCGCGGCGCGATTTCGTTGACCACGAGCCGTTCCGCCCCGTCCTCCCGCACCAGGAACATCTCCACGGCGAGCACACCGACATAATCGAGCGCGTCGGCGATGCGCTTGGCGATGTCGAGGGCGGCGCGGCCGGTCTCAGGCGCCAGGCCGGGGGCGGGCACCCGGGTCAGGGCCAGGATGTGGTCGCGGTGCTCGTTCTCGCACAGGTCGAAGGCCGCGAAGCTGCCGTCGCGGGCGCGGGCGCCCACCACCGAGACCTCGCGCTCGAACGGCACGAAGCCTTCGAGGATCAGCGGCGCGCCGCCGAACTCGGCGAACAGAGCGTTGCGGTCGCCCTCCGCCCGCTCCCGCAGGATGCGCTGGCCCTTGCCGTCGTAGCCGAACCGGCGCGTCTTGAGCACCGCCGGCAGGCCGATCGCCGCGATCGCCCGGTCGAGGTCGTCCGGTGTATCGACCGCCTGGAACGGCGCGGTCGGGATGCCGAGCCCGTTGATGAATTCTTTTTCCGACAGGCGGTCCTGTGTGGTCGAGAGCGCCCGGGCGTTTGGGTGCAGGGGGGCGTGCCGGGCCAGGATGTCGGCGGTGGCGTGGGGGATGTTCTCGAACTCGTAGGTGACGACGTCGACGCTCTGCGCGAAGTCGGCCAGCGCCTGGGGATCGTCGTAGGCCGCGCAGGTGGTGCGGGCGGCGACATCGAAGGCGGGGCTGTCGCGGTCGGGGGCGTAGACGTGCACCTTGAGGCCGTAATTCGCCGCCGCGAGCGCGATCATGCGCCCGAGCTGCCCGCCACCGACGATGCCGAGGGTGGAGCCGGGGCCGAGGGTCCTGTCCGTCACGCGAGAAACCCATCCGTCACGATTGTGCTTCCGTCTCCGGCCGCTCGGCCACCGACGCGGTCTGAGCCGCGCGCCACGCTTCCAGACGCTCCGCCAGATCCGGATCGGAGAGCGCCAGCACCGATGCGGCGAGCAACGCCGCGTTGACCGCCCCGGCCCGGCCGATCGCCAGCGTCCCAACCGGGATGCCGGCCGGCATTTGGACGATGGAGAGCAGGCTGTCCTGCCCCGAGAGCGCCTTCGATTCCACCGGCACGCCGAAGACCGGCAGGCGGGTCATGGCGGCGGCCATGCCGGGCAGGTGCGCGGCGCCGCCTGCCCCCGCGATCACGACCTTGAGGCCGGCCGCGACCGCCCCCTTGGCGAAGGCGACGAGCCGGTCGGGGGTGCGGTGGGCCGAGACGATCCGGGCGTCGTAGGGCACGGCCAGCGCGTCGAGCGTCTCGGCGGCATGCCGCATGGTCGCCCAGTCGGACTGGCTGCCCATGATGATCGCGACCGGAGGCGACGCCATCGTTGATCCCGGCAAAAGAGGGCGCTTACAGGCGCGGCGGCCCTGCGGCAAGACGGCGCCCGGGGGCGTCCACCGGTATCAGGCGATGATATCCGGCGTGATCGCGTCCTCGATATGGAAGATCCGGTCGCGCAGGGTCAGCTTGCGCTTCTTCAGGCGCTGGATCTGGAGTTGATCCCCGGCGACGCTGCGCTCCAGCGCCTCGATGGCGCTGTCGAGATCCCGGTGCTCCTCGCGCAACCGGGCCAGCTCGGCCTGGAGGTCCGTCTGCGCGTTCTCACCCGACTCGTCCGCCATCTGCACCTGCGGGCCAAAGGATCGCTCATCACCCGATGAGAGCATGCGTCACGCCCTTCCCTGGGACAAGCCATGCCGGCAAGCCTTCACCAAGCTTAGCCGGAGAAAACGCTTCAACAGGTGCGGCATCCTGTGTCAGTCTTGGCGTGTCGAAACGATGACAGGAGATTCGACTCATGTCGCTGCAGACGCATCTGAGCCAACTCGCCCGGAAGCACGAAGCCCTCGAGCGCGAGATTCAGGAAGCGATCCACAGGCCTTCGGCGAACGACCTCCACATCGCCGAACTGAAGCGACGGAAACTCCTCCTCAAGGACGAGATCAACCGGCTCCGGGGGGCCGGCGACACCCTGCACTGAGCCACTGATCCGTCTTCACAGTTCATAGACCCAGCACCACAGACGCCGCCGCATCGGGAGCCCCGGTGCGGCGGTTCTGCGTTGCGCGACCTCGCGTTCCGGGACATGGGCTGCGAACCTCACCGGCCGCTCGCGAAAGCATCGAGGGCACGCCGCATCTCGGCACTCATCTCCGGACCGCCATGCCCCTCGGTCTCCACGATGTGCAGCCAGCTCGCCGGCCAGAGCCGATGCAGCCGCCAGGGCGTCATGCTCGGACTGCTGATATCGCGTCGGCCGTGGATCAGGACACCCGGGATGTCCTGGATCCGGTCCATACGATCGAGGATCCTGGCCTCTCCGGACAGGAAGGCGTCGTTCACCCAGTAATGGGTCACGAGCGTCGCGAAGACCGCCGCAGATACGGGATCGGGGAAGTCGAGCGGCTTGAAGCCGGGGCTGAGGGAGACATGAATATTCTCCCAGGCACACCAGGCAGCGGTGGCCTGCGCGCGATCCTCCGGATCGTCGCCCGCCAAGCGCCGCGCATAGGCCTCAACGATCCGTTCGCCTTCGCGGCGGCCTGAAGCGGCCGCGAAGCGATGCCACGCGTCGGGGAAGACCCGGCCGATTTCTTCGGTGATCCAGTCCACCTCCGCGCGACTCGTGGTGGTAACGGCGCCCAGCACCAACGCGGTGACGATTTCGGGATGTGCCTGCGCGTAGGCGAGCGCCAAGGTGGTGCCCCAGGATGTGCCCGCGACTAGCCACCGGGATATGCCGAGGTGCTCTCGAACCGCCTCGAGATCGCCGATCAGGGCCGGCGTCGTGTTCTCGTGGAGGCGCTCCAGGGCCTCCACGACGAGGGGGCTGCTGCGCCCGCAGCCCCGTTGATCGATGGAGACGAGCCGATACCGCGCCGGATCGAACAGCCGCCGGTAGCCACCCGAACGCGCCGGGGAGCCGGGTCCGCCATGGAGGAACAGCGCAGGCTTGCCATCCGGATGGCCCGAGACCTCCCAGTAGATGAGGTGTCCGCCGGCAACGCTGAGATGCCCCGCCTCAAAGCCAGCGATTCGCGGCTCATCCGATGCAAGCGTCATCGCACCATCCCACCGACCCAGGAGCACGCCCACGCGCGGCGCGGCGACAGGATTCCGTTACATCCACCAAGCTTCAAAGTGCGCTGACATCGCGACGGTCGAGGCGCCCTGCCCTCACAGTGCTCACGCCCTGTCTCGCCCCCGCACGAGAATGCGCTACTCTGCCCCCGCCGCCGGAGAGCGGCACGGGGAACGCCGACCGATGACGACCGACAGCCTTCCGGGCCGCTATCCGGAAATCTACAACGCGGCCCTGCGCGACCCGGAGGCGTTCTGGCTCGACGCGGCCCGCGCGATCGACTGGGCGCAGGCGCCCACCCAAGCTTTCGCGCCGGAATCCGGCCCCTATGGCCGCTGGTTTCCGGACGGTTCGCTCAACGCCTGCCACAACGCCGTCGACCGGCACGCCGACGGGCCGCGGGCCGGGCAGGTGGCGATCCGCTACGATTCCCCCGTCACTGGCACGAAGCGCAGCATCACCTACCGAGACTTGCGCGAGGAGGTCTCGACGCTGGCCGCGGTGTTGGCCGGGCTCGGGGTTGGCCAGGGCGATCGGGTGATTCTCTACATGCCGATGGTGCCCGAGGCCCTGTTCGGCATGCTGGCCTGCGCGCGGCTCGGAGCGGTCCACTCGGTGGTGTTCGGCGGATTCGCGGCGAACGAGCTGGCGGTGCGGATTGAGGATGCGGCGCCCAAGGTGGTGCTGGCGGCCTCCTGCGGGATCGAGCCGAATCGCGTGGTCGCCTACAAGCCGCTCCTCGACGCGGCGATCGACGCCTCGCGCCACAAGCCGGAGGCCTGCCTGATCCTCCAGCGCCCCCAATGCGCGGCAACGCTCGCGCCGGGGCGGGACAGCGACTGGGCCGAGGCCGTGGCGGAAGCCGCCGCCGCAGGAAAGCGAGCGGCGTGCGTGCCGGTCGCCGCCACCGACCCACTCTACATCCTCTACACCTCCGGCACGACCGGGAAGCCCAAGGGCGTGGTGCGCGACACGGGCGGCTACCTCGTGGCGCTCGCGTGGTCGATGCCCAATCTCTACGGGGTGCAGCCCGGCGAGACCTATTTCTGCGCCTCCGACATCGGCTGGGTCGTCGGGCATTCCTATATCGTCTACGCGCCGCTCCTGCATGGCTGCACCACGGTGCTGTACGAGGGTAAGCCGGTGGGTACCCCCGATGCCGGCGCCTTCTGGCGGGTGGTTGCCGAGTACGGGGTCGTGTGCCTGTTCACGGCGCCGACGGCGCTCCGCGCCATCAAGAAGGAGGATTCCGCCGGCGCCCGGATCGCCGATTATGACCTCTCGGCCTTCCGCAGCCTGTTCCTGGCCGGCGAGCGCGCGGACCCGGATTCGGTCGCCTGGGCCGAACGGGTGCTGAACCGGCCGGTGATCGACCATTGGTGGCAGACCGAGACCGGCTGGCCGATCGCCGGCAACCCGATGGGCCTCGGCCTGCTGCCGGTGAAGCACGGCAGCACCTGCGTGCCGATGCCGGGCTACCGAGTCGAGGTCTTGGACGAGGGCGGCAAGCCCGTCCCGGCCGACACGATGGGCACGATCGCGATCCGCCTGCCGCTGCCGCCCGGTTGCCTGCCGACCCTCTGGGGCTCGGACGAGCGGATGCGGTCGAGCTATCTCGCCACCTTCCCGGGCTATTACGACACCTCGGATGCCGGGGTGATCGACGGCGACGGCTACATCACGGTCCTGGGGCGGACCGACGACATCATCAACGTGGCGGGCCACCGGCTCTCCACCGGCGGCATGGAGGCGGTGCTGGCCGGCCATCCGGACGTGGCCGAATGCGCGGTGATCGGCATCCGCGACTCCCTGAAGGGGGAGGTGCCCTGCGGCTTCGTGGTGCTGAAGGCCGGCGTCGACCGGTCGACCGAGGCGATCGAGCGGGAACTCGTCGCCAAGGTGCGCGACGAGATCGGCCCGGTGGCTGCCTTCAAGCTGGCGCTCACCGTACCGCGGCTGCCCAAGACCCGGTCAGGCAAGATCCTGCGGGCCACCATGAAGCGCATCGCCGACCACGAACCGTGGACGATGCCCGCCACGATCGACGACGCCACCGCCCTCGACGAGATCGGCGACACCCTGAAAGGACGGGGCATCGGCGAAACCTAGGGATCCCAAAGGGCAAGCCCTTTGGTGGGGTGTCGGGGTGAAACCCCGACGCACGGGTTCGGTGCCCCTGGTGGGGGGCACCGAACCCGTATGCAGGGCTCCGCCCTGCACCCGCGAAAGGGCTCGCCCTTTCGAAACCATGACTTTTCGGGATGGTGGGCATTGCACCTTGCCAGCCCGTCGCCATCTCTGGACCATCCACTGGGATGGTCCAGAGATGGCGAGGCGATGAGTAACCCCATACCCGACCCCCGGCCGAAGGTGCCGGACAGCGAGAAAATCACGGTCAATCTCGGCTTCGTCGATCTCGGCCGCATCGACCTGATGGTCCGGGACGGCTTCTACGCCAACCGGGCCGACTTCATCCGCACCGCCGTACGCAACCAGCTCGACCGGCACGACGACGCGGTTCGCCAATCCGTGGCCCGGCGCCAGCTCCGCCTCGGGATCGCGCATTACGGGCGGGCCGAACTCGAAGCAGCGCGCGATTCCGGGCGGCTCCTGCACATCCAGGTGCTGGGCCTCGCCACCGTCGCGGGCGACGTCACGCCGGAGTTGGCTCGCGCCGCCATCGCCTCCGTCGAGGTTCTCGGCACCTTCCAGGCAAGCCCTGCCGTGAAGGCCGCCCTGGCCGACCGGATCGCCTGACCTCCTGCAGCCGGTCGCAGAGGCGGGTGAACCGTCCGGCCGTATCCGAACTCCATCCCGAAGGATCGGCCCATGTTCCGCTTTCCGAAGATCGATCTGTCCAAATTCGACCTGCCCCCGCACGGGAGCGCCGGCACCGACCGCCTCTCGGAGCGGATGGTCCGGTTCCAGCGCACCCAGGAGGCGGCCTTTGCCAAATGGGCGCAGACCTACGGTCGGCCGGGCGATCCCTCCGGCCCGGCAGCCGGCGGCGACACGATCCTTGACATGGAGGCCCCCGGAGCTCCCGGCGGCGCCTGGACGGCCCCGCGGCCGGGGCAGGGCAGGGCGGCGCAGCCGGAGTTCGACCCGTCGGCGCTGATGCGGGGGCTGCGTGAGGGACGCCCGGCCTCCCGGGGCCGGTCACCGGTTCCGGTCCCCCCCGGCGCGCGGTTCGAGGAGCGGGCGTTCACGGGGACCGCCGGCAGCCGGCGCTACAAGGTCTACGTGCCGAGCGGCTATGCGGGCCGAGCCCTGCCCCTCGTGGTGATGCTGCACGGCTGCACCCAGGACCCGGACGATTTCGCCGCGGGCACACAGATGAACGCGCTGGCCGAGGAGCAGACCTTCCTGGTCGCCTATCCGGCGCAGGCGCAATCGGCCCATATGCAGCGGTGCTGGAACTGGTACGCGGCCGGCGATCAGGCGCGCGAGGGCGGCGAACCGGAACTCATCGCCGGCATCGCCCGGGCCGTGATCGCGGAGTTCTCGGCCGATCCGACCCGGGTCTATGCGGCGGGGCTCTCGGCCGGCGGCGCCGCGGCGGCGATTCTGGCGGCGACCTATCCGGACCTGTTCGCCGCCGTCGGGATCCATTCCGGGCTGGCCTGCGGCGCCGCCCGCGACCTGCCGAGCGCGCTGGCGGCGATGAAGGGGCAGGCCGGGCCCACCCGGACCAATCCCCGGGCGGTGCCCACCATCGTGTTCCACGGCGATGGCGACCGCACCGTTCATCCCGCCAACGGCGATCAGGTGCTGGCCCAGGCCGGAGCCGCCCCGGGCCTCACCGAGACGGTCACGCGGGACACGAGCCCGGGGGGCATCGCCTATACCCGCACGGTCCGGAGCGACGCATCGGGTCGGCCGGTTCAGGAGCACTGGCTCCTGCACGGGGCCGGGCACGCGTGGTCGGGGGGCAGCCCGGCCGGATCCTATACGGAGCCGCGGGGACCGGATGCGAGCCGGGCGATGCTGCGCTTCTTCCTGTCCCACACGCTGGAACCGCGCGCCGGGGCCTGACCCCGGGCGCGGCGCCGCCGCTCAGTCGGCGTCAGCATCGTCCCCGTCGTCGTCCTGCGCGACGCCGGCATCCGGAGCGTGCGCGGGCAGGCTCGACGCATAGGCGCCCGGCCCCGCCCCGTTGGCGAACGCAGCCGGCATCCGCTGCGGGCCCGACTCGGACGGGATCAGGGTCGCGGTCGCGGCGATCAGTCCCGCCATCGAGCGGAGCTTCTCGGGCTGGCGCGGGTCGCGGGCGATCAGCGCCGCATCCTGCTGCAGGCGCAGGTTGCAAGCCTCCGTCGGCAGGCCACCCTGCGGCGTGCAGGCGTCGTGCCGGGCGCAGGCCGCATCGAGGGCATCGATCGGCGGCAGCGGGGCGTTGTTGCCCGGCCCGCAATAATTGCCGTGGATCAGGATCTTGGGACCACCGAAGGCGGCGGGCTGGGCCTGCGACGGCACCGCGAGGGCGGCGTAGCCGGCAGCCAGAAGGAGCGGGGCGGCAAGTTTCGTGAGCATCGTAGGGACCTCTAGCGATCTCGCCCCCTCAGGCGGTTCGCATCGGTTGCCGTGGTGCGGCAACAGGCCAAAAAACGGCCGGCGATCTCCGCAAGTTCCCGAACTGGCACAGGGCAGGGGTGCTCTGCCGCACCGCACTGGCTCCCGCGCCCGTCCTGCGCCAGAGTGGGGCCTCCACTGGGAGTTGCCGATGACCGCTCGCCTGTTCGAACCGCTGACGCTCGACGCGCTCACCCTCGAGAACCGCATCCTGATCGCGCCGATGTGCCAATATTCGGCCCGGGATGGCGAGGCCACAGATTGGCACATGATGCATCTGGGCCAGCTCGCCATGTCGGGGGCCGGTCTGCTGACCCTGGAGGCCACCGCGGTCTCGCCCGAGGCGCGGATCACCGCCTGGGACCTCGGCCTCTACAACGACGGTTGCGAGCGCGCGCTCGGCCGCGTGCTCGACGCGATCCGCGAATACGCGCCGATCCCAGTCTGCATCCAGATCGCCCATGCCGGCCGCAAGGCGTCGAGCGCGGCGCCCTGGGACGGCGGCCAGCAGATCCCGCCCGAGCACGCGTATGGCTGGCGCACCGAGGCGCCCTCGGCGCTGGCGCACGGGGAGGGCGAGGTGCCGCCCCACGCCCTCGACGCCGCCGACCTCCGCCGCGTCCGCGACCAGTTCGTGGCCACCGCCAAGCGCGCCGTGCGGCTCGGCATCGAGGCCGTGGAGTTGCACGGGGCCCATGGCTACCTGCTGCACCAGTTCCTGTCGCCCATCGCCAACAAGCGCACCGACCAGTACGGCGGCAGCCTGGAGAACCGGATGCGCTTCCCGCTGGAGGTCTACGACGCGGTGCGCGACGTCGTGCCGGCGGGCAGCCCGGTCTGGCTGCGCGTCTCGGCCACCGATTGGGTCGAGGACGGCTGGGACATCGACGAGACCGTGGAATTGGCCAAGGCGTTGAAGCGCGCGGGCTCGCCGGCGCTCCACGTCTCCACGGGGGGCGTCTCGCCCAAGCAGGCGATCAAGCTCGGGCCGGGCTATCAGGTGCCCTATGCCGAGCGGATCAAGGCCGAGACCGGGCTGACCACCATCGCGGTGGGGCTGATCACCGAAGCCCAGCAGGCCGAGGCGATCCTGCAGGAGGGCCGGGCGGACGCGATCTCGCTGGCCCGCGCCATGCTCTACGATCCGCGCTGGCCCTGGCACGCGGCGGCCGAACTCGGCGCCCGGGTGCGGGCGCCCAAGCAGTACTGGCGCTCGCAGCCGCGGGAATACAAGGATCTGTTCAAGGATACGGCGTTCGGCCAGCGGTGAGGCTTTTCCTCACCGCGGCGCCGCCCCGACCAACGGCCCGAGCGGCCGGCTGATATCGGTCCGACCGAGATTCGGTGCGTGGAGGCTCGACACCGTGCCATCGAGGAACAGGGCGTTGCGGCAGCCGAGGTCGTCCTTGAACAGCCGTGCGAACGCCCCGAAGGTCACCGGCCGCTCGGAGATCGCGAAGATCGCCACGTGCCCGTCCTCGACCACGCCGACGCCGTTGCGGATCTTCTGGCTCGGCCCGTCGGCGGAGATCTTGGGGTGGATCTGGCCGTCGATCACCAGCATGGGCCCGGATTGCGTGGCGTAGTCCGGGCGGATCTTGGCGCGCAGGTAATGCGGGGTATCGAGCACCCCCGCGCGCTCCCCCTTCACCCAGAACACGCCGTTCGGCTTGAGGTGGAAGTTGCCCGGCCCGTCCGCGGTGGAGACGCGCTTCATCTCGCGCCCATCCTCGACATAAAGGCCCACCGGCGCCTGGTCCTTATCGTACATGCCGGCATTCATCGCGAAGTCGAGGCGCCGGCCCTGCGCCTCGGCCAGCGTGCCGAGCGACCCGTAGGGCCGTCCGTCCGGCTGGAGCCAGAAGAGCTTCAGCCGCTGCCGCCGCAGGTCGATCGTGCAGACCGTGAAGGTCTCACCCTGCGCCTCCAAGGGCCGGCAGGGTTCGGAGACCGCGGGCGCGGCCGGGGCGCGGTTGGGCGCGGTCAGCGCGAGGAGCGCGATCAACAGGGCGTGAGCCGGGCGTAGCGTCATGACTCGTTCCAGGCTGCTCGGGAAGCGTTCGCAGGGCCTGTCGCCCCCGAAAGCGGCGATTTTCGAGTCCGAATCCGTCTCAGAGCTTGCCGATCAAACAGCGGCGGCACGTCGCGGTCTTCACCTGAACTGTTTTGTATTGTCCGACGTTTCTTGCACCAGAGGGCGGTTTTCGACGGAGATGACGTGATGAAGGGTGCAGTGCTCTGCTCGACCCTGCTGGCGGCTGGCGCTCTGGCGCTCGCACCTGCCAGCGCGGATGCGCGCGGCTTCGGCGGCGGTGGGTTCCATGGCGGCGGTTTCGGCGGCGGCTTCCACGGCGGCGGCTTCGGCGGCTTCCGCGGCGGCGGGTTCCGGGGCGGCTTCGGCGGCTTCCGGGGCGCCGGCTTCCGGGGCGGCGGGTTCGGCTATCGCGGCGGTTACGGGCGCGGATTCTACGGTCGCGGGTACGGCTACCGCGGCGGCTACGGCTACGGCCTCGGCGGACTGGGTCTCGGCGTCGGCCTGGGTCTGGCAGCCGGCGGCCTCTACGGTGGCTATGGCGGTTACGGTGGCTACGGCTACCCGGGCTACGGCTACGGGTACGGCGGCTACGCGCCGGTCGGCTACGGGTATGGTGGCGATTACGGCTACGGCGGCGGCTGCTACACGGTCCCGCGGGTGCGCTGGACCCCCTACGGCTACCGCCGGGTTCTGATCGAGCGCTGCTACTGAGCGGCGCTCCGCAAGCGAGACGACTGGGACAGGCCGCCTTCGGGCGGCCTTTTCTTTGCCGGGCCCTCACCACGGCGTTGGACAGCACCGCTTGGCACGCCGATACTGGTATCGCACGGCGGGAGAGGGCGCATGAGTACGGCAACCGGACAGGGCACGGGCGGCGTGGACGCGGTCGAGATCCACGACGCCAGCCTTGGGGCCTTCTATCGCTCGATGACGCCCACGGAGCGGCACACCTTCTGGGCGTGCGCCGCCGGCTGGTGCCTCGACGGCATGGATTTCATGATCTACCCGCTGGTGATCGGGACGATCATGAGCCTGTGGCACGTCGATTCCGGTACGGCCGGGCTCGCCGCCACGGTGACGCTGCTGGCCTCGGCACTCGGCGGCTGGCTCGCGGGCTACGTTGCCGACCGGATCGGCCGGGTCCTCACCCTGCAGATCACGATCCTGTGGTTCTCGGTGTTCTCGCTGCTCTGCGCCTTCGTGCAGAGTTTCGACCAGTTGCTGATCGCCCGGGCGATCCTCGGCCTCGGCTTCGGCGGCGAGTGGGCGGCGGGCGCCGTATTGATCGGCGAGACGATCCGGGCCGAGTATCGCGGCCGGGCCGTCGGCTCCGTGCAGTCCGGCTGGGCGATCGGCTGGGGCCTCGCGGTCCTGTCGCAGGCGGTGCTGTTCTCGCTCCTGCCGCCCGAGACCGCGTGGCGCTGGATGTTCGCGGTCGGCGCGCTGCCAGCTCTGCTGATCTTCTATCTGCGCCGCTACGTCGAGGAGCCGCAGGTCGCCGCCGAGACCCGCGCCCGGGCAGCGGCGGCCGGCGACCGGCCGCGGATCTGGGAGATCTTTTCCGGGCCGATCCTCAAGACGACGCTGCTCGCCTCCCTGGCGGCGGCGGGCTGCCAGGGCGGCTATTACGCGATCACCACCTGGGTGCCGCGCTTCCTCACCACCGAGCGCCACCTGTCGATCGTCTCCTCCACCGGCTACCTCTCGGCGCTGATCGTCGGCTCGTTCACCGGCTACTTGGTCGGTGCGTGGCTCGCCGACCGGCTGGGGCGGCGGCCGCTGTTCCTGATCTTCTCGCTGGGCGCGATCGCCGTAATCGTCGCCTACACGCAGATTCCGCTGTCGAACGGCGTGCTCTGGGTGCTGGGCTTTCCGCTCGGCTTCTTCGCCTCCGGCTACTTCTCCGGGATGGGCGCCTTCCTGACCGAACTGTACCCGACGCGGCTGCGCGGCTCGGGGCAGGGGTTCTGCTACAATTTCGGCCGGGGCATCGGGGCGCTGTTCCCGGCGCTGGTCGGCTACCTGTCGGAGCGCGTCGGCCTCGCCTCGGCGATCGCGATCTTCGCGGCCGCCGCCTACGGGGTGTTCTTCCTGGCCGCCTACGCGCTGCCCGAGACGCGCGGCAAGGTCCTGCACGCGGATAGCTGATCATGCCCGAGATCCGAGACTGCCCCGCCCCGGACCCGCATCCGGGCGGCCCGACCCGCTACGTCGTGCCGGCGGGGGCGGTCGACACCCACGCCCACGTCATCGGCCTGCCGCCCGCCTATCCGCTGGTGCCGGACCGCAGCTACACGCCCCCGGCGGCCCCGGCGGAGGCCTATCTCGCGATGCTCGGTGCGACCGGTATGGCCAACGGCGTGCTGGTCCAAGTCAGCGTCCACGGCACCGACAATCGGCTGATGGTCGAGACCCTGCGCGCCCACCGGCAGCGCCTGCGCGGCATCGCGGTGATCCCCCTCGGCCTGCCCGACGCGGAGCTCGCCGCCCTCAAGGAATCCGGCGTGGTGGGCCTGCGCCTCAACGTGCTGTTCGGCGGCGGGGTCGGGCTCGACGCGGTCGAGTCCTACGGGGCGCTCGCCCGGGAGATGGGCTGGCATCTCCAGTTCCTGCTCGACGCCCGGGAGCTGCCGCCGATCGCCGGCCGCCTGTCGCGGCTGCCCGTGCCCTTGGTCTTCGACCATATGGGCCACATGCCGACCTCGGCGGGGGTGGAGCATCCAGGCTTCCAGGCCCTGCTCGGGCTCGTCGCCGACGGGAACTGGGTCAAGCTCTCGGGCGCCTTCCGGGATTCCGTCACCGGGCCGCCCTACGCCGACACGATCCCCTTCGCCCGCGCCCTCAACGAGGCCGCGCCGGAGCGCTGCCTCTGGGGCTCGGACTGGCCCCACGTCGCCGCCTGGGACGGGCCACCGCGGACGACGACCCTCCTCGACCTGATGGCCGACTGGGTGCCGGACGAAGGCCGGCGCAGGCTGGTCTTCGTCGACAACCCACGGCGGCTCTACGGCTTCGGGTAGGGACAGGCCGACCGCCGCCGCGGACGCGCAGGGCGCCCCCGTCAGACCCGCAGATCGACGCTCAACCCCTGTCCGGCCGGCGCGGGCGGACCGGCGCTCGCCGCTTGAGCGGCACTGTCTGCCACGAGCCCGGCGACAGCCTTGTCGGCCGAGAGCTGCTGCTTGGCGACGGCAATGCCGATCTGCTGGTTCTGGGACGAACCCAGCATCTGGACGGCGGCTGCGGCGATCGAATCCATGGCGCCGAGCCTAGACCGCCGGTCTGAATCCGCGGTTATCCGAATTCGGAGCCTTTGAGCGAACGGGGATCACCCGTCGAGGAAGCCGCGCTGGCGCGCCCGGTAGCCGCCGATCAGCGTCACGCAGACGAAGGACACGCCCGCCAGCACCGTGCCGAACACGGCGATCGGCCACCAATGGCCCTGGAAGCGCTCGGCCAGCACCGTTCCGACGAGGGGGGTCAGGCCGCCGGCGAGCGCCCCGCAGAACTGGTAGGCGATCGAGATCGCCGAGTAGCGCACCCGGGCCGGGAAGGCGCCCGCGAGGTAGCCGGCGATCACCGCGTAGAAGGTCGCGCTGCCGATCACGTTCAGGGCGAGGCCCAGCACGATCAGCGGCACCGACTTGGTCTCCACCAGCCAGAACAGGGGATAGGGCGCCAGCATCGCCCAGATCAGCGTACCCTGCAGGAACAGCCGCTCGTTGCGGATCAGCTCCGCGATCCGGGCGCCCACCGGTGTCATCACCAGCTGCACCACGGCGCCGATCAGCAGGGCGTCGAGGATCGTGGCCCGGGCGATACCGAGATACTGCGTGGTGAACGCGATCATGAAGGTGTTGAACAGGTAGACCGAGGCGATCGCGAAGGTGTTGGCCCCAGCCGCCAGCAGGACCGGCTTGAGGTAGCCGGTCAGCACCTCGCGCACGGGGGCCGGCGGCGGTCCGCCCGCGGCCTGGGTCTTCTCGAAGGCCGGCGATTCCGCGACGCCGAGACGGATCGCGAGCCCCACTGCGAGCAGCAGGATGCTCACCAGGAAGGGCACCCGCCAGCCCCAGCTCAGGAAACTCTCCTTGTCGAGGAGGCCGGCGAGGCGGAAGGCCAGGAGCGACAGGATCTGCCCGGCGGGGCTGCCGAGCTGCGCGAAGGAGGCGAAGAAGGTGTTGCGCCCGGCCGGCGCATGCTCGGCGGCCATCAGCACCGCCCCGCCCCACTCGCCGCCGACCGCGAGCCCCTGGATCAGCCGCAGGACGACCAGCATCACCGGCGCCCAGAGGCCGACCGACGCGTAGGTCGGCAGCAGGCCGATCCCCGAGGTGGCGATGCCCATCATCACGAGCGTCGCCACCAGGGCGCGCTTGCGCCCGAACCGGTCGCCGAGATGCCCGAAGATCAGGCCGCCGAGCGGCCGGGCCAGGAAGCCCACCGCGAAGGTGCCGAAGGCCGAGAGCGTCGCGATGTAGGGCGATTCTGTTGTGAAGAAGAGCGGGCCGAACACCAGGGCCGCGGCGGTGCCGTAGATGAAGAAGTCGTACCACTCGATCGTGGTGCCCACGAAGGCCGCGAGCGCCGCCCGGGCGGACTGGTTTTGTCCAGGCCCAGCGGCCGGGGCTGCGGTGGTGACGGCCATCGATCCTCGCGCGCGTCGGTATTTTGAATTCAGAAGCGCCCCTCGCATGCGCCAGGACCAGAGTGACGTAAAGGGCCCGCGAGGGCGGGCGCCTTACGGTCGATGCCTCTCCGAACCGACCGGCAGCAAAAACCGCGAGCGCCAACGATCGTGGCCGAACGGACGCAACGTCACGGCTCACGGCTCCGGGCACGCGCCAACAGCACCCTTGAGGGCGCCGGCCGGTGATAAGGACGACAGATCTGTTGGTACGCGGTTGTAGGATCGGCGCTCCTACTTATCGTTGCTTTATGAGACCGAAGCGTTGATTAGGATGGGTCAAATTTCGAAGATTCGCGAGATCGCGCAGGATACAGGCGATTACTCTACGATTCAAAGGCTGATAATTGAGGACTCTGCGTTAATTTACCAGCACTCCAATGGTCAGGACCATCGCAAATCTGATCTTGCCCGTCATCGTGTCGATGATAGGCTCCACCGGCGCCGCGCGCGCCGTTGACCTTGTTCCTTACGCAGACCTCATTCTGGTATCTGGCCAAAGACCGTTCTGCCACGGCATCATGATCGACAGAACGCTCTTCACCGCCGCGCATTGCCTGAAGAAGGGCCCGGCACAGATGAGTATCCTCTATCTGTCGCAGGGCGCCATAAAGCGCGTGGATCTCGCCGCCGCCGCCTTCCAGTTCCCGTCGCGCAGGAGCGGGTCCGGGTCAGAACTGGATCTCGGCGCGGTCCGGATCGAGCAAGACCTCGCGCTCGATGCGGATGGGATCCTGAGCCTGAGCGAACATCCCATCGTCACGCATCTTGGACATGCGGAAAACGCCTATCTGGAGCAGCGAAGCGGCCCCTTTACCGATCAGCAGGGTCCCCCCTTCACGCGGAGACGCGTGCTTGGGTTGACCTACCGGGGGAAAATGGAGACGCGTCTCAAGTTCGTCCTTCGTGTCCCGTCCGGCCTGCCCCGCGATGTCGTCCTCGACGACGATGGACACCTTGTGCGTGCTCCGGCCGACTCGCTGCCGGTACCCGAAGACGAATCCGTGTGCCAGGGCGACTCGGGCTCTGCCGTATTCGCCGAGATCAACGGCACCAAGAATCTCATCGGCTTCGCCAGCGCGGGCGAAGATGACTTCAGGACCGGCAACCGGTTCTGCGGGAACACGCTCTGGATCACCCGCCTCGATCGGGACGGCATTGCTTGGATCAGGGAGCGTCTGGGCAACCCGTCCTGATCCGGCGGGGACGGCCAGAGACAACGGCCATCTAAAAACTCGGCGGTGTGCAGGCGCTCACCACCTCGCACGCGTTCGGCCCGACGCAGCGGAACCGGTGCGGGCGGCGGCTGTCGAAGCTGTAGGCGTCGCCGGGGCCGAGGATCCGGCGCTCGGCATCCACCGTCACCTCCAGCCGGCCGGAGAGCACGATGCCGCCCTCCTCGCCTTCGTGGGAGAGCGGCACCCGGCCGGTATCGGCGCCCGGCTCGTAGCGCTCCTTCAGGATCTGGAGCTTGCGCCCGAACAGGCTGTCGCCGACCTGCCGGTACGAGATCGCCCCCTTGTCGGCCTTCCGGCCAATCTCGGTCAGCTCTTCGGCGGCGAAGAACGCCTTGCGCTCCGGTTCCGGCTCCAGGGCGAAGAACTCGGCCATGCCGATCGGCACCCCGTCGAGGATCCGCTTCAGGGCGCCCACCGACGGGTTCACGCGATTCGCCTCGATCAGCGAGATCGCGGAATTCGTCACCCCGGCGCGCTTGGCGAGCGTCCGCTGCGACAGGCCGTGGCGGGCACGCACGAAGCGCAGCCGCGCGCCGACATCGATGCTCATTCGGCTATGGCCCGTTTCAGGTGTTGCGGATCCCGCAACGGTGCCACCCGCGGCCCCGTTCCTGCAAGGGCTTGGCGGCGGCCAGAAAAGGACTTGTTGCCCGATCCGCGAAGGTGTCCCCTGGTCCCGCTGCCCGATCCGTGCCGCCCGCTCCGGAGAACCGCCCCATGACCGACCATCCGCTCCGCAACACGCCCGCGATGGACGCCTTCTGGATGCCGTTCACGGCCAACCGCCAGTTCAAGGCGGCGCCGCGCCTGCTCGTGTCGGCCGAGGGCATGCACTACACCGCCGATGACGGCCGCAGGATCCTCGACGGCTCCGCGGGCCTCTGGTGCGTCAACGCCGGGCACGGACGCCGGGGCATCGCGGCGGCCGTGGAGCGCCAGCTCGCGACCCTCGACTTCGCCCCGACCTTCCAGATGGGCCACCCCATCGCCTTCGAATTCGCCGAGCGCCTCGCCGAGATCGCCCCGGGCGGACCGGACAAGCGCCTCGACCGGGTGTTCTTCACCAATTCCGGCTCCGAATCGGTCGACACCGCCCTCAAGATCGCGCTCGCCTACCAGCGGGCGATCGGGCAGGGGACCCGGACCCGGCTGATCGGCCGCGAGCGCGGCTATCACGGCGTCGGCTTCGGCGGCCTGTCGGTCGGCGGCATCGTGTCGAACCGGCGGGTCTTCCCGCAGCTCAACGGCACCGACCACCTGCGCCACACCCACGACCCAGCCCGCAACGCCTTCGTGAAGGGCCAGCCCGAGCACGGGGCCGAGCTCGCCGAGGATCTGGAGCGGCTGGTGGCGCTCCACGGGGCCGAGACCATCGCGGCCTGCATCGTCGAGCCGGTGGCAGGCTCGACCGGCGTGCTGGTGCCGCCGAAGGGCTACCTGGAACGCCTGCGCGAGATCTGCACCAAGCACGGCATCCTGCTGATCTTCGACGAGGTCATTTCCGGGTTCGGCCGCCTCGGCGCGCCGTTTGCGACCGACTTCTTCGGCGTCGTCCCGGACCTCGTGACCAGCGCCAAGGGCCTGACCAACGGCACGGTGCCAATGGGCGCAGTCTTCGCGAGCCGCGCGGTCCACGACGCGCTGATGCAGGGTCCGGACGGGATCGAGCTGTTCCACGGCTACACCTATTCCGGGCACCCGATCGCCTGCGCGGCCGGGATCGCGACTCTGGACATCTACCGGGAAGAGGGTCTCCTCACCCGCGTCGCCGACATCGCCGACGACTGGGCGGCGGCGATGCACGACCTGCGCGGGCGCAAGGGCGTCATCGACATCCGCACCATCGGTCTCGTGGCCGGCATTGAGCTGGCGCCGCGTCCGGACGCGCCGGGCAAGCGGGCCTACGACGTGTTCGTGGATTGCTTCGAGCGCGGCCTGCTCACCCGGGTGACCGGCGACATCATCGCGCTGTCGCCACCGCTGATCATCGAGCGCGGCCAGATCGGCGAGATCGTGGACATCCTGGGCGCCGCGATCGACCGGGTCGCCTGAGAACACTCTCGTCTTTGCGAGCGGAGCGAAGCAATCCAGGGTCGCGCTATGGTTCCAAACGTCCCGCCACCCTGGGTCGCTGCGCTCGCGATGACGGAGACGGTGACGCGATCACACAACCCTTGCGCGCCGCACAGGCGCCCCCGCCGCGCAGCGGGGTTGTCGCGACACCACCCGTGCCCATCTGCCCCGGACCCGGATTTTGGCCGGGCACGAGGGTTTTTATGTCGAACACCGCCCTGATCGTCGGCGCCAGCGGGATCGTCGGCAGCGCCACCGCGGCGCTGCTCAGCCAGGAGGGCTGGCGGGTCGCGGGCCTCGCGCGCCACCCGGTGCAGCAGGACGGCGTCGAGCCGGTGGCCGGCGACCTGCAGGACCCGGCCTCGCTGGAGCGGGCGCTCGCCGACCTCGCCCCGTCCCACGTGTTCCTGGCGACCTGGCAGCGGCGCCCGACCGAGGCGGAGATGATCCGCGTCAACCGGGCGATGATCGAGAACCTGCTCGACGCGCTCCAGCCGAAGAAGAGCGTCCGCCACGTCGCCCTGGTGACCGGGCTCAAGCACTATCTCGGCCCATTCGAGGCCTACGGCAAAGGCACCCTGCCGCAGACGCCGTTCCGCGAGGACCAGGGTCGGCTCGACATCGAGAATTTTTATTATGCTCAAGAGGATGCCGTGTTCGCGGCCGCCGAGCGCGACGGCTTCACCTGGAGCGTGCACCGCCCGCACACGATCATCGGCAAGGCGGTGGGCAACGCCATGAACATGGGCACGACGCTCGCCTGCTACGCCACGCTGTGCCGGGAGCTGGGGCGCCCGTTCATCTTCCCGGGCTCGGCCGCCCAGTGGAACGGCCTCACCGACATGACCGACGCGCGGCTGCTCGCCCGTCAGCTGCTCTGGGCGTCGACGGAGCCCAAGGCCGCCAACGAGGCGTTCAACGTCGTTGACGGCGATGTCTTCCGCTGGAGCTGGATGTGGGGCCGGATCGCCGCGTGGTTCGGGATCGAGGCGGTGCCGTTCGATGGCACGCACCGGCCGCTCGAGCCCCGGATGGCGCAGGATGGCCCGGCCTGGGCCGAGATCGCGCAGCGCTACGGCTTGGCCGAGCCGAACCTCGAGAAGCTGGCCTCCCCCTGGCATACGGATGCCGATCTCGGCCGGCCGATCGAGGTCGTCACCGACATGAGCAAGAGCCGGCGGCTGGGCTTCACGGCCTATCAGCCGACCGACGACGCGTTCTACGATCTGTTCGCTCAGCTCCGCGCGGACCGGCTGATTCCGTGATGGGGATCACCGCCGTCATCGCGAGCGCAGCGAAGCGACCCAGGGCAGCGCGACCCTGGATTGCTTCGCTCCGCTCGCAAAGACGGCGGTGGCTCACCCGGCCTTGCGCTCCGTCCCGCACCACTCGGCCACGAACAGCGCCATAGTGGTCGTGATCCGCTTCACAGAGGCGAGGCTCACGCGCTCGTCGAAGCCGTGGATGTTCTGGGAGGTCGGGCCGTAGCAGAGGGCCGGCACCCGGTCGTAGAGGGCGTGGACCCGGGTATCGAGGTAGCCCGCCGTCATGAAGCTCTGGAGCGGTGCGCCGATCGCCCGCTCGTGGGCGCGGCCGAGCACCGCCTCGGCCTCCGAGCCTTCCTCCAGCACATAGCCCTCGGCGAAGAAGCCGTTGAAGACCACCCGCGGCGGGCTGTTGGCCAGGAACGGATCCATGCGGGAGAAGCTGGCCACCGCGGCTTCGATCTCGGCGGCGGCCTGCGCGGCGGTCACGCCCGGATAGAGCGCCACCCGGCAGTGGATCCGGCACCAGGCTGGCACCGAGGAGGCCCAGTCACCGCCCTCGATCTTGCCGATGTTCAGGTTGATCGGGTGGTCCTCGGTCTCGAAATGCGGATGCGACGCCTTCTCGGCGTTCCAGCGGGCCTCGACGGCGCGCAGCGCGCCGATCACCCGGTAGGTGGCGTCGATGGCGTTGGCACCCGCGCCCATCTCGCGGACATGGACCGGCACCCCCCGGACCTCGACGGTGAACCACAGCACGCCGGTATTGGCGCGCACGAGCTTCTCATCCTCGGGCTCGGGGATCAGCACGGCGTCGGCCCGGTAGCCGCGCAGGTGGGTCATCAGGGCACCGTTGCCGGTGGATTCCTCCTCGACCACCGACTGCACCGTCACGGCGGCCGCCGGCTGGAGGCCGAGCCGGGCGAGGGCGTCGAGGGCGAACAGGTTGGCGGCGTGCCCCGCCTTCATGTCGCCGGCGCCGCGGCCATACATCCAGTCGCCCTGGATCACCGGATCGAAGGGCCGATGGGTCCAGAGGTCGAGGGGGCCGGGCGGCACCACGTCGACATGGGCCTGCAGGATCAGCGAACGCCCGGTCTCGGTGTTCGGCCGGTGATGGCAGACGACGATCGGCGCGTCCGAATGATGGGCCTCATCGATCTTCGAGCCGCCGGGATGGGCCGCGATGGCGTCCCGGTCCATGGCGAAGCGCTCGGTCGCGTAGCCCCGGGCGCGGAACTGGTCGAACACGTAATCCTGGCAGGCATGCTCTTCACCCCGCAGGGAGGCGAACCGGACCAGGGCCTGCGTGTGGGCGACCTGATCGGCAAACCCCTCCGCCACGGAGGCTTCGATCTCGGCGGCGAGGGTGGGGTCGAGGGCCATGGGAACTCCGAACCAATCTTGAGCCGGAGGAGGCGCCCGGGCCCGGGCCGCTGTCAACCGGCGGTTGGCGACAGCACGGTTCATGCCGGGCCGCCCGATCCTGGATCAAGGCGACGGCGGGGGGGCGCTCAGCAGAGCGTGACTGCGCAGGGCCGGGACTCGCCGGAACCTTGGCGTTGCCAAAGGCTTAGCGTGTCGGCAAACCGTCGCGGTTTCCCGTTCGGAGGCTCGCATGCGTATCGGTCTGGTCTCGGTCCTGTCCGGCCTGCTCCTGTGGGCCGCCGTCCCGGCTTCGGCCTCCGCGGACGTGCTGATCAACGTCGACAAGAGCGCGCAGCGCATGGAGGTCACGGTCGACGGGCAGCCGCGCTATTCCTGGCCCGTCTCCACGGGGGTCGAGAGCCACGATACCCCCTCCGGCTCCTACCGCCCATTCCGGATGGAGCGCACGCACTTCTCGAAGGAGTGGGACGACGCGCCGATGCCCTTCGCGATGTTCTTCACCAATCAGGGCCATGCCATCCACGGCACCAACCATGTCCGCAATCTCGGGCGGGCGGCCTCGCACGGCTGCGTGCGCCTGTCGGTGCGCAATGCCGCGACTCTGTTCAACCTGGTAAAGGCCGAGGGCATGGGCCGCACCCGGGTGGTGATCGAGGGCGCCGACATGCCGGTGGCCGAGGCCGGGCCGCGCGGGATCCGCATCGCCCGGCAGCGCAGTCCCTATGGGGAGGCGCTGCAGGCGGATGGCGACCAGATGGGCCGCCGGTCGCAGTCGGTCACGTACCGCCCGGCCTATGTGCCTGCCCCCGCCTACGGCTACCCGGCCGATACGGACGAGATGGACGGCTGGTAGGCCCGCCGCCTGCGCCGGTCGCACTGAAGGTTCTGCCCTCGCCCGTCGGAAACGTCAGGCGCGCTGGGCCGCCGCCCATTGCCCCGGGCGTGATCCAGGCCTAGCTCCCCGGCGGCCACAGAGCTCGCGCGGCCCCTGCCGCGACCTTAATCGGACGGAGACACCCCCGAGATGCCTTTCGCTTTCTGCCGGTCCCTTCCCCTTGCCGCCCTGGCGCTCGCCGCGGCCACCGTGCCGGGCTACGCCCTGGACGTGACGCGCACGGCCGACATCGCCGCGCCCCCGGCCAAGGTCTGGCAGACGATCGGCGATTTCTGCGGCATCGGCGACTGGCATCCGGCCATCGAGAAATGCGCCCTGTCCGACAAGGACGGCATGAAGGTCCGCACGCTGAGCCTGAAGGGCGGCGGCACCATCAAGGAGGAGCAGGTCTCCCGGGACGACAAGGTGATGAGCTACACCTACACGATCCTGGAGAGCCCGCTGCCGGTCTCGGACTACAAGTCGACCCTCTCGGTCGCCCCCGAGGGCTCCGGCTCAAAGGTGACGTGGACCGGCACCTTCAACGCCAAGGGTGCCCCCGACACGGTCGCGGTCGATGCGATCCAGGGCATCTACGATTCTGGCCTGAAGGCGCTCGCCGACAAGGCGAAGTAGGCGCTCACGATCCGGCGTGCGCTGTTGAAGCGAGATGATGGCAGTGCGCGCCAACCCGCTCTGATGACAGCAGAATCCTGTATGACCAATGCCCAGCGCCCGGGCAGGGCGTGTCGTGGCGGCGATTGACCCACGGCCAAGCTCGGCTCACAACCCGGGCGGCGCAGCCCCGCGCCGCAACAGGATGATCGCCGTGCCCGCGTCCCGTCTCCCGATGCGCCTCAGCCTCGCTGCCCTCGCCGTCGCGGCGCTGGCGGCCTGCCAGCAGCGGACCGCCCCGGCGGTCATGGAGCCTTCGCCCGTCATCCCGGCCCCAGTAGCCCTGCCCACCGGCAGCGGCTGCGGTCCCGAGATCGCCCGCACCAAGGCGATCGTCGACAGCGACGTGGCGACCGGCAACCTCAACAAGCCCGTGGGCGACCGCTTCAACGCCGATCTTGCCCACGCCGCCGCGGAATGCGCGGCCGGCAAGTCGGGTGAAGCCCTGCACCTGCTCGCCGCCGCCAAGAGCCACTACGGCTACCGCTGAACGGAGGCCATGGGCGCGCCAGCCTACGACACGACCCGTGGTCTGAACGGCGCCGGCGCGACTGAAGCCGGTCCAGCCGTTCAGATCACGAACAGCAGGTTCAGCCCGGCGCGCCGGAACCCTTCCTCGGCGATCTTGAGGTCGAGCCCGTAGGACGCGATGTCGTCCGCCACCGGGTCGAGCGTCGGGGCCCGGTGCTGGTGCAGGTGCTTGATATAGCTGTGGCAGGTCGTACAGGTCTCGACCTGGACGTCCTTCGACACCTCGTCGAGCCCGTAATAACTGATGCCCTCGCCGGAGCCGCAGGCGGTGCAGCGGATCCGGACGTGGTTCCAGTAGGTACCGCACAGCGAGCAGCTGAGATAGCGCGCCTTGTCGGCCGGGGTCCAGCCGACCACGACGCTCGCCACCGGCGCGCCGCCGCAGCACGGGCAGACACCGTCCGCCACCGGCTTCAACGCCTTCGTGTCGAGCCGCACCGCCTGCTCGGCGAGACGGACCTGCAGGGCCGCCGAGACGAACACGCATTCGGCAATCCGGTCCACCGGCAGCGCGCCCTCGAACACCTGAAGGGCGAGGTCGAGGCGGTCTTCCCGGGAGGCTGCCCGCAGGCTCTCGCGCGCCGCCGCGGAAGCCTCGGGTGCCGTGCTGAGATCGAGTGCGTCGAGCAGCGCCAGCAGGCTGTCATCGAAGCCCGTGTCAGCCTCCAGGCTGTGCCGCGACAGGGGCGGCATGCCGTGCTCGCTCCGCAGGGCCAGATCGGCGCCGTCCGGTGGCGGCGGGAGCGCCACCTTGGCCTGGATCGCATCCTGGGCCCGGGCGACCTCCGCCACAAACCGGAGATAGGCCTCCAGCGGGTGCCCGGGGGCGGCCTCGGTCAGGCGGGCCGCGCGGTCGGCGAACAGGGTCGTGGGATCCGGCAGGCGCACGAACGGCACCGAGCCGGAGATCCCGATCTTGTCGGGATCGGGCTTCAGCTCATGGAAATCCCGGCGGCGGGGCTTAGGCGCCTCCGCTTGCGTCGGGGTCTTGTCCGCGGCCGGGACCGCAGGTTTGCGCCTGAAGAAATTGGCCACCAATCAGGATCCGCGCTTGTCCACCGAGCCGTGGCGCGCCTTGCCGCCGGCGATCTGCCGGAACCACTTGCGGTGATGCCGGTAGGCCCAGCCACCCGTCACCGTGCCGCGGACCATCGCCCGCCCGGTGCCGCGCACCCAGATGCCGGCGTAGATGTGGACCACGATGATCGCGATGGCGATCACGGCGGCGAGCGAGTGGGCGAGCAGCGCCCAGCGCTGGGTCTCGATCGAGGTGAGGCCGCCGAAATAGGTGTTCCAGATCACGAGGCCGGTCACGAACATCACGCCGATCAGCGCGGTCTGGCCCCAGAACACGCCCTTCTGGCCGGCATTGTACTTGCCGAGTTCCGGCAGCCGGTCGTCGCGGTTGGTGACCACGTCGCCGATGTGCTTGCTCCACTCGACATCGTCCTTGTTGGGGATGTTGAGCTTCCAGAAGCGCACGAACAGGAAGAGGAAGCTGACCGCCAGCGCCACGCCGAACCACGGGTGGATCGCCCGCGTCGCCTGCCCGCCGCCGAACAGGCCCGTGAGCGAGAACAGGTAGGGCGTGAACATCGCCAGACCCGAGAGGGTCAGCAGGGTAAACAGGATCGCGGTGATCCAGTGGTTCACGCGCTGCACGCCGGTGTAGCGCGGGACGTACATCACCTCCGGCGCTTCGGACTTGGCGTGGTGCAGGGGGCGGGAGTCGCCGTCCCGGATGTCGCTCTGGATCGTCATCGGCCTTCTCGCGCCTGATGCGGTGCCGGCCCCGCATCACGGCGGAGGTGGCTCTGAAATTCAAGATAGGGTGGAGCAGCTGCGCCGTCTCCATCCTGTCGCTTGCGGCTCCGCAACTCTCCCTCCCCCTCTGCGGGGGAGGGTGGTCCCTGCTTCAGCAGGGGTCGGGAGAGGGGAACCCGGGTTCGGGAAAGGTCACGAGACCGGCACGACGGGCACAGGCGATCCTGCACCGTCGCTCCCCTCTCCCGACCCCCTTCGGGGGCCACCCTCCCCCGCAGAGGGGGGAGGGAGACCGTCGCGGTTCAGTGCGGCCGCGCTTCGTCGCTGCCGGTCTCCCGGCGCTTGGCCTCGTCGTACTCGACCGCCTCTTCCTCTTCCTCGGGCACGACCTCGTTCGGGCCGGCCGTCACGTAGTGGAAGAAGCCCGCCACCGCCGCAAAGCCCATCGCGGCGAGGCCGAACACCTTGGCGCCACCCTTCCAGAAGGCCACCAGCGGCGAGATCTTCGGATCGTTCGGCAGGCCGGCATAGAGGCTCGGCTGGTCGGCATGGTGCAGCACGTACATGACGTGCGTGCCGCCGACGCCGGCCGGGTCGTAGAGGCCGGCATGCGCGAAGCCGCGCGACTTCAGATCCTCGACGCGGGTCTCAGCCTGCTCGATCATGGCCTGCTTGGTGCCGAACATGATCGAGCCGGTCGGGCAGGCCTTGGCGCAGGCTGGAGCCTGCCCCACCGCCACCCGATCCGAGCACAGGGTGCACTTGTACGCCTTGTGATCGGTCTGGCTGATGCGCGGGATGTTGAAGGGGCAGCCCTTCACGCAGTAGCCGCAGCCGATGCAGTTCTCCTCGATGAAGTCGACGATGCCGTTGGAGTACTGCACGATCGCGCCGGGGGACGGGCAGGCCTTCAGGCAGCCCGGCTCGGTGCAGTGCATGCAGCCGTCCTTGCGGATCAGCCATTCGAGGTGGTTGGTCTCCGGGTTCTCGTACTCGGTGAACCGCATCAGGGTCCACGACTTCGGCGTGAGGTCGTGGGGGTTCTGGTAGGTGCCCGTGTTGACACCGATGTCGTCGCGCAGGTCGTTCCACTCCTCGCAGGCCGATTGGCAGGCCTTGCAGCCGATGCACTTCGACACGTCGATGAGCTTGGCGACCTCCACCTGACGGCGGATCTCCGGCGGCGTCTCCGTCGAGGCGGAGCGCTGGCGGATGTCGAGGGAGCTGTAGTCAGCCATGTCTGCCGCTCCCCCTTACGCGACCGCGTCCGACGGAGGCGTGGTCGGCTCGATATTCACGAGCCAAGCCTTGAACTCCGGCGTCTCGGTGTTCGCGTCGCCGACGACGGGCGTCAGCGAGTTCGGGTGCCATCCTTTCTTGGTCAGGCCCATGAAGCCCCAGTGCTGCGGGATGCCGACGACGTGGACGGGCTTGCCGTCGCAGATCAGCGGCTTGATGCGCTTGGTCACCAGGGCCTTGGCCTTGAGCGAGCCGCGCTTCGACCAGACGCGGACCCAGGAGCCCTTGGCGATGCCCTTCTCCTTGGCGAGTTCCTCCGAGATCTCCACGAAGGCCTCCGGCTGGAGGATCGCGTTGATCCGGGCGTGCTTGGTCCACCCGTGGAAGTGCTCGGTCAGGCGGTAGCTCGTCGCCGCGTAGGGGAACTCCTTCGCGTCGCCGAGATCGGCCAAATCGTCCTTGAAGATCCGGGACGCGGGCGCGCCCTTGATCCGCGGGAAGGCGAGGTTGGCCATCGGGGACTCGAAGGGCTCGTAATGCGCCGGGAACGGCCCGTCGCGCATGAGACCCCGGGTCCACAGGCGGGCGACGCCCTCCTGGTTCAGGATGAACGGGCCGACGCCCTTATCGGGGGCGACGGTGACGCCGTAGTCCGGCACGTCGAAGCCGATCCACTGCTTGCCGTTCCACTCGATGAGCTTCTTCTTCTCCGACCACGGGCGCCCCTCGGGGTCGCACGAGGCGCGGTTGTAGAGCACGCGCCGGTTGGCCGGCCACGCGAAGGCCCAGTTGGGCGCGATGCCGCGATCGCCGGGATCGGTATTGTCCCGGCGGGCCATCATGTTGCCCTTCTCGGTGTAGCAGCCGGAATAGATCCAGCAGCCGCACGCCGTGGTGCCGTCGTCCTTGAGCTGGGCGAAGCCGTCCACCTGCTTGCCCGCCGGGATGATCGTCCCGTTGAGGTCCGGCGTCGGCGCCAGCGTGTAGCCGTTGAGCTCGCGGGCGAGCTCCGTCGGCGTGGGCGACTCGGCGATCGCGTAGTCCCACTTCAGATTGACGATCGCGTCCGGGAAGGCCCCGCCATCCTTCTTGTAGGCGTTGCGGACGCGCAGGAAGATCTCCGACATGATCTCGATGTCGGAGCGGCACTCGCCCGGCGCCTCCTGCGCCTGCCAGTGCCACTGCAGCCAGCGGCTGGAGTTCGACAGCGAGCCTTCCTCCTCCACGAACAAGGTGGTTGGAAGCTCGAACACCTCGGTCTGGATCTTGGTCGGATCGACGTCGTTGTACTCGCCGTGGTTCTCCCAGAACCGGGCCGTCTCCGTCTTGAGCGGGTCCATCACCACGATGAACTTCATCTTGGAGAAGGCTTCCGTCATCTTGGCCCGATTCGGGAACGACAGCAGGGGGTTGAAGCCCTGGATGACGTAGCCGGTCATCTTGCCCTGCTTGGCGAGCTCGAACCCACGCAGCACGTCGTAGGTCGGCACGTCGAGCTTGGGCAGGTAATCGTACGCCCAGTCGTTCTCCTTCGTCGCCTTGTCGCCCCACATCGCCTTCTGGAACGAGACGAAGAACTTGTTGTAGTTCTGCCAGTAGCTCGTCTGCCCCGGACGCAGCGGCTTGAACTGCCGCTTGGCCATGTAGCTCGCGTAGTCGGGCTCCTTCTCCACCGGGATGTTGAGATATCCGGGGATCAGGTTCGACATCAGGCCGATATCGGTCAGCCCCTGGATGTTGGAGTGACCGCGCAGGGCCTGCATCCCACCGCCGAGCACGCCGATGTTCCCGAGCAGGGTCTGCACGATGCACATCGAGCGGATGTTCTGCGAGCCCTTGGAGTGATGGGTCCAGCCGAGCGCGTAGAGCGAGGCCATCGACTTCTCGGGGGAAGCCGTCGTCGCCATCATCTCGCAGACCTTCAGGAAGGTCTCCTTGGGCGAGCCGCAGATCCTCTCGACCATCTCGGGCGTGTAGATCGCGAGATGCTTCTTGAGGAGCTGCATGACGCAGCGCGGGTGCTGCATCGTCTCGTCGACCACGGCGTAGCCGTCGGGGCCGATCTCGTAGTCCCAGGTGGTCTTGTCGTAGTCGCGCTTGTCCGCGTCGTAGCCCGTGAACAGCCCGTCCTGGAAGTCGTAGCCCTCGCGGACCACGTACCCGGCGTTGGTGTAGGCGGAGACGTAGCGGTGCTGCAGCTTGTCGTTGTCGAGCAGGTACTTGGCCACGCCCGACAGGAACGCGATGTCGGTCCCCTGCCGGATCGGGCAGTAGAGATCGGCCACCGACGCCGTGCGGGTGAAGCGCGGATCGACGACGATCAGCTTGGCATTGTTATGGGCTTTCGCCTCGACGACCCACTTGAAGCCGCAGGGATGAGCCTCGGCGGCATTGCCGCCCATCACGGTGATCACGTCCGCGTGCTTGATGTCCATCCAGAGGTTGGTCATCGCACCGCGTCCGAAGGAGGGCGCCAAACTGGCGACCGACGGACCGTGTCAAACTCTGGCCTGATTATCGAAGACCAGGGCCCCCATGCTTCGGACTGTCTTGTAGGTCAGCCAGGCCGTCTCGTTGGTGGTGGCCGAGGCGCC
The DNA here is from genome assembly GCF_900103445.1 of Methylobacterium phyllostachyos. Classification (GTDB taxonomy): domain Bacteria; phylum Pseudomonadota; class Alphaproteobacteria; order Rhizobiales; family Beijerinckiaceae; genus Methylobacterium; species Methylobacterium phyllostachyos. The sequence goes on along the minus strand of NZ_FNHS01000008.1, from coordinate 238,562 downwards.
GAGGAAGCCCATCGTGGTCCAGCGGTTGACCGTGAGGTCGCCGTTCTTGGCCACGAAGTTCTTGTCCCGGTCCTCCTTCAGGAGCTGCGCGATCCGGTCCAGGGCGAAGTCCCAGGACACGCGCTTGAACTCGGAGGAGCCCGGCGCCCGGTGAAGCGGGTACTTGGTGCGGGTCTCGGCGTGGACGAAGTCGAGCAGCGCCGAGCCCTTCGGGCAGAGCGTGCCGCGGTTGATCGGGTGATCGGGATCGCCCTCGATATGCATCACCGAGGAGCGCGCGTTCTTCGAACGGTCGCCGAGGCTGTAGAGGATGACGCCGCACGCGACCGAGCAGTACGGGCACGTGTTGCGCGTCTCGCGCATCTGCGCGAGCTTGAAGGGCCGCACCGCAGCGGCCATGGCGGGCTCGAGCCCGCCAAATCCGAGTGCGCCCAGCGTGCCGCCCGCGAGGCCGGCACCGGCCCCCTTGAGCAGGCCACGCCTTGAGACCTGGACCGTCATCTCCGCTCCATAAAGAGATCTGGTATAATTCCAGGGTGTCCCAAAAAAGCGTGCGCGAGGCAAGTGCGGTTGCGTGACACAGACGTGACACGTTGGATACGGTGTTGCGGGCGACGCAGTACGTTCGCCCGACGTGTTATCATCCTTTTAGGAAATGACTTTTTTACTTGCTCGGCGCCGCCGGATTCGTCCCGGATGGGCTTGCCGTACGGTGATCGAGGGGCGCCTGAGGCTCGGTCGCGGACGAGCCGCCGGTGTTCGCATTAGGCACCGGACGGTCGGCATTCTCCTTGATCGACTGGCCGCCGGGATTCGGCGCATCCTTGGCCGCCGACTGTTCCCGCGGAACCGGAGCTTGACTCCAGCCATCCTGGGCACTCCGGGATTTATCGCCCATCGCGTCGACACCCTTGATCTCACCCGGCTTCGTCTGAGCGAGGCTCGGTGAGCTCGCCAGGGCGGACGCGAGCAACACCAACATCGTCAAGGGGATCGGGCGGGACACGGCAGGCTCCGGGCGGAAGGGTTGTCTCAAAGGCGGGCAACGTATCCCTGCGGTTGCCAGTTCCGCCCCGCGACAGCCCCGGCGCGGCGGGTCCGGCAGGCCGCGCCGTCAGGGACGTGGTGACGAGTCCTTAACCAAGCCGAGCCACTCTCAAGTCCGGCCGCTGCTGAGGATGCCATTATCATGTCGAAGCCGCATCCTGAGCGAGCGACCCCGCAGCAGCCGGCCGCCGAGGCGCCGAACCTGCCCGCCGGGATTCGCCGTCATCTCGGCCAGAACCTGCGCGCGCAATACGCCGATTCGCTCGAGGCCCCGGTCAACGCGCGGCTCGAAGCCCTCATCGCACAACTCGACAAGACGAAACGCTGATCGGCCGCGCAACCGCTTGATCGCGGCGCTGAACGGCCGGACGCGCGATGTCGATCGCCGCGCTCATGTGCGCCAGCACACAGAAGATCGTTCGTTCTGCGAAACCGCCCAAGAGGCTGATTTTCTTCTCCGGACAGCGCACCGGGGAGAAGATCCATACATTCCGGCTCTCTACGCCCCTGACACCGCTTGCTTTTCCGCTGCGTCCGCCGATCTAGTCGCTGTCGAAAAGCCGGGCAACGCTTCGTCCACGGCTTGACTTCGTTCGTTAAAAAGAACGATTTCCAAGATACGCCGGGGCTTCACCCTGCGTCGCGCAAGCGCGAATGGCCGGGGATCGCACGTGATGACGAGTGCTGCAGGACGGGGCCGGATGGTCCGTGCGGTCGGGCTGTCCCTGTGGGTGGGCGCCGGTCTTCTGGCTTGCGCCCTGCCGGCCGCGGCCGAGACCGCGCTCCTCAACGTCTCCTACGATCCGACGCGCGAACTCTATCGGGACATCAACGCCGCCTTCGCGGAGGAGTGGAAGGCCAAGACCGGCGAGGCGATCACGGTGCGGGCCTCGCACGGTGGATCGGGCGCGCAGGCGCGCACGGTGATCGACGGGGTCGACGCCGACGTCGTGACACTCGGCATCCCCTCCGACATCGATGCGATCGCCAAGCTCACGCACAAGATCCCGGAGGATTGGCGCAGCAAGCTGCCGAACACGGCGACACCCTACACCTCGACGGTGGTGTTCCTCGTCCGCAAGGGCAACCCGAAGGGCGTCAAGGACTGGGCCGACCTCGTGAAGCCCGACGTGAAGGTCATCACCCCGAATCCGAAGACCTCGGCGGGCGGGCGCTGGAACTTCCTCGCCGCCTGGGGCTACGCCTACAATCAGGACAAGGATGCCGCCAAGGCCGACGCCTTCGTGGGGCAGGTCTACAAGAACGTGCCGGTGCTCGACACGGGCGCCCGCGGCTCCACCGTGACCTTCGCGCAGCGCGGGCTCGGCGACGTGCTGCCCACCTGGGAGAACGAGGCCTACCTGGTCCTCCAGGAATTCGGCGCGGACAAGTTCGACATCGTCTCGCCGCCGAGCTCGATCTACGCCGAACCGCCGGTGGCCCTCGTGGCGGCCAATGCCGAGCGTAAGGGGACGACGAAGGCCGCGCAGGCCTATCTCGACTTCCTCTACACCGACCGCGCACAGGCGATCTTCGCCAAGCACCATTACCGGCCGATCAAGCGCGAGGCGGCGGCGCAGGCCGACCTTGCGCAGCTCCCCGAGATCAAGCTGTTCAAGATCGAGGATCTGCAGGGCTCCTGGGACGAGATCCAGAAGCGGAACTTCGACGCCGGCGGCCTGTTCGACCGGTTGAGCCGGGCTGGCCGCTGAGACTCGCACCATGGTCGAGACGCCCCGTCCCAAGTCGCCCCTTCTGCGCAGCTTCCGCCGGCCGAGCGTGATCCCCGGTTTCGGGATCAGCTTCGGCTACACGCTGACCTGCCTCGGCCTGATCGTCCTGCTGCCGCTCGCTGGCCTCGTGGTGAAGGCCTCGGGTCTCGGGCTTTCGGGAATCTGGGAGGTCGCCACCGATCCGCGGGTGGCGAGCGCCCTGCGGATCAGCTTCGGCGTCTCGGCGCTCGCGGCGCTGGTGGCCTCGGCCTTCGGCTTCCTGGTGGCCTGGGTGCTGACCCGCTACCGCTTCCCGGGCCGCAAGCTCGTCGATGCGGCCGTCGACCTGCCCTTCGCCCTGCCGACCGCGGTGGCCGGCATCGCGCTCGCCTCGCTCTACGCGCCGGACGGCCTGCTCGGCTCAGCCCTCGCCCGGCTCGGCATCCAGGCGGCCTACACGCCGGTCGGCATCTTCATCGCCATGGTGTTCATCGGCCTGCCCTTCGCGGTGCGGACCGTGCAGCCGCTGATCGCCGAGATCGACAAGGAGATCGAGGAGGCCTCCGCGACGCTGGGTGCCACGCGGCTCGCCACCCTCACCAAGGTGGTGCTGCCGCCGCTGATTCCCGCAGTGCTCACCGGCTTCGCCCTCGCCTTCGCCCGGGGGGTCGGCGAGTACGGCTCGATCATCTTCATCGCCGGCAACCTGCCTTACGTGTCGGAAATCGCGCCGCTGCTGATCGTCATCAAGCTCTCCGAGTTCGACTATGGCGGTGCGGCGGCCATCGCGACGATCATGCTCGGGATCTCGTTCCTGACGCTGCTCGCCATCAACCTCATCCAGGCCTGGTCACGGCGGCGGTTCGGCTATGTCTGAGATCTTCTCCCCGGTCGCTGTGCCGGCCACCAAGCCGGCCCAGGTCGCCTCCGAGGGCGCCATCACGCGTGCGGTCCTCATCGGGATCGCGGTGGCGTTCCTGGCTTTGTTCCTGGTGCTGCCACTCTTCGCAGTGTTCACGCAGGCCCTCTCGAAGGGGATCGGCGCCTTCCTGGACGCGTTCCGCGAGCCCGACGCCTGGAGCGCGATCCGCCTGACCCTGACCGTGGCGGCGATCGCGGTGCCGTTCAACGTGGTGTTCGGGCTGGCCGCCTCCTGGGCGATCGCCAAGTTCGAGTTCCCCGGCAAGTCGCTCCTGATCACCTTGATCGACCTGCCGTTCTCGGTCTCGCCGGTGGTCTCGGGGATGATCTACGTGCTGCTGTTCGGATCCCAGGGCCTGTTCGGCTCCTGGCTGATCGATCACGGCATCCAGATCCTGTTCGCGCTGCCGGGCATCGTGCTCGCGACGGTGTTCGTCACCTTCCCGTTCGTCGCTCGCGAGTTGATCCCGCTGATGCAGGAGCAGGGCACCGCCGAGGAGGAGGCGGCGCTGACGCTCGGCGCCTCGGGCCTGCACGCGTTCCGAACGGTGACGCTGCCCAATATCCGCTGGGGCCTGCTCTACAGCGTGCTCCTCTGCAATGCCCGGGCGATGGGCGAATTCGGAGCGGTGTCGGTGGTGTCGGGCCACATCCGCGGCCTGACCAACACTATCCCACTCCACGTGGAGATCCTCTACAATGAGTACAACTTCGTCGCCGCATTCGCCGTCGCTTCGCTCCTTGCCGCCCTCGCCCTCATCACCCTCGTCCTCAAATCCTTCCTCGAATGGCGCTTCGCCGGTGAGCTCGCGCACGGCCGGGCGCACTGATCGCCCGTCCACGGCGATCCGGGTCGAGGACGTCTCGAAGACCTTCGACACGGCGGCGGTGCTGCACGACCTGTCCCTCGACGTCCGGGCGGGCGAGCTGATTGGGCTGCTGGGTCCCTCGGGCTCCGGCAAGACGACGCTGCTGCGCATCATCGCCGGGCTCGACGCGCCGGACCGGGGCCGGATCCTGTTCGGGGATGACGACGCCACCGGGCTCGCTGTGCAGGAGCGGGCGGTGGGCTTCGTGTTCCAGCACTACGCCCTGTTCAAGCATATGAGCGTGGCCGACAACATCGCCTACGGGCTGAACGCGCGCCGCCGCGCCGACCGTCCGGCCAAGGCCGAGATCAAGCGCCGGGTCGGCGACCTGCTCGACCTAATCCGGCTCTCGGGTTTCGGCGACCGCTACCCGTCCCAGCTCTCCGGCGGCCAGCGCCAGCGCGTCGCGCTCGCCCGGGCGCTCGCGGTGGAGCCGCGGGTGCTGTTGCTCGACGAGCCCTTCGGCGCCCTCGACGCCCAGGTCCGAAAAGACCTGCGCCGCTGGCTGCGCGAGATCCACGACCGCACCGGCCAGACCACGATCTTCGTGACCCACGACCAGGACGAGGCGCTGGAGCTATCCGACCGCGTGGCGGTGCTCGACCGCGGCCGGCTGGAACAGGTCGGCACGCCGGACGAGGTGCAGGAGAACCCGGCCTCCGCCACCGTGATGAAGTTTCTGGGCGATTCCGTCGAGGTCGAGGCGATCGCCGAGGGCGGCCGGGTGCTGGTGCGCGGGAGGGAGACGCCGGTGGTGGCGCCGGCCGGCACCATCGGTCCGGTCAAGCTCTATGTGCGGCCGTGGCAGCTGCAGCTCGCCGAGCCTGAATCGGCGCACCTGTCCGGCACCGTGCGCAGCTCCTACCGGACGCAGGGGCGCCAGCGGATCGAGGTGGCCGATGCCGAGGGCCGCCTGCTGGCCGTGGAGGATTCCGACGGCGTCCGTTACGCGGCCGGGCACCCGGTGGGGCTGCGGATCAATGGGGGGCATGTGTTCGGGTGAGGCTCGCCCGGGGAGCCTTGCAGGCGACGGGTTCGCCTTGTCGAGACCTACGCTCCGCGAACGACGGCCCTGAGCCAATCCCGAACGGCAATCACGTCGGCGCCCGCCATGTTCTCGGGCGTCGCGACCACGTGGTACGCCTCGCCCGCGATCTCCGGTCCGAACGGATGGACGAGGAGGCCGGCCTCGAGTTCGGGCTTCGCGAGCACGAGGCTGGCAACGACCACGCCATGACCGGCGACGGCGGCCTGAAGCGCGTATCCGTCATCCGTGAGACGCGGCCCCGCATCGACCGCCAGGGCGGTGAGGCCGGCCAAGCGTGCCCATCGGCGCCAGTCCGGTGCCATGTCGGGCCGTTTCCACTCGACGTGCAGGAGTGGGACCCGTTTCAGATCCTCGTGGGCAGATAGGCCGAGGCTCGGATTGCACAGGACGCCGAACCGCTCGGACAGGAGCGGCTCGGTGACCAATCCGGCGAAGGGTCCGGATCCGTAGCGGACCGCGATATCGGCTAGGCCCGCGGCGAGATCGACCAGATCGTCCGAAGCGTGCAGCCGCAGATCGAAGCTCGGATGCTGCGCGCGGAACGCACCCAGCGCCGGTAGCAGCCGGCGCGCCGTGAACAGGGTCGTGGCGGTCAGCGTCACCGCCTTGCGTCCCGTCTGCCGGGACACGTCGGCGAGGCCGCGTTCAAAGGCGTCGAAGCCGTCCCGCAGGGCCGGGTAGAGTCGCTGGCCGGCCGCGGTCAGGGCGACGCGCCGGACCTCGCGGACGAACAGGGCCAGGCCCAGGCTCGCTTCGAGAAGCCGGATCTGGTGGCTGATCGCGGTCGGCGTCACCCCGAGTTCGGCGGCGGCCCGGCGGAAGCTGAGATGGCGCGCGGCCGCCTCGAAGGCCCTCAGGGCCGCCAGGGGCGGCAGCCGGCGGCGGCGCATGGATGAAGGAATCTCAGCCATCGGGTGAGCAATTCGCGTTCGTCAGCAGGGCTTTGATGGACGATGGTCCGGTCGCCAGCAACAGAGCCGACGAGGCTGACTTCCCTATGTCACTCCCCGCGCCCCTGCGCCTCCTGCATATCGATTCCAGCGCCCGCCCGGGTCTCTCCGGCCGCGACCGGCACGGCTCGCACACGCGGCGGCTGAGCCGCCGGTTCGTCGACCGCTGGTCCGCCCTCCGGCCCAGAGATGTGGTGACTTACCGGGACGTCGGAGCCGCGCCGCCGAGCCCGGTCTCGGCGGCCTGGATCGCCGCGGCGTTCTGCCCGCCGGACCAGCGTGACGACGCGCAGCGCGCGGTGCTGGCGGAGAGCGACCAGTTGATCGCCGAGTTGATGGCGGCCGATCTTCTCGTCATCGGCGCGCCGATGTACAATTTCGGCCTGCCGGCCCCGCTCAAAGCGTGGATCGACAACATCGTGCGGGTCGGCGTGACCTTCGGCTTCGATCGGGCGCGTGCGGGCGAGCCCTACTGGCCGCTTCTGGCGCCGGGCAAGCGGCTGGTCATCCTGACGGCTCGGGGCGATTTCGGCTACGATCCGGGCGGCCGCCTCGCCGCCATCAACCTTGTCGAGGCCGGTTTGACGGTGCCGCTCGCCTATATCGGGCTCGCCGACAGTGACACCGTGGCCGTCGAGTACGACGAGTTCGCCGATGCGCGGCTGAGCGCCTCCATCGCGCGGGCGGAGGAGGCCGTCGATCGGTTGGTGGAGCGGCTGAGCGCTGATCTTGGAGACTGGAGAGCTGCCGCGGCGGCCCCGGAACCGTCTTCCTGAATCCGGCGGCTTCTCATACGCTCGCGCTCATGACTACACCGAGTCGCGAACCCGCCCCCGATGTCCTCGCCGCCATCGGCCAGACACCGCTGATCCGCCTGCGCCGGGCCTCCGAGGAGACCGGTTGCGCCATCTACGGCAAGGCCGAGTTCCTCAATCCCGGCCTGTCGGTGAAGGACCGCGCGGCACTCTCGATCGTGCGGGATGCCGAGGCCAAGGGCCTGATCCGGCCGGGCGGCACCATCGTGGAGGGCACCGCCGGCAATACCGGCATCGGCCTCGCACTGGTGGCCTCCGTGCGCGGCTACCGGACGCTGATCGTCATCCCGGTCACGCAGTCCGAGGAGAAGAAGCAGACCCTGCGGCTCGCGGGCGCGCGCCTCGTCGAGGTGCCGGCCGTGCCCTTCGCCAACCCGAACAACTACGTCCACGTGGCCCGGCGGCTCGCCGAAAAGCTCGCCGCCACGGAGCCGGCGGGCGCCTTCTTCGCCGACCAGTTCGACAACGTCGCCAACCGGCAGGCGCATATCGAAGGCACCGGCCCCGAGATCTGGGACCAGACCGGCGGCCGGGTCGACGGCTTCGTCTGCGCGGCCGGGACCGGCGGCACGCTGGCTGGCACCGCCGAGGCCCTGCGCGCCCGCAATCCGCAGGTGACGATCGCGCTCTCGGACCCGGAGGGCTCAGCGCTCTACGCGCACTACACCACCGGCACCCTGAAAGCCGAGGGATCCTCCATCACCGAGGGGATCGGCCAGGGGCGGATCACCAAGAATCTCGACGGCTTCACCCCGGATCACGCCTTCCGCATCCCGGACCGCGAGGCCCTCGACCTCGTCTTCGGCCTGATGCGGGAGGAGGGGCTGTCGCTCGGCGGCTCGTCGGGGATCAACGTCGCCGGGGCGATCCGGCTGGCCCGGGAACTCGGGCCGGGCCACACCATCGTGACGATCCTGTGCGACGGGGCGGCGCGCTACGCCTCGAAGCTGTTCAACCCGGCCTTCCTCACGGAGCGCGGCCTGCCGGTGCCGGGCTGGCTTGAGGCGCCGGCTGACCCGTTGCCGGACTGGCACGCCTGATCGGCCGGGGGTCATCCGCACTTTTCTAAGAAAACCCTGGGCGGACATTGAACGGAACGGATTGTCGCAGCGTTTGAACGGTCACGCTCGCACCAGCGCGACCGTTCGGAGTGCTCGCCAGATGTCCCTCGTTACCATCATCCTCATCATCCTCATCATCCTGGCCTTCGGCGGCGGCGGCTTCCTGGGCGGCGGCGCCTACCGGGGACCCGGCTTCGGCCTGGGCGGCATCCTGCTCATCGTGCTGATCGTTCTGCTGGTCACCGGCCGGCTGTAATCCCGGTTCCGGCTCGGCACAGGGGCGCATCCCGTCGAGACGTGAGTGCCGTGCCCGCCCGCCAAGGGGCGGGCTCGGCCTCGATGCCGATCCGCGCCCCGGCAACGCTCCTCGGGACGCGGTCCTACCGGCAGGTGATCGCCACCAGGGCAGGGACGACCACGCCGGGGCCGCCATCCCGCTGCGCTTGCGGCTCGGTGATGCCGTGAGCCGCCAGGAAGGCTGTGATCGCCCGCACCGGTACCAGCGGCAGGCGCGCGGGCGGCACGATTCCGGCGACCCGTCGCGGCGCCGCCGGATAGCGGGCCACCAGCCCGACGAGGTGCCCGGACCGGTCGAGCACCGGCGCGCCGGCCGAGCCCGGCTGGAGCGCCGCGATGACGTCGCCCGCGACTGCAGTGCCGGGGGCCGCCACGACCCCGTCGGGGCTCGGCGCCAGGGCGATGAGGTTGTCCTCGGCGCCGACCGGCTCCACACGCGATGCCGGCCGGACCGGCCCGGGGGCCCCGGGCGCGTCGAGCAGCGCGAGACCGGACGGATCGTCGCCGAGCTTCCGGGCCGGCGCCGAACCGATGTGGGGTGCGGGACACTCGTCCAGCACTGCGGAAGCCGTGAGCACCCGGCCCGGCGCCACCGTGAGGCCGGCGCCCGCGGCGGCAGGGTCTGGGCCGGTCTCGGGCCTGTCGGGAGTCGGCCGGATCGCGGCCGTGTTTTTCGGCCGAGCTGACGGTTCCGGGAACGGCACGAAGGCATTCGCCACCGCGATCACGAGGCGGTCGACCTCGGGCGCGAGAGCCTGATCGTAGCCGAACAGGAAACCGCGCACACCCTGTGGCCCGGCGGCGTAGCGGACATAGGATCGGCCGGTCCCGGTCTCGGCGGTCACCACCACGGCATCCGGCCGCCGCAGCTTGTACGTGACCTTACGGTTCGGCAGCGGCGCGGTGGCCTTCCCGAACAGGGTATCGAGCGTCTCGGCCCCCGGCGCGTAGGCGCGGGTTTCCAGGGTCACGCGGCCGTCCTGGCTCTGCCAGCGGGTACCGGAGGGGAGGGTGGTGCGCTTCGCCAGCAGGCGCTCGGGCACGCCGATCACGGCGCCGCTGCCGGGATCCACGGCGACCCGGAAGCGGGCCGCCGTCCGGGCTGCCGCGCCGGCCGCCAGCAGAGCCACCCGCCCGCGCGGATCGAGGGGCTCGGCCCCGCCGGCGCGGGCTCGGTAGGCGTTCAGCGCCTCGAAGGTCCGGCGCCCGAACCCACCCGAGATCACGGCGTTGAAATCGCCGGTCCAGACCAGGGCCTCCTGGATCGCCTTGCGGTCCGCCTCCGGCAGGGCCTCGAACGTCGCCTTGGCGGCCTCGAAGGCCGGATCGGCCGGCATTCCGGCGTTCGGCGCCTTTGGCCCCACCCGGGGCGGCCCCGGCCGGTCCTGCGCGCCGGCGGATCCGCAGGCGAGCACCATCGCGAGCAGCAGCCATGCGGGCCCGCGGTGCACCCCCGTTGATTCCGGAACTCGGCCCCACCGCGTCACATCCGACCCCATGACCGTCCCCGATCCGAATCGCTCCGATCCTGGCAGAGGCGTTTCGGGTGGGCCAGACCGTCGGCGCGCTATCAGGCCGTCGTGCGCCCGCCACCGCGATGCGCTACAGGGCGGAGGTCCGGACCGGGGCGGCGGCCGGACAAGCCCGTCGGCCCTCCGGCCGCGCGATGCCGCCACGGTTCGACGCGGAGCCCGGCATGACCGACACGAACAACACCTTCAAGAAGGCGCCCAAGCGCAAGCCCGCCAAGGGCAAGAGCGTCAGCGTCTCCCCCGAGATGCGGCAGGCCTATGCCGACCTGATCCGGGAGCGTGCCGAGAAGCAGGAGGCCTATGGCCGCCACCTGCCGCAGGACGAATCACGGCGGCGGTAGAAGGGGCAGCGCGGCCCGGGATCAGCGCTTGCGCACGAATTCCGTGCGCAGGACCAAGCCCTTGATGGTGTCGTGGCGGCAGTCGATCTCCTCGGGATCGTCCGTCAGGCGGATCGACCGGATGACCGTGCCCTGCTTCAGGGTCTGGTTCGCACCCTTGACCTTCAGGTCCTTGATCAGCGTCACCGAATCGCCGTCGGCGAGGAGGTTGCCCGACGCGTCGCGGACCTCGGCCCGGGCCGGCGCCGCGGCTGCCTGACCGGGCGGAAGCCACTCGCCGGTGGCCTCGTCGTACACGTAAGTTTCGTCGTCGCCCGTCAAATCCCAAACCCCCGGTTCGGATCGGGCCGGGTCCATCAGGATCTCTCAGGCCCGCATCCGCACATCCCGCCTCACCGAACCGACAATCGATTCGGCGGGGGACGGATGAGCTTAGCCGATCGGGCCGGCCCCGCGCGAGGGCGGCGGGGCCGGGGAGGGGTCTTTACCGCTTGAGCGGCCCGGCCTCGATCACGTCCTCGACGGTCCGCAGCCCGGCGCGGGGCGAGTTGACCAAGCAGGCCATGTTGCCCGGCGGGTGCTGGTTCTTCCACATCTTGGTGTGGGCCTGGGGGATCTTGTCCCAGGGGAAGACCTCGCTCATGCATGGGTCGATCCGCCGGTCGAGCACGAACTGGTTGGCCGAGGATGCCTGCTTGAGGTGGGCGAAGTGCGAGCCCTGGATCCGCTTCTGCCGCATCCAGACGTAGCGGGCGTCGAAGGTGATGTTGAAGCCGGTCGTGCCGGCGCAGAACACCACCATGCCGCCGCGCTTCACCACCAGCGCCGAGACCGGGAAGGTCGCCTCGCCCGGATGCTCGAACACGATGTCGACATCCTGCTTGCCGGTGATGTCCCAGATCGCCTTGCCGAACTTCCGCGCTTCCTTGGTCCAGGCGTGGAACTCGGGGCTGTTCACCTTCGGCAACTGGCCCCAGCAGTCGAAATCCTTGCGGTTGATGACGCCCTTGGCGCCGAGGCTCATCACGTAGTCGCGCTTCGACTCGTCCGAGATCACCGCGATCGCGTTGGCGCCCGAGGCCGCACAGAGCTGGACGCCGAACACGCCGAGACCGCCCGAAGCACCCCAGATCAGCACGTTCTGGCCCGGCCGGACCGTGTGCGGGGCATGGCCGAACAGCATGCGGTAGGCGGTGGCGAGAGTCAGCGTGTAGCAGGCGGCCTCCTCCCAGGTGAGGTGCTTCGGCCGGTGCATCAGCTGGCGTGACTGCACCCGGCAGAACTGCGCAAAGGAGCCGTCCCCGGTCTCGTAGCCCCAGATCCGCTGCGTTGGCGAGAACATCGGGTCGCCGCCGTTGCACTCCTCGTCGTCGCCATCGTCCTGGTTGCAGTGGACGATGACCTCATCGCCGACCTTCCAGCGCTTCACCTTGGCACCGACCTTCCAGACGATGCCGGAGGCGTCGGAGCCCGCGATGTGGTACTCGCCCTTGTGGACGTCGAAGGGCGAGATCGGCTCGCCGAGGCCGGCCCAGACGCCGTTATAGTTGACGCCGGCGGCCATGACGTAGACCAGCACCTCGTCGTCGCCGATCTCCCAGACCGGCAGCACTTCGAGCTGGTGGGACTGCTCCGGGGGCCCGTGGCGCTCGCGCCGGATCGCCCAGGCATACATCTTGGCCGGCACGTGACCGAGCGGCGGGATCTCACCCATCTCGTAGAGGTCCTTGACCTCCCCGCCCGTCGGACTGACCGCAGCGCTCGCCGCCATCTCGCTCTCCTCTCGTCCCGCGTGTTGCTCACGGCCGCGGTTCTCCCTCGCGCTATAGCGGCGATGCGAAAGGCCTCCAAGTGGGTCGAAAGTCCAAACCCAGAGCTTTTCGTCGTAAAGAAGCCGTCGGCACAGGGGCGGCACCCACGTATTCAAATTCGGCTTTCGGGGAGACCAAGTATTATTCCGCGCGCCCGGGGCCGGCAGCAGCCGCGAGACCTTGCGCGACGCTGCGGCCACCCTCCAGGTAGACTTCATACCAGCGATCGGTCGCTCCCCGGTCGGGGCCCTCAAATCCCGCTGTCCAGGCGCAGAAGTTTTTTAAAGCCCCACGGCCTTCCGCGGGGGCGTCTTGCACTTCCGTCGCGGATGACGCGTGCCCAAGCCTTCGCTACGGTGCCGGCAAGGCTGCGCCTCAGGCGCGGATAGAAAGATCAAACGGAGGCGAGGATGGGCGCGCGTATCGCGGAGACCGGCGTCGACAAGTCCAGCCGCGACAAGCCCTGGATCATCCGCACCTATGCGGGCCACTCCACCGCGGCGGAGTCGAACAAGCTCTATCGCGGCAACCTCGCCAAGGGCCAGACCGGCCTGTCGGTGGCCTTCGATCTGCCGACCCAGACCGGTTACGACCCCGACCATGAATTGGCGCGCGGCGAGGTCGGCAAGGTCGGCGTCTCGATCGCGCATCTCGGCGACATGCGGACCCTGTTCCAGGACATCCCGCTCGCCCAGATGAACACCTCCATGACGATCAACGCCACGGCCCCCTGGCTGCTGGCGCTCTATCTGGCGGTGGCCGAGGAGCAGGGCGCGCCGCTCGCCGCCCTCCAGGGCACGACCCAGAACGACATCATCAAGGAGTACCTGTCGCGCGGCACCTACGTGTTCCCGCCCGCGCCGTCGCTCCGGCTCACCAAGGACGTGATCCTCTTCACCACGAAGAACGTCCCGAAGTGGAACCCGATGAACGTCTGCTCCTACCATCTGCAGGAGGCGGGGGCGACGCCGGTCCAGGAGCTGTCCTACGCGCTGGCCATCGCGATCGCGGTGCTCGACACGGTGCGGGACGATCCCGAATTCGACGCCGCGAGCTTCCCCGAGGTGTTCGGGCGGATCTCGTTCTTCGTGAATGCGGGGCTGCGGTTCGTCACCGAGATCTGCAAGATGCGGGCGTTCTCGGAACTCTGGGACGAGATCGCCCAGGAGCGCTACGGCATCGACGACCCGAAGAAGCGCATCTTCCGCTACGGCGTGCAGGTGAACTCCCTGGGGCTCACCGAGCAGCAGCCCGAGAACAACGTCCACCGCATCCTGATCGAGATGCTGGCGGTGACGCTCTCGAAGCGCGCCCGCGCCCGCGCCGTGCAGTTGCCGGCCTGGAACGAGGCCCTAGGCCTGCCGCGGCCCTGGGACCAGCAATGGTCCATGCGGATGCAGCAGATCCTGGCCTTCGAGACCGACCTTCTCGAATACGACGACATCTTCGACGGCAGCCACGTGATCGAGGCCAAGGTCGAGGCGCTGAAGGTCGAGACCCGGGCCGAGCTGGAGCGGATCGGCGGCATCGGCGGCGCGGTCGCGGCGGTGGAGACCGGGGCGCTGAAGCGCGCGCTGGTGGAATCGAACGCCCGCCGGATCTCGGCCATCGAGGCCGGCGAGCAGATCGTGGTCGGCGTCAACAAGTGGCAGCAGGGCGAGCCCTCGCCGCTCACCGCCGGGGAGGGGGCGATCTTCTCCGTTTCCGAGACCGTCGAGATGGAGGCGCAGGGCCGCATCCGCGAATGGCGCGGCCGCCGCGACGCGCGGGCGGTGGAACAGGCCCTCGACGCCCTGGAGCAGGCGGCGCGCTCGGGCGCCAACATCATGCCGCCCTCGATCGAGGCCGCAAAGGCCGGCGTCACCACCGGCGAGTGGGGCGCGCGCTTGCGGGCGGTGTTCGGCGAGTACCGGGCGCCCACGGGCGTGACCCTCGAGACGGTCTCGTCCGGCGCCGCCGAGGAGGCCAAGCTCCTGATCGCCGACCTCGGCGAGCGGCTCGGCGAGACGCCGAAGCTCGTGGTCGGCAAGCCCGGCCTCGACGGGCATTCCAACGGCGCCGAGCAGATCGCTTTGCGCGCCCGGGATGTCGGCTTCGACGTCACCTACGACGGCATCCGCCAGACGCCGGCCGAGATCGTCGCCAAGGCGAAGGAGACCGGCGCCCACGTGGTCGGCCTGTCGATCCTGTCGGGGAGCCACGTGCCGCTGGTGCGCGAGGTCCGGGCCAAGATGCGCGAGGCGGGGCTCGATCACATCCCGGTGGTGGTCGGCGGCATCATCTCGCCGGAGGACGAGTTGGTCCTCAAGAACATGGGCGTGCGCGCCGTCTACACACCGAAGGATTACGCCATCGACCAGATCATGGTCGGGCTGGCCAAGGTGGTCGAGACGAGCCTGGAGCGGCGGGACAGCCCATCGAACAAGCCGCGCGCCGAGGCCCAGGTCTACTGAGGCGCCGCCCTCTCACGGTCGCGTCCGGGATCGCGTAGGACGGCGCCATGCCGTCCGCCCTGCCCACGATCCTCCTCCTCGCCGTCCCTCTGGCCGCTGCCCTCTCGGCCGGGCTGATCCTGCGCCTGTTCCCGCTGCTGCAGCGCTACGCCCTGGCGCGGCCGAACGCCCGCTCCAGCCACACCGTGCCGACGCCGCAGGGGGGTGGGATCGCCGTGGTGACCGCGCTGGTCACGATCTCGGGCCTGCTGATCGCGGCGCCGGAGATCGGCGGCCGGCCCGACTGGATCTGGCTGGCCGGCTGCACCCTCGCCCTGGCGGTCCTGGGGGCCGTGGACGACGTGCGTCCGCTGCCGGCCGGCCTTCGGCTCGTCGCGCAGGCCGTCGCAGTCGGCCTGCTGGTCTGGCACCTGGACGGAAGGCTGCTGTCCGATCTGCCCCTCGGGCTCGAACGCGGCCTCGCCCTCGTCGCAGGCCTGTGGTTCGTGAACCTGACGAACTTCATGGACGGGCTCGACTGGATGATCGTGGCGGAGTTCGTCCCGGTCTCCGGCGCGCTGCTGCTGTTCGGCCTCGCCGGTCTCCTGCCGCCGCTGCCGACTTTGATGGCGGCCTGTCTGCTGGGTGCGCTACTGGGCTTCGCGCCGTTCAACCGGCCGGTGGCAAAACTCTTCCTCGGGGATGTCGGTGCGCTGCCGATCGGGCTCGTCACCGCGTGGCTGCTCTGGCATCTCGCCGTGGCGAACGACTCGGCGGGCGGTCTCGCGGCGGCCCTGTTGCTGCCGCTCATCTTTCTCGCCGATGCCAGCCTGACGCTCGCCGCCCGGGCCCGCCGGAGGGAGCGGATCTGGGAGGCGCACCGGAGCCACTTCTACCAGCAGGCCACCGTGAACGGCCTCAGCGTCCCGGGCGTGGTGGGGCGGGTCTTCGCGATCAATCTCGCGCTCGCGGCGCTCGCAGCCGCGACCTTGTTTTGGCCGTCCTGGCCGGTCACCCTCGCGGCACTTGCGGCCGGGCTCGCCCTGGTCGCGGCCCTGCTCCGCCGCTTCGCCCGCGCTCCGGCGCCGGCCTCCGAAGGTGCCGCCCACCCGTGACCGGACTGATCGCGCTCACCGGGGCGACCGGCTTCATCGGCCGCCATCTGCTCGCCGACCTCACCGCCCGCGGCTACCGGGTGCGGGTGCTGCTGCGCCGGCCGACCGCCCTGCCGGAGGGCGCCGCGAGCGCCGTGGTGGGTGACCTGACGCGCCCGATCAACATGGCCGCGGCGCTCGCCGGCGTCGACGCGGTGGTGCATTCGGCGGGCCTCGCGCACGCCATGTCGGGCGCCCCGGAGGACGATTACCGCACGCTCAACACCGAGGCGACGCGCAAGCTCGCGGAGGCGGCGGCGCGCGCAAAGGTGCGCCGGTTCGTGTTCCTGTCCTCGATCCGCGCCCAGGTTGGCCCGAGCGCACCGAACGTGGTCGGGGAGGGCGATCCCGCAGCACCCACCGACGCCTACGGCCGCTCCAAGCTGGAGGCCGAGCGGGCACTGGCCGAGACCGGTCTCGACTGGGCCGCCCTGCGCCCGGTCCTCGTCTACGGCGCGGGCGTGAAGGGCAACATGGCCGCGCTCCTGCGGCTCGCCCGCAGCCCCTACTGGCTGCCGCTCGGCAGCCTCGCGGCCCGGCGCTCGCTAATCTCCTTGGAGAGCCTGTCGGGGGCCGTCGACACGGTCCTGCGGGCGCCCAGCCCCGTGCAGGCGGCCCTGATCGCGGCCGATCCGGATCCGCTCAGCCTGCCCGAGATGATCGCGGCGCTCCGTGTGGGCCTCGGGCGTGGCCCCGGGCTCGTCCCAGTGCCGGCCGGCCTCCTCAAGCTGGCCTGCCGGATGACCGGCCGAGATGAACAATTCGCTCGCATCGCCGAGGGGCTGGTGGCCCGCGCCGACGGCCTGGCCGGTCTGGGCTGGCAACCGGCGGGCTCGACCCGGGATGGGCTGGCGCGGCTGGCACGGGCGGGCGGCTGAAGATCCCGGGATTCCAAAGGGATCTTCCCTTTGGCGGGCGTCGGGCAGAGCCCGACGGACTTTCCAGGGCTTTGCCCTGGACCCACGAAAGGGATGATCCCTTTCGAAACCCGGCTACGCTGCGCTCATCGCGGCAGCCGGCGCGCTGCGCGCTACCTGCTGCGCATGGCGCTCGCGGAAATGCGGCACCGCCGCCTCGAACACCGCTTCAGCGGCAGCCCGGTCGCCGGCCGCCACAGCGGCGCGCAGCGCGGCCACCCAGGTGTCGAGCCGCGCCCGGTCGGCGAAGATCGGACGTGCCGCCATCACCCCGTCGATCCCCGCAAGCGCCACGCGGGGCTCATCCCGGGCGAACAGGATCTCGTTCAGGCGCTCGCCGGGCCGCGCTCCCGTGAAGGCGATCTCGATCTCCGCGCCGGGCTCGAAGCCCGCCAGCCGGATCATCCGCTCGGCGAGGTCGGCGATGCGCACCGGCTGGCCCATCTTGAGCACGTAGACGGCAGCGCGCTCGGAGTCCGGCGCGGTGCGGGCCTCGGCATCCGCGTGGGAGGCGGCCGTCAGGACGAGGTCGCAGGCCTCGCGCACGGTCATGAAGTAGCGGACCATCTCGGGATCGGTCACCGTCACAGGGCCGCCCCGGGCGATCTGCGCCTTGAACACCGGCACCACCGAGCCGGCCGAGCCCAGGACGTTGCCGAACCGCACGGCGATCAGCCGCGTGGGGTGACCGGGTCGGGCGGATTGCTCGGCGTCCAGCGCCTGGGCGACCATCTCGGCGAAGCGCTTGGTGACGCCGAGCTGCGAGACCGGTTCGATCGCCTTGTCGGTGGAGATCATCACGAGCGCCCGGGCGCCGGCCGCCACCGCGGCCTCGGCGACGTTGATCGAGCCAAACACGTTGGTCTTGATGCCCTCCTGCCAATCCCGCTCCAGGTAAGGCACCTGCTTCAGGGCGGCGGCGTGGAGCACGTAATCCGGCCGGAAGTCTGCGATCACCTGGTGCGTCCGCTCCCGGTCGCGGATGTCGGCGAGGACCCCCGTCACCATGGCCTCGGCGGCCAGGATCGCCGGGTGGGTGAGGATGCCGTGCAGAGCCGGCTCGGACGCGTCGAGCACCAGCACCGCCGCCGCCCCGAACGCCACGGCGCGCAGGCAGATCTCGGAGCCGATCGAGCCGCCGCCCCCCGTCACTACAACCCGGCGGCCGGTGAGGAATGCCTCCAGGCGTGCGCGGTCGATCGGCACGGTCGGGCGCAGGAGCAGGTCCTCGATCTCCAGCGGCGCCAGTTCCGGTCCCTGCGCGCCCTCGCCGAGGCCGGCCACCCGGGCGAGCGGCAGGCCGAGCCGGCGGGCGCGGGCGATCAGGTCGTCGGGCGAAGCCTCCGGCACGAGGGCGCTCGGCGTCGCCACGAGGCGCCGCACCGGTTCGCCCCGGGCGGCGAGATCGGCCACCACGCGTTCGAGATCGGGGAAGCCGCCGAGCACGGCCACGCCGCGCATGAACTGGCCGCGCTCGTCCGCCCGGGGGGAGAGGATGCCGCGGGGCGCGAGCTTCTTCACCGAGCCCGCCTCGATCGCCCGGATCAGCACGTCGATATCGGCCCCGCGCCCGAGGAGCAGGGTCGGGACGGTGGCGGCCCGGGCGCTCGACTGCCGGGATCGGGTGTCCTTGAGGTAGCGGAACGCGAGCCGCGCGCCCCCGAGGAAGAAGATCTGCAGGACCCAGTAGAGCAGGATCGCGATCTTGCCGAAGAAGTAGAAGCCGTAGAGATCGGCCGAGACGAGGACCCAGTCGGTCACCAGCAGGGCCAGCGCCAGCACGCTCGCCGCCCGGACGATGCCGGCGAGATCCTGCAGCGAGGCGAAGCGCCACTTGGTCCGGTAGAGCCGGAAGCGCGCGTAGACCAGGCCCGCGAAGGCCAGGAACGGCGGCAGCAGCAGGGGCAGGGCGTGCAGGCGCTCGTCCAGCATCCCACCCTGGAAGCGGAACAGGAAGGTGAGCACCACGGCGGCGGCGGTCGCCGCGAGGTCGTGGGCCACCATCACCGCGGTCTTGTAGAAGCGCTGCTGCATCGGAAGCCGGATGGGGTGCCGCGGGGTATCCGCTGCGGCCCCCGTCCTGTCAACGCACCGCAGCCGGAGCGCGCCGAACGGACGCGCGACCGTCCGGTGGTCTACTTGACGAACCCGCCGGAAAAGCCGGTCTTGAAACTCTTCTGGTAAATCCGGCCCTTGATCGGATCGAGCTTGTCGACGAGAAGCAATCGGACACGCTCGTTGAAGTCTTCGGTGGTCACGGTCTGTGCTCGACCGGTGATCAGGGTTCTGGCCATCATCGCCTCCGCATCGTCGCCCAGGGCACAGGATCGCGCGGAGGGTTGTTTAGACTTGGGATGCGGGTAGGCGATTACAATTGTAACGGGTAACAAACCGGGTCAATCAGGTCAGGGCTCGGGCCGCTTCCCCGGCGGCATCGTCGACCCGGTCGATGTCCGGGGCGTCGATGTGCCGGTAGCGGGCCTGGATCAGCCCGAAGGCCCCGAAGGCGGCATGGCCCGCCGCCACGAGCCCTAGCAGGATCGAGCCGTAGGGCTGGGCGCGCAGCAGCGCGAAGGCCTCGCCGAGCCCCTTGGCGTCGGAGGAGCGCTGGTGCCATGCCGCCGCGACGAGGAATCCGCCGATGATCAGGAAGGCCAAGCCCCGCGCCGCGTAACCGAAGCGCCCGATCGGCCCGGCCCAGCGCGCACGGGCCTGGGCGTCGAGGGCGAGCCGGTCGGTGACGTCCCCACGCCACGCCTTCCCGAGGAAGCCGAAGCCGCCGCCGACCACCGCAAGGCCGGCGAGCGCCACGAGCCAGCGGCCGAACGGCTTGGCGAGCAGCCACGCGGTGCCGTCGTGCATGCCGTCGCCGCCGCTCAGGCCGAGCCCGAGGCTCAGCGACGCGGCGCTGGCGGCGAGGCCGACATAGAGCGCGGCGCTGATGAGATGCGCGCCGCGCACCGCCAGACCCTTCATCCCGGTGCCCCGCCGGTCGGCATCCGTGACGGCCTCGACGAGGCGCCAGAGCGCGAAACCGGCGAGCCCCAGGGCGATCAGGCCGACGATCGCCGCGCCGAAGGGTCCGGCCAGCACGGTGCGCAGCGCATCCTTGCTGTCGCCGGCCCGCCCGCCCTGCCCGAGCGCCGCCAGCAGGGCGAGGCCGCCGACCACGAGGTAGACAACGCCGCGGGCGCCGTAGCCGAAGCGGGCGACGCGCTCGATCGTGTTGCGGCCGCCGGGGAGGGTGCTCATGCCGGGATCTGGGATGCTCGTCGGATGCGGACCCGATCAACGCCCGGCGGCGCGTGCCCGATCCGTTGCCGGCACAGGGACCTGCGCGGCGCTACATCGGCGTGCGTTCGGCCCGGCCGGTCAGCGCCACGTAGAAGCCGAGCCCGTCCTGGGCCGGCAGGGTTTGCAGGCGCTCGATCAGGCCGCGGCGCTTCGCATCGAGGAGCAGGCGCCCCGCCGGCTGGAACAGGGTCTCGCCGCCGCCCTCCGGGGGTGGATCGAGCCGGATCGCCACGGTCTTGCCCTTGGCGAAGCGGCTGCGCTCCAGCATGTCCTTCAGGGAGGCCTCGGCGGTCGCCCGGTTGGTGCCGCGCAGGTCGAGCACCGATTCCGCGTCCGTCACACCGAGGGAGCCGCGCAGCTTGGCTGCGTAGAAGTCTTCGAAATGGGGCAAGTCGGTGCCTTGGTGCTCTGCCGGGCCGGGGAGCCGGCCCTTGCGTCGGGTGGGGCTCAGGAGGTGAGCCCGCGATAGATGTCGCGCACCGGCACGGCGCCATCAAGCTCCGGCAGCGCCACGGTGCCGTCGAGCCCGAAAGCCGTGCCGCCCCAATCCTCGGCCCCCCGCCGCCAGACCTCGACCCGGGCCTCGTCGGAATAGACGATCAGCAGGACCTTGAGGCTCGGGACCGTCCGGTAGAAGTCGAACTTGCGCCCGCGATCCAGGCTCACGGTCGAGGGGGACAGCACCTCGGCGACGAGGAGCGGATCCGCGGCATAACCGTCCGGCAGGGGCGGGCCGCAGCGCACCACCACGTCGGGGATCGGCGCGAAATCGTCCATCGCGTCGCGCAGGATCGCCAGGCCCGGCATGGCGCGGCAGCCACGGGGCTCCGCCAGCGCATCGAGGCGTCCTGCCAGATTCATGACAATGCGCTGATGCCGCTCGCCCGGTGGCGCCATCAGCACCGGCTCGCCGTCGAGCAACTCCCAGCGCTCGTGCTCCGGGCGGGCCTCCACCCAGCGCCGGAACGTCGGCACATCCATTCCTGCATCGCGCTTCACGGCCAGAGCCATCGCCGACCTCCGATCCGCTTCGAGGGTAGCACCGGCGCGGCGGCCCGCACCAGCGCCGGTTCAAAAGGTCACGCGGTCGTAGATCTCGGCCACCGGCAGGGTGCCGCCCAGTTCCGGCAGGTCCACGACATCCTCCGGCCCGACCACCCGCATGATCCAGTCTGCATCGCGGCGCCAGACCTCGATCCGGGCCTCGTTCTGGTAGACGATCAGCAGGGACTGCAGACTCGGCACGGTGGCGTAGAAGGCGAGCTTGCGGCCCCGATCGTTGGTCATGGTGCCGGGCGAGAGCACCTCGACGATCACCAGAGGATCTTCGACGAAGCCGGTGGGCGGCATCGGCCCGCAATGGACCACAACATCCGGGTAGGGTGCGTAATCGTCCATGGCCGCGCTGAGGATCGCCAGACCCGGATAGGCGCCGCAACCGCGCGCTTCGGCCAAAGAATCGAGACGCTTGACGAGGTTCGTGACGATGCGCTGGTGCCGGGCGCTCGGGGGCGCCATCAGCACCGGCTCGCCGTCGAGCAGTTCCCAGCGCTCCTCGTCCGGGCGGGGCTCCACCCAGCGCCTGTATGCGGCGACGTTCATGCGCGCCTCGCGCTTCACAGCCAGTGCCATGCCGGCCTCCGATCGCGACTCGGAGGTTAGCACGGGGCGGCCTGCGCGACGACAGAGTCAGTCGGCGTATTGCTGGGCGCGCGTCGCACCGGCGATCAGGAAGCGCTGCGGATCGACCGGCACGCCGTCGATGCGGGTCTCGTAGTGCAGGTGCGCCCCGGTGGAGCGCCCGGTCGAGCCGACGGAGCCGATCGTGTCACCCGCGGCGACCCGCTGCCCGGGATAGACCGCGATGCGAGCGAGATGGCCGAACCGGGTGGTCAGGCCGTGGCCGTGATCGATCTCCACCATGTTGCCGTAACCGCCCGCGGCCTCGGCGGCGATCACCCGGCCGGGGGCGGTGGCGCGGGCGGGCTCGCCGTAGTCTGCCTTGAGATCGAGCCCGGTGTGGAGCGCGAGGCCGCGTGTGAACGGGTCGAGCCGGGTTCCGAACGGGCTCGACACGGTGGCCGCGCCCCGGATCGGCCGGCCCAGGGGCAGGCCGGCGGTGGTCCGGCGCAGGCGCTCGCCATCCGCCAGGGTCCGGCGGGCCAAAGCGAGGCTTGCCTCGAAGCCGGCGCCGTCCAGGACGCGGCTGTCGAGGGGGACCAGCGGGCCGCCGACGCCCGCGGACGGCGCGTCGAAGCGCGCGGGATCGAGACCGGTCCGGCGGATCAGGCCGTGCAGCCGCCGGACCTCGTCGCCGGCCCGCGCGGCCAGGCCGGCGAGGCGCTCGCCCTGGGCCGCCTGCAGGCCTTCGAGGCGGGCCTCCAGGCGGATCAGCCCGGTCTCGACGTCGAGGGCGCTCCGGCGCGGCAGGGTGCGGGCGGACTCGGCCTCGTCGTCGGTGCGCAGATCAGGCTCATCGTCGACCGGTGCGCGGTTCGGACCGGGGCGCGGGGCCAGCGCACCGGTGGCGATCGGGTCGGGGAGCGTCTGCCGCGTGAGCTCGGCCAGGGCGGCGGCGCGCCGCTCCAGCTCGGCCTGCCGTTCGAGCGCCGCTGCGACGCGGTCCGCCAGCCCGGTCTCCGTACCGGCCTGGTCACGTCGGTCGCGGTCGATGTGGTCGCGGAGTTCGGCGAGCTGCGCCTCATAGGCGTCGCGCAGCGCCGCCTGCCGGGCCACGAAACCGGCCAGCACCTCGTCGTGGAAGACGATTAGGTAGGTCGCGCCCAGCGCCCAGAGGAGCGCGAGCGCGAGACCCGCCGCCAGCCACGGCGTAGCCCGGGGTGGAAGACGCGATGAGATCTTGGAAACAGGCATCGGGACGGCCCCGCGAGAGCCGTCATTCAAGTCTGAGTAAGGTTAAGGATCCGTCGAGGGCTGTATCGGCGCCGCTCGTCTTGCCTCAAGAAAGCGCCCGAGCGGCCTCCAGCACCGCCTCGGCGTGGCCCGGAACCTTCACCTTCGGCCAGATCTTCGCGATCCGCCCCTTGCGGTCGACCAGCACGGTGGTGCGCTCGACGCCCATATAGGTGCGCCCGTACATGCTCTTCTGGACCCAGACGCCGTAGGCTTCGAGCACGCCCTTGTCCTCGTCCGAGGCGAGCGGGAAGGTGAGCCCGTACTTGCCGCAGAACTTGTCGTGGCTCTTCACCGGATCCGGCGAGAGGCCGACGATCTTCGCATCGGCCTCCGTGAAATCCGGCAGCAGGCGGTTGAAGTCCTGCGCCTCCAGGGTGCAGCCGCTCGTGTCGTCCTTCGGGTAGAAGTAGAGCACGACTTTGTGACCCTTGAGCGCGGACAGCGCGATCCGGCCGCCCGCAGAGGCGGGCAGGTCGAAATCCGGGGCCGGATCACCCTCTGACAGCGGCATCGTGCCTTCCTTTCGGCCGAATGATGATGTGCAACCGATCCCGTGCCCGGCACCACGCAGACGCGCCGCGCACGCCCGAGCCAAAACCGGAGTCGCAGCCGCTGTAAAGCGCGGAGGCGGTTCGATCCACCGGCCGCGGAGCCAGCGGGCTCTGCGGTCAGAATCCCCAGAACAAGGGTCCCGATGGCGGACGAGACGACCTCGGCATGCAAGCCCCGGGGGAGGGCACGGCGCGTAGGCGGGTTCTGTCTCGTGAGCGCGCTCGCCCTGGTGCTGGTTCTCGGCGCCGGGATCGGCCTCGTGGCCCTGCGTCTGTCGAACGGGCCGCTGCAGATCGACGGCCTGTCGCGCCGCGTCGCCGCCGCCGTGGCCGAGCGGATCGGCCCGGGCTGGAGCATCGGCATCCGCGGCAGCAGCCTTGAGATCGACCGCGAGAACGCCCTGAGCCTGCGCTTCTCCGGGCTCGACATCCGCAACCCGCAGGGCGACCTCGTGGTGCGCGCGCCCCTGGCGCTGGTCAGCCTCGACCTCTGGGGTCTGCTGCGGCTCAACCTGCAGCCGCGCTCCATCGAGTTCCGCGAGACGCAGACCACCGCCCTGCTGCACCGGGACGGCTCCATCGCCTTCGCGGCCTCGGAGGCCAACCACCCGGTCGACATCCAGCCGCATACGCCGCCGAGCGTGGACGCGGTCCGGGGCAGCGTGTCGCCGCTTTCGGCCGCCATCACGTCGATCTTCGGGGTCGTGCTCGATTCGAGCGGCGTCGTCGGCGCCCTCGACCGGGCCCGGATCACCGATGCGCGCCTGCGCCTCATCGATGACGACGGCCGTGAGCGCGCTGTCTTCGCCCGGGTGAACGGCCTGTTCGGGCGCGATCCTGCAAACGGCACACGCACCTTCGAGCTGCGCCTCGACGGACCGCACGGCGAGTGGCGCTTCGGCGGCGCCCTGCGCGACGGCGGAGACGGGCAGGAGCGCTCGGGCGTCATCACCCTCGACGACCTGCCGGTGACCGATCTGCTGCTGCTCTCGGGCCAGTCCGGCCTGCCGCTGACCACCGACCTGAAGGTCTCGGCCCGCGCCGACGTGAGCCTCGCGGCCGGGCGCATCAAGACGATGTCCGCCAAGGTTCATA
This sequence comes from Methylobacterium phyllostachyos, assembly GCF_900103445.1. Classification (GTDB taxonomy): domain Bacteria; phylum Pseudomonadota; class Alphaproteobacteria; order Rhizobiales; family Beijerinckiaceae; genus Methylobacterium; species Methylobacterium phyllostachyos. The sequence goes on along the minus strand of NZ_FNHS01000008.1, from coordinate 213,799 downwards.
CCGGCGACGGCACCTTCCTGATCGAGGAGAAGGACTTCAACCCCGTCACGGTCGAAAGCCTCGACGCGAATCTGAACTGGGACGAGGCCGGCCGCGTGATGGCGCTCACCGGCCTGGACTATCGCGGAGCCGGCAACGCCGTGCACCTGACCGGCGCGTGGGCCGGCAGCCCGGCGGACGCCACCACGGCCTGGACCGCGACCCTCACGAGCCGGGACGCGACCCTGCGCGGCGCGACGCCGAAGGACGCCCCGGTGAAGATCGACGCGCTGGACGCGCAGCTCTCCGGCCGCGACGGCGGCATCGCCATCGACGCGCTCACCCTCGCCGCGCCGGGCGTGACCGGGACGATCACCGGGACGATCGGCACCACGGCCGACGACGGCGGTCTCAACCTCCACATCGTCGGCCATGACGGCGAGGTCCGGACGGGCCTGCGTCTCTGGCCCGAGCATATCGCGCCGCCGGCCCGGACCTATCTGGTGGACCAACTCCGGCGTGGCCGCGTCGACTCGGTCGACATCCGGGTGAAGATGTCCGGGTCGGTGCTAGCCGCCGCCACGCGGGGCGAGCCGGCGCCGGACGACGCGGTCCATATCGACTTCCACGTCTCGGATGCGGCGATCGACGTCACCGCCGATGCGCCGCCCGTGACCAAGGGCAACGTCGTCGGGACCATCACGGGGCGCTCAACCAACGTGCGCAACGTGACCGCGGAGGTCCACGGGCCGGACGGGCGCGGCCTCGCGATCACGGATGGCAGCTTCGTGATCCCGCAGATCACCCCAGAGCGCGTGGTGGCGCAGATCGGCATGCGCCTCTCCGGGGGCGCCGACGGGATGGCCTCCGTGCTCCAGGCGAAGCTGTTCAAGAGCGTCATGAGCGTCGATCTCGACCCCGCCACGATCAAGGGCAGCGCCGACCTGCGGGTCGATTTCCCCCTCGACCTCAAGCACATCCCCGATTTGCCCGACCTGCCGGTGACCCTGACCGGCACGCTGGCCGACCTTTCGGTCGACAAGGTCATGGGCAAGGACCGGCTGGAGGCGGGCAAGTTCTCCCTGGCGTACGATCGCGGCGCCTTCAGCCTGAAGGGCGACGGCCGGGTCGCGGGCGCGCCCATCTCCGTGGACCTGCGCCAGCCGAAGGTCGGCCAGCCGGGCGAGGCAGTCGTCAACGTCGCCCTGGACGATGCGGTACGGGGCCGGAAGGGCCTACCGACCGCGCCACAGCTCACCGGCACGATCCCGGTCCGGGCGGTGGTGCCGATCGGCCGGCCCGGAACCGGCAAGCCGCCGATCCGGGTCGAGGCGGATCTCGCCAAGGTCGGGATCGATGGGCTGCTGCCGGGACTGACGAAGCCCGTCGGCAAGCCGGGACGGCTGACCTTCACCCTGGTGGATGGCGGGCAGGGCCTCGAACTGCGCGACTTCGCCCTCGACGCAGCGCCGGCGCAGGCCCGCGGTATCGTCACGATCACGCCCGAGGGGACCCTGGAACGGGCCGATCTGACGAACGTCAAGCTCTCGCCCGGCGACGACCTGCGGGTCAGCCTAGACCGGACCGGCAGCGGCTACAAGGTCGTGGTCCGGGGTGCGGTGGTGGATGCGCGCCCGTTCCTGAAGTCGCTCGGCGGACCGGACGGGAAGGGCGGCCGGGACGCGAAGGATGCGAACCCCAAGGACATCGACGCCGACATCCAGGTGCCGATCGTCACGGGCTTCAACGAGGAGGCGCTGACCGGCGCCAACCTGCGGCTGTCGCTGCACGGCAAGACCCTGCGGGCCGCCACCATCACGGGACGCTTCCGCGCGGCGCCCTTCGCCGCCACCGTCACCCGGGGCGAGCGCGGCGTGCCGACGCTGGCGGTGGACTCGGCCGATGCCGGCGCAACTTTGCGCTTCGTCGACATCTACCGGCGGATGTATGGCGGGCGACTCAATGCCGGGATCGGCCTCAACGACGGCCCGCAGGCCGGCGTCGTGCAGATCCGTGATTTCACCCTGCGCAACGAACCCGCCCTGTCGAGCATCATCGCGCAGGGTCCGGAGCCGACTGACACGGACGCCGCCCGCGGCCGCCGGGTCGCCCCGGGCCGGGCGGCCGGGGACGTCACCTTCGACCGGATGCGCGCCAACTTCGTCCGCACCGGCAGCCGGGTCGATTTCAGCGACGCCGCGATCTCGAATGCCGCCATGGGCTTCACCCTGTCGGGCTGGCTCGATACCGGCCGCGAGCGCACCCTGATCGACGGCACTTTCGTGCCACTCTACGGGCTGAACAACGTCGCGTCGCAATTGCCCCTGCTCGGCCCGCTGCTGGGCGGCGGCCACAACGAGGGGCTGTTCGCGGTCAATTTCCGCGTCTCGGGCAAGCTGGCCTCGCCGGATGTGAGCGTTAACCCGCTCTCGGCCATCGCCCCGGGTTTCCTGAGGAAGCTGTTCAGCGCCGGGGGCGGGCCGTTCGCGGACGGGATGCCGGTGCCGCAATAGAGCACTGCGGGCTCGAGCGCGCCGCCGGGTTTGCTGCGCGCAACAAAAAAGCCCGGCGCGGCAAACCGCACCGGGCCGGAGCCAGTCCCAAAAGAACTACTTCTCGACGAAGGCTTTCTCGATCACGTAGTGGGCCGCCTCGCCGTGGTTGCCCTCCTCGTAGCCGCGGGAAGTCAGGAGTTCCCGGGTATCGCGGATCATGTCGGGGCTGCCGCAGAGCATGAAGCGATCGTTCTCGATCGACATCTCCGGCAGGCCGATGTCGGAAAAGAGCTTGGCCGAGACCATCAGGTCGGTGATCCGGCCGCGGTTGCGGAACGGCTCGCGGGTCACGGTCGGGTAGTAGATCAGCTGGTTCGAGATCATCTCGCCCAGGAACTCGTGCTTGGGCAGCGTCTCCGTGATGGTCTCGCCGTAGGCGAGTTCCTGCACCTGCCGGCAGCCGTGGACCAGAACGACCTTCTCGAACCGGTCGTAGGTCTCCGGATCCTTGATGATCGACAGGAACGGCGCCAGCCCCGTTCCAGTGCCGAGCAGGTAGAGGTGCCGGCCGGGCAGGAGGTTGTCGAGCACCAGCGTGCCGGTGGGCTTCTTGCCGACGATGATCGGATCGCCGACCTTGAGGTGCTGGAGCTTGGAGGTCAGCGGCCCGTCCTGGACCTTGATCGAGAAGAACTCCAGTTCCTCCTCGTAATTGGCCGAGACCACCGAGTAGGCGCGCAGCAGCGGCCGGCCCTCGATTTCCAGGCCGATCATGGTGAACTCGCCGTTGCGGAAGCGGAACGCCGGATCACGGGTGGTGCGGAACGAGAACAGGTTGTCGGTCCAGTGGTGGACCGACAGGACGCGCTCCTCGTAGAACTTGCTCATCGACGGATCAGTCCTCGAATCCTCTGATGCCCGGTGCGGCAGATCCTCGCCGTCCCATCGGACGGGGGCGGATCCATGCGAGACGGCCCGCCGGGATCCGGATGTCAAACATATGCGCGCTGCTTCTTTCGCAGTTGCAGCACGCGCGTCAAGGCGCGCCGGGATCACACTCGCGAAAGAAGTGAACGGCCTGGAATCGTTCGAATATTTAACATCCTTGCGGACTGGCTACAGCCGCGCCGCGGACATGGGAGGGTTGCCGCCGGCCGCGGCGTTCAGGCGACGGGACCGGGGCGTAGCGGCTTCAGGCCGGCCTCGATCTCCGCCCGGCGCGGTTCCAGGAACGGCGGCAGAGCGAGGCGCTCGCCGAGGGTCTCCAGCGGCTCGTCGGCCGTGAAGCCAGGCCCGTCCGTGGCGATCTCGAACAGGATGCCGTTCGGCTCCCGGAAGTAGAGGCTGCGGAAATAGTAGCGGTCGACCGGCCCGCTGCTCGGCACCCGGGCGGCCCGGAGCCGGTCGGCCCAGGCGTCGTAATCCGCATCCGGGATGCGGAAGGCGACGTGATGCACCGCCCCGGCGCCCTGTCGCGCCGGCGCGGACGGATCAGCCAGGAGCTGGATCTCGGCGGCCGGGCCACCGGGGCCCATGGCGTAGACCTCGACCGGTCCGTCCTCCGTCTGGAACGCCCGGTCCCGCCGGAGGCCCAGCACTTGGGTCAGCACCGCGGCGGTGCGCCCGAGATCCGGCACCGCGAGCCGGATCGGCCCGAGGCCGCGGATCTGGTAGGCGGCCGGCACCGGTGAGCCTGCCCAGGGATGCTCCGGCCCGGTCCCGCCATCATCGACCAGGGCGAGGCGTTGCCCCTCGGGATCCTCGAAATCCAGGGTGAGGCGCCCGTCGCGTAGGACGGGCTCGGCCTCCACGATCCTGGCCTCGCGCAGGCGCGCATGCCACCAAGCCACGGCGCCTTCGCCCGGGACGCGCAGATGTGTCCGGATGATGCTGTTCGAGCCCCGCCGCTCCCGGGGCGCCGGCCAGTCGAAGAAGGTGATGTCGGTCCCGGGGCTCGCCAGACCGTCTGCGTAGAACAGGTGGTAGGCCGAGACGTCGTCCTGGTTCACGGTCTTCTTGACGAGGCGCAGGCCCAGCGTGCCCGTGTAGAACGCGACGTTCTCCGCCGCGCGGGCGGTCACCGCGGTGAGGTGGTGGATGCCGGTGAGCTGCATGGGGGTCCGGGGGTTGGCGGCGATCCGGCTCAGGTGGGGATTGGAGCCCGGGTTGCGAGGGCAGGCGGTCCAGGGACCGCTTCAGCAGACCTCAGACTGCGCTCACTGAGCTCACATCAGGGCGTGATGGATCTTTGCGCCCGTCATCATCAATTATCCGCGCCCAGTCACGGTTTGCGAGCCGTATGGCGAACACGCTGCACCACGATCTCGTCGTCACCGACGAAATGGTCGATGTGGTAAGGATAGGGCGTGAGGAAGAGGCGCCGCACGCCGAGCATCGACGTCCGCGCCCCCACGTAAGGATGATCCCGCACGACTGCGATGAGCGCTGTCAGCCGGGCTTCGACTTTAGCCGCGCCTTGCGGGGACTGCGTCGCGATGTGGCTCAAGGCGCGGTCGATCTGCTGCAAGGCGCGCCGCTGAACTTGCAGCTTCAAAGGCGATATTTGGACAGGACGGCCTCGACTTCGGCCGCCGTTGCGAAGTCCCCGCGCATCCTCTCAGCCTGCGCCTCGACGAGACCGGCAACTTCATCGGCCGTGAGTTCGATCACCGCCTCGTCCCGGCCTGCATAGGCCAGCACGAGGCGCGCAACCTCATCCTGCATCTCAGGCGACAGCGCGCGGGCGGTTTTCATCGCCCGATCCAAGAGGTCGGTCATGCCTTTAGTATGCACCGATCACCGGCCGAGAAAAGCGGCCCAGTCCTCAGAGCCCGACCGGACGCCCCGCGGCCACCACCAGCATCTTGCCGTCCGCGAAGGTCCGCGCGGCGGCCCGGCGGATGTCGGCCTGCGTCACGGCCGCCACCATCGCGTTGCGCCGGGCGATGTAGTCCATGCCCAGTTCCTCGAAGGCGATCTGCACCAGCTGGTGCGCGATCTTGGTCGAGGTGTCGAAGCCGAGCGCGTAGGAGCCGGTCAGGTAATCCTTGGCCTTCTGCAACTCGTCGTCGTCCGGCCCGTCCGTGATCAGCCGGCCGATCTCGTCGCCGATCACCGAGAGCGCCTCGCCGACGCGCTCGTTCTTGGTGGCGGTGTAGCCCCAGGTCATCGCGGCCGAGCGGTGGCTGACCAGCGAGGTGCCGACCGAATAGGCCAGCCCACGCTTCTCGCGCACCTCCTGGAACAGGCGGGACGTGAAGGCGCCGCCGCCCAGGATGTGGTTCAGCACGTAGGCCGGGATGAAGTCCGGGTCGCGCCAGGGCACGCCGGCCATGCCGAAGCGGATCACCGATTGCGGCACGTCGAGATCGACCACGATGCGGCGGCCGAGATCCTGCACCTCGGTGCGCGGCACCGCCTTCAGCTCACCGGCCTCCGGCAGCGCCCCGAAGGCACGATTGAGCCCCTCGGCGAGTTGCTCGGCGCCGATCGCGCCGACGGCCGCCACCTTCACCCGGCCGCGCCCGATGATGCGGGCATGCATCGCCAGCAGGTCGTCCCGGGTGATCGCGGTGACGCTCTCGACCGTGCCCGAGGAGGGACGGGCGTAGGGGTGGCCGGCAAAGGCCTCCTTGAAGAAGCGGCGGGAGGCCAGAACCCCCGGATCGTTCTGCTGGTAGCGCAGGCCGGCGATGACCTGGCCGCGCACGCGCTCGATCGCGTCCGGGTCGAGGCGCGGCTTGGCCAAGGCCAGGGCGAGGAGCCCGATCGCCTCGTCGGCGTGCTTGACCAGCATCTTCAGCGAGCCGCCGATCGCGTCCGGCCCGGCATGGAAGGAGAGCTCGATCGCCCGGGCGGCCAGCCGCTCCTGGAACTGGTCGGATGTGAGGTCGCCCGCCCCCTCATCGAGGAGCCGCGCCAGCATCTGCGCGCAGCCCGACTTGCCGGCCGGATCCTGCGCCGCACCGCCCTCGAAGGTGAAGGCCAGGGCGATCAGCGGCACGACGGGGGATTCGACGTGCCACGCCTCGATGCCGGGGGCGGTCACGACCGGCAGCGCCGTGGTGGGCGAGCTGGCGGGGGTTGCGGTCTCGACCAGGGTCTCGGTCAAGCTCATGGGAACCTCGTATCTCTATCTCGGGCGACGGCGGAGCGGGCCAAGGCTCCCGGACGGCACGCCCCGGCGCGGCCCCGAACAGGGCCGCCGGGACGTCGCAGGGGTTACTCGGCGGCCATCGCGACCGGGGCGTCGGGATCCTGCGCCTTCGTCAGGTAGCCGGTGATCGAGCGGGCCGGGGTCAGCCAGCGCTCGGCGGCGTTCTTCAGGCGGTCCTGCGTCACCGCCTCAATGTCGGTCGGCCACCGGCGGACCTCCTCGATGGTCTCGCCGATCGCCAGCGCCGAGCCATAGATGCGGGCGAGCGACGACTGGCTGTCGGAAGAGTAGACCGTCTCAGCCACGAGGCGGGTCTTGGCCCGCTCGATCGCCTCGGCGTCCAGGGCTTCCGCGGGCGCGCGGCGCAGCACCTTGTCGACCGCCTCCTCCAGCTTCTCCAGGGGCACGCCCTCGGCGGGCACCGCGTAGACGGAGAAGCGGGTGTCGTCGATTGCCGAGCCCATGTACCAAGCGCCGGCATTCACCGCGAGGCCGGTCTCCATGACCAGCTTGCGGTAGAGGTAGGAAGTCGAACCACCGCCCAGCACCTCGGCCAGCAGCTCGAGGTCGTGGCAGCCGCCGTCCCGGGCGGTGATGCAGGAGGGGGTCAGGTAGAGCCGCTGCAGGGTCGGCTGCTCGACCTTCGGATCGGCCACCGCGACGCGGCGGAGCGCCTTTGGCTCCGGCTCCCGCGCCCGGACACGCTCGGGCCGGGCGCCCTGGGGTGTCACACGGCCGTAGGTGGTCTCGGCGAGACGTCGAACCTCGTCCGGCGTGACGTCGCCGGCCACGACCAGGATGGCGTTCTCCGGCGTATAGAAGCGCTTGTAATAGGCCAGCGCGTGCTCGCGGTTCAGCCCCTCGATCTCGTGCATCCAGCCGATGATCGGGATCCCGTAGGGGTGATGCACGAACAGGCCGGCCGCCATCGCCTCGGAGAGCTGGGCGGAGGGGTCGGTCTCGACCCGCATGCGCCGCTCCTCCAGCACCACGTCGCGCTCGGGCGCCACCACGGCGTCGTCGAGGACGAGGCCGCCCATCCGGTCGGCCTCGAATTCCATCATGGTGCCGAGGTGATCCCGGGCGACCCGCTGGAAATAGGCGGTGTAATCGTAGCTGGTGAAGGCGTTCTCCTGGCCGCCGAGGCCCGACACCGCCTTCGAGAAGGCGCCAACCGGGTGGTTCTCGGTGCCCTTGAACATCAGGTGCTCGAGGAAGTGGGCGATGCCCGACTGGCCGAGCGGATCATCGGCCGAGCCGTTGCGGTACCAGATCATGTGGGTCGCCACGGGCGCGCGATGGTCGGGCACCACCACCACGTCGAGGCCGTTGTCGAGGGTGAAGGCCGTCACCTCGGGCCCGCCCGCCTCGGACCGCCCGAACGGCGCGGCATCACCCCGGCCGGCGCTGGCGCCGAAGGCCGAGCCCGGACGCCGCGGGAAGAGGGGGGGCGTCGCCGTCCTGAACAGGTGCATTCCGCTTTCCTTCTGCCGGCCCCGTCACCCGACGCCGCGCGTCGGAACGCCTGTGCGGATCGGGGCCGTCCTGGTCGCCGGCGCGCAAGAACCGCACCGGGACGATCATGTCATGTTGCCATGCCGTGGCGCCGTTGCAACAGCGACACGGCGTTCCGGTTACTGCTGCGCGCGCTGTCGGAGGTAGGCCCCGGGATCGGACTCCTCCTTCTCGCGGCTGGCATTGTTGATTGGGTCGTTCGACGGCGGGCGCGCCAGCTTCTTCGGAGACTGCCGGTAGCCGGTGGGCGGATCCGTCAGCACGTCGCGGTTCGGCTCCACGTCGGAGGGCTCGGCGTTGGCGCTCTTGCCCTTGAGCAGGTCGAACGGGCTGAGCAGGCTGTCGTCGCGGTTGTTGTCGCCGGGCTTGCGCTCGGCCTCCGTGGTCAGGCTCGCGCCGGCGCGGCGGCCGTTGCGCATCTCGTCCACGGAAAGCGTGGCGTTGTTGTCGTCGTAGCGGCCCTGGGCTTGGGCGCCCTTGGGGTTGCGCCGCTCCTTGGCGGCACGCTCGCGCTCGGCAATCTCGGGGTCCTTCGGCCACGCGGTGCTGGTGGAGCGGGCCCGGGGCTGGGGCAGGGCCTTGCCGTCGAGCTTGGGCGGCATCACCAGGGGCGGGCGCTCATGATAATCGATCGGATCCTGGCGCTTCTCCAGAAGGCCGATGCCCGACAAGGCGTCGCGCATGAACTCGCCGCGCTCCTGCGCCTGGGCGCCGACCGAGAGCAGCGGCGTCAGGGCGAAAGCGGCGGGGAGGAGGAGTCGAAGCCTGCGATGCCCGGTCATGCTGCCTCACGGGTTCCGGCCGGGGCGTCCGGCTCGGGGATGGCCGCGACGCGGCCTGATCCAACAGGTCCCGGCCTGAGACCGGTTTCCGGCGATCGTATGGCGCCTTGACCACGCCCTGCTCGCGTGGGGCTGTCGCCCGGTTGCTGTGCTGCGCGCATCACAGGCGCGTCGCCGTGTCGCCGGGTGTGGTTTCCCCCGGGCGCCGACCGGCCGGGACCAAACTGTCGAGGATCAGACCGATCACGCCGGCCACGATCGCCGCGTCGGCGATGTTGAAGACGTACCAGGACCATCGGCCCGCATGCAGGTGCACGAAGTCGAACACCGCCCCGTAGACCGCCCGGTCGATGGCGTTGCCGAGCGCCCCGCCGACGATCAGCCCAAGGGCGACGGCCAATAGCCGCGAGCCGGCCCGGCGCATCCAGAGCCCGAGACCCAAAGCGGCGGCGAGCGACAGGGCGACGAGCAACCAGCGCCCGAACCCGCCCTCCTGCTGGAACAGGCCGTAGGAGACGCCCCGGTTCCAGACCACCACGAAGTCGGCGAAGGGGGCGAGCCGCCAGGGCTGGGTTAGGACGAGGTCGGTGCCGACATAGAGGCCGAGCTTGGAGGCTTGGTCGAGGAGGAGGGTGAGGAGGAGGGCCGTGAGGCCGGCGCGGAAGGGAGTCATGAGCGGCCAACCAAACGCGCGTCTCCCTCCCCCCTCTGCGGGGGAGGGTACCCTGCGGAGCAGGGGGGGAGAGGGGAGCGACGGCGCAGGAAGAGGCTGCGTCCCTCACGAAGGCTCCGCCCCTTCCGGAAGCCGGGTTCCCCTCTCCCGACCCCCTTCGGGGGCCACCCTCCCCCGCAGAGGGGGGAGGGTGATGTCGCGGGTGTGATCACGCCGCGCTCGCCTCCGGATGCGCCGCGTCCCACTCGCGCAGGGCCTGGGCGTCGCGGGGCGTCACGTCCGGGTAGTCCGGATCGCCGCCCACCTCGGGGCTGACTCGCCAGGAACGGGCGCATTTGCGGCCCTCGGCCGGGCTCGGCACCACGGCGACGCCGCGCACCTCGTCGAGCCGGAACGCGTCCGCCGGACCCTCCCCCGCCACCACGGTAATGTCCGAGGTGATGCAGGTATCGGCGAAGTCGCAGCCCTCCAGCGCCGTGAGCAGCTCCGGATCGGCCACGTAGACTTGCGGGGCCGCCTCCAGGCTCGCGCCGATGCGCTTGGCCGCACGCTCGATCTCTAGGGCACCGGTCACCACCCGCCGCACCCGCCGGATTTTTTGCCAGCGCTCCGCGAGGGCGGGGTCGAGCCAAGAGGCCGGGGTCTCCGGCAGGGTCTGGAGATGCACCGACCCATCCTCGGACGGGTAGCGCTCGAGCCATGCTTCCTCGGCCGTGAAGGCCAGCACCGGGGCGAGCCAGATCGCCGCCCGCCGGAAGGCCTCGTCGATCACCTGCAGGGCCGCCCGGCGGCGGACCGAGGAGATCGGATCGCAGTACAGGGCGTCCTTGCGCACGTCGAAGTAGAAGGACGACAGGTCGCCGGTCATGAAGCCGTTGAGCAACGCCACCACCCGCTTGGTGTCGAAGGTGGCGTAGGCCTCGCGGATCTCGCCGTCGAGCTCGGCCAGCCGGTGCAGGATCAACCGCTCCAGCTCCGGCATGTCTTTATACGCCACATCGTCGCCCGGGACCCGGTGGGCGAGGGAGCCCAGCATCCAGCGCAAGCTGTTGCGCAGCTTCCGGTAGGTCTCGGCGAACGTCTTGATGATCTCCGGGCCGATGCGCAGGTCGTCGGTATAGTCGGAAGCCGCGACCCACAGGCGCAGGATGTCGGCGCCCGAATCCTTGATGACGCTCTGCGGCGCGACGACGTTGCCCTTCGACTTCGACATCTTCAGGCCCTTGCCGTCGAGCACGAAGCCGTGGGTCAGGACGATGTCGTAGGGCGCCCGGCCGCGGGTGCCGGAGGATTCGAGCAGCGAGGACTGGAACCAGCCGCGATGCTGGTCCGACCCCTCGAGATACATCACCCGGTCCCGCCCGCCGTCGCGGATGCGCGTGACGCCGGCGAGACCCGGAAAAGCTTCTGGATCGTCCAACACGAAGGCGTGGGTCGAGCCCGAATCGAACCAGACGTCGAGGACGTCGGTGACCTTCTCGTAGGCGGCCGGGTCGTGCTCGGGCGCGAGGAAGCGCTGCGCGGCATCGTCCCGGAACCACGCATCGGCGCCCTCCGCCGCGAACGCGTCGCGGATGCGGGCGTTGACGGCCGCATCCTTCAGGATCTCGCCGGTCTCCCGATGCACGAACACGGTGATCGGCACGCCCCAGGCACGCTGGCGCGACACCACCCAGTCCGGCCGGTTGGCGACCATGCCGGTTATGCGGTTCTTTCCTTGAGTCGGCACCCACTGGGTGTCGTCGATCCCCTGGAGCGCCACCTCGCGCAGGGACCGGTTGCCGAGCGAATCCACCGGCCTGTCCATGGCGATGAACCATTGCGGCGTATTGCGGAAGATGACCGGCTTCTTGGAGCGCCAGGAATGCGGGTACTGGTGGCGCAGTACCCCGCGGGCGACGAGGGCCCCGGCCTCGGTCAGCGCGGCGATGACCGCCTTATTGGCGTCGCCCTTCTCGCCCTTGTCGGTGAGGACGCGCTTGCCCTCGAAGCCCGGAGCGGCCTTGGTCAGCGCACCGTCGGCATCCACCGTGTAGGGGATGGTGGGGTCGATGCCGCGCTCGGCGAGCAGGCGGCCGCTCGCCATCCAGAGCTCGAAATCCTCGCGGCCGTGGCCCGGGGCCGTGTGGACGAAGCCCGTGCCAGATTCGTCGGTCACGTGGTCGCCGTCGAGCATCGGCACCGCGAAGTCGTAGCCGAGCTTCGCCAGCGGATGATCCAGGGTGAGACCGGCGAGCACCTCGGGGCGCACGTCGCCGACGCGCTCGAACGCCTCGACGCGGGCGGCCTTGAACACGGTCGCCGCCAGGGTTTCGGCGAGCACGTAGGTCTGGCCGGGGGTCGCCCAGTTGTCGGCCGGCGCCTCGGTGACCCGGTACAGGCCGTAGGCGATCTTTTTGGAATACGCGACAGCGCGATTGCCGGGGATCGTCCAGGGCGTCGTCGTCCAGATCACCACCCGGGCCTGGGCGAGGTCACCCTCGGCGCCCGAAACGATCGGAAACGCACAGAAAATCGTGTCGCTGACGTGCTCCTCGTACTCGACCTCCGCCTCGGCCAGAGCGGTCTTCTCGACCACCGACCACATCACCGGCTTGGAGCCGCGATAGAGCTGGCCGCTCATCGAGAATTTCATCAGCTCGTCGGCGATCACGGCCTCGGCCGGGTAGGCCATGGTGGCGTAGGGGTGGTCCCAATCGCCGGTGACGCCGAGGCGCTTGAACTCTTCCCGCTGCACGTCGAGCCACTGGGCCGCGAAGGTCCGGCATTCCTGCCGGAACTCGATCACCGGCACGTCGTCCTTGTTGCGGCCCTTGGCGCGGTACTGCTCCTCGATCTTCCACTCGATCGGCAGGCCGTGACAGTCCCAGCCCGGGACGTAGTTGGCGTCGAAGCCGAGCGCGCCCTGGCTGCGCACCACCACGTCCTTGAGGATCTTGTTGAGCGCGGTGCCGATGTGGATGTTGCCGTTGGCGTAGGGCGGGCCGTCGTGGAGCACGAATTTCGGCTGGCCCTGGCCGCGGGCGCGCAGCTTCCCGTAGAGGTCGATCTGCTTCCAGCGCTCGAGGAACAGCGGTTCGCGCACCGGAAGGCCGGCGCGCATCGGGAATTCGGTCTGCGGCAGGAACAGGGTTTTGGAATAGTCGCGGGCGGGCGCGGTCTCGGGGGTGGTCATCGGATCTCGCATCGGCGGTCGGGCCGGCGGCGGAAGGCCGGCGAATTCGGGTCAGGCGGCAGGAGGATCCCGGACCTCCGCGCGGCCACGCCGAAGCGGGCCCTCAGGCGGAGGCCGGGCCGGTAATTCGAATCGGGCGGCTGAAGCCGCGCAGGGCGCACGAAGCGGGCATGACGCGTTCTCTATCAGCCGCCCCGGCCCGAGGCCAGCGGCAGCGCGGATCACGCGCCCGTGACTTTGGATGGGACCAATCGGCGCCTGAACCGTTGACCAACACACCCTCTGCCCGCCGAGGCGGTGCAGAGCCAACCCAGATCCAGATCCGGGAGAGACCCATGAAGAAGCTTCTGATCACGACCCTCGCCCTCGCGCCCCTCGCCTTCGCGGGCGCCGCGCAGGCGCAAGGGACGGTGCGGGGCGCCCAGCGCGGCGCCGACGATGGTGCGGCCGCAGCCGGCCCGGTGGGCGGTGTCGTCGGCGGTGCGGTCGGCGCGGCCACCGGCACGGTCGGCGGCGTGCTCGGCACCGATCCGGATCCCGCCCGCCGCGCCCGCGAGGACCGCCGCGAGGAGCGGATGGAGCGCCAGGAGCGTCTCGGCCGCTAAGAGGCTTCGGTCGGTCGCCTCAGGCGGCCGGCCGCGCTTCCCGGCGGATCGTCTCCTGCGCCAGGAGGTACAGGCCTGAGCCCACCACGATCATGGCGCCCGCCACGGTCCAGCGGCTCGGCAGATCGCCGAACAGCAGGAAGCCGAAGGTCACCGACCAGAGCAGCTGCGTGTAGATGAACGGCGACAGCACGTTGGCCGGCGCCCGGGCATGGGCCAGCACCAGCAGCCAGTGGCCGAGCGTCCCGAACAACGCGACCCCGATCAGCAACGCCCAATGGGTCAGGTTCGTCGGGTTCGTCCAGATCCAGGGCAGGAGCGGGGCCATCAGCCCGAGGCCCGCGAGCCCCGTGTAGAACATGGTCGTGGCGGTCGAATCGTAGGCCGCGAGCTTACGCGTGATGATCGCGTAGAAGGCGTAGACGATCACGTTGGCGACACAGAGCAAAGCGGCCGGATGCATCCCGCCGACGCCCGGCCGCACGATCACCAGCACACCGAGAAATCCGACGCCGATCGCCATGAGCCGCGCCCGCGAGGACCACTCGCCGAGCAGCGGCCCGGCGAGCAAAGCCACGGTGAGCGGCGCGGCGAACTGAATCGAGATCGTCTCGGCCATCTGCAGGTAGCGCAGGGCCAGGAAGTTCAGGGCTGTGGAAGCGAATAGCAGGAGCGAGCGGATGATCTGCAGCGGCAGGCGCCGGCTCTTGACCACGCCCGGGGTGCGCACCGGATTGATGAACACCGAAATCATGGCGACGCTCGCCGCGTAGCGCATGAAGGTGGTGACCAGCGGATCGACGCCGCCCCGCGCCAGGGTCTTGGCGCAGGCATCGAGCCCAGCAAAGAACGCCACCGCCCCGCACATCAGCGCGATGCCGATCAGCCGGCGGCGCCCCGCAAGATCAGCCTCCGGGGCGGCGCGCGCACTGTCATCGGTGACGGATGTCGCGACCCGCGTGCTCATCGCTGCCAAACCTCGTGGAGGCCGAGAATCCTGCCACGCTCACGCGCGCCCGGGTATCGGCCGGCACGCAGGGGAACCATGCAGCCGGCACGGTCTCCCGGAGCGGATCGGCCCGCGGCTCAGCGCCTGACCGCTGCCTTCTCGACCGAGGCCGTCTTGGTGGCGGGCTTTGTCACGGGCTTGGCGGCCTTCCGGGGCGGCGCCGCACCCGCCATCAGGGCAGCGAGATGGCTCTGGTCGAGCCCCGAAGCCGAGCTGGGCGCCGGCACAGCCGGGGCGGGCGCCGGGCTCGCGGCCGCCAGGGGAGGCTCGACCCGGCGCGGCGCGATCGATCCCGTCGCGACCGGATCGGGCACGGCGGCCGCAGCGACGGAGATAGCGGATTCCCGCTGCACGCGTAGGGTCCAGTGCGCGGCGGTGGAGAGCGCGGCGACCGCCAGGATCGCCTTGATGCCGCTGGTGAGCAGGGCTCGCATGGTCTCAGGCCCGAATGAACGCGGTTACGCCGGACCGGATCCCCGGCCCAGACGCATCATCGCGCCGGAGCGTGAATGAACCCGCAATCGATCGGGGCGGCACCGTCCCGGAACGGGTCAGGTCCAGTCTGCTGGAGGCCGCGTGGCAGAGAGATGGGGCGGACAGATTGTGTGGGCCATGCGCCGGATCCGCGGTTCCTGTTCCCCGCGCGCCCGACACTCCTGCAGCGACTCGGCCCACTGAGCCTCACAGGAACGGCCCAGAGAACTGGTCCGGACCGCCCCGTCACTGCCGGCCCCGCTACCATGCAGGCCCGAGCGGGCTCGCGAAACCTTCAGGCGCATCGGCGGCCGGGGACAGTCCGTGTAGAGGGTGACAGCCGAGCCGGCAACAGAGGCGGAGCCGTTTCGGCGGCCCCGCGGCGATCAGCGCGTGGCGGCGTCCGAGGCGAAGCGTATCAGCGCGGCGATGTCGGCCGCGCCCGCCTCCGCGGCGAGGTGCCGGTAGAGGGCGGCATAGCCGGTGAAGACCTGACGGCCCGCCGCGTCCGGCCCGAGGAAATCGGCGATCTCTTCCATCTCGGGCGCCCAGCGATAGGCCTTGGGCGCCATGTCGGGAAGACCCTTAGCGAAGCGGGCGAGGAGTGACGGCTCGTTCTCGGCGAGTTCGGCCAGCAGCGCCTCGCCGGCCCCGGTGCGCTCGGCGGCCAGGATCATGATCGCGGCGAGCGCTGTGAGGCCTTTGTTGAGGCCAGCATAGCTCATCTTGAGGCTGGAGGCCGCTCCGATCCCGCCGGGGCAGACGCGCAGGTCGAGGCCGAGGTCGCGCAGGACCAGCGTTGGCACCGTGTCGGCCCCGGAGACGTAGACGCGCGGCCCCTTCGTGCCGGGCTTCGGCGGCAGACCGAGGATCGCCCCGTCGAGGAACGGCGCGCCGGTGGCTGCGACGATCTCCGCGATGCGGCCGACCGTCTCCGGGCTGACTGCATTGGCGTCGATGTAGACCGGCTTTTTCGGAGATGCCGTCAGGGTAGGCGCGAGCCGGCGGGCCAGCGCCTCCGCGTCGGCGGGCGGCACGATCGAGAGCAGGATATCGGCGGCGGCGAGATCGGCGTCCGCGGCATGCACCATGCCGGCGGATGCGGCCCGGGCGCGGCTCGCGGCCCCGCGCCCATCGAGGGAAGTCAAGACACGGGCGCCATGCTCAGCGAGCCGAGCCCCGATGGCGCTACCCATGGCGCCGGGGGCGATCACCGCGATTGTGGGCATGACGAGGCTTTCCGGGACACGTGATCCCACCATGGTAGTCAGCAAGGCCGGCCGAGCCTAGGATGCTCCGCGATCGGATCTTCCGCCCATGACTCAGACCAAGCCGAGGGAAGGCTCGCCGAAGGCCCTGCGCTATCATCGCGTGCCGCAACGCGACGGCATGAAGCTCGTACGCCTCTGGGTGCCTGATCCGTCGAGGCCGGACTTCATCGAGGAGGCCGCCCGGCAAGCCGCGATTCTGAGAGGAGCCCCTGAGGAAGCCGAAGCCCTCAACGTCATCGAAACAGCGTTCGACTGGCCCGAACCGTGACGCGCGGTGATATCGTCACCGTCTCGCCGCCAGGAGCCTACGGCAAGCCGCGTCCCGCCGTCGTCGTACAATCCGACTGGCTCACCGGGACCGACAGCGTTCTCGTCTGCCTCGTCACGAGCACGTTGCGCGAGGCACCGCTCTTCCGGTTAACCGTCGAGCCGAGCCCGACCAACGGCTTGCGAAGCACCTCGCAGATCATGGTCGACAAGATCATCGCGCTGCCGCGGGCGTAATGCGGCGCCCTCATCGGCCGCCTCGAACGCGATACGCTCGCAGCCCTGAACCGGATGCTCGCCATCGTGCTCGGCCTCGCCGACTGACGCAGCGAGACGGTTCCGCACACGTCATCCCGCGGGCTTGCCGAGGCCCCGCGGGATGACCGACAGCCGGACTTCCGAACTCTACCGCAGCGAGCCGCAGAACCGCTGGATACGCCGGCAGGCCTCCTCCAGCACCGCGTTCGAGGTCGCGTAGGAGATGCGCAGGTTCGGCCCGAGCCCGAAGGCCGAGCCGTGCACTGCCGCCACGCCCTCGGCCTGGAGCAGCTCCATGACGAAGTCCTCGTCGGTCTCGATCGTCTTGCCGGCTTCCGTCTTCTTGCCGATCAGCGCTGCGCAGGACGGGTAGACGTAGAACGCGCCCTCGGGCGTCGGGCAGGTCAGGCCGTTGGTCTGGTTGAGCATCGACACGACGAGGTCGCGCCGGCCCTGGAAGGCTGCGCGGAACTTGGCGAGGTGATCCTGCGGCCCGTCGAGGGCAGCCACCGCGGCCCATTGCGCGATCGTGCTGGCGCCGGAGGTCTGCTGGCCCTGGACGAAGTCCATCGCCTTGATGAGCTTCTCCGGCCCGGCCGCGTAGCCGATGCGCCAGCCGGTCATGGCGTAGCCCTTCGAGACGCCGTTCATGGTCAGCGTCCGCTCGATCAGCTGCGGCTCGACCTGCGCCGGGGTGACGAACTCGAAATCGCCGTAGGTCAGGTGCTCGTAGATGTCGTCGGTGAGGATGTGGACGTCCGGATAGCGCAGCAGCACGTCGGTGAGCGCCTTCATCTCGGCGCGGGAATAGGCGGCGCCCGACGGGTTCGACGGCGAGTTGAGGACGATCCACTTGGTCTTCGGGGTGAGCACCCGGTCGAGCTCCTCCGGCTGGAGCTTGAAGCCGTTGGCCATGTCGGCGTCGGCGAAGACCGGGGTGCCGCCGCACAGGCCGACCATCTCCGGGTAGGACACCCAGTAGGGGCGGGGGATCACCACCTCGTCGCCGGGGTTCAGGGTGGCGAGGAAGGCGTTGTACAGCACCTGCTTGCCGCCGGTGCCCACGATGGTCTGCGAGACCTTGTAGTCGAGCCCGTTCTCGCGCTTGAACTTGCGCACGATCGCCTCGCGCAGGGGTACGATGCCGGAGACCGGCGGGTAGCGGGTCTCGTTGCGGTGGATCGCCTCGATCGCCGCCTGCTTGATGTGCTCGGGCGTGTCGAAATCCGGTTCGCCCACCGACAGGCTGATGACGTCGACGCCGGACGCCTTCAGGTCCCGCGCCTTCTGGGTCATCACGATGGTCGCGGACGGCTTCACCCGCGAGAGGACGTCGGCGAGGAAGGCCATGGCGTGCGGTGCTCCGGATTGTCGCGCTCGGGCGCCGCGGCTTTGCGGCGCGGCGGACCCTAGGCCCGGGACGCTGAGCCGGCAAGCGTGAGACGCCGCGGCGGCGCGCAGGACCGCGGTTTCTGCTATGATCGTGGGAGTCGGGACGGAACGAGAGGCCCTGCCGATGGGCGAGACCATCAGCATCACCCTGGCGCCGGACACGCTCCGGGCCGTGCGGGAGAGCGTCGAGGCCGGCGAGTACGCCTCGGTGGACGCGCTGCTCGATGAAGCCGTGCATGCCCTGCAGCGCCAGCGGCGCGAGGATGCCGAGCGGCTCGATGACATCCGCGCCCGCATCCGGCGGTCCCTGGACGATCCGCGGCCTCCGCTGAGCATCGACGAAGTCGAAGCGCACATGGAAGCCCTGTTCGCTCAGACACGGGACGAGCGCCGTCGTGCGTAGGCTGCCCGTCGTGTTCCTGGGCGAGGCCGAGGCGGACCTCGGGGCATCTTCCACGTGGTGCTCTACGCGAGCCAGGATCAAAACGTCGCCGAGGGCTTCATCCGGCGGATCATCGCGCGCTGCCGTCGGATCGGCGATGCGCCCCATGGTGGGCGCCCGCGCGATGATCTGGAACCCGGCCTGAGAACCGTGCCGTTCGAGAGATCCGCCGTCATCGCCTACCGGGTCGGCGCCGAGTCGGTGACGATCACCAACGTGTTCTACGGCGGTCGCGACTTCGAGGCGCTGTTTCAGGCTGCCCACGCAGACGACGAGCCGGCACCATGACCCGTGTGGCCGAGCGCCGGCCCTCATGCCCTCGCGCCGGCCGGCCCAGGCCCCCATCTCTCCCAGCATGACACCGCTCTCCGTCCTCGATCTCTCCTTCGTCAGCGCCGAATCGACCCCGGCGCAGGCGCTGCACGACACCCTGGCGCTCGCCCGGCACGTCGATGGCCTCGGCTACCGGCGCTACTGGCTCGCCGAGCACCACGCCCTGCCCAACGTGGCGAGCCCGGCTCCCGAGATCATGATCGGCCAGATCGCCGCCGCGACCCGGAACCTCCGGGTCGGCTCGGGCGGGATCATGCTACCGAACCACGCACCGCTGATGGTGGCGGAGCGCTTTCGGGTGCTGGAGGCGCTGTTCCCAGGGCGGATCGATCTCGGCCTCGGGCGGGCGCCCGGAACGGACGGGCTCACCGCGCGGGCGCTGCGCCGCCGGGAGGCTCCGGGGGAGGGCGGCGGTGACGACTTCCTCGACCGCCTGCAGGAATTGCTGTTCTGGGACGGCGGCTTCCCGGAGGGGCACCCGTTCACCCGGATCGAGGCGAGTCCGGCGGGGGTTCCGCTGCCGCCGCTCTTCCTGCTCGGCTCCTCCGATTACAGTGCGCGGCTCGCGGCCGAGATCGGCTGCGGTTTCGGCTTCGCGCAGCACTTCTCCGGCATGCCGGCCGAGCCACCGATGCTCGACTATCGGAACCGGTTCCAGCCGACGCGCCTCGGCACGCAACCCCACGCGATCCTGGCGGTGGCGGCGATCTGCGCTTCCACGGACGCGGAGGCCGAACGGCTGGCGTCCAGCGCCCGCTTGGCGACGCTGCGGCGGGAGCGGGGCGAGTACCGGCCGCTGCCGAGCCTCGCCGAGGCCCTGGCCTACCCCTATTCCGACGGCGAACGGATTCAGATTGAGCGCGGCCGCGACCGCCTGCACGTGGGCAGCCCCGAGACCCTGCGGGCCCGGCTCGCCGACATGGTCGCGCGCACGCAGGCCGACGAGCTGATGATCGTCTCGGCGATCCCCGATCAGGCGGCGCGCCACGAATCCTACGCGTTGCTGGCGCAGGCCTGGGGTCTTGCCGCTACGTCGCAGGCGGCCTGACACCGGGAGATGTCAGGGTTCCCAAAGGGCCAAGCCCTTTGGTGGGGTGTCGGGGTGAAACCCCGGCGAACGGGTCTTCAGCCCCCTTGAGGGGGCTGAAGACCCGTACCGCAGGGCTCTGCCCTGCACCCGCAAAAGGGCTCGCCCTTTTGAAACCCAGACTTTAGCGTCCAAACAGGCGGCCGAGCCGGGCGAGGAAGCCGCCCCCGTCCGCAGGCTTCGCATCGGGCGTCGCCGCCTTCGCGGTCTCCGGCTTCGGCGCCAGGATCAGCCCGAGCGCCGCCGTATCGGTGGTCTCGCGGTCGATCAGGATCAGGCTGCCGGTCTCGCGGTTCGCCGCGTAGGCATCCACCGCCACCGGCCGGTCAAGGCGGAGCGCCACGTCCGCGATATCGTTGGCCGACAGGCGCTCGGCCGGGCCGGGCTTGCCGGTCTCGGGGTCGATGCGCGAGACGATCCGTTCCACAGTCGCGGTGACCGTGGCGGTGCCGACCTTGGCGAACAGGCTCGCGCCCGGGTTGAGATCGGTCTCGGCCGTCCAGAACAGGCGGGCGTCGAGGGTCTCGGTGACCCGCATCGGCGCGTCGGTGGCCGCGATCACCTGCCCGCGGGACACGTCGATCTGATCGGCCAGCACCAGCGTGACCGACTCATCCTCGCCGGCCTCGGGCAGGTCGCCGTCGGCAGTGTAGATCCGCGCCACCGTGGAGGTCCGGCCGGAGGGCTGGACCGTCACCGAATCGCCTGGGCGCACGCGGCCGCTGGCGATCCGGCCGCTATAGCCGCGGAACTCGGAATTCGGCCGGTTGACCCATTGCACCGCCATCCGGAACGGCGCGTTGAGCGCCTCGGCATGGACCGGCACGGTCTCCAGGTAGTTCAGCAGCGTGCTGCCCGTGTACCAGGGCGCCGCGATGCCCGGCTCGACGACGTTGTCGCCGTTCTTGGCCGAGAGCGGGATCGCCTTGACCTCGGAGAAATTCAGCCCGCGGGCAAAGTCCGAAAAGCCCGCCACGATGCCGTCGAAGGTGCCCTGCGCCCAGCCGACGAGGTCCATCTTGTTCACCGCCAGCACGACGCGGCGGATCCCGAGATTGGAGACCAGCAGCGCGTGGCGGCGGGTCTGGCGGGTCAGGCCCTGGCGGGCATCCACCAGGATCACCGCCACGTCGGCCGTCGAGGCGCCGGTGGCCATGTTGCGGGTGTACTGCTCGTGGCCGGGCGTGTCGGCCACGATGAAGGAGCGCTTGTCGGTGGAGAAGAACCGGTAGGCGACGTCGATGGTGATGCCCTGCTCACGCTCGGCCTGGAGGCCGTCCACCAGCAGCGCGAGATCAACCTCCTGCCCCTGAGTCCCGTGCTTGCGCGAATCGCGCTGGAGCGCCGAGATCTGGTCGTCGAAGATCTGCTTGGTGTCGTGCAGCAGCCGCCCGATCAGGGTCGACTTGCCATCATCCACCGAGCCGCAGGCGATGAAGCGCAGCACCGCCTTGTTGCGATGGGCGGTGAGGAAGGCCGCGTAGCCGGCCGCGCGGTCGCCGAAGGCGTTGGGGGCCTGATGCACCGTCATCAGAAGTAACCTTCCTGCTTCTTGCGCTCCATGGCGCCCGCGCCGTCCTTGTCGATCACCCGGCCCTGGCGCTCCGAGGTGCGCGCCGCCAGCGTCTCGCCGATGATCTCGGGCAAGGTGGCCGCGTCGCTCTCCACCGCGCCGGTCAGCGGGTAGCAGCCGAGTGTGCGGAAACGGACGAGGCGCTGCTGCGGGGTCTCGCCGGGGACGAGCGGCAGCCGCTCGTCATCGACCATGATGAGCTGGCCGTCGCGCTCCACCACGGGCCGCTCCTTGGCGAAGTAGAGCGGCACGATCGGAATGTTTTCCTGCTCGATGTAGAGCCAGATATCGAGCTCGGTCCAGTTCGAGAGCGGGAAGACTCGCAGGGACTCGCCGCGCTTCTTCTTGAGATTGTAGAGGTGCCAGGGCTCGGCGCGCTGGCGCTTCGGGTCCCAGCGGTGCTGCGCGGTGCGCAAGCTGATGATCCGCTCCTTGGCGCGGCTCGCCTCCTCGTCGCGCCGGGCGCCGCCGAAGGCCGCGTCGAACTTGTGCTTGTCGAGCGCTTGCCGCAGGGCCTGCGTCTTCATCACGTCGGTGTGGACCTCGGAGCCGTGGCTCACCGGGCCAACCCCGCGGGCGAGCCCGTCCGCGTTGGTATGGATCAGGAGGTCGAGGCCGAGTTCCTTGGCGCGGGCATCGCGGAAGGCGATCATCTCGCGGAACTTCCACGTGGTGTCGACGTGGAGCAGCGGGAACGGCAGCCGCCCCGGCGCGAAGGCCTTCAACGCCAGATGCAGCAGGACGGAAGAATCCTTGCCGATCGAGTAGAGCATCACCGGGTTCTCGGTCTCGGCGACCGTCTCCCGGAAGATGTGGATGGCCTCGGCCTCCAGCCGCTTGAGGTGGCTGAGGCGGTCGGCGGGGGCAGGGGCGCTCGGCTGCACGGCAGCGGCGAGGGCGGCGCTCATCGGGCGAACTCCGGCTGGCGATGGGTTTCGGTCTGGATGGTCTCGAACGCGGCGGCCTCCTGGCCGGGCTGCACCGATGCGCCGGGGCGTCCGACGTGCAGGCCGCATTCCTTCTTGTCTTCCTGCTCCCACCACCAGCGGCCGGCGCGCTCCGGCTCGCCGAGCTTCACGGCCCGGGTGCAGGGGGCGCAGCCGATCGACGGGAAGCCGCGATCATGGAGAACGTTGTAGGGGACGAAGTTCTCGCGCACGAAGCTGTCGACCTGCGCCCGGGTCCAGTCGGCCAGCGGGTTCAGCTTGATCAGGCCGCGCACGGCATCGAGCTCCGCGAGCGGCGTCTCGGCGCGATTGGCCGACTGGCCGGCCCGCAGCCCGGTGAGCCAGCCGCTCGCCCCCTCAAGGGCACGGCCCAGCGGCTCGACCTTGCGGAAGCCGCAGCAGGCCTGGCGGGCCGCCACCGAACGCCGGAAGCCGTTGATGCCCTCGTCCCGCACGAAATCCTCCACGGCCACGCGCTCCGGCGCATAGGCGGTGATTCGGATGCCGTAGGCCGATTCGGTCTCGGTCCAGGTGTCGTAGGTCTCGGCGAACAAGCGGCCGGTATCGAGGGTGACGATCTCGACGCGGCCCATGGTCTGACCGTTGGCCTGCCCCGCGGCAAGCTTGGCCATTGCCAGGGCGTGGGTGAGCGCCTGATCCTCGACGCCGAGGCTCGTGGTGAACACGAGCCGGCCGGGGATCTCGGCAGCGATCAGGTGGAGGCGGCTGGTCAGGTCGAGCCCGGACAGCCGCTCCGCGAGGGCTTCGGCCGTCTGTCGGTCCGGACGGGTCATTGCGACGGTCCCGGGTTTGAACGTGGATCCTGGGCCGGCGCGCGCCGGACCCTGTTGTCGAACGGTCGAGATGTTCGCTATACCGAACGAAGTCAAGGCGCTTCGGTTCGCTTGTCGGGTCTGGGCGCGGGGTTCGGCGTGCGGTTGCACACAGCGCCTCGCGGGATTCGATGGCGTCCGGAGAAAGAATCTTCTTAACGCCCTGTGAGAGACCCTATCCCGGACGCGGGCGGCGCCGCGCGGTCGGACCCTACGGAGACAGTCTTGGACGCGATCGATCTCAAGATTCTCGCCCTCCTGCAGACGGACGCGACGCTCTCCATCGCGGCGATCGGCGAGCGCGTGGGCCTGTCCCAGACGCCCTGCTGGAAGCGCATCCAGAAGCTGGAGGCCGACGGCGTGATCGACCGGCGGGTGGCGGTGCTCGATCCGGTGAAGCTCGGCCTCGGGCTGACGGTCTTCGTCTCCATCGAGACGGCCGACCACTCCCAGGAGTGGCTGCAGCGCTTCGCCGCAACTGTTTCGGCCATGCCGGAAGTGCTGGAATTCTATCGGATGGCCGGTGACGTGGATTACATGCTGCGCGTCGTGGTCGCCGACATGCAGGCCTACGACAGCTTCTACAAGCACCTGATCGCGGTGCTGCCCTTGAAGAACGTCACCTCGCGCTTCGCCATGGAGAAGGTGAAGTCCACCACGGCCCTGCCCCTGCCGGCGCCCCCGAAGAACGGGCGGCACCTGCCGGGGACCGGCCCTGTTCTCGCGGTCGTCGGAGAATGATTTTCTCTTTCTTCGCGGCGCAGCGAACGTGATGTTCCAAACTTTGGACGTTCTGTAAAACGAACGTCTTTCGATTGACACAGGCCGTCCAGGCCCCGACATGGTCCCCTAATGTCCCGCCAGAATCTCCTCCCGCGCACCGCCCCGTTTGGGGATGGCGAGCGCGCCAGCCTCGACGCCGTGCTCGGTGCCGCGAGTCCCACGCAGCGCGCGTGGCTCGCCGGCTTCCTGGCGGGCCTCGACGCCGCGGGCGGCCAGCCGGCCGCGGTCCCAGCCGCCCCGCCCAAGGCCGCCGCGCCGCTGACCGTGATCTACGCCAGCGAATCGGGGAATTCCGAGGCGCTGGCCGGCAGCGTCGCGAAGCTCGCGCGCAAGCAGGGCTTCAAGCCGAAGGTCGTGGATTTCGCCGACCTCGACCTCGCGACCCTGCCGACGGCCGGCAAGCTCATCGCCATCGCGGCGACCTGGGGCGAGGGCGAGCCGCCGGCCCGGGCCGTGCGGGCCTATGGCGAGCTGATGGGGGAGGGCGCCCCGCGCCTCGACGGCGTCGAGTTCGCGGTGCTGGCGCTCGGTGACACCTCCTACGCGGAGTTCTGCGCCATCGGGAAGGCGCTCGACGCGCGCTTCGAGGCCCTGGGCGGCAAGCGCGCCGCCGAGCGCGCCGACCTTGACCTCGATTTCGAGACGCCCGCCGCCGAATGGATCAAGGGCACGCTCAAGGCGCTGGCGCCGGCGGACACGTCCGACAACGTCGTGGCGGTGGATTTCGCCCGCGCTGCCGCGGGCGAGGACGACGAGGCCGAGCCGAGCCGCGAGCCCCTGGTGGTCGAGGTCGTCGAGCACGTGAACCTCAACTCGTCGCGCTCCGACAAGGAGACGATCCACCTCGCGCTCGCCTTCGAGGACGGGGCGCCGGCCTACGAGCCGGGTGATTCGCTGGAGATCTTCCCCGAGAACGACCCGCAGCTCGTGGACGAGATCCTCAACGCCGCCGGGCTTTCGGGCGACGAGGCCCTGCGCAAGGCGCTGCTCGCCGAGCGGGATATCACTACGCTCTCGGCCGCCACGATCGAGCGCTTCGTGAAGGCCACCGGCCACACGGATGCGCAGAAGCTCATCGACAGCGGCGAGGCCAAGGCCTGGATCGAGGGCCGGCACCTGATCGACCTGCTGGCGACCTACCCGGCCAAGCTCACGGCCGAGCATATCGGCACCATCACCCGGCCGCTGCCGCCCCGGGCCTACTCGATCGCCTCCTCGCGCAAGGAGGTGGGCGACGAGGTCCACCTCGCCATCGCGGCGGTGCGCTACGAGACCCACGGCCGCGCCCGCTCAGGAGTCGCCTCGGTCCACGTCGCCGACCGAATCCGCGACGGCGCCAAGCTGCGGGTGCGGCTGAAGCCGAACCGGCATTTCCGCCTGCCGCAGGATCCGGCCACCGACATCATCATGGTCGGGCCGGGCACCGGCGTCGCGCCGTTCCGCGCCTTCGTGCAGGAGCGCCGGGCGATCGAGGCCCCCGGCCGGTCGTGGCTGTTCTTCGGCGACCGCCACTTCCTCCACGACTTCCTGTACCAGCTCGAATGGCAGGAGGCCCTGGAGGACCGGTCGCTCACCAAGATCGACGTGGCCTTCTCGCGGGACCAGCCGGAGAAGATCTACGTGCAGGATCGGATCGTCCACAACGCCAAGGAACTGGTCTCCTGGCTGGACGGCGGCGCCCATTTCTACGTGTGCGGCGATGCCAAGAACATGGCCAAGGACGTGCGCGCGGCGGTGGTGAAGGCCTACGAGGCGGTCAAATCCCTGAGCACCGCCGAGGCCGAGGCGCAGGTCGCGGCTTTGGAACGCAGCCATCGCTACCAGCAGGACGTTTACTAACGGACCGGCCTTCCGAGGCCGCAGGATCGAGATTGCAGCGGAGCCGGACGGGGCGCGGGTCCCCTCTCCCGTGCGGGAGAGGGGGCCTGTCGCGGATCCCATTGACGTCCTGCACCGGCTTCGCTCCGCCCGGCACCTTCCCCGTGGGGAGGGAGACGCGTTCAGACAGACGGATTCACCCCATGGACGACCACAGCCCCCGCGACACCGTTGAGACCCCGGCCCCCGGCCCGACCGCCACGCCGGCCAAACGCGTCTACGAGACCCCGCCGACCTCCCGCCCGATCACGGACGCCGAGGCCGCGCGCGCGGAAAAACTCGCGGCCAACGAGCACATCAAGATCGCCAGCGGCTATCTCCGCGGCACGCTGGCGGACGGGCTCCTGAAGCACGCCACCGGGGCGATCTCGGAGGATGACGGGCAGCTCGTGAAGTTCCACGGGATGTACATGCAGGACGACCGCGACCTGCGCCCCGAGCGGACCAAGAAGAAGCTCGACAAGGCCTACAGCTTCATGATCCGCCTGCGCATCGCGGGCGGCGTCATCACGCCGAAGCAGTGGCTTGCGCTGGACCATATCGCGGTCACCTATGCGGGCAGCGCCCTGCGGGCGACGACGCGCCAGACCTTCCAGTATCACGGCGTGATCAAGTCGAACCTGAAGCGCACGATGGCGGCGATCGACGCGGCGCTCCTCGACACGATCGCGGCCTGCGGCGACGTCAACCGCAACGTCATGGCGGCCACGAACCCCGCCCAGGCCGGCGCCCACAAGGCCGCATACCAGCTCGCCAAGGACATCTCCGACTCGCTGCTGCCCAAGACCAGCGCGTGGCGGGAGATCTGGCTCGACGGTGAGCGCGTGGTCGGCGGCGAGGAGGAGGCCGAGGTCGAGCCGGTCTACGGCCGCACCTACCTGCCGCGGAAGTTCAAGACCGTCATCGCGGTGCCGCCCTCCAACGAGGTCGACATCTTCGCCCACGATCTCGGCTTCATCGCGATCTTGGACAAGAAAAACCAGGTCACCGGCTGGAACGTGACGGTCGGCGGCGGCATGGGCATGACCCATGGCGAGCCCGACACCTTCCCGCGCACCGCCGACGTGATGGGCTTCGTGGCGCCTGAGGACGCCGTGAAGGTCGCCGAGGCGGTGATGACGGTCCAGCGGGACTGGGGCAACCGCAAGAACCGCAAGAACGCCCGGCTCAAATACACGATCGAGCGCTACGGCCTCGACGCCTTCCGGGCCGAGGTGGAGAAGCGGATCGGCAAGACGCTCGGCGCGCCAAAGCCCTTCGCGTTCACCGACAACGGCGACCGCTACGGCTGGGTCGAGGGCGACGATGGCCGCTATCACCTCACCCTCTACGTGCCGTCTGGCCGGATCAAGGACATCGCGGACGGGCCGCAATTCCTCTCCGGCCTGCGCCGCATTGCCGAGGTCCATGAGGGCGATTTCCGCCTCACCGGCAACCAGAACGTCATCATCGCCAACGTCCCGGCCGAGAAGCGCGCCGAGATCGACGCGCTGGTCGATGAGTACGGCCTCACCCGGGGCGCGAGCGCATTGCGGCGCAACTCGCTCGCCTGCGTGGCCCTGCCGACCTGCGGCCTCGCGCTCGCCGAGAGCGAGCGCTACCTGCCGGACCTGATGAGCGAGCTGGAGGAGAGCCTCGCGTCCCACGGCCTCGCCGAGGAGCCGATCACGATCCGCTCCACCGGCTGCCCGAATGGCTGCGCCCGACCGTTCATCTCCGAGATCGGCCTCGTGGGCCGCGGCCCCGAGCGCTACCACCTGTATCTCGGCGCCGCCCATGACGGCTCGCGGCTCAGCAAGCTCTACAAGGAGGATGTGGCGGCCTCCGAGATCCGCGACACCCTCGACCCGCTCTTTGCCGATTACGCGAAGGGCCGGCAGCCGGGCGAGCATTTCGGCGATTACCTGATCCGGGCCGGGCACGTGGCGCGGACCACCAACGGCCCGGATTTCCACGAGCGGACCGGGGCGCTCAAGCCGGCGGCCCAGGCCTGAACCGATCCGATTCCGGGGCCGAGGCACCGTCCTCGGTCCCGGAGGAACAACCTTTCGGGACTGCGCGACCGGTCCGTCGCGGCGCACGGAGATCCGGTCCGAGACCACCTGCAAACCCGGCCATCGTCGCGCGGACCACCCCGCTGAGGGAGGGGTTCCCGATCGCCCGCGCGATCCCGCCGGATGACGATCCTGGCCCCGCGGCTGGCGAAACATTACATTCAACCGCAGTCCGGCCTCGACGGCTGCCTGTCCCGTGCCGCCCTCGCCAGGCCACGGATCACCACCCGCGGTTGAGTGCCTCAGAGCCCGGTGGCGACACGATCGGGCACGGCCGGCTGAATCCCGCCTCATCGTTTCCCTGATTCGATCGGAACCGCCGTTCCAACAGGGCCCGGATTTCGATGGCGGATCGCTCGGCCTATGCCAGGATGCACTCCTTCGGCATCAAACCAATTTTAAGTAGTATTTTCGATCAGATTTAAATCTATTCCAATGACAGTATGTGACATACCGGTCACGTCTGCCGAGTTCCCGTGCCTATGTGTGCAGCAGATACAATCGAGCATTGAAACGCCCCCGCAATCGTACTCAAGGATCGAAGCGCCTCGTGGCGACGATATTCTTGAGAACGACTAAAAACTATGCTGCAAGGCCGCAAGACTCGGATCTATTCTACAGATTCCGACCGAAATCTTCTCATCAATACGTCGTCCAGACTGGCGATCATCCTGTGTCTGGCATCGACGACTGTCGTTCATGCACAATCCGATGCCGTTCAGAACGAGGTTGCCCTCTCGGAACTGAGCGTCACCGGGACGGGACCGGCGGTGGAGCGGGCGGACGGCCCGGTGGTCGGCTACCGCGCCACGCGCTCGGCGACCGCGACCAAGACCGACACGCCGGTGCGCGACTCGCCGCAATCGATCAATATCGTGCCGCGCGCGGTGATCACGGACCAACGGGACACGCGCCTGACCGATGCGGTCACCAATGTCAGCAACGTCGCCCTCGGCAGCACCGTCCAGGGACGGTCGCAGAACTTCCTCATCCGCGGATTCAACACGCAGATCTTCGCCGTCGATGGCGTCTTGGTCGATCCGGCGATTAACTTCGCCCCGGTGACGCGGGACCTCGTGGATGCCGAGCGCGTCGAGGTGATCAAGGGCCCGGCCTCCATGCTGTTCGGCCGGGGCGATCCCGCGGGCGTGATCAACATCGTGACCCGCCGGCCGACGCTGGAACCCACTGCGGAGGCGAGCGTCCAGGGCGGCAGCTTCGGCTTCCGGCGCTTCGAGGGCACCGTGTCGAGCGCGTTGCCCGCCGTCGAGGGTCTCGCCGCTCGCCTCAGCTTCGCCGCGCAGGAAGACCCGACCTTCCGCAACTTCGGCGGCGATACCAACCGGCGCGTCTTCGTGGCGCCGGCCGTCAGCTGGACACCGAGCGCCGACACCCGGGTCTACGTCAATTCAAGCTTCACCAACCAGCACACCCAGTACGACGAAGGGTTGACGGCATTCGGGGGCCGCGTACCCCTCGACAATATCAGCCGGTATTACGGCGAACCGTCCTCGCGCTACTTCGGCGAATTCAACACGATCACCCTGCGGGCCGAGCACGACGTCAACGAGAACCTGACGCTCCGACAGGTCGTTAGCGGGCAATGGGGCACGTTCAACGTCTTCGCGGCCCGTGCCCAGGATGTCGTCAATGCCGGTACGCTGCTGACGCGGCGCGAGGCCACGGTCAATTCGCGCTTCGCCGCGGTCGACACGCAGTCCGAGGCGGTGATGAAGTTCGAGACCTTCGGCCTCGCCCACACCGCGCTGCTCGGCATCGAGTATTCCAACGGATTCCGGCACGCCTTGTCGATGACAGGGAATCTCGCCCCGGTCAGCTTCCTGAACCCGACTTTCGGCGCGGCCTTCCAGCCCCTCAAGTTTCAGGCCGACTTGAAGCAGAAACTCGACCTGTATGGCTTCTACGCGCAGGACCAGATCGAGCTGGTCCCCGGATTGCAGCTCGTCGTTGGGGCGCGGTTCGATATCGGCACGCAGTACTATTTCAACCGCGTGCCGGCTTCGAAGACCCAGCCCCCCGAAGGGGACCTGTTCAACGCCTCGCCGCGGGTCGGTCTGATCTATCGGCCGTTCGAGCCGGTGACCTTCTACGCGAGCTATGCCACCTCCTTCCTGCCGCAGACGGCGAACATCCTGAACGTGGCCAACCCGGTTCCCAGCGCGGGCGAGCAGGTTGAGGCGGGCACCCGCGTCGATCTCACCCCCGGCCTGACCCTGAGCGCGGCCGCCTTCCGGATCATCCGCGACAACGTCGCGGCCACCGATCCCAAGAATCCCGGCTTCTCGGTTATCACCGGCCAGCAACAGGCGCAGGGTGTCGAAGCCGATCTCGCGGGCGAGATCCTGCCCGGCTGGAACATCATCGGCAGCGTCGGCCTCCTCGACGCGCGGATCACCAAGGATGCAGTGTTCGCGGTCGGCAACCGGCTGGCAGGTGTGCCGGTGTTCAGCGGCAGCCTCTGGACGACCTACGAGATCCAGCAGGGCGCGCTCCGCGGGCTTGGGCTCGGGTTCGGCATCACCCATGTCGGTCAGCGCTACGGCGACCTCGACAACAGCTTCAAGGTCGGTTCCTACAACCGCCTCGACGCGCTGGTGTATTACGATTTCGACGCCCATTGGCGCCTGTCGGTCAACATGCGGAACCTGACGAACACCCGCTACATCGAGGCGCCGACCAACGCCACCAACAACACGCCCGGCGCGCCCTTCACGGTGCTGGCGACGATTACCGCGCGGCTCTGAGCGGGTGGTCGGGCTTCGCCTGATCGGCCAGGGCTCTGCCCTGGCGACCCGCCAAAGGGCTCAGCCCTTTGGGATCCCATGCCCCCGGGCTCCACGATCTCCGTCGCGGGTGGCGCTCAGGAATTGGCCTCGCGCAGGGTCGCCGCTCTGGCCTCCGGCCGGCGCCGGGTCGCCGCACGGCGGCGCAGGACGTAGAGCGTGAGGCCGGTCGCGGCGAAGCCCGGCATGGCCAGTGCCGCGAGGCAGAACAACAGGGCGAACAGGTCGCCGAAGAAGCGGCCGCGGTGGACCTCCAGGATGTTGTCCATGAGGCGCCGGCCCAGCGGCAGGTCGGCGGCGTGCTCGGAGGCCAGGAGCGTGCCGGTGGCGGCGTCGTAGCGGACCTCGTTGCGGGCGCTCAGGCTGTCGACACCCTTCGGCAGCCAGCGGATCCGGATCGCCTTCGTGTCGAGGCCCGGCAGGGTCAGGGTCGCGGTGCCGGCCTCGCGTCCCTCGCCGGCCCGGAACGCCGCCCAGGCCCGATCGACGGCTGCCGGTCCGGATGCATCGGCGGGCGCCTCGGAGGCGGCTCTGCGGCCGGCGCGCATCGGCTTCGCCGCCTCCCGGTCGCCCACCAGCAGCCGCGTGGCGCCGTCCTTGAAGGACGGGTAGGACCACGTCAGCCCCGTCAGCGCCATGACGAGGTAGACGGGCAGGAGCCACGTCCCCGCCACGGCGTGAAGCGACCACCAGCGCATGCGGCCCGGTCGTGACAGGCTGGGCTTCAGCCAGATCCGCCAGCGATGGATTTTGGGCCAGCGCAGGTAGAGGCCGGTCCCTAGGAAGACGAGCAGCGCCAGCACGCAGGCGCCCGTGATGGTCCGGCCCCAGCCCTTGGAGCCGCCGGGGAGGAGCAGCCACCGGTGCAGGTCCCGCACCGTGGTGAACGCCCCCTCCAGCCGCACCGGGCCGAGGACCGTACCGTCATAGGGGTCGGCATAGACCGCAGGCGGGCGCTCGCGGGTCACAGGGTCCCGGGCGAAGCGGACAGGGACGCTCGCCGCCGGGTCGTCCGACAGCGTAAGGACGTTCACCCTCAGGCCGGCCTGCGCCTCGATCCGCGCCGCCAGGGCGGAGGGCGGCAGCGCCTGCCGGTCGCCGGCCGTCACCGTGAGCCGGTCACGGTTGGCGAGGGCGGTGACCGCCTCCTCGTAGCTCATCAGCGCCCCGGTCAGGCCCATCAGCGCAAGGACGAGACCGGCCGTGAGGCCGAGCGCCCAGTGCAGGCGGAACAGGACGGTCCGAAGAGAGGGAATCACGAACGGCATGGCAGTGGCGGCTGCCTACCAGAACCTGGCCAAGCTGACGATGCCGCGGGGCGCATGCCCCGTCCGACCGGCCAGTCTCAGGTGATCGGCGCCGGGTTGAACAGGGTCAGGTCGTTGAACAGGCCCCACTGGTCCGACCAGGGGCGCTTGCGCCCGCTCGCCACATCGAGGATCAGGTGGAACAGCTCCCAACCGACCTCCTCGATCGTCGCCGCACCGGTGGCGATCCGGCCGGCATCGAGGTCGATTAGGTCGGACCAACGCTCGGCGAGCTCGGTCCGAGTGGCGACCTTGATCACCGGCGCCTGGGCGAGACCGTAGGGCGTGCCGCGGCCGGTGGAGAACACCTGCAGCGTGATCCCCGAGGCGAGCTGCAGCGTGCCGCAAACGAAATCGCTCGCCGGCGTCGCGGCGAAGATCAGGCCTTTTTCGCGCACGCGCTCGCCGGGGGCCAGTACCCCGGAGATCGCACCGGCGCCCGATTTGGCGACCGAGCCCAAAGCCTTCTCGACGATGTTGTTGAGGCCGCCCTTCTTGTTGCCCGGGGAGGGGTTGGCGCGGCGGTCGGCCTCGCCCTTGGCGAGGTAGGCATCGTACCACGCCATCTCGCGGATCAGGGCCTCGGCGACCTCCGGGGACTTGGCGCGCGGGGTGAGGAGGTGGATCGCGTCGCGCACCTCCGTCACCTCGGAGAATAGTACGGTCGCGCCGCAGCGCACCAGCAGGTCGGCCGCGAAACCGAGCGCCGGGTTGGCAGTCACCCCCGAAAAGGCGTCGCTGCCACCGCATTGCAGGCCGACCACCAGATCGGAGGCCGGGCAGGTCTCTCGGGTCCGCCGGTTCAGCACCTCCAGCCGGGCTTCGGCCATCGCCAGGATGCTGTCGATCATGGCGGAGAAGCCCCGGTGACGCTCATCCTGAAGCCGCACCACCCCGTCGCCGGCCGCGCCGGCATCCGGCAGCAGGCGCTCCGAGACGAGCTTCTCGCAGCCGAGGCCGACGACCATGACCTCGCCGCCGAAATTCGGGTTCTGGGCGAGGCTCTGGAGCGTCCGGATCGGCACCACCGCCTCAGGGGCGTTGATGGCGACGCCGCAGCCATAGGCGTGGGTCAGGCCGACCACGTCATCGACGTTGGGGTAGCGCGGCAGCAGCTCTTGCTTGATCCGCCGGATCGCCACGTCGAGGGTGCCGGCGACGCATTGCACGCTGATCGAGATCGCCAGGATGTTCTTGGTGCCGACCGATCCGTCCGGGTTGCGGTAGCCCTCGAACGTGTAGCCCTCCAGCGGGGGCAGGGGGGCCGGCACCCGGGTGGCCAGCTCCAGGGCGTCGAGGGCGGGGGCGACTGGCGTCGCGACCCGGGATTCCTCCACCCAGGCACCGCGGGGGATGGCCTGTGTGGCGATGCCCACCACCTCGCCGTAGCGGCGGACCGCGCCGCCCTCCGGGATGTCGGTCAGCGCCACCTTGTGGCCCTGCGGCACGAACTCGACGAGTTCCAGCCCGTCCGGGAACACCGTGCCGGCCGGCAAGCCGAAGGCGTTGACCACGATGGCGACGTTGTCGGTCTCGCTCAGGCGGATCGTGCGCGGCACGTCACCGGTCGCCGGGAGACGGGGCGGAGCTTCGATCTCGGCCTGCATCGCAAAACTCCTCAGCGCGCCGTCCGAAAACGCCCGGCCAGCGCCTCGGCGTTGCGGGCGAGCAGGCCCAGATCCGAGCCGACGGCGGTGAACCGGGTGCCGGCCGCGATGTAGCGCTTGGCCAGCTCCTCGCTCGGCGTCAGGATGCCGGCGTGCTTGCCGGCCTTCACGATCCGGCCCACCGCCTCCTCGATGGTGCGGACGACCTCGGGATGGCCCTGCTGGCCGAGATAGCCGAGGCTGGTGGAGAGATCGCCGGGCCCGATGAACACGCCGTCCACGCCCTCCACCGCAGCGATCGCGTCCAGATTGTCCAAGGCGCGGCGCGACTCGACCTGCACGATCACGTAGATCTCGGACTCGCAGCGTGTGTGGTAGTCCCGGATGCGGCCGAACCGGGCCGCCCGGGGGGCCTGCGAGAAGCCGCGGATGCCCCGGGGGGCGTAGCGGGTCGCCGCAACCACGCGCTCGGCCTGCGCGGCATCGTCGATGTTGGGGATCATCAGCGACTGCGCGCCGGCATCCAGGATGCGCTTGATGGTGATGGGATCGTCGCTCGGCACCCGCACCACCGGGTTGGTGGCGTTCTCCATCATCGCCTGAAGCTGGAAGTAGATGTCCCGGAGGTCGTTGGCCGAGTGCTCCATGTCGAGGAGCATCCAGTCGAACCCGGCCCCGGCGACGATCTCGGTCGAGATCGGGCTCGCGAGG
The DNA here is from genome assembly GCF_900103445.1 of Methylobacterium phyllostachyos. GTDB lineage: Bacteria > Pseudomonadota > Alphaproteobacteria > Rhizobiales > Beijerinckiaceae > Methylobacterium > Methylobacterium phyllostachyos. Next base: position 179,389 of record NZ_FNHS01000008.1, on the reverse strand, counting down.
CTGCACCACAGGCCGATCTGCTGGCGCCCCTCGGCAAGCGCCGCCTTAAACCGGTTGGTGAGGCTGTCCATCGCGAGTCCTTCCCTGTGGCTCCGGGCGTCTGCGCGCCGTCCACGCCATCACGCGCAGCCTTTGACCGGGAGGTCAAAGCCAAAGGCTGGATCGATCGATACAACGGCTGCATCAACCGACGCGTCCGAGCCCGTCCGACAGGATCGCGATTAGCTGGGTGATGAGGGGATCGTCCACGTCGCGCCGCCACGCCAGGACGAGCTCGACCGGCCTCGGCGCCGGCAGGGCGAGGGGCCGGAAGGCGACACCCTCGAAGCGCAGGCACTCGGCGGCGGCCGGAACCAGGGCGATCCCCAATCCGGCGCGGACGAGGGCCAGGATCGCGTGGATCTGCGTGAGCTGCTGGACGATCCGGGGCTGGATCCCCGCCTCGGTCAGCAGGCCGAGGACGAGATCGTGGAAGTAACGGGCTTCGTTCGGCGCATAAGCGATGAACGGTTCGCCGCCGAGGTCGCCGGGTCCGAGGCGGTCGCGCCGGGCCAGCGGATTGGCCGCGGGCAGGGCGACGACGAGGGGTTCGGCGAGCGCCCGGACGGAACGTAGATCCGGATGCGTCACGGGCGGCCGCACCAGGGCGGCGTCGAGGCTGCCGGCGCGCAGCGCCTCGATCTGATCCCGACTCACCATCTCGCGCAGCGACAGGGTGACGTCCGGCAGGGCCTGCCGGAGCGCGGTGACGAGGCGCGGCAGGAAGTCGTAGGCCGAGGCGGCCGTGAAGCCGAGCTTCAGGATGCCGGCGTGCCCCGCCGCGACCTGCCGGGTGACGTGGGTCGCGTTCTCGGCGAGCCGCAGGATTCGCTGGGCCTCGGGCAGGAAGCTGCGCCCGGCCGCGGTCAGCCGGACCGAGCGGCTGCTACGCTCCAGGAGCTGCACGTCGAGGACGCGCTCCAGCACCTGGATCTGCCGCGACAGGGGTGGCTGCGTCATGTTCAGCCGGGCGGCTGCGCGCCCGAAATGCAGCTCCTCCGCGACCGCCGCGAAGCACCGGAGCTGGCTGAAGTCGAACATAGGCGCTCCGTGGCGCGCGGTGACGCCGCCCATAAGGCCCGACGCGACCGCACACGCTCAAGGTATGCCGCCCCCGAACGGAGCGGCACAGCCCTGAATCCAGATCAGCAGCTCAGCCGCCGGCCTTCCTTGCGGCCGAACACGCGCCAATGCGCGGCGCCGGATTCCATCTGGCCATTGGCGATGGCGCGGCGGACATCCGGGTTGCAGCGCAGATACTCGCGCTCGTCGAACCCGTAGGCAGCGCGCCCGCCACGATAGTCATCCCGATCGCGATAGCCGCGGTCCCGGTCATCGTAGTCGCGGTCCCGGTAGCCACGGTCGCGATAGCCGTAACCATCATCATAGGGGCGGGGCTGCGCCGTGACCGGGCCGACCACGCCCAGAATGCCGATGCTCACCGCAGCCGCCGTCAGAAGCGCCTTCATGGTTCCAAATCCTTCTATCGGTGGGCTGAAACGCGCTGCGCCGCAAATGGTTCGATTGGCTTGGCCGTACGGCGGGATCCCGGCGCGATCGACTTATGCTGGGCGCGATTCGGGTGCGGGGCCGACCTTCACTGATCAGGCCCCGTCGAGCCAGAGGGCATCCGGCTCCCTGCCACCCCGCGCGCGGACCATCAATACGCCGCGCCTGACCGTTCGCGACACTATACATTCCAAGATCTTCAATTATAAATTGGAATTTATTCGAACACGCACACATTGAACAGAGCCAATAAGACGAACATCGGATTATAATTATTGCAACATAAGAAGACATCTGTTGACTTGTTGCTTTTGTAGATCTTAGCAGTCGGCCTCATCAGCTCGAAGATATGGCAGGTCGATGCGTTCGAACACTTGGTATGGCCCACTTAGCCTTCACCATCTCCTGCGAAGATCTGCCAAAGGCCAACCCGCATCGCGAGCCGTGCTCGCCGCGCTGGCGCTCGCGGTGACGGACGCCCCGGCAACGGGACAGGCTCTGGCCGCACGACCGGAGGCTGCCGATCCGGCCGCGTCCCAGCCCCGACGCTCCGCGCCACCGGACGTGGTGGCGCTCGACGAGCTGTCGGTGGAAACCCGAGGCGGCGCAGCGAAGCCGGGGCTTCCACCGCCCACCGGCACGATCGGACAGCCGCCGGCGGCCTTTGCAGGCGGCCAGGTCGCGGGGGGCGGCCGCGTCGGTTTTCTCGGCAACCGCAGCGTGTTCGACACGCCGTTCACGCAGGCCAACTATACCGCGGAGCTGATCCGCAATCAGCAGGCCCAGTCGGTGGGCGATGTCCTGGCCAACAACGCCTCCGTCCGGGAGACGCAGCCGCCCTACAGCGCCCAGCGGAACATCATCGTCCGCGGCTTTCCGGTGAATGCGAAGGACTTCGCCTTCGACGGGCTGTACGGCATCGTGAGCGTCCACCAGCCCGCGCTTGAGGGGATCGAGCGGGTGGAGGTGCTGAGCGGGCCCGGCGCCTTCCTGTACGGCTTCCCGCCCTCCGGGAGCGCCGTGGGCGTCGTCAACCTCGTCCCGAAGCGGGCGGCCGAGGCGCCCCTCACCCGCGTGGAGGCTCAGTTCCTCTCGGCCGGCACGGTCGGCGGGTCCTTCGATATCGGCCGCCGGTTCGGGGACGGCAACGCCGTCGGGATCCGGATCAACGGTGCGTATCGCGATGGGGCGACGCCGATCGATCATCTGAACCAGGGGGCGGGCGCCCTGACGCTCGGCCTGGATTACCGCGGCGAGGCTCTGCGGCTCAGCCTCGATGCCGGGTACCAGCACCTCGACTTCGACGCCCAGAACAACGGCTTCACCGTTCTCCCGGGTTTTCGGATCCCCAGGGCGCCCCGGCTCAGCCTGAACGTGCAGCAGCCCTGGGAACGGGCCGAGATCGACCAGGGTTTCGGCGTCCTGCGGGCGGAATACGACCTCACGCCGGACGTGACGCTGTTCGGCGCCGTCGGCGGATCGCGGGCGGATCGCGACTTCTTCGGATCGAACGGCACGATCACGAGCGGGGCCGGCGCCGTGCAGCTGCAGACCGGCCGGCTCGCGGGCGAGTATACGCAATGGTCGGGTGAGGCCGGCTTGCGCATGCATCTCCAGACGGGCCCCGTCGATCACGGGCTGGCCGTCGTCGCCACCCATTACGAGAGCGACGAGCCCTTCTACCGCACCGGAATCGGCCTGCTCCGATCCTCGCTCTACGCGCCCGTCCTGTATCCGCCGCCCGCTCGCCCGGCCCGGCGCCTCGAGGTCACGACCCGGTCCGACCTGGACGGCGTGGCCGTCACCGACACGGCCTCGATCCTCGACGGCCGTATCCAGGTGATCGCCGGCGGCCGCTTCCAGGGGATCAAGCGCGACCTCGCTTTGCCGCAGGGGGGCTTCCAGTCGCGCTATGACAAGTCGGCCTCGACCCCGGTCGCGGCCCTGATCGTCAAGCCCTGGGACCGGCTGTCCCTGTATGCCAGCTACGCGGAAGGGTTCGGCTTCGGGCCGTCCGCGCCCGCGCAAGCCATCAACGCCTCCGCGACGCTGCCGCCGGCGGTGACAAGTCAGATCGAGACGGGGGCGAAGCTCGACCTCGATCCGGTCGGGGTGACCCTCGCGTTCTTCGAGATCAAGCAACCCTTCGGCACCCTCGAACCCCGGACCCGGGTGTTCGGCCTGAACGGCGAGCAGACCAATCAGGGGCTCGATCTCAACGTGTTCGGCGCGCCGGTGGAGGGCGTCCGCGTGCTGGCGGGCCTGACGCTCATCGATGGGCGCCTCGCGAAGACGGCCGGGGGCACCTTCGACGGCCACGTGGCCCCCGGCGTGCCCGCCGCACAGGTTAATCTCGGCGGCGAACTCGATCTCCCGCCCTGGCTCGCCAAGGGCGTGACGCTGACCGGGCTCGTGATCTACACGGCGCCGCAATATTACGATCAGGCCAACCGGCAGAAGCTCCCGGATTATACCCGTCTCGATCTCGGCATCCGCTACAGCTTCGTGGCGAATGGAACGCCACTGACGGCGCGCTTCAACGTCGAGAATGCGGCCGGCGCACGCTACTGGGCGTCGGCCGGGGCGGGGGTTCTGAGCTACGGCACGCCGCGGACATTCCTGGCCTCGCTGAGCGCAGACTTCTGAGCCCCCGCTTCAACGGGCTAGGCCGCCGAGACCCGTCCGGGCCGGCTGCCGCCGCGGGACCGGTATCCGTCCGGTCCGCGGCGGATCGGACTTACATCCGGTGCATCATGCGGTGGCGCATCTCGCGACGCATCATATGACGCTCCATCCGGTGGCGCATCATCCGGCGCTCCGCATGGCGCTCCATGCGACGACGCATCATGTGGCGCTCCATCCGGTCCATCTGGACGGTCGAGACCATGTCGGCGGGCGCGGCGACGGCAGCGGGCGCGAGCGGCGCGGCGGAGGCCGGGAGCGCCAGCGTGCCGCCGAGGGCGGCGAGCAGCGCCGCGGTGAGGATCGAATGACGCACGGGGAAAATCCTTTCTTGCCGCCCCAGTGGGGACGGACATGCTCCACGAACCCACGACGGCAGAAGATCCATCCGAGGCCCGCCCAGGAAGCCGCAGGCGGCCAGAATGGTTCCCAGGGTTGAACCAGGAGCGCCGATTTCGCTTCGGGCGATGATGCCGGCTTGCATCACCCACCGCCTCCGTCATGGAGTTCGACAGCCAGGCCCGATGCCGGCAAGGTGTAACGGCCTCCCTCAATAACAAGAATTTGCATCATTAAATTGGTATCTTAGCCAATCAATGCAATTTTTTCGATTGATAACGATCATGTATTTCAAGATACTGGCGCGATTATCAATATAAGAACTCCTTTACAAAAATTCTCCTCAGTGAAATACAGCGATTCAAATCACGTTCGTACCAAATTGGACGCACCGTACTCAATCGTCGACACGGTTTTTACCGATCGTTTACCACGAAACCGTAGCGCACAGTGAGACGCGACGCGAAAATCACATGCGATGGGGGCTTTATCATATGCGGCGCACCGTAAGTTCGGGACTTCTTCTTGTTCTCCTGTCGCAGACCGCCCTCGCCGCGGATCTGCCTCGGGCGTCCAGGCCCGATCCCGTCAAGCCGGACCTCGCCCTGCCGCCGCACTTCACGTGGTCGGGCGCCTATGCCGGCCTGTTCGCCGGGTACGGTGCGCTCGGCAGCGCCACGCGCTTCATTTGCACGGATCAGGCGGGAAGGGCCGGTGACGATTGTCCGATTCTCCCCTCGCGACGCGCTTCGGATGGCAGCTTCATCGGGGGCGGCGAGATCGGCTACAACTGGCAGGCGCCCTTCGGCCTCGTGGCCGGTGCCGCCGTGGATTACCAGTTCACCCGTCTGTGGGGCTACGGCCGCCAGCAGGGTGACTTCCGGGCCATCGACGGCTCCATCATTCCGAACAGCGTCGCCAATTTCGGTCAGCGGCTGGACGACCTTACGACCGTCCGCGGCAAGCTCGGTTTCGCCATCGATCGGACCTTCGTCTACGCGACCGCGGGCTTGGCCGTCGGCAACGTCCGGATCGACAACAACCTGTCCTTGAGCCTTCAGGGTGATTATCCACCGTTGGCCACATTCGATGGCCGCGGCGGCACGGTGCGCCTCGGCTACGTGGCCGGTGCCGGCATCGCGTATGCCTTGAACGAACACCTCTCCGCGAAGGTCGAGGGCCTGTATTACGATCTGGGCTCCCGGGCCGTCGTGCCCGAGCAGACATCCGGCCTCCTGCCCGGCTATCGCGCCGGCACCCGCGTCACGACGGACGGCTTCCTGACCCGGGTCGGCCTGAACTACCGGTTCGGGGGCGGGCTGCCCGACCTGCCGCCGGCAGGTCCAGTCGGCCCCGCCACCTGGGCGTTCGAGGGCGGGCTGCGCTACTTCTACAGCTCAGGCAGCCCGCGTGAGACGCTGAACAGCAACTACCAGCCGACGCAGGTGAATTCCCGCCTGATCTACGGCGGCGCGCAGGCCCATGCCGGCGAGAGCTTCGCCCGGCTGGAGCACAATCCCACGGGCCTGTTCGTCAAGGGCTTCCTCGGAACGGGCGGCGTCACGGACGGGCGGCTCTCGGACGAGGATTTCCCGCCCGCTGTCAATCCGTATTCCAAGACGTTCTCGACGATCAAGGACGGCGACATCAGCTACGGAGTCGTCGATTTCGGCTACGATCTGCTGCGCCGGGACGGTTTCAAGCTCGGGGGCTTCTTCGGCTACCAGTCCTTCTCCGAGCTGTATAACGGGTATGGCTGCCGGCAGGTCGCCGGGAGCGGGCTCTGCGTCCCCACATACCCGGCCGACCTCAAAGGCCTCGGCGAGAACATGCAGTGGAACGCCCTGCGGGTCGGCCTGATCGGCGAGGCGCGGTTCGACCGGGTCCGGCTGAGCCTGGAAGGTGCTTACCTGCCGGTCGTGGCCGTGGACGGCGTCGATCGCCACTGGCTGCGGCCGCACATCAACCCGGGCCCGGAGGGCGGGCGGGGCGACGGCTACTTCCTGGAGGGCATCGTCTCCTACGACCTGACGCCGTCCGTGAGCGTCGGCGTCGGTGGCCGCTACTGGCGGATGCAGGCCGACAAGGCGCAGGCGGCATTCCCATTGTCGCCGCCGAGCCCGATCAAGTTCGAGACCAACCGCTACGGCGGCTTCGTGCAGCTCTCCTACAGGCTGGCGGATTTCGGCCTCGGCGAAGCGGGCACCCAGCCGGTCCTGATCCGCAAGGATTGAGGCCGCACCGGTCGGGGGCCCCTGCGGGTCACCGACCCCTGATCCCGGCGGCTCGGAGGATCCCGACCGCTGGGGCGCGGCGCGTGAGCGCGCCGAGACCCGATCCGAGGAGGCGAGGATGCCGTTCCACCGCCCGTCGCGGCTGCGCGCCGCCCCTGTCGCAATCGTGATCGGGCTCGGCCTGATCGCAGGCCTTGCCCCGGCCCTGGCAGAGCCCGCCTCCGACACCACGGTGGCGTGGCACTGCTACCGCAACGCTGCCGCGACGGTGCTGGCGACCGAGAAGACCGACTCCGTCGGCAGCAAGCTCCTGCTGCGCAAGACCACCGCCGACCTCAAGGCCGACTGCGCCGTGGAGCAGCGGCCGAGCGACCGCGTCCTGGGCGAGGACGACCCGAACGACGCGAAGGGCTGGAGCGCCTACACCGTCGTCGGCCTCGTCAAGAACCTCCTGATCCTCGACGAGGGCACCAGCCCGGACCGGAACCTCGTGATCGTCGAGGTGCCGGCCGGCCGCAAGCTCCTCGATGTCGGCTATTCGGTGCAGGATGGCTGCGGCCCGAGTTCCGGCTGCCAGAGCGAGGAGTTCCGGTTCGACGACAAGGAGCTCACCTTCTGGCGGCAGCTCAAGGACAAGCCGACACCCAAGAATTGTCCGGGCTATGCTGGCTTCATGAAGACCACCGGCGCGGCCGCCCTTGAGGAGCGATCGGTGTTCACGTTCGTGACCCGCAAGGTGGAGGGGAGCGGCACGCGGCGGTGTACGGCGCGGCAGTAACACGGAGAATGGCCGGGCGGTCGTAACCCGAGGCGTCCATGCCGCAGGCGGGCGGCAAGGAATCCGCAACCATCGGATGAGAAAGCTGCGATCCAACAGCACCGCTGGTGCTTTCGGGGCGCGGTTCGCGCCGGTCGAACGGATCCGCCCGCGCCGATGCAGACAGACGCGCCTCCCCCGGCCGCGCCGCCGAGCCCCGCCGTTCCCGCGGCCGTGGGCGTTCCGGAGGGCTGGGACGGCGCCGCCGGCTTCGGCCAGTGGCGCCTCGACCCGTCGACCCGCCGCGTCACCCGCTCGGCCGGGCTCGCACGCCTCCTCGGGGCGCCGGACGCGCGCGACCTCGCCTTTGCGGACCATTTCGCCTGCTATCATCCGGACGACCGCCCCGGCGTGACCGCGCGGGTGGAGGGAATCCTGTCCGGGGACCGGCCGGCGGACCCCTATCAGGGGCGGGCGCGCATCGTGCGCCCGGACGGCACCGGCCTCGACGCGATCATCCAGGGCGTCCCGGAATTCGGGCCCGACGGCGCGCTTGTCGCCCTGCACGGCATGCTCCTCGACGTGAGCGATCTCGTCCGGTCCGAGCGGCGGGCCCACGAGACCGACCAGCTCCTGCGCGGGATGCTGGACAGCATGGACCAGGGCCTCGTGGTGCTCGACGCCGCCCAACGGGTCCGCGTATTCAACCGCAGCGCCGCGGAGCTGCTCGATCTGCCGGACGATGTGCTGCGGGCGGGCGTCGCCTTCCCGGACATCCACGCCTACCAGCGCGCCCGGGGCGACTTCGCGGCCGCCGAATCCGACCTGCGGCTCGGGATTGCCGGCCGCGACCCAGGGGCGCTTCCGCCCCTGTTCGACTGGCGCCTGCCCACCGGGATCATCCTGGAGGTTCGCCGCTCACCCCTAGCGGATGGCGGCGCGATCCTGACCGTCACCGACGTGACGCAGAACCGGATCGCCGAGCGGGCGGTGGAGGAGAGCGAGCGCCGCTATCGGCTGCTCACCGAGAACAGCACCGACATCGTCATCTGGTCCGACCTGACGACCTGCCGGCGCTACGTCTCGCCCGCCATGCGCGCCGTCCTGGGCTACGATCCGGACGACCTGATCGGCACACAGCCCCTCGACTTCGTCCATCCCGACGACCTAGCGGCCTATCGCGCCGTTCTCGAGGACCTGACGAGCGGCCGCACCGCGCAGGCCCTGACCTGCCAGCGCTACCGGCACCGGGATGGCCATTGGGTCTGGCTGGAAATCTCCTTCAGCCTGACCCACGACCGGTCGACCGGGGTGGCCGACGGCTACGTCGCCACCCTGCGCGACGTGAGCGCCCGCAAGGCGGCCGAGGAGGCCCTGCGCCTGAGCGAGGCGCGCTACCGGGCGCTGGCGGATGCGCTGCCGCAGCTCGTCTGGATCGCCTCCGTGGAGACCGGGGAGGCGACTTACGTCAACCGGCGCTTCGAGGATTACTACGGCCCGATCGGCCCGTCCCGGGCCGCGCGCCTCGCCCGCAACCACCCGGAGGATGCGGAGCGGATGGAGCAGCTGTGGCGCACGGCGCGCGCGCAGCGGACCGGCTACGAGGTCGAGGGGCGGCTGCGGTGCCACGACGGCGCCTATCGCTGGCACAAGCTCGTGGTCCTGCCGATCTGGCAGGGCGACGCCATGGTCGGGATGCTCGGCACCGCCCTCGACATCGACGAGATCGTGACGGCCCGGCGCGCGGTCGAGGAGGCGAGCGGCCTGCTGCGCCTCGCCCAGCAGGCCGCCAAGGCGGGTACCTGGCACCTCGACCTCGACAGCGGCCGGATCACGTGGTCGGCCGAGAGCGCGCGCCTGCACGGAATCGGGACCGATCGAGAATACGAGCTCGATGCGCAGACCTGGCTGACCCTGATCGACCGCGAGGACGGCACGCGTGCCCTCGAAGCCGCCGCGGCGGCGGCCGAGACGGGCGAGACCTTCTCGATCGAGTTCCGGGTCCCGGATCCGGCGGGCGGCGTGCGCTGGATCAACGGCGTCGGGCGCGCCGCCCCCGAACCGGACGGGCGGTCGCGGCGGGTCATCGGCCTCAACATCGACGTCACCGCCCGCAAGGCCGCCGAGGCGGACCTCCGCGCCGCCAAGGCCGTGGCGGACGCGGCGCGGCTGGAGGCCGAGCGGGCGAGCGCGGCCAAGAGCGAGTTCCTGGCCGCCATGAGCCACGAGATCCGCACGCCGCTCAACGGGGTGATCGGCTACGCCGACCTGCTCCTCGACGAGCCCGATCTCGGGCCGGCGGCCCGCCGGCACGCCGACCGCATCCGCACCGCCGGGGCGGCGCTCCTGACGGTGGTCAACGACGTCCTCGACTTCTCGAAGGTCGAGGCCGGGCAGGTCGAGATCGTGCCCCGGCCCTTCGCCCTGGAGGCGCTGATCGACAACGCGGTCTCGATCGTGCGCCCCTCGGCCGAACGCAAGGGTCTCGCGCTCGCCGTCACCCGCGGGGCGGACCTGCCGGACTGGATCGAGGGCGACGAGGACCGCCTCCGTCAAGTGCTCCTCAACCTGCTCACCAACGCGGTGAAGTTCACGCCGGCCGGACGCATCGGCCTGACGGTCCTACCCGTCCCCGGCGGGGTCCGGACGCGAGCCCTGCGCTTCGAGATCCACGATACCGGGATCGGCATCCCGGCGGACAAGTGCGACCGGCTGTTCCGGCGGTTCTCGCAGGTGGACGGCTCCATCAGCCGCGAATACGGTGGGACGGGCCTGGGGCTCGCCATCTCGAAGTCGCTGGTCGAGCTGATGGGCGGAACGATCGGCGTCGCGAGCGCGGTGGGGTGCGGCTCGATCTTCTGGTTCGAGGCCGCCTTGCCCGAGGCTGCGCCGGAGACGGCCGTCACGGTCCCCGCCGCCGCGACGGTCCGCGCGACCGGCAAGCGTCTGCTCCTCGCCGAGGACGTGCCGCTGAACCAGGATCTCGCCCGAACGATCCTCGAACGGGCCGGCCACGCGGTGGACGTGGTCGGCGACGGGGTCGCCGCCGTGGCGGCCGTCCAGACCCGGGCCTACGACCTCGTCCTGATGGACGTGCAGATGCCCGTGATGGACGGGATCGCGGCGACCCGGCGGATCCGCGCGCTGGACGACCCACGGGGCCGCCTGCCTATCGTGGCGATGACGGCGAACGTCCTGCCGGAGCAGGTGGCCGAACTCCGCGACGCCGGCCTCGACGACCATGTCGGCAAGCCGTTCCGCGCCCAGGCCCTGCTCGCCGTGATCGACCGCTGGACCGGCACCCCCGCGGAGCCGCCGCGCCCCGCCGGCACGATCGACCGTGCGGTCCTCGACGAGATGATCGAGATGATCGGCCGCGCGCGGATGAACGACCTGCTCGCCATGCTGGCGAAGGAACTCACCCAGCGGTTCGGCCCTGCCGCGCCGGAGACAAGCCGCGACCGGCTGATGCTCGACGCTCACGCGATGGTGTCGGCGGCCAGCATGGTCGGCTTCGGGGCTCTGGCCGAGACCTGCCGGGCGGTCGAGGCCGCCTGCCGGGCAGGGGCGGATGTCGCCCCGATGCTCAGGACGCTCCGGGACCGCACGGCGATCACGATCGCCGAGATCGAGGCCCTTCGGGCGGCCTGATGCCTCTCCCTACGCGGGCGATGCCGGGACGTGCTGGACGGCGCGGACCCGGCGGCGGGGGTGATGCCGGCGCCATTTCAGGACGGCATAGCGCAGCCGGCTGTAATAGGCGTAGAGGCGCGATCTGTGGTGGTGCCGGTGGGCGAGGTGGACACGGGCGGCACGCGCCGGAGCGGCCGTGCGGCTCGCCACGGCCGGCTGCGCAACGACGGTGGACTTGGCGTTCAGGACGGCGACCGGATCCACATAGCTGACCTTGCGCAGGGCCGGGGCCTCGCCGCACCCGACGCACAGGGATCCGTTGAGGCGGCTCCACATGCGCCGCTCCCGGGCCAGGACCCGCCGGTCATTCGCGTCCGACAGTTCGACCGGGGAGCGCAACAGCGCCGCGCGATTGTCGAGACTGGGCCTCTTGAGGATTACCCCGAGATCGTCGGGCACCTCCAGCATGGGCAGCCGGATCGCCTTCGGCTTGCCGTAACACGCGACGGGGAACACGATCATAGACGCCAGCAGGGACAGCACTGCGGATTCGAGTGCTAAGCGGCGCATCCTGGTCTCCGAGCTGCGTGGACGACCTGACATAGCCTTAAAACAGCCCCGTCCATACAAATAATTTTCCTCCCGAATATCATTCTGCAGGCAGCAAGGCCGAGGACCCGTGGTCAACAGCAATAATGTGGTCAAGCCTCAGCAGTGAATGCGGAGACTGGACAGGCACAAGCGTCGCCCTCAGGCGACCGGGACCCGTTCATGCCGGATCCGAAGCCTCGCTCTGTGGGTAAAGAGCAGCATGTCCGCAAAGCGTTGCCGTTGACATTCTGCCCGCCTCGCCCGGGCCGCGGGGGCGCATCGGCGCTGAGAGAGGCCGCTCCGCGCCGCCTGGATCAGGCGAGACGTTCCGCTGGAACCGACGTGCGAACGGCGAGCCCGGCGCCGGGCGCGCGGGCCGGATGCAGGAGGATCATGTGCTTACTGGTAGACACAGATTTCTCAATCGTCGATCTAAAGTTGAACAAGCCGGCGCGACGCACGAATACGGGGTGATCCGGCGTCGAACGGCCGTGACGAGCGAGGAATAGGTCAGATGGACGAGGCGGCGGACGACGTCGTATCGGAGGCGGCACTTATCGCGGCCCTCGAAAATTCCGGCGGTGTCGGCTTCTGGATGTGGGACATCCGCAAGGACGAGGCACGCGCCGATCCGGTCAGCGCCCTGCTGTTCAACATCAGCCCCGCCCGGTCGCGCGCCGGGGTCAGCCTCTCGGAGATCCTGGCGGCGATCCATTCGGACGACCAGCCGCACATCTCGCAGGCCATCCTGGACTGCGTGCAGTCCGGCAGCTCCTACACGGCCGAGTACCGTGTGTGCTCGCCTGCGGGCCGGCTGCGCTGGCTGTTCACCCGCGGGCATTTCTACCTCGACGCCGAGGGCCAGCCGACCACGGGCCGGGGGGTGATCGTCGAGATCTCGGACAGCAAGTCCGCCGGTACGGCCTTCGCGCAGCGCGAGGGTGACAGCCTGGATGCCCTCAATCGAACCGCCGATCTGTGCCTGTCCCTGCACAACGCGGTCTCGGACCTCGACGACGCGCCGATGCTGGCGTTGACCGAGGCCCTGCTCCTCGAGATCGGCCGGCACCTGGCGGCACGACAGCGGGTCACGCACGGCAGCGCCTTGCACTGACCGGGGTCACAGCTCCCGGATCTTCTTCTCGATGCGCTCGGCCTCGGCCTCATCGACCTCCACCGGCCGCCCGGTATCGTTGGGCAGGCCGCGCCCCGTCTGCGCGATGGTCTCGTCGCGCGGGCGGCCGCTCTGCCCGTCCGAGATCGGCGGCTCCTTCGGCATGTCGCGATCCTGCTCCATCGGGCCCTCCTGGCGCGCGACAGCGTCGCTCCGGCTCTATCCGCGGCGTGCTTGTCCGGGGACCGGGTGCTGTCGGTCGAGGGGGAACCGCCCAGGCCCGGTGAAGATCCGGGCGCCGAGCGGTGCTGTTTCAATCAGAGGCCGGAAACCCGCACCGCCACCACGACCGTCTTCAACCGCATCCCGTCCTCGGTCAGGGCATATGCGACCCTGGCTGAGGGCGTGGAGATCCGGCATCAATATCCGCTGCGAGATGCCCGCCGCCGTGTCCTTCAGCGATATGATGCAGGGCCAGAGCGATGTAATTTCTGTCATCAGCGCCCAGAGACGCTTCTTATCACATCATCCGATCGGCTCGATTACTCACACTGCGCCCCGCTTTACACGATCCGTGCAGCGGACCCACATCCGTAAGATCGATCGTGGAACTCTACGACGTGCCGGCGAGCGGTACCCCGGCCCCGCCCATCGTCACCCATGAACTTACGGACGAGGCCCCCTCGGCGCCAGGCTCCGCAGCAGGAACGCCGTCATGGCCTCCACGGACGGCGCCGGCTGGAGCGGTGACTTCCCGACCAGCACCGGGTGCGTGTAGCGGGCGATCGCCGCGTGGACGCAGGCCGCCGCCTCGGCGGGATCGGCGGCCTCGAAGACGCCGCGGGCCACGCCGTCGCGGATGATGCGCTCGAACCCGGCGGTGATCCGGGCGACGTGGTGGCGGCAGACGTCCCAGCTCTCCGCCATCGCGGCCTCGATCATCTCGTGGACTCGCGGAAAGGCCTCGCAGCGCCGGGTGCAGTCGCGGTGCAGGGTCTCGATCGCCGCCACGAGCCGTTCGGTCGGGTCGAGGCCCGGCCGGTCGGCGATTTCCGAGATCAACGCCTCGACCTCGCCGATTAGGCGCTCCAGCACCGCTTCGTTGATCGCCTTCTTCGAATCGAAGAAGCGGTAGACGTTGGCCGGGCTCATCTTCAGCGCCCGGGCGATATCGGCCACCGTCGTCTTCTGGTAGCCGATCTCGCGGAAATACGCGTCCGCCGTCGCGAGGATGCGGCTGCGCGTATCGGGCGCGGTCTCCTCGCTCAGGCAGGGAATCGTGTCAGCCAGGGACATGCGTCCTCACTAGGGCATGCGGGCGCGGAGCGTCAAAGACGCTGGTCCGACGGAGGTTCCCCTGCGGCCGGTGCGCGCCGCGCGGAACCGGGTCCGGCGGCACCCATTGCCCCGGCATCCGGCCGCGACCGCGGCACCTGCGAGGGATGAGCGATGACGTTGACCGACACCCGTGCCCTGATCACCGGGGCCGATTCCGGCATCGGGCAGGCGACCGCCGAGCTGTTCGCCCGAGAGGGGGCCGACGTGGCGATCACCTACCACACCGACGAGGCCAGCATCCGCGAGACCGCCGCCCGGGTCGAGGCGGCCGGACGCCGGGCGCTGGTGCTCCAGCTCGATGTCGGCGATCCGGCGGCGGTGAACGCGGCCTTCGACCGGATCGGCAGCGAGTTCGGAACCCTCGACATCCTGGTGGCGAATGCCGGACAGGCCATGAGCGGCGTGCCGGTGGCCGAGATGGACGACGTGCTGCTGGAGCGGATCCTGCGGGTGAACCTGATGGGCCCGCTGTTCTGCGCCCGCCCGTTCATCAGGATGCGCAAGGCGCAAGGGGGCAACGGCAAGATCGTGTTCGTCTCCTCCGTGGCCCAGCACCTGCCGACACCCGAGAGTGCCCCCTACGGCATGTCCAAGGCGGGGCTCGGCTCCCTGTGCCGCTCCCTGTCGCGGGAGCTCGCCGAGGACCGGATCAACGTCAACAATGTCGCCCCGGGCCTGATCGAGACGCCGATGACGGCGGACCGGTTCGAGAAGCCGGAGGTGCTCGATCAGTCCCTGGAGCGGATCCCGTTCCACCGGGCCGGCCAGCCGGGGGAGATCGCCCGGGCGATCCACTATCTCGCCTCGGACGCCTCCAATTACGTGACGGGCCACACCCTGGTGGTCGATGGCGGGCTGACGATGCAGTGGGGCGGCGCCTGAACGCGCAAGGCGCCGGACCCGGTCCGGCGCCTTTCATGCGTGATGCTTTGATAGCTGGCGCGCTTACGAACCGAACTGCGAGCCCAGACGCTCAAGGTATTCGGCCAGATCGACGCCGCCGATCCGCTTGCCGTAATCGAACCGCATACCCTGGCGGATGTCGATGCTGGCATCCCGCGTGGTCAGGGTGAAGGGCCGGACGCAGATCCAGGCCCCGTCGCGGCGGTGCTCGAAGTAGCCGAGGATCTCGTGCTTGGCCATAATCTGTCCTCCGGAACGGTGTTTGGAGACATAACGGTCACACCGGCCGCAGGTTCGCGCGGTCCGACTGTTTTTCGTGCTCGATTTCGGAGGTCTCGCGCGTTCGGAACTCGGAGGCCGGTGGAACTGACCAGCGCTGATCTCGCCTAAGCTTGGCCGCAAACGGCCTGGAGCCCTGCGCGGCCTGCGCCGCTCACCGCCAGCGGTCGAGGATCTCGGCGGTGGTCATCGTCTCGACCTGATGGCCGTAGCGCATGCGGTACATCAGCAGCAGCGCGTCGTGCGCCTCGTCGCAGGAGCTGCACAGGGCATCGGTGGCCAGCACGATGCGGTAGCCGAGATCGACGCCGCCGAGCACGGCGGCCAGCACGCAGACATCGGTCTCCGCCCCAGTGACGATCAGGGTGTCGGCCGCCCGCGCCCGGAGACGATCATCGAGATCCGTGTCGAGCCAGGGCGAGTAGACAGCCTTGTCGATGACCTGTGCGGGTGGGACGAACCGGGCGAGGTCCGGGACGAGGTCGATCAGGTCCGGGGCGAGGCGCTCGCGGGTCATGTCGGCCCAGCGCTCCGAGTAGGTCGCCCAGGTGCCGCGCCCCTCGCCCGGCCGGGCGGCCGGGATGAAGCGGGTGAAGATGGTCCGCTCCGGATGCGCCTCGGCGAGGCGATGCACATGCGGCAGGACCCGCGGCATCCACGGAGTCTGCCAGTCGGTGGACTCGGCGAACATCCGCTGCATGTCCACGCACAGGTGGACGCACCTGTCGCCGAAGGGTTCGGCGGAGGGCCCCCCATCCTGAGCATGGCTGTTCGTCAGTCGGGCGTTTCCAGTTCCCATGACCGCGCAATCAGGCAGGACGGGGGGAGTTCCTGCGGCAGAGTGGAGGGCGCCGCGCCGACTCGTTGGGCCGGGGCGTTCGAACGACAGCGCCCGATCGCTTGGCGACCGGGCGCGTCCTGAGGTCGCGATTAAACGTGCGCTCCCTCGCGGAGCCGGCGTCCGCTTTGGTGGAGAGCGCCCTACCGGTCGGCCTTCGCGCCGGAGGTGGTCAACTGGAGGTAGCGCTCGGTGGTCGGTCCGATCAAACGCCGCACCGCCTCTGCCATGCCCTGCTCCTCCTTGAGCGACTGCTGGAACGCCGTCCGGTGTCCCTGCTGGCCGGCGGCATCGCCAATGACGAGGAGCGACTCGTAGGCCGCGATCTCGAAATTCTCGAAGGCGTGATTGGCGTAGGTGTTCTTCAGGATCTCGTCCTGGGCCGGGGCGTGGCCGAGCGCCATCATGTTGCCGACGAAGCCCAAAAAGCCTTCCTTGAGGGCCGAGGGGCTATCGCCCAGGCCCTGAAGCGCCTCCTCCAGGCGCTGGCGCTGGCCATGCGTCTCCTCAATATGGCGGCGCAGGGCCTGCTCCATCTCCGGATAGCGCTCAAGCCGTTCGACCTGCCGCTCCATGATCTGCAGCGCCTGCATCTCGAGGGCATGGGTGTTCTTCAGCGCCGTGACGTAGATCTCGCGCGCGTCCATGGTCATGGCGATACCTCTGTTGAGTTGCGAGCCCTATGGCTCATTCAACCTGGGAACGCAGAGTCCGCACGGCCAAGTTCCGGGCCGGGTCTCCCGCCAGGAGGTCGCAGGCCTCGCCGCATTCCGCGCCGCGCGGCCGCGACCGGGCTCGTTCCTGGCCCGGCGCGTCGCCGAGATGGCGGCCCCGGCGGCGCGCAGCGGACTCCAGCGGGACAAGGCGGCCGTGGGCAAGGCCGTCTCGCCGAGTGTCCGATCCCGGATCTTCTACGCCATCGACGCGGGCAACGGCGTCGTCCGGGCGCTCTCGATCCTGCATCCGTCCCGGGACGGTTGAGACTTGTCCACGGGAGATGGTTCCAGGCTTCCGATCGGGGCGGCGCCACGGACTGCTCCGTTCGGGCGAAAGCCCTACTCGGACGCCGGCCCCACCTCCGGCGCGGGCTCCGAAGCGCTGGGCTGCGGGCCGTCATAGCCCTCGATCACCAGGATCTCGGCCTCGACGCCACCGCGCTGCTTGGCCTTGGCCGCCTGATAGAGATCGGAGTTCCAGCAGGCGAGGGCGTCGGCGTAGCTCGGGAACTCGATCACCACGTTGCGGGACCGGGCCGGGCCCATCACCGCCTCGTGGGCGCCGCCGCGCACGAGGAAGCGGCCGCCGAACTTGGCGAAGGCGACGCCGTTGGCCGCCACGTAGTCCTTGTAGGCCTCCGCGTCGCGGACATCGACCCGCGCGATCCAGTAGCCCTTCGTCATGCTGCGTCTCCTGCCTTGCCGAGCGAAGTGGCTCCGGGCCGCGCGAAGGCAATCCCGATCAGGCCATCTCGGCCACGATCGCCTGCGCCACCGCGCGGGGGTCGGCGGCGCCGGTGATCGGGCGCCCGACTACGACATGGTCGATCCCGGCCTTCCGGGCTTCGCCGGGGGTCATCACCCGCTTCTGGTCGCCGGCCTCCGTGCCCGCCGGGCGGATTCCCGGGGTAACGACCAGACGGTCCGGCCCCACGATCCGCCGGACCGAGGCCGCCTCCGCCGCCGAGCAGACCAAGCCGTCGATGCCGATCTCGGCGGCCTGGGCGGCGCGCTGGGCGACGAGATCCGCCACCGGCAGGCCGTAGCCGGCCTCCGCGGCATCGGCATCGTCGTAGGAGGTGAGCACGGTCACGGCGAGGATCTTCAGGCCGGCACCCCGGCCGCGAACCGCCGCCCGCATGGTTTGCGGATAGGCGTGGACGGTGAGGAAGGTGGCGCCGAGGCCCGAGGCCGCGCGCACCCCCGCCTCGACGGTGTTGCCGATATCGTGGAGCTTCAGGTCGAGGAAGATCTTGAGTCCGCGGGCCGCCAGACGCTCGGCGAGGGCCAGCCCGCCCGCGTAGCCGAGCTGGTAGCCGATCTTGTAGAAGGTCGCGGCGTCGCCGATCCGGTCGATCAGCGCCTCGGCCTCGGGCACGCCCGGCAGGTCGAGGGCCACGATCAGGCGGTCGCGGGGGTCGGCAATCTCGGGCATTGGGCGTCCTTCGGGGTCGCGGCACGGATCACGGCCGGGCGAGGCCTGTCAATGCGCGACCGGCACCCGCCCACCTTCAACGGACGAGCTCAGGCGTTGGCGGCGGCCTGGATCGCGGAGCCGCACTCAGTGAAGCAGGAAGTCGCCCGACACGGCGCGCAACTCGGCCGGTTTCAGGAGCTTGCAGTGCATGACCTTCACGGAATGCAGCGGTCCGTCGAGCCTGCTCTGCCAGAAGGCCAGGAATTTCCGCAGCTCCGGCAGTTGCGGAAAGAGATCATGCTGCTGCCAGATGAAGGTCTGCAGCAGATGCGGATAATCCGGCAGATGATACAGAATTTCTGCGGTCGTCAGGCTGTAGCCTTCGAGCCACGTGCGGCGGGGTCTCGCATCTGACATTGATCAACCCACTCCGAAGGTTTGGCTGATGCAATATCCTGTCTCAGTAAGCCGGCTCACTCAAGAGAATGCTTCGCCATAATCCACCGCCCCGGCGAAGGCTCCTGCACTGTGGCATCGCTGCTGCAGGGTGTTCTTCCTAAGATGCGTCGCCCTGGCCCGGCTCACTTGGCCAGCACCCGCGCCACCTCCGCCTTCAGCACCGGCAGCAGCTCCGCCTCGAACCAGGGCTCGCGCTTGAGCCAGCCGTTGTTGCGCCAGGACGGGTGGGGCAGGGGGAGCACCCGGGGGCGCCGGGGCTCGGCGAGGATCGCCCGCCAGCGCCGCACCGTGCCGGTGAGCCCATCCTCCAGCCTCCCCAGGTGCCAGGCTTGCGCGTACTGGCCGATCACCAGGATCAGCTCGAGATCCGGCAGCCCGGAAAAAAGCTCCGCCCGCCAGCGCTCGGCGCATTCCCGGCGCGGCGGCCGGTCGCCGCCCTTGGCGTCAAGGCCGGGAAAGCACGCGCCCATCGGCAGGATGGCGACCTTGGCGGCGTCGTAGAACCGCGCCTCGTCGAGGCCGAGCCAGGACCGCAGCCGGACGCCGGACGGGTCCATGAACGGCATGCCGGTCCGGTGGGCGCGGGTGCCGGGGGCTTGGCTCGCGATGCAGAGGCGCGCGCCGGTGCTGCCCTGGACGATCGGCCGGGGCTCCTGGGGCAGGGGCGGGCCGTAGAGCGGGCTGTCCCGGCAGAGGCGGCAGGCACGCAGGCAGGCGGCTGTGTCGTCGAACGGCATGCCCCCGAGATGGCGCGGCGGCGCCCAAAAAAGAAACGGCGCGGTGTCGCGCCGCGCCGTTGTCAGTTGGTCTCTTGCCTTGGGGGAAGACCCGTCCTTCCTACGCCGATACGCGGCGCGGGGAGGTGCGATTCCTCACGCGCCCTTCACGCCCGAGAGGTCGAGCGGCAGGGAGCGCAGGCGCCGGCCGGTCGCGGCGAAGACCGCGTTGGCGATCGATGGCCCGAGCACGGGCACGCCCGGCTCGCCGATGCCGGTCGGCGCCACCTGGCTCGGCACGATGTGGACCTCGACCTGCGGCATCTCGCTCATGCGGGTGGGCTCGTAGGCGTCGAAATTGTGCTCCTGCACCTGTCCGTCCTTGAGGGTGATGCGGTTGCGCAGCACCGCCGACAGGGCGAAGCCCACCGCGCCCTCGACCTGCGCCCGGATCACGTCCGGGTTGACCGGAACGCCGACATCCACCGCGGCCACGATCCGGTTCACCCGGATCGCCGCATCCTGCGCGGTCACGTCCGCCACCATGGCGACGTAGGAGCCGAAGGATTCGTGGACCGCGACGCCGAGGCCGCGGCCCGGCTCCTGGAGCTTGGCGCTCCAGCCGGCCTTGTCGGCGGCGAGCTTGAGCACGCCGGACAGCCGCGGCGCCTGGGTGAGGAGGGAAAGCCGGTAGGCCACCGGATCGACGTTCGCGGCGTGGGCCAGTTCGTCGATCATCACCTCCATCACGTGGGCCGTGTGGGTGTGGCCGACCGAGCGCCACCACAGGACCGGCACGCCCTCGCGGCCATTATGGACGCCGAACCGGTAGGCCGGCAGCGCGTAGGGCGTGTCGGAGGCGCCCTCGACGGTGGTGGAATCGATGCCGTTCTTGACGATCATCGCCTCGAAGGGCGAGCCGATCATGATCGACTTGCCGACCATCACGTGGTCCCAGCCGACCACCGCGCCCTTGCCGTCGATGCCGGCCCGGACCTTATGGAGCACGGTCGGGCGGTAATAGCCGCCGGCCATGTCGTCCTCGCGGGTCCAGACGAGGTGGAGCGGGGCCTTCTCGCCGGACGCCTTGAAGACGGCGGCGGCTTCCGCGAGGTAGTCGGCGGTGGGCGTCGCCCGGCGCCCGAAGGAGCCACCGGCCCAGTTGCTGTGCAGCCGGACCCGGTCGGCCGTCACGCCGAGGATCGCCGCCATCGTGGCCTGCTCGACCGTCTGGAACTGGAAGCCGGCATAAACATCGTAGCCGCCGTCGGCCCCCTTCTCGATCGTGGCGTTCAGGGGCTCCATCGCCGCGTGGGCGAGGTACGGGAAGGTGAATTCGGCCTCCACGACCTTAGCGGCCCCCTTCAGCGCCGCCTGCGGGTCGCCGCGCTCGGAGGCCGTGAGGCCGGGGCCCTTGGCCCGCTCCCGGTACTCGGCGAGGATCGCCTCCGACGAGCGGGTCTCGGCGGTGCTGTCGTCCCAGGTGACGGTGAGGGCCTCGCGGCCCTTCATGGCCGCCCAGGTGTCGCGGGCGATCACCGCCACGCCGCTCGGCACCTGCACCACGTCGAGCACGCCCGCGACCTTCCGGGCGGCCGTGGCATCGAAACCCTTCACAGTGGCGCCGAAGCGCGGCGCCCTGGCTACCACGGCCGTGACTTGGTTGGGACGGCGGATGTCGAGGGAGTAGATGGCCGTGCCGTTGGTCTTGGCGACGGAATCAAGGCGCGGCAGCTTCGCGCCGATCAGTTTCCATTCGCTCGGGTCCTTGAGCCGCGGCTCGGAGGGCACCGGCAGGGAGGCGGCCGAGGCCGCAAGTTCCCCGAACCGGGCCTGCCGGCCGGACGGGCCGTGGCGCACGACGTTGTCGGCGACCGTGATCTCGGAGACCGGCACCTTCCAGCGGAAGGCGGCCTCGGCCATCAGCATCTCGCGGGCGGCCGCACCCGCCTTGCGCAGCTGGAACCAGGAATTGGCCACCGCGGTCGAGCCGCCGGTGCCCTGGATCGGACCCATCAGGCTGTTGTTGTAGAGCGTCGCGTCGGCAGGCGCGAACTCGGTGCGGACTTGTCGCCAGTCGGCGCCGAGCTCGTCGGCCAGGATCGTGGCGAGCCCGGTCGTGTTCCCCTGGCCCATGTCGAGGTGCTTGATCACCACCGTGACGGTGTCGTCGGCGCCGATCCGCACGAAGGCGTTGGGCTGCGCCTTGACGTCGGCGAGGTTCGGGCCGGACGCCGCGCGGGCGGGTTTCGGATCGAGCCGGAACGCCACCACGAGGGCGCCGGCGCCCGCCAGCAGACCACGGCGGCTCGGACGGACGGGGAGGGGGCTCGGTCGACGGGCGTTCAGCATGGCGGCGAGGCTCCGGTCGGGACCGCAGGGCAGGGCGGGGGAAGTTGGGTACCGGTACGGATCAGGCGAGGCTGCGCGCGGCTTCGTGAATCGCCGCGCGGATGCGCTGGTAGGTGCCGCAGCGACAGATGTTGCCGTCCATGGCGCCGTCGATATCGGCATCGCTGGGCTTGGCGTTGCCCGCGAGCAGGCCGATCGCCGACATGATCTGGCCGGACTGGCAGTAGCCGCACTGGACCACGTCGAGCTTGCGCCATGCCGCCTGGACGGCCTCGGCCACCCGGCCGTTGATGCCCTCGATGGTGGTCACCTGCGCGGTGCCGACATCGCCGAGCTTCGTCTGGCAGGCGCGGACCGGCTGGCCGTCGAGATGGACCGTGCAGGCGCCGCATTGCGCGATGCCGCAGCCGTACTTGGTGCCGGTGGCGTCGAGCCGGTCTCGCAGCACCCAGAGCAGCGGCATGTCGGGATCGGCGTCGATCTCGTGCGCGACGCCGTTGACGGTGAGCTTCGGCATGATCGGCACCCCTGATCGCAACGTGGGCCCGGACGCTCCGGATGCCGGCGCGCCGTGCGGTGAGGGCCGGCCGGGCTCTCGACCCTAGTAAGCAAGACCGCTCGCGTGATGTGCGACATCGCACTTCAAACCGGAGAGGAGGTCAGCCTCGCCACAGGCAGCGATGATTAAGATCCTAGAGATGCCGGCAGCCCCTTCTTAACATATCCTCCTCATTCTCACGGAGTGATTCCCGACCGACACCACCCTTTTCGAGTTTCAGTGCGCGTATGCCCGATCTCACCGTCGAGATGGTCCAGCGCGGTCGTGGTCCCTCGACGGAGGAGGCCGCCCGCCGCCTCGGGGTCGCCCGCGAGATCCGCTCGGCGCGCGAGAAGCTGACCTCGCAGACCGGCCTGGAGCGGGCCTTCGACTACGAGCTTTTGCGCCACTACGCCCAGTATCGGGCCGGCGCCGGGATCCCGCTGGTGGGCTTCGCGGCGGCGCTCGCGGCGGCGGCGACCTTCTGGATCGCGCCGCCCGTGGCCGCGGCCTGGGCGCTCGGCGTGTTCCTGATGATCACGCTCAACACGACGCTGAGCCGGCGCTTCCTGAACACCGACCCCGGGACGATCCCCCTCGGGCGCTGGCGGCGGCGCTTCCTGATCGGGGAGGTGCTGCAGAGCCTGTCGTGGTCGGCGATGATCGGGCTCGGCGCCACCGGCGGCTGGACCTTCGCCCTGATCGGCCTCGTCATCGCCTCTGCGGTCACCACCATGCTGGCCGCGACGGTGCCGCTCGCGGCCATCGCCGCACTCGTGCCGCTGGCGCTGGCCACCGCGTCTTTGGCCACCTTCTCCCCCGCCGCGGACGGGCTCCTGCTCGTGACGATGGCGGGCGGCGCGCAGCTGTTCTTCCTCGGCCTGTCCCGTCGCCTCTATGCGGCAACGATGGGCGCCCTGCGCTCGCGCGCCGAGAAGGACGCGGTGTTCGGCGAACTGGAGCAGGCCAAGGCCAATTCCGACGAGGCCCGCCGCCGGGCCGAGGAGGCGAACCTCGCCAAGTCGCGGTTCCTGGCCACGATGAGCCACGAGCTGCGCACGCCGCTCAACGCGATCCTCGGCTTCTCGGAGGTGATGAAGAACGAGGTGTTCGGCACCCACATCGCGCCATCCTACCGGGAATACTCCAACGACATCCACGATAGCGGGCTGCATCTCCTCAACCTGATCAACGAGATCCTCGATCTCTCGCGGATCGAGGCGGGGCGCTACGAGCTGAACGAGGAACCGGTGCAGCTCGCCCACGTGGTGGAGGAGTGCCGCCACATGATGGGCCTGCGCGCCAAGGCCAAGAACCAGACCTTCCACGACCTCGTGGACGATGCGCTGCCGCGGCTCTGGGCGGACGAGCGGGCTTTGCGCCAGATCGTGCTGAACCTCCTGTCGAACGCCGTGAAGTTCACGCCGCCCGGCGGCGAGATCTGGCTAAAGGTCGGCTGGACCGCCTCGGGCGGGCAGTACGTCTCGGTCAAGGATAGCGGACCCGGCATCCCGGAGGACGAACTTGGCACGGTCCTGTCGTCGTTCGGGCGCGGCTCGCTCGCGATCAAGACCGCCGAGCAGGGCTCGGGGCTCGGCCTGCCGATCGTGAAGGGGCTTGTGGAGCTGCATGGCGGCCAGTTCCAACTCACCTCCAAGCCCCGGGAGGGCACCGAGGTGGTGGTGACCCTGCCGGCCTCCCGGGTGATGGACACGCTGCCGCCGGTCGAGATCGACGCTGATCCCCCGGCCCAAACGACCCTCAACCGGGCGGCGTGAGCCCGCTGAGAACGACTGGCAGAACTGCCCGAACTGGTTGAGTGTGATGAGGTTTACAGCGCGGCGGGCGAAGGCCTCGCGGATGTCGCCGCGCCGCTCATGACGGATGGACAGTACGCAGACCCATCAGGCCTGAGGTACGGATCTGACCTTCTCAGCTATCCATTCAAAAGCGTCGGTGAGCTTCTTGGTGCCGTCAGGGTCGCGCGCGACCACGCCATAAGGCAACGAACCGTAACCATTCAACATTTGTTGGGTTAGATTAGAGTTGTTGACGGCGGCAAATCTATGAAGCAATTCGCGCCTCATATCTAAATCATCAAATATTGGTTTGTTCGATAGAGATTTAAGTTGGAACCATATCTTTCCGTCAGTGGACAGATAAACTGGGTTGATCGTTACATTCTGCACTTTCATCAAGGGATAAACAGATCCGAATTCACGACCGACCCCGTAAATCAGCGGAAAACCACTGGTCTTCATCCAGGCAATCAATGCGCAAGCAACATCAACTTCCGCAGATGAGCATTTCGATGCCAAAGCCTCGATGAAGCGCCCCTCCGTCCAGCGCGGACCTGAAGAAGACACTTGCTTCTTCGTTGCTTCTTGTGTTTGTCCGAATACCATTGGAACGAGCGTTCTCAGATTTCCGGCTGTGTACTGCCTGAGCTCAACCGCAAGGAATTCCGCCGGATCCATTTGCCTGTTCAGAAATTCGACAATGC
The DNA here is from genome assembly GCF_900103445.1 of Methylobacterium phyllostachyos. GTDB lineage: Bacteria > Pseudomonadota > Alphaproteobacteria > Rhizobiales > Beijerinckiaceae > Methylobacterium > Methylobacterium phyllostachyos. The sequence continues at coordinate 154,432 of NZ_FNHS01000008.1, read as the reverse complement.
GCCGAACCTCCGTCGGGATATGGTCGGCGACAATCAGCATACGGATTTTACCGGCTTGCAAGTTTGTCTTCACGTTGGACCAAAACTGATCTACCGTTACGTCCTTGTCTAGAAATTCAGCCAACACCACGTCGTGTTGTGCTTCATTGTCTGCGCAGGTGCTCTCGAATGCCGACCTGATACTCTCCCAGGTCCAAGAGACCTGACAGTTCGCGGCGTAATCGAGTATTTGTCCGATCACCTCGCGCCGCAATCTCGTATCGCTCTGACGCTTAACCTCGACTAAAGTGGGTATTCCATTTTGATCCAAGAACAGGTGATCAATCGACCACCGCGCCTCATTGTCTTCATGTCCAATTGCTTGCTCCTGTTTCACCAGGACGAAACGCCGAGGCTGGTCAGGATCGATTTGACCGCCAACCAGCAACTCAGGAAACCTTGATAAAAGACGCTGGAAATCTAATTCTTTTGAGAATTCAGCGGGCTGCATAGCAACAAGCGTCTCGTCGTTTTGTATAAGAAATACACCCGATTGATCAGACATATCCAGCCCACATAATCCCGGGAGACCCAGTGACATACAGCCTATAATAATTTCAGGCACGCCGAAAAAGATTTGTAACGCGTCTCGACTTCACAGAGCGAGCCAGTTTCAGGCGACTGCACCTATTCCGCAAGTCACACTCAGCCGAGTCCACCGAGGGCGCGCACCCGGGCCCATTCGGCCTCGGTCACCGGCTGCACCGACAGGCGGGAATTGTTCACCAGCACCATGGCGGCGAGCGTCGGATCGGCCTTGATGGCATCGAGCGAGACGGGACGGGGCAGCGCCTCCACGGCCCGCACGTCGACCATGCCGAAGCGGCCGGTCTCGTCGGTGTGGTCCGGGTAATAGGGTCGGATCACCTCCACGATGCCGACCACAGCCTTCCCCTCGTTCGAGTGGTAGAAGAAGCCCCGCTCGCCGACCTCCATGGCCATCAGGTGCTTCTTGGCGAGGTGGTTGCGCACCCCGTTCCAGAACGTGCCCGCCACGCCGGCCGCGACCTGCTGCTCCCATGACCAGGTCGCGGGCTCGGATTTGAACAGCCAGTACGCCATCGTCGCATCCCCACCGGCCGCCCGGTTCGGCGGCGCATGCCGCCTTAGAGACCGTTTGACCGCCCGAGCTCAATCGCGCGCCGTGTCTTGTGACCGGAATCCCACCCGCAGCGCGTCCGCCGCGGCAGCGGTGACGTCGTCTATACCCAGCGATGTTCCCGGCGATGTGAAGCAAATTACGTCTGTTGGTTAAATATTAATATCTGTTCACTAGTAATCTCAAGGAATACCGTCGCATAACACCGCTGATTGTCCACATGCTGACCGTGATCGGCTGCTTCGTCGGGGAACACAACCTGTGGCTAGTGGCCCTCGCGGCCCTGGTCTGCACGCTGGCGAGCACGACGGCGATCGCGCTGCTCACCCATGCCGGGCAGGCCGGCAGGCGCGGCCGCTATCTCTGGCTCGCGGTCGCGGCGGTGGCGGGGGGCTCGGGGATCTGGGCCACGCATTTCCTGGCCATGCTCGCCTACGCGCCGGGGCTGCCCTCGGGCTACGGGGTCGGCCTGACGCTCCTCTCCTACGCCGATGCCGTCGCGATCACCGGGCTCGGCTTCGCCCTGGCGACCATGGGAGGCCGGGTGCGGGCGGCGATCGGCGGTGCCGTCGTGGGCGGCGGCATCGCGGCGATGCACTACACCGGCATGGCGGCCTATGAGGTGCCGGGGCATCTGATCTGGAACCCGGGAGTGGTCGCCGTCTCGGTGGCAGTCGGCGCCGTCCTGGGCGCCCTGGCGCTGGTGGCGGGCCTGTTGGCCGGCACCCTCCGGGGCCGGGGCCTCGGCGCCGGGCTGCTGATCCTGGCGATCTGCGGCCATCACTTCACCGGGATGGGCGCGGTGACCATCCAGCCCGATCCCACGGTGACGATCCCGGCGAGCGCGATCCGGACCGAGTGGCTCGCCGCCGCCGTCGCCCTGGCGAGTTCGCTGATCCTGCTGCTGGCCGGGGCTGCCCTCCTGATCGACCTGCGGGAGCGTCGGCGCGCCGAATCCGAGCGCGAGCGCCTGCGCAGCCTCGCCAACGCGGCCGTCGAGGGCCTCGTTGTGTGCCGCGGCGGCCAGATCGTCAGTGCCAACGAGGCCTTCGCCCGGCTCGCCGGCACCGAGGCCGCGTCCCTGATGGGCGCCAGCCTGTCCACCTACCTGCCCGGGCTCACGGCGACGGCCGGCACCGCCGGAGAGGCCCTCGAGTCCGAACTCGTCCCGGCCGGCGGCGGGACCATCCCGGTGGAGGTGATCCTGCGGCCGATGGCGGAATATGGCCGCCAGCCGCATCATGCCGTGGCGGTGCGCGACCTGCGCGCCCGCCGCCGCGCCGAGAGCCAGATCCACTACCTCGCCCACCACGACGCCCTGACGGGGCTTGCCAACCGCACGAGCTTCCATGCGCGTCTGGAGCGGGAGATGCGCGCGGCAGATGGCCAGGGCACCCGGCTCGCCGTCCTGTGCCTCGACCTCGACCGGTTCAAGGAGGTCAACGACCTGTTCGGCCACGCCGCCGGCGACGCGATGCTGCGCGACCTCGCGCTGCGCGTCGGTGGCCTGCTCGAACCCACGCAGCTGATGGCCCGGCTCGGCGGCGACGAGTTCGCGATTCTGACGCCCCAGGGGCACGGATCCGCGGAGGGATCGGCCGAGCGGCTGGCCGAGCGGATCCTGGCGATGCTCGCGGCGGTGCCGGCGGTCTCCGGCCCGGTGATCGCCTCCAGCATCGGCATCGCGGTCTATCCGGACGACGCGCAGGACCAGCGCGCGCTCCTGAGCCACGCCGATGCCGCCCTGTACCGGGCCAAGGCCGAGGGGCGCGGCACCTACCGCCGTTACGACGCCAGCATGGGCGCCCAGATCCGCGACCGGCGCATGCTGGAGCACGACCTGCGCCACGCGGTGTCGCGGGGCGAGCTGGACCTCGTCTACCAGCCGCAGACGCGGATCGACACCGGCGCCGTGACGGGGTTCGAGGCGCTGCTGCGCTGGCGCCATCCTGAGCGCGGCCCGGTCTCCCCGGACCAGTTCATACCGATCGCCGAGGAGACCGGGGCGATTCTGGAGATCGGCGCCTGGGTGCTGCGCGAGGCCTGCCGGACCGCTTCCCTCTGGCCGCAGCCGCTGGCGATCGCCGTCAACGTCTCGGCGGTGCAGCTCCACAACCCGCATTTCGTGCAGTTCGTCCACGGCACGCTGTTCGAGAGCGGCCTGAAGGCGGAGCGCCTGGAGATCGAGATCACCGAGACCGCGCTGATCCGCGATCCGGCCCGGGCGCTGCTCACCCTGCGCCAGCTCAAGGCGCTCGGCGTGCGGATCGCCATGGACGATTTCGGCACCGGCTACTCCTCGCTGTCGAACCTGCGGTCCTTCCCGTTCGACCGGATCAAGATCGACCGCTCGTTCATCAAGGCGGTCCACAGCAACCCGCAGGGCGCCGCGATCGTGCGCTCCGTGCTGGGCCTGGGGCGGGGTCTCGGCCTCGCCGTGGTGGCGGAGGGCGTCGAGACCGACGAGGAACTGTCCTTCCTGGCCGCGGAGCACTGCACCCTCGCCCAGGGCTACCTGATGGGCCGACCCGCGCCGATCGCAATCTTCGCCGAATACACCCACGGGAACGCACAGGATCCGGTCGCCTCCGTGGCGTGAGCGGCCGGATCCCGTCCGGGTTCCGAAAGGGCGAGCCTTTTCGCGCGTCCAGGGCAGAGCCCTGGAGACCATCTTAGGGTTCCACCCTGAGCACCCGCCAAAGGGCTTCAGCCCTCTGGAAACCCGGACCGGGCGGTCGCGCAAGCTTTCAGCCGGCCGCACCCTGCCGGCCGAGTGTAGGCGAGGAGCACGAAGGCACCGCGACGCTGTCGTAGCCCGGCTCGAGGGCTTTGAGGCCGGGCCGGCGCGATACGGCGATCATCCGCAGCGACGATGACCGGCGCCCGGGCGAGATCCTGCGGCCGGAGCCGTTCGGCTGGTTCGCGGTGCCGGGCTTCGCGCACCGGGCGGGGGAGCCGCTGCGGCTGGCCGCGACCGCGCCCTGCTGCGCCGTCCGCGACGTGGCGGGCGGCCTGCTCGACCAGGGCGTGATCACCTGGACGGAGGTTTTCTCGGGCGGGACGGTCGCGGCCCCGTCGGCGGGGCCGGTGGTGGTTTTCCTGCACCGGCTGGCACCGGCCGATGTCGTGGGTGTCGGCCCGGCGCTGGAGCTGCCCCCGCTGCCCACGCGGGCGATCGTGCTGCACGCCGCCCATTCCGACCCGCGCGGAACGGGCGTTGACGCGCCAGTTTTCAATCCAACCCAGCCGCCAGAAGGGCTCCCGGCGCTTTTCCGAAGCGGACGTTCATCAGCCGTTCGGTGACTTTTCGCTCGGGGTGATCAGCGAAAGTTAGGGTCACGCGCGAGAGCAGACCTGCGGTTAAGTCTTCAACGCTACAGGACGACAGCTATTCGACGCTGGTGTGAGCGCAAGTGAGTGCGGCTTGTCAGGAATGGTTCGTTAAAACGCCATCGTTACAACCCTAACGCGCATCGACTGGGGTAATTTTCGCCTCCCAGCCGGTTAGGTAGGTGAGTAGATGTTGGCGGTTGCATCGAACGAAGCGGACCGGCTGGCTGCCCTGCGCCATCTCGCGATCATGGACACGCCGAACGAGGCGCATTTCGACGCCGTCTGCCGTCTGGCGCGTGACTTATTCTCCGTTCCAATCGCCCTGGTTTCGTTGGTTGACGAGGACCGACAGTGGTTCAAGGCCAAGTGCGGCATCGATCTCGACGGTACGGAGCGAAGCATCGCCTTCTGCAACTACACCATCGGCTCCGATGAGGTGTTCGTCGTCGACGATGCGACGCGCGACCGTCGCTTCGCCACGAACCCATTGGTGCATGGCGAGCAAGCCATACGGTTCTACGCCGGGGCGCCGTTGATACTCCGACCCGGGATCCGTGTCGGGGCGCTCTGCATCAAGGACACGGTGGCGCGCTCTTTCTCGCCCGAGCAGGTCCGTCAGCTTCGCGATCTCGCCGAGATCCTCGTCGCCCACCTTCGCTTACGTGAGGCACAGAAGGGTCAGGAGGTGGAGATCGCCGAGCGCATGAGCGTCGAGCGTCGACTCCTGGCAGCGGATGAGTTCCAAGCCATCGCCGAGGAGACCGCTCGCCTCGGCCATTGGCGCATCGATGTGGCCAATCGGACGATCGAATGGTCGGCGGGCATCGCGAGCGTCTTCGGTCGCAACCCGGAACTCGACGTACTCGATCTGGAGGAGCATCTCGGCTTCTACCATCCCGACGATCGTGCGGCGGTGCGCGGGCGCATGGAGGCAGCGATGGCCGACCGCAGTGCTCTACCGCGCGGCGGCTACGACCACCGTTCGCGCATCCTGCGGCGGGATGGCGAGGTGCGGTACGTATCCGTGTGTGGCGTAGCCGAGCGCGACGAGGTGGGTCGTGTCGTCTCGCTGCATGGCGTGTGCCTCGACGTAACCGATCTGACCCGCTCGGAGCGGGAACTTCGCGACACGGGGGCGTTACTGCGCGCGACCCTGGAAGCGATGGATCAGGGCCTCCTCATGACTGACGCTGACGATCGCGTCCGCGTGCACAATGGCCGCGCCGCCGCGATGATGGGCGTACCTGAAAGCCTGCTCTATGACGGCGCGCCCTTCCAGGCTGTGCGGAGGCATCAGCTTGAGAACGGCGAATTCGTCCACCTGCCAGATCGCCTCAGGCGGTGGCTGGAATTGGGCGAGCCGGCGTTGCGCGTCGACAACTACGAGCGCCAGCGCCCAAACGGCACCGTCCTCGAAGTCCGCACGCTGCCGGTGACGACGGGCGGCGTTGTACGTACCTTGACCGACGTGACCACCCGGCGCAGCGCAGAACGGGCCCTGCGCGAGAGCGAGGCTCACCTGCGTGTCAGCGAGGAGCGCCTCGCGCTGGCACTCGACAGCGGTGAGGACTGCCTCTTCGACTGGGATCTCGTCGACGGCAGCCTGTGGGTGACCGAGCGCTGGCGGGACAAGCTCGGCCTCGTCGGCGGTTTGGCGCAACCCACGACATCGGTCTGGATCGCCGCAATCCACCCCGAGGACCGCGAGCGCGTCATGTCCGCCACACGCGCGCATCTCAAGGGTCAAACCTCCTCTCTCGAATGCGAGTACCGCGTGCGCCGCGCGGACGGATCCGCCTTCTGGGTGCTTGCCCGCGCTCGCGTCTCCAGCCGCGCCCCGGATGGGCAAGCCGTGCGGCTGGTCGGCACGCTGATCGACATCTCGCAGCGCAAAGAAGCCGAAGCGCGCATCGCGCACATGGCGCTTCACGATTCGCTGACCGGCCTGCCCAACCGTAACCTGTTCCGCAAGCGCCTCGATCGTGCATTGCGCCGAGCCGCCCGCGAGCCCGACCGCCACGCCGTGCTCGCGCTCGACCTCGATCGCTTCAAGGCGGTCAACGACACCTACGGTCACATGGCCGGAGACCGTGTCCTGTGCCTCGTGGCCGACCGCCTTCGAGCGATCGTCCCGGAGCCAAACACCGTGGCGCGGCTCGGCGGCGATGAGTTCGCGGTGATCTTGTCCGACATCGATGGCGGGGCCGCAGCGGCGCAGGTCTGCGAACGCATCATCGCCGCTGTAGGCGAGCCGATGCGGCTCGACGGCAAGGTAATCGACATCGGTGTCAGTATCGGCTCCGCGGTTCTGTCGGACCATGGCTTGACAGATGAGGAGGCGTTCAAACGCGCCGACATGGCGTTGTTCGAGGCCAAAGCCGCAGGTCGCAACACCCACTGGATGTTCGAGGCCAAGGCGCACGCGCGCACCGCCGCGCGAAGCTCGCTCGCTCTCGATATGAAGGAGGCGATCCGGCGGGGCGACTTCTTCCTCGTCTATCAGCCGATTATCGACGTGACCACGGGGTCGGTGGTCAGCTTCGAGGCGCTGATGCGCTGGCGGCATCCCGAGCACGGGCTCATCTCACCCGGTGAGTTCATCGCAGTGGCCGAGGAGACCGGCCTAATCGTGCCTCTCGGCGCCTGGGCGCTGAAAGAGGCATGCCGCGAGGCCGTCTACTGGCCCGAGCCCTTGTGCGTGAGCGTGAACGTTTCGACGGTGCAGTTCCGCGGCGGCCTTGAGGAGGCGGTCATCGCCGCGCTGGCCAGCAGCGGGCTGGCCGCGCAACGATTGAAGCTGGAAGTGACTGAAAGCCTATTGGCGCAGAACCCCGAGCAGGCCGTGGCCGTGCTGCACCGCCTGCGCGCGATCGATGTCCACATAGCCCTCGACGATTTCGGCACCGGGTACTCCAGCATGAGCTACCTGCGGCGTTTCCCCTTCCATCTGCTGAAAATTGACCGCGCGTTTATCCGCGACATCGCCGACCCGGACGCGGCGGCGATCGTGCGGGCGATGGTGGGCATCGGAGAGCGCCTCGGCATGGGCATCATCGCCGAGGGGGTCGAGACCGCCGAGCAGCTCGAACTCGTACGCCGGGAGGGTTGCAAGCAGGTGCAAGGATATCTCTTCAGCAAGCCGCTGCCCGCCGTCGAGGCACGCGCATTTGCTCGGAGTGGACGGGCGCAGAAGGCATCTGCTGCCCGAGAGCGGAACGACAGGAATCCACCCCCGGCAGCTATTCCGACGATCAGGCCGAGTGCGGCTTGAACGTCCGGCAGCCCCTAATCCGTCTCCCCCCGCAGGGGCCGCGCCAGCAACCCGGCCACCACGTCGTCGACCCCGGCCGCGCCCGCCACGATCGCCGCGACCGCCTGCGCCACCGGCATCTCGACGCCCCGCGCCGCCGCGAGGCCCGCCAAGGCCGCGGCCGTGAAGGCGCCCTCGGCGAGCTTGCCGCCCGACGCCGCCTCCGGGCTCGCCCCGGCGCCGAGCCGCTGGCCGAAGGCGAAGTTGCGCGATTGCGACGAGGAGGCTGTGAGCACCAGATCGCCCAGCCCCGAGAGTCCCATCAGCGTCTCCGGTCGGCCGCCGAAGGCCCGGGCGAAGCGCATCAGCTCGGCGAAGGCCCGGGCGATCAGCGCCGCCCGGGCACTCTCGCCGAGACCCCGCCCCGACACGATCCCGCAGGCGATGGCCAGCACGTTCTTGCCGGCGCCTCCGATCTCGACGCCGCGCACGTCGTCGGTGTGGTAGAGTCGGAAGCTCGGCCCCGAGAGCAGTGCGCTCAAGGTGGCGGCAAGGCCGGCATCGGCCGCCGCCAGCGTCACGGCGGTGGGCAGGGCGCGGGCGACATCGGCCGCGAAGCTCGGGCCGGACAGGACCGCCACCGGCATTCCGGGCGGTAGGACCTCCTCGGCCACCGCGCTCATGAAGCTGTCGCTACCGCGCTCGATGCCCTTGGCGCACAGGATCACCGGACCGGCTGAGGCCAGCGGTTCGCGCAGGGAGCCCAGCACGCCGCGGACGGTCTGGGCCGGCACCACCAGCAGGGTCGCCTGCGCGCCGGCGAGTGTTTCGGGCTCTGCAGTCGCACGGATGGCCGGATGGAGCGGGACACCCGGCAGGTAACGCGGATTCTCGCGCGTGACTTCGAGAGCGGCGGCGGCCTCGGCGTCGCGGAGCCAGAGGGTCACGGGATGGCCGGCCCCGGCAGCGGCGTTGGCCAGCGCGGTCCCCCAGGCACCGCCGCCGACGACGTTGATGGGCGCAGTCATGCCGAAACCTCCGCGGGTTCGAGCCGGTAGAGGCAGTGGGTGCGCAGCGGCCCGTCCGGCACGGCCGGATGCGGGAAGGTTCCAGCGGGAACCATACCGAGGCGCTCCATCACCGCCCGGGAGCGGTCGTTGCCCTGGGCCGTGTAGGCCACGACCGCCCGGATGCCGCAGCGTCCGGCCAGATCGGCGAGGGTGAGCCGCGCGGCCCGGGTGGCGAGGCCGTGTCCCCAGGCGTCCCGGGCGAGGCGCCAACCCAGCTCGATCGTGTCGCCGATCCGCGCGCCGCCCGGGAACGGCATGGCCTGCATGATCCGGAAGGCGCCGACGAACCCGACGAACCGCCCGTCCCGCTCCACCGCCCAGGGGCCGAACCCGTCCGCCACGAAGCGTCGGTCACAGAGCCCGGCCTCGACGGCGCTCTCCGCCTCCGTCCGCGGCCGGGGGAAGTAGGCCATCACCGCCGGGTCGGCATTGAGCGCCGCGAAGGGCGCCCCGTCGTCCGGCCGCCAGCGGCGCAGGGTCAGGTCGCCCTCCCGGAGAGCGTCGGGCACCGGGGCGGTGGCGATCTTGCCGCGCCACGCGAGCGAACGGCGGTTCAGGAGCGCAAGATCCGCTTGGCCGGCGAGGACAGCCTCGCCCAGGACGATCGCCGTTTCCAGCTGATCGAGGGGCAGGTTGGCGTGGGCGGGCGGGCGGACATGGTCACGCCACGGGCCACCACAGGCGTGGTCGAGGAGGATGCGGGCGAAGCAATGGTCGAGCCGCACCGGCCAGTCCGGCCGGGCGGCATCGGGCAGGCGGCGTTCCACCAGATCCCGCCACTGCGCGCGCCGCGCCGCCGTGCTCACCCGGCCGGGACCGCCGCGCGGGCCGGATCGGCCGCAAGCGGCCAGCGGGGCCGGGCCGGGGCGGTGAGGTCGTCCACCAGCCCGAGGCGCAGGCGCTCCAGCCCGGCCCAGGCGATCATCGCGCCGTTGTCGCCGCAGAGGGGCAGGGGCGGGGCCACGAAGCCGAGGCCCGCCTCGCCCGCCAGGGATGCCAGCGCCCGCCGGACGGCACCGTTGGCGGCCACGCCGCCCGCCGCCACCAGGGCCGTGGGCCGGCCGGCGAGGCCCGAGAAGCCGCGCAGGGCGACGCGGGCGCGGTCCACCACGACATCGACCACGGCGGCCTGGAAGCTCGCGCAGAGATCGGCGACGTCGCGCTCGGCCAGCGGCGCGATCTTCTCGGCCTCGATCCGCAGGGCGGTCTTGAGGCCCGAGAGCGAGAAGTCGGCCTCGCGCCGGCCGATCATCGGGCGGGGCAGGGCGAAGCGCTCGGGATCGCCGACCTCGGCCATGCGCTCGACCTCGGGGCCGCCGGGATAGCCCAGGCCCAGCAGCTTGGCGGCCTTGTCGAAAGCCTCGCCGATGGCGTCGTCGATGGTGGAGCCGAGCCGGACGTAATCGCCGACGCCGCGCACGGCCACGAGCTGGGTATGCCCCCCTGAGACCAGCAGCAGCAGGTACGGGAAGGCGATCCCGTCTGTCAGCCGGGCCGTGAGGGCGTGGGCCTCCAGATGGTTGACGGCGAGCAGCGGCTTGCGCGTCACCAGCGCCAGGGTCTTGGCGGTGACGAGACCGACCAGCACGCCGCCGATCAGACCGGGCCCGGCCGCCACGGCGATCCCGTCGAGGTCCTGGAAGCCGGTCCCCGCCTTCTCGAGGGCGCGGGCGATCAGGCGGTCCAGCACCTCGACATGGGCGCGGGCGGCGATCTCCGGCACGACGCCGCCATAGGCCGCGTGCTCGGCGATCTGGCTCAGCACCTCGTTGGCGCGGATCTGGCCGACGCCCTCCTCATCGAGCGACACCACCGCGGCGGCGGTCTCGTCGCAGGTGGTCTCGATGCCGAGCACGGTCTTCTGCACGGGTGAAACTCCTCCGGTCCGGGGCGGGATCGCACCGGGCCATGGTGCTCAGGATGTCATAGCGGCATCCTGTGTCGAGGCGTCAACGGTCAGCCCCACGAAGGCGGACGCCTTGCGGGTCACAGGATCCGCAGATCGCGATCCGCCTGTCTGCCCTCCTCTGCGCTCGCGGATTCACGCATCGGGTCTGGACATAAGGTTTCAGGATCGAGCGCGGGTTTCCTCTCCCGTGCGGGCGGGGGACAGGGTGAGACGTCTGGACCGCCGAACCCATCAACCGGACGATGATCCCAAACCCGATCTGTGCATCCGGTCGCCCGCAGAGGGCAGCGAACGCGTCCATCGCGCCGCGCGCGCCCTCAGTCCACCGCCACCATGACGTCGGAGGCCTTGATCACCGCGTAGGCGGAGCCGCCGGCGACGAGCTTGAGGGAATCGACCGCCTCGTTGGTGATCGAGGCCGTGACCACCTGGCCGGGGCTGATCTCGATCTTGACGTGGGACGTGGTCGCCCCCTTGTCCACGGAGACGACGGTGCCCTTGATGACGTTGCGCGCGCTGATCTTCATGATGTGCTGATTCCCCTCGCCGCGCCGGGCGGCTGTGGGCGCGTCTCCTACAGCATGGCGCGGGCCCGCGCGATAACCTCAGCGCGGATCGTCCTCCGGATCGCCGGCCTCGTTCGCCTCTTCCTCAGGGATCGGCGCGGCGCCCCAGGCGGTGAGCACCGCGTTGAGAGCGTCGAGGACGAAGTGCCGGGCGCTGTCCCGGTCGTAGCCCTCGTCCAGAAGGTCGTCGTAGTCGGTGAAGACGTGGCGGGCATAGGCCACGAGGGCGAGGCGCGCGGCGGTCTCGGGGGCGGCCCCGCGCAGGCCGGGGCTCGCCAGTGCCCGGTCGAGGGCGGCCTCGGCCTCGAAATCCGGCACGCGCGGGGCGAGGCGGGCGAGGGCCTGGGCGACGGCCTCGCGGCGGTTCCGGGGCGGTGACACGTCGCTCATCAAGGGCCTGCCGACAGCATGATTTCACCGCGCGGATCGGCTAGGGTCGGTGCCGGATGAGGTGGAGCGGACACGGGATCCTCCGCCGGGAGAGCAGGTCCATGGCAAGTCTTCGTCACGCGGTGATCCTGGGCCTCCTGCTCGGACCGGCGCCTGCGTTCGCCCAGAGCCCGGCGCCAGGCGCGGCCCCCACCGTCGCCCCGACCGGCCCCATCGTGGGTGGCCGCCGGGTGACGGCTACGGGCCAGACCAAGCCACCGCCCCCCGCAGCGACTGGGATGCCGCGGCCCGTGAACGAGGCCGAGATGATCAAGGCGCAGAAGGCGGCGGAAGCCCGCTCGAAGGCCTGGGACAGCCGGATGCGCAACACCATGGGGTCCATCTGCCACGGCTGCTGACGCCCCGGCGGCGTGCGAAAGCCGGAGGCCGTCGTCCGGGACGGCGGCCCCGGAAACGCGAAGGGGCCGCCCCTGCGGGCAGCCCCTCCACCGGTCGCCGGGGCGACAGGATCAGCGGGAGTAGAACTCGATGACGAGGTTCGGCTCCATCTGCACCGGGTAGGGCACCTCGGACAGGGTCGGAATGCGGGTGACGCGGGCGGTCATCTTGGCGTGGTCGGCCTCGATGTAATCCGGCACGTCACGCTCGGAGAGCTGGGTCGCCACGATGACGATCTCGAGCTGGCGGGACGACTCCTTGACCTCGATGAGATCGCCGGCCTTCACCTGGTAGCTCGGGATGTTGACGCGCACGCCGTTCACCTTGACGTGGCCGTGGTTGACGAACTGGCGCGCGGCGAACGGGGTCGCGACGAACTTCGCCCGGTAGACCACGGCGTCGAGGCGGCGCTCGAGCAGGCCGACGAGGTTCTCACCGGAATCGCCGCGCAGGCGGATCGCCTCGGCGTAGTAGCGGCGGAACTGCTTCTCGGTGATGTTGCCGTAATAGCCCTTGAGCTTCTGCTTGGCGCGCAGCTGCGTGCCGAAGTCGCTCATCTTGCCCTTGCGGCGCTGGCCGTGCTGGCCCGGGCCGTACTCGCGGCGGTTGACGGGGCTCTTCGGGCGGCCCCAGATGTTCTGGCCCATGCGGCGGTCGAGCTTGTGCTTGGCCTGAATCCGCTTCGACATGTTTCGCGTCCTCGCGTGACGGGATTGAGGAACGCGCCCTCCTTTTCCCGGGCAAAGGCCCGGGACGACAGGGCGGGAGGATCCCGCCCACGGGTGCGCGTGAAAACGCCAAGGGGCCCCGTGCGGAGCCCCATCGACGGGCTGCTTCATAGGGGACAGCGGCTGTGCGGTCAACCACCGGGGGTTTCGGGATGGACGAGGGGTTTACGATCCGGCGCGCCGGGCCGGCAGATGCGGAGGCGATCCGGGCGCTGGTCGAGGCGGCCTACACCAAGTGGATCCCACTGATCGGCCGCCTGCCCACGCCGATGCAGGCGGACTATGCTGCGTCCGTCTTGGCCCACCGGTTCGACCTGCTGCAGGCCGGTGGGAACCTCGCCGCGCTGATCGAGACGAAGGCCGAGGCCAACCATCTGCTGATCGTCAACGTCGCGGTGCATCCGGCCTTCCAGGGCCGGGGCCTCGGCACCCGGCTGCTCGGCCTCGCCGAGGACATCGCCGCGGCGGCGGGGCTGGGGCAGCTGCGCCTCTACACCAACAAGAAGTACGTCGCGAACCTGCGCCTCTACGCATCGCTCGGCTACGGGGTGGAGCGGGAGGAGCTTTATGCCGGCCCGGGCCGGACCCGGGACGACGACATCACGGTGCACATGGTGAAGGAACTCGGTCGCGCCGCTCCATAGCCACGCGAAGCTGTCATTCCGCGGCCGTAGCGTGGGCACAGAGAGACCCGCCATGTCGCGCTCGGAACGCCTGTTCGATCTGCTCCACGCCCTGCGGCAGCACCGAAGGCCGGTGAGCGGGGCGGTGCTGGCCGGGGAGATCGGTGTCAGCCTACGCACCCTCTACCGGGACATCGCGAGCCTGCAGGCCCTGGGCGCCTGTATCGAGGGCGAGCCGGGCGTCGGATACGTCCTGAAGCCCGGCTTCCTGCTGCCGCCGCTGATGTTCACCCCCGAGGAGATCGAGGCGCTGGTGCTCGGCTCACGCTGGGTCGCCGACCGCGCCGACGGCCGGCTCAGCAGCGCGGCCCGGAGCGCGCTCGCGCGGATCGCCGCGATCCTGCCCGAGTCGCTCCGCGAGACGGCCGAGACCGCGCCGCTGCTGATCGGCCCCGGCACGCCGGTCCCGGCCGACGCAGTCGATCCCGGCCTGCTGCGGACAGCGATCCGCGCCGAGCGCAAGCTGGTCCTGTCCTATCGCGACGGGGCGGGCTCCGCCTCGGAGCGGGTCGTCTGGCCGTTCGCCCTGGCCTATTTCGATGCGGTGCGCATCCTGCTCGCGTGGTGCGAGCTGCGCCAGGATGTCCGCCATTTCCGCACCGACCGGATCGCCGCGGCGGCGCTGCTCGACGGGCGCTATCCGAAACGCCGGCAGGCCCTGCTCAAGGACTGGCGGCGCGCGGAGGGGATCGGCGAACCGCACGCATGATGCTGCCGGAATCTGGCAGCAGCGCCGGATATCCGGGTCCCTGTCCAGCGACCGACAGGAGCGACCGATGACCCGGACCAACATCCTTCTCTATGTGACGCAGCCGGAGGCCAGCGCGCGCTTCTACGCACGCCTGCTCGGCCAGCAGCCCGTCGAGGCGAGCCCAACCTTCGTGCTGTTCCTGCCCCCCGAAGGACCGGCGCTGAGCTTGTGGGCGCGGCACGAGATCGTCCCAGCCCCGGCCACCGCGGGCGGCGGCTGCGAGATCGGCTTCCGGGTGGACCGGGCGGCGCTCGTGGACGCGACCCACGCCGATTGGGCCGCGAAGGGCGCCACGATCATCCTGGAGCCGACCGATCTCGGCTTCGGCCGGAGCTTCATGGCGGTCGATCCGGATGGGCACCGCCTCCGCGTCTATGCTCGGGCCGAGGATCGATAGCGCCTCGTGAACGACACGTCGGGGCGCTGCCCCGACACCCCGCCAAAGGGCCGAGGCCCTTTGGAAACCCCGCTCAGGTCACCACGCTCGGCTCGGCCCGGCCGGTGCGGGGCTCGATCTCGGCGATGGCGCGGGCCGCCGCCGCCACCGGAGCCAGGACCTCGGCCACGGGGAGATCGAGCCGGTCCGGCGCGTTCTCGTAGCGCTCCAGATAGACCCGCAGCGTCGCCCCGGCGGTGCCGGTGCCCGAGAGCCGGAACACGGCGCGCGCATCCTCGGCGAAGCCGATCCGGATGCCCTGGCGCTCAGTGAGCGAGCCGTCCACCGGATCGCGATAGGCGAACTCGTCGGCGGTCGAGACGGTGAGGTCGCCGATCCGCGTGCCCGGCAGCCCGGCGAGTTTTTCGCGTAGGCCGTCCATCAGGCCGTTGGCGGCGTCCGAATCGACCTCCTCGTAGTCGTGGCGGGCGTAGTAGTCGCGCCCATAGGTCCGCCAATGGGCCCGCACCAGCGCGTCGGCCCGCTCGCCGGTGGCGGCGAGGATGTTGAGCCAGAGCAGCACCGCCCAGAGCCCATCCTTCTCGCGCACGTGGTTCGAGCCGGTGCCGGCGCTCTCCTCACCGCACAGGGTGATCAGCCCGGCATCGAGGAGATTGCCGAAAAACTTCCAGCCGGTGGGGGTCTCGTAGGCCTTGATGCCGAGGGCGGCCGCGACCCGGTCGGCGGCGCGGCTCGTCGGCATGGAGCGCGCGACGCCCGCGAGGCCCCCGGCATAGCCCGGCGCCCGGTGGGCATGGGCGGCCAGCAGCGCGAGGCTGTCGCTCGGCGTCACGAACAGGCTAGGTGCCACGATCATGTTGCGGTCGCCGTCGCCGTCCGAAGCCGCGCCGAAATCCGGCGCGTCCGGCCCCTGCATCAGGTCGAACAGGTCGTGGCAGTGGACCGGATTCGGATCCGGATGATGGCCGCCGAAATCCTCCTTCGGCGTCGCATTGACCACCGTGCCGGCCGGCGCGCCGAGCATCCCTTCAAGGATCGCGGTCGCGTAGGGCCCGGTCACCGCGCTCATGGCGTCGAAGCGCATGCGGAAGCCGGAGGCGAACAGCCGCGACACCGCGTCGAAATCGATCAGCGTGCGCATCAGCTCGGCGTAGTCGGCCACCGGGTCGATCACCGTGACCGTCATGGCGCCGAGCTTGGTCTGGCCGAGCCGGTCGAGGTCGAGATCCGGGGCCTCGACGAGCCGGTACTCCGTCAGCGCCTTGGCCCGCTCGAAGATGGCGTTGGTGACGGATTCCGGCGCCGGCCCACCGTTGGCGGCGTTGAACTTGATACCGAAATCGCCCTCCGGCCCGCCCGGGTTGTGGCTCGCCGAGAGCACGATGCCGCCGAGGGCCTTAGCCTTCCGGATCACGCAGGAAGCGGCCGGCGTCGAGAGCAGACCGCCTTGCCCGACCAGCACCCGGCCGAAGCCGTTGCCGGCGGCCAGCCGCAGCGTCTTCTGCACCACCTCGCGGTTGAGGAAGCGACCGTCACCGCCGAGCACCAGGGTGGCGCCCACCTTGTCGGGCAGGGTGTCGAAGATCGCCTGGACGAAGTTCTCGACGTAGTTCGGCTGCCGGAACACCGGCACCTTCTTGCGCAGGCCGGAGGTGCCCGGCTTCTGGTCGGGGAAGGGGGTCGTGGGGACAATTGTCGGAGTCGTCATGAGCGGGCGTCTCCCGGAATCCTGCGCCTCAATGCCCGCCCAGAGGCGCGGCGTCACCAGCCCGGGCGACAGGAGCGGACTTTTTTCACGGTGTTTCAGGGACCGGGTAACGGAACCGTCTTTGCGAGCGCAGCGAAGCAATCCAGCAGCGCCACGCGCATCGTGGTCGCGCAGCCCTGGGTCGCTTCGCTACGCTCGCGATGACGGCGGCATCGCGGTGCGTCGTAACGCTACTCCGCCGCCTGCCGGGTCTCATACCCCAGCCGCGCGTTCAGCGCCCGGATCAGCTTGGCCGCCGCCTCGGCAATCACCGTGCCGGGCGGGAAGATTGCCGCCGCGCCGGCCGCCGTCAGCGCCGCGTAATCCCCCGGCGGGATGACGCCGCCGATGGCGATCATCACGTCGTCCCGGCCCTGCTCGGTGAGCGCCGCCTTCAACTCCGGCACCAGCGTCAGGTGGCCAGCGGCCAGCGACGAGACGCCGACGATGTGGACGTCGTTCTCCACCGCCTGCCGGGCGGCCTCCGCCGGCGTGGCGAAGAGCGGCCCGATATCCACGTCGAAGCCGAGATCGGCAAATGCCGAGGCGATCACCTTCTGGCCGCGGTCGTGCCCGTCCTGGCCCATCTTGGCGACCAGGATGCGCGGCCGGCGGCCATCATTCTCCTCGAACGCCTCGACCAGCGCCCGGACTTCCTCGACCACAGGCGACATGCCCCCCACCTCGCGCTTGTAGACGCCGGAGATCGAGCGGATCTCGGCGCGGTGCCGGCCCCAAGCCTTCTCCAGAGCCTCGGAAATCTCGCCCACCGTCGCCTTGGCGCGGGCCGCCTCGACGGCGAGTTCAAGCAGGTTCCCGGTGCCGTCGGCGGCCTTGGTGAGCGCATCGAGCCGCGCCGTCACGGCGGCCTCGTCGCGCTCGGCGCGCAGGCGCTTGAGCTTGTCGATCTGGAGCCGGCGGACATTGCCGTTGTCGACCCGCAGGAGGTCGATCGCCATGTCGTCGTCGGCCCGGAACTTGTTCACGCCGACGATGGTCTGGCGACCGGAATCGATCCGGGCCTGCGCGCGGGCTGCGGCCTCCTCGATCCGGAGCTTCGGGATGCCGGCCTCGATCGCCTTGGCCATGCCGCCGAGCTGATCGACCTCGCGGATGTGCTCCCAGGCCCGGGCGACCATGTCGGCGGTGAGTTTTTCCACGTAGTAGGAGCCGCCCCAGGGATCGACGATCCGGGTGGTACCGCTCTCCTGCTGCAGGAACAGTTGGGTGTTGCGGGCGATGCGGGCCGAGAAGTCGGTGGGCAGCGCCAGCGCCTCGTCCAGTGCGTTGGTATGGAGCGATTGCGTGCCCCCCTGCGTCGCCGCCATCGCCTCGATGTTGGTGCGGGTGACGTTGTTGAACACGTCCTGCGCGGTGAGCGACCAGCCCGAGGTCTGCGAGTGGGTGCGCAGCGCCAGCGATTTTTCGGATTTCGGATCGAACCCCTTCACGAGCTTCGCCCAGATCAGGCGCGCGGCCCGCATCTTGGCGACCTCCATGAAGAAGTTGGTCGAGATCGCCCAGAAGAACGACAGGCGCGGAGCGAACTGGTCGATGGTCAGCCCGGCCGCCAGCCCCGCCTTGATGTACTCGACACCGTCGGCCAGCGTGTAGGCGAGTTCCAGGTCGTTCGTCGCCCCGGCTTCCTGCATGTGGTAGCCGGAAATCGAGATCGAGTTAAACTTCGGCATATTTTTGGATGTGTACGCAAAAATATCCGAGATGATCCGCATCGATCCCTTGGGGGGATAGATGTAGGTATTGCGGACCATGAACTCCTTGAGAATATCGTTCTGGATCGTGCCGGCGAGCTTCTGGGGCGGCACGCCCTGCTCCTCGGCGGCGACGATGTAGAGGGCGAGGATCGGCAGCACCGCGCCGTTCATCGTCATGGACACGGTCATCTCGTCGAGGGGAATCCCCGAGAACAGCGTGCGCATATCGTAGATCGAGTCGATCGCGACCCCCGCCATGCCGACATCGCCCGAGACGCGGGGATGGTCGGAATCGTAGCCCCGGTGGGTGGCGAGATCGAACGCCACCGACAGGCCCTTCTGCCCGGCCGCGAGGTTGCGGCGGTAGAAGGCGTTCGAATCCTCGGCGGTGGAGAAGCCGGCGTATTGCCGGATCGTCCAGGGCTGGGTGACGTACATGGTCGGGTAGGGGCCGCGCAGGAACGGCGCGATCCCCGGATAGGTGTTCAGGAACTCGATGCCCGCCCGGTCCTCCGGCCCGTACTGGCCCTTCACCGGGATGCCCTCCGGCGTCATCCAGGGCTCGCCGGGCGCTGGGGCCGTGACCGCGAGCGATTCGCCGGCGAGCGGGATTTCGGCGAAGTTCGGGATGCGGGAGGTCATGGCGTTGACTCGTTATGGCGTTTGTTACGCCATTATAGAGACGCCCCCGGGCTGGGCTACTCCCCCGCCGGTCTAGGTTTGCGGCCGCCCCGCAGGACGTAGATCACCGCCCCCGCCAGCATCAGCGCCATCCCGTACCACGTGATCGCGTAGACCAAGTGGTTGTTGGGGAAGCTGATCACCGTGAGGCCGCCCACCGGCAGACCGCCGGGATTGGGCGTCGCGTCGGCGTCCACGAAATAAGGGGCGACGTCGGTGAGGCCCCGCGCGGCCGCGATGGCGGCGACGTCCCGGGAGTACCAGCGGTCATCCCTGGGATCGTTGGAGCGCAGGAACGCGCCCTTGGGCTCGGTCAGCCGCAGGAGGCCGGTTATCGTGGTCTCGCCCGTGACCTGCCCGGCCGCCCGGATCGCCGGGTCCCGCCGGTCGCCGGGCACGAAGCCGCGGTTGATCAGCACGAGGCTGCCATCCGGCCGGCGCAGCGGCGTCAGCACCCAGAAGCCGCCACCGCGCTCGGTGACGGCCTGCACCAGGGTCTCGCGATCGTGCAGGAAGGTGCCCGAGAGCCGGACGTGCCGGTAGGCTTCGTCGGGGCCGACGCGCGGCCAGTCGGCGGGCCCCGGGGCCGGTACGGGCGTCGCGTGGACTCGGGCATCGACCCGGGCGATCAGGTCGAGCTTCCACGCCCGGCGCTCCACTTGCCACGTGCCGAGCCCGAGCAGGACCACGAACACGAGCGCCGCGCCGACGCCGAACACGATGCGTCGCAGCAACGAAATCGGGGCCGGGGAGGGACCTAAGCCCCCTCCCGACCCCGCTTGCCTCATCTCCGGACGCGCGCTCAGCGGGCGTTGTTCATGACGTCGTGGGCATCCATCGGCATCATGTTGTGGTTGAGGTGGTACATCACCCACACCGAGCCGGCGAGCATGATCACCACCAGCGTGATGGTGAAGATCAGCGCCATGAAGGTCCAGCCGCCCTCCGACTTCGTGCTCATGTGCAGGAAGTAGATGACGTGGACGACCATCTGGACGCCGCCGAGCGCCAGGATCACCAGGGTGGTGACGAGGCTGTTGTCGAGCACGTTGCCCATCACCAGCCAGAACGGGATCACCGTCAGGATCACCGACAGGACGAAGCCCGTCATGTAGCTTTGGAAGGAACCGTGCCCGCCCTCGCTATGGGCGTCGTGGTGGCCGTGCCCCGCGGCGGCCACGTGGTGCGCGTCGGCGCTCATTCGAGCACTCCCATCAGGTAGACGACCGTGAAGACACCGATCCAGATGAGATCGAGGAAGTGCCAGAACAGCGACAGGCACATCAGCCGGCGCTTGTTCTCGACGATCAGGCCGTGCTTGCCGACCTGCACCATCAGCACGATCAACCACAGGATGCCCATAGAGACGTGCAGGCCGTGGGTCGACACCAGCGTGTAGAACGAGGACAGGAACGCGCTGCGCCAGGGCGGCGCGCCCTCATGGAACAGGTGGACGAACTCCCGGATCTCCAACGCCACGAAGGCCGCGCCGAACAGGCCGGTCACCGCCAGCCAGATCTGCGTCTGCTTCACCCGGTCCCGGTCCATCTCCAGCATGGCGAAGCCGTAGGTGATGGACGAGAACAGCAGCATGGCGGTGTTCACCGCGATGCCCGGCAGGTCGAACAGCTCCTTCGGGGTGGGGCCGGCCGCGTAGCTGCGCCCGAGCACCCCGTAGGTCGCGAACAGGGTCGCGAAGATGAGGCAGTCGCTCATCAGGTAGAGCCAGAACCCGAGCATGGTCGAGCCCTCGGAATGATGGCCCTCCTCGTCGGTCTGGTAGAAAACCGGCGCCGCGGCGCCGGGGGGTGCGGTGTCTGCGTGCATCATCGGATCACGCCATCTCCAGTTCGCGCGTCCGCTGACCTTCCGTCCGACTGACGGTGTCGGCCGGGATGTAGTAGTCGCGCTTGTAGTTGAAGGTATGGGCGATCGCCACGACGAAGATCGCCAGGAAGCTGAGCGCCGCCAGCCACCACACGTACCAGATCATCGCGATGCCGAACGCGAAGTTCAGGCCCGCCAGGATCGCGCCGGTCGCGGTGTTCTTGGGCATGTGGATCGGCTTGTAGCCGGTCATGGGCCGCGCGAAGCCGCGGTTCTTCATGTCCCACCACGCATCGGAATCATGGACCACCGGGGTGAACGCGAAGTTGTAGTCCGGCGGCGGCGAGGAGGTGGACCACTCGAGGGTCCGGCCGCCCCACGGATCGCCCGTCAGGTCCCGCAGCTTGTCGCGGTTGCGGATCGAGACCACGAACATCACGATCTGCGAGCCGATGCCGCAGGCGATGAGCGCCGCGCCGATGGCCGCGATCACGAACCAGATCTGCAGCGACGGGTCGTCGAAGTGCTGCATGCGCCGGGTCACGCCCATCAGGCCGAGCACGTAGAGCGGCATGAAGGCGACGTAGAACCCGGTCACCCAGAACCCGAGGGCCACCTTCCCCCAGAAGTCGTCGAGCTTGAAGCCGAAGGCCTTGGGGAACCAGAAGGTCACGCCGGCGAACATGCCGAACAGCACGCCGCCGATGATCACGTTGTGGAAGTGCGCGATCAGGAACAGCGAGTTGTGCAGCACGAAGTCGGCCGGGGGCACCGCCAGGAGGACGCCGGTCATGCCGCCGATTACGAAGGTGACGATGAACGCCACCACCCACATCATCGGCACCTCGAACCGGATCCGGCCGCGGTACATCGTGAACATCCAGTTGAAGATCTTCGCGCCGGTCGGGATCGAGATGATCATCGTCGTGATCCCGAAGAACGAGTTCACGTCCGCGCCCGAGCCCATCGTGAAGAAGTGGTGCAGCCACACGAGGTAGGCGAGGATGGTGATGACCACCAGCGCGTAGACCATCGAGGTGTAGCCGAACAGGCGCTTGCCGCAGAAGGTCGAGGTGATCTCCGAGAACACGCCGAAGGCCGGCAGGATCAGGATGTAGACCTCCGGGTGACCCCAGATCCAGATCAGGTTGAAGTACAGCATGGCGTTGCCGCCGAGGTCGTTCGTGAAGAAATGCGTGCCGACGTAGCGGTCGAGCGACAGCATCGCGAGAACGGCCGTGAGGATCGGGAAGGCTGCCACGATCAGGATGTTGGTGCAGAGCGACGACCAGACGAAGATCGGCAGCTTCATCATGGTCATGCCGGGCGCCCGCATCTTCACGATGGTGGCGATCAGGTTGATGCCCGAGAGCAGCGTCCCGATACCGGCGATCTGCAGCGCCCAGATGTAGTAGTCGACGCCGACGCCGGGGCTCATGGAGGCCTCTGAGAGCGGCGGGTAGGCGAGCCAGGTCGCCCGGGAGAACTCGCCGACGAACAGCGAGACCATCACCAGCATGCCGCCGGCCACCGTCATCCAGAAGCTGAAGTTGTTCAGGAACGGGAAGGCGACGTCGCGGGCGCCGATCTGCAGCGGCACGGCGAAGTTCATGAGCCCCGTGACGAACGGCATCGCCACGAAGAAGATCATGATCATGCCGTGGGCGGTGAAGATCTGATCGTAATGGTGCGGCGGCAGGAAGCCCTGCTCGTTGCCGAACGCCACCGCCTGCTGCGAGCGCATCAGGATCGCGTCGGCGAAGCCGCGCAGCAGCATCACGGCCGCGAAGATGCAGTACATGATGCCGATCTTCTTGTGGTCGATCGACGTGATCCAGTCACGCCACATCGGCCCCCAGAAGCGGTAGTAGGTGATGACGCCGAGCACGGCGAGGCCGACCACGGCGACGCCTGCAAACGTCGCCTGTAGAATCGGCTCGTGATAGGGGATCTGCTCGATCGTAAATCGGCCGAAGAGCAGTTGCTGTAGGTCCAGGTTTGAAAACATGGGATCGGCCCGTTCAGTGGGTTCGACGGCGACCGCCGGTCTCGTGTGTGGGGTCCGCTCGCGACGGGAGCGGCATCATCGGTTCGGGTTGCATCGCGGGTTCAGTCGAATCATTGGTTGAGCTGCTTGGGGGCGATCTGGCCGCCCTCGCTCTGGCCCTCTCCGGAGCCCTTGCCCTGGCTGTCGGGCGACTTCTGACCCCGGACATCCGGGTTGCCCATGTCGGGCCGCGGCTTCATGCCCTCGGGCTGCGTCTGCCCGTGCGGTCCCGTCTCCGAGGCCGGTGCGGTGGCGCCGGGCGCCTCGACACCCCGCTCGGCGAGGCGGTTATCGTATTGCAGCCGCTTGTAGTTGGCCTCGGCCTCCTCGCCCGTGGCGCCGCCCTGCGCGTCGATCTTCGTCATCTCGCCGACGCACATCTGGTCGGGGCGGGGGCACATGCCGATAATCCGGTCGTAGAGGCCCTGCATATAGGACTTGTAGTAGCGCGCCGGCTCGGCCTCGCTCGGCTCCTCGAGCTTCAGGTAGGCCTCCTGGGTCAGCTCGCCGCCCTTGGCTTTGGTCTGGGCGATCCACTGGTCGAAGCCGTCATTGGTCAGGCCGTGGAACTTGAAGAACATGTTGGAGAAGCCGGCGCCGCTGTAATGCGCCGAGCGTCCCTCCCAGGCCCCCTCACGGTTGATCACCGCGTGGAGTTGCGTCTGCATGCCGGGCATCGCGTAGACCATGCCAGCGAGCGTCGGCACGTAGAACGTGTTCATCACGTCGGTGGCGGTGATCTTGAAGCGGATCGGCCGGTCCACCGGCGCGGCGACTTCGTTGACCGTGGCGATCCCGTATTGCGGGTAGAGGAACAGCCACTTCCAATCCATCGCCACCGCCTCGATCTCCAGCGGCTGCGTGCCCGCCGCGACATCGCGCTTCGCGTCGATCTTGCTCAGCGGCCGGAACGGATCGAGGGTGTGGGTCCCGATCCAGGTCAGGGCGCCGAGCGCGATGATGATCATCAGCGGCGCCGTCCAGATCAGCACCTCGAGCTGGGTCGAGTGGTGCCATTCGGGATCGTAGACCGCGTCCTCGTTGGTGGCGCGGTAGCGCCACGCGAAGATCAGCGTGAAGGCGATGACGGGCACGATGATCAGGAGCATCAGCCCGGTGGCGGCCAGCACGAGGTTGCGCTGCTGCTCGGCCACGTAGCCGGCCGGGTGCAGCACCACGAAGTTGCAGCCGCCCAGCAGCGTCAGGAGCGGCAGCGCGAGGAGAGGCAGGAGGCTCCGTCCCCGGCTGCGCGCGGTGGCGGTCCTGTCCGGTCGATGGGTCGAAGAGGTCACAGCACGCGTCTCGTTATCCCATGCCGCTGCCGCGGCGCTTCTGCCGTGCCGCGCGAGGCGGCGGTCCTGTCAGCCCTGGAAAGCGCAGCGCGGCCTTCGTGGCGCGCCGCGACCAATCACATCTGACGCATTTCCGAGCGGTCGGTGAACAGCGCCAAGAGGCTGCAGACCGCGCCGGAGAGGAGGTAGACTCCGATCATGGCCAGCCCGTAGCGCTGCGATAGGAACAGCGCGACGAGGGGCGCGAAGCCCGCACCGAGAAGCCAGGCGAAGTCGGAGGTCAGTGCGGCCCCGGTGTAGCGGTAGTGGTTGCCCAACCGGGCGGTCACCGCACCCGCGGTCTGGCCGTAGGCGAGTCCGAGCAGCATGAAGCCGATCGTGACGTAGATGGTCTGGCCGATGGCGCTCTCGCCGAACAGGAGGGGTGCGATGATGCTGCCGATGGCGAAGAAGGCGATCAGCGAGGCGCTCATGATCAGGCTGTTGCGGCGGCCGATCTGGTCGGCGATCAGCCCGGAGGCCGCGACCGCGCCGGCACAAACGATGGCGCCGGAGAACTGCACGATCAGGAACTCGCCCGGCGAGCGGGTGGTGCTGTTCAGCGCCAGCCACGCGATCGGGAAGATCGTCACGAGATGGAACAGCGCGAAGGCGGCCAGCGGCACGAAGGCGCCACGGATCACGTCGCCCGCATGGTGGCGGAACAGTTCCAGCGCCGGGACCGGGCGGAGCCGGTCGAGGTCCATCATCCGTGCGAACTCGTCGGTGGCGACGAGGCGCAGCCGGGCGAACAGCGCGACCACGTTGATCGTGAAGGCGCAATAGAACGGAAAGCGCCAGCCCCAGTCAATGAAGTCCGCCTCGTCGAGATTCACCAGGAAGAATGCGAACAGGGCGCTCGCGACCATGAAGCCCAGCGGCGCGCCGAGCTGCGGGATCATCGCGTACCAGCCGCGGCGCTCCCGGGGCGCGTTCATGGCGAGCAGCGAGGCGAGCCCATCCCAGGCGCCACCGAGGGCGAGGCCCTGCAGCACGCGCAGGCCCGCCAGGAGGTAGACCGCCGAGATGCCGATGCTGTCATAGCGCGGCAGGAAGCTGACTGCCGCCGTCGATCCGCCGAGCAGGAAAAGGGCCGTCGTCAGCTTGACGCTGCGGCCATGGCGCCGGTCGATCGCCATGAACATCACGGTGCCGATCGGGCGGGCGATGAAGGCGAGGGCGAAGATCGCGAAGGCGTAGAGCGTCCCTTTGAGCGGGTCGACGAAGGGGAAGAACACCTTCGGGAAGACCAGCACGCAGGCGATGCCGAACACGAAGAAGTCGAAGTATTCGGAGGCGCGCCCGATCACGACACCGATGGCGATCTCGTTGGGATGGACCTTATGGTCCCCCATCGCCTGCTGGGCATCGCGCTCAAGGCCTGTGACCGTCGGGGTGTTCACACTCATCTCGGATTGTCGCCCTCGCCGCGCGCCGATTTGGGCGCCTTGGCCGGAACCGCCTCTTGCGGCATGTCCAGAGGTATCGCAACCGGCCCTGGACGCAAGTTCACCCACTGACGCATGCATACCACCGTGCCCGCCCCGCCGAGTCGGCCGAGCCGTTCAGACGCGGTAGTGACCGGAATTCCGTGACAGGTTGATGTTGTAGTACGGGTCGGCGCGCAGTTCCGGGCCCCAACGGTCGAGCATGGTGAGCACCTCACCCTCGAAGCGTTTCTGCTTCTCGGGCGTGTCCTCTGCCCCACGGCTCTTCGACTCGTGGTGAATCAATTTGGCAAACGGCGTCCAGACGATCCGGTAGCCGGCCCGGCGGATCTTCAGGCACAGGTCCACGTCATTGAAGGCGACCTTCAGGGCGACCGCGTCGAAGCCGCCGACCTCGGCGAAGACGTCGGCCCGCATGGCGAGGCAGGCGCCCGTCACCGCCGAGACCTCGTGGGCGATCACCATGCGGCAGAAGTAACCCGGATCCGCGTCGGGCACACCGAGATGGCTGTGGCCGGCGACGCCCCCGATCCCCAGCACGATGCCACCGTGCTGGATGGTCCGGTCCGGATAGAGGAGCTTGGCTCCGACGGCGCCGATCTCCGGCCGGACCGCGTGGCGGACCATCTCGGTGAGCCAGCCCGGCTCCAGCACCTCGATGTCGTTGTTGAGGAACAGGAGCACCGGCCCGGTGGCCGCCGCCGCACCCCGGTTGGACAGATCGGAGAAATTGAAGGCGCCGGGGACCGGAACGACGCGCACCCGCGGATCGTCCCGGTAGCGGGCGAACAGGGCGGCGGTCTCGGGCTCCCGGCTGTCGTTGTCGAGGATGACGACCTCGATGTCGGGGTAGTCGGTGGTGGTGAGCAACCCGTCGAGGGTCACCGACAGGATCTCGGCACGGTCGCGGGTCGGGATGATCGCCGAGACCCGGGGCGGCGGTTCCGGCAGGGGCCGGATCAGGCGGTTGAAGCCGTTGGGCCCGGGCTCCGCCCGCCCGCCCCAGGGGGCGACGATTTCCGCCAGGGCGCGCAGGCGCGCGGCCTCCGCCCGGGCGAGCGACCGGTCCGAGAAGGTGCCGGAGCCCTGCGCGGCGCGCCAATGGTAGAGGACCCGCGGGATGTGGCGGATGCGGGCCGGATCGAGGCCGTCGGTGAGCCGGAGCAGCAGGTCGTGGTCCTGGCTGCCCTCGAAACCGGGGCGCAGGCCGCCGACGGCGCGCAAGGATTCGGTCCGCACCACCGTGAGATGGTTGATGTAGTTCTGCGCGTAGAGCAGCTCCCGGTCGAAGCCGGCCTTGAAATGCGGGTCGAAGCGGCGGCCGCGGCCGTCGATCTTGTCCTCGTCGCTGTAGATCAGCACGAGGTCCGGATCACGGCGCAACGCCCGGGCGACCTCATAGAGCGCGTCCACGGTGAGCGCGTCGTCGTGGTCCATGAAGGCGCAGGCGACGCCCCGGGCGAGGCCCAGCGCGTCGTTGGTCGCCCGGGCGATGTGGCCGTTCTCGGAACGGGTCAGGACGCGGATGCGCGGGTCGGCCTCGGCCGCCCGGGCAAGGATCTTCGGGATCGCCGCGCGCGTGGAGGCGTCGTCAACGACGCAGAGTTCCCAGTGGGGGTAGAGCTGCGCGCCGAGCGAGGCGAGGGCGGCCCTGAGCACCTTTGGGTCAGGGTCGTGGACCGGCATCAGCACGGAGATCAGGGGCGGATCGGCCCAGGCGGCGATCTCGGCGGCGATCCCGTCGCGCTCGGTCCGGCGCAGGGTGTGGGTACCGAGCCACGCCTCGTAGCCGGACACCCGCCGGTGGCGCAGGGCCCGGCCGAGGAAGCCGCGGGCCCGGACCTTCTTGCCGAGGACGCGCCAGTAGAGGGCCTGCACGGTCAGGCCCGGCTCGCGCAGAAGGCCGCGCCCGGCCAGGATCGGCCGGGCGAGGCGGCGCAGGGCGATCCGGCGCAGCCGGGCCGGCACCCGTCCGGATGGGTCGGCGACGCGCAGTTCGGTCACGTCCTCCGGCAGGCGGCCAACCCACGCGAAGGCGCCCCCGCCCCGCGCCTCCTGGGGCAGGAGGGAGCCCGGGCGCCCGTCGGGCCCGACGAAGCTGATATCCGGGACCGTGTCCCGGCCCTCGGCGGGGTCGTTCGCTAAAACTATCTCGACCCAGCGCCCCGCGAGGCCCGGCACGGCGACGTGCAGCCCGTCTGAGGCCGCCCGGGTCGGCAGGGGGCGGGGCTTGCGGGCGAGCCCGATGACCTGCGCCGGCGGCAGGCGGGACTCGGCGATCTCGGTCTGGGCCGCAGACGACATCAGCGCCGGCTCCCGTCGGCCATAATGATCCCGGGCGCCCGCAGGCCCCCGAAGACGCGGGTCGAATCAGCCTGATCGGGGTCGTTGGAACGGCGCATATCTCGAAGCGTGAGGCGACGGGCTGGCGCCCTGTGCGGGGCCGGAGGGCGAGCGGCAGCGCCATAGCGCATTTTCTCGCGACCGTGCACCTCGCCCGGAGTCTCGCCGAAGGGACCCGTTTCCGGCGTCTTGGGAAAAATAGGTTCCGCTTGCGCCCCCGCCGAGCAGGGGCTATAGGCCCGGCCCATCGGAGCCCAAACGGCTCCGGCCCGGGCGCACAGCTCAGCGGGACAGCGCCACCTTGACAAGGCGGTTGCCAATCCTCATAAGCCGCTGAGAAGGTTGGGCTATTTCGATGGCTTTCAGGTTCATGGAACCTGACGGCTTCGACGGGGAGACGTAGCACAGCGGTAGTGCATTCCCTTGACATGGGAAAGGTCACAGGTTCGATCCCTGTCGTCTCCACCACTCGTCCGACGACCCAGCCGTTCATGACGCAAGGGTCTTGAGGTTCGGCGAGCCCAAAGCGGCTCCAGCGAATCGCAGCCGAGGGTTCGTATGACCGCCGAGCGCAGGCACTGGTTCTACGATAACCGGATCCTGGTCAGCGCCTTCTGCCTGCTGCTGTTCGTCGCGATCTTCTGGCAGGTCAGCCAGTTCGAAGGCTTCCAGCCGATCTTCAACTGCGAGTCCGAGAAGGACATCGACCGCGTGCTACTCACGTCGGGCATGGATGCCTGTATGGGCAGCGCACATTCGCAGGCCGATCAGGAGCGCTGCATGCGCACCGTGTACGTGCTGGCCTGCATGAAGGAGCGGTGGCGCTGAGGAGCGCCCGCCGCCGTGCGGCCCTCCACCGTCTGGATGTCTGCTGCGGACGTCCCGTTGCACGGGCGTGCCGACCCTGGCGTCCGTGGCCCGGCTCAGTCCGGCGTGAGGTCGAGGGCGTAGAGGTGCTGCATCGACGTGATGAATAGCTGGCCCCCGCCGGGGCCGAAGCAGCAGTTCGAGCAGACCTGCGGCGTCGGGATCAGCCCGAGCCGGTGCCCGTCCGACGAGAAGACCTGCACCCCAGCCTCCGAGCTCGTCCAGATCCAGCCGCGACGGTCCACGCGGAACCCGTCGGGCACGCCGGGTTCGACCGCGGCGAACAGGCGCCGTTCGCCAAGCGTTTGATCCTCTGCCACCGGGAAGGCGTGGATCGAGTGGCCGTCGCCCCCCTCCGTGCGTGCGGTGTCGCTGACGTAGAGGGTGCGCCCATCCGGCGCGAAGGCAAGCCCGTTCGGCTGGCCGAGATCGGCCATACGCCGCACGCCGCCGGTGGCCGGGTCGAAGCGGTAGACGCTGTGATGGCCGAGATCGGACTCGTCCAGTGCCCCCTGCTTGGGCTGGCGCAGGCCGTAGTCCGGGTCGGTGAACCACAGGGCGCCGTCGGCCGCGCAGACCACATCGTTGGGCGCGTTGAAGCGGCGCCCCTCGTAGGTCTCGACCAGACTCGCGTAGTGCCCGTCCGGCGTGGTGCGGGACAAGCGGCGGTTGCCGTGCTCGCAGTGGATGAGGTTGCCGTCGCGATCGACCGTGTTGCCGTTGATGAAGGGCGTGGCATCGATCACGACCCGCACGCAGCCGTCCGTGTGCCAGCCGAGTACGCGGCGGCCCTCGATATCCGACCAGACCAGGATCCCGGGGGCGGGCCACCAGGTCGGCCCCTCGCTGAAGGTCGCCTGATTGTAGAGGGAGACGAGGCGCGCCTCCGGGGGCACCACCTGGGAGAAACGCGGGTCGAAGGCCCGCGGCGGATCGACATCGGGCACGGGCTCCGGTGGGCCGGGCCGACGCAGCAGGTTCGAAGCGGGCAGGGCGGACATGAACGCTCGGCGAATGGGATGTCTCGACGGATGGGCTACGGCCCCCTCCGATCCGGCAACCAGCGGCGCCCGAGCTTGTTCGGCGGGCCGCCCGGCACGGGCTTGGCCGACGCGACCAGGCGGAATGCGGGCACGGGGCAGGCCGGATCTCCGCTCCGGCCGAGCGCGTTCGGGGGCGACACGGGTGTCGGAGCCGCGCCTGTTCGCGGCCCGCAGCCCGGCCGCGCGCGTTTGGTGGAGAGGTCAGCGGAACCAGGATATCCGGAGGGCCAAACCGCAACGCTTCGTTGCCCGCGCTCGCATCCTCGCAGATCGCATCGATACGGCGGGCCGCGAACGCCTCGACGCGCGGATCGAGGACGCGGACGAGCTGCGCGAGCGCACGACCACGCGGCACCGCAAGCGCGCGGTGATCGGCGAGACGACCACCGCCCTCGCCGACCAGATTCACACGAACCGCTCGCTGCGCCTGGTGATCGTGGTCGTCCCACTCATCGCCCTGGAGATCGTGATCAACGCCCAGCCGTTGTTGAACCTCTTCCGGAGATAGACCCTGGCCCCGCGCACCAAAGCCCATGACGACCCCGAACCACGGCAACATCCCCACGAACTGAGCGCGTTTTAACGATCCGTTAACCATTGTTACCAGTTTAGTTGGATCAGATTTCGGCCGGCAGGGAGTAGTAGGTCCGTGAGCGAGCTGCAGAGGCTTCTGAACGACCCGCGCTTCCGGCCCACGGACAGGGCCAAGCAGGAGCCCGGCGCTCCGTCTGAGGCCAGCCTCGGCAGCGTCCTGCGGGTCGTCTCGTCGATGCAGGAGCCGGTCGAGCTCCCGACGACGTCCACCGCGCCGCAGGACTGGGATGGGCTGATCCACCGGGTCCAGGCC
Organism: Methylobacterium phyllostachyos; assembly: GCF_900103445.1. Classification (GTDB taxonomy): domain Bacteria; phylum Pseudomonadota; class Alphaproteobacteria; order Rhizobiales; family Beijerinckiaceae; genus Methylobacterium; species Methylobacterium phyllostachyos. Next base: position 123,883 of record NZ_FNHS01000008.1, on the reverse strand, counting down.
GCAGCCCGTCAGGCGCGGGTGATCGAGGCCCAGGCCCGGGAGCGCGAGGAGCGCATCGAGCATGTGCTCGAGCGGGTTCGGGAGGACATCCACACCTCCAACGAGCGCGCCCGCATCGCGGAGATGCAGGCGCGCGAGGCCCAGATGCGCGCCGAGGCACAGGTCATCGCCGCCGAGGAGCGCGTCAAGGCGGCCGAGGCGCGCGCCCGCGCGGCCGAAGAGCGGGCACGGCATGCGGAAGAGTGGCTCGGGCGCGTCCAGGAGGCGATCCTGTCCGAGTTCTCCGACATGACCGATCAGGCCGCGGCATGAGCGGCGCCGGCAACGCGGCGCGCGTCGCGCCGCCCGGGGCCTTTGACGAGCGCTACGCCCCGATCGACCGGGTCGTGGCGCTGTTCTCCGGCTCTGCACCGAGCCCGGCCCCGGAGCCCGACGACTGGTCGGCCTCCCTGACCGCCGTGCGCGGCGTCGCGGCCCGGGTGCGCGGCCTGCAGAAGAACGCCCAGGATTCGATCCGGGAGGCCCAGCGCTCGGTGCGGGAGGCGGAGACCACCGCGCGCGCCGCCGAGGACCGGGCCCGGCACGCCGAGGCCCTGCTGCGCGAGGCGGTGGACCGGGCGGAGCGAGCCGAGGCGCAGGTCCGCGCGGCGGCCGAGCGGATCGAGCGGGCGGAGGCCCAGACCGCCGAGGCGCGGGCTTGGCTGCGGCGCATGCACGAATGCATGGTCAGTGAGTTCGGCACCCTCACCCAGGAACCGACCCTGGCCTGACCCCTCCGTTCCGGACGTCGCTCGCCATCGGCCGGGACGTGGCCTAACCGAACGCCGGAGCCGCCGCGACGTCGACGGCGTGCCGCGTCCAGGCGAAGGGGTCGCCGGAACCGTAATAGACCGCGATCTCGAGTTGCAGGATCCGGATGCAGGCCTCGGACAGGCCCGGCAGCAGGTCGTTCCCCCGGCCGTCGAGAACGGACGCGATCACCGGGAGGGGCCGGCCGTCGCGGTAGGTGACGAGCACCCGCGCCGCGCCCGACGGATCGAGCGGATCGCTGCAGTACTGCGGCGTCATCGGAGCCCTTCTCCCACCAGCCCTGACGGCCGCGCCGAAAGCGCGCTCCGGCGATACCGGCCTGCGCGAGGCGTGCGCGGCGCGGCGGCGGTCTGGAGCCGTGGATGCAACGCTAGCCGGGCCGTGTAACAGCCCGATGAAGCTGGCTGCCCGGGACTGTGGGCGGAAAGCCGATGGGAGTTGTCCCCCTCTGGCCCCGGGATCTCCGCAAAGCGAGCGACCGCCTTAAGCCCACGCATACGCCGCTTAAGCAAGGGTCTCCGGATCGTCCCGAGATCGTCCAGCAGGTTCGCCCCGATGCTCAGCCTCGTCCTCAGCGCGGCGCTTCCGCTCCTCACCGGGGCGATGGCCCTGCTGTGGGCCGAATGGGTCGCCCCGGAGCGGGAGAGGGGCGCCGACCTGCCCGCGGCGCCCCGCGCATCGGGTGAGGGCGGCGGGAGCCGTTAAGCCCGTTTTCACCCTGTCGCCAGGGGGCGAGAACTCCGAGAGGCCGTTGCCGGTTTCGCGGGGTATGACCCAGCTCACGATCGTGACTCCGGCTCGACCGCAGCCCGGCAGATCCGCACGGCAGCGCCCGACGGTCCGACGGAGCGCCATGCTCGAGCGCCTCGCCCGCGAACTCGATCTGCCGGTCGAGGCCTTCTTCACCGATGCGACGCCGGACACGGCCTCCCTGGACACGGATGCCGGCGAGCTCCTGACCCTGGTGCGCCACTGGCTGGCGATCGACGACGGTCAGGCGCGCCGCCGCGTCCTGAGTCTCGCCCGCCAGGAGGCCGAGCGGTCGGGCTTGCGCGCCTGCGCCTGAGCGCGGGCGGGTTTCGGGAGCACCCCGCCGCGCGCTATGACTCCGGGGACGCCCCGCCAAGGGGGCCGACTCAGGGAGGCTTCACGATGGATCTCGGCTTGAGCGGGCGCCGGGCGCTCGTCTGCGCGGCGAGCAAGGGGCTGGGCCGGGGCTGCGCCCTGGCGCTCGCCCGGGAGGGCGTCGCGGTGACGATCACCGGCCGCAACGCGGAGACCCTGGAGCGGACCGCGGAGGAGATCCGCCGGGAGACCGGCGCCACCGTCACCACCGCCGTCGGCGACATCGCCACCGAGGCCGGCCAGGCCGCGGCGCTGGCCGCCTGCCCGGAGCCCGACATCCTGGTCAACAACGCCGGCGGCCCGCCCCCCGGCGATTTTCGCGACTGGGACCGGGACGCCTGGATCCGGGCGCTCGACGCCAACATGCTGGCGCCGATCGCGCTCATCAAGGCCACCGTCGACGGGATGATCGACCGGAAGTTCGGCCGGATCGTCAACATCACCTCGGCGGCCGTGAAGGCGCCGATCGCCCATCTCGGCCTGTCGAACGGCGCCCGTGCCGGGCTGACCGGCTTCGTGGCAGGCCTCGCCCGGCAGACCGTCCGGCACGGGGTGACGATCAACGGCCTGCTGCCCGGCCCCTTCGACACCGACCGGATTCGCGGCAATGCCGGGGCGCTCGCCGCCAAGGCCGGCCTCAGCGTGGAGGCGTTCCTCGAAGCCCGCGCCCGGGAGAATCCGGCGGGCCGGTTCGGCGATCCCGACGAGTTCGGGGCGGCCTGCGCGTTCCTGTGCAGCCGCCACGCCGGGTACATCACCGGCCAGAACCTGCTGATGGATGGTGGCGCCTACCCGGGCACGCTCTGAGACCGGCCCCCGGCTTGCAGGGGCGCGCCGGGACAGCATGCGGTGAGGACCATGAGCGTACGCGATACGGTCGAGGAGCGTCTGGAGCGGATCCGGGCGGGGGACCCGGCGGTGTTCACCCGCCTCTACCCGGACTCCGCCCGGGCGGCGGCGGACGCGGCCGATGCCCGCCGCCGGGACGGGCTCTCCCTCGGGCCGCTCGACGGCGCGATCGTCTCGATCAAGGACCTGTTCGACGTGGCGGGCGAGACCACCACGGCCGGCTCGGTCCTGCTCGCGGGGGCGCCCCCGGCTTCGGCCGACGCCCCGGTGGTCGCCCGCCTGCGCCGGGCCGGGGCGGTGATCCTCGGCAAGACCAACATGTCGGAATTCGCCTTCTCGGGCCTCGGGCTCAACCCGCATTACGGCGCCCCCGGCAACGCCGCCGATCCGGCCCGTATCCCGGGGGGCTCGTCCGCCGGGGCCGGGGTCTCGGTGGGGCAGGGGACGAGCGACGTCTCGATCGGCTCCGACACCGGCGGCTCGGTGCGGATCCCGGCCTCCCTCAACGGTGTGGTCGGGTTCAAGCCGACCGCCCGGCGGGTGCCCCTGGCCGGCGCCTTCCCGCTCTCCTACGCCCTCGATTCCCTCGGGCCGCTCGCCCGGACCGTGGCCGAGTGCGCCGCCGCCGATGCCGTGATGGCGGGCGAAGAGCCCGCGCCCCTCGACGCCCTCCCGGTCGCGGGCCTGCGGATCGGCGTGCCCCGGGGCCTGCTGTTCACCGAGACCGAGCCGATGGTCGCCGAGGCGTTCGAGCGGGCGCTGGCGCAGCTCTCGGCGGCGGGCGCCCGGGTGATCGACCACCCGATCGACGATCTGCTCGCCGCCATGGACGCGGCATTGCCGGACGGGTCGCTGGCGGCGATCGAGGCCGCCGCGATCCACGCCGACTGGCTCGACGCGCAAGCCGACCGCTACGACCCGCGGGTCCACCGCCGGATCCTGGCCGGCCGGGCGGCCCCGGCGACGCGCTACATCCGGACGCTGCGCCGCCGCGCCGCGCTGATCGCTTCCCTCGACGCCCGGCTCGCGCCCCTCGACCTGCTGGCGCTGCCGGCGACCGCCACGACGGCGCCACTCACCGCCCCGCTGGAGGCCGACGATGCGGCCTTCCTGGCGGCCAACCGGCTGATGCTGCGCAACACGGCCTTCGGCAATTTTTTTGACCTGACCGGCCTGTCGTTGCCGATGCCGGATCTCGCCCGGCCGGCGGGGCTGATGCTCCTCGCCCGGAACGGGCAGGACCGCCGCCTCCTGGCGCTCGGCGCCGGCATCGAGGCGGTTCTGGCGGGGTAGGGGGTGGGCCGCGGCTCCGCGGGTCTCCCTCCCCCCTCTGCGGGGGAGGGTGGGCCGGCCGTCAGGCCGGGTCGGGAGAGGGGAACCCCGCTTCCGAACAGGGCGCAGCCTTCACACAGGGCAGAGCTTCATCCTGCACCGTCGCTCCCCTCTCCCGACCCCCTCTGGGGGCCACCCTCCCCCGCAGAGGGGGGAGGGAGACGCGCGGGCGCGGCCCCGCGCGGCGTGCCGCCGGGAACATGGCCGAACCTGCTTCCGGGGTGACGCGGGACGCCGCGAAGCCCGAACGCAACGTTGCTAAAGCCGGCTTCCCGGCGTCCCGCGGACGCCGGGGCCGGTCTCGACCCCGCGTCCGATCCTGCATCCGGTGTCCGTCACGCGGGGGGCTCGCAGACGCTAAGTCCTCCGGGTTGCCCTGCGGCACCCCGGCGGCTTCCGAGCGAGCCTTCGTCGCACGCCCTCTCGTCGTGGAGGGCGCCGTCTAACCGCCGCACCGCCCAGGACAGGGTCGGCCTCTGGCCTGAACGACCGGGGCATTTCCTCCGCCGGCCGCCGCCCAGCCCGAGCCGGGGGGTGTCGAGCTCCCGCGCCCGGGGCTGCCGCAGCCGACGGCAGACGCGGGCACCGCCCCACCGCCGCCGGCCCGGCGGCTGACCGGACCGACGCCCCGAAGCGTCTCACGACGCGTCGCGGCGGGGTGAGAGACTTGGAGCATGGATTAGGAATTTTGTCAAGTCAGGCGCGGGTAGACAGCGTCCCAGATCATGAAGTGGACGTGGTGACGACAAAGCGCCAAGCTTCTTTTACCGTTTCGCCAGAGGGCACGGCAGGCAAACGACTCACCAATCAGCAAACTGACAGCACCAAACAACCACTAACAGGCCAATAATCATCTATATTGGCCGAGCAAAAATCCTAGTCCCCAATTTTTATTGGGATCACCGCATCGCCTGATGCGGCGCTCGTGTCATATAGCCGCGTGCGGCGTATCAGATTTTTTCCTATTTGTCAACGAGCGCAAAGGCCATCTTGACACGCTTTCCACAGCACGCTGTAGGTCTCACTTACCATCGACAAGCGAGGCTTCGCGAGCTTGTCGATGGTAAGTGAGCCTCAGGGAACCCATATCAGCTCAGGCAGGCGGCGCATCTTAAGGATGCATTTTTGTCATGTCTTGCTCATGGGCGCACGTGCCTGCCGACCTGAGCGAACAGACGAAAGGATCACTTCGCGCTCGGCGCGGTGAGTATATGGGAGAGTACGTTATGGCCGACGAAGTTATTACGGTCGACTATGCGTTCGTGGATGGCGCGCATATGTTTACATCGGACGATAAGTTCGCCTGTGGTCTTCTAGTTGGACACCAGGATTTAAAGACGGCCTTCGAGGAAACGGCCATCCAGCTGAAAACCCTGCTCAAACTCAACCATGACATAGAGACAGAGGTGGAATCACTAGTCACGTTTGAGGAATTTGCGGCGTTGGTAGCTTCGGTTCCAAAACCGACTAATCCGCATGTCCGGCCTCGCTTGAAGAGCGAGGTGGACTGGCATAGAAAGGCGGCATGAACCGCTATACTTTCGAGCGTGCAATTAAAGTGCGCCTGCTACAGCAAGACTGTGAATACCAGGACACCGGGAGCACCCCGGTGTCCATGCTATTTACGCACAGGACGAGGAACTTTAGCTTCTTTATTCCTCGACCCACTGAAACTGTGGGCTGGACAGCCGCGCAGCTAAACTTTATTGAGGTAGAGTTGAGTGCCTGGGGTCTAGATTTTTTACCTCTTGATTATAATTTCTAATGCGTAAGTCGAGTAAAATACCTCATTTTACAAAGATTTGAGAAAAAGGCCCGATATATATAACCATGTGTGCACGGTAATAATCTCACCAAGCGCTGGCGTCCTCTTCCACATTCCCGCGATTATACAAGATGCGATCTGTTGGCCGGCTGTGCCTGCCGTTTTTCTTTCTGTTAGCGCCTTCCCATGCGCTGTGTATTGCCGAACGCCTCCGTCTAGTACACTCTCTGGCTGTCTCGATTGCAAACCCCTCTGTACGCCGTCCGGCCGGCCCCCCCCGGGACCGCCCGCGTCGCCTCGCGATCCCAAGCCCCATTCAGGGAGCCGTCGCATGAACGCCGCCTCACCCGCCCTCGTCGCGGACGATCACAAAAAATCCGACCTCGCCGCCGAGATCCAAACCATGCGGGTCGATCTCGCGGCCGCCTACCGGCTGATCCACCGGCTGGGGCTCGACGACAGCATCTACACCCACATCTCGGCGCGGCTGCCGGGGGGCGGGCACCGGTTCCTCATCAACCCCTACGGGATGCGCTTCGAGGAGGTGACGCCCCAAAACCTCGTCACCGTCGATATCGACGGGCGGGTGATCGAGGATCCGATGGGGCTCGGCATCAACCCGGCCGGGTTCACGATTCACAGCGCCATCCACGCCGCCCGCCACGACGCGGTCTGCGTGCTCCACACCCACACGGTGGCGGGCGTCGCGGTCTCCTGCCAGGAGGAGGGGCTGTTGCCCCTGAACCAGTGGTCGATGCAGTTCACCGGCCGCCTCGCCTACCACGCCTATGAGGGCATCGCCCTCGACCTCGACGAGCGCCAGCGCCTCGTGGCCGATCTCGGCGACAAGCCCGTCATGGTCCTGCGCAACCACGGGCTGCTGACCTGCGGACGCACCGTCGGCGAGGCGTTCCGGCTGATGCACAACATGGAGCGCTCGTGCCGGGCGCAGCTCGCGATCCAGGCCGCGGGCGCACCGGTGACCCGGCCCTCGGCCGCCGTCGCCACCAAGACCGCCGGGCAATACGCCGCCGGCTACGACCGCGTCGTACTCCAGGGCGCGCCCGACAACGAGTGGGCCGCGTTCAAGCGCATGCTGGCGCGCACCGATCCGGATTTCTTTGCGGAAGGGTGAGAGCGGGGAGGGGGCCGCTTGTCTCCCTCCCCCCATTGCGGGGGAGGGTGGCCCGCGAAGCGGGTCGGGAGAGGGGAGCGACGGTGCAGAATAGGACGCTGGCTGTCATGACAGTCGCGCCACATCCGGAACCCGGGTCCCCCTCTCCCGACCCCTGCTGACGCAGGGGCCACCCTCCCCCGCAGAGGGGGGAGGGAGACGCGCGGTTCCCGCCAGCCCTGTCCGACGACGATCTGTAACTCCGCGAGCCCGCAGGGGGGCGGGATCGCGCAGCGGCCTCACCCCTCCGCCCAGTCCCCGCTCGACCGGTAGACCTGCTTGAAGAACGCGATGAACGCCCGGGTCTTGGCCGGCACGAAGGCCCGGCTCGGATAGACCGCGAAGATGCCCGCCGAGGCCGCCGCCGCATAGGCCGGCAGCACCACCTCCAGCGAGCCGTCGCGCAGCTCCGCATGGACGTCCCAGGTGGAGCGGAGCGCGATCCCGAGGCCGCCGAGCACCGCCTCCCGCACCACCTCGTTGGAATGGGTCCGCAGGGGGCCGGACGCGCTCACCGTGCAGGGCCCGTCCGGCCCGACCAGCCGCCAGGGATTCTGGTTCTCCGTGGCGAGGCAGACATGGTGGCGCAGGTCGTCGAGGCTTTCCGGCCGCCCGGCGATGTCGAGGTAACCCGGCCGCGCGCACAAGACCCGGCGCACCGGGGCGAGGCGCACCGCCGTCAGCCCGGAACTCTCCAGGGCACCGACCCGGATCCCGAGGTCGTAGCCGCGCTCCACAAGGGATTCGAACTCGTCGCTCAGCTCCAGGTTCAGCACGAGATCCGGGTGGAGGGCGAAGAAGGCCCGCAGATGCGGGACGATGTGCAGCCGCCCGAAGGAGCTCGGCGCCGTCACCCGCAGGGTCCCGCGCGCCCGGCTGGCATTCTGCGACACGAGGCTCTCGGCCTCCGCGATCGCGTCGACGATCGGCGCCACCCGCTGGAAGAACGCCGCGCCGACATCGGTCGGCGCCACCCGCCGGGTGGTGCGGTGCAGGAGGCGCACGGCCAGCCGCTCCTCCAGCCGCTTCAGCCGCTTCGACACCACCGCCACCGACAGGCCGAGCTCCGACCCCGCCTGGGTCAGGCTGCCGGTGCGGACCACCCGGGCGAAGATCTCCAGATCGCTCTGATCGCGCATTCTCAACGCTGCGGAAAGAATCAAATCCGTTTTGCCGCCTTTTTCGCGGGTGCCAAGGGGTCTATCGCGGGTGAACTCAAAAAAATTTCACCCGCTGTTCGATTTTTTCTGACGGCCGGCGCCCCATTCAGGAGACCGACATGTCGAATCTCGTCGTCGCCGAAGACCTTCGCACCTTCCTGGCCGAGGAGGCGCTGCCCGGAACGGGCGTGTCGGCCGAGGCCTTCTGGTCTGGGTTCGCGGCCATCGTGCGGGATCTCGCCCCGCGCAACCAGGCGCTGCTCGACCGGCGCGACGGTCTGCAGGCCGATATCGATTCCTGGCACCGCGACCATCGCGGCCAGCCCCACGACCCGGCGGCCTACGCGGCCTATCTGATCCAGATCGGCTACCTCCAGCCGGAGCCCGGCACCGTCCGGGTGACCACCGAGAACGTGGACGCGGAGATCGCCGAAATCGCCGGCCCGCAGCTCGTGGTGCCGATCTCGAACGCCCGCTACGCGCTCAACGCCGCCAATGCCCGCTGGGGCAGCCTCTACGACGCCCTCTACGGCACCGACGCGATCCCGCAGGACGGCGACCTCGCCCCCGGCAAAGGCTTCAACCCGGCCCGCGGCGCCGCCGTCGTCGCCAAGACCAAGGCGTTCCTCGACGCGACTGCGCCGCTCAGCGTTGGCTCCTGGGCGGATGCCGTTGGCTTCTCGGTGACGGGCGGGCGGCTTGCCGTCGATCTCGGCGCAGGCCGCAGCGCCGGCCTGACCGGCACGGCGGATTTCGCGGGCTTCACCGGTGACGCCGCGGCGCCGACCGCGCTGCTGCTGCGCCACAACGGCCTGCATATCGAGATCGTCCTCGACCGGACGAGCCCGATCGGCCGCACCGACCCGGCCGGCATCGCCGACGTGGTGCTCGAATCCGCCCTCTCGACCATCATGGACATGGAGGATTCGGTCGCCGCCGTGGATTCGGCCGACAAGGTCGCGGTCTACCGGAGCTGGCTCGGCCTGATGCGCGGCGACCTCGTCGCCAGCCTGTCCAAGGGCGGCCGCACGATCGAGCGCCGGCTCGCCGACGACCGCACCTACACGGCGCCTGACGGCGGCAGCCTGACCCTCAAGGGGCGCTCGCTGATGCTGGTCCGGCATGTCGGCCACCACATGTACACCGACGCCGTGACCCTCGACGGCGCCGAGATCCCCGAGACGCTCCTCGACGCGGCGGTGACCGCGCTGATCGCCCGGCACGACCTCGACGGTCCCCGGCGCAACAGCCGGACCGGCTCGGCCTACATGGTCAAGCCGAAGCTGCACGGGCCGGAGGAGGTCGCCTTCGCGGTGGAGCTGTTCGGCCGGGTCGAGGCCCTGGTCGGGCTGGCGCCGCGGACGCTCAAGATCGGCGTGATGGACGAGGAGCGGCGCACGACGCTCAACCTCAAGGCGGCGATCGCGGCGGCCTCCGACCGGCTGTTCTTCATCAACACCGGCTTCCTCGACCGGACCGGCGACGAGATCCACACCTCGCTGGAGGCCGGCCCCGTGGTCCGCAAGGATGCCATGAAGGCGACCGCCTGGATCAAGGCCTACGAGGACGGCAACGTCGATGCCGGCCTCGCCTGCGGGTTGCCGGGCCACGCGCAGATCGGCAAGGGCATGTGGGCCGCCCCCGACCGGATGGCCGCGATGCTCGACGCCAAGGGCGCCCATCCGGAGGCCGGCGCCAACACCGCCTGGGTCCCGTCGCCGACCGCCGCGACGCTGCACGCGCTGCACTACCATCAGGTCGATGTCCGCGCCCGCCAGGCGGACCTCGCCGGCCGGACGCCCGCGACCCGGGAGGCCATGCTCACCCTGCCGCTGGCCGAGGGTCCCTTCGCGCCGGAGGCGGTGCGGGAGGAGCTCGACAACAACTGCCAGGGGATCCTGGGCTACGTGGTCCGCTGGATCGACCAGGGCGTCGGCTGCTCGAAGGTGCCCGACATCCACGAGGTCGGCCTCATGGAGGACCGCGCCACCCTGCGGATCTCCAGCCAGCACATCGCCAACTGGCTGCGCCACGGGATCGTCGACCGCGATCAGGTCGAGGAAGCGCTCCGGCGGATGGCCGGCGTGGTCGATCGCCAGAATGCGGGTGATCCGGCCTACCGGCCGATGGCCCCGGGCTTCGACGGCCCGGCCTTCCGGGCGGCCCAGGCCCTCATCTTCGAGGGGGCGCAGCAGCCGAACGGCTACACCGAGTTCGTGCTGCACCGGTTCCGCCGGGAGGCCAAGGCTGCGGCCTGAACCGGCGCGCCATTGGGCTCAGGTGAGACGATCGGAGGTCACGGATCCAAAAGGTCCGTGACCTTTTGCGGGTGCAGGGCGGCGCCCTGCTGTCGGGCAGAGCCCGATGGTCGAGCGAAGCCCGACGGTCGGGCTTCGCCCTGACGCCCCACCAAAGGGCTGAAGCCCTTCGGGAACTCAGCGGCGCTTGCGCGTCATCACGTAGACGAGGAGATTCGCCACCGCCCGGTAGAACTCCGCCGGGATGGTCTGGTTGATCTCGACATGATCGTACATCGCCCGCGTCAGGGCCTTGTCGATCACCACCTCGATCCGGTTCTTCTCGGCGATCTCCCGGATGCGCAGGGCGATCAGATCCGTACCCTTGGCCAGCACCATCGGGGCGTCGTTCTCGCTCTGGTCGTAGCGCAGGGCGATCGCATAGTGCGTCGGGTTGGCCAGGATCATCGTGGCCCGGGGCACCGCGGCCATCATCTGCTTGCGCAGGCGGTCCTTGGCGATGGAGCGCATCTTCGCCTTGACCAGCGGATCGCCCTCCATCTGCTTGAACTCGTCCTTGAGTTCCTGCTTCGACATCCGCAGGTCGCGCTGCCACCGCACCCGGGTCCAGACCAGGTCTCCGGCCACCAGCGCGATGGTCGCGACGCTGACCGCCGAGACGAGGCGGACCGACAGGGTCAGGAGGAATTCGGGCAGCCCGATCGGATCCATAAACATGACATTCACGATCTCGTGCCGGTCGGCGCTCAGCACCATGAACGACATGCTGCCGATGGCCAGGAACTTGAACAGGCTTTTCCCGAACTCGATGAAACCCTGTACGCTGAAGATCCGGCTCCAGCCGCTGACGGGCGAGATCCGGGACCATTGCGGCTGGATGCGGTCAAGCACGATGCGGGGCGCGTTCTGGAAGATCGAGGCGGCGATCCCGGAGACGAGCAGGATCAGCAGCACCGGCAACAGGAACCGTCCCATTTCGAGGGACAGCGCGTAGACGAGGTGCGTGGCGTCCCGGCTGGTTTCCAGCGAGAAGTTGCGCGGCTGTTCGAGGAGCAGCGCGAGCCGCTGCAGGAACGGGACGCCCTGATCGCGCGCCAGGAACACCAGGAAGAGCAGCAGGCCGAGGATCGAGACGAAGATCGGGGCCTCCCGGGAGAACGGGATGTTCCCCTGGGCGATCGCGTCGCTGATCTTCTTGTCGCTCGCGGCCTCGGTCTTGCTCTCCTTGTCGTCGGACATCGCGGCGGCTCAGTCTCCGGTGCGCGCCATCGCGGGGGCGGCCGGCTCGGCGGGGAAGGGGGCAATCGGGCACGGCACTAGCGGATGTAAGTGTCTTCCGTGTCGGTCGCGTTGAGTTCGATCTCGCCGCGCGCCGCCATCTCCAGGGCCTGGTCGGTGATGAAGCGGCGCGCCTCGAGCACGTCCCGCTGGGAGGCCGGCTCGCCACCGTCCAGTTCATGCTCGACGAGGCGGCGCGCGCGGGCGGTCAGGCCACTCAGCACGACGCCGCGCAGTTGCGGGTTCGTGCCCTTGAGCGCGAGGATCACCTTCTCGTGCGGGATCTGGTCGAACAGGGTGGTGCGCGCGCGCGGCGTCAAGTTGATGATGTCGTCGAAGGTGAAGAGCAGGCTCTTCAGGATCTCCGCCGATTTCGGCCGCGACTGCGAGAGGTTGTCGAGGACCTCCTCCATGCTCTGGCGCTCCATCTTGTTGATGATGTCCGCCATCCGCGAATGGGTATCCGCCGCAGCGTTGCGCGCGAGGTTGATCATGAAGTCTTCGTGGATCGTCTGCTCGATCATCTTCATCGTCGCGTCGACGATCGGCTTGAACGTCAGCATCCGCCGCATGACGCCGTTGCGCACGGGGGCGGGAAGCTGGGCCATCACCTTGGCGGCGCAGGCGGGCTTAACCTTCGAGAGGATCAACGCGATCGTCTGCGGGTGCTCCTTCAACAGGTAGGTGGCCAGGGCGGCCTCCGAACCGTTCGAGATCCGGTCCCAGATCGAGCGCTCGCCCGCCCCGAGGACATCGGACATGAGTTCGGCGATCTGCTCCGGCGGCAGGACCCCATCCAGCAGCTTCTCCATTTCCCGGGCCGTGCCGACCAGGTTGGCGCCGTCGGCGAACATCGCGGCCACCTGCTCGATGAGCACCTCCAGCTGATCGCGGGGCACCGGCCCGAGCTGTGCCACGGCGCGGGTGATCTGCTTCAGCTCGGCGGCGTCGAAGTATTTGACCAGCCGGCTGGAGGTGGGCTTGCTCATCGCGATGAGGACGGCGGCGACCTCCTCGGACGGCGTCAGGACGCGCACACTCGGCTTGGACACGGGACCTACGGCCATGGCGGTGCGTCCTGTCAGCCGTTGGGTTCGGCCGCGGTGGAGCCGACGATCTCGGTGAGGGACACGCCGAAGCGCGAATTGTCATCCTCCACCACCACGACCTCGCCCCGGGCGATGACACGGCCGTTCACCACGACGTCGACGGGCTCGCCGACCCGGTGATCGAGGGGGACGATCGCGCCCCGGCCGAGCTTCATCAGGTTGGAGACCGGCATCGTCGCCGAGCCGAGGACGACCTGCATCAGCACCGGGATCCGCAGGATCGAATCGAGGTTGCGCCCGGTGCCCAGGCGCTCGTCCCGCGCGCCCTGCTCGGTGGCCTGGGCCTCGATCTTGGCGAACAGGCCTTCGCTGTGGCCGGTCCCGGAATCGAGGTTCGACTGGTCTGGGGGCGGTGACATCGGGCACTCCTCTTGAAAAGTACGGCCGCGGGGCCGCTTGGTGGGGGCGCGGCGGCAGGCCGGGCCGACGGCCTCAGGCGCCGGTCAGGCTGGGGCCGGCCCCGGGCTCCTGCGCCGCAGCGGGCTGGGCCGCGCTCGTCAGCCTGAGCCGCTCCGCCTTGAGCTCGTCGAGGGCCGCCTTCGCGGATTCGATCTCGCGGCTCAGATCCTCCAGGACCATCCGCCCGTCCTGCGCGAAGGCCTGCACGGCGTTGCTCGCACCGACCAGGGCGGTGGCGCTCCAATCGACCATGTCGCGATATTGCGCGTGGTATCGATCCAGGCGCTTCAACCGCAGATACATGGGCACGAGGCAGGCGGTCGTCGCGACCAGCGCGGCGAAGAGCAGGGCCTCAGCGGGCGAGAACATCGTCGATAAACTCCTGGTCCTGATCGATGAAGCGGTCCACGCGCAGGACGATGCCGCCTTCCGCCTGCCCGACGTCGCACCAGAACAGGTCGCGATCGTTGCCGACGAGCTTGGCGCGGCTGCGCGGGGTGGCCCTGAGTTCCAGAACCTGACCGACCTGCAGGTCGGCGATCTCGCCCAGGGTCAGCGGCCTCTCCTCCAGGATCGCCTTCAGGGTCACCGGGGTCTTCTGCACCTCGCCGGCGATCTGCTTGGTCCACTTGGAATCCCGGGCCGTGGTCTCGCCGACCAGGATCCGCCCCAGGCTCTGCCGCATCGGATTGAGGACGGATTGCGGGATGACGATGAACATCTCGCCGCCGCGGTTGAGCGCCTGCAGCAGGAAGCTCGCCGCCACCGCCTGGTTGTTCTGGCGGCCGATCACCGCGAAATCCATCCGCAGCTCGGTCCGCTCCAGCTTGAACGGCGTGTCGGCCACCAGCGAGAAGGCGGTTTGCATCGCCTTGCCGATCTGATCGAACAGGCGCTGGGCGATCCGCATCTCGATGCTTGAGAACGACCGCTCCTCGTTCAGCGGCGGCTCGGAGCCGTCGGAGCCGAGCAGCACCTCCACCATGGTGAAGATGAAGTCCCGGTCGAAGCCGACCAGGATGTGGCTGTCCCATTCCGCCGCGTGGAAGATGCCGGCGATCGCGTTCGACTCGTAGGGTTCGAGGATGTCGCCGAAGCGCTTGCTCTCCACGTTGCTCAGCGAGAAGTAGACCGGGGACGCCGCGAAGTGCCGGAGCTGATCCGCGCAGGCGGTCGCGACCCGGTCCAGGATCACGTGCAGCATCGGCAGGCGTTCGAGGGAGAGGCCGGCCGCGTCCAGCAGCCGGTCGCGGATATCGGCAGCGGCCTGTTGCTTGTCCATGGTCAGGCCGCCTCGCGTTCCGCGTCGCCGCCGCGCGGCCCGCCCGTGATCGTCGCCTGCTCGACCTCGTCGATCGTCGGCCGGTAGGCCGCCGTGATCGCCTTGCGGCCGTGCTCGACGGCGATCTGCGGCAGGGCGCCGTTCATGTAGGCCAGCAGGGTCTGCTTCACGATGATGTAGACCCGCCCCTGGGTCTCGCGGACCGCCTTGATCTTGTTGGCCAGCGGCCCGATCAGCCCGTAGGACACGAAGATGCCGGTGAAGGTGCCGACCAGGGCCGAGCCGATCAGGCCGCCCAGCAGGGCCGGCGACTGGTCGAGGGCGCCCATCGCCTTCACGATGCCCAGGATCGCCGCGACGATCCCCAGCGCCGGCAGCCCGTCGGCCATGCCCATCAGCGCCCCGTAGACCTTCAACTTGTCGTGGCGATGGGTGTTGATCTCCTCCTCCATCAGCGCCTCGATCTCGTAGGAGCGCGCGTTGCCGATGAGGATGAGGCGCACGTAGTCGCAGATGAACAGCTGCAATTCCGCATCGCGCGTCACCTTCGGATAAGCCTTGAAGATCTCGGAATTGGCCGGATCCTCCAGATGCGCCTCCACCTCGTTGCGCGGCTTGGAGCGCAGCTCCCGCGTGAGGGCGAACATGAGGCCGAGCAGCTGGAGGTAATCCTCCTTCTTCGGGACGCGGTTGAGCGCCCCGTCCATGATCGCACCACCCGTGCTCAGGACGACCTTGGTCGAGTTGGCGACCACGTAGGCACCGACGGACGCCCCCCCGAGGATGATGAATTCGAAGGGCTGCCAGATCACCGTGAGGTGGCCGCCCATGGCCGCGAAACCGCCGCCGACGCACACGATCGCGATCAGCAAGCCGACGATGATACTCACACGCGACGTCCTCAAACCCGGGCAGACAGAATCCGGCTCCTAGAGCGCCATGCTTGCGCAAGGCTGGAGCAGCATCTTCGGCGATCCGCACATTCGGCCTTTCGATTCCGGCAAGTTTCTGTCAAACTCGCCCGTAGAATTTCCGGACCTCCCGCAGATGAAGGGCTCGCACCATGACTTCGACCTTCACTGATTATCGAATTTTAACCTCAAATTACTCTGCAACCATCGAAAGAAAAGCCTCCGATTCGGCTACAAAAAAAGAAATACAGTACTTTCAGGACAACATCGGCAAGGTCAAGACGATCGACGACTTCCTCGGCAACAACCGTCTCTTCACCTTCGCGATGAAGGCCTACGGCCTGGACGACATGATCTCCTCGAAGGGCTTCATGAGGAAGGTCCTGATGGGCGAGGCCGACGCCAATGGACGCGTCCTGGTCAACCGCCTGCAGGATTCCCGGTACCAGGATTTCGCCGCGGCGTTCAATTTCCGGGAGTACGGCAACGATCCGACCCAGCCGATGAAGTTGGACGACGAGACGCAGGCCCTGATCGAGCAGATCGGCGGCATCAAGACCGTGCAGCAGAGGAAGGCCGAATACGATACACAGACCGAAAATACGGCGAACTACATTGATTCCATCGCGCCGTACATCAAAACGGTCGACGACATCGTCGCGGATTCCAAGGTATCGGACTTCGTCCGGACGGCGGTCGGCCTGCCCCCGGCCTCGGAGGATGACGACGCCTATACGCAGGCCCGGCAGATCGAGAGCAAGTTCGACGCGACCACCTTCCAGGATCCAGGGCGGATGGTCGACGTGTTCGATCACTATCGGACGGCGCGCCTGGACGGCCGCCAGGCCATCATCGATCCCTATTACCGCGCGGCCGGGACCTACGCGGCCTCCGACGCGGAGATCACCAAGCTGACGAATTACGTCCGCACCAAGCTGAAGACGATGAATTCCGCCCAGGATATCGTCAAGGACGCAGCCCTGACCGGCGCCATCGGAACCATCCTGGCGCTTCCCGGTGACCTGACCGGGCGCGCGCCGGACGAGCAGGCCAAGCTGATCAGCCAGAAGCTCGATGTCGCGAGCCTGCGGGATGGCAAGACGCTCAACACCTTCCTCGACAAGTTCCAGGCCCTGCGCAGCGACGCCCAGGCGGCGACGGTCAACGCCTACATCCAACAGTCGCTGGAGACGGATGCCGGCGCCGAGAACGAGGGCACCCGGCTCGCCCTGTATTTCCGGCGCAAGGTCGGCAGCGTGAAATCCGCCTACGGGCTCCTGGCCGATCCGGCCCTGGCCGAGGTGGTGCGGACGGCGGTCGGCCTGCCACCGGAATCGGCCAAGAGCAGTATCGACACCCAGGCCCGCCTGATCGAACGCAAGGTCGATCTCGCGAGCTTCAGGGATCCGGCCAAGCTGGAGCAGTTCATCAAGCGCTTCACCATCCTGTGGGACGCCAAGAACAACACAGCGCCGGCGCCGGCGCTGTCGATGCTCACGGATACCGGTGGTTCCGTGTTCGATTCGGACGTGCTGATCAGGCTGCAAAGCATCCGCACGGGGAGCCTGTGACATGCAATCGTCGCTCTACGTCGCGCTGTCGGCCCAGATGGCGCTCGAGCAGCGCCTGAACACGGTGGCGACCAACGTCGCCAATCTCGGGACGGCGGGCTACCGCGCCGAGGAGGTGAAGTTCGGGACGATCCTGTCCGAGGCGGGCAAGCGCGAGGTCGCCTTCGCGACACCGGGGGACACCTTCCTGTCGCGCAAGGGCGGTCCGCTCACCAAGACGGATTCGCCCCTCGATGTCGGGCTCAACGGCGACGGCTGGCTGGCGGTGCGGGGTCCGCAGGGCCCGGTCTACACCCGGGACGGCCGCATGCAGATCTCGGCGGCCGGCGACCTGCAGGATCTGAGCGGGCGACCGGTCCTGGATCCGGGGGGCTCGCCCCTGACGGTGGACCCGGAGGGGCCGGCGCTCACGATCGGCCAGGACGGGATCATCACCCAGGGCGCCAACCAGATCGGCGCGCTCGGCGTGTTCCGCCTCGACCCGGCCGCGAAGCTGACGCGGGTCGCCGGCGGCGCGGTGACCTCGGATCGGGCTGGGGTTCCGATCCTCGACTTCAACCAGCGCGGCGAGACGACGGTCCGGGTGCAGCAGGGTTTCCAAGAGGGCGCCAACGTCAATCCGGTGATGGAGATGGCGCGGCTCATCGAGATCACCCGCACCTTCCAGAGTGCGGCCTCCGCGGTGTCGGAAGCGGAAGCCTCGCTGCAGGACGCGATCCGCGGCCTCGGCCCGGCCTCTTGAGCGGCCGGCGCGAGACCGGCGGCTTACGGCACAGGCGCTTGCGGGAATCATCATGAACGCGCTGGATCGGCTCGCCGACGCCCTGGGGGACCGGGACGAGCATCCCCTCGTCCGGGTCGGCGGCGCCGTGCGGGAGATCGGGTTCGGGCATTGCCGGATCCGCATCGCCACGCCGCTGCTGCGCCTCGGCGACCGGATGCGGATCGAGGCGGCGGGGCGGCCGATCGACGGCGAGGTGGTGCGGATCGACGAGGAGGGCGTGATCCTCAAGCCGTTCGAGGGCCGGATCGAGGCCGGCCTCGGAGCGCCGGCCTACCGGATGGCGGCCGCGGCGCCCCGCCCCTGCGAGGGGTGGAAGGATCGGGTCATCAATGCCCTCGGGCAGCCGATCGACGGGAAGGGCGAACTGCCCCGGGGCGAGCGCGCCATGCCGCTCGACGCCGATCCGCCGCCGGCGATGCGCCGGGCCCGGGTCGACCAGCCGCTGCGGACCGGGGTGCGGGCCATCGACCTGTTCACCCCCCTCTGTGCCGCGCAGCGCATGGGCATCTTCGCCGGCTCGGGCGTGGGCAAGACGACGCTGCTGTCGATGCTCGCCCGCTGCTCGGGCTTCGACGCCGTGGTGGTCGCCCTGGTGGGCGAGCGCGGGCGCGAGGTGCGGGAATTCCTGGAGGGCCCGATCCTGGAGAGCCGGCCGCGCTCGGTGGTGGTGGTGGCGACCGGCGACGAGAGCCCGATGATGCGCCGGCAGGCGCCGAAGCTGGCGGTCGCGGTGGCGGAGTACTTTCGCGACCGGGGTCAGTCGGTGCTGCTCGTGCTCGATTCGGTGACCCGATTCGCCCACGCCGCCCGGGAGGTCGCCCTGGCGGCGGGCGAGCCGCCGGTGGCACGGGGCTACCCACCGAGCGTGTTCGGCGACCTGCCGCGCCTTCTGGAGCGGGCGGGGCCGGGGCTGGAGGGCGGGGGCTCGATCACCGGCATCTTCTCCGTGCTGATCGACGGTGACGACCACAATGACCCGGTGGCCGACAGCATCCGCGGAACGCTGGACGGGCACATCGTCCTCGACCGGGCGATCGCCGACCAGGGCCGCTACCCGGCGATCAACCTGCTCGGCTCGATCTCGCGCCTCGCCGATCTGGTCTGGACGCCGCAGCAGCGGGAGCTGGTGCGCACGCTCAAGGGCATGATCGCCCGCTTCGAGGATTCCCGGGACCTGCGCCTGATGGGCGGCTACCACGCGGGGACCGACCCCGAGCTGGATCAGGCGGTCGCGCTGATCCCCAAGATCTACGCCGCCCTCCGGCAGGACCCGAGCGAGCCGGAGAGCCACGACGCCTTCCTGGATCTGGCCAACGCCCTCCGGGGCTGAGGCGGATCGGGCAGCCTGACGATCGGGGTCGCAGAGCGGGGAAAGCCTCGCGCAAGCGAACCCTGCTCTGAGTATACACTAGGTCTTTCGACGAGGAGTTCTGGCCATGGGTCTGTACGGAGTGCTGAACGCCGGCGTGTCTGGAATGAACGCGCAGACGAACCGGCTGGGCGTTGTTGCGGACAACATCCAGAATCAGAACACGGTCGGCTACAAGCGCGGAAACACGCAGTTCTCCTCCATGCTGACGGATTCGAACGCCGGCTCCTACAATGCCGGATCGGTCAGCACCACAGTCCGGTACGGGATCGGTGGCAGCAGCAACCAGGGCACGACGCAGCAGACGACGTCCAGCACCGACATGGCGATCCAGGGGGAGGGGTTCTTCATCGTGAAGGACCGGGGCGGCACCCCGCACCTCACCCGGGCGGGGAATTTCGTGGTCGATGGCCCGTCGGGCAACATGGTGAATGCCGCCGGTATGACGTTGCAGGGCTACAGCCTGGCCAACGGCGATCCGAAGGTGTCGCTGAACAGCTATGACGGCCTCGTGCCGGTCAACATCGCAAGCCTGGCCGGGAAGACGAGCCCCTCGACGGCTGGAACGCTGGCGGGCAACCTGTACATCGACGCTCCGAACAACGGGCAGCCCATAAGCTCGACCAACTATACGAAGACTTACTCGATCACGACCTATGACAATGCCGGTCGACCGTCGAATGTCGACATCAATTTCATAAAGAAGGCTGACGGCCAGTGGGAGGCCGCAGCCTTCAGCCGCGACACCCCGACTGCAAAGGGCGGCCAGCTCGGCAGCACCGTGCCCATGACCTTCGACGGGAGCGGCAAACCGACCTCCACCCCGAAGCTGAGCTGGACCGTACCAAACGGCCAGTCCTTCACCCTCGACCTGTCGGCGATCACGCAGAATGCTGGCGATTACAGCATGAAGACCACGGCCATCGACGGAAACCTCCCGAGTGCCGTCAAGAGCACGAATATCGCCACGGACGGCACGGTCTACGCGGTCTACGAGGACGGCTCGCGCTACGCGGCCTACAAGATCCCGCTGGCCACGGTGGCGAGCCCGGACAACCTCACCCCGCGCGCGGGCAACGTCTACGACGTGAGCAACACGTCCGGTCTTGTGCGCACCGGCTTTCCCAACATCGACGGACGCGGCTCGATCCTGAGCAGCATGCTCGAGCAATCCACGGTCGATCTCGGCGACGAGCTGGCGACCATGATCGCCTCGCAGACCAGCTACGGCGCCAACTCGAAGGTGTTCCAGACCGGCACCGAGATGCTCGAGACCCTGGTCAACCTGAAGCGCTGATTCGGGATTAGAGGACGCGCAGGATGAGTCTCTCCGTTGCCCTGAACACGGCGCGCGGGTCGCTGCTGTCAAACGGGACACAGACCGATACGGTATCCCGCAACGTCTCGGGCGTCGGCGACGCGTCCTATTCGCGCAAGACCGCGTCCCTGATCACGACGGACGGGGCGGTCCGGGTCGTGGTCGCCCGCGTCAGCAACACGGCGCTGTTCGACAAGATGATCGGCAGCACGTCGGAACTGGCGGGGCGCCAAGCGATCCTGGACGGCCTGACGAAGCTGCAGGAGACGGTCGGCGACACGCAGGAGGACGGTTCCGTGGCCGCCAAGGTCAGCGTCCTCAACCAGGCGCTGAGCAATGCCGCGAACCAGCCCAACGACCAGAACCTGGCCAAGGCCGCCGTGGCGGCGGCGAAGGACTTGGCGCTGGCGCTGAACCGGGCCAGCGGCACGGTGCAGGCCACCCGCAAGATCGCGGACGACGAGATCGGCGCCTCCGTCCAGACGATCAACGACCTGCTGGCGCAGTTCGACAAGGCCAACAAGGCCGTGATGACCGGAACGGTCACCGGGGCCGACATCAGCGACGCGTTGGACAACCGCGACAAGATCCTCGCGCAGCTGTCGCAGGAGATCAGCATCACCACGGTGGTGCGGGCCAACAACGACATGGCGATCTATGCCGATAACGGCTCGCCGCTCTTCGACAAGGTCGCGCGGCCGGTGACCTTCGCGCCGACCGCCGCCTTCGCGGCAGGCCTATCGGGCAACGCGGTGTTCATCGACGGCGTGCAGGTCACGGGCAGCGCCTCGCTGATGCCGCTCCAGGCCGGGCGCATCGTCGGGCAGATTGCGGTGCGCGACGACATCGCGGTCACGTATCAGGCGCAGCTCGACGCGGTCGCCGGCGGGCTGATCGCGGCCTTCGCCGAGACGGACAAGGACAACCCCACGACCGGGACCGCCCTGGCGGGCCTCCTGACCTATGCCGGGGGGCCGACCCTGCCGGCTCTGGGCAAGGCGGGGCTCGCCGCCAGCATCCAGGTGAACCCGAAGGCGGATCCCGCCCAGGGGGGAGACTCGTTCACCCTGCGGGACGGCGGCATGAATGCGGGGTCGCAGTACCAGTACAACACCTCGGGCGCAGCCGCCTTCTCGGACCATCTGCGCGCGCTTCAGACGGCTTTCCGGTTGGATCGGACCTTCCCGGCGAATTCGGAACTGCCGCTCTCGACCTCAGTGATGACGGCCGCCCAGGCCTCGGCGAGCTGGCTGGAAGCCTCCCGCAAGGCCGCCTCGGGTCGGGTCGACACCGAATCGGCCGTGCTCAGCAGCGCCTCCACGGCCCTCTCGAACGCCACCGGCGTGAACCGGGACGACGAGATCGCCCAGATGCTCCAGCTGGAGAAATCCTACGCGGCCTCCGCCAAGCTCATCGCGACGGTCAACGCGATGCTCCAATCCCTCCTCGATGCGGTGAGGTAGTCCGATGCGGACGAACTACATCTCGACGGTCAGTTTCCTGAACACGCCGCGCGCGTCCATGAACCGTCTCCAGTCGGACCTGAATAAGGCCAATGCCGAGAGCACGAATGACGGCCGCTACGCGGATGTCGGTCTCCAGCTCGGCTACCGGACCGGGCTCACCCTCGATCTCCGGCAGGGTCTCGACGACCTCAAGGCGCAGCAGGATCGCAACGGCCTGACGAGCACCCGGATCAACAGCGCCTACCAAGCCCTCGACCGAGCCCGGACCGACGGGGAAGCCTTCATGGCGACGCTGACGCCCGGGAAGCTGAACGACACCAGCGCCACCACGATCGCGCAGGCCTCGTCCGCCAAGCTCACGGCGCTGATCGCGGAGCTGAACACGCAGACGGGCGGCCAATACCTGTTCGGCGGGATCAACACGAGCCAGGTCCCGATCGCGGATTACGAGACGACTTCGGGGACGCCCTCGCCCGCCAAGCAGGCCTTCGTGGACGCGTTCAAAACCCAGTTCCATTTCGAGCCCGGCACGCAGCCGCAATCCAGCGACATCACCCCCGCGCAGATGCAGAGCTTCCTGGCGGATGGCGGCCCCTTCGCGGCGCTCTTCTCCGACGCGCAGTGGAAAGACAAGTGGTCCAAAGCGTCCGACACGCCGGTCCGCAGCGAGATCGCCCGCAACGAGACGGTCGACAGTTCCGTAAGCGCCAACGCCCAGCCCCTGCGGCAGCTGGCGATGTTGTACACGCTGGGCGCCTCCATCGGCCTGCCGAGCCTTTCCTCGAACACGCAGGCAGTCGTCTACGACAAGCTGCGCGGCCTCGCCGGCAGCGCGACCTGGGGCGTCACGAACATCCAGGCGGATGTGGGCGCCGTCCAGGCCCGCATCACCGATGTCGGAAAGCAGATGGATGTTCAGAAGAACATCCTCGAAACCGGCGTCAGGAATTTGGAGTACGGCGACCCCGTCGAGGCCGCAGCGCGCGTCAAGAGCCTGACGACACAGCTCGAGATTTCGTACTCCCTGACGAACCAGGTCAACAGACTCAGTCTCATGGACTACGTTCGATAATCCAGAGCTGTCTTGAACGGGCCTGAGGCGGACGGAAGACCGTCCGTATCGAGCCTGCATACCGAAGCGACACAAGAGGCACTTCTGCGATGTACGGCGCGTCTTACGCAGAGATCATGGATGAATCCCCCGCACTCGCCAGAGAACGGGAGCGGGCCGCCTTCGATCAGGCCATCGACCTGATGAAGCGGGCCGAGGCCGCGGACGCGCCGCCGGAGCTGCGCCAGGAGGCGACCAGCTTCCTGCAGCGCCTCTGGAGCCTGCTCATCGACGATCTCGCCAATCCGGAGAACGCCCTGTCGACGGAGCTGCGGGCGGACCTGATCTCCATCGGCCTGTGGAACATGAGCCGCGCCGATCAGATCCTGCGCGGCGATGCCGCCGGCTTCGAAGCCCTGATCTACGTCAACACGCTCGTCCGGGACGGTCTGCAATGAGCCGCTCCATCAACCTGAGCCTGCGGGGCCACGAGCGGATCTTCATCAACGGCGCAGTCCTGCGCGTCGATCGCAAGGTCACGATCGAGCTGCTCAACGACGCCACGTTCCTCCTGGAGGCGCATGTGCTGCAGGCGGAGCAGGCGACGACGCCGATCCGCCAGCTCTACTTCATCGCGCAGGCCATGCTGATCGACCCCAGCAACGCGGACCGGGTCCGGCACGCCTACGCCGAAGTCGACAGCTCGATCGTGGCGAGCGAGCCGGGACCGCAGGTCACATCCGCCCTGGCGGCGGCCCGGAATTTCCTCTCCGCCGGCCGGCCCTTCGAGGTCCTGCGGATCCTGCGGGGCCTGTTCGAAGCGGATACGTCGCGGGCCGCCAACACGGCAGGCGCGATCACCCATCAGGTCGCCTGAGGGCGCCCCCGAGACGAGCCGGGTGGCGCTGCGGGGGCCGGCTTGCCCCCTGCGTGCCCGCACGCCGCGACGGCCCGAACCCCTTATCGGTTGGAGATTGAGCGATGTCTGTACCGTCCACCAACACCGGATATTCGACCCCGCCAGCCGACACGACGGCCCAGGCGGAGGCCCGGAAGGCGGCCGCCGCCAAGACCGCGGCGAAGCAGTCGACCCTGAACTACGACAACTTCCTCAAGTTGCTCATGGCTCAGATGAAGAACCAGAATCCGACCGACCCGATGAAGTCGACGGAGTATATGGGCCAGTTGGCGACGTTCTCGCAGGTCGAGCAGAGCGTCAACATGAACAGCAAGCTCGACGCGCTGCTCGCCTCCTCGGCGATGTCCCAAGCCGGGAACCTCGTCGGCCACACCGTCACCGCGGCGGATCAGAAGATCACCGGGATGGTCACCTCCGTCCAGATGACCAAGGACGGGCTGCTCGCGCATCTCGATAGCGGCCAGGACGTGCCGTACGAGGCCGGCATGACCGTCTCGTAGCGGCCGATCCGGCGCCATGAACGAGATCGATGCCCTTGAGCTCGTCCGGACCGCCATCTGGACGATCATCGTCGCCTCCGGACCCGCGGTCGGGGCGGCCATGCTGGTGGGAATTCTGATCGCCCTGTTCCAGGCGCTGACCCAGATCCAAGAGGTCACCCTGACCTTCGTGCCGAAGATCGTGGTCGTCCTGGTGGTGATGATCATCACCGGGTCCTTCGTCGGCGGCCAGATCTACGCCTTCACCGAGCTGGTCTACGGCCGGATCATCACCGGCTTCTGAGCGGCGCCGGGGAACAGCCCGCCCGGGGGACCGGTGGGCGTGGCCGGCGCAACCCAGGCGCAAGCTTGCTGATCCAGAAGCGGCCTCGACACAGAGAGGGGTGAGAGCGTGGCAGCGGCCGTAGAGACGCTCGCGCCGGAGGGCAGGGTCCGGCGGGACGTGTGGTTCGCCTTGGGGATCATCGCGATCCTCGCGGTCCTGTTCCTGCCGGTTCCGGCGGTGCTGATCGATATCGGGCTGGCGCTCTCGATATCGCTGTCCGTGCTGATCCTGATGGTCGCCCTCTGGATCCAGAAGCCGCTCGAATTCTCATCCTTCCCGACGATCCTGCTGATCGTGACCCTGCTGCGCCTCGCGCTCGGGATCGCGACGACGCGCCTGATCCTGTCCAACGGCGATGCGGGCGTCGACGCGGCCGGCCACGTGATCGAGGGCTTCTCGCAGTTCGTCATGAGCGGCGACTTCGTGATCGGTCTGGTCGTGTTCGCCATCCTGATCACGGTGAACTTCCTGGTGATCACCAAGGGCGCCACCCGCATCGCCGAGGTCGGGGCCCGCTTCACCCTCGACGCGATCCCCGGCAAGCAGATGGCGATCGACGCCGACCTCTCCGCGGGCCTGATCGACGAGAAGGAGGCGCAGCAACGCCGACGGGAGCTGGAGGAGGAGAGCGCCTTCTTCGGCTCCATGGACGGCGCCTCGAAATTCGTGCGCGGCGAGGCGGTCGCCAGCCTGATCGTCATCGCGGTCAACATCTTCGGCGGGATCATCATCGGCGTCACCCGCCACGGGCTGCCGCTGGCGAAGGCCGCCGACATCTTCACCAAGCTCTCGGTGGGCGACGGGCTCGTCGCGCAGATCCCGGCCCTGATCGTGTCGCTGGCCGCGGGCCTGCTGGTCTCCAAGGGCGGCACACGGGGGACGACCGAGAAGGCGGTGCTGGGCCAGCTCAGCGCCTATCCGCGGGCGCTGTTCGTCGCCGCCGGGATGATGGCGCTGTTCGCGATCATGCCGGGGATGCCGTTCGTACCCTTCGCGCTGCTGAGCGCCCTGATGGGCACCATCGCCTACCTGATCCCCCGGCGCATCGCCGAGGCGCAGTCGAAGGTCGACGCCCAGGCGCAGGCCCAGGAGGAGCAGCGCCTTCTGGAGAGCCGCGAGAGCGAGGCCGTCAAGGACTCGCTCAAGACCGCCGAGATCGAATTGCGGCTGGGCAAGCACCTCGCGGTGCAATTGCAGGGCGCCCAGCAGGAGCTGGCTCACCGGGTCGGACGGATGCGCCGGAAATTCGCGCAGCAATACGGATTCGTGGTGCCCGACATCAAGCTGGTCGACTCGAACAGCGTCCCGAGCAAGACCTACGAGATCGCGATCCACGGGACCGTCATCGCCGCGCAGCAGGTGCGTCCCGGGGAGATGCTGATCGTCGTGGGCGACGGGCCGTTGCCCACGATCGCGGGGGAGGAGGTGCGCGAGCCGGCCTTCGGGATGCGGGCCGTCTGGGTGCCGGAGGCCTACGCCGCGGAGGCGCGGCGCGAGGGGTTCAGCCCGATCGACAGCCACTCCGTCATGCTGACCCATGTCAGCGAGGTCATCCGCAACAACCTGCCGCAGCTCCTGTCCTACAAGGACCTGCGGATGCTCATCGACCGGCTCGATTCGGAGTACAAGCGGCTGGTCGACGATATCTGCCCATCGCAGATCTCGTATTCGGGCCTGCAGGCGGTGCTCAAGCTGCTGCTCGCCGAGCGGGTCTCGATCCGCAACCTGCACCTGATCATCGAGGCCATCGCCGAGATCGTCCCCCATGCCCGCCGCGCCGAGCAGATCGCCGAGCATGTCCGACTGCGCATCGCCCAGCAGATCTGCGGCGACATCGCCGAGAACGGGGTGCTCAGCGTCCTGCGCCTCGGAAGCCGCTGGGACCTCAGCTTCCACCAGGCGCTCAAGCGCGACGTCAAGGGCGACGTGGCGGAGATCGACATGGACCCGCGGCTCATCGAGCAGTTCGGCGTCGAGGCCTCGGAGGCGATCCGCGCCCGGATGAAGACCGCCCACAAATTCGCCCTGGTCACGGCGCCGGAGGTGCGCGGCTACGTGCGGATGATCATCGAGCGCCTGTTCCCGACGATCCCGGTTCTGTCGCATGTCGAGATCGCCCGGGGCGTCGAGATCAAGTCCCTCGGCACGGTCTCCTGACCCCCGATGATCCCCGAGACGCTGCTCGGCGTGTTCGTGATCTTCTGCCGGGTCGGCGGCTGCCTGATGGTCGCCCCGGGCCTGTCGAGCACCCACGTGGCGCAGCGCGTCCGCCTGTTCATCGCCCTGACGGTGACCCTCGCGGTGTCGCCGCTGCTGCTGCCGAAGTTCAGCGCGCAGCTGCGCGACGCCGCGCCGGCCGACACCCTGTGGTGGATCGGCTGCGAGACGCTCACCGGGCTCACCATCGGCTTCTTCGGCCGGGCCTTCTATTTCGCCCTCGAGACCCTGGCGACCGGCGTGGCGACGATGATCGGCCTCGGGGGCATTCCGGGCAACCCGGTGGCCGAGACCGAGGGCGCGTCCCTGGCCGGCTCGCTGATCCTGATGGGCGCGACGATCCTGGTCTTCGCCCTGGACCTGCACTGGGAGCTGCTGCGCGGCCTCGTCGCCTCCTACGACCGCATCCCGGCCGGGAGCCCGTTCGGCGCTGGGCCGATGCTGGCGGGCTTCGTCGACCGGATCACCGAGGCCTTCGTCATGGCGGTGCGGGTGACGAGCCCGTTCGTCATCTACTCGGTGATCGTGAACCTTGCCCTGGGGCTCGCCAACAAGTTGACGCCGCAGATCCCGGTCTTCTTCATCGCCACGCCCTTCGTCCTCTTCGGCGGCCTGCTCCTGCTGATGTTCCTGTCCAACGACATGCTGGCGCAGTTCATCCAAGTCTACGAGCACTGGCTGAAATGGGGTTGAGGAGGGACCGCCATGCAGACACGACTCCGCAGGGCCACCCGGCTGATGCGCGTGCAGGACCGGATGCGCCAGCGCGCAGAACAGGAACTCGCCGGCCTGGAGCGCCGGGTCCAGGCGGCCGACACCGCGCAGGCAGACCTGATTCGCGCGCTCAACGAGGCCTCGGCCTTCCACGAGCCGCTTCGCGCGACAGCGCTCCACCGCCTGAAGAGCCTCGCGGTGACCGCGCAGGCGCTGCGGGCGGAGCGGGATGTCTCGGCGCAACAGCTCCTCGACCGGGCGACGCAGCACAAGCGAACCGAGAACTGGGTCGATCGCCTCGAAGCCGAGCACCGGCGTCATCGGGAGAAGCAGGATTGGGCCGAGCGGCTCGACCTGCTGTCGGCCGCCGCCGCCCCGGTGGCAAGCCTCCCGCCAGCCAAACCCGCTAACGGGGCGGACGAACCCGATAGACCCGCGACCGCACCCCGACCGGTCGATCCCGAAGACCGGACCGGCCACGGTCCCACCCATCCGGATACGAGTGCGCCGTGAGCGTCCAACCGCCCTCCGACATCGTCCTCGACGTGGCACGTGCCGCCGATCCGGCCCGCTATCAGGCCGCGGCGACCAAGCTGACGCAGGGCTCGCCCGCGACCTTCACCGACGCGCTCGGCGAGGCCGTGGCCGCGCGGGCCGGCATCCCCGCCATGGCGCAGCCGAGCGCCGACACGGTGTTGACGCGTTTCCGGACCGCCGCGACCCAGGCGGCTCCCAAACCCAAGGGGACGCCGGCGCAACAATTCGAGGCGTTCATCCTGCAGAGCTTCGTCGAATCGATGCTGCCCCAGGGGGCCGCGGCCGTGTTCGGCAAGGGCAATGCCGGGGCGATCTGGCGGTCGATGCTGGCCGAGCAGCTGGGCGGCCAGCTCGCCAAGGCCGGGGGAATCGGCATCGCCCGGATGATCGACAAGGCGCATCCGGGGACCGGCGAGCCCGCGCCGACCACCCGGACGAAGGCCTGAGGCTCCTCTTCAACGGATCGGACCATGCTGCTGTCATCCCTGAGCCGCCTCGAAGCGATCATCGACGCCGAGACCGCCGCGCTCACGGCGCACGACCTGCAGGACCAGGACGATTTCAACCGGCGCAAGAGCCAGAGCCTGGTGGAGCTCGCGCGGCTCGGCCGGGCAGTCGACGCGGCGCAGCTCAGCGCCCCTGAGATCGACTGCCTGGAGCGGGTCCGCGCCAAGCTCCGGCGCAACCACGAACTCCTCGGCATCCACCTACGCGCCATGCAGGAGGTCTCGGATATCGTCTCGACCATGATCCAGAGCGCCGAATCCGACGGCACCTACTCCGCCGCCCTACGCTATCAGGAGTGACCGCCCGTGGCCCGGATCGTCATCACCGGCCTCTGGATCTGCGCGATCACGGCCCTGTCCAGCTTCGCGGTGATCACCTGGATGCCGGCCCTGCCCAAGCCGAAGGCCGAGGAATATCTGGAGGGTCTGACCTACCAGAAGCTGAAGCCCCTCAGCATCCCGATCATCGCGGAGGGCAACGTCCAGGGTTACGTCATGGCCACGATGATCTTCACGGCCGATTCGCACCTGCTCAAGGGCATGGGCGTCACGCCGGCGCCGTTCGTGGCGGACGAGTCGTTCCGGCAGATCTACAGCGACGGCGATCTCGATTTTCGCAATCTCAAGAAATACGACATCAACAAGCGTCTTGAGGAGATCAGGCGTCGGGTCAACGAGCGCCTGGGCTCCGAGGTGGTCAAGGACGTGATGGTCGAGAACTTCAACTTCGTGACCAAGAAGGACATCCGGAGCTAAGGGCTCCGTTTCGTCTCGTTTCGCCGCGATCGCCGGTCCGGATAGGGTGTCCCGAGCGCTCGAGCCCGGCCCCTTTCCACCGCGTTCGGCGGCCTGCGTCACCACGAGCGCAGCGAAGCGACCCAGGGCAGCGCGACACCGGATTGCCCTCGCGCGCCTGGCAGCGACGCGCTTGCGTGTCGTCCCAACCTGGATGCCCTCCGCCGAAGCGGACGCCGCTTCGGCGCAAGGGGGCGAGCCGAAACAAGGGCCTCGCGCCAGGCTCGATCGCAACGCGATCGGGCATGGCGCCAAAGCCCGCTTGCGGGCCGGTCAGTGCGCGAAGGCGCGCCGGATTGCCTCCGCCTCGACCGCGCCGGCGAGCTGGGCCAGGCTCTCGGGGGACGTGGCGATCAACAGACCGCCGGCCACGCTCCGCAACCCCGAGAGGCCGTAGCGCAGGCTGGGCCCGGCCCGGCCACGGCACACCGCGACGTCACCGAATCGGCCGGCGATCGCATGAGGCACGATGTGCAGCCGCCGCTCGCCGTGCAGGGCGAAGACGCGCCGGGACGCGTCGAGGGCGACCATGATCGCGGCGTCGAAATGCAGGAAGCCTTCGACCGCGAGCGGGCGATCCCCGGTCGCGAACCCGTCGAGGACGGCGAGGCCGGAGAGATCCTCAAGCAGCACGAAGGCCCGGACGTGCCGGTAGTCCGCCCCGTGAACGTTGGTCTCGAGGCAGTGCAGGACGGCGTCGCCCAGGCGGATGGGGGCCCGGGCGAAGCCCGCACCGGCGCCCGGCTCGCGGCCATCCGGTACGGCGACGTTGTGCGCCCGTGCCGCCGGCAGATGCCGGCCTTCCACCTCCGTGATCCAGCGCAGCCCGCCCGACGCGTAGGTGAAGGACGTGCAGTCCCGATGGTCCTGCGGATGGACCTGCTCGGAGAAGTCGGACGTGAATGCCGACCAGCCCGTTCCTTCGTCCGGCCGACGCAGGCTGAGGACGCCGGACCGGGCTGCCCGGACGGGAATGGGCGCGGCGCCCCCCGCCGGTGCGGACGGCGATGCGGGCGGGGACGCGGGCGCGGGCCGCACCTGCGAGGCGGCCAGCCGCTTCAGCCAGCCGATGCGGTCGGGATGGTCGGGCGCGTCGTCGAACGGGGGGAGGGCGCCGTCCGGCTCGAACAGGGCGGCGAGACCGGCCCAGGCCTTGGGGACCCGCTCATCCAGGAATCCCGCCAGGGCGGCGAGGTCCGGCCGGGCGTTGAGGACGGGCATGAGGACGAGGGCGAGGGTGAGGATTTCCAGGCTGCGGTGATACGAGGGCTCCGCGATGCCGCCCTTGGGATCGATCAGCGCCTCGATGCCGCGCCGCAGGGCGAACGTCGCGAGGCCTGTCCAGTGCCGGGCCAGCGGGAAGGCCGGAAGGGCGAGGCCCACCGACAGCAGCGCGGCGCCGACCTGAACCTCCAGCGGCGAGCCCGACACCGTGTGCTGGGCGAGGATCTCGGCGAGCGCCGCGGCGTGCCGAACGACTTCGCCCCCCAGGGTCTCGACGGCGGCGCCGTCCGCCGAATCCTGCGCCGCGGTGGCGAGCAGACCCAGCAGCGCCTCCAGGCGCAGGGCCATGCAGGCGGGATGCAGGCTCAGCCCGTCCGCCGGCCGGCCCCAGGGATTGGCGCGGGACCAGGAGAGCGCGGCCGCGACCGCGCGGTCGCGGGTCTCGCGATCCGGGCTCTCTGCGGCGGCGCAGGCCCAGGTCAGGGACTGGAACGCAAGGCGCCACGCCTGCGATCGGAACGGGTCGGCCGCCCAGTCCGGCGCATCCGGCAGGGTCCAGGCCGGGTGCGGTGCGATCCGGATCGCCCCGCCGACGAGGCTGCAGGCGTCGGGCCCGTCGCGTAGGCGTGTGAAACCGCGCAGCGGGGAGGGCCGCTGCGCCAGGGCTGCCGGATCGAGGAAGGGCCGGATCGACGGCGCGGCGCCGCCGCTCCCCGCCTGGGGTCCCCCGAGACGGCCGATCAGCCGCGCCAGGAACGCCCCCGCGCCCGGATCCGCCTCGTCCGCCAGACCGTCGATCAAGTCCGCCAGCCGCAGATCGTCGTCGAGCAGGACCTCCGGCACGCCGGCCAGCGCGAGCTCCGCGCCCGCTTCCCAGACGGCGAACCCGATCTCCAGCGTCGCGGCGGATGGCGGCGGGGTGACCTTCAGGGTGAAGCGATAGGCTTGGCGATGGACCGGGATATCCAGGAAGGCGGGAATCGACAGCGTCGCCAGCGTGTCGGGATAGGGGGGCGGGATCGGAACGCCCCGGGCGTCCCGGAAGGCGATTCGCGCGAGCGCGCCCTCCGTCCGGCCCCGGGCGAGCATCTGGCCCTTGAAGACGAGCGGGCGCCCCGGGACGAGGCCGTGCCGGAACCAGACTGGCTTGGGACCGAGGGGGATCCGGCCGTCCCGCCTCAGCCGGGGCGATCCGGCCGAATCCGGCGCCACGGGCCCCGCCGGCCGGATCTCCGGATCGAGGATCCGGAACGGCTGCGTGTTGCGCCAGCTCCGGATGACGACCGTCACCTCCGCGGCCGGCGCCGGAAGGTAGAAGCGGCGGCGGACGGGGAGGGCACGCGCGCTCTGAGCGGTGGCTTGGCCGGTGGCCTGGCCGGCTGCGCCGGGCCCGGCCAGCCAGTCCCCGTGCGCATCCATCGAGGTCCGGCCCAGGCCCGGGACATGGGCGAAATCGACCTCGGATCGGTCCTGGGCCAGGAAGGCGAAGCCGATCGCCGCGAAATCCTTGGCCCCCGGGGCCGCCTCGGCATCCGCACAGAGCACGCATGCGCTGAACTCATACCACGTGTCCGGGGTCAGGCCGGGGAACGCGAGGACCGCCCGGGACCAGCGATTCCTGTTGCCGACGAGGCAATCCGCGGCGGGAAGCGTGGCGCCGGGGTCCGCCCGCACCGATGCGGGCGCGGAAGCGTGGTGTTCGTGCATCGGATCCGACAATTCTCGCAGGATCGGCCTCGGCCATATCGGCAGGTGACCATCACGGGGATACCGCAGCATGCCGAAGTTCAGTTGTCGATGGTCAATGTATGTCCGTAAAATTTGTATCAAACTGACATCAAGATCGACAGAAAATCTGAATTTTTCTCCGGCTCTTCACTCCAGAACACGATCTTGAGTGTTGGACAAATTCTTGACCCATTCATCTCCTTGGGTCACCGTAAGCGTGGAGTTAAGATTTCTCTCGTTAACAGCATTATCGACCAAGCAACACGAGCCATAACGGAAGGAGTCTGGTGACAATGTACGTCATTGTCGACGAGAGACCGATTGTTAGAGACGGATACGTCGCCAATTTCTTTAGAGAGGGCGTATCTTCGGTCGGTTTAGTGTCATCCGATTTCGAAGACTGGCTGCAGACCGCACCCACGAACGACCTCGATGCGGTCCAGGGATTCCTCCTGGGCGAGTGCGAGCAACGCGCCGATTGGCCGGAGCTGATCCAGAGGCGGTCCCGGGCGCCGATCATCGCGATGATCGAGACCCGATGCCTGACGGAGACGCTGCAGCTCTTCCGGTCCGGCATCGACGACGTGGTCCGCAAACCGGTCCATGTCCGGGAAATCCTCGCCCGGACCGAGGCCGTCTGGCGGCGCACGCAGCGCGAGGCCGACAAGGACACGGCCGTGGCGGACCGGACCGCGCGGCTGAAGGTGTATTTCGACGGTCGCGACCCCGACATCGACGGGGAGAAGATCGCCCTGCCGCGCCGCGAGCGTCAGATCCTCGAATTCCTGGTCCGCAACCGCGGGCGCCGGATGACCAAGGAACAGGTGTTCAACGCGGTCTACGGCGCCTTCACGGACGACGTGGATGAGAGCGTGATCGAAGGTCATATCAGCAAGCTCCGGAAAAAGCTCCGGCAGAAGCTGAGCTTCGATCCGATCGAGGTCCGGCGCTACCTCGGCTACGCCTTCGTGAGCTGACCGGACCGACGCACTTCACGGACCGTATTGCACGGGATTCGGGAGGGCCAGGGCCGGCGGCGCGCCGCCGCAAGCTTCGGACAAGACAGCCCGCGCAAAGATCCGCCGACAGACACCTGTCACGCTGGAGCGGACCGTCAAACCAACTCAGCGGCCAGGGCTGTGTTCCCAAGCCTTCGGAACTGCCCTGCCGCCGTCCTTGCCAAGCCGGAAAGCCGACAGACCATGAACCCGATCTTCCTGTTCAACCTCGCATCCCGGCAGCTGCAGCATCTCGCGGCACGCCAAGCCGTGATCTCGGGCAACGTCGCGAACGCCAACACCCCTGGCTACCAGGCCCGGGACGTGACCCCGTTCCGGGACGTGCTGAACAAGACGGCCTTGTCGATGGCGGCGACGCATGCCGGCCACCTGGAACTCGACGGGCCGGCCGCGCGGCCGGCCCGCGCGACCGCCTCGGACGGCTGGGACGTCGTGCATTCCGGCAACTCGGTGAATATCGAGGAGCAGCTGATGAAGGCCGGCGAGGTGAGCCGGGACCAGGCCCTGAACAGCGGCGTGGTCAAGTCGTTCAACCGGATGCTGGCCCTGAGCGTGAAGTCCGGCCAATGATCGATCCCCTGGCAGCCTCCTCGCGGATCGCGGGCTCCGGCATGGGCGCGCAATCCGAGCGCATGCGCGTCATCGCCGAGAACATCGCCAACGCCCAGTCGACGGGACAGACCGCCGGCTCGGATCCCTATACCCGCAAGACGATCACGTTCCGCACCGCCCTCGACCGGGCCTCGGGGACCGCGGCCGTAGCGGTCCGTCAGATCGGCGAGGACACGGCGCCGTTCAAGGTGGAGTACGATCCCGGGAATCCCGCGGCCGACCAGAACGGCAACGTCAAGCTGCCGAACGTGAACATGCTGATCGAGATGGCCGACATGCGGGAGGCGAACCGCTCCTATGAGGCCAATCTGCAGATGATCAAGCAGACCCGCTCGATGGTCGCCAGCATCATCGACCTCCTGAGGCCGTGATGATCGAGTCTCTCGCAGCCCTCGCAAGCTCGTCCGGCAAGACCGCCTCGATCTTCGGATCCGGCGAATTCGGCTTGGCCCTGCCTGACGTCCGGCAGACGGCCCCCGCGGCGGGCGCCGCGACCTTCGGCGATCTGATGAGCCAGGTCGCCGGCCAGATGCGGGACACCGTGAAGACCGGCGAGGCGGCCGCGATCTCGGGGATCCAGGGCAAGGCCTCCGCCCAATCGGTGGTGGAGGCGGTCATGTCGGCGGAGCAGACGCTCCAGACCGCGGTGGCGATCCGCGACAAGGTCGTCGCCGCCTACCTGGAAATCGTCCGCATGGCGATCTGACGCGGCGGCACGGACACCGAACACGAATCGCCTCCCCCTCTCCGGCCCAAGGACCTGATCATGAGAGCGCTCGCCATCGCGGCCACGGGCATGAACGCCCAGCAGCTGAACGTCGAAGTGATTGCCAACAACATCTCGAACCTGAACACGACGGCGTTCAAGGCGGGGCGCGCCGAGTTCAAGGACCTGATCTACCAAGCAGAGCGGCCCGCGGGCGTCCCGATCCAGACCGGCGAGGGGGCGGTTCCCGAGGGCGCCATGCTGGGCCTCGGCGTGCGCAACACCGCGATCCGCAACCTGCACCGGCAGGGCCCGCTGACCAACACGACGAATTCCCTCGATCTCGCGATCAACGGCCGCGGCTGGTTCCAGGTCACGATGCCCAACGGCGAGATCAACTACACCCGGGCCGGCTCCTTCAACAAGAACGCCGACGGACGCCTGGTCACGGCCGAGGGCTACAGCGTCGATCCGGCGATCATCATCCCGCAGAACGCCGTCGACGTGGTGATCAACGAGACCGGCCAAGTGATGGTCAAGGTCGACGGGCAGCAGCTGCCGCAGACGATCGGCCAGCTGCAGCTCGCCAACTTCACCAACGAGGCCGGACTCGAGCCCCTGGGCAACGGCCTGTACCGCGAGACGGCGGCCTCCGGCCTGCCGGTGACGGGCTTCGCCGCCGATCCGGGCTTCGGCAAGGTCCAGCAGGGCTATCTGGAGATGTCGAACGTCGATCCGGTCAAGGAGATCACGAACCTGATCTCGGCCCAGCGGGCGTTCGAGATGAACTCGAAGGTAATCCAGGCCGCCGACGAGATGGCCGGCACGGTCTCGAAGGGCATCCGCTAAGGTCATGATCCGGGATGCTCGCCCTGTGGGATTCGCGGCGCGGATCGCCCGCGCCCTGGCCGCGGCCGGGGCGCTCGGCCTCGCGCCGAGGCCTGCCGCGGCGACGGATCAGGTCCTGCCGGTCCCGGTGGCGACGATCTATGCGGGCGACCTCATCAAGCCGACGATGCTGCGCGAGCAGGCGTTTCCCGAGAACTACCGACCGCGCATGCCGGCGGTCGATTCGGTGGCGCATGCGACCGGCAAGGTCGCGCGGCGCACGCTCCTGCCCGGCGAGCCGATCCCGTCGATCGCCCTCGACGAACCGAAGCTCGTGACCCGCGGGGCGCCGATCGTGATCGTGTTCGAGGAGCACGGGGTGGCGATCTCGACCCAGGGTATGGCCCTGGCGAACGCGGCGGTGAACGAGCCGGTCAGCGTCCGGAACACCGCCACGGGGCGGGTGATCCAGGGCATCGTCATGCCCGACGGCCGGGTCCGGACGGGGCAGCCGTGATGCGTCGGTTGATTCTCTGCCTGGCCGGGATCCTCCTGGCCGTCCCCGCGCTCTCGCCGGCCCCCGCGGCGGCGACGCGCATCAAGGATATCGCCGCGCTCCAGGGCGTGCGCGACAACCAAGTCGTCGGCTACGGGCTCGTCACCGGCCTGCAGAGCACCGGCGACACCCTGCGCAACTCGCAATTCACGGAGCAGTCCCTGCAATCGATGCTCGACCGTCTGG
The DNA here is from genome assembly GCF_900103445.1 of Methylobacterium phyllostachyos. Lineage (GTDB taxonomy): Bacteria > Pseudomonadota > Alphaproteobacteria > Rhizobiales > Beijerinckiaceae > Methylobacterium > Methylobacterium phyllostachyos. Next base: position 87,500 of record NZ_FNHS01000008.1, on the reverse strand, counting down.
GCATCAACGTGCGCGATCAGCGGCTGCGGACCCGCAACGTCGCGGCCGTGATGGTGACGGCCAATCTCCCAGCCTATGTCGAGCCGGGCTCGCGGATCGACGTCGCGGTGAACTCGATGGGTGACGCGACCTCCCTGCGCGGCGGCACCCTGCTGATGACGCCACTCTCGGGGGGCGACGGGCAGGTCTACGCGGTCGCCCAGGGCGCCCTCGTCGTCTCCGGCTTCAGCGCCACGGGTCAGGCGGAATCGCTGATCTCGGGCGTGGCGACGGCGGCCCGGATCCCCAACGGCGCGCTGGTGGAGCGCGCGGTGGCGGGCGCATTCCGGGACCTGCCCGGCATGTCCCTCGAACTGAAGAACCCAGACTTCCAGACCGCCGTGCTGGTTGCGGATGCGATCAACGCCTACACGCTCCACAAGTACGGGCGGCGGGCGGCGAGCCCGCGCGACTACCGCACCGTGGTCCTGTCCCGCCCCGGCCATGTCGGGCGGACGCGGTTCATGGCCGAGATCGGCGAATTGCAGGTCCAGCCGGACATCCCCGCCAAGGTCGTGATCGACCAGCGGACCGGCACCGTGGTCATCGGCCGGAACGTCCAGGTCTCCACCGTGGCGGTGACGCATGGCGACCTGACGGTGCGCATCACGGAGACGCCGCAGGTGTCCCAGCCCGCCCCGTTCTCGGACGGGCAGACGACCGTGGTGCCCCGGACCGACATCCAGGCGGGCGAGCAGACCGGCCGGCTGGCCATCGTGTCGGGACCCGATCTGCAGACCCTGATTCGCGGCCTGAACAATGTCGGCATGAAGCCGACGGACGTGATCGCCATCCTCCAGGCGGTGAAGACGGCGGGCGCCCTTCAGGCGGAGCTTGTGATCCAATGACCGGCTCGGCCCGAGAATGCCGGATCGGCGGCGATGGGCGGCGCTTCCGGCTCGGTCTCGCCCTCGCGGTGGCCGTGCTGCCGGTCGCCCCGGCGCGTGCCCAGCCGAAGCCCCCCGAGGAGGCGCAGCCCTCGCAATATTGCGCCGGCATCGCCAACGCCGCCGCCGACGCCCGCTTCAACTGGCAGAAGGACACGCTCGCCGCGCTCGCCAAGGATGTCGAGGCGCGGATCGGCCAGCTGGAGGCCAAGCGCGCCGAATACGAGGCGTGGCTGAAGCGCCGACAGGCCTTCCTCGCGAAGGCGGACGAGAGCGTCACGGCGATCTACGCCAAGATGCGCCCCGAGGCGGCGTCCCAGCAGCTGACCGCCATGGACAGCGAGGCTGCGGCCGCGATCCTGACCCGCCTTGAGCCGCGGGTGGCCAGCGCGATCATGAACGAGATGGATCCCGGCCGGGCCGCGCGTTTGGCCAACGTCATCACCAACACCCCCCCGAAGGATCCGGTGCCATTCCGGCCGGACGACACACCCAAGACGCCCCCCGAGGCACGCCCGGATTCGGGGGATCGTCGCCCGCAGAACAGCGAGAAATCAGGATGACGCGGCTCCCGCGCCCTTCGCCGCAGAGGAACCCGGATGCGCGCCAGCGGGCGCGTCACGCGGGGTCGAGACCGATCCTAGTCGCCGCGCGATCAGGCTTGGTGCGATCAGGCTTGGTGCGATCAGGCTTGATACGATCGGGTTTGGCATTTGCCGCCGTCGCGGCGCTGACGGCGCTCGGCGCCTGCGCGACGCCCGTGCAGGAGATCGGCAAGGCGCCGGCCCTCAGCCCCGTGGGCTACGGCATCGACCCGAATCACAACGCGGTGCCGCCGCTCGCCGTGGCGTCGGCGGCACCGGGCTACCACTCGACCTGGGCCCAGCAGAGCGCCGACCTGTTCCAGGACCCGCGCGCCAAGAATGTCGGCGACGTCCTCACCGTGATGATCGCGATGAACGACAAGGCGCAGTTCGACAACAGCACCGACCGGTCGCGCGATGCGCGGGCCAAGTCGAGCCTGGATCTCCAGTTCGATCTGTTCGGCCTCACCCCGGAATCGAAGAATCACTACGAGGTCAACGGCAACACCTCGACCAAGGGTCAGGGCAGCATCGATCGCAAGGAGCAACTGAAGCTCTCCATCGCTGCCGTGGTCACGCATGTCTTCCCCAACGGCAATGTGATGATCAGCGGCTCCCAGGAGGTGCGCGTGAACTACGAGGTCCGCGTGCTGAACATCGCCGGCATCGTGCGGCCGCGGGACATCTCGCGCACCAACACGATCGACTACAACAAGATCGCCGAGGCGCGGGTCTCCTATGGTGGCCGGGGTCGCCTCATGGAGGTGCAGCAGCCCGGCGTGGTCCAGCAGGTCTACGACCTGGTCGCCCCGTTCTAGAGCGCCGTCCCGGAGGGTGGGAGCCGGCCTTCGGGATGCGGCGAGGCGGGACACGCGCGCAGCGTCTCGGTTCCGGTCCCCGGGACCCGCCGCGAGCGTGGACTCCATCCTCCGCGGTGCAAGAGCACCCGTCACAAGACCGGCCCTAAAGCCTCCCCGCCGAAGCGGAGACGATCGATGGCGTCCAATTCCGAGGCTCCACGCAAGGGCCGCTGGCTCCTGCTCCTCGCAATCCTCACCGTCCTGGCGGTCGGGGTCGGGGGGGGCAGCGGCTTCTACATGATCACCCGGATCGAGAAGGCCGTGGACGAGCGGAAGAAGGCCGAGGAGGCCAACGTCAAGCGGGTGGTCACCTACGATGCGGGCTCCTCCGTGACGGAGCTCGGCGCCGTGGTGACGAATCTGGCCAGCCCGAGCGACGTCTGGATCCGCCTCGAAGCGTCGGTCGTCGTGAAGACCGGGACCTTCGCCAATCCCGCGGCCATGGCGGCCGAGATCCGCCAGGATATCCTCGGCTACCTGCGGACCCTGTCCCTCGCCCAGATCGAGGGCCCGAGTGGCCTGAGCCATTTGCGGGAGGATCTGGCCGAGCGGGTCCAGCTCCGCAGCAACGGGCAGGCCCGCGACTTCTTCATCGAAACGCTCGTCGTCCAGTAGGGCGACCGGCCGCCCCCGGGCTCGGCCGAGACACATCAGGACCGGTCACGCCATGTTGCGCCGCATCTCTCTGGCGGGCCTGCTGCTCCTCGTCGCCACGGCCGCGAGCGCCCAGAGCTTCAGCCTCGATCAAGTGCTGCCGCCGGGGAACGGCTCGATCAGCGGGCGGATGATCCAGCTCATCGCGCTGATGACGGTGCTGTCGATCGCGCCGGGCCTCCTGGTGATGGTGACGAGCTTCACCCGATTCGTCGTGGCTCTCTCGTTCCTGCGCTCGGGGCTCGGCCTGCAGAGTTCCCCGGCCAACCTCGTGCTGATCAGCCTGTCGCTCTTCATGACCTTCTACGTCATGGGGCCGACCTTCGACCGGGCGTGGCAGGACGGCGTCCGCCCGCTGACCGAGAACAGGATCACCGAGGAGGAGGCCTTCGCCAAGGTCACCGCGCCGTTCCGGGACTTCATGCTGGCCCATGTCCGCCCCAAGGACCTCGACACCTTCGCGGAGATCGCGGCGGCCAACCTCCCCAATGCCCCGGACGGTGGCCGGACCGACCTGCGCGTGCTGATCCCGGCCTTCATGATCTCCGAGCTGCGCCGGGGCTTCGAGATCGGCTTCCTGATCGCGCTGCCCTTCCTGGTCATCGACATGATCATCGCGGTGATCGTCATGTCGATGGGTATGATGATGCTGCCGCCGACCGTGATCTCTCTGCCGTTCAAGATCCTGTTCTTCGTCCTGATCGATGGCTGGAATATGCTAATCAGTGGTCTTGTGAAGTCATACTTCTGATATGCAAGTTACATAAGTAAATCTGACAGACGATATCGAATCCCGCTAACCGTAAAACCGCGCCCATGTTGACTTATGCCTCGGCATCAGGCATGCCAGAGTTGTCGGCGGGCAGAACATCGAACCTCTGAACGAGGAACTTCGATCTTTTGCTTACCTGATCCATAGCAGATTGACTCCCGCCCGCGTGGCAACGGGTCAAAGGCATGATGCCGCTCTGCTATGCCGGTGAGAACCCGGCATGTCCCACTTCCATGTTTGTTGAAGGGACATCCTTATGTCGAGCCTGTTGACCAACACCGCCGCGATGACGGCGCTCACCACCCTCAAGCTGACGAACCAAGACCTCGAGAAGTCGAGCAACCGCATCGCCACCGGCCAGAAGGTGGCGACCGCCGCCGACAACGCCGCCTACTGGTCGATTGCCACCACCATCCGCGCCGATAACGGCTCGCTGGGCGCCGTGAAGGACGCCATCGGCCTCGGCCTGGCGACCGTGAACGCGGCCGTTTCCGGTCTCGATAACGTCAAGAACTCGTTCCTCGAGATCAAGAACCGCCTGACCGCGGCCCTGAACCCGAACGTCGACCGCAACAAGCTCCAGACCGAAATCAACGCCCGCCTGACCGACCTCCGGACGATCGCCACCAGCGCGGCGACGAACGGTGAAAACTGGCTCGCGGTCGATTCGGGCTCGGGCAACTACACACCTAACCGCAAGATCGTCGCGTCGTTCAGCCGCGTCCAGGGCCAGATCGCCGTCGGCACCGTGACGGTGAACGTCGACGATACGAAGCTCTACGACGCCGCCGCCACGGGCGGCACGGCCTACGCGGACGCGGCCGGCGCCACGGGCGGTTCGGGCACCGCGATCGCGACCCGCGACACCGCTTACCAGACCTACCTCACGGCCCAGAAGACCTTTGACGGCAGTGACAAGGGGGCGACCGCGGTCAAGACCTGGAGCGACGCGCAGGACACCTGGACCGCTGCGCAGAAGACCTTCGCCAAGGCCGTGTCGGATGCGAACGCCACCCTCATCAAGAACGGGACCGGCGCGAGCGGCGCGAGTGCCAGCGATGGCAAGGGCGGCCTCCTGGACAAGAAGTATGCCGTCGTCGGCGCCGATGAGAACGGCTACGACCGCGGTTACGCCTTGAGCGTCGACAACATCGACATCTCGTCGATCCAGAACCAGGACCTGTCGAAGCTCCGCGCTTACGTCAACCTGGCCGAGAAGGTTCTGAGCAACATCACCTCCGTCGCCACCAAGCTCGGTGCCGTGCAGAACCAGATCCAGACGCAGTCGAACTTCGTCGATGGCCTGATCAAGGGCAACGACAAGAGCATCGGCATCCTGGTGGATGCGGACATGGAAGACGAGTCGACCAAGCTGAAGGCCCTCCAGGTCCAGCAGCAGCTCGGCGTCCAGTCCCTGTCGATCGCGAACCAGAGCACGCAGCAGATCCTCAGCCTCTTCCGCAGCTAAGTTCGGCTCCGCTCATCAGCAACAGCATCCGCCCCCGGGCGGATGCCGGCCGCGCGCTTCAGGGCGCGCGGCCTTTTGCGTGGCACCGGGCCTCCGGCGTCACCATCCCCACACAAGATTGATGCGCCACCCTGGCGTCCCGCTCCCGCGGTGGAGGTCTGAGTCCCGTCGATGCCCGGTCGCGCGCATTTCGAGAAGCTTTGGCAGAACATCCTCGAGCTCGGGCCCCGGCGGCTGATCGCCCTGGGGCTGGTCGGGCTCACCGTGTTCCTGGCCGTGGGCCTGGGCGCCTATTACCTGAGCCGCCCGCTGCGGGAGACCCTCTATGCCGGCCTGAACCGCGACGACGTCACCCGCATGGGTGCCGCGCTCAAGGAGGCCGGGATCCCCTTCGACGTCAGCGCGGACGGGACCTCGCTCCTCGTGAGTTACGGGCAGACCGCCCAGGCGCGCATGCTGCTCGCCGAGAAGGGCCTGCCCCAGAGCGGCAAGGCCGGCTACGAGCTGTTCAACGACCTGGGCTCCCTCGGCCTGACCTCGTTCATGCAGGACATCACCCGGGTCCGCGCCCTGGAGGGCGAGATCGCCCGCACGATCCAGACGCTCAAGGGCGTCAAGGCGGCCCGGGTCCACATCGTGATGCCCGATCCCGGCTCGTTCCGCCGGGAGCAGCAGCCCGCCACGGCCTCGGTGGTGGTGCGCACGGAGCCGGCCAACGACCCCGCGGTGGCCCCCGCCATCCGACAGCTCGTGGCCGCCGCGATCCCGGGGATGAAACCCGACAAGGTCACGGTGCTGAACACCGACGGGACCGTGCTGCTCGCGGGCGACGACGCCACCACGGCGCCGGCCGGCCGCTTGGCAGGGCTCGAACAGACCATCAACCACGAGATCCAAGACAACATCCGCCGGACGCTCACGCCCTATCTCGGGCCAAACAACTTCGAGGTCAGCGTCGTCACACGGCTGAACACCGACAAGACCAAGACCGACGAGACGATCTACAATCCCGACCAAAAGGTCGAGCGCTCGGTGCGGACCGTCAAGGAATCGGAGAGTGCGCAGAACCGCGCGCCGCAGAAGCCGACCACGGCGCAGCAGAACCTACCCGGCCAGAACGTCCAGGCCTCGGGCAACGAGAGTTCGAACTCCGAAAGCCAGCGCCGCGAGGAGCTGTCGAATTTCGAGGTCTCCACGAAGAAGGTGGAGACGATCAGCGACGGCTATTCGGTCAAGAACCTGTCGGTCGCCGTTCTGGTGAACCGGACCCGGCTCGAAGCCCTCTCCGGCGGGGCCAAGGATCCGGCGAAGGACGCGGCCAAGATCGAGATCGAGCCGCAGATCACCGAGATCGAGCAGCTCGTGGCCTCGGCCTCCGGCTTCAACAAGGCGCGGGGCGACCAGATCAAGGTGGCGGCGGTCAGCTTCCTGAACGACGGCCAGCCGCTCACCCCCGTGCCGCCCCTGAGCTTCAGCGAAGTGCTGATGCGGCAGTCCGGGACCCTGATCAACGCCGCGACGATCCTGATCGTGGGGTGCCTGCTGATCTGGTTCGGCCTGCGCCCGGCCGTGAACGCCATCCTGGCCCGCTCGCCCGAGATGGAGACCGAGCTTGCGCTTGCCAGCCCGGACGAGGAGGCCGCCCTCGCGGCCCTGGAGGCGGAGCAGGACGCGGCATCTGCCGCGGCGCCGCCGCCCAACCTCATCGAGGATCTGACGGACCAGATGGCCCGCTCGCCGATCCGCAGGCTGGAACAGCTGGTCGAGCTGGATGAGGAGCAGGTCGCCAACATCCTGAAGCAGTGGCTCACCCGCGAAGAGGCTGCGTGATGGCGGCGGCCCCTCCGGTCTGGACCGTCTTCTCGGGCACCGGCCAACGTACCTCCTCCGCCTTCGCGGCGCTGACCCCAAAGCGCGCGGATACGACGGCGGCAGCGGCAGCGGCAGCGCCACCGCCGCCCCCGGATCTCGACGCCATCGCGGCTGCGGCCCGGGCGGAGGGCTACCGGGAGGGTGAGGCCGCCGCCCGGGAGGCTGCGGCTGCGGACGCTGCGGCGGAGCGGGAGGCGGCCGCAGCGGCGCTCGCCGAGGCCCGGCAGCGTTGGGTCGAGGCCGAATCGGCAGTCCTGGCGAGCGCCATCGCGGACCAGGCCCGGGCGCTGGAGGAGCGGCTGGCCGAGAGTCTAACGCGCGTCCTCCACCCCTTCCTGACGGCGGCCCTGCGGCAGGAGGCGATCCGCGACCTGCACGCGACGCTCGCATCCCTGGTGGCGGACGATCAGGCGGGGACGCTCGCGGTGACAGGCCCGGCGGACCTCTCGGAGGCGCTCGCGCAGCGCCTCGACCTGCCGCCCGGCCGAATCGCGGTCACCACGCATGGCGGCCCCGACCTGCGGGTGCGGTTGAACGGAACCCTGGTCGAGACGCGGCTCGGGGCTTGGGGTGAGCGCATCGCGGCCCTGGTCGAGGAGGGCTGAGCATGGCTGAAGGTGGAGAGATCATCATCGTCCGCCGGGTGGCGGAGGAGGACCACGCCCATCACGGCGGGGTCTGGAAGATCGCGCTGGCCGACTTCATGACCACCCTGATGGCGCTCTTCCTCGTCCTATGGCTGATCAAGGCCTCGAACGAAGAGACGAAGACCAGCATCGCCAACTACTTCAATCCGATCAGCCTGTCGGACGCCATGCCGACCCGGAAGGGTCTGGCCGATCCGAAGCCACCGGCCCTGGCCGAACCGTCACAGGGGCGTCCCGCGGCAAACCCGGAGGCGGGCCATCCATCGGCGGACCCGGTGGGGGGCCATGTCACCGTGGATCCGGTCCCGGGCCACCCGACATCGGATCCGGTTCCCGGCAAGGCGCCGAGCGGGTCGGAGGCGATGCAGGACAAGGCCGGCGTCCTGCCGCCGGGATCGGTGGCCCGGGAGCGGGAACTGTTCCAGGACCCCTATTCCGTCCTGGCGACGCTCGCCGCCGAGACCGAGCCCGACAAGCCGCAGAGCGCCACGATCGGTGAACTCGGCGAGCCGGGCCGGCGCGGCGGCGACGCGCCGCGCGATCCGTTCGATCCGCTCTACTGGCAGGTGACCACCCTGTCGCCCGCGAAGGCTGACCGGCCGGCCTCCGCCGGGATCACGCCGCCGCCGGAGCAGACCACGCCCGATGCCCGCAGCGCCGGGGTCACCGAAGCCAAGGAGACTGCGGGCAAGGCAGCTTTGGGCAAGGCGACTGAGGGCAAGGCGGGTGCGACCACCAACGCCGAGATCAAGGCGTCGGCGGAGAAGGCGGGCGAGGTCAAGACAGGTGACGTCAAGGCCACGGAGGCGTCCGCGAACCGGATCGGCCAGGGTCCGGACACGGCGGCGGGTCAGGCCGCGCTGAAGGCCGAGATTGCGAAGATCTTCCCGCCGACCGCCCCTGGACCGCATGTCGAGGTCCAGGGGACGCCGGAAGGCCTCCTGATCAACGTGACGGACGACCTGAACTTCAGCATGTTCGCGGTGGGCTCGGCCGAGCCCCGCCCGGAGATGGTGCGGGCCATGGAGCGCCTCGCGAAGGTGCTCGCCGCGCGCCCGGGCCGGATCGTCGTCCGCGGCCATACCGACAGCCGCCCGTTCCGCTCGGAGGTCTACGACAATTGGCGGCTCTCGACCGCGCGCGCCCATATGGCCTCCTACATGCTGACCCGGGCCGGGATCGCCGAGAGCCGGATCTGGCGGATCGAGGGGGCTGCCGACCGGACGCCGCGCAACACCGCGGATTCCAAGGCGCCTGAGAACAGGCGGATCGAGATCCTCCTTCAGGGAGCCCCAGGATGAGGCGGATCCCGCAGGGGCTTTCCGGTCTCCTCGTCGTGTGTCTCCTCGCCCTTCCCGTGACCGGGCGCGCGGAGCCGGCTGCCACGGAGCCAGCCGCCGCGCCGGTTGCGGCCGCGCAGGCGGAGCACCCCGCGCCGCCGGACCCCGCGCCGTCCGACGCGGCGCCGTCCGATCCCGCACCCGCGCCCGCGCCCGAGCCCCGGAAGGAGGGCCCGGTCGCGTGGGTGCGCACCCTGCAGTTGCTCCAGGACCGGATCGCGGCGGGCTCCCTCGCCGCCCACGAGGGCCAGTCCGTGCTGATCGCCCGGATCAACAGCGATATCCTGAATGCGGCCCCGGAGGTGTGGACGGACCCGCACAACCTCCGGGCCGCCATCGTGTTCGCCCTGAGCGGCGGCGGCCCGGCCATCCTGCGGCGCCTGGCCAAGCGCGACGGCCTCGGGGAACCCGAGGCGACGCTCGTGCGCGGCGCCCTCGCCTATGTCGAGGGGCGGGAGGCCGAGGCGAGCCGCCTGCTCAAGGATGTCGACATCGCCACCCTGCCGCTGACGCTGGCCGGCGCCATCGGCCTGACGCAGGCCGCGCTCACCGTGACCGAGAATCCAACTCGGGCCATCGGCCTCCTCGATCAGGTCCGCCTGCTCCTCCCGGGGACGCTGGCGGAGGAGGGCGCCCTGCGCCGGGAAATCTTCACCCTCGGGCAGTCGGGCGACCTGAAGAAGTTCGAGGCCCTGGCGGTCCAGTATCTGCGCCGCTTCCCGCATTCGATCTACGCGGGGAATTTCCGCCAGCGCCTCGCCTATCAGTTGACGAAATTGGACGTGGGCCAGGATGAGGGGCGTTTCACCGTGCTCACCGGGATTCTGGACGAGCTCAACACCGAGAGCCAGAAGGACCTGTACTTGCCGGTCGCCCGGACGGCGATCCAGGAGGGCAAGACGGGCTCGGCTCTGATGGCAGCCGACCGGGCGCTCGCCCTCTGCGGACCCGAGAGCCCGGAAGCGGTCCAGGCCCGGCTCTACCGGGCCGCCGCCGAGATCGTGAGCCTGACGACGTTTCAAACGGGCTTGCGGACGCTGAAGGCCATCGACAGGGCCAAGCTGCCCCAGCGCGACGCCCACCTCCTCGACACGGCGCTGGCGACGGCCGAGGAGATCAGGCGTGGGCTTAACGGCAAGCCCGGCCTGCCGGAGGCCGACACGGCCGCGCCGAAGCCGGCGCAGGCCGCGGCGAACGCCGCCGATGAACCCGCCAAGCTGATCCCCCGAGCCCAGGCCACGATCGACCGGATCGACCTGCTCCTCAAAAGGGCGAACCCGTGAACCCGATCTCCGCCACGCTCAAGCAGCCGGCTCCGCAGCCCGACCGCGAGGTGAACGCGTCCCAGCCGGAGGCCGATGTCCAAAACCCGCCGCAAGCGGGTGGCCGGCGCGGCTTCGCGGACGCCCTGCGCGCGGCCTCAGGACAGTCAGCCTCGCCCCGGGGCGGCACGGGCGGCAGCGAGCCGGCGGCGTCGGACGATGCCACCGGGACGAACGACTCCACGCAGGCGGTCCCGGGAATCCCGGCGGCCTCGCCCGCGGCCGATCCGGCGGGCGCCGCAGCGGCGATCCTCGCCAATATCCTGAATGCCAGCGCGACGCCGGCCGCTGCTGCCCTCCCGGTGGCCGGTGCGGATGGCCGTGCCGGCGCCGCGGGCGCGGCTACGGACGGGCCTGCGCCCGCGGGCAGCGCTCTGCGCATCGCCGCCTCCGCGCCGGGCGCGACCAACGGACCGGGCTCCGTCCCACTGGACGACACCGTCCTCGGATTGACGAACGCGGCCGCCACGGCCGTGCCGCGGCGGGATGGCACCGACCCGACCGACCCCTCCCTCGGCGGCCAGATCCCTGCGCGCCAGCCTTCCGCCGGCCCGCTCTCTGCTGGCCCGATCCCGGCCGCGCCGCCCAAGGTTACGGTGCTCGACCGCGCGGCGCACTTCAAACCCGTCCTGCCGAATGCGGCGCCGGGCGAGCCCGCGCTCTCCCCCCCTCCGGCGCCGGTGTCAGGCCGGGAACCGGCACCGGGCCCCGCGGAGGGCGCCGGGGCCAAGCTTCAGCGCGCCCAGACCGAAGTGCCGGCCCTGGTCGCCGCTGCGGCGCTCAAGGCGCCGGCCCCGGGCCCAGTCCAGAGCCCGTCCCAGACGGTGTCCGATCCCGCCGGAGCGGCCGTCAGGGCCACCGGCGCCGGGCTGGAGAAGGCGGACGTCACCGCGCTCTCGGATATCCGTGCGGTCTCGGGGATCGCCTGGACCGGCCTCGCAACCGACAAGCGCTCCGGGGAGACGGAAGCCGCCGACCCGCCGACGCCGAGCGCGACCGGGTTGGGCCTGCCCGCCGGTACCCTGCCGACGATCGCGGCGGCCATCCGGGACGAAATCGACCGCGCAGCCGCCTCCGAACCGGCGGCCCGGGCCTCCCAGACCGATCCGGCGGTCCCGGCCGCCCCGGACGGCCCGCTGCGCGTGCTGAGGATCCAGCTCAGGCCGGACGACCTCGGAACCGTCACGGTGGAGCTCCGGCTGGCCAACGGCCAGCTCGAAACACACCTGCGCGCCTCGCAAGCCGAGACGGCAGCCCTCCTGCACAGGGATGCGGCGATCCTCACGGATCTGCTGAAGCAGGCCAATTATCAGCCCGAGGTCACCGTCAGCCAAGCGCGCGCGTCCGACTCGGGCGGCTTTTCCGGGAATGCCCCCTCGCAGGGGCAGCCCGGCTTCTCCGACGGAGGCGCCCGTCCAGGGCAGGGCGGCGACAGGCAGCGACAGGCGGACCGGAGCCCGGCCGCCGGTAGACGGGAGGGAGAGCGGGGGGATGAAACGATACGTCCTCGCGACAGCGGCGTTTATCTGTAGCGCGGTCCCGGCCGCGGCGAATGTCTGCGAAGCCGAGATGGGCCGCGCCTCCGCGCGCTACGGCGTGCCGCTCGGCGTGCTCTACGCGGTCGGGCTCACGGAGACGGGCAAGCGCGGCTCGCTGCAGCCCTATGCCATGAACATCGAGGGGTCGGCCTATTTCGGGACCGGCCCGGGGGATGTGATCGCCCATTTCAAGGAGGCGCGCCGCAAGGGCGCGCGCCTGATCGATCTCGGCTGCATGCAGATCAACCACCATTACCACGGCGGCAAGTTCGGCTCGGTCGAGGCGATGATCGACCCGCACGCGAATGTCGAATATGCGACCCAGTTCCTCAAGGAGCTGAAGCAGCGGGAGGGCAGCTGGACGCTGGCGGTGGCGCGCTACCACGCCGGACCGAACAACAACGCGGCGCAGAAGGTCTATATCTGCCGGGTGATGACCAACATGGTCGCGACAGGCTTCGGCCAGTGGACCCCGGCCGCGACCCAGTTCTGCCGGTAAGCCCGGCCGGGCGCCGCGATTGGCGAACCGGGATCACAGACCCCGGCAGCTTCCGGAACTGACCTTGACCTCCGTGAGATCCTCAGGATTGAGCTGCGCCTCGACGAAGTTCAGCGTGTTGAGATCGATCAGCAGGAAGTAGACGCCGTTCTGGCACTTGAGCGCGTTGCGCGGCGAACGCTCGTTCAGGCGCGGCGAAGCGGGTTGGCACTCGTAGTAGTCCGAGCGTCCGGCGGAGATCACGGTCAGCAGGCCGCCGCTGGAGACCAGGGAGAAGGTCCGGGCCTTGCGCGGCTGCGGCTTCGCCCCCTCCGGCACGCCGGCCGTGTCGAGACCGAGACCGACCGACGCCGCCTCGGTGCACGTCAGGGGACGACGCAGCTGGGCCGCCGAGGGTGCGATGTTCAGCAGGAGGAGCGCGCCGGCGAGCGCGACCCGGTCGGCGATCATCGGCGCGACATCCGGAACTCGTGTGTCGTTTCTACCAATACGCTAGACCGTCGTCCCCCGGTGTAAATGCCGCATGTTTGGCGAAGCAGATCAATCAACAGTTTCTCGATGACGGTCGCGATCATGGGCGCGATGACCGGCAGTCGATCCGGGCCCTTCGGTGATAGGGGCGACCGGGGGGAGGGGCGGGCGAGCGCCCTCGACGCGCCTCGATCAGGCTCCTGCGGCCGCGCTCCAAAGGCGAACCGAGACCCTCCGCCGGAGGACGCGTCCATGCGTCTGGACGGCCTTCTCCGACGCCGAACCGACACCTATTCCGGCGGACAATGCCCTAATCCTCGGTCTCGTCCGGGTTGTCGTTGGCCGGCCCCTCGCCATCGGGTCGCGCTGCGATCTCGCGTCCGATCTGGATCAGCAGCAGCCGCGACAGGAGTTGCATCGCCGGCGTCCCGTGGGCGTGCAGCAGCCGATGCGCGCGGATGGCAGCCCTCACCATTCGGTCAAAACCAGCGTCATCTGGCATGGCGATGCCATAGCCTGATCGTCCGGCGGAATACAACCTAAAGGCTATTGATCGCAGCGATCGCTCGCGCAGAGACGGTGGATCGCGGCGGAGCCGCGTCGGTGCGGGCGGCCCTTGGGCGGAGGCCCGGAACCGCCCGACGGCTCCGCGGCGCTATGGCGCGGCCACCATCGAGGCGGCTGCGAAGGTCGGGATGGAGGCCGGCGCCGCCGGCTTGGCCGTGCGGGTGTCGCGCTTCTCGTAGAAGGCGTTGCCGCCGGCGACGGCGACGTAGTGCATATTGGTGTAGGGGTAATGCCGCCCCGCCGTGTGGAAATACATCGCCTTCCCGACCTGCGGGTGACGCTCGCCCGCCAAGACGGCGTCGGCGGCGTCGGCCACCTTCTGCAGGTCCTTCTCCTGCATCGGCTTGGTCAGGACGCCCGCGGCGAACTGGCCCGGCTGGCCGACCACGGCGCAGATGCCGCCCGGGAAGATCGCGTTCTCCAACCGGTTCATGACCACGGTACCGACCGCGATCAGCCCCTGCTCGTCGCTCCGGTTCGATTCGAAGTACATGGCGCGGCCCAGGCAATCCCGGTCGGCATCGCTGACCGCCATCGGCGCAGCGTGGCCGGGGATCGATCCCGTCGTGAGCACCGGGCCGGCCGTGTTGCAGGCTCCCAGCCCACAGGCCGCAGCCGCAGCCATCAGGACAGGACCGATCTTCGTCCGCTCGCTACCCTGCATGCAGGCGCGCTCCGTGCTGTTTCAACCCTGTCCCGTCCGGCGACCGCCCGCGTTCCGCCGGCGCCCACCTCGATCGGACCTCGGTCAAGCTTGACCGGACATTCGCGGCGAGGATGTGGCACGTGGGACCGGAGACCCGTCTGTCGCCGGCGGATCACAGGGGCGGACAACCGACCCCGGCCTGTTGACCGCGGCCGGCCCCCCGGCCGATGGTGGCGGGGACGGTTCCCCTCGGGGATCAAAAGGGAACGCGGTGAGGGATTCGTCCCGAAGCCGCGGCTGCCCCCGCAACTGTAAGCGGTGAGTCCTCTCGTCACCACGTCACTGGGCGGCCTCGCCCGGGAAGACGACGGGAGGGCGGCGACCCGCGAGCCAGGAGACCTGCCGTCAGCCGTGGTCACACGCGAGGTCCATCGGGCGGGGTGTTCCGGGGGATGCCAAGACGGTCGCCATGGCGGCCGGCGCGGCCTCGTTCGCGGTGACGTGCCACTGCCGCCGCCCGAGGTCCCCGTGTCCCGTCCATCCGCGCGCTCTACGCCGCCCCTCCTCGCCCTGGCCGCATCGGCAGCCCTGATCGCGACCGCTGCGGCTCGGGAGCGGCCCGGCCCCGATCCCGCCGAGGCGCGGCTCGATGAAATCTCAGTCACGGCCGAAGGCGCCGCGCCGATCCCGACCGGCGGGCCGGTGGCCAGTGCCGGCTTCGTCGGCGGCGTGACCGGGATCGGCGGCCCGCTGCTCACCGTGGATTCGGCCAGCGCCGGGATCCTCACCGGGGCGCAGATCAACAACCGGCCGGTGACCCGCCCCGGCGAGGTGCTGGAGGCGGTGCCGGGCCTGATCGTCACGCAGCACAGCGGGGAGGGGAAGGCCAACCAGTTCTTCCTGCGCGGCTTCAACCTCGACCACGGCACCGACATCGCCCTGTTCCTGGACGGCATGCCGCTCAACATGCGCATCCACGCCCACGGCCAGGGCTATGCCGACATCAACTTCCTGATCCCCGAACTCGTCGGCGCGGTGGAGTTCCACAAGGGCCCGTACTTCGTGCGCGACGGCGACTTCGCCTCGGCGGGCTCGGTGCGGATCGACTACCTCGACAGCGTGCAGAAGACCCTCGCGCTGACCTCGATCGGGTCGTTCGGCTACAAGCGCGCGCTCAGCATCGCCTCCGCGCCGCTCGCCGAGGGCAACCTCCTCGTGGCCGCCGACGCCCAGGTCTATGACGGGCCCTGGACCGTGCCGGATGCGCTGCGCAAGATCAGCACGGTCGCCCGCTACAGCCAGGGCACGGCGCTCGACGGGGTCTCGGTCACCGGCATGGCCTACGCGGCCCGCTGGACCGCCACCAACCAGGTTCCCGAGCGCGCCGTCGTCTCCGGGCTGATCGGCCGTTACGGCACGCTCAACCCGACCGATGGCGGGGATACGTCGCGCTTCTCCCTGTCGGGCCGGTTCAGTGCGACGGACGCCACCGGCCTCACCCGGGCCTCGGCCTACGTGATCCGCTCGCAGCTCAACCTGTTCAACGACTTCACGTATTTTCTGAACGATCCGGTCAACGGCGATCAATTCCACCAGCTCGACCAGCGCATCATCGGTGGCGGCGAGGCGCTCCATATCTTCCAGGGCGACCTGTTCGGGATGCCGATGGAGAACGAGATCGGCGTCCAGACGCGCACCGATTCGATCCGCGTCGGCCTGTTCAACACGACGAACCGGCAATACCGCTCGGGCGTCCTCGACGACCGGGTTCTGGAGACGAGCGGCGCGTTCTACGTCGACAACCGGGTGCGCTGGACTGACTGGCTGCGCACCAGCCTCGGCGTCCGGGCGGACGGCTACTCCGCCCGGGTCGCGTCGGACACGCCGGCGAATTCCGGCCGGGCGCGTGACGGGATCGTCAACCCGAAGCTCGGCCTGACGCTGGGGCCGTGGTTCGACACCGAGCTCTACGTGAATTACGGCGGCGGCTTCCACTCGAACGACGTGCGCGGGGTAACCGCCACGGTCGATCCGACGTCGTCCCTGTTCAATACGACCCGCTCGCCGTTCCTCGTCCCGTCCACCGGCTACGAGATCGGCCTGCGCAACCGCTCGATCGCCGGGCTGGAGACGAGCCTCGCCCTGTTCCGGCTCGATTTCGCCTCCGAGAACCTGTTCCAGGGGGATACCGGCACCACCGAGCCGAGCCGCCCGACCCGGCGCTTCGGCCTGGAATGGACGAACCGCTACGCGCTGACCCCCTTCCTGTCGCTGGAGGGCGATCTCACGATCACCAATGCCCGCTTCTCGGATTACGACCCGGTGGGCAACCGGGTGCCGGAGGCGCCCACCACCATCGCCTCGGCGGGCCTCACATTCGGCGAGCCGCTCGGCTGGTTCGGATCCCTGCGGTTCCGCTATTTCGGCCCGCGCCCGCTGATTGAGGACAACTCGATCCGCTCGCGCCCGACCGCGCTGTTCAACGGCCGGGTGGGCTACGCCTTCGAGAACGGCGTCAGCGTCTCGCTCGACGTGCTGAACCTGACGAACAGCAAGTCCGACCAGATCACCTACGCCTATGTCTCGCGCCTGCCCGGCGAGCCGGCGGAGGGGCTGATCGACCGGGTGTTCCACCCGGTGGAGCCCCCCGCCGTGCGCCTCACCATCGCGGGCCGGTTCTGAGGGCCGGTCCCGTCAATGCTGCCCCTGGCCGGCGGCCAGGATGGTGACGCCGACGGCGATCACCGCGATGCCCACCAGCATCGTCGGGTTCATCGATTCGCCGTAGAGCCACGCACCGCCGATCGCGGCGCCGATCATGCCGATCCCGGACCAGATCGCGTAGACGACCCCGATCGGCAGCATGTCCATGCTGGTCGACATCAGCCACAGGGCGGTCCCGTAACCGAGCGCCACGATCAGCGTCGGGACCGGCCGGGTCAGGCCGTCGGCGGCCTTCAGGGCCAGGGTGGCGGTGACCTCCGCGCCGATGGCGAGCCCGAGGATCAGGAACGGATTCATGGCACGGTGAACTTTCTGCGCCTGGCGGCTTCGTGAATTCGGCGTGGGACCGGTGTAAGACCTGTCGGGAATCGGACGCCCCGGCAGACGAAGCACCGAACCTCTGAAACAGATCTGCTTCGGTTCGTCGGCACGGTTCGTCGTCAGGACTTGCGGGACCGCCGCACGATACCGCATCCATGGAATCCGTGAACATTCCCGAACCGACGCCGCCGGCGCGAACCATCGCGGACCGCTCACCCGGCGGCGTGGAGCTTTCGTTAAACTCGCCCGATCAGGGTGGCCGGCCCCACGACCGTAACGATCCAGAGCGATACCGATTCGACATGACCGCGTCCTCCGCGATCCCGGACAGCCCGGCTCGCCCGTGCAGGGACCGCCCCTGGGTCCGCCGTCGGGGCCTCATCGCGGCGGCCGGCACCGTCGCGACCGCGGGCTGCGCCTGGGCGGCCTGCGCGCTGCTGAACATCCCCAACCCCGTCACCCTCGCGGCGCTCGCCGTGATCGAGCCGTCGTCGGTGGGCCCGTGGTTCCCGAGCCGGGTGGTGAAGGCCCCCGATCAGGCCCGGGACCTGCCGTCCCGGGCGCGCCCGATCCTCGACCGGGTCCCCTGGAAGGGGCGGACCGTGCCGCTCATGGACGTGCTGGCGGCAACCCGAACCAACGCCTTCCTGGTGGTGCAGGATGGGGTGCTGATCCACGAATGGCAGCGGCCCGGCACGGGACCGGAGACGCTGTTCCCGTCCTGGTCGGTGGCGAAATCCATCGTGTCGCTGCTGGTCGGCGCGGCGGTGGCCCGGGGTCAGCTCGCGGAGACGGACCGCGTCTCGGCCCTGCTGCCGGAGTTGAAGAACGCCGCGGTCTTCAGCCAGATCACCGTGCGGAACCTGCTCGACATGGCGAGCGGGATCGCGGTGCCGGAGAACTACGATCCCAGCCGCCCCCTGACCGGCACCGCCGGGATGTACCTGACGCGGGACATCGCGGCCTTCGTGCGCGACCACGCGCATCTCGCGTTCAAGCCCGGCAGCCAGGGCCGCTACCGCAGCATCGACACTGAACTCCTCGGCCTGATCCTGGCCCGCACCGAGGGCCGGCCGCTCGCCGACATTCTCTCGGACCGGATCTGGAAGCCGATGGGCGCCCAGGCCGATGCCACCTGGAACCTCGACCGGCCCGGGGGCGTCGAGAAGGCGTTCTGCTGCATCAACGCCACCGCCCGCGATTTCGCCCGCCTCGGGCTGCTCGTGGCCGATCAGGGCCGCGCCGGGGGGGCCCGCATCATCCCGGCCCGCTGGATCGAGCGGATCATGACCCCGGCCAAGCGCGCGGTCGACGGCTGGCCGTACTCGGCCCAATGGTGGCACGCCCCCGGGGGCGACGACGACGACATCTCGGCGATCGGCGTCTACGGCCAGTACGTCTACGTCAACCGCCGGACCGGCACGGTGATCGTCAAGCTCAGCGACCACGGGGCCGAGCAGGACGAGATCGACACGCTCGCGGTGATGCAGGCCATCGCGGCCGATCTCGCCGCCGAGCCGGCGCGCTGAGCCCCTGGCGCCGTGCGGTCCCGCCGGGGGCCGGACGGGATCGCTCAGGCCTCGGTCGGCCCGGCATCCGGCAGGGTGGGGCGCCCGGTGATCTGGTGCAAGCGCGCCAGGGACCGCGCCCGCCAGTTGCGGAGGAGCCGCCAGCCGACGCGCTTCCAGGCGATGGTCGGCACCGGCGAGCCGGGATCGATGAGGGCACTGAGCGCCCGCGTGTAGTCGAGCACCAGACCGGGCGTCCAGGTCATCGACCGGGCGCCGGTGCGCAGCAGGGCAGCGGCCCAGAATTCCGGGGTGGTCAGCGCCGTGGCGAGCTGCCGCCAGGGATGGCCGCCGCGGCTGAACGCGCCTTCGATCGCGACATCGAGCGCCCGGGCCACGGTGGTCGAGCAGTTGCGGCTGATGAAGTTGTAGGTCGTGTCCCGGTGGTATCCCGCCCAGAACGCCCGGAGCAGGGCGGCATCGATGCCGTGCAACGTGACCGCGACGGTGGGCGGACACCAATCGGCGACCTCCGCCGCGTGGGAGGGCAGGAAGCGCCCCGGCACGTCGTTCTCGGGCCCGGCGCGCAGGCTTGAGCGCAAGTTGGCGGGGGAGCGGTCGATCTCCACCGCGGGGTAGTGGCTGATATAGAGATCGTCCCCCTGGCCCAGGGCCGCATGGCCCGTCGAGTACCGGCCGGCCTGATCGACGGAGGCGACGTAGCGCCGGATCAGCCGCTGGCTGGCGGGGGTGGTTGCCTGTCCGGTCGGGGTCCAGACATAGACCGTCAGGCTGCCGGGCTCGACCGCCTCCGGCACCGGCCCGGCGACGCGCAGGTGCCGCGCCCGGAGGCCGATGAACATCAGGTTGGCACCGCTCAGGATCAGGAACATCCCGATGCAATAGCCGACCGTGCCGGCATACCACGTCGGCCACGGCTGGAGGTGGAACAGTCCGAAGGCGACGCTGAGCGCCCCCAACGCCACCGCGATCCGCCAGCCGGCGAATTTCAGCAGGCTCGCGATCGTGATCCGGACCAGACCATCCACCGTGAAGGCGATGCCGAAGATCATGGCGAGCAGGAAGTTGCTGTGCCGCGTCGCCATCAGGATCAGGACAGCCATGATCGTCAGGAGCACGCCCTGGAAGACGCGCATCCGGCGCGCGGTCCCGGTGATGGTCGCGCCGACCGCGAGGGAGATCACGCCGTCGGCCAGGAGGACGAGGCCGAACCACCGGTCCGGGACATGGATCGCCCCGTCGAGGGAATCGACCACGACAACGATACCGAGCAGCGCCCACAGCAGGCCGACCGACAGGATCAGGTGCCAGTGCCGTCCCACCGCCGCACGCCCGACGAGCAGCAGCCAGAGGGGGGCCATCCGGCCACCGATCAGATCCGCGTTCGCCGGCTCGGCCAGTGCTGGGACGGCGCGCGGAAGAGACGTCGAACCCGGTCCGGACATGAGCTTTCGCCCTCGCAACTGCGCATCGCAATGCCTCTCGCACAAATGCGACCGCGCCGAAACAGCGGGACACAGAACGGTGCGATGATCGGGAGTCCCAGAAGGTTCTCCGGCGACAACATCCCTGACGGCCCTGAGAATTTCCTTAAGTGATTCTGGAAACCGGGCCGCGCGCGCGATCTGGTCCCGGATATTCTTTACGACATCTGAACACCGGCGTCCCGGTCAGCACCGGCAGGCTGAGGCCGGCGCCCGCGCGGTCGGGGCGGGCAGGCGCCCGGCCATGCGCATCAGGAATACTATCTAACCCGCTGGATCATGGACATCGGCGGTCGGCCTGCGGCTCGCACCCTGAAAGAGGACGAGGTTTCAGTCCCTCTCTGCACGAGAGTTTATTCGAAGATCTGTAGAAATATCCAACCACGAACGCGCCGACCATACTCAGTGTTCGACTGCGGGGAGAGTGGTCGTCTCGCAGGCGATGCACCGCACATATTCGCCGCGACCGCGGCCGTAGCGGCATCGGCCGGGCCGGTCGTGCGAGCAGCCCGCGGCTGGACATCGGCGGCCGGCGCACGTCTCGGGGACTGATTCGTACGCTCACAGCCGGTCATCGCATGCACATTTGCAGTCATCGAACCGGCGATGCCGCTCAATCGCGAAGGGTGCGCAATATTTGTTACGCTCTTCCGGCAAGCAACCTCATGTTGATCGGCAAGAGCCAATTGTGTTCAAAGCTCATCCTAAGATAAACTATAGACATTTGTTCCAGATTTTGTATCATTAGGTGCCAATCTTGGCATGTCAGAAGCAATTCGGCGGGGATCGGTTGGGGGAATTCCGATTGAAACATCGGTCATTCGATCCCCGCCGGATCGTTTTTCAAGGAAGCGTAACCGGGGGACCTCATGAACACGATTGATCTCTACGAAAAGTCCGCAGATCTTAATACGGACCTGATCAAGTGCACGGCATCTCTGGTTGCGGCCTACGTGTCGCGGAACGCGGTGGGTGTGGGGGAACTGCCGGTTCTGATCGATCAGGTGCACTCGGCGATCTCGGTCCTGCAGAACGGCACCGCGGGCTCCGGCTGGACCGGACCGAGCGCGGCGCAGATCGAGGCCTCGATCCAGCACGACGGACTGATCAGCTTCATCGACGGCCGCTCCTACAAGACCCTGAAGCGCCACCTCACCGCCCATGGCCTGACGCCGGAGCGTTACCGGGCCAAGTACGGCCTGCCGGCCGATTACCCGATGGTCGCCCCGGGCTACGCCGCCAAGCGTTCCCAGATCGCCAAGGCGATCCAGCTCGGTCACAAGGCAGCCTGAGGGCAGCCTGATCTGAACGGTCGCGTCGCCACCGGCCGACGGCCTGCTTCGGCCGCCGGCAAATCGGACCCGGGCGGCGCGCAGCCGGACTACGCCAGCTCGGAAGATCCGGACGACACCTTGCCGACCAGGGGCCCGGCAGGGTGCCCGGCGCTGCGGCCGGCCCGACCGTTGCGCTGCCGAGGCGGCCGAGCGACCGGGAGGCGGCCCTACGATCGGCGGTCCGCGACGACGAAACCCGCTGCATCGCGACACGATTCAGGACCAGCCGGGGATCGGCCCGCGCTGCAGCACGGATCGCCCCGTCAGGAAGCAGCGGCCTTCAGCTCCTGGTGTCGGCTCTTGACGTCAGTTCCTTGGCGTCAGTTCCTGGCGATTGCCAGGCTTCCGTCATCCGTGACCACGAAACGGACCCCCGCGCGGCGCAGCGCCTCGACGGCATGGAGGCGGGAGCGGCTCCCGCGCTGCTCGCTGCCCTCCTCCAGGCGCCGGACCGTCGAGTGCGACAGGCCGCTCGCCTGAGCCAGATCCATCATCGACCAGTCCAGCAGCGCGCGCGCGGCGCGCAGATGATGGCCCGTCACAGATTGTTCGAGACCCGCGCGCATGGGAGCCGGCACCCGCGAGCCAGCGCCGACCGGGTATTTCAGACCGCACCGGCCGAGATACGTGCCGTCGGGATCCCAAACGGGCATCGTCAGGATCCGGAAGTGCCAGAGTTCCCCATTGGCGAGGCGCTCGTGGGCGGTGCCCTGATAGATCGTCCGCTGCTCGATATGTGCCTCGGCCATCGCCTGGAAGGCCGCGCGCTCCTCGGGCACGATCAGCAGGAAGGGGTCGATGCAGATGTCGCCGAACGGTACATTGTGGACCTGCGCCATCTCGAACGGTAATTCGCGGACCTGATCGAGCCCCATCGAGAACGTGGCGATATGCTCGGTCAGGTAGAGCGCCCCCCGCCGCCGCCGCTCCTCATACCGGACATGGGCCAGTTGCTCGCGGTCGCTCACGTCCAAGGCGGTGCCGTTGATGGCCACGGGCCGCCCCTCGGCCGAGAAGCGCACCTCCATGGTGAGCGACAGAATGCGCTGCGTGCCGTTCGGGCGGATGACGCGGACGATGACCTCCCGTGGGACATGCCCCTGCCGGACATCGGCGAGCGACGGCAGCAGGTGCCGGTCATCCGGATGGATCAGGGAGAGCAGAAGGTCGTAGCTCGCCTTCGCGGCATTGGGGACGAGGCCGAGCAGGCGGTAGAAACCCGGCGACCAGACCTGCTCACCGCCCGTGAAAACCCAACTCCAGGCCCCACTGAGTCCCCGGCTCTCGGTAATCGTCAGAAATTCTCCGGCCGAGAATGTCAGCGCACTCAAAGCAGAATGAAACATACCAGGAAACCTAGAGCGTTCTCGCGAACGCTGCGTCGGGATTGAACCGGCCCGCCAAGGAACCGACCGTGCGATAGATCACTGCCCGCGAGGGAAATTCAAAGGTGGTTCTTCGCAGATGAGCATTTCACGACACCTATTGCCTCGCAACAACGAATATGGCGACGCGATGAGGCCGCCTCACACCAGTGCCGGGGACGCCCCGCGCGCCGCGCCCCCGAGCCCGGCGCCGGCGGCCGAACGTCGAATCGGATGGGGCTGCCCAACTCTATAACTCATACCATTGCCTATTAAAGCGTTCTGATCGCTATGCGCCAGATACGATCAAGAATTTCCTAACCTCCGCCCAGCGGTCCGGACGAACGGCCAAGGTCTGATTTCGATCTTCCTGGGCCTCCGGCGTCAGTTGTGACGGAACCGGAACAGGATTTCCGTCAATCGACGCGCCCCGTTCGGTCCCAATACCGCCGCCGAGTTTGACCCATGGGTAGGATCGACGGGGCAATCGACACGAGACTTGGCCCGGCCCAAAAGTAGGATACGGGATCGAGAACCGGGAGAGCCGCATGAGAATCGCCTGCATCGGCGAGTGCATGGTCGAATTGTCTGAGCAATCGGACGGGAGCTTGGCCCGCGGCTTCGGCGGCGACACGCTGAACACCGCGCTCTACCTCGCGCGCCTCGGCGTCGCGGTCGACTACGTGACGGCGCTGGGCGACGACGTCTGGAGCGACGAGATGGCGGCGGCGTGGGGGCGGGAGGGGATCGGCCTCGGCCGGGTCCGCCGGCTGCCCGGCCGGATGCCGGGCCTCTACATCATCCGCACCGACGCGGCCGGCGAGCGCAGCTTCCACTACTGGCGCGATCAGGCCGCGGCCCGCGATCTCTTCGCCGAACCGGGCGCCGCCGAGACCCGGGCCGCCCTGGCAGCCTACGACCTCGTCTACCTGTCCGGCATCAGCCTCTCGCTCTACGGCGAGGCCGGCCGTGCCGCCCTGTTCGAGACCCTGGCGGCCCTGCGCGGCCGGGGCGGGCGCGTCGCCTTCGACACCAATTACCGGCCGCGCGGCTGGCCCGTGCGGGAGGTCGCCCGGGCCGCCTTCCGGACGGCCCTGGCGCAGGCCGACCTGATCTTCGCCTCGGTGGAAGATCTGGACTGGCTCTTCGGCGACGCGGGCGACGGCGAGGTGCTGCGCCACCGCGGCAGGGCCGAGATCGTGCTGAAGGCCTCGACCGGTCCCGAGCCCGTGGCCCGGGTGCTGCACAGCACCTCCGACACGGTGGTGCCGGCCGAACCGGCCGCACGGGTGGTCGATACGACGGCCGCGGGCGACAGCTTCGCGGCGGGCTATCTCGCCGCCCGGATCGCCGGCCAGGCCCCGGAGGCGGCGGCGACCCGGGCGCACCGCCTCGCCGGCACGGTGATCGGGCATCGCGGCGCCGTGATTCCCCGGGACGCGATGCCGGCCCTCGATCGTCCCGGACCCAGCGCCTGACCGCGGCGCCGGACAGCCCCCCTGGAAACCGGCCGCCCTTGAGACCGGCAAGCGCAGCCGCTACCTGTGCCATTGCGGGATGTCCCCCGCAGCAAAAGCGCCGCGCGTCGTGCGGCCGAGAGGGCACCCGTGGCGTCGAGTCCCCCGCCCATCCAGGTCCCCGAGCCCGATGCGCCCGCGCCCGGCGGCGCCCCCAAGACCCGGGTCAGCGCCCGGGGCCGGCTGCGCACCTACTTCCTCACCGGCATCATCGTGGCCGGGCCGCTGGCGATCACCGCCTACATCACGTGGTGGTTCATCGCGCTGATCGATTCCTTCGTGAAGCCCCTGGTGCCGGCGAGCTACCTGCCGGACCACTACCTGCCGTTCTCGATCCCCGGGCTCGGCCTCGTCATCGCGTTCCTGGCGGTGACGCTGCTCGGCTTCCTCACGGCCAACCTCGTCGGCCGCTCGGTGATCGAGTTCGGCGAGGTGCTGCTCGCTCGGACCCCGGTGATCTCGGGCCTCTACAAGGGCCTGCGCCAGATCTTCGAGACCCTGTTCTCGGCCAACGGCACCTCGTTCCGCACGGTCGGGCTGGTGGAATTCCCCGTGAAGGGGACGTGGTCCGTGGTGTTCCTGTCGGCCCCGGCGGCGCCGGAGGTCGAGGGCGCGCTCAAGGCCCGGGGCGCCGCCGCGGACGAGTTGGTCGGCGTGTTCCTGCCCTGCGCGCCCAACCCGACGACGGGGTTCTTCTTCTACCTGCCCCGGGCCGAGGTGGTGGAGCTTCACATCAGCGTCGATGACGCCGCCAAGCTGGTCATGTCGGCGGGCGTGATCCAGCCGGAGGATCCGCAGGGCCGGCTGAACAGTATGGCGGCCTCCCTACGGGCGGCCCAGCAGGCGGACAGTGCGGCGAAGCGGGAACCGCAGGACGCGTAACCGGCCCGCTTCCCGTCATCGCGCGCAGCGAAACGACCCAGCGTCAGCGCGACCTCGGCGCGCGTGGCGCCGCCTGGATTGCGCCGCTGCGCGCGCAAGGACGGGGCGGCACGCATCGCCACCGGCTACGAAAAAGGGCCGCCCCCAACGGGACGGCCCTCAAGCTCCAGGAAGTCTGAAACGTCTCAGCGCTGCAGCGAAGCCGTCTGCGGCGCGATGGTCGGCGGTGTCGCCTGCGCGACCGTCACGGCGCTGCGCGGCGTCGTCGTCGGCATCCAGCCGGTGGCGCATTGCATGACCAGGGCGAGGCCGAGGGCGATGCAAAGTCCGTTGGCGGCCATCCAGAACGGGCGCGCGGCCCGCCGCACGGCGGCCTGAAGCTCCTCGGCCGTCTTGCCCGCAGCCTCGGCGGCGCGGTCCGAGATCGGCAGCAGCCACGGCTCCGTCGGCAGGGCGTGAAGACCGGCCATCTCGTTGGAGCCCGGCAGGCTATGGAACAGTCCGTTCGACATGTTCGTCCTCCAGATTCGTCCGTGATGTCCCGGCTTACCGGGCCATTCGTTCATCTGCAGTTAAGGGAAGATTGTGGCTGATGCAAGGTCACAGCCCTTGTCCGGGCCCCGCAGAGCGCCATGGCGGGTCCGGCCAGGCTTCCGCACAGCGCGGTTAAACCCTTGATCCGGCACGGTATTCCGGACCATCTGTGACATCGGCGCACCAAAGTGCGGATCCGCACCGCAGGCGCCGGACCATTCCTGAACGGGGGACTTTCCTGAACGGCTTCGTTCAGCCAGCGCCGATCAGCCGGATCGCGGCCTCCCGCTCGAACAGGTAGAGCAGCACCCGCAGGGCCTGCCCCCTTGGGCTCTTCAGGCCGGGGTCGCGCTCGACGATCATCCGCGCATCGTCCCGGGCGGCCTCCAGCAGGGCGCCGTCGCTCTCGATCCGGGCGAGCCGGAACGCCGCGAGGCCGGATTGCCGTGTGCCCAGCACCTCGCCCTCGCCACGCAGCTTCAGATCGGCCTCGGCGATGCGGAACCCGTCCTCGCTCGCCCGCATCATCTCGAGCCGCGCCCGCGACACCTGCCCGAGGGGGCCCCGATAGAGCAGCAGGCACGAGGACGCCTTGGAGCCGCGCCCGACCCGGCCCCGGAGCTGGTGCAGCTGCGCCAGCCCGAACCGCTCGGCGTGCTCGATCACCATGATGGTCGCCTCGGGCACGTCGACGCCGACCTCCACCACGGTGGTCGAGACGAGGAGCTTGGTCTCGCCCGCGGCGAACCGCGCCATGGCGGCATCCTTCTCGGGGCCTGGCATCTTGCCGTGGATCAGCCCGACCGCGTCGCCGAAATGCTGCTTCAGGTCGTCGAACCGCTCGGCGGCGGCCGCGAGGTCGATGAACTCGGATTCCTCGACCAGCGGGCAGATCCAGTAGACCCGTTCACCCCCGGCGATCGCCCGGGCGAGGCCGGCCACGACCTCGTCGATCCGCTCGGTCGACAGGGTGATCGTGCGGATCGGCTGCCGGCCGGCGGGCTTCTCGTCGAGGATCGAGACGTCCATGTCGCCGAAGAAGGTCAGCGCCAAGGTGCGGGGGATCGGCGTCGCGGTCATCACCAGGAAGTCGACCGCCTCGCCCTTGGCGCCGAGCGCCAGCCGCTGATGCACGCCGAACCGGTGCTGCTCGTCCACCACGGCGAGGCCGAGATCGCGGAAGGTGACGGCCTCCTGGAACACGGCATGGGTGCCGACCAGGATGTCGATCTCGCCCGCCGCGAGGTCGGCGAGCGTGCTCTTGCGCTCCGCGGCCCGGTCGCGGCCGGTCATCAGGCGCAGGCGTAAAGATCCGGCGAGCGGCTTCAGCCGCTCGAAATGCTGCCGGGCCAGGATCTCGGTGGGGGCCATCAGAGCGGCCTGACGCCCGGCCTCGACCGCCGACGCCATGGCGAGCAAAGCCACCGCGGTCTTGCCCGAGCCGACATCGCCCTGGAGCAGGCGCAGCATCCGCCGGGGCGCGGCGAGGTCGGCGCGGATCTCCGCCACCGCCCGCGCCTGGGCGCCGGTCAGCGCGAAGGGGAGGGCGGCCTCGATCCGGGCGCTCAAGGTGCCGTCGCCGGCATTGACCCGCCCGGCCTTGCGCCGCTGACGGGCGCGCAGAAGGGCGAGCGCCAGTTGCGAGGCGAGGAGCTCGTCGTAGGCGAGCCGCTTCCGGGACGGGGTCGCGGGCGGCGGCTGGAGCGGGTCCTCGGCCTTCGGCGGTGCCTCCTCGGGCCGGTGCTCCAGACGGAGCGCGTCCGCGAAGGCCGGAAGGCGGTTCTTCTCCAGCCACGCCGCATCCTGCCATTCCGGCAGGATGGGCAGCCGATCGAGGGCCGCGACCGCGAGCTTGTTGATCGCCCGGGAGGTCAGCCCCTCGGTGGCGCCATAGACCGGCTCGACGGCGGGCAATTCGGCCAAGCCCGCCTCGTCCACGATCCGCGACGGGTGGACCATCTGGCGGGTGCCGTCCCAGAGGTCGATCCGGCCGGTGATGTAGCGGTGCGCGCCGAGCGGCAGCATCTTCTCCACCCGGGGGCGGGGCATGCCGAAGAACACGAGCGTGATGTCGTGGCCGGAGGCATCCTCCACCAGCACCCGGTGCGGGCGCTTGCCCGAGCCGATCTGGGCCGGGCGGTGCTCCACCACGGTGACGCCGAGGGTCACCGGCTCCCCCACGGGCGCCTCGCCGACCGAGCCCATCAGCTTGCGCGCGACGCCGCCCTGAGGAAGGTGGAACAGCAGGTCCACGACACGAGCCTCGCGCTCGGGGGTGCCGAGCAGCTTCTCGATCATCGGCGCCATCTTCGGGCCGATCCCCGGCAGGGAGCGGGCCGGCGCGAACAGCGGATCGAGGATGCTCGGGCGGAGCGTGGACGCGTCGGCGCGCGCGTCCGCCGCCTCCGGCGCCTCGGCGGCGTCGAGCTCGTTCACGGACAGGTCCTGAGTCGCGTGTGCATCTGTCATGGCGGTTCGGCGGACATGGTGCCGGAGGCGCCTTATCATCCGGTGCATCCCGGCGCGCCAGTGCGTCAGGATGGAGACCGACCCCCATGGCCAGCGACTTCGCCAGCGACTTCCTGCCGGGCTTCGCGCGACACCGGATCGAGACCGCCCCCGGGGTGACGATCCACGCGCGCTCGGCCGGCTCCGGACCGCCGGTGCTGCTGCTCCACGGCCACCCGCAGACCCTGTCGACATGGCTCCACGTCGCCCCGCGCCTGGCCGAGCCCCGCACCGTGGTGGCCATGGACCTGCGCGGCTACGGCGATTCGTCAAAACCCCCGGGCGGCGAGCGCCACGTCGCCTATTCCAAGCGCGCCATGGCGGCCGACGCGGTGGCGGTGATGCGGGCGCTCGGCCACGAACGATTCGCGGTGGTCGGCCACGACCGGGGCGGGCGCGTCGCCCACCGCCTCGCCCTGGATCATGCCCGAGCCGTGGAGCGGATCGCCCTGTTCGACATCGCGCCGACCGCGACCATGTACGCGCGCACCGACAAGGCCTTCGCCACCCGCTACTTCTGGTGGTTCTTCTTCATCCAGCCCCATCCCCTGCCGGAGACGCTGATCGGGGCCGATCCGGAGTATTTCCTGCGCCACCACGTCGAGGGCCAGTCGAAGACCCCCGGCTCGACGCCGCCAGAACTCTTCGCCGAGTACCTGCGCTGCTATTCCGATCCCGCCTGCCGGCACGCGATCTGCGAGGATTACCGGGCGGCGGCGGGGATCGACCTGGAGCACGACGCGGCCGATTCGGAAGCACGGGTCACGGCGCCGCTGCTGGCGCTCTGGGGCGCGAAGGGTACGGTCGGTCAGACCTACGACGTGCTGGAGACGTGGCGCGAGAAGGCCACCGATGTTTCGGGGCGGGCGCTCGATTGCGGTCACACCCTCCAGGAGGAGCGGCCGGACGAGGTCTTTTCCGAACTCTCGGCATTCCTGGGATGAGGGCTGCGGCGCCGTGGCCCCGCGCCGCTGCTCTTGGCAGGGACGGCGAAAAGCGCAGATACGAGGCGCGCCGGGCTCGCGAACAGGTTTCCGGTTGATGGCTTCGACACCGCCGTCCTCGCGAGCGGCGCGAAGCAATCCAGGGCGGCACCACGCTTCTTGATGTCCCGCTGCCCTGGGTCGCTTCGCGCCGCTCGCAAGGACGGGGACGCGCCTCAACCGAAGCCGTGAACAGCCCGACGCCAGACTTTTCCGGGCGGGACGCCTCAATCGTGCGGGACATCATGTCCGAGGATACCAACACCCCCTTCGAGGTCGCCGTGGTCGGCGCCGGAGCCGCCGGCCTCGCCGCGGCGCTCGCCATCGCCCGGGAGGGGATCCCCACGGCCCTCGTCGGCCGGCACGCCCCCGTGGCGGACGGGCGGACCGTGGCGCTGCTCGACGGGTCGGTGCGCTTCCTGGAGGCGCTCGGCGCCTGGGCGGCGGTGGCGCCGCAGGCGAGCCCGCTCTGCACCCTGCAGATCATCGACGACACCGGTAGCCTGTTCCGGCCGCCGCCGGTGCGCTTCCAGGCCGCCGAGATCGGTCTCGACGCCTTCGGCTGGAACGTCGAGAGCGCGCGCCTCGTAGAGAGCCTGCGCGCCTGCGCCCGGACCCAGCCGAACCTGACCCTGGTCGAGGCGGATTGCGCGGGTGCGGTGGCGGGTGAATCGGCCGCCCGCATCGCCCTGGCCGGGGGCGGGACGGTCGAGGCCCGGCTGGTGGTGGGCGCCGACGGAGGGCGCTCGCCGCTGCGAGCCGCGAGCGGCCTGCGTGTCCGCGACTGGACCTATCCGCAGAGCGCCATCACGACGATCCTGGCGCATACGCGCCCGCACCGGGACGTCTCCACCGAGTTTCACACCCGCTCGGGGCCCTTCACCCTGGTGCCGCTGCCGGGCGGACATCGCTCCAGCCTCGTCTGGGTGGCCGGGGAGGGCGCGGCCCGGCGGCTGGCGGCCCTCGACGACGACGCCCTCGGGCAGGCGGTGGAGCGGCAGGCCCGGGCAATGCTCGGCACCATGCGGGTCGACGGTCCGCGCGGCCTCGTGCCGATGCGCGGGCTCGCGGTGGCGACACCGGTGGCGCGGCGGCTGGCGCTGATCGGGGAGGCGGCTCATGTCTTCCCGCCGATCGGCGCACAGGGGCTGAATCTCGGCCTGCGCGATGCCGCCACCCTGCGCGATGGGGTGCTCCGCGCGGCCCGGGACGGTCGGGATCCCGGCTCCCGCCCGGTGCTCGACGCCTACGCCAGCGCCCGGCGCGTCGACACGGCGGCGCGCACCGCCGCGGTGGATCTCCTCAACCGCAGCCTGCTCACCGACCTGCTGCCGGTGGACGCGCTTCGGGGCCTCGGCCTGCTGGTGATGGGCCAGCTCGGGCCGCTACGGCGGCTGGTGATGCGGGAGGGCGTGTTGCCCCGGCTCGGCGCGCCGGAATTGATGCGCGGGGCGCGGTAAGGGGAGGCTCCCCCCCCGGGGGCCGGTACCGAAGCGGATCAGAGATCCGGTTGCGCCGCCACGTAGGCGCCGAGGCGGGTGGCGAGGTCGACCGGGCCGCCGGCCCGGGGCTCGGCCGAATCGCCGATCAGGATCACCGGGATGCCGCGCTCACGCAGGTGCGAACGGAGCTTGGCGGCGCGGCGGGCATAGGTGGGGTCCCGGCGGGTCGGGGCCTGGAGCAGCACGGCGGCCGGCCGCGCGATCACGGCCAATACATCATCCGCCGCCTCCATGGAGGCGGTCACGCTTGCGTAGCCGAGACTGGCGAGCTCGCCCGAAAGGGACCGGTCCACGGCGCGGACGCCGTCATCGACCACGAGCACTTGTTGCAGCGCACCCATGAGCTTGAGCGGTACTCCATCCGGCACAGCTTGAAAAGGTAGCCGTGACCACAATCCGTTGCAGAACCCGCGAAAGGGTCGATCGGATCCGTCGGTCCGTGTGCAGATGCGAGATTAGCCGCAGCGCCTGAGCGCCGGATGAACCGCAGCGCAGCCGCCGTTCAGATCGCCGCGACGCCGATCGCGGTGCCACCGGCCAGGATCGGCCGGTAGCCCGAATCGCGCCACGCCCCGGCGTCCGTCTCGGGGATCGCGCCGCGGGGCAGGGGCGCCGACGCGCAGGCCGGGCCGCGGCAGGCCAGGCCGCCATCGTCGCCTCGCGCGAGGGCCAGGAGAGCCGGCGGCAGGGGCGCGCGATCCGGATGGGCCAGACTCGCGACGAGGTCGGTCAGGCCGGGGCGGGTGATGATCGCCGTCTCACCGAGAACCAGCGAATCGAGGCGCGGCTTCTCGCCATCCGGCGCGGCACGCCGGGTCAGGGCCGCGGGCGCCCGATGCACCACGTTGAGGGCCCGCACGGTAAAGGGCAGGGGCAGGGCGGCGAGCGCCGGCTCGATCAGGGCGGGGACGACCAGCCGGGTCGGCACCGGCCGCAGCAGGGCGGTCCGGAAGCCGGCCTCCTCGAAGGGGATCACCGTCTCCAGTCCGGCCCCCGCCGCGAGCGCCGCGCCGAGGCCGGTCACCAGCCCGCGCAGGTCGTGGGCGGGCAGGAGCGTCAGGATCCGCTCGTCCGCGGAGGGCGGCAGGGCGTCGCAATGGGCCGCGATGGCGGCGGCGAGCGCCTCCGCGCTCCGGTAGACCGGCCGCTCGGGATCGCCGCCTTCGAAGGTCACGAGGCCGAGGCTGGCGACCGGCTCGGCCACGCCGCGTTCCAGCGCCATCGCGTCGAGGCTGATCACCCCGTCCGGCACGCCGGGGCCGAAGGCGGCGAGATAGCGCAGGCTGAACTGGCGCATGGCCGCGTGGGTGAGTTCCTCGGCGGGCCGACGCGACCCGCGGCGGCCCTCGGTGAGCACGCCCAGGAGGTTGGCGGCCTCGATCCCGGCGGCGAGCTGTTCGGGGTCCCAGGCGGCCGGCATCGCGCAGGGCAGGTGCCCGGCGGCCTCGACGGCGAGGTGGGCCAGGGCCGCCTCGGCGCCGCCGGAGAACCACAGCCCGATCCGGCTGCCCGCCGGGAGCCGCCACGCCCCGATCCCGCGGGCGAGCCGTCCCACGATCTCGGCGGCGGCCGCGTAGGTCCAGGTGATCGCCGGCCGCCCGCACCAGGCGGCCCGGTCGCCCGAATCACGCAGGGCGGTGCGCTGCGGCGCGGTCCGCGCCGCCGCGAACAGGCAGCCGGACAGGCCGCCGGACCGCGCGGACGCGTCCGGCGGGACCTCGACCGACCTCTCGGCCACCGCGAACGCGTTCAACCCGCCGCCCCCCACCGATACTGCAGAACCGCCGGCATGCTCGGCCGATTACGGTTAACCGACCGCTAAGACCGCTGAGCAACAGCCGGCTCCGGCCGCCGCCACCGGGCCGAGGACGTGCGCCGATCACGCGCTCGTGCGACGTCGCGCTTGCGGCCAAGCGGGCGGGAGCCTATCGGGGGCCGGCCGCGGCCCGGAGGGTATCACCTGCCCGCCGTGCCGTGGTGTCAAGCCGCGGTGTCATGCCTTCGCCTCATTCCAGGGGAAAGGCAGGCCGCCCGGCCGCCGGGGCGGGAGATGCGCGCAGTCGGGCGCCGTCTCCTCCGATGGCCGGACTGTTTCATCCGGAGCTCCGGGGGGCACGCCACGGCGGCGCGCATCCGGACGGTCCGGCGGACCGGCCGCCAGGCCGGCTCCGCATCAACCCGTCACACCGTATCGCTTCCAAGGGGTCAGAGCCGATGTCCTTCACCCGCCCCGCGACGCTCGCGCGCGCCGCCCTCCTCGGTCTCGCGGGCCTCGGCCTCGCGGCCGCCCCGGTCCTGGCGCAGCCGAAGAAGCCCGCGGCCCCCGCGCCGACCGCGCCGGCGCCGACCGCGCCGGGCACCCCCGCCGCCAACACGGCGGCCCAGACCGGCCCGCAGATCGTGACGGTGAAGTCCGAGCCGAGCCAGGCCGACTGGACCAAGGTCTGCGGCAAGGACCAGGGCTCGGGCACCGACATCTGCTACACGACCCGCGACTTCGTGTCCGACCAGGGCCAGCCGGTGCTGGCGGTGGCGGTCTACGAGATGAAGAACCCAGCCCAGAAGCAGGAGGTGCGCGTGGTGCGCTACCTGCTGCCGCTCGGCCTGCTGCTGCAGCCGGGCATCCGCTTCAACGTCGACAACCAGGCCGCCACGGCCGGCCGCTTCGCGGTCTGCTTCCCGAACGGCTGCTTCGCCGAGGCTGGGGGCGTCGATGCCGGCGTGATCGCGGCGATGAAGAAGGGCACGACCCTCAACGTCTCGGTCCAGAACCAGACCCAGCGCGAGGTCACCTTCGCGGTGCCGCTGGCGGGCTTCGGCAAGGCCTTCGACGGCCCGGCGATCGACCCGAAGGTGCTGGAGGAGCAGCAGAAGAAGCTCCAGGCTGAGCTGGAGAAGCGCTCCGAGGACATGCGCAAGAAGCTCGAGCAGCAGGGCGGCGCCGCCCCGGCCGCCGGCGCCCCGGCCGCCAAGTAAGTCGGCCGCAGGGTCGAAGTTTTTGGAGGGCCGGGCCGCGAGGTCCGGCCCTTCGCGTTTGCGGGGGATGCGCGGCTTTCTCCCCGGCGACCTCGTGGACTTAGATAGACGTCGCACGCGGCGACAGGGCTGCAGAACGGAGCGCGGGTCCCCTCTCGCGTGCGGGAGAGGGGCAGGGTGAGGGATCAGGTCTGTCCGGATGAGGCGTGACCTGACCGCGCGCCGACAGCGTGCCCTATCCTGAGCGTTCTCCTCCCTCACCCCAACCCTCTCCCGCACGGGAGAGGGGGCACGTCACGCTCTGTCGCCGACGGCGGCGTCCGACGCTGGCCTGTAAACAGCGTGGCCCACCGGGAGAGAGGACGCCCTACCGGATCCCGGTCGGCCCTGGCCCGGGCAACACGAACAGCACCCGTAGATCCTGGTCCGGCACATAATCCTGGGCCTCCCAGCGGAAGGTGGTCGGACCGATCTTCCGGATCCCCGTACGGCAGAAGCTCACCACCGCCTCCGGATTCCCCTTGTCCACCGTCAGGGTGAAGCGCCCGATCGGCGCCGCCCAGTTGCGCGCCGTGGTCACGATGTAGGGCACTACGAAGGCCCGCAGGTGGCCGCTCTCGCTCGGCGCCTTGGCGTGCAGACGCCGGATCGCCGCGAGCCCCGCATCGTCCAGGCAGTAGGTCGCGCGGTAGCCGGCGCGGGACGCTTCCTTGAGATCGAGGCAGTGGAATCCGTTCACCGGGGCGTAGCTGTGCGCGATCCGGACATCCTGCCCGGGCGGGAAGGTCTGCGACCAGAAGAACTTCGCCTCGCTGCGCCAGAGCCCCTCGGTCATGCCCTCGGCATCGGGGAACAGGCCGGCCTTGACCAGTTCCGCCCAGGTGGCCTTGTCGATCCGCTTCTGGGCGGTTTCCAGCTCGGTGAAGCGCAGCGGATTGAGCGGCATGCCGAGGCGACGCAGCAGGTCGGTCACCTCGCGCTCGCCCACGAAGGCGCGCTCCTCCAGTTCCGGCTCGACCGGCCGGCCATCCACCGTCACGGTGAACCCGACGAAGTTCGCCTCCTCGGGCTGCGGCAGCTTGAGGGCGGAGAAACTGAGCAGGCGGCCGTCGATCGGCGGCAGCGGAAAGGCGATCCGCACCGTGCGCGGCGTGTTTGTCTGATTGCGGAACACGTAGGCCACGTCGATCCGCTCGCGGCTGATCGACAGATCCTCGCTCGCCAGCGCGATGCCCGGCTCCGGCACGAGGACCAGGCCGCCGGCGTTGAGTTCGGAGGCGCTGTCGTTCGCCCGTGCCGGGGCACTGAGCAGGCCGGCGGCGAGGAGCAGGGCGGCGGCTTTTCGGGATGGGGCGACCATGGCGGCGGGTTCGTGCAACGGCACCAGCCGTCGCACGAGGCTACCGCTCCGGTCTTGCCGGGAGCTTACGGAGGCCGCGCCCGCTCAGTTCGTGGCCCGGGCGCGCATCCGGTAGGCGCCGGCATCGTCGCGCACGAACATCTCGGCGATGCCGGCATGGCGCAGGGCCTCGCCCGACGTGTCGGGCACGAGGTTCTGCTCCGACACGTAAGCGACGTACTCGGTCTCGGCGTTCTCGGCCAGCAGGTGGTAGAACGGCTGGTCCTTGCGCGGCCGGACCTCCTCGGGGATCGACAGCCACCATTCCTCGGTGTTGTCGAAGACCGGGTCGACGTCGAACACGACGCCCCGGAAGGGGTAGATCCGGTGGCGCACCACGGCGCCGATGGCGAATTTCGCGGTTCTCAGGGTTACGTCCGTCATGGTTCAGTCCGTCCAGAGGGGACAGATAGGACCGATGGCGGGGCCTGTCACCGGGCGGGCACAGGTTCCGGGGTCCGGATGCCGAGTTCGGCCGCGATCGCCCGCGCGGTGGCCTCGCGCCGGGCGGTGAGATCGGCGGCGCGCGCCCGCGTGGCCTCCACGATGGCGGGCGGTGCCGTCCGGGGGGTGCCGCTGTCGAAGGGCGGCTCGGGGGCGTATTGCATCCCGAGCTGGATCCCCCGGGCGGCCTCCTCGCCGCGCAGCTCGGCGGCCAGTTGCAAGGCGCCGTCGATCCCCGCGGTCACGCCAGCCGCGAACACCCAGCTGCGCTCCTCGCCGTCGCGGTCGATCACCACCCGCGCATCCACCGGCTCGGCCCCGAAGAAGGGCAGGAGATGGACCGCGTTCCAGTAGGTCGTGGCCCGGCGCCCGACCAGAAGGCCCGCCGCCCCGAGGATCAGCGCGCCGGTGCAGACCGAGAGGATGTGGGTGGCGCCGGCCGCCTGCTGCCGGATCCAGCCGAGCACGGCCGGATCGCGCATCAGCGCCTCCTGGCCCTGGCCGCCCGGAACGTGGAGCACGTCGAGCCGGGGCGCCTCGGCGAGGGTCGCGTCCGGCAGGATCCGCAGGCCGCGCACGTCGCGCACCGGATCGGGGGTGGCCGCGTAGATCCGGTAGGTGCTGTTCGGGATCCGGGCCAGGATCTCGAACGGGCCGGTGAGGTCGATCTGGTCGAGCCCCTCGAACAGGAGCGAGCCGATCTGCAGATGGGTGTCGGGCGGAATCATCGGTAACCTCCGGGGTGGACAGGGCTACCCTACCGCGTCACGCTCTGGCACGAATGACAAAGAGCCCTCGTTTTCCGCCAGATGCCCCACGGGTCGTGGAGGTTCTGGCGTTCCCGGCGGTGCAGCTCCTCGACGTCGCGGGGCCGCTCCAGGTCTTTGCCACCGCCAACGAGCGGGGTGGGGTCGGCCAACCTTACGCACCGCGGGTGATCGCGGCGGGCGAGCCGAACCTGACAGCCTCGGCGGGCCTACGGCTGGTGGCCGAGCCGCTGCCGGGCGACGACACGCTGGTCGACACCCTGGTGATCGCGGGTGGCCCCGGCGTCCTGGCGGCCTGCGACGATGCAGAACTGGTCGCCTGGGTGCGGGCGCGGGCCGGCCGGGCGCGCCGGGTCGCCTCGGTCTGCACCGGGGCGTTCCTGCTGGGCGCGGCCGGGCTCCTCGACGGGCGGCGGGCCGTGACCCACTGGCAGCATTGCGCGGCGCTGGCGGCGCGCTATCCCCGGATCCGGGTCGAGCCGGACCCGATCTTCGTGCGCGACGGCCCGGTCTGGTCCTCGGCGGGGGTCACGGCGGGGATCGACCTGGCGCTCGCACTGGTCGAGGCGGATCTGGGTCGGCCGATCGCCCTGGCGGTGGCCCGCCACCTCGTGATGTTCCTGAAGCGTCCGGGGGGCCAAGCGCAGTTCAGCGCGGTGCTGGCGCTCCAGGCGGGGGAGGAGCGGTTCGGGCGGCTGCATGCCTACATCACGGAGAACCTGTCGGGCGATCTCTCGCTGCCGGCGCTGGCTGCGGCGGCGGGGATGAGCGAACGCAGCCTCAGCCGGCACTATCGCGAGGCGACCGGCCTCGCCCCGGCCAAGGCCGTGGAGCGCCTGCGGGTCGAGGCGGCCCGGCGGGCGCTCGCCGAGACCACGCAGCCGGTGAAGCGCATCGCTCAGGTTTGCGGCTTCGGCTCCGAGGAGACGATGCGGCGGAGCTTTTTACGGCATGTCGCGGCGACGCCGCAGGAGTACCGGGCGCGATTCGGGGCGTGATCACACGGTATTGCGGCGTTCGAGGGCCGCGAGGATCGTTTCGCGCACGCCGTCGCGATTCTCATGGATGTCCGTATTCGTGATGCGCAGCAGGGTGAAGCCGCAGGCTTCGATGTGCTTGGTCCGCTCGGCATCCCGGGCAATCTCGGCCGTCGTGGAATGCGTCGCCCCATCGACTTCGACGATGAGTTTGGCCTCGGTGCAGACGAAGTCGACGATGAACTGGTCGATCGGGTGCTGACGGCGGAACTTCCAGCCGTTGAGCGCGCGGTTGCGCACCACGCGCCAGAGCTTGGCCTCGGCCGACGTCTGCGTGCGACGCAGGTGGCGGGCTCGCGGGATGGATCGGGTCACCGCTTGGCTCCGGCAACGCAGTTGCGGATCCAGGGGTGATACGGTGTCCCAGCTTGCGCGAGCCTGATCCCGATGACCTATCCGGCGCCCATGGCGCCACCCGTTCCGAACAGCGCGCAGGTCCCCTCGCCTGTGGGGTGACGATACTCATAGATCCCAGGTGAACACCGGCGTCGATGACGGACCGCGACCTGCCCCCTCTCCCGTGCGGGAGAGGGTTGGGGTGAGGGACGAGAACGCTCAGGATAGGGCACGCCATCGACGCGGGGTCAGGTCACGCCTCATCCGGACAGACCTGATCCCTCACCCTATCCCTCTCCCGCACGGGAGAGGGGACCCGCGCTCGGTCCTGGACCGGCGTGTCCGGATTTGATGAGTGATCCGCAAGCCAGCACGGGAGAGCGAGCCTCGCGAGCCCACCCCCCGCTCACCCCAGCTGATACACAGCCGCCAGCTCCGGGTCCTTCGCGGCGACGAGCTTGGCCAGATCCACGATGACCTTGGCCTGCTTCCACGTGGCGTCGTCCTGCATCTTGCCGTCGAGCATCACGGCGCCGGTGCCGTCCGGCATCGCGGCGACGATCCGGGCCGCGAAGGCCACCTCGGCCGGGTCCGGGGCGAAGACTTTCTTGGCGATCGCCACCTGGCTCGGATGCAGCGTCCAGGCGCCGGCGCAGCCCATCAGGAAGGCGTTGCGGAACTGCGCCTCGCAGGCATCGCCATCGGAGAAATCGCCGAACGGGCCGTAGAAGGCCTTGATGCCGTTCGCCATGCAGGCATCGACCATCTTGGCGATCGTGTAGTGCCAGAGATCCTGCTGCGCCGCCGCCCGGGGCGCGTCGCCCGCGGGATCGCTGAGCACCCGGTAATCCGGATGGCCGCCGCCGACCCGGGTGGTCTTCATGCCGCGCGACGCCGCGAGATCCGCCGGGCCGAGGCTCATCCCGTGCATCCGCGGCGAGGCCGACGCGATGGCGTCGACATTGGCCACGCCCTCGGCGGTCTCCAGGATCGCGTGGACCAGGATCGGCTTCGTCACCCCGTGGCGCGCCTCGAGCTGGGCGAGCAATTGGTCGATGTAGTGGATGTCCCAGGGCCCCTCGACCTTGGGCACCATCACGACGTCGAGCTTGTTGCCGACCTCGGCCACGATCGTGAACAGGTCGTCCAAGATCCAGGGCGAGTTGAGGGCGTTGATCCGGGTCCAGAGGCCGGTGCCGGTGGCGGCGAAATCGGTGGCCTGCGCCATGGCGACGAAGCCCTTGCGGGCCGCCTCCTTCTGGTCGGCGGGGACCGCGTCCTCCAGGTTGCCCAAAACCACGTCGACCGTGCCGGCGAGCTCCGGCACCCGGGCGCGGACCTTGTCGTTGTGCGGCGGCACGAAGTGGATCATCCGCTCCAGCCGCACCGGCAGATCGCGGAACGGGGCCGGGGCGCCGGTGGCGAGCGGCTGGAAGAAGCGGCGGGGCAGTTTCATCGGGTGCCTCTTGTCGGGGGCTGGCGTCTGGCCCCGTTAAGGCAGGCTTGGGCGGGCGCGTAAAGCCGCCGCGCCCGGTTCGCCCCTCCGACTTTCGGCGCAGCCGATCGTCTCAGCCCCGCCCGCCCCCGCGCTCGCCCATGCCGACCCGGCCGAACAGGCCGCCGTCGCCGGCCACCACCACGAGGCGCCGGACCTCGCCCCGCAGGAAGGCCTGGAGGAAGCGGTTGTAGTCGCGGAACGAGACGCAGCCGTTCGAGGCGCCGGGCTGGCGCAGCATGTAGGTGTGAGCGAGCAGGCCGTCGCGGCCGTGGATCGACCCGCTGCCGCCCACCGGGGTGAGGCGGATGGCGCGCACCCCGTGGAACAGGCGCTCGCGCTTGGTCAGCATGTAGGTGCCCGGCGGCGTCGAGCCGCGCATGCGCAGATGGACGAAGCGCGGGCTGTCCATGGCCTCGCCGAGGCCGGAATGGGCTTCCAGCACCTCGCCGGAGGGGAGCGTCACCGTCCGGGCGGTGATGTCGTAGACCGCCGTGCCGGCGACCGAGTCGGGCTCCGGGCTGATCCGGGTGCGCGGGGCCGCCTGCGGCAGCGTGTCGGGGCTGGCATAGGCCAGGGCCTGACGCGGCTCCTGCCGGGGCGCAGCGGCCCCGACGCCGAACAGCTTCTCGAAGAAGGACGGCTCCTCCGCCATGGCGGCGCGGAACACGTCGCGGGTGCGGGGCAGGGCGCGGGCCGCGACCCGAGCCGGCGGGGCGGCCCGCGGGGCCGCGGGCTGCGGCCGCAGCTCGGCCGGGCGGGCCACCGGCAGCGGCACCAGGGTGGGGGCGAGCGCGGCGGGCGTCGGCTCGGCGGCAGCGAGCCGCAGGGGCGCGGGCGCCGGCTCGGACGCGGCCTGCGCGGTCCGGATCCGGTCGGCCTTGATCTGCTCGGTCTTGATCTGCTCGGCTTTGATCTGCTCGGCCTGGGCGACCTGCCGGGCGATCTCCCGGACCGCCGGGGACGGCTCGGATGCCGCAACCTGAAACGCGGTCGGCAGCGCGACGCTGCCGAAATCGGTCGCCGCGGCCGAGCCCAGGGCGGGGCTGGGGTCGAGCATCCAGGCGATGTTCGGCTGCGGCGCCACGTGCGGCGCGGTGGCCAGGGCCGGCCGCAGCGCGGGGATCTCGGCAGGGCCGGGGCCCTGCGGCTGGCTGAGGATCGCCCAGCCGGCCAGGGTCACGGCCGTCAGGCCGATGAGCCCCGTCAGCCGGGCCCGGCGGCGGGCGCGCCGCATGGCGCTGGGGTAGGGCGCCCGGGTGCGGGCGACCGGATCGTAGGGGGTCTCCACGTAGACGATGCGCTGGGGCGCCGTCCGCACGGGCTCCGCGACGCGGTACGCGGTTCGGGACAACGCAGCCTGGGCCATTCGGGGAACTCGCCTACGCGCTTCCCTGCGGGCAGCCGCCGCCGTTCGCCCGCGGACGCCGTGTCCGCACGCGTGGCCTGGGTTGCCCAACTGGGAAGGACATCAACCGTCCGTCCCATTAAGCGGCCTTATGGTTAAGTCTTGCTGAAGACGGGCACGCCGCCGCGAATACGCGTTCAGGACGCCTCCGCGGGAGACTCCATCGGTGCGTCCATCGGACCATGCCGGCGCGCGACCAGCAGGCAGAGCAGGGCCACCGGCACGCCGATCAGGGACGTGCCGATGAAGAACCATGGGAACCCGGTCCACTCGATCACGAAGCCCGAGAACCCGGCGAGCAG
Source organism: Methylobacterium phyllostachyos (assembly GCF_900103445.1). Taxonomy (GTDB): domain Bacteria; phylum Pseudomonadota; class Alphaproteobacteria; order Rhizobiales; family Beijerinckiaceae; genus Methylobacterium; species Methylobacterium phyllostachyos. The sequence goes on along the minus strand of NZ_FNHS01000008.1, from coordinate 46,488 downwards.
GCTGCCCGGCAGGGCGCAGAGCGAGGTCAGAAGGGCATACTGGCTCGCCGCGTGCGCAGTGGCCGAGAGCCGGGACATGTAGGTGATCAGCACGATCGACGCGAAGGCGTAGGCAAAACCGTCGATCCCGACGGTCGCCGCGAAGGTCCAGAATGCCGCGCCGCCATGGCCGCCGTGCCACGCGAGATAGGCGAGCGCGAGGTGCGAGGCCGAAGCCGTGACGGTGCCGATCAGCAGGCTCGCCATCATGCCGATCCGCGGGATGATGGCGCTCGCCAGGAAGGTGCCGCCGAGCGCGATCCAGAAGCCGAACAGCTTGGTCACCGTGGCGATGTCGGTGTTGGAATAGCCGAGCGTCTTGAACAGCGGGATCGCCATGGCGTTCGAGACGTAGCCGGGCATCCGGAAGCCCGCGACCAGCGCCAGAACCGGGACGGCCAGCGGCCCGAGCCGGGCCAGCAGGTCACGGATCGGGGCCCAGACGGTCTCGACGAAGCCGCCGCTCGCCGGCGTCCCGGGGGCAGGGGGCTCCGGCGCCAGCAGGGCCGCGATCGTGCCGGGGGCCATGAGCGCGGCCATGCACAGATAGGCGGCGCGCCAGCCATACGCGTCGGAGAGGTAGAGGGCGCCGGCGCCCGCCGCGAGGTTGCCGATCCGGTAGCCGATCTCCGACCACGACGACATCAGCGCCTGCTGCTCCGGGGGCGCGGCGGTGATGCGCCAGCCGTCGATCACCACGTCCTGGGTGGCGCCCGCGACGCCGAGCGCCAGGGAGAACGCCACCGTCCAGGCGAGCCAATGGGCCGGATCGCCGAAGGCGACGCCCGCGAGCGCCAGCGCCACCAGGATCTGGGTGGCGACGATCCAGCCGCGGCGCCGCCCGAGCCAGCGGCCCAGCAGGGGCGCGTCGTGCCGGTCGAGGAAGGGGGCCCAGAGGAACTTCAGCTTGTACGCGATGGTGAGCTCGCTCATCAGCCCGATCGTGGCGAGCGGCACCTTGGCCTGGACGAGCCAGGCCGATTGCGTCGCGTAGACGAGCAGGAACGGGATGCCCTGCGCGAAGCCGAGGCCCAGCACCGCGGCGACCCGTCGGTCGGTGAACAGGGGCGTGAGGAAGGCGCCTGTCTGGGCTTTCACCGGCTCGGGCGCGCCGGTGACCTGCGCCGGGTTTGCCATCCACGCACCTCCTGAGCCTCGGGGAACGAGAGCGCCGTGATGGATGAGGCGTGCAACACGCACGCGACCGCCCTCATCCGAAGAGGCCCGCGCGGCGTCCCGCCTCAGGCCACGCTGCCGTAGAGGTCGTAGGCCTCGGCCCGGTCCACCTTCACGGTGACGATGTCGCCGACCCGCACCGGGCGCCGGAAGGCGGCGTGGACCGTGCCGTCGATCTCCGGCGCGTCGGCCTTGGACCGGCCCCGGGCCACCCCGCCCTCGACGGCATCGACGATGATGGGCAGCCGCTTGCCGACCTTGGCCCGCTGCAGCCGGAGCGCGATGCCGTTCTGCGTCTCCATGAACCGGCGCTTGCGCTCGGCCTTCACCGCCGGCGGCACGAGGTCGCCCAGCGCGTTGGCGGTGGCGCCGGCCACCGGCTCGTACTCGAAGCAGCCGACCCGATCGAGCTTGGCCTCCTGCAGCCAGGCCAGCAGCTCCTCGAACTCGGCCTCAGTCTCGCCGGGGAAGCCGACGATGAAGGTCGAGCGGATCGCGAGGTCCGGGCAGATCTGCCGCCAGCTCCGGATGCGGTCGAGCTGGCGCTCCTGGTTGCCGGGCCGGCGCATGCGCTTGAGCACCGAGGGGCTCGCGTGCTGGAGCGGCATGTCGAGGTAGGGGAGCACCTTGCCCTCGGCCATCAGCGGGATGACCTCGTCCACGTGCGGGTAGGGGTAGACGTAGTGCAGCCGCACCCAGGCGCCGAGCTCGCCGAGTTCCTTGGTGAGGTCGTAGAATTTCGCGCGGACCTGACGGTCCTGCCACGGGCTCTCCGCGTAGCGGATATCGACGCCGTAGGCGCTGGTGTCCTGGCTGACGACCAGCAGCTCCTTCACGCCGGCCTTCACCAGCTTCTCCGCCTCGCGCAGCACGTCGGCGGCGGGGCGGCTGACGAGGTTCCCGCGCAAACTCGGGATGATGCAGAAGCTGCAGCGGTTGCTGCACCCCTCCGAGATCTTCAGATAGGCGTAGTGGCGCGGGGTGAGCTTGATCCCCTGCGGCGGCACGAGGTCGAGGAACGGGTCGTGGGCCGGGGGCACCGCCTCGTGGACGGCCGCCACCACCGACTCGTAGGCCTGCGGCCCGGTCACCGCGAGGAGATCGGGATACTTCTCGCGGATTTCCTCCGGCTGCGCGCCCATGCAGCCGGTGACGATGACCCGGCCGTTCTCCGCCATGGCCTCACCGATGGCCGAGAGCGACTCCGCCTTGGCGGAATCGAGGAAGCCGCAGGTGTTGACGATCACCACGTCGGCGCCGTCGTGCCGCCGGGCCAGCTCGTAGCCCTCGGCGCGCAGGTGAGTGAGGATCCGCTCGGAATCGACCAGCGCCTTCGGGCAGCCGAGCGAGACGAACGAGATTTTGGGGGCCGAAGCGATTTTGGGGGCCGAAGCCTTGGTGGCCGGCGGGACAGGGGCTGGCGTGGCGGTCATGGGTGCATTCGACGGGTCGGACGTCGCCCGCGCGTATGGCCGATCAGTCAGCCACACGGAGCGCGAGGACGAGAATTCGGGATCGCGCTCCTATAGCGGTTCCAGTCCGCCGGCGCGAGACCGGCCGCCGCAGGGGTGGCCGGCCCCAGACGCGAGGCTTCGAAGAAACTGGAAATCTGACCGTTTGGCAGGGGCTTGGCGGCGAATCTTAAGGCTACGCGTGAGATTGTGGGGCGTTCGCCCTGCACCTCGGACACATCCCGCCCGCACCCAGCGGTGGTGCCTGCGTGGAACTGACGCTTCCCCCGCGGCATCGCCTGTGCGACGGCAACAGATGATGCACAGCCAGAGGATAGCGGCCCCGAACCAGGCCATGTGGACCCGAGAGATCCCCTTCATCGATCCCGTCGCGGCCGCCGCCCGGTTGCGGTCCCTGCCGGGGCTCGCCTTCCTCGACAGCGCCATGCGGCACGACCCGCTGGGACGCCACTCGATCGTGGCCGCCGACCCGTTCGCACGCTTCCGCTTCCGCGACGGGCGCGCGACCCTGGACGGCGCGCCGGTGCCGGGCGGTCCCTTCGCGGCCCTGCGCGCCTGCCTCACCCCCTATCGGATCGAGCCAGACCCCGAAAACCCCTTCCCGGGCGGGGCGATCGGCTACCTCGCCTACGATCTCGGCGCGGCTTTGGAGCGGGTCGCGGCGCCGGCCCGGCGGGCGGGGCTCACCGACGACATCGCCCTGAACTTCTACGACACGGCCCTGGTGATCGATCAGGCTGCCGGGACGGCCCGGCTCGTCGCCACCGGCTTCCCCACGCTCGAGCCCGCCGCCCGGCAGGCCCGCGCCGCGGCGCGGCTGGCCGCCTTCGCCGACCGGCTCGGCACCGAACCGGCAGAGGCCCCGGGGCAATCCAGAAAACAACTCGCGTGGCACTCGAACTTCGACCGGCAAGGTTATGAGAATGCTGTCGAAAAGGTGCGCGCCTATATCCGCGCCGGCGACATCTACCAGGCCAACATCGCCCAGCGCTTCACCGCCGACCTGCCGGCGGAGTTCGACCCGTTCGCCCTCTACCGGCGCCTGCGCGCCACCAACCCGGCGACCTTCGGGGCCTATCAGGAGTTGGAGGGGCTGACGATCGCCTCGTCCTCGCCCGAGCGCTTCATCCGCCTCGACGGCCGGCACGTGGAGACGCGCCCGATCAAGGGCACCGCCCGCCGCCTCGACGATCCGGAGGCCGACCGGGCGGTGGCCGAAGCGCTCCAGGCGAACGTCAAGGAGCGGGCCGAGAACGTCATGATCGTCGACCTGCTGCGCAACGACCTGTCGCGGGTCTGCGCGCCGGGCAGCGTCGCCGTGCCGACGCTCTGCGGGCTGGAGACCTACGCCAACGTTCACCATCTGGTGTCGGTGGTGACCGGACAACTCCGCGACGGGCTCGACGCCCTCGACCTCCTGGAAGGGACCTTTCCGGGCGGCTCGATCACGGGTGCCCCAAAGATCCGCGCCATGGACATCATCACCGAGATCGAAGGCGACGCGCGGGAACTCTATTGCGGCGCCATCGGCCGGATCGGCTTCGACGGGGCGATGGACACCTCGATCGCGATCCGCACCGTGTTCATGGACGCACATCAGGCGGTGCTTCAGGCCGGGGGCGGGGTGACTCTCCTGTCGGAGCCGGGCCCCGAATACGACGAGACCCTGGCCAAGGCCGCCCGCGTGTTCGAGGCCTTCGCATGATCCTCGTCCTCGACAATTACGACTCGTTCGTCTTCAACGTCGTGCGCTACTTCGAGGAGTTGGGCGAAGAGGTCCGGGTCGTGCGCAACGACGCGCTGGATGTTTCCGGCATCCGGGCGCTCGAACCGGAGGCCCTGGTGGTCTCGCCCGGCCCCTGCACCCCGGCGGAGGCCGGGATCTCGCTGCCGGCGATCCGGGATCTCTCCGGCACGGTGCCGATCCTCGGCGTCTGCCTTGGCCATCAGGCGATCGGCGCGGCCTTCGGCGGCACGGTCGCGCGGGCGCAGCGCCCTCTCCACGGGCAGATGACGCCGATCGCCCATACCGGCGCGCGCCTGTTTTCCGGGCTGCCGGCGCCGATGCCGGTGGGGCGCTACCACTCGCTGGTGGTCAATCCCGGCCCCGAGATGGAGCAGCACCTGTCCGTCGATGCGGTCTCGCAGGAGGGGGAGGTGATGGCGCTCTCGCACCGGACCCACCCGACCTACGGCATCCAGTTCCACCCGGAATCGGTCCTGACCGAGGGCGGCCATGCCCTGTTCGCCAATTTTTTGGGGCTGGCCCGCGCGTGGCGCGAGAAGCCGGAGGAACGCCGCGATGCTGTGGCGTGACGGGGCAATCACCCCCGGGACCACGGCCCCCCTCGACCACACCGACCGCGGCCTGACGCTCGGCGACGGGCTGTTCGACACGGCCCTGGCGCTCGGCGGACGCATTGCCTTCGCGGAGGCCCATATCGCCCGGCTCGTCGCCTCCGCGGAGAATCTCGGGATTCCCGCGGAGGCCGAGCGGATCCGCGCCGCCATGCGGGCGCTGGCCAGCCAGGGTGAGCGGCTGGCGATCCGGACCACGCTCACGCGCGGCTCCGGCCCGCGCGGGCTGAAGCCGCCGGAGGATCCGCACCCGACGCTGTTCGCCACCGCGGCGCCGAGCACGAAGGCCGCGGCCTTCGCGCCCCTGCGCGTCTGGCCGACCGGCATCGCCCGCAACGACACCTCGCCCGCCGCCCGGCTGAAGACGTTGGGCTATGGCGACGCCGTGCTGGCCGCCCGGGAGGCCGCCGCCGCGGGCTTCGACGAGGCGCTGTTCCGCAACACGCGGGGGTGCGTCGCCTGCGCGGGCACCGGCAATCTCTTCGCCCTGTTCGGCACGACCCTGGTCACGCCGCCGCTGGCGGATGGCGTACTCGCCGGGATCGTGCGGGGGGAGGTGCTGGGTCTCGCCGCCGGATGCGGACTGCAGGCCGAGGAACGCTCGCTCGACTTGCCCCAGTTTCTGGGCGCGGACGCCGTGTTCCTGACCAACTCCCTGCGGCTCCTGGCCCCCGTGACCGCCATCGGCGACACCACCTTCCCGGGCGCCGGCCACCCGGCGGTGGCAAGGCTGATGGCGGCCCTGCGCGCCCGCGTCGCCCAAGCCTGCGGCGTCACGGAGGATGCTGTCGCGTGACCGATCAGAGAATCGAGACCGGGCGGCGCCGGCTGCGTTACGGGCTCGCGGCGATCTACCTGTTCATCGGCGTGGTCCATCTCGTGGCGACCGACGCGATGCTGCCGCTCATGCCCGACTGGGTGCCCGAGCCCCGCCTCGTCATCCAGGCCACCGGCCTGTGCGAGCTCGCCGGGGCGATCGGCCTCCTGACGGGCCGGTTCCGCCGGGCCGCCGCGATCGGCCTCGCGCTCTACGCGGTCTGCGTCTACCCGGCGAACCTCAAGCACGCCTTCGAGCACATCCACGTCGAGGGCATCCCGGATTCCTGGTGGTATCACGGGCCGCGGCTCGCCTTTCAGCCGGTCTTCGTCTGGGCGGCGCTCTGGGCCGGCGGGCTGATCGACTGGCCGTTCCGCCGCACCGGAGGATCGGCCGGGGCGCCGATGCCCGCCCCCTCGCGCAACCCCTGATCCAGGGATCTCCGGATCACGGCAACCCTGGATCACAGGATTCCGGGACGCCGACAGCCCGCACGCCGCCGCGCGGAAAAGTTCCTCCACAGGGTGAAGAGATCGGGCGGATACGCCCGGCGGGAGCGGCGTTTGCCGTCCGGAAGCCGCGCACCCGACAGCTTCCCCCCCAAAGGAGACAGACCGCCATGGCCAAGCAGAAGACGCTGCACGACGCCTTCTACGAGACCCTGAAGGACGTCTACTACGCCGAGAAGCAATCCGTGAAAGCGCTCAAGAAGTCCGCCAAGGCGGCCGAGCACGACGAGTTGCGCCAGGCCTTCGAGACCCATGCCGAGGAGAGCGCCCAGCAGGTCGAGCGCCTGACCCAGGTGTTCGAGATCATCGGCAAGCCCGCCCGGGCCAAGACCTGCGAGGCGATGCAGGGCATCGTTTCCGAGATGGAAGAGGATCTGGAGGATTTCGAGGAGAGCCCGGCCGCCGACGCGGTGCTGGCCGCCTGCGCCCAGGCGGTGGAGCATTACGAGATCGCCCGCTACGGCACCCTGAAGACCTGGGCGAGCCAGCTCGGCTACGCGGAGGCCGCCACGCTCCTCGACGAGACCCTGCAGGAGGAGAAGAAGACCGACGCGCTGCTGTCCAAGATCGCCGAGTCGATCAACACCGCCGGCACGCCCGAGGAATCCGAGCCGTCCAAGGGCAAGGGCAAGAAGGCCGCCTGAGCGCGACCGCCCTCCGGCGCCGCCCCGGCGGCGCCGGTCTCGATCGATCCGAGAGGATCAGTTTACGGCAATCCAGGCCTCACCGCAGCGACATCGATCGCAGTCCATGAGCCGAACATATAAGAATTTTACCTCTTATACGCAGTACAGGACCGCAAAGATCGTATATGACGATCATCCCGTGACTTCCGTTTCACATCACTGATCGCCGATACAGACTTGGTGCATTGTTGAGGACAAATATGGGCCGTGCTAGGTCCGCGCCCGGCCAGCATTCGCCGGCCCGGTTCAAACGAGGCCTGCCCTGCAGCGCCGGCGTTGACCGCGCCCGATACTGCCGGACTGATGGTCGATGAAGATTCTCGACAACGTGAAGATCCTTGCGAAGATCGTTGCCCCGCTCGCGATCACGTCCCTCATCGGCGCGATTACCATCTTCTACGCGCTCAGCACGATGCATGCGATCGAGGCGCACGGCAGCTACGTGGCGAATCACCTGACCAGCCGGCTGACAGGCCTGCAGAAGGCCCAGATCCATCTGGGTCATGCCGCGCTCATGAACCGGAACATCATCATCGGAAAACCGGAGGCCGACCGAATCACGTTCAAGACCCACTACGACGAGGCCGCCAAGGCGACTCTCGACGACCTCGATCGCCTCGCCGCCGCGTCGGAATCCGAGGCCGACAGGGCGAAGGTCGCGGCGATTCGCGGGTTCGCCGCCCCGGTGCTCGAACTCGTCGCACGCAGCAACGCCGCGGCCCTCGCCGGCGATCAGGACGCGGCCGTCCGGATCTCGGTGGCGGACGCGCAGACGCTGCGCGAGGGCTTCCACGCGGCGATGCGGGCCTACAGCCGGGAGGTGGAGCAGCGGATCGTCGACGGCCAGCAGGCCATGCAGGCCGAGGTCGAGCAGGCGACCACCATCCTGATCGTCACGTCGGCGGTGGGTCTGCTCATCGCCCTCTGCGTCGCCGGCGGGGTCGCGGTGCTCGGGATCACCCGCCCCCTCGACAGCCTGGTCGCAGCCCTGCAACGCATGGCGGGCGGCGCGATCGACACCACGCTGAAGGAGGCGGCCCGCCGGGACGAGATCGGTGCGGTCGGCCGCGCCGTCGAGGGCATCAAGGCCATGGTCGCCCGCAGCGCCGCCGAGGAGGCGGAGCGCCGGCACGCCGACGAGGCCAACGCCGCCGCGGAGCGCAAGCGCGCCATGATGGACTTGGCCGACGCGTTCGAGCGGGCTGTGGCCGGCATCGTCGGGATGGTCTCGAGCGCCGCCGGTACCCTGGAGGAGACCGCCCGCCGGATGTCGGCGACCGCCCAGGAGACCGCTCAGCAATCCACGCATGTGGCGGCAGCCGCCGAGCAGGCCGCCACCAACGTCAACACGGTGGCGGCGGCCACCGAGGAGCTTGGCAGCTCCATCCAGGAGATCGGCCGGCAGGTGACGGGGTCGACCGACCTCGCCCAGAAGGCCGTCGGCGAGGCCGACCAGACCGCGGCGCTGGTGACGGCACTGAGCGAGACCGCCACCCGGGTGGGTGACGTGGTCGGGCTGATCTCCTCGATCGCCGGGCAGACCAACCTGCTGGCGCTCAACGCCACCATCGAGGCGGCCCGGGCCGGGGAGGCAGGACGCGGCTTCGCGGTGGTCGCCGCGGAGGTCAAGGAACTGGCGAACCAGACCGCCAAGGCCACCGAGGAGATCGCCGGACAGATGTCACAGATCCAGGGTGCGACCGGGGAGGCGGTGGACGCCATCGGGACGATCACGGGCCGCATCCGCGAGATCAACACCGTCGCGGCGGCGATCGCGGCGGCGGTGGAGCAGCAGGGGGCGGCCACCCGGGAAATCGTGCGCAATGTCGGCCAAGCCACGGCCGGAACGCAGCAGGTCACCGGCAACATCGCGGGTGTGGCCCAGGCTTCGGAGCAGACCGGCCGGGCGGCCGATCAGGTGCTCACCGCGGCCACGGACCTGACCCGCCACGCCGAGCAGCTCTCGGGCGAGGTCAACCGGTTCCTGGGCCAGGTGCGGGCGGCCTGAAGCGCGCGTCAGGCCCCCGGCACAACCCCCTCAGTTCGCCTTCTCGATCGCGCTGAGCGGCGTCCAGTAGCAGCGCTCCTCTCCGGCCGCCGGCGCGAGGCAGCCGTAGCTCATCGTCCGGTTCTCCAGCCGGACCTCCTCGCCGGGCTTCCAGGACCGGCATTCGCCGCTGGCGAGGGTGCTTCGCAGGAGCTGCCCGAACCCCGATTCGTCGCCGGCCATGACCAGCTTGAACAGGCGGTCGGTGACCTCCTGCGTGTGGCAGCCGAACCGCCCCTGAAAGATCGTCTCGGCGCTGGCGGGCCGGGACAGGGCAGCCGCGGCGAGGAGCGCGAGGATGGGCAGCGTGATGATGGGGAGGGTGAAGCGCATGGGCGGAAACATATCCACCGGTTGAGACCTGTCGAGCCCTCGGGAGCGCCGTGCCCCGTGCAGGATCGTCGCGCTGTTCCGGGCGTATCGTCCGTTTCCGAAAGCCGCAGGCCCCCGTGCGGGACGAGGCTCCGGAGCCTTTATTTTGACGCGCTCCCGCGCGCCGAACCGGTATCCCCTTCGGCGGCGTGCGCTTTAGCCGGCCTGGTTCGCCTCGTCGCGCTTCACCGCCTGCCACGCAGCCTCCATGGCGGCGAGATCCGAGCGTCCGAGTTCGCCCCCGGCCGCCGCCAGATGCCCCGCCATGGCGGCGAAGCGGCGCTCGAACTTGGCGGTGCCGTCGCGGAGCGCCGTCTCCGGATCGATCCCCGCATGCCGGGCGAGGTTGGCCACCGAGAACAGCAGGTCGCCGATCTCGTCCGCAACCGCGCGCTGATCGCCCGCCGCCAGGGCCTCGGCGACCTCGTCGGTCTCCTCGCGGACCTTGTCGATCACCTGGGCGGCGTTGTCCCAGTCGAACCCGTAGCCGGCCGCCCGCCGGGAGATCTTTTCCGCCCGGGCGAGGGCGGGCAATGCCCTGGCGACGCCGCCGAGCGGATCCGGCGCAGACGCCGCGTCCCCGCGCGCCGCGCGTTCCTGCGCCTTGATCGCCGCCCATTGCGCCTCGACCTGCGCCGGGTCGCGCAAAGGCGATCCCTCCGGCAGGAGCGTCCCATCCGGCGCAAAGACGTGCGGATGGCGGCGGACCAGCTTGTCGCCGATGGCGCGGGCCACGTCGTCGAACGCGAAATCGCCCCGCTCCTCGGCCAGGCGAGCCTGGAACACCACCTGGAAGAGCAGGTCGCCGAGTTCATCGCGCAGGTCGTCGCGGTCGCCCCGCGCCACCGCGTCGGCGACCTCGTAGGCCTCCTCGATCGTGTAGGGAACGATGGTGGCGGGTGTCTGCGCCACGTCCCAGGCGCAGCCGCGGACGGGATCGCGCAGGGCCGCCATCAGGCGCAGAAGCCTGTCCAGGGGCGTCTGCGGCGCCCCAGCCGCACCGGATCGGCCCGTGTCGCGTATCTCGCTCATGCTGGCGGGTTAGAGCATGATCCGGCAAAGGGAAATCCGCCGGGCACGGCCTGTGGCGCCCGTCAGGTCCGGGCGTCCCGCTCGCGCACCTGCTCGGCCTGGAGGGCATTGAGGTAGCCGGTCAGGCGTCCGCTCACCGCCGGGTCGGCGCATTGCACCCAGAGCGGAGCCGGCAGCGTCCGGATGGGCAGGCGCAGCAGGAACGCCTCGGCCGAGAGGGCCGCCTCCCGCTCGGACGCAGCGGCCAGCAGGCGGGCCCCCGCCTGCGTGCCGATCAGGATCGCGATCGTGGCCATGGTGCTGTTCCACCCCGGGACGACAACGACGCGAGAGCCCGAAGCGTTGCGCCGGCTTCAGCTCGTCGGCCGGACGCAGAGCGGTTCCCGGGCGAGCGCGAGGCTGGACGACCACAGGATCCGCCCGCCCGGATCCGTCAGCACCGCCCCGGTCAGGAGCATCCCGGCGGCCTGGCGGCAGAGGTCCCGGGCCTTCAGGATCGCGGCCTCCGCATCGGCCGCCTCCAGGCTGTCGCTGGCGAAGGCAAGGCCGCAGCGGCCGTCCGCGTGCTCCAGGGTGCGGCGGAGACGATAGGCCGGCATCGCTCTGACCCCTCCGCCACTGAATCATCGGCCACCCGCGGCGCGGGCAGCCTCACAACATAGGTGGGCCCCGCCGCCCGTTCCTGATCCAGATCAAGGAACAACGCGTTTTCCGAGGGCCCGCCCCGCGCCGGTGCGCTCAGGATGTCGCGGCCGGCCGCTCAGGGACGTGCGCGCCAGACCGTGCTGGGTTTTGTTCCAGCGCTGCGGGGCGCGGATCAGTTCGATCAGCGCCAGCCACGCGGCCAAGCTGACCAGCAAGTAATAGATCGGCATCCACGGGACCGACTGGGCGAGGTCGCCCCAGCCGCGGCGGGCGCAGCCGAGCAGGGCGGGCAGCACCAGGGCACTGAGCCCCAGCCCGAACAGGGTGATGGCGAGGCCGGTATCGAGATTGTCCAGGAAGACCGGCGCGGCCGGGATCTCGCGGATCAGGAAGGTCCAAGCGGCCGCGGCGAGGCAGACCGGATAGGCGAGCGCCGAAGCCACCGTCCCGGGAACCAGGGCCGCGGCGCAGAGCGCCTCCAGCCCGCCGAGGCTGCGCGCGTTGGATAGCGGGCTGCGCCCGTGGGTGAGGCTCGTCTGGAGGAGGCCCTTCAGCCAGCGGGTGCGCTGGGCGAGCCACGGCCGGAACCGGGCGGGCGCCTCCTCGGCGGTGGAACTCGGCAGGTCGCCGACCGTGTAGCCCGCAAGCGCCAGCCGCATCCCGAGATCGGCATCCTCCGTGACATTGTAGGGGTCCCAACCGCCGAGCGCCCGGAGGACCCGGACCCGCAGGTGCATCGAGGTGCCACCGAGTGGAATCGGCAGGCGGTACCGGGCCAGGGCCGGGTTCAGGACGTCGAACAGCCCCGTATATTCCAGGGCATAGGCCCGGGTGAGACGGGAATCACCGGCATTGTCGATCACGAGCCGTCCCTGGAGGCAGGCGGTCCGCTCAGGGAGACGCGCGAACGCGGCGGCGGCCAGCCGCAACTGCCCGGGATCGGGCTCGTCCTCGGCGTCGTAGACCGTGAGCAGGTCGCCGCGGGCCAGCGGCAGGCCGGCATTGAGCGCCCGCGGCTTGGTGCGGGGCCCGCCCGGTGGCACCGTGATCACCGCGAACCGGGCGGGCAGGGGAATCCGGGCAAGCACCGCCCGGGTCTCCTGATCGTCGTCCTCCAGCAGCAGCTTGATGTCGAGCTTGGCCGGGGGATAGTCCAGGGCGGCCAGGGCCCGGAGCAGGCTCCGCACCACCGCCGCCTCCCGGTAGAGGGGGACGAGCACGGTGTAGACGGGCAAGTCGGCGTCCGCGAGGGGCGGCGCCTCGGCGGTCACCGGAGCCGACACCGCCAGGGCCGCGAGGCGGAAGGTCGTCATCGCCAGGAACAGGCCCTGCGCGGTCAGCACCACCGCGCGGGCGAGGGGCGCCGGCAGCGCGGCGCAGAGGCAGAGCCCCGCCGCGAGGGCGAGGGCCAGGACCATCAGCCAGGCCAGGACCGGCTCGCGCGCGGTCGCACGGCCGGGTGCATGCCGCACCAGGGCCTGTGCCGCGTGATCCGCCACCTGCCCGGGGATCGCGGCGAACACGGCCTCGCGCAGGTGGGTCGGGCTGGTGATGGCCGCCAGGCCCCGGGGCGGATCGCCGAGCAGGACTGCGATCACCCGCCCGGGGGGCGCCAGCACGCAGGGCACATCCAAGCCGGGCGCCAGGGGCGCGAGGCCGGCGACCAGGCTCTCGGGGAAGCGCAGGCCGGGGCCGAACGGGATCGGTCCGTCGAGGTAGGGGACGCCGAGCGCCCGGGCCAGGGCCCGGTAATATGCCGCCTCCTCCATCAGGCCCGCATTCAGGAGCGCGGTCGCCGCATCGGTTCCCGCCCGGGCCGCATCGGCGGCGGCCTGGTGCAGCAGCCGGATCTCGACACCCTCCGCGCGGAGAAAGGCGATCTCCGGCGGTAGATGAGCCCGCGCCGTGGCCGAGCGCTGGGACGACACCGTGCGCTCCCCCGGTCCGTTCAGGACGTGTTAGAGACGGGGGGTGAGCCAGTCCCCGCCCCCGCGCTCCGAGAGGAGCACCGACCCCGTCCGATCGTCAAGAGGCGATAGGAGGGTCATCCCAATCTGGGCCGCAGCGGCCCTGGGCGCCCTGGCATTTTGCGGCAACCCGCGGGCGGGCGCGGCTGCGGCGCCAGCGGAGGCCCAGGCCAACGCCCCCGCCAAACCTGTCGACACCCCCGCCGTCACGGTGCCGGATTTCTGGAACCCGCGCAGCCGCGGCGAGCGGGTGGAGGCGCCCCAGACCGGCCGGGCGGTCCGCTTCCTCACGGACGACGAGTTCCCGCCGCTGCACTTCACCGGCCCCGACGGCAACCCGACGGGTTTCGTGGTCGAGCTCGCCCGCGCGGTCTGCGAGAAGCTGGCGATCACCTGCACGGTGCAGGCGCGCCGCTTCGACACCCTGCTGGACGCGCTCGACAGCAAGCAGGGCGACGTGGTCGCCGCCGCGATCCCCCTGACGGCGAAGCTGCGCGAGAAGTTCTTGGCGACCCGGCCGTATTTCCGCTGGCCGGCGCGGTTCGCGGCGCGGACCGACAAAGGCCTGCCGGTTCCCTCGGCGGCGGCGCTCGCCGGCCGCAGCGTCGGGGTGATGGCCGGCAGCGCGCATGCGGCCTACCTCAAGGCGTTCTTCCCGAAGGCCGTCCCGAAGGACTTCACCGACCTCGCGGCGGCCGAGGGCGCGCTCAAGCGCGGCGAGATCGACTACCTGTTCGCCGACGGCCTGAACCTCGCCCTCTATGTCGGCGGCCAGGACGCGGAAAACTGCTGCGCGCTGATCGGCGGCGACTACCTGGAGAACCGCTATTTCGGGGAGGGGATCGGCCTGATCACCCGCCCGGAGGACGCGGCCCTCTCCCGGGCGCTGGACGATGCGCTCCAGCGGGTCTGGGACGACGGGAAGTATACGGAGCTGTACCTGCGGTTCTTCCCCGTCAGCCCGTTCTGACGGGGGCGAAAGGCTTCCACCGAACGCGCGAATCGGGGATCCTGCACGGCGTCGGGTCTCCATGGATCAGGAGCGGCGCATGACGAATCTGCTCGAAAAGGCCGTGGCAAAGGCGCGCGACCTGTCCCCGGACCTTCAGGACGAGATCGCCCGCCTCATGCTGGCCTTCGTGGGGGATGAGAATTCGGTCTACCGGTTCACCCCGGAGGAGGCGGCGGAACAAGACGCCGCCGACGCCGAGGAGGCCCGCGGCGAGTATGCCACCGATGCGGAAGTCCGCGCCATCTGGGCAAAGTATGGCCTGTGAGGCTGAGGCTGACGCGAACCGCCGCGCGCCAGCTCGACCACGTGCTGGCCGACATCGCGCGCCATAACCCATCGGGTGCCGACGCCGTTCGGCGGCGGATTGGCGCGTGCCTGGAGCTGCTTCTCCGACATCCCTATGCTGGCCAGACGACCGACCGGCGCGGCATTCGGCGCATCGTGGTGTCACCGTACCCATACATCATGACCTATCGTGTCGGCGCCGATGAGGTCATCGTGCGCACCATCCGGCACACCGCGCGGCGGCCAGGCGCCTGAGCAATCTGCCCGCATCGGAGCGCGAGCGGGCGAACGGATCGTTGCATTGCACCGCCGGGCGTTCCGCTTCGGTGCGAACCGCTCTAGGGTGCGCGCTTCTCGTTTCCCTCACATCCCGAAGACATGTCCGCCGCGCCCCCAGCCCTGACCCTCGACCCCGACACCATCGAGGCCGCCGCCAACGCCGCCGCCTGGCCCTTCGAGGAGGCGCGCAAGCTTGTGGCCCGGCTGGAGAAATCCGGCAAACGCGAGGTTCTGTTCGAAACCGGCTACGGCCCCTCGGGCCTGCCGCATATCGGCACGTTCGGCGAGGTCGCCCGCACCTCCATGGTGCGCCACGCCTTCCGGGTGCTCACCCGCGACGCGGTGCCGACCCGGCTGATCGCCTTCTCGGACGACATGGACGGGCTGCGCAAGGTGCCCGACAACGTCCCGAACCGGGAGATGCTGGCCGCCCATCTCAACCAGCCGCTCACCCGCGTGCCGGACCCGTTCGGCACCCATGACAGCTTCGGGGCGCACAACAACGCCGAACTGCGCCGCTTCCTCGACGCCTTCGGGTTCGCCTACGAGTTCCGCTCGGCCACCGAGTGCTACCGCGCAGGCGTGTTCGACACGGTGCTACTGCGCGTGCTGGAGCGCTACGATGCCGTGATGGAGATCATGCTGCCGTCGCTGCGGGCCGAGCGCTCGGCGAGCTACTCGCCGTTCCTGCCGCTCCACCCGGTCACCGGTCACGTGATGCAGGTGCCGATCGACGAGGTGAAGGCCGAGAGCGGCACCATCGTGTGGCGCGATCCCGAGACGGGGGAGCGCTACGAGACACCGGTGACCGGCGGCCACGCCAAGCTGCAGTGGAAGCCCGATTGGGCGATGCGCTGGGTGGCGCTCGGCGTCGATTACGAGATGGCCGGCAAGGACCTGATCGACTCGGTCAAGCTCTCGGGCAAGATCGCCCGGGCGCTCGGCGGCGAGCCGCCGGAGGGCTTCAACTACGAGCTGTTCCTTGATGAGAAGGGCCAAAAAATCTCGAAGTCGAAGGGCAACGGCCTGACGATCGACGACTGGCTCAAGTACGGCACGCCGGAATCGCTCGCTTTGTTCATGTACAACAAGCCGCGCGAGGCCAAGCGCCTGTTCTTCGACGTGATCCCCCGGCACGTGGACGAGTATATCGGCTTCCTCGACCGCTATGCCGGCCAGGACGCGAAGCTGCGGCTGGGCAACCCGGTCTGGCATCTGCACGCCGGCAACCCGCCGGAGCCCGAGCGGGTCGAGGGCGCGAGCCTGACCTTCGCGATGCTGCTCAACCTGGCGGCGGTGGCCAACACCGAGGATCCGGCGGTGCTGTGGGGCTTCATCCGCCGCTACGCGCCGCAGACCGGGCCGGAGACCCATCCGGGCCTCGACCGGCTCGTGGTCCACGCCCTGAAGTACTTTTCGGATTTCGTGCGCCCGGCCAAGACCTACCGAGCCCCGACGCCGGAGGAGCGGGCCGCCCTGGAGGACCTGTCGGAGACGCTCAAGGAGCACACCGGCTCCACCGATCCGGATGCCCTGCAGGCGGCGGTCTACGAGGTCGGCCGGCGCCACTTCCCCGACACGTCCGGCAAGGCCAAGAGCCCGGACGGGCGGCCCGGCGTGTCGCAGGCGTGGTTCACGAGCCTCTACAACGTGCTGTTCGGCGAGGCGCGCGGACCCCGGTTCGGCTCCTTCGTGGCCCTCTACGGGGTGGAAGAGACCCGGGGGCTGATCGCCTCGGCGCTCTCCGGCGCGCTGGTGGCCGAGCACGAGGCCTTCGCGACCGGCAAGACAGCGGCCTGAGCCCCGCGATGATCGTCGACAGCCTCGCCGCCCTGGAGGCGATCTACCACGCGCCCCTGGCGCCCGCCTCCACGGTGAAGGTGGCGGCCTCGGTCACGCCGGACTACGCGGCGCTGATCGCGGCCTCGCCCTTCGCGGTGCTGGCGACCTCAGGCCCGGAAGGCCTCGATTGCAGCCCCCGCGGCGACCGGCCGGGCTTCGTGCGGGTCGCCGATCCGCGCACGCTGATCCTGCCGGACCGGCGGGGCAACAACCGGATCGATTCCCTGCGCAACATCGTGCGCGATCCGCGGGTCGCACTGCTGTTCCTGATCCCGGGCTCGGGCACGACGCTCCGGGTGAACGGGCGGGCGGTGATCTCGGCCGACCCGGACCTGCTCGCCTCCTTCAGCGTCGACGGCCACGCGCCGCGAACGGCGGTCGTGATCACGGTGGACGAGGTCTACTTCCAGTGCGCCCGGGCGATCATCCGGGCGAAGATGTGGGATCCAGACTCCCGCATCGATCCGACGAGCCTGCCGAGCCCGGGGGCGATCCTGGCGGCGCTCACCGCGGGCGCGGTCGGCGGCCAGCGCTACGACGCGGAATGGCCGGAGCGGGCCGCGAAGACGATGTGGTGAAGGGGCGGGCGACGAACGTTAATGCGGGCAGGAACCGCGAACACCCCCGTCCTTGCGAGCGCAGCGAAGCGACCCAGGGTAACGCCACGGTGAACGAGGTCGCGCTGCCCTGGGTCGCTTCGCTGCGCTCGCGATGACGGAGCGCCGCCTCACCCGACCAGCGCGAGATCCTGCGTCTCGGTATCCGGAATGACATCCACCTCGACCTTCAGGCGCTGCTTGCCCGAGCCGCTCACGATGCCGTCGAGGGGCGCCACGTCGCCGTAGTCGCGGCCGCGCGCCACCACGATGTGGTCGTCCCGCACCGGCACGCCGTTGGTCGGATCGAGGCCGAGCCAGCCCGCACCGCACCAGACCGCCACCCAGGCGTGGCTCGCATCCGCCCCGCGCAGGCGCGGGCGGCCGGGCGGCGGCACCGTGCGCAGGTAGCCGCTGACATAGGCCGCCGGCAGGCCCATCCCGCGCAAGGCGGCGATCATCACGTGGGCGAAATCCTGGCAGACCCCGGCCCGCAGCGCGAAGGATTCGGACAGCGGCGTGTAGACGTTGGTGGCCCGGGCATCGAAGCGGAAATCCTTACCGATCCGCAGCATCAGGTCGTGGGCCGCCCCGTAGGCGCTGCGGCCGGCGCAAAAACTCGGCCGGGCGTAGTCGGTGACCTCCGGCAGCAGCGGCACCCGGCCGCTCGGAAACAGGAAATGCACCGGCGCCCGGCCGCCGAGGTCGCGCCCCGCCACCACGGCGTCGCGGACCTGCTCCCAGGCCATCCCGGATTCCGGCGGCGGCGGTTCGGGGCGCTCGACCCGCACGGTGGACAAAGCCTCGACGCTGAAGGTCGTGTGGGGCGCCTCCAGGGTGATCGCCAGCGCGTCGATCCCAAAATAATCGTGCCGCGTCACCGCGGTGGCAGGGCTCGGATCGATCGTGACGGCGCTTGCCAGCACGCTCTGGCCCTCGCCGTCCTGCGGCTTGAGCCGCAGGGTGCAGCGGGCGAAGCGCACCGGCCGGCCGTAGCGGTAGGTGGTGCGGTGGCGCAGCGTATAGATCACGCCAGCCCCATCAGCTTCTCGGGCCGCAGGGCGTTCGGCCCCGTCGGGAAGTATCGCACCGCGATCCCGTCGGCGAGGCGTTCGAGGTCGGACTCCAGCGCGGCGAGGCGCACGGCGTCGAAATCGGCGGCCTCGCCGCTGCGCAGCTCCGCCAGGATCCGGGTGGCGAGGCGGCCATGCGGCTCCGGCAGGCCGTCGGCGGCGAGCGCCGGCAGGTCGGCGAGGTGCCGGGTGATCGCATCCACCTGGAAGGCGATCGAGCGCGGGTTGTAGGGATCGAGCAGCACCAAGTCGCGCACAGGGTCGAGGGCGGCCCCCTGGAGGTAGCGGCGCCCGTAGCTGATCTGCGAATCGCACAGCGACAGCATCACCCCGAGGCAGCCCGGCGTCGCCTCGTCGTTGGCGAAGGCCAGCGCGAAGGTGCAAGTGTTGATCGCCCGCTCGATCCGCCGGCCGAGTTCGACGAAGTGCCAGCCCTCCGCCCGGCTCATGTTCTCGTGGGTCAGGCCGGACAGCGCCG
Organism: Methylobacterium phyllostachyos; assembly: GCF_900103445.1. Taxonomy (GTDB): domain Bacteria; phylum Pseudomonadota; class Alphaproteobacteria; order Rhizobiales; family Beijerinckiaceae; genus Methylobacterium; species Methylobacterium phyllostachyos. The sequence continues at coordinate 27,803 of NZ_FNHS01000008.1, read as the reverse complement.
CGAGCTGGCTCAGCGCCCGCTCGGCGCGGCCCGTGAGCTGGGATTCGGCCAGGGCCCGCTCAGTATTAAGGGCGAGGGACTCGCCGAGATCGGCGAGCACCCGCCAGACTTCGCCGGAGAGGCGGGCGCGCAGGGCCGCGGCGTTGCGGCGGGCCGACCCGATATGGGCCCAGGCCGAGCCCGGCCGCTCGCGCCCGGCCAGCGCCTCCTGGGCGAGGCGGGCCGTGGGCAGGTCGGCCGCGCCGATGGCGGCCCATTCGTGCAGGAGGCCGCGCAACGCCAGGGCGGCCGGCGTGTCGAGGGCGCCCGAGATGTCGGTGCCGACCGCGTCGCCGACGCTGCGCAGATGGGCCAGCACCAGCCGGATCACCGCCTCGGCGCGCTCCAGGTAGCGGCCGAGCCAGAACAGGCCGTCGGCCGCCCGGGCGGGGAGGTGGCCGCCGACCCGGCGCACCCGCGGGGCCGCCTGCGTGACGATCAGAGGCGCGGCGATCGGCTTTTCCGAGAGCACCCAGACATCGGCCGAGCGGATGCCGAGCCGCAGCTCGATCGGATCGACATCCTCGCGCTCCGCGAACCGGCAGAAGCCCCCGGGCATGACCTGCCAGCCGAGCGGCGTCCGCGTGGCGAAGACGCGGACCACGAAGGGGCGGGGCACCAGGGAGAGCCCGTCCGGGCCGCGCTCCCAGCCCGGCATGGTCGAGAGCGGCGCGGCCTCCTGGGCGACGTAGTCGAACGGCCGGTCGCGCAGGGCCGCCACCACCCGCTCCCGCTCCGCCGCCAGGGCCGGGCCCGCCAGGATCGCGTCACGAGCCGCCCCGCGCTGGGGCGTGGCGGCCGGGCGCAGGGTCAGGCTGTCGAGATTCGCCTGGGCATGGCCTAAGCCCTCGAGGTCGCCGCACCACCACGTGCGCGGATGACCGAGGCGCAGGGGTTCGCCCAGCACCCGGCGGGCGATGCCGTCGAGATAGGGGGCGAGCGCCGCCGACTCGACGAGCCCGGAGCCCGGCATATTGGTCACCACCAGGGAGCCGTTGCGCAGGGCCTCCAGGATGCCGGGCACGCCAAGCCGCGAGGCCGGGTTCAGCTCCAGGGGATCGAGGAAGTCGGCATCGATCCGGCGCCACAGGGCGTCGGCCCGCTTCAGGCCCGAGACCGTGCGCACGTGCAGGCGCCCGTCCTGCATGACGAGGTCGTCGCCCTCCACCAGCATCAGGCCGAGATAGCGGGCGAGCGCCGCCTGCTCGACATAGGTGCTGCTGTAGGGGCCGGAGGTCAGCAGGCAGATCCGCGGCTCGACCCGCTCGGCGCCGAGCGTCAGCCCATCGCGAAACGCCTGGAAGAAGGCCGGCAGGCGCTCGACGTTCAGGTCCTGGATGAAATCCGGGAAGGTCCGGGCCAGGACCATCCGGTTCTCCAGCGCCCAGCCCAGGCCCGAGGGGGCCTGCGTCCGGTCGGCCAGCACCTGCCAGCGCCCGTCCGGCCCCCGGCCGAGATCAGCCGCGTAGAGCTTCAGGTAATGGCCGCCGGGGGGCATCACCCGGTGGAGCGGGTGCAGGAATTCGGGCGTCCCGGCCACGATCGCGGCGGGGAGCAGGCCCTCCGCGACCAGCCGCCCATCCCCGTAGGCGTCGGCGAGGATCGCCTCCATCAATTCCGCACGCTGGACGATGCCGGCGCTGAGTTCCTCCCACTCGGTCCCCTCGATCACCAGGGGCAGGCAGCCGAGCGGCCAGGGGTGCTCGCGCTGGTCACCGGCGATGCGGAACGAGATGCCGGCATCCCGGATGTGCCGCTCCGCCGCGACGAACCGGGCCAGGATCTCCGGCTCGGTGAGGCCGCCGAGATGGTCGAGCAATCGCGGCCAGGCCCCGCGGGGCTGGCCGTCGGGACCCAGGAACTCGTCCGGCCGGCCGGGGGCAGGGCGGTAATCCGCGGTCCAACGGGCGACGCGCGCCCGCGGGCTCTCCGCCGGATCGGTGGTCCGCGCGAGGCTCTCCGCGAGCGCCGCCTCCATCACGGCCCCCCGGTCATTGCGGGGCCGGCGTGCGCAGGTCGAGGGTCAGCGGGAATTCCGCGCTCGATTCCGGCCGGGGCATCTCGATCCGGCCCGGGGTGTGGCCATGCGGCTGGAACCGGGCGAGGCGCCGCCCCTCGGCCTCGTAGGCGTTGACCGGATGGGTCTCGTAGTTGCGGCCGCCCGGATGGGCGACATGATAGCGGCAGCCGCCAAGCGAGCGCCCGCTCCAGGCATCGAGGATGTCGAAGGTCAGCGGCGCGTGGGCGGGAATCGTCGGGTGCAGCGAGGAGGCCGGCTGCCACGCCTTGAAGCGCAGGCCCGCCACGGCCTCGCCGCCGCGGCCGGTCGAGGTCATGGGCAGCCGCCGGCCGTTGCACGCGATGACGTGCCGCTCGGGCACGAAGCCCTCGACCTTGACCTGCAATCGCTCGACCGAGCTGTCGACGAAGCGCACGGTGCCCCCGCTGGTCCCTTCCTCGCCCATGACGTGCCAGGGCTCCAGCGCCTGACGCAGCTCCATCCGGACCCCGCCCTGCTCGATCGTGCCGAACACGGGGAATCGGAACAGGGCCTGCGCCTCGAAGGCGACCGGATCGAAAGCGTAGCCTGCCGTCCGCAGATCCTCCAGCACCCCGAGGAAGTCGGACCAGAGGAAATGCGGGAGCATGAACCGATCGTGGAGGTTCGTGCCCCAGCGGACACAACTCCCGGTCTGCGGCTCGCGCCACAGCCACGCTACGAGGGCGCGGAGCAGCAATTGCTGCGCGAGGCTCATCCGCGCGTCCGGCGGCATCTCGAAGGCGCGGAACTCCAGGAGGCCGAGGCGCCCGGTCGGGCCGTCCGGCGAGTAGAGCTTGTCGATGCAGATCTCGGACCGGTGGGTGTTGCCGGTGACGTCCACGAGGATGTTGCGAAAAACCCGGTCGACCAGCCAGCGCGGGATGTTGGGCGCGTCGGGGGCGGGGATCTGGGCGAGGGCGATCTCCAACTCGTAGAGCCCGTCATGGCGCGCCTCGTCCATGCGCGGCGCCTGGCTCGTCGGGCCGATATAGAGGCCCGAGAACAGGTACGAGAGGGCGGGGTGGCGCTGCCAGTAGAGCACGAGGCTCTTGAGCAGGTCGGGCCGGCGCAGGAACGGGGAATCGTCCGGCGTCACGCCGCCCATGACCACATGATTGCCGCCGCCGGTGCCGGTGTGGCGCCCGTCGACCATGAACTTTTCCGCGCCGAGCCGGGTCTGGCGGGCTTCGGCGTAGAGGTCGGTGGTGATCGCCACCGCCTCCCGCCAGGAGGCGGCCGGGTGGACGTTGACCTCGATCACGCCGGGATCGGGCGTCACCTTGATCACGCCGATCCGCGGGTCGTAGGGCGGCTCGTAGCCCTCGATCTGGATCGGCAGGTTCAGTTCCGCGGCCGCCGCTTCGAGGTGGCCGGCGAGTTCGAGGTACTCGTCGGCACGCTGCACCGGCGGCATGAACACCCGCACCACCCCGTCCCGGGGCTCGATCGACAGGGCCGTGCGCACCGCGACGCCGGTGATGCCGGCGCCGTTGGCGGTCGTCTCGCCCGGATGCCCGTCGGGCAGGGCAGCGCGGGGCTCCAGCGGGTCCTGCGGCTGGTAATAGGGATAGTGCTCCGGCGGCACGTAGGGCAGGGACGACAGGGGCAGGCGGAAGCCCACCGGCGAGTCCCCCGGCACCAGGAAGGCGGCGCCGCGCCGGAAGTCCCACTTCTCAGAGATCCAGACCCTTTCGGCATCGCCGTCCTTGCCGGTGGGCAGGCTCGCCAGCGGCAGCACGTAGCCCGCGGCTTCCCCGAGGCCCCGCGCGTAGACGCGCTTGATCCTTGCGTCGAACTCCACCGAGCCGGACCGGGCCTCGGCGGGCGTGACGTTGACCGGCAGCGCCGCGACCTTCTTCTCCCAGAGCTCGCCGTCCTCGAAGGCCGGCATGACGTAATCGGCGAGGCCGAGGCGGCGGGCCACCGCGTCGGCGAGCGCCTTGGCCTGCACGATGGTCGCCTGGCCCTCCTGGCCCGCGATCACCTCGGGGGCGATCAGGTCGGGGTTCCGCCAGATCGGCTTGCCGTCCTTGCGCCAGTAGAGCGCGAAGGCCCAGCGGGGCAGGCTCTCACCGGGATACCACTTGCCCTGGCCGTAATGGAGCAGGCCGCCCGGCCCGAACCGGTCGCGCAGGCGCCGGATCAGCGTGTCGGCGAGGCTGCGCTTGGTCGGGCCGACCGCGGCGATGTTCCATTCGGGCGATTCGAAATCGTCCACCGACACGAAGGTCGGCTCGCCGCCCATGGTGAGCCGCACATCCTGCGCCACGAGGTCGGCATCGACCCGCTCGCCCAGCGCGTCCATGTCGGCCCAGACCGTCTCGGAGAACGGCTTGGTGATCCGCGGCGTCTCGGCAACCCGGGTGATCGTCATCCGGAAGTCGAACTCGGTCTTGGCCGGTTCGACCGCCCCCGAGATCGGCGCGGCCGAGCGGTAATGCGGGGTCGCGGCCAGCGGGATATGGCCCTCGCCGGTGAGCAGGCCCGAGGTCGCGTCCATGCCGATCCAGCCGGCGCCCGGCAGGTAGACCTCGGCCCAGGCGTGCAGGTCGGTGAAGTCGGCGGACGCGCCCGCGGGGCCGTCGACCGCGGTCGTGTCGGGCACGAGCTGGATCAGGTAGCCGGAGACGAACCGGGCGGCGAAGCCGATCCGGCGCAGCACCTGCACGAGCAGCCACGTGGAGTCCCGGCACGACCCGCTCTTGAGCCGCAGGGTCTCGGCCGGCGTCTGGACGCCGGGCTCCATGCGCACGCCATAGGCGGTCTCCCGGGCGATCTGGGCGTTCAGCGCCACCAGGAACTGGACGGTGTTGGGCTCCTCGGGCAGCCGGGCGAGCAGCGCCTCCATCTCGGGACACTCCGCATCGACGGGGGTGCGGTAGGGGGCCAGTTCCTCGGCGAGGTCCGGGTCGTACGTGAAGGGCCGGGTTTGCGCGTAATCCTCCACGAAGAAGTCGAACGGATTGATCACCGCCATGTCGGCGGTCAGATCGACCTCGATCTTCAATTCGTCCGTCTTCTCCGGGAAGACGATGCGGGCGAGCCAGTTGCCGCTCGGATCCTGCTGCCAGTTCAGGAAGTGGTTGGCGGGCGTCACCGTGAGCGCATAGGCCGGGACCTTGGTGCGCGCATGCGGGGCCGGGCGCAGGCGGATCACCTGGGGACCCAGGCTGATCGGCCGGTCGTAGCGGTAATGGGTGACGTGGTGCAGGGCGGCTTTGATCGACACGATGGCTCCGTCGAAAGGATCGAACGCGGTTCTCGATGCCGGTCCCGGGCGCCGGCCCCAACCGCGCCGTTATGCGCTACAGACCCGCCGACAAGCAATTTCCGTGCGGTGCCTTGCGCGTCCGACCGGGCGTCTGGCAGGAACTTTGCCGCGCGGCCCCGCTTGACCGGCAGGTGGGCCGGACGCCGGCCCGGGACGGCCCGATGAAGATCTTCCAGTGCCAGGCCTGCGACCAGCCGGTCACCTTCGAGGCGACCGCCTGCGAGAGCTGCGCCCGGCGCCTGGGCTATACTTGCGCGGTCCACGAGGTCTCGGCCCTGGAGCCGCAGGGGCTCTCGGCCCACCCGCTCATGGGCGGGGCGCAGGTCTTCCACGCCTACGCGGATCCCGGGCGGCGCTACCGCCTGTGCAACAACGCCCTCTCGGAGGCCTGCAACTGGCTGGTGCCAGAGGACAGCCCGGACATCTTCTGCACCGCCTGCCGCCACAACCGGGTGGTGCCGGACCTGTCGCAGGGCTGGAACCTGACCCGCTGGAAGCTGATCGAGGCCGCCAAACGCCGGCTGTTCTACTCGCTGCTGCGCCTGGAACTGCCGCTCGCCACCCGCGCCCAGTACACGGACGGGCTGGCCTTCGACTTCCTGGCCGACCCCGCCGAGAACTTTTCCGGGGGGCCACCGGTGCTGACGGGCCATATCAACGGCCTGATCACCATGAACATCGCCGAGGCCGACGATGTCGAGCGGGAGCGCCGCCGGATCCTGTTCGGCGAGCATTACCGCACCCTGCTCGGCCATTTCCGGCACGAGATCGGGCATTATTTCTGGTACCTGCTGGTGTTGAACAGCCCGACCTGGGAGCCCTTCCGGGCGCTGTTCGGCGACGAGCGCGCGAACTACGTCCAAGCCCTGCAGGACCATTATGCGAAGGGCGCGCCGGCCGACTGGGACGAATCCTACGTCTCGGCCTACGCCACCGCCCATCCCTGGGAGGATTTCGCCGAGACCTTCGCGCATTACCTGCACATCGTCGACACGGTGGAGACCGCCTCGACCTTCGAGCTGCATGTCCGCCCGCGCCTGCGCCACGGGACCCAGGCGCCGACCGTGATCGACTTCGACCCCTACAACACCCTCGACCTCGACCGGCTGATCGCCGCGTGGCTGCCGCTGACCTACGCAATCAACTCGCTGTCCCACAGCATGGGCCAGCCGGCGCTCTACCCGTTCAAGCTGACGCCGACGGTGATCGCCAAGCTCGCCTTCGTGCACGAGCGGATCTACGCCTCCCGCACCGGCACCCTGCCGGATGCCGGCGAGGCCGGCGCCGAGATGCTGCGCGCGGTGATCCTGGGGTTACGCCAGAAGGTGGCGGCGGCGACGGTGTGAGGGCGGGGCGGCCGTAGCAGACACGCCGTCTTTGCGAGCGGAGCGAAGCAATCCAGTCGGCGCCACGCTCGCAGATGTCGCGCTGCCCTGGGTCGCTTCGCTCCGCTCGCGATGACGGCCGGAGGTCGGAGCAGCCCCTCACGTCCCCCCATGCCGCTCCACGAAGGCGCGGAACGCCTCCAGCGTCTCGGCGCTGACATGGTGCTCGATCCCCTCGGCATCCCGGCGGGCGGTCTCGGGGCTCACGCCCAGCGCGCAGAGGAAGCGCTCCACGATCCGGTGGCGCTCCCTTGCCTGGGCGGCCAGCCGGCGGCCGGCCTCGGTCAGGAACACGCCGCGATAGGGCCGCTGCTGGACGAGCCCATCCTCGCACAGGCGCTTGAGCATCTTGGCCACGGTCGGCTGCGCCACGCCCAGGCGGGCCGCGATGTCCACCTGCCGCGCTTCACCGCCATCGCCGATCAGGTCGTCGATCAGTTCGACGTAATCCTCCACGAGTTCCGAGCGCCGCGCCTCGCGGGCTTGGCGAAAACTCTCGACATGGCGCTCGGGATCGACCAGCGCGGTCTCGGGTGGGCCGGGCTCGGACGGTTCCTGCATCGGCTCTCCCTCTCGGCGCGCGCGCGCCGCTCCTGTCTCTAGCAAAAACCCGCGCCGGCAGGGGAGTCCCACATTGGCGACAGGAGCCCCCTTGCATCCCGCGGCCGAAGCCCTGAATATAGCTCAAGCTATATCTTTGAGAAGAGGCTGAGCATGGTGGCGCCGAACGCCGCGACGGCTCCGGGGCGCGCCGTGCCCGGGGCGATGAGCCGGCGGACCGAGGACGCGATCCGCGACGTCCTCGACGGGCGCCGGGGCGGCCGCGGCCGGTTCCTGCTGTTCGTAGGGCCCGCCGTGACGGCCTCGATCGCCTACATGGACCCCGGCAATTTCGCGACCAACATCCAGGCCGGGGCCCGCTACGGCTACGGCCTGCTCTGGGTGGTGCTTCTCGCCAACCTCACCGCGATGCTGTTCCAGGCGCTCTCGGCCAAGCTCGGGATCGTCACCGGAAAAAACCTCGCCGAGCATTGCCGGGACGCGACGAGCCGCCCGGTGCGCCTCGCCCTGTGGTTCATCAGCGAGGTCGCCGCCATGGCGACCGACCTCGCGGAGTTCTTAGGGGGCGCCATCGGCCTGTCGCTGCTCACCGGCATGCCGCTGATGGCCGGCATGGCGGTCACCGCCATCATCACCTACGCGATCCTGCTCCTGGAGCACGAGGGCTTTCGGCCCCTGGAGATCGCCATCGGCGTCATGGTCGGCACGATCGGCCTCTGCTACGCGGTCGAGCTGCTGGTGGCTCCGGTGGCCTGGGGCGAGGCGGCGAAGGGCCTCGTCACCCCCAGGATTCCGGACGCCGAAGCGCTGACCATCGCGGTGGGGATCATCGGCGCCACCGTGATGCCGCACGCGCTGTTCCTGCATTCGGGCCTGACCCAGGGGCGGGGCAATCCCCGCACCGAGGCCGACCGGCGCCTGCTGGTGCGCTACTCGAACCGCGAGGTGGTGGTGGCCCTGCTGCTCGCGGGCCTCGTCAACATCGCGATGGTGATCATGGCGGCGGCGGCCTTCCATCTCGGCCACAGCGAAGTGGCCGAGATCGGCGAGGCCTACCGGACCCTGACGCCGCTTCTGGGGCCCGCCGCGGGGGCGGCCTTCCTGGTATCGCTGCTCGCCTCCGGGATCTCCTCCTCGGTGGTGGGGACGCTCGCCGGGCAGATGGTGATGCAGGGCTTCACCGGCTGGCGGATCCCGCTCCTCGTCCGCCGGCTCGCGACCATGCTGCCGGCCTTCGTGGTGGTGGCGATCGGGATCGACCCGACCCGGGCGCTGGTCCTGTCGCAGGTGGTGCTGTCGCTCGCCCTGCCGGTGCCGATGGTGGCTTTGGTGGTGTTCACCCGGCGCCGGAGCGTGATGGGGCCCTTCGCCAACGGGCCGCTCACCCAGGTGGCGGCCGTGGCGGGGGCCGCGGTGGTGCTCGGGCTCAACATGGTGCTGCTGGCGGCGGCGTTCGGGGTGCCGGTGCCTGGGTTGGGGTGAGAGGGCTCCTCACGTCGCCCGCACCACCACCTCCACCAAGTTGGCGCCCCCCGACCGGATCCCCGCCTCGATCGCCGGGGCGATATCGGCGGCCCGGGTCACCCGCCGGGCCGGCACACCCATCGAGGCGGCCAAGGCCAAGAAATCGATCCGCGGGTCGGTGAGGTCCATGGCGATGAAGCGGTTGGCGCGCACCGAGGCGTAGTGCGCCTGGCCCTTCATGAAGGTCTTGAGGATGTTGTACTCGGCGTTGTTGATCACCACGAAGGTGACCGGCAGCTTTTCGTGCGCGGCCGTCCAAAGGGCCTGCGGCGAGTATAGTGCGGCGCCGTCGCCCACGACGCAGACCACGGGCGCGCGGTCGAGACCCAGCGAGAACCCCACCGCGGCCGGCATGCCCCAGCCCAGCACGCCGCCGCGCATCGCCGCGTATTGATGCGCCGAGGGGCTGTCGAGGAAGGTGCGCAGGTGGGTCAGCGTCGCGGGCGCCTCGTCCACGATGGTGGTCTCGGCCCCGACCGCGCGGGCCACCTCCCGGGCGGCGACCAGCGGCGCGATCACCGGATCCTCGAAGGCGGCGTCCGCGGCGGCGGCGAGCTTCGCCCGGCGCTCGGCCCGGGCGGTCACGGCCTGGGCGCGCAGTTGCCCGAAGGCGTCGGCCCGGTCGGCGAGGCGGGGGGCCAGGATCGGCAGCAGGGCATCGAGCGAGGCGCGGATGTCACCCACCGTCGACAGGGATGTGGCGTAGGTCCGCCCGAGGTCGCGCACGTCGGCCGAGAGCTGGAACACCTGCACCCCCGGCGGCACCGCCGAGACTTCCGAATAGAGCACGGTGATCAGCGACTTGCCGCCGAGCGCGAACACCGCGTCGTAGCGCCCGAGGATCTCGGCGATCGCGTCGGCCCGGGTCGGCAGGTTGCCGGCCCAGAGTGGGTGCGCGGTGGGGAAGGGGATGTGGGCCGGCCAGGACGAGCCGTAGACCGGCGCGGCCAGCAGGTCGGCGAGCGCCACCATCTGCGCGGACGCGTCCGAGGCGTCGATCTCGTCGCCCGCGATCAGGGCGAGGCGGCCCGGCGCGATCGCGGCGAGCTTTTCGGCCAAGCGATCGAGGGAGCCCGCCACCGCCCGCTGATCGATGGTGGAAGTCTCACCGGCCGGCACGGCGCTCATCGCCTCCATCACGTCCATGGGCAGGGACAGGAAGACCGGGCCGGAGGGGGCGGCGCCCGCATCGTGAAAAGCCCGGCGCAGCAGGATCGGGATCTGGTCCGGGCTCGTCACCTCGCGGGCCCATTTCATCACCGGGTCGGCGATGGCGACGAGGTCGCCCATCAGCAGCGGGTCGGTCAGCGCGTGGCGGAGATCCTGCTGCCCGGCGGTGACCACGAGCGGCGTGCCCGAGACCTGGGAGTTCACGAGCCCGCCCATGGCGTGGCCGAGGCCCCCCGCCGTGTGCAGGTTGAGGAAGGCGGGTCGCCGCGCCCCCTGCGCGTAGCCGTCCGCCATCGCCACGGCGGTCGCCTCCTGCAAGGCGAGGATGTAGGCGCTGTCCGGCGCCTCGGTGAGCGCGTCGATGAGCGGCAATTCGGTGGTGCCGGGATTGCCGAAGATGTAGCGCACGCCCTCCGAGCGCAGCACCTCCACCAGGAGGTCGGCGCCGCGACGGCGGCCCACCGCGTCCACCCGCTCGATCGACATGCCCGGCCCCCAGCAGAATCGAGCGGAAGGCTAGACCATGGGCGCTCCGGGGCAAGACTGCGCAGCCTTCCGGAGGCGAATTGCCCCTCGAACAGCCCTCCGGGGGTCCCTGCGAGCGGCCGGAGGCGCGGCTCTTGGTCTGCTTGCGCCACGCTCGGCCGCATGGTGCAACGGCTCACGAAGCCGTGACTGCGGACATCCTGCCAGCCGGCAGGACTGACCGGCAGGGCAGTTGGAAGCCCCTGCCGCGCGACACCGCTCGTCGAAAGGACACCATGGACCAGCGGACGCCGCCCGATCTGAGCCGCGACGCCGAAGCCGCCGCGCGTGCGGTGTCCCTGTCGGCGGCGCAGCGCGCCGGCGCGCAGGATCGCGACGACGGATTTCCGAGCGCAGATCTCGCCGACCTCGCCCGGCTGGGCCTGCTCGCCGCGCCGGTGCCGGTCGCGGCGGGCGGGGCGGGTCTCGGCGAGGAGCCCGGCGCCGGGGCGCTCGCCGAGGTGCTGCGCCTCATCGGCTACGGCAGCCTCGCCCTCGGGCGGCTCTACGAGGGCCACGTCAACGCGCTCCAGCTCGTCGCGCAGTACGGCGAGGCCGGGCAGCGCGCGCGTCTGTTCGCCGATGCCCGCGCGGGCCACCTGTTCGGTGTCTGGAACACCGAGCCGGCCGGGGCGGGCCTCGCCCTGGATGCGGATGGGGATGCCCTGCATCTGAGCGGCGCCAAATCCTTCGCCTCGGGGGCGGGCTTCGTGACCCGCGCCCTGGTCACGGCGCAAGGTCCGCGCGGCGGCGGGACGCTCATGCTGGTGGTGCCGCTGGAGCCGGGCACCCGGGCCGACCTCTCGGCGTGGCGGGCGCAGGGCATGCGGGCCTCGGCGACCGGGACTCTCGATTTCGGCGGGATCGCCCTCTCGGACGGCGACATCCTCGGCGAGCCGGACGACTATTTCCGCCAGCCGGTCTTCTCGGGGGGGGCGTGGCGGTTCACCGCGGTGCAGCTCGGCGGGATCGAGGCGGTGTTCGACGCGTGGCGGGCGCATCTCGTCCGCCTCGGGCGCGGGGCCGATCCCCATCAGCTGGCGCGCCTCGGCGAGGGCGCCATCGCGGTCGAGGGGGCGCGGCACTGGGTGGCGCGGGCGGCCGCCCTGGCCACCGGCGGGACGCTGCCGGCCGCACGCGTCGTCGCCTTCGTGAACCTCGCCCGGCTCGCGGTGGAGAAGGCCGGGCTCGACGTGCTGCAGCTCGCCCAGCGCTCCGTCGGCCTGCCGGGCTTCCTGCGCGGGCATCCCCTGGAGCAGCTCTCGCGCGACCTCGCCACCTACCTGCGCCAGCCGGGGCCCGACCGGGCGCTGACCGGCGCGGCGGAGGAAATCCTGGCGGCCGGGGAGGGGGTGGCCGACCTGTGGGACGGGGACGGCCCGTGAGCCGCATCTCCACCATGGGGGCGGGCCGTGAACCGGCGTCGGCCGTCTGGCGCGACACGCCGGAGCGCTACGGCCGCGTCAGCCGCGCCTTCCATTGGCTGATGGCGGCCCTGTTCGCGTGGCAGTTCGCGGGGGCGCTGCTCTATGTCGGCCTCGGCGACACGGCGGTGACGCGCTTCGTCGGTGGCAGCCACTTCACCCTGGGGGCCACGCTGTTCGCGCTCGTGCTGCTGCGCGGCGCCTGGGGGCTCGCCAACCTCTCGCGCCGCCCGCCGCATCGGGGCCGCCTGGGCCGCGCCGCGGTGGCGGGCCATGCCGTGATCTATGCCCTGATGATCGTCGTACCGGGCCTCGCGCTGCTGCGGCAATACGGGTCGGGCAAGCCGTTCACGCCCTACGGCCTCCCGCTCATGCCGGGCCGGGACAGCAAGATCGACTGGCTGGTGGCCCCGGGCGACCTGCTGCACCATTGGCTGGCCTTCCTCCTGCTGGCGATACTCGCCGGCCATGTCGCCATGGCCCTGCTGCACCGCGCCCTCTGGAAGGACGATGTGCTGGCGCGGATGACCCGGGGCTGAGCGGCGCGCGAACAGCCTCGGGCGCAGGGCTCGCTTACCGGCGCGAGGGCCGGCCGGGCTCCGCCCCGAGGCGCCGCATGCAGGCGTGGTAGAGTTCCGCCCCCAGACCGTACGGCGACAACCCCCTCGGGTTCGGGGCCGTGAAGACGTGGTCCCGGGCCTCGTTGCGACACTGCGCATCCTGGGGGCTCTTGATCGGCTGGGACTGGGCGGATGCGGGCGGGACGCCGAGGGCCAGCAGGGCGGCCGCGAAGCCCATCGGAAGCCCCTTGATGCGTCTGCTGCGCAGGCCGGTCACTTGCCGCCCCCAGCCTGATAGGCGTCGATGGCACGGCGGCAATTGTCCGACAGCTCCTGCCGGTGCGCGGCGAAGCAGGCGTCCATCTTGTCGCTGTCCGGATCGACATCCCCGCAGAAGGTGGTCGCGTCGCCCGTACAGAAGCGTTTGAGGTCCGCGTTGCCCCGCTTCGGGCCAGCCAGGGCAGGGGCGGCCAGCATGAGCGCGAGGGGAAGCGCGAGGCCGAGGCTGCGGATCATGGTACCTCTTCGTGTCCACAGGTGAGCGCGGGCCGGGATCGGCGGCATCACCGGATGCAGCAACCGCGCAGGCCGGCTTTGGATGCAGTCGCGAGCGGCCGATCAGGCGGATTCTTCGCGCAGGCGCGACCGGCCGGACACCGCGTGCGGATCAGGTCGAAGCCGCGGGGGCCGCGCCAGCTGGATCGCGTCGGAGCTTCAGGTTCTCGGCTCTGCATTCTCCCGAACGCCGGAGCCCGCCCTCCGACAGGGTGCTCACGGCGCGATCCGCGCCGCGATGGCGTTCAGGGCCGCCACGATGTCGTCCGGCGGATACGGCTTGGCGAAGAACAGGCCGTTCTCGGGCAGGTCTGCCTGCGTCACCATCCGCCGCCCCGAGGTGATCAGGATGGCGACCGGCGGCCAGCGTTCCCGGACCGCGTGGGCGAGCTTCAGCCCGTCCATCGAGCCCTCCATCTCGATGTCGGTGAACAGGACTCGGATCTCGGGATGATGCTCGAGGACGCGGATCGCCTGGTCGGCGGTGCGGGCCTCGTGGGTCGTGAAGCCTGCCTCGATGCAGAGGTCGACGGCTTCCGCACGGAGCAGGGCATCGTCCTCGACGACGAGGACGGCGACCTGCTCCGGGTGAAATGACTGTCCCATCCGAGAAGGCCCGAACCCTTACGCCTCGACCGCGGTGCCGCCGGGCACGCCCGTCAACCGGAACCTGATGCCAGAGGGGTCGAAGTCCAGGCGCCCCTCGCCATCGAAATAGGACGCCACGATCCGCTCGATCAGCTTGGATCCGAAGCCGCGGCCCTCCGGCGGGGCGACGGGGGGCCCACCGGACTCGACCCAGTCGAACGCGAACGCCCCATCCTCGACCCGCCACGACATCGTGACGCGCCCCGTCTCGTTGGAGAGGGCGCCGTACTTCGCCGCATTGGTCGCGAGTTCATGGGTGGCGAGCGACAGGCCGAGCGCCTGTTGCGCGGTGAGGGTCAGGCTCGGCCCCGACCACGCGATGCGATCCTCCGCGACCCGATGCGGGTCGATGGTCACCGCGATGACCTCGTGGATGTCGGCCTCGGTGAAGTTCGAGCGGGTGAGGATGTCCTGCGCCCGCCCCAGGGCGGACAGGCGCTGCGAGACCGCGGTGCGCCCCTCCTCCATGGACCTGGCCTGACGGAGCGTCTGGGTCACGATCGCCTGCACCATGGCGAGCGTGTTCTTCATGCGGTGGGCCAGCTCCTGGACCAGCACCGCGCGCGCCTCCTCGGCAGCCTTCAGGTCCGTGATATCGCGCGAGATCGAGAGGATGCGCTCGGGCCTCCCGTCCGCTCCGAGGATCGGCGACACCTGGACGTCCCAGTACCGCCGGTTGCCCCTCATCGTGTTGGCATAGCCCTGGAAGCTGCACGCCACCCCCGCCCGGGCCGACGCGATGGCTTCCCGGGCGGCGATGTTGCCGGCTCCCTCCCAGAAGCTCGGCCAGGGGCACCCCTCGAGGGCGTTGAAGTCGGACACCTCCATGACCCGTTGCCCGCCCTCGCTCATGAAGGTGAGCCGCGCGTCGAGGTCGAGGACCTTGATGCAGTCGTTGGAGGAGGCGAGCACCCCGCGCATGAACGCCTCGCTCTCCCGCAGCTGCTCCACGGCCCGATGCCGCGCCGTCACGTCGGCGGCCATGCCGAACCATTCCGTCACGCGCCCCGCCGCGTCCGTGACGGGGACGGCGCGCGAGAAGATCCAGCCCTCGCTGCCGTCCGCGAGGCGCACCCGGTGCTCCAGTTCGAAGGGCTCCGTGCGTGCGACCGCCGCCTCGACCGTCCGGCGGATCCCGGCCTGATCCTCCGGGAACAGGTAGGCGTCCATCCAGCGCACGCACGGTGCGTCGGTGTCGGCGATGAAGCCGCGGCCATGCAGCGTGCGCATCTCCTGCCAGTCGGGGCTCATCGTGTAGAGGCTGTCCGGACTGGCCTCGACCAGCGCGGCCAAGCGCCCCTCGCCGACCCGCAGGCGTTCGATCGCCCCGTCGCGCTCCCGTTGCGCCTGCACCCGGGCCGTGCAGTCGGAGGTCACGTTCAGCAGGCCCACGACCTCACCCCGCTCGTCGCGAATGGGCGAGTAGGCGAAATCGTACCAGACCTGCTCCTCGAAGCCGTTGCGCGTCATCGTCAGGGGGTGGTCGCGGAAGGCGAAGCTCTCGCCGCGGAAGGTCCGGTCGATCAGCGGGCCGAGATCGCCCCACAGTTCCGGCCACACCTCCTCGGTGGGCCTGCCCAGGGCCCCCGGGTGCCGCGAGCCCAGGATCTCGGCGTAGCCATCGTTGTAGAGGAAGAGGCGCCGAGGTCCCCACAGGACGCACATGGGATGCAGCGAGCCGAGCATCAGATCGACGGTGGTGCGCAGGACCGGCGGCCAGATCTCGCGCCGGCCCAGAGGGGTCGAAGCCCAGTCGTGCAGGCAGAACAGGTCCGCCATCCGCAGGGAATCGGTCTGCCCGACATCTGCGCCAAGCTTGGCGTGCAGCGTCATACTTCGTTTCGCCTTCACACTTGTTCGGCGAACCCACCGCCTGTTCGAACCTCTAGTCTGTCACAGATCATACAAAAAGGGGCCCTGTTCTTTTCAGGTGTCGAAGGAACGGTGCACCGGCCCGTCCCGGGTGTCTGGAGCGCCGGCGGCGGAATGCGGCCCGGGATCCCAGCACCAGACCTCCCGAAGCGTCCATCTGAAACGAACCGTGCCGCTGGCGCGGTACTTCGTGGGCTGAAGACCGGATCAGATTCCGCTGACGCTCCCCCTGTCCGGGAAAGGGCACGCAGGATCGCACCGGCCGGACCGGGCCGGCTCAGTCCGCGATCAGCGCACGGATGCGGCCCGCCAGGGCATCGACCGCGAAGGGCTTTGTCAGGACGGACATGCCCGGATCCAGGTCGCCGTTGGCGAGCAGGGCGTTCTCGGCGAACCCCGTGATGAAGAGTACCTTGAGGCCGGGGCGCGAGACCCGCGCGGCATCGGCCATCTGCCGGCCGTTCAGGCCGCCGGGCAGGCCGACATCCGTGACGAGCAGGTCGATCCGCGCGTCGGATTGCAGGACCTTGAGGCCGCCGATCCCGTCGGCCGCCTCGACGGCGGTGTAGCCGAGGTCGCCGAGCACGTCGGTCACCAGCATGCGCACGGTCGGCTCGTCGTCCACCACCAGCACGGTCTCCCCGGTCTCGGCGACCGGCAGCAGGCCCGCTTCCGGCAGCGGCTCGTCGCACGCGGCCCCGCCCCGGTGGCGCGGCAGGTAGATGCTGACCGTCGTGCCCCGGCCCTCCTCGGAATGGATGCGCACCTGCCCCCCCGACTGCTTGGCGAAGCCGTAGATCATCGACAGGCCCAGGCCCGTGCCCTGCCCGAGGGGCTTGGTGGTGAAGAACGGGTCGAACGCCTTGGCGATGACGTCCGGCGGCATGCCGGTCCCCGTGTCGGAGACGCTGAGCGACAGGTACTGGCCCTCGGGCATGTCCTGCCGCCGGGCCGCCGCCGCGTCGATCCGGCGGTTGTCGGTCTCGATGACGATACGCCCGCCGTCCGGCATCGCGTCGCGGGCGTTGATGCAGAGGTTGAGCAGGGCGTTCTCGAGCTGCGAGGGATCGACCAGCGCGTGCCACAGGTCGGGCAGGCCCGCCGTCTCCACCTGAACGCTCGGCCCGACCGTGCGCCGGATCAGGTCGAGCATGCCGTCGATCAGGGCGTTCACGTCCGTCCCCTTGGGCGCGAGGGTCTGACGGCGCGAGAAGGCCAGCAGCCGATGGGTCAGGGCCGCAGCCCGCTTCGTCGCCCCCTGCGCGGCGGCCATGTACTTGTCGACATCCTTAAGGCGTCCCTGGTCGATGCGGCTGCCCATCAGCTCCAGGCTGCCGGAGATGCCCGCCAGCAGGTTGTTGAAATCATGCGCGAGGCCCCCGGTCAGCTGCCCGACCGCCTCCATCTTCTGGGATTGGCGCAGCTGCTCCTCGGCGTTCATCAGCTCGGCCGTGCGTTCGCTGACGCGCTGCTCCAGGGTCTCGGTCAGGCCGCGCAGCTGGGCGATGGCCCGGTCGCGCTCCCGCTCGACGGCACGGCGCTCCTCGACGTCGAGGAGCACGCCGGGGAAGGTCAGCGGCGTCCCGTCCGGCCCGTGATCGACCCGCCCGTTGGCCTCGATCCAGTAATAGCGCCCGTCCGCCCGACGGACCCGGTACTGGTGCGCGTAGGCGCCGCCCCGGGCGATGGCCTCGTTGATGGCGGCGGCCAGCCCCTCCTGATCGTCCGGATGGACGGTGGCGACGATCTGGGCGAGCGGGATGCCGTCCCGACCGAGCGCCGGATCGAGCCCGAAGCTCCGGGCGAAGCCGTCATCCACGGTGAAGCGGTCGGTCGGCAGGTCCCAGTGCCAGGTGCCGATGATCGCGCCGGCCGCCAGCGCCAATTGCACGCGCTCGACATTGGCGCGGGCGAGCGCCTCGCTGGCCCGCAGGCGCTCCTCCGCCTCGCGCCGGGCGGTCACGTCGTTGAAGATGATGGCGATCTGCCGGTCCCGGGGATCGCCGACCGGGACGGCCCGCACGTCGAACCACCGGCCGAATGCCTTTGCGTAGCTCTCGAAGCTCGCCGGCTCCCGGGTCATGGCCACGCGGCCGTAGGTCTCGAACCAGAACCGCTCCAGGTCCGGGGCGAACTCCGTGACCCACTTGCCGCGCAGGTTGACCCCGGATTCGCGCTCGAAGGCCGGGTTGGCCTCAAGGAAGCGGTAATCGACCGGCGTCTCTTCGGCGTCGAACCGGACCTCGACGATGGCGAAGGCCGCATCGACCGTCTCCAGGATCGTCCGGAACCGCGCCTCGCCGGCCCGCAGGGCGGCCTCGGACGTCCGCAGGCGCAGGATTTCCGCTTCGAGCGCGTCGCGGGACAGGGTGTTCAACGGGACGCCGGACACAACTGTTGCTTTCATCATGCCGGCCGCTGCGTGGCGGGGCTCCGCGCGTGCAATGAGGGGAACGGCGATCCGGTTCGGTTATCAGGTGCGGCGCGCCTTGGCATCCTGGATGGCGCGCCGGAGGATGCGCGACAGGTCGGCGACCGAGTAGGGCTTGCGCAGCAGGTCGAACCCGTGCGTCCCCTCGGCCGCCAGCACGTCGCTGTAGCCAGAGGTCAAGACGACCGGGATGTCCGGGCGCCGCCGCCGGATCTCGCCCGCGAGTTCGACGCCGTTCATCCCCGGCATCACCACGTCGGAGAACACCACCTCGAAGCGGAACGGGATACGCTCGATCTCGGCCAGCGCCTTCGCGGCATCCGTCGCCCAGATCGTGGAGAAGCCGAGTTCGCGCAGGGCCTGCTCGGCGAAGGCGCCGACATCGGGGTTGTCCTCCACGACGAGGACGCAGGTGCCGTGTCCCTCGGCCAGCGGTTCCGGCTCGGGGGTCGCGTCGGGCGTCGCGGCGGCCTCGACGCGCGGGAGGTAGAGGGTGAAGGTCGTGCCGGCGCCCAGCCGGCTCTCGACGGTGATCTCGCCGCCGGACTGCTTGGCGAAGCCGAACACCTGGCTCAGGCCGAGCCCCGTGCCCTGGCCGACCACCTTGGTCGTGAAGAACGGCTCGAAGATGCGCTCCAGGTTCGCCGGCGCGATGCCCGCACCGGTGTCGGTGATCGAGACGGCGATGAAGTCGCCGCGCCGGGGCGGGTGCGCCCGGACGCCGGGGATCCGGGTGACGCGGCGGAGCCCGATCCTGAGGCGGCCCGCCCCGTCCATCGCGTCCCGGGCGTTCACGACGAGGTTCACCAGGGCGGTATCGAACTGGCTCGGGTCGGCGTTGACATGGAGGTCCTGCGGCTCGCCGTCCGGCAGGTCGAGCGCGACATGGATGCGCGCGCCGGTGAGCGTGCCGACCATATCGGAGACCGCCGCCACCGCGCGGTTGACCGCGAAGGTCTCGGGCCGGAGCGCCTGCCGCCGGGCGAAGGCGAGGAGCTGTGCCGTCAGCTTGGCGGCCCGGTCCACCGTGTCGGAGATGGCGCCGACGTAACGGATACGGCGCTCCTCGGCGAGGTCCGGCCGTTTCAGCAGGTCGGTCGAGGACTTGATGACCGTCAGCAGGTTGTTGAAGTCGTGGGCCACGCCCCCGGTGAGCTGGCCGACGGCCTCCAGCTTCTGGGACTGCCGGAGCTGCTCCTCCAGGGCCCGGCGCTCGGTGACGTCGCGGCCGGCCGCGTAGAAATGGTCGCCCCGGGGGATGGCGTTCCAGGAGATCCAGCGGAACGCACCCTCCTTCGTCCGGATGCGTACGTCGATGTCGTGCAGGGGAAGCCCGCCGCTGACGCGCGCGAAAGCCCCGTTGGCCTCCGCGAGGTCGTCGGGGTGCACGAGGGCGTCGAACCGGGCGCCGACGACCTCGTCGGCCCGCCAGCCCAGCATCTCGGTCCAGGCCGCGTTCGCCTTGCGGAAGATCCCGTCGAGCCCGCACACCACGAAGAGGTCGCGGCTCGCACGCCACACCATGTCGCGCTCGTCGGCCCGCTCCTGGGCGGTGGCCTCCAGATGGTTCTCCAGGCGACGGCGGTCGGTGATGTCGTTGAACAGGATCGCGACCCGGTGCTGCTCGGGCTCGCCCACCCGCAGGGCGTGCACGTCGAACCAGCGGCCCAGGGCGACGGCGCCGCTCTCGAACCGCATCGGCCGGCCCGTGCGGGCGACCGTGCCGTAGGTGTCGAACCAGGCGCGTTCGAGCCCGGGCACGAGCTCGCTCACCCAGCGCCCGGCGGCGTCGCGCAGGCCCGTCTGGGTCGCGAAGGCCGGGTTCACCTCGATGAACCGGTAATCCACTGCCCGGTCTTCCGCGTCGAAGCGCATCTCGACCACGCAGAAGCCGCTGTCGACGGCGTCGAATAGGGCCCGGTAGCGGGCCTCGCTCTCGGCCAGGACGCCTTCGGTGGTCCGGAAGCGGGTGACGTCGAGCTGGCTCGCGAAGAAGTAGCGGAGCTGCCCCTCCGGGTCGAAGACCGGGCTGACATAGAGTTCGTTGCGGAAGGGCGTGCCGTCGCGGTGGTAATTCAGGATCTCGACGACGACGTCGCGCCGGGCCGCGATGGCATCGCGGACCTTGGCGATGTCGGCCGGGTCCGTGCCCGCCCCCTGGAGGAAGCGGCAGTTGCGCCCGATCAGCTCGGCGGCCTCGTACCCGCACAGGTTCTGGAAGGCCCGGTTGGCGAAGACGATCGGGTTATCGGGTTGGTTCGGGTCGGTGATGATCTGCGGCATGCGGGTCTTCTCCGCCGCCGTGAACAGGAGGTCGGCCGAGGCCGCGGAGGTTCGCTGCCCCTCGCCCGGCCGGCGCAACCCATCGCCGCGCTCGGCTTCAAGCCTCGCCACGCGGTCCTCGAGCTCGCGCTCGCGCCGCCGCAGCCTCTCGATCTCTGCGTCCATGGCCCTCTCTCGCGGGCGTGAGTAGCGGTCCGGCCCGCGCCGGACAACGGCCCGGAGCGGACGACGCGGCATTGCGGCGCAGGTCGGCGCCGGGTCCCCGGCGCCGACAGGGACGTCCTTGGCCGCATGAGGCCATGGGGAGTTTCGCGCGGTGGGCTCCGCGCCCGTCCCTGGGAGCGGAGGCGGGGGCCATGATGCCAGCGGACACGCCGAAGCCCGGCCCCCCTGCCACCCATCGGCGACCCGCCGCCGGATCCGTCACCGCCGGACGGCGCTCCACCGGGCAAGCCTCCGGCGCCGCTGCCCCCCGGCCCGATCAATCGTCGCGCGGGGCTGTAGCCCGGCCGCGCGGCACGGGCGCCCGCCGCTCCGGGGGCTCGTGCCTCACTAGGACAGAAGCCCGCACTCCCGCTCTGCGCGACACGGAACGGCTGGCGGAGGCGGGCATCGAGCCGGCGACGGACCGTGAGCGCCGCGCTGGTGCTGCGCACGCCCCGCCGGCGGCGATCCCCTTAACCTGGCGCGCGAGCGAACCTGCCGGAAGCCCGGCGCAGCCGCCACGAGCCCCGCAGCCGTTCCGCGCCCAACCATCGCCGGCCCGGGGCGTCCCGGTTTCGCACACGCATCGATGCCTCCTGTGGTCACCCCTCTACACCCGAAAAAGCGCCGGCCCCTCCGGGCCATTCGCTGCCTGAAACCTGTCCCAGCGACGTGAATCGTGTACCGTGCGCGTTGCGATCGGGCCCGATCAACCGCAACAATCGCCTATCACATCATCGCAGCACAAGGTTTAAGTTCCTATCGTTGAAGCGAGTCATCGGCCATGGTACGGAGGCACACCGTATTTTCGCGCGCCCACGTACGGAAGATCCGAACATAACAATGAAGACATAACAAGAAGGCGCAGATAATCAACGCCCCGATATATGCCCCAACGCTACGAAAACGACAAACGCCCTATTCGCGATTTCATCACTGATTTCACGGGGTCATCAAATTAGAAGTATAATCGATATCGATTTTTATTCCTCGGTTGGCGAAGCTGTCAAAACTTGAAGCGCGCACTGGCACAAGGAACCGCCCTCACGATGCCCCGATTCTCAGTTGTATTACCCGCATACAGGACGCCTCCGAATTTATTGATCGACGCATTGAATTCCTTGCTGTGCCAAACGGTTCTACCGGCAGAAATCATTGTCATCGATGACAGCGGCGATGATTCAAGGGTGAGAGACGTCGTTTCGTCCTTACATACATCCACGAATCTCATCCGCCTGATCGTCAACGAAACCAACCAAGGAATCTCGGCATCGACAAATATCGGCATTGCGGCTGCCACCGGCGATTTCATCGTCTTCCAAGACCATGATGATCTGCTTACAGATGACGCGCTCGAGAAATTCTCCGATCTGATCGATAAGGATCCGACAGTAGGCGCTATTTATTCCGATCAATGCACCATCGACGAACAAGGCTCGGTTCTTCATCGCTTTTTTAAACCGTGCTGGTCGCCGATCTATGCACTCGGAGTCATGTATCCGGGACATCTGTTGGCTGTCAGATCGGACCTGTGTCGGAAGCACAAGATACTGTCCCAATACAATGGGGTCCAAGATTTCGAATTTTTGCTACGCGTTTCCGAGGATCAGATAAAGATTTCTCACGTTCCGGCAATAGCATACAAATGGCGCGCAATACCCGGCTCGCTGGCTTTAGGAAGCGACGAAAAATCGGGAATCGATCGCCTTCAAGCGACGGCGGTCAATGACCATCTGAGACGCCGCGGCCTGAGCTGGATAGCGGAAAGTCACGAACATTTACCCCATCGTCTGGTGTTGAACCCATCCGTCAAGACCAAATGCCCCAAAATTTCGATCATCATCCCGTCCCGCAACCAGGGAACCGTGCTCAGCAGATGCCTGGAGTCCTTGTTCGTTCTAACTGAATATCCGGATTTTGAAGTCGTATTGGTAGACAACAGAACCACGGATCCCATAGCCTTGCAGGCGATCAAGTCGCATCCTGTCAAACATGTAATTTACGATACAAATAAATTTAACTACTCACAGGCAAATAATATTGGTGTTAGCCACGCCTCAGGGGAGTTCATCGTTTTCCTCAACAACGATACCGAAGTCATAACATCCGATTGGCTTCAAAAGTTGGTTATGTATTTCGAGGATCCCAAAGTCGGCGCGACGGGGGCGACCCTCCTGTACCAGGATCGGACCATTCAACACGCAGGCGTCGTTCTTGGTCCGCGGGGAACTGCGGACCATGTCATGCGGGCCTTCCCCGAAAATGCCGACGGATACGCAGGATCGCTGGCGGCTTCTCGCGAAGTCAGTGCTGTGACCGTGGCCTGCTTGATGATGCGAAAGTCGCTATTTAACCAATTGCGAGGCTTCTCGGAAGATTATTCGAAACATTATCAGGATGTCGATCTTTGTCTCAAGATCCGCAATGCGGGGTTGAGCATCATCTCAGTCTCAAATGCCCGCCTCTATCACCACGAAAGTCTGACCAGGAAAGATGAAGGCTACGATTCCGGAGATCGTGCCATCTTGCTTGATCGCTGGGGAGAGCAGATCGAACAGGGGGATCCATACTACAGCAAGCATTTCGAACCTGGCAGCACAGATTATCGGCTCAGAGCAGAGAGCTTGAACCATAAGTGAGCCTGAAACGAGCAGGCGTTTCATAGCTCGACAGGAGTGCGCGCAGCCGCAGTGACGATCTGTGCGGCTGCGGACGCCTCCGAACAAGACGTGAGAGGTTTGCCCGATTGCCGCACGAGATCGCGCATAGGTTTACGCGTCGGGAACAGATCGTTTTGCTTGCGTGTGGCCGACGCCTGTCGTGAGGCAGGGTGCAGGTCGGCGCAGAGCTTGAACGGCTAACGGGGCGGCGCGAAGGCGATAATCGTTCCGGCGTCGGCGCTGGAATCGCGCGATATCTGCCAGGCTGTTCGCCGCGCTCGGTGCTGCGCCGGGCAATTTTGGGCACGATGCCGCCCCGCCCGGTCCTATCGCCACAGGACGGATGCGACTGAGCCGGATTGCCCGGGAGGTTACGCGCCCGACACCGCGTCCAGCGTCGCAGCCGTCCGGCAGGCACCTGTCTTGGCCAATGGACCGGTGAATGGCGCCGTCAAAGGCTGCGGGCGAGCCGTGGCGTGCACCCGCATCCTCAAGCCGCCCAGCATCATGCGGTGCAGGACATTCCCTTCCCCAGCGGCCTTTTTGCCCTCAGCCTTCGTCCTTTGTCCCGCCACTGCGGTTCATCTCAGAGGCTGCCCGGCGGGCATTCTGCGTCAGGCGACAGCCCCGGGTAGCCGAACCGACGCCTGGATGCCCCAGCACGAGATGGAGCTATCGGAGAACGGACTTGTAGAACGACAGGAGGCCCTCCGCATTTTTGCTCCAAGACAGGTTCTCAAGAGCAAATTGTCGGCCCGAAACACCAATCTTGGCGATCCGATCCGGATGACTCAATAAATCCTCAACGCGATTTGCGATTTCTTCTCCGTTCCCGGTGGACAGGAGAATTGCATTCTTGCCATCACTCAGCCGCGTTCCAATATTCGCCGACGGCAGCAGAATGGGTTTCCCAAGAGAAAGGAATTCCGGAACTTTCGACGGCAATCGAAATGCGTTGAAGCCCTTCGACTCACCGGGTTGAACGTAGATGTCCGCGATCTTGAGAACATCAATCATCTGCTGTCGATCAAGGCGCCCAAGATTGATGACCCAATCCCCGTTTAAATACTTATAACTCGAGTCTATGAAGCCGACATAGTCCTCGCCCGTCCGAATGAGTCGGACATCATGCCCACGTCGCCTTAGAATCAGAACCGCTGTATAAAGAGAGAAAATATCCCGATAATTCGCCGAATGCATATTTCCGTTATACACCAAAACGGTCGCCTTATCATCAATGTACAAGCGACGGCGCCGCTCCAAAATCTGATCCGCCGTCAAATCACATTTGAATAAGTCAGCATCGACGCCTGGTTCCAGCAGATGGATCGGTACTTCAGGTGGGCACAATTCTGCAAGGCGATCGACAATGACGGTGACCCCGATCGCACCGCCTAAAAACGACGGCAGGGTTCGCGGGTTCGTAAGATTAGAGGGAGTCAACTGCGCCAATTCGGCATCCGACATTGTATCCAGGTCGCCCATCGTTTTGCGGAGCGCCGAGGCAAGCAGCATTACCTCATGGTCTTCCAGATGGACAACATAGGGACAGCCAGTCTGGGCCGAAAGACGGCTTGCAAAATCTTGAACCCCGACCCTGGGAGTCCAAGCATGAAGCAACACATCCGGACTGCTTGCCAAATCCAATATGTGCTGCGGGATATCGTCGGTCAGATCACGAACCTGTATGGCCTTAAATAAAGGTCGACCGAAATCTTCTACGGTGCTCGGGTCGTTGCTCCCAATGACGAAAACGTCCACTCCGAGTGCAGACAACGCGTTTGCGAAATGTGCGACGTGGCCACCGCTGTTGCTATTAAATAGTCCGTAATTGACAAATATAACCCTCATATTGAACTTCCATTCCTGCTGCAGCGAAAACTACAGTTCCGAGAGATTGAGTTTTTTCACGACAAAGACAGACGCGTACACCGAGGGGTCGATCCGTATTCTGTGTATGGCTCGATCAGACTCCAGATAGAGGGTGGTGCAGACACGATTGTCGACAATTCCCACCGTATAAGAATCGGATTCCTGCCAACCACTTCCGAAATCAAGGAAGATTTGCAGATAGCTGGCATCGGCGCTCGCAATTTCGGAAATAAATTCGATGTCGATGTCAATGATAAACGAGCCGACAAGATTGGCTGGTATGATGATCTGAGGATCATACGCAGCCGTATATGCTTTGATCTCGGTCAAGTTGTGGGTTTCGTTTATATGCTTTGTTAGATCGACTTGCTCTGGATCAATAGGATAATTCGAAATATTGTTGTTTGCAACGAGGAGACTACAGGTCGGTATCGAAGCGCCAGGGGACACAAATTTTGGAACCGCCCTCAGGGACCGTGCATCCTTTCCGGTTTGCAACCCCTGCTGGAACCGATTGATCGCTTTTGGAGAATGACCATAGGCTCGAACACAGTCACGAAACCGGTTATCGGCCCAGACAGCCGAGAGAAGATCATGCCAACTTGTCAGATCTGATATGATTTCTACAGTGCTGCCTTCGAGCGGAAAACTCTGACCGATCCAGTCTATGATGCTTTTATTCGGGGCGCCACGATATCGATCACTCGCTGGCCATCCACCCAGCAAAATCGGAAGCCAAATTTCACCTCGAAACTCGTTACTCCGAAGGATTTTCCCGAGACTGTCGCTTCCGGAGTCGCCCGCGTAATCCCACACCTCTTCGGCGTTCAGCGGATCCCGCCCCAAGAAAAACTTGATATGGCGTCTCGCATTGGCCAGGTCATGAGATTGCAACCGGTAGCTTTCGGTCTGACGTGCAGCACCATTTCCCATTCAGCACCAGCTCCACAAAACGTCGGCCACCTCGAACGACGGGAACAAACACAATTTGCACTTTGGCGCCCGTCAATATCCTCGACGCTGATGAGGTCGCCCTCGCCGGTACAGGAGCCGATCTGAAACTCGATCAACTCCAGCGGGATCTGGCTTAAGGTGGCGGGCCGTTGGATCGAGTCCATTGGCAGGTACACCGCCTCGTTCCCGTGGTCCAGCGCCGCCGGCGGGGGGATGATCACCTCGGCGGGCACGCGCAACACCATCCAGTGCTTGTCCCGGGGTCGTGCCCCGATAGCAGCCGCCGCCCCGCGGCATCACGCGGCCCCGCTCGGCCTGGGACAGGTCGCCGTTGGCGATCCGCGACGCCGGTTCCACGGGGTGGGCGTCCGGGAGGGGCATAGCCTACCGCCGGCCGGACGCGATGCCCGGGGCGACCGCGGAGTCAGCTCCGCCACCGACGGCATTGAGGGCGGAGGTGTCCGGCAGAACGGGGCGGCCGCCACGACCGGTGCGTCCCCTTTGCGGATCGCGGGTGCAAGGCCCTCGACCGCGAAGGCTGAGCAAGCCCCCGTGGGCCGACCTGGATGTTCCGGTGGCAATCCCGGGAAGGGCCGCCCGGCGCTAGTGGGGCTGGCGTTGACCGATGCGGTAACGGTGGGAGGCGCAAACACGGCCGTGTCCGCGGTCACTCCGGTCCTGTTGGATCGGTGGAAGCCTGTGCGGTGACCAGTCGGGCGATCCCCCGGACACGCTCCCCGGTCGAATTGCGCACCGAGCTGGACGCGAGCCGAAGATCACTCCGCGTTTGAAGATCACTCCGCGTTTGCGGTGAGGCGCTTGATGTCGGCGTCGACCATCTCGGTGATCAGCGTCTCCAGGCTGGTCTGCGCCTCCCAGCCGAACGCCGCCTTCGCCTTGGCCGGGTTGCCCAGAAGAACCTCCACCTCCGCCGGACGGAACAGCGCCGGGTCGATCACCAGGTGATCGTCCACGTTCAGTCCCACATGCCGGAACGCGATCGCACACATGTCCCGCACCGTCGTCGTCCGCCCCGTGGCGATCACGTAGTCGTCCGGCTTATCCTGCTGCAGCATCAGCCACATCGCCTGAACGTAGTCCCGCGCATGACCCCAGTCCCGCTTGGCGTCGATGTTGCCCAGACGCAGCTCGCGCTGCCGGCCCAGCTTGATCCGCGCCACCGCGTCCGTGACCTTGCGCGTCACGAACTCAACCCCCCGCAGCGGGCTCTCGTGGTTGAACAGGATCCCGTTCGAGGCGTGAAGCCCAAAACTCTCCCGGTAGTTGATCGTCATCCAGTGCGCGTACAGCTTGGCCACGCCGTAGGGCGAGCGCGGGTAGAACGGCGTCGTCTCGCTCTGGCGCTCCTCCTGGATCAGCCCGAACATCTCCGAGGTCGAGGCCTGGTAGTAGCGCGCCCCCGGCGCCACCGAGCGCAGGCATTCCAGCATGTGCACGGCCCCCAGACCCGTCACCTGCCCGGTCAGAAGCGGCTGCTGCCAGGACGAGGTCACGAACGACTGCGCGGCCAGGTTGTAGATCTCGTCCGGCTTGGCCTCTTGGACGATGCGCAGCAGCGCCGACTGATCCAGAAGGTTGCCGTCCACCAGCGCGACATCGTCCAGGATGCCCAGCCACTTCAGACGGTGATCGAACACGCCGGCATGGCTGGAGCGCCGCACCACGCCGGTGACCGCGTAGCCCTTCTGAAGAAGGAGCTGCGCCAGATACGCCCCGTCCTGGCCCGTCACACCCGTGATCAGCGCGCGCTTGCCCGTCATCAAACCGTCCCATCCCAACGATGAACGGCTGCTACGACCCGGG
>NZ_FNHS01000010.1 GCF_900103445.1 Methylobacterium phyllostachyos | reverse complement strand
CGCTGCACGACTACTCGCCGGTGTGCCACCGCAACCACCTGGTGCAGCCGGACGGGCGCTTCTGCGGCCTGGCGGCGGTGGCGGAGTGCCGGGTGTGCCTGGCGTCGGACGCGGACGGGTTCGAGGAGCCGGATCCGGGCGAGCGGCGGGCCACGTTCGGGCGGTTCCTGGCGGGGGCGGCGCGGGTGTTTGCGCCGTCCGCCGACACGGCGGGTCGGATCGCGGGGGTGTACCGGGATCTGGCGATCGCGGTGCGGCCGCATGCGGAGCCGGAGCGGGGGGTGCGCTCGACGGCGCTGCGGCGCCCGGGCCGGGTCCGGCGGGTCGCCGTGCTGGGGGCGATCAGCATGCCCGAAGGCGGGCTGGTGCTGCAGGCCCTGGCGATGGATGCGCGGGCGCGGGGCCTGCCGCTGCGCTTCGCCATCGTGGGATTCTCCGATCCGGCGCTCACCAGCGGCCTGGAGCGGGCAGGGGTCTTCGAAACGGGACGCTACGCGACCGACGATCCGACCCTCGATCGCGAAGCCCGCGCAGCCCTTCAGATCGCCCAGACCGGTCGTCACGGGGAGGAGGAAGAGATCCTCGATCGCGTGCCCTACGTCTCGGCCGATCTGGTTCTCCTTCCGGCGATCTGGCCGGAGACGTACGCATACGCGCTGACGCTGGCGCTGCGCACCGGGCTGCCGGTGGCGGCCTTCGACCTCGGCGCACCGGCGGAGCGGCTGCGGGCCGAGCCGGACGGCCATCTCCTGCCCTATGACCTCCTCAACGACCCCGCCGCCTGCAACGACCGGCTGCTGGCCCTCGATCTCCCGCCACCGGGCCGCGGCCGCACCAGCATCCCGGCCGCCGCCTACGACGACCTGATGCGCGACTATTACGGTGTCGCCCCCTCCTCCACTGGGGGTGAGGGACTGTCGGTGCGTGCCTCGGCCCCGTAGCGCTGGTGCACGTAGGCGTCCAAGCTCCACCTGTCGTCCGCGGGTCGGAAGATAAAGCGTTCCGACATCTCGGCGAGCACCAGATCAGGCCGCACCCGCGCGATATAGTCGTAGTCGATCTGCGTGCTCCAGATGAAATGCAGCTCGCCAAACGTCTCGGCCAGCATGATCGTGAGGCCGATCGGCATGAAGTTGGCGTAGCTATCGCCGAATAAGACGACGCGCCGAGGATCGACGGCTCGTGCGTTCCGATAAATCACATGCGCGCCGGTATGGAGTGCCCCCTCCAGACCGCGCTCTTCCATGCGCTCAACGATCGGACTGGCGTAGACGCGGATCGCGTCGCGCTGGAGATGGTGCAGTGTCGTTCCTTCGTAGCGCGGAGGGAGGAACGCCTGTCCGAGATCTCCTACCCAGCCGGGATGATAGGTCGTCTGCCGCTCCCCGAAGTCGCGGACCGGCTCGGTACCGACGGCCCGGCAGATCTCACGATAGGCCAGAAGCCGGCCCGCGAACGACAGGTGACTGTCCGTACGGTAGAAAAGATCCTGCGCCTCCCGCTGCAACCGCATGGGCGCGATCAGATCAATCACCGTCGCACGCCACCGCGCTCGCCTCTTGAGATATTTAACGAGATCCAATCGTCGCAAAGGAAATTTCTTGTAGTACTCATCTTCGTGAAGCAATCTGTACGCCGGGGACAATTTCCAATTGATATCTATGCCCCTAAGAAAATTATCATAAATTGTAATCTTTTCCGGCATCAAGATGTGCTTATAGGGAATGCCGGCCCCTCTCAATCGTCTCTCCCGCTCAGAGATGACCAATCGCCAGTGAATCAAGAAGAACTGCGCAGCCAAGGATCTGACGTATTGCGAGCTTACGTTATTGGTTCCCTGTAGGAGAAAAAGGACGTCAGCCTCCCCAACGTGGACTTCATCCTTCGCGGCCATCTTCAAGCCCCACCTGACGACGCTATGCAATATTCGATTTGGCGATCCGCCCCTCCATGAGAGATGCGCGCAAAGCCTCTGACCGCCGATGCGTATTCCTGGGCCAGGATGCACCGAGGCGAACGTCCTAACGATTTATCAGCGTTATCTGTCGGAGCACGGCAATAATTGTCCACGCGTCGGCGTCACGGCGGGATCCGGATCGAGGGCTTCGCAGGCCCGAAAGGGGCATGCCGTTCCGGAAGCCCATGCGTCGCGATCACGCGTCCGGACAACGGGAAGGTCGCCCCCCCGGTGAGGCTCGGCGGCAGGCGCTGACTCGGGCGAAGGCCGGGGCGAGCCGGGGCTGCGACACGCTTTGCCCTTGCGGCGGCGAGATGATAGGTCACGCGGCCCAGAGGAGGTTCAGTCACCGCGCTGACAGCCCTAGGCTGAAGCGCGCGATGGAATGCGTGTCGGCTCGATGCGAAAACGAACGTCGAGACAGGGACACCGAACCACGATAGCAGCGCAATCGTGAATGGCTCCAGGGCGGACGTCACAATCATGGCCGCATACAGGAATCCGTTATGCCTTGCCACCTGCGACGTAGAGACGATTAGAGTCTGACCGTGCGCTTCTTCATCGATTACGACAACGGCCACTCGATTCGCGGCTGGATCGTGCCGGACAATCAACTCGCGACCAGCCGCGTGATGATTTCGGCCGAAGGGCGTCGCTTAGCGGAAGTCGCAGCGAGCGTGGTCGATCCGACGTTCCAGAAGAACGGCTGGCACGCGACCGGGCAGTGCATCTTCGTCGTGACCGAAGCCGAAGTTCCCGGCCTTTCGGTCTTGGAACGGCTGGAGATGTACGACGCCGACACCAACGTCCTCATCCATCGGCGCACGCCCGGTGAGGGCGAGATCCAGATGCGGGCATGCTTGATCAACACCGGGATCGAGCCGGAGACGACACTTCAAAGCGTTCTCTTCCCCCACTTCCGGCGCAGCTATTTCGGCATCCAACGGATGTCGGATGAGATCCTGACGAGCATCTTTCTGAATCCCGAGCGGTCGCTCCTGTTATCGGGCGCTGTGGTGATCCCGCGTTACGAAAACTTCCTGACGCCGGACCTGATGATCACGGCACTCCTGGTGCCGGATCCTTACATCGAGATGGCGACCCGCATGTACTGGTTGCGGGCCCGGGCTGACGACGCCGTTGACCCGGCGCGCAGTTGGCGCCTCGGTGTGCTGGCCGAAGCCGCGGCCTTCGCCAAGGATTACGATTTCACCGACACGAAGAGCCTCAAGCGCTTCTTCAACATGCTGCCGGAGCCGGCTTACCGGCTGCTCTACAATCCCCTGACGCGCCAGCTCGGAACCCGCATGCCGGAGGATCGGCTGCATCCAGGCAATTCCATTGCCGCGATCGAGGTTCTCTCACGGGTCGGCATCGTCGGGCACAAGACCCGGTTCAATGCCTTTGCCCAGACGCTCTTCCACCAGCTGTATCTCGACGTCCCACCGCCGGAACTGCCGAATCCATCAACTGCAGTGCAAGACTTGGCCGAGCTCCTGCGGAACATCAAACCCGTCGAAGAGATGCTGGTGTTCGATGTGGCGATATCGGATGCGGTCAAAGATATCGTGGATAAACATTGGAATACGTAATCCACCGATGATCGCCGCCGGTCGAGCCACCCGTACGCTCAGCCGGGCCCGGGAGGCCACCGCGAAGCCGGGCTGGATTGGGGACCATGCGGCGCTTCCCAGCGCAGATCAGGCATTGAGATTGCCCATGATTCACGGCATCAGTCCTGCGTGACGTTACGATCTTGGCCGTTGGAACCCTCGTGAGCAGCCTGAAATTCGGAACCAGCGGCCTGCGCGGCCTCGTGACCGATCTCGTCGGCGGGCCGAGCTACGCCTATGCCTGCGCGTTCTTCCGCTCCGTCCCGGTCGGGGACGGCCGCCGGGATGTCGTGATCGGGCGCGACCTGCGCGACAGCAGCCCGGGCATCGCCGCGACGGTGGCGCGCGCCGCGGCGGCGGAGGGCTTCACGGCGATCGATTGCGGCGCGCTGCCGACGCCGGCGCTGGCCCTCGAAGCGCAAAGGCGCGGCGCCTGCGCGGTCATGGTCACGGGCAGCCACATCCCGGAGGACCGCAACGGCCTCAAGTTCTACCGGCCCGAGGGCGAGATCACCAAGGCCGACGAGGCGGCGATCCTGGCGGCACTCGGGGACATCACGGAAGCCGACGCGGCGCCCGACGCCCCCGGGGCCACGCCCGAGCCCGATGCCGTGGCCCGCTATCGCCAGCGCTACGGCGCGGCCTTCGCCCCCGACATCCTGCAGGGCCTGCGCGTCGCGGTCTACCAGCAGAGCTCGGTCGCCCGCGACCTGCTGACCGACCTGCTCGCCGGGTTCGGCGCACAGGTGACGCCGATCGGCCGGTCCGACACCTTCGTGCCGATCGACACCGAGGCGCATCGCCCGGAGGACATCGCCTTCATCGCCGAGGTCATGACGTCCGGCGCGTACGACGCCCTCGTGACCACCGACGGCGACGCCGACCGCCCCCTGATCGCGGACGGCACGGGGCGGATCCTGCGGGGGGACGTGCTCGGGCTGATCACGGCGCGGTTCCTCGGCGCCGACGCGGTCGTGGTGCCGGTCACCGCCGGCTCGGCCCTGGAACAATCCGGCGGCTTCGCACGGGTGGTGCGCACCAAGGTCGGCTCGCCCTTCGTTATCGCCGGCATGGAGCAGGCGCAGGCCGCAGGCGCGCGGATCATCGTCGGGTTCGAGGCGAATGGCGGCTTCCTGCTCGGGTCGGACGTCGTCCGCGACGGCCGGACCCTGCCGGCCCTGCCGACCCGGGACGCGATGCTTCCGATCCTGGCGACCCTCGCGGCGGCGCGCGCGGCCGGGACCGCGCTCGCCGACCTCGTGGCCTCGCTCGATGCCGGGGAGATGGCGAGCGACCGGCTCCCGAACACGCCCGCGGAGCGGAGCGGCGCCTTCCTCGACCGGCTCCGGGACGCCGCCTTCCGGGACGAGTTCCTGCGGCCGGTCGGCGTGCCGCAGGACGTCGATCAGCAGGACGGGATCCGGATCGGGCTCGACGGCGGACGCACGATCCATTTCCGGGCCTCGGGCAATGCCCCTGAGCTGCGCTGCTACGCGGAGGCCAAGACGGCCCGCGACGCCCAGGACCTCGTGCGGTGGGGGCTCGGGGCGGCGGCCGCCGCCATGGCGGACCGGGCCTGACGCCAGGTCACGGGATTCCAAAGGGCTTCAGCCCTTTGGTGGGTCGCCAGGGCGAAGCCCGGCATCGGGCGTAGCCCGAGACAGCAGAGCTTTCGAAGACGAACCGGGCCCGGGTCGGCCTCAGGCGGCGTATTCCGCCGCGACGAGGCTGCGCAGCCCCGCCTCGAGGCCGATGCGCGGCCGCCATCCGGTCCCGTCGAGGAAGCGCGTCGAGTCGAGCATCTTGTAGGCCGCGCCCTGGAACGAGCCGGGGGGACTCACCAGGGGGACCGACCAGTCCAGGGCGGCGAGCGCCGCCTGGGCCACCGCCTCGACGGTGACGGGCGTGTTGGCGGCGCAATTGAGGATCGCGTTGTCGAACACCCGGTCGGCCGCGAGGATCGCGTCGATCTGGTCGTCGACATGGAGCACCTCGCGGACGGTCCGCGGGTCGCCCCAGACCTCGAAGGACTCCGCGCCCGCCGCCTTCTCCCGCACGGCGCGGTCGAGGAGGGCGCCGACGAAGTGGCTGCGGTCGGCGGCCTTGTTGTCGTGCGGGCCATAGAGCGTCGCCAGCACGCAGTGCAGGAAGTGGAGCCCGTACTGGTGGGCGTAGGCCGCCGAGCCCGTCGCCAGGACCTGCTTGGCGAGCCCGTAGCCGACCACGGAGGGGTGCGTCGGCCCCTGGCCGAACCGCGCCTCGGGGAGTGGCTCGGCGGATTCGGGATAGGTGCAGGACGAGCCCGTGGAGATGAGCTTGGCCTGGGGCTGGAACAGGCGCCACGCCTCCAGGACGTTGAGGTGGATCCGGGCGTTGATCGCCAGCAATTCGCCCTGGATGTCGTACTGCACCGCGCCGGTCCGCTGGCGCGTCACCACGTGGAAGATGCGGGCCACCGGCGGCGCGGCCCGGAACAGGCGCTCGACCGTCGCCCAGTCCGCGAGGTCGCCCGCGGCGCGCCCGATGCCGACGACCTCCCGGCCCTCGGCCTGAAGCCGCGGGACGAGATTGCACCCGAGGAAGCCGTCCGCCCCGACGACGAGGTCGCGTTCAGGCTCCGGCATGGCGATACGCCTCCCGATACCAGTCGATCGTCGGTTTCAGGCCGTCGGCGAGCCCCGTGAAGGCCGAAAGCCCGAAGCGCTCCCGCAGGCGCAGGTTGGTGGAGCGGCGGGCGAGCACGCCCTGCGTCGCCGTATCGGGGGCGTCCACGGGCCGGTCCGCGCCCGCCACCGCCAGGATGGTGCGGGCGAGGTCGAGGAGGGTCGTGGTCTCGCCGCGGCAGAGGTTGAGCGTGTCGCGCGTCTCCCGCATCGCCAGCGAGCGGGCGAACACGTCCACGACGTCGCCGACATAGATGAAGTCGCGCTCCACCAGCGGGTTGCCCTTGATCGTGAAACGCGCGCCTGGCGCGAGCGCGCGCATCACGAAGGCCGGCAGGACATGCGCCTTGCGCGGATCCGTCGAATCGTGCGGTCCGTAGGGGTTGCTCAGGCGGAAGCTGATCGTATGGATCCCGTATCGCTCGGCGTGCAGGTCCGCGACCACCTCGCCCCAGCGCTTCGACCAGGCGTAGAACGCCTCGTTCGGGTTGGGCGGGGCGTTGAGATCGACCGGCGCGGCATCGTCGAGGGGATCGCAGGCGGCCGGGTAGACGGCGACGCTCGAGGCGGCGCGCACCTCTCGGATGCCCTTGGTCAGGCAGAACCGGTAGAGGCGGTTGGTGATCTCGGCGTTGCCGGTCAGCAGATCGCTCTGCGCCGTGTCGAACTTGTCGGCGTCGTAGCGCTGGGCGGCGAGGTTGACCACGACCGTGTCGGTAGGAACCGACAGCGCCTCCAGGGCGTCGAAGCGGGCCGCCTCGGTCGCGCCCGGCACCGAACTGCCGGAGGGGCTCACCGCGATCAGCCGGGCCACCCGCCCGGCGAGATGCGCGACGAGGTTGCGGCCGACGAACCCGGTCGCGCCGACGACGATGACGGCCTCAGGCAGGGCGCTTTGGGGGAGGGCGGCCACGCTCAGGCCGCCGCCGGCAGGTCGGCCGCGGTGATCACCTTCAGCTCCGGCACCGGGACGATGAAGGCGCCGCCGTTCTCGAGGTAGCGGCGCTCCCGCGCCAGGAACTCGTCGATGAAGTTCCAGGCGAGCACGAGATAGGCGTCGGGCGCGGGCACGCTGCCCTCCTCGACGATGGGGATGCGGACGCCCGGGATCATCCGGCCGAACTTCATCGGGTTCTTCTCGGCCGCGACCTGCACCAGCCGCGGGCCGATCCCGAAGGCGTTGAGCAGGGTCGCGCCCTTGGCCGGGGCGCCGTAGGCGTGGACGGTCTTGCCCTCCGCGTGCAGGCGCTCCAGCAGGCCGAGCAGGTCGCCCTGCAGGCGCCGCACGTTCTCGGCGAAGGCCGCGTAGGTCTCGAACCGGCCGTAGCCCCGGGCCTCCTCGTCGGCGCGCATGCGCCGGACCGCGTCGCCGACCGGATGGGCGCCGGGGAAGCCGACATGCGCTTCGAGCGAGCCGCCATGGACCGGGACGACGCTGACGTCGAAGACTTCGAGGCCGTGCCGGGCGAACAGCTGCTCCAGGGAGCGGAGCGTGTAGTAGCACAGGTGCTCGTGGTAGATCTGATCGAAGGCGGTGTTCTCGATCATGCCGCCGAGATAGATCGCCTGCACGACGAACACGCCGTCCGGCTTGAGCAGCGCGACGATCCCCTGCACGACGCTGTGCAGCTCCTCCAAGTGGAAGAACACGCCGGCGGCGGTGATCAGGCTCGCCGGCCCGTTCTGGGCGCGGACGATCTCGGCGGTTTCCGCGTTGAAGAACCGGTTGAGCGTCGGCACCCCGGCGGCGCGGGCGAGGTCCACGACGTTGGCGGCGGGCTCGACGCCGCAGCGGCGCAGGCCGAACGGCTCGTATTGCCGCAGCCACGTCCCGTCGTTGCTGCCGATATCGACCACGAGATTCTGAGGCCCGAGGCCGTAGCGCTCCACGAGCCGGGCCGCCGTCTGCCGGAAATGCTCCACCAGCGTCTTCGTGGTCCCCGAGACGTAGGGGTAGTCGCTGAACATGCTCTCCTTGGGGATCGTGTGATCGATCTGGACGAGCGTGCAGGCGTGGCAGAATCCGGCCCGGAGGGGGAAATGCGGCTCGCGCCGGTCCGCAAGCTCCGGCGGGATCAGGCGGTTGCAATGCGGCTGGTCGGTCAGGTCGAGGAACAGCTCGACATCCCGCCCGTCGCAGACGCGACACGCCATGGCGAGTCTTGTTCCTGTCATCGTCCGTCCTGTGGCAGTCCGCGCTGAGAGCCCTGTGACACAGCGACGCTTAACGACTGCGCTACGGCGGCGCAATCACGGCCCGGGAGACGAGGATGTCAGGACGCGCATGGACGGTGCAGGGGTCGCATCAGGTCCTGAAAGACCGCTGGCTCGGGCTGCGGGCCGACGATTGCGTGACGCCGTCCGGCCACGTCGTCGCGCCCTATTATGTCTTGGAGGCACCCGACATCGCCCTGGTGCTGGGGATCGACGCGGAGGACCACGTGATCCTGGTGCGGCACTACCGGCACCCCTATGGCGGCCTGAGCCTCGAATTGCCGGGTGGGGTGATCGACGCGACCGATCGCGATGTCGTGGCGGCCGCCCGGCGGGAGATGCGCGAGGAGACGGGCTACGCCTGCGCCGACGCCGAGATCGTCGTCACGCTCAACGCGGATCCGGCGCGCTACGCGAACCGTATGCATCTCGTGCGCGCGCGCGTCTGCGCAGCCGGACCGGCCCGCCCGGAGCCCGGCGAGGATCTCGATGTGGTGCGCGTCCCGCGCGCCGAGACTCTGAGGCTCGCGCGGTCGGGCGCCATCGTCGGCGCTGCGCACGCGGCCATGATCCTGATCGGCCTGTCGAATGCCGGTTGATGGGTCGGGGGATCGAACCGGATGCGTCTTGTTGCGTTCCGGTCGAGCGGTTAAAAATCGGTATTGATATGACCCAATACGATATCAAAGTCGTAGATCGCCACGATCAGGAGCCCGAAGAGCGCAAGCCTCCGGTGCCGCGCCGGCGCGAGCTCGATTGGGAGCGGGCCATGCGGGAAGCCGCCGAGGCCGAGCTGCTGATTCAGTGCGCGGATTGAGCCTGTGCGCTCGCCGTCGAGGCGGATACCGGTCCGGCGCACGCGCGCGTCGGATCGGAGACTGAGAGCGTCGCCCGATCGCCGCGCCATCGGGTACGACTTCAGGGCAGCGGCGGCTTGCCCCGATCCAGCAACGCGAAGTCGTGCAGGAAGGCCAACAGATCGCCGGCGGTGAAGCGATATGCGGCCAGTCCCGCCGCCTGCCCGGCGGCTAGATCGGTGTCCTGATCGCCGATCAGGAAGCTCCGCGCCGGGTCGATCTCCCAATGGGCCATGAGGTCGAGGATCATGCCCGGCTTCGGCTTGCGCCAGTCATGCGCCGCCCTGTAGGCGGCCACGGTTCCCTCCGGGTGATAGGGGCAGTACCGCAGGTCGTCGAGATGCGCGCCCGCCGGGCGCAGATCGTCCTGCATCCAGGCGGTCAGGTGGGCGACATCCGCCTCGGTATAGAACCCGCGCGCCACGCCGGCCTGGTTCGTGATCACGAACACGTAGAACCCGGCCTCGTTGCAGGCGCGCACGGCCGCGCGCGCGCCCGGGATCCAGTCGAACCGGTCCGGCGTGCCGACATAACCGTGGTCGTGATTGAGCACGCCGTCCCGGTCGAGGAAGATCGCGGGCCGTCGCCGACGGGCCGGGATCTCGGTCTGGGCGCGGGCATAGCTCTCGGGCACGCCGATATCGAGGAAGTAGCCTTCGCTCACCACGCCGAACGCCCGTCCGGCGGCGGCGAGCGCCGGCAGCACGTCCTGCTCCAGCGAGCAGGTCGGCGGCAGGCCCGTGAGGGCGTCCCGGCGCACGAGATAGACCCCGCCATTGACGAGGCCGGGCCCGGGCTCGGGCGGCCGTTCGAGGAAGGCCGTGATCCGCGCCCCGTCCAAGACAGCCACGCCGTAGCGCGATGCGTCCGGCACACGCCGGAGCGAGAGGATCATCGCCGCCTCGGGATGGCGCGCGGCGGCGACCGGCAGGGCGAGCAGGTTTACGTCGAACCAGGAATCGCCGTTGAGCAGGAGGAACGTCTCGTCCGCCTCCCGAAGGGCGTGGACGACCGCGCCGCCGGTCCCGGCCTGCTCCGGCTCGATTGAGACCCGCAGCCGCATGCCGAAGCGGCGGGCGACCGGGTTGTCGGCCGCGTAGGCGCGGATCTGCGCGCTGTGGAAGGAGGCCAGCAGCACCACGTCGGTGAAACCGTGGCGGCCCAGCTCGAACAGGAGCACGTCGAGGAACGGCGCCCCGGCCACCGGCAGGAGCGGCTTGGGCGTTGCCGCCGTCAACGGCCCGAGGCGGGTGCCGAACCCGCCGCACAGGATCATAGCCTGCCGCACAGCGGGTACGGCGCCCCCGCTCGCCTCCGTCACGGACGCCCTCATGCCGCCGCCCCCCGTGGGAACAGGCTGGCCTCAACGAGACCGCAGACGATGTGCGCGGCGGTGATGTGGACCTGCTGGATCAGGGGGGTCGCGTCCGAGGGGGCGTGCAGGCAGAGATCGGCCCGCTCCGGCATCGATCCCCCCGTGGCCCCCGTGAACGCGACGACCCGCAGGCCGGCCTCGCGGGCGGCCTCCATGGCCCGCAGCACGCTCGGCGAGCGGCCGGAGGTGGAGAGCGCGAGCAGGACGTCGCCCGGCCGTCCGAGGGCCAGCACCT
Source organism: Methylobacterium phyllostachyos (assembly GCF_900103445.1). Classification (GTDB taxonomy): domain Bacteria; phylum Pseudomonadota; class Alphaproteobacteria; order Rhizobiales; family Beijerinckiaceae; genus Methylobacterium; species Methylobacterium phyllostachyos. Next base: position 266,750 of record NZ_FNHS01000010.1, on the reverse strand, counting down.
GGCGCGCGAACACGTGTTCGTAGCCGTAATCGTTGCCGATCGCGGTGATCACCGAGGTGTCGGTCGTGAGCGCCACCGCCGCCGCAGGGGCGCGATCGTAGTTGAGCCGCGAGACGAACTCCCCCGCGATGTGCTGCGCGTCGCCGGCGCTCCCGCCGTTGCCGATCGTCAGGAGCTTGCCGCCGGCGCGCAGGGACGCGGTCACGAGATCGGCGATCTCCGCGAGCGTGGCCCGGAAGCGCCGGTCGTCGAGGGCCGCCTGGAAGGTGTCCCGGGTCTGCGTGAGGAAGTCGACGATCGCGCTCATGATAGGCTTCGGTCCATCACCCGGGACGAGATCGGGCGGGACGGGAGAGGGGGCCGGGCTCAGACGTTGGCGAACCGCGAATTGCGGATCATGCGGAAACCCTTGATCAGTTCGCGGATGCCCTGGTCGAGGTCGACGTCCGGGAACCAGCCGGTCGCCTCCAGCTTCGCGTTGGATACGATGTAGTCGCGCTTGTCCGGATCCTCGCCGATCGGCGCCTCGACGTAGACGAAGTTCGGCACATGCGCCTGGATGCGGGCGCAGAGTTCGAGCTTCGAGAGATTGGCGCTCGACAGGCCGAGATTGTACGCCTCGCCGCGCATCCGGCCGAAATTGTCGATCGCGTGGAGGAAGCCCTTGGCGACATCGCGGATGTGGATGTAGTTGCGCTTGAAATGCCCCTCGAAGACGAGGAGCGCCCGGTCGGTGACGGCCCGGTGCGTGAAGTCGTTGACGAGCAGGTCGAGGCGCATGCGCGGCGCCATGCCGAACACCGTGGCGAGCCGCAGGCTGACGCCGCGCCCGCTATCGAGCACCGCCTTCTCGGCCTCGACCTTGGTGGTGCCGTAGAGCGAGATCGGCCGCAGGGGCGAGTCCTCGGTGCAGAATTGTCCGGCTTCGCCGATGCCGTAACCCGAATTGGTCGTCGGGTAGACGATCATCTGCGTGCCGCCCGCGCGCTGAACGAGGGCGACCACGGCGTCGCGGTTCAGGCTCGTCGCGCCGATCGCGTCCTCCTTGCAGAGCGGCGCGCCGACAAGGGCGGCGAGGGGGATCAGCACGTCGTGCCTGGGGACCAGATCGTCCAGGATCCGGGTGTCGCGCGCGTCGCCCTTGACGGGCTCGAAGGCGTCGTAGCGGCAGGCACCCGACAGCTCCGTGCCGCCGGACCTGAACGTATCGAGGACCGTGACGTGGTGGCCGCGCTCCAGCAGCATCGGCACCAGGATCGACCCGATATAGCCTGCGCCGCCGGTGATCAGGATTCGCATGATTGCATCTCGTTCCAGTGAGCCGGCGGCCGGTCAGCGGGTCTGGCGGTAGATCAGGGTCGAGCCGTCGACATCGACCGCGATCGGGATGACCGAGAGCGGGGCGACCCGCTTGGCCAGGGCCGGGATTCGCTCGGGCGGCATCAGGGCGAGGAAGAAGCCGCCGCCACCCGCGCCGCACAGCTTCGCCCCGTAGGCGCCCGACGCGATGATCGTCTCGAACAGCTCGTCCAGCACCGCGTTCGAGACGTCCCGCGACAGGGTCCGCTTGATGCGCCACGAGGCCGAGAGCATCTCGCCGAGCTGCGCGATCCACCCCGCCGAGCCTTCCTCCAGCAGGGTCACGCACTCCTCCACGAGGCGGTAGAGTTCGGACAATTCCTTGTCGATGGCGCGGGCACGGGTCACCGCGATCTGGTTGGCGACCGTCGTGGTGGCGCGCCGCGCGATCCCGGTATGGACGAGCACCATCGAGGCATTGAGCTGCTGTACGGCGGCGGAGCTCATCTGGACGGGCGAGATCCGGATTGCGGAACCGCTGAAATCGAACCGGTTGATGCCCCCGAACGCCGCGTGCAGCTGGTCCTGCACGCCGACATTCTCGCGCAGGATCTCGCGCTCGACCTCGATCGCCTTCTTCGACAGCTCGATCTTGGTCGGCTTCTGGTCGCGCAGGGCGTAGACGGTGCGGAGAAATCCGACCGTGAAGGCCGACGATGAGCCGAGCCCGCTGCCGGCCGCCGGCAGGTCTGAGATGATGCTGATATCGAGCCGCCGGTCGATGTCGAAATGCTTCAGCACCTCCCGGACCACGGGATGCTCGATCTGGCCGACCTCGTTGCAATGCTCAAGCCGGGAATAGCTCAGCCTGTAATTGTATTCCTGACACCCAATCAGATCGAGAGCAGCGATGATAATATATTTATCGATCGCCATCCCGATGACTGCGCCCGGCGCGCGCTCGAAATACTCAGGATAGTCGGTTCCGCCACCGAATAAGCTGACACGCAGCGGTGTCCGTGTCACTGTCAGCATCGACTACGTTCCAGCGGAAGATTCGTTCAGGCCCATCCTGAGATACCCGAGACGGCGTTACCGTATCCTCAATCCACCACCACATCAACGATACAGGAGACGTCCTCATCCGGCCCGGCGGCAGGGTCGGATCAGACCGCCAATATTATAAATGAAGCGTCGAATTTCTGTCTTTCCGATATCAAGCGTGAAATATAACTGGATCTTACCTCCACCCCGGCGCAATATCGGTGCTTCGCTGCCGCGCCTGCCCCGCCCCCCCGGGTCAGGCCGCCAGCACCGTCTGTCCATCCCGGCCGTGGGCCTGATCCATGATCGCGCCGATCCGCTCGCCGACAGCGATCGCGATCGCCACCGAGGCCGGCCCCTCCAAACCCTGCCGGCAGATCCGGCCGAGCACGTCGGTCACCCGCTGTTCCATGGCGCCGAGGATCGCCGCCGCGGCCTGCGGCTGCGCGCCGCGAAGCACAGCCGCAAGGTCGCAATACGCGTCGTGGAGAAGCTGCAGCGTCAGGCGCTCGACAGCCTGCTCGTCCTCCGCCGTCAAAACACGCATGCCGCGCCACTCCCGCTCGTCTCCGGCAGACTCGCCCCGGAGCCGTTAACAAGGCGTAAAGAGGACCGTGTCGAAGGAGGGATCGGCTAACCACGTCGCGGCTTGAACGCGCCGGTCAGCCCGCCCGGGGAACGCCGCCCCGGCTGCGTGGGGCCCGTCGCGGCTTCGAATCGGGCCGCCGGGGGCAGGGGTGAGCGCGCCGCCGGCCCAGGGGCGCACGGGTCGCGTCGTCGCTCCCGGGAACTTGGCGGGCTCCAGATCCGTCAGCCCGGTGAGAGCCCCCTCATCGTGGAAGCATCGCCATGCGCATCCTCATCCTCGCCGGCCTCTGCCTGTCGCCGGCCTTCGCCACCCCCGCCCTGGCCCAGGTCCAGCAGAACAATCCCAACGCCGCGAACCAGTCCATGGAGCTCAACGCCCAGATGCGCGGCCTGCGGCAGGAGCAGACCACCCAGACCGATATGCTCCGCATGGACAACCAACGGAACCAGGCCGCGGTACCGGCCCCGAACACCGGCCCGAACGCGATCGGCCCCGGCCGAACGGGCGTGATCGGGCGCTGAGGGCCCGTACGACCCCGCAAGGTCCCGGCCGGGTCCCGCCGATGGGGGAGGGGACCCGGACCTCACGGCAGGCCACGCGGGACTCCAAGGCCTCGCCTCGCAGGCTCCAAGCCGGGGGACGCCCTCGAACGTCCGGCAGGCGCCGCCCCTTCACGACCATAGGAGGCGCGTCAACCGGACCGGCGGCGAGGACTTCGTCATCCTCCTGCCGGACACCGGCACGGCCGGCGCTGTTCGATGTCGGGGATCGTAGAAACGTCGCGGCACCGAGGCCCGGGACTGGACTTGCGGCGCGCGCCTAGCGGCCGATACGGGCCATCAGGCGGGGACCGTACACATCCCACACGATGTGCGCGAAATAGGCGGACTGGAAGGTGACGATGACCTCCCAGTCACGATGCAGCACCTTCACGAGGGTCCGATCATGCAGCGCGCCCTCGATACCCAAGGCGACGGCCAGGATCGTGCTGATGGCGAATACGCCGAACCAAGAGAATTGACGGGCGACGACGACGCCTAGGGCCGCGATCACGATGTAGAGCATGCGGCCCACCGGACTGCCATTTCGGTCCACTTACGTAGATCACCCCCGTTCAAGCTTAGCAAGCGCAACCAATATTGCAACGCACCATCAACGTGGCATCAGGTCAACCAGGCCGTACGTGACCGCGGTGATAATTACAGTCCAAACAAGCAGAAAACAGGCCCGAAAGGAGAAAGCCGCCGACATCGGCAACCGCGCATGCCAATTCATGAGCTTACGAAGCCATCTCGAGATTGGACTATGCCTTACTCGGTCAACCATTGGCGCAAACTCGGAGGCGGCGCTGATGTAACAAAGTGTTTCCAGCAGCTCGAACCCAGGGGAACACTATCGTCCTGACTCCCGGATGAATGCGACATTTCGCACACACGGTCCAACTTCCGGTTGGCTCATCACCCAGCTCAGACCGGGATCCCGGCCGCCCTGCAAATCCCTCGCCGCACCCCGGCCTGCCGGCGGACGGAGGCACCTCCTCCGGACCACGACCGGGACCGGATCGATGCGACGCTGACCTCATGCCCCCTGGATGGGCCTGATCGGCCCGGATCCGAAAGACGCGCTGGCACGCGGAGATCGCACGCTCTCTACTAGTATCGTCCTGCGGTCAGACCTGCGACAGCGGCTTATTCAGCTGCGGGCTGTTGTACAGGTGCGCGCGCGGTAAAAGCCTTGACCGATCCGTTATCCCCCCGAAGCACGGATCCACCTCAGCCCGCCCGGTTCGCCGGTGCGGGCATTTTCATGCCGCGAAGGCCCGTGTCCGGCCGGGCCGATATCCGCGGGTCCATGCGCGCCCGGTGCGCTGCGACCGAAGCGCTTCCGGCCCGGTGAAGGCATATGCGCGCGGCTGCTGGCCAACGCGGGCCAACGCGGGCCGGCCGATCCTAACGCGATCCTTATAAGATCCACCGCCGCTCCGTCTCGAACCCTAACGCGGTTTCCGGCCACAGTCCCGGACGGCCAGGACCGGTCGCCGCGCATCCGCGGCCGGTCCGCCGAACGGGACCGGACCACCATGCTCGACATCGTCTTCATCGCCGGAGGCCTCGCCTTCTTCGCGGCCTCTGCCGGCTACGCCGCCCTCTGCGACCGGCTCTGAGCGAGGCCGCCATGACCCTCGACCTCGCCCTCGGCGCCTGCGTGACCGCGGGCCTCCTCGTCTACCTCACCTACGCCCTCGTCCGCCCCGAGCGGTTCTGAGCGGCCCCGCAGGACCCCCTCCCATGACCTTCGACGGCTGGATCCAGATCGCGCTGTACTGCGCGGTCGTTCTGGCGCTCGTGAAGCCCCTCGGGTCGTACATGACCCGCGTCTTCACCGGAGAGCGCACGTTCCTCTCGCCCGTGCTCGGACCGATCGAGCGCGGGCTCTACCGCGTGTCGGGCATCGACGCCCGCCAGGAGCAGCACTGGCTCGCCTATACGGGCGCGGTGATCCTGTTCCACGTGCTGGGCTTCGCGGTGCTCTACGCGATCCTGCGCCTGCAGGCGGTTCTGCCGCTCAACCCGGCCGATCAGGCCGCGGTGGCACCGGACCTCGCGTTCAACACCTCCACCAGCTTCATCACCAACACGAACTGGCAGTCCTACGGCGGCGAGACCACGCTCTCGTACCTGTCCCAGATGCTGGGGCTGACCCACCAGAACTTCCTGTCGGCGGCGACCGGCATCGCGGTGGCGGTGGCGCTGATCCGGGGCTTCGCGCGGGCGTCCACCGGCACGATCGGCTCGTTCTGGGTCGATGTGACCCGTGCGACCCTCTACGTGCTCCTGCCGATCTGCATCCCCTACACGCTGTTCCTGGTCTGGCAGGGCATCCCGCAGACTCTGGCGCCCTACGCCGACGCCACGACGCTGGAAGGCGCCAAGCAGACGATCGCGCTCGGGCCGGTGGCGAGCCAGGTGGCGATCAAGATGCTCGGCACCAACGGCGGCGGCTTCTTCAACGCCAATGCCGCGCACCCATTCGAGAATCCGACCGCCCTGTCGAACTTCGTCCAGATGGTGTCGATCTTCGTGATCGGCGCCGCGCTCACCAATGTCTTCGGCCGCATGGTCGGCGACGAGCGTCAGGGCTGGGCGATCCTCGGCGCCATGGGGATCCTGTTCCTGGCGGGCGTCGCCGTCACCTACTGGGCCGAGGCCAACGGCAGCTCCGTCCTGAACAGCTTCGGCCTGACAGGCGGCAACATGGAGGGCAAGGAGACCCGCTTCGGCATCGCGGCCTCCGCGCTGTTCGCGGTGATCACCACGGCGGCCTCCTGCGGCGCCGTCAACGCCATGCACGACTCGTTCACGGCCCTCGGCGGCCTGATCCCGCTCCTCAACATGCAGCTCGGGGAGATCATCATCGGCGGCGTCGGCGCCGGGCTCTACGGCATGCTGATCTTCGTGATCGTCGCGATCTTCGTCGCCGGTCTGATGGTCGGCCGCACCCCCGAATACCTCGGCAAGAAGATCGAGGCGAAGGAGGTGAAGATGGCGATGCTCGGTATCCTCTGCCTGCCGCTGATGATGCTGGGCTTCACGGCGCTCGCCACCGTGCTGCCGGCGGGGCTTGCCGGCCCGGCCAATGCCGGTCCGCACGGCTTCACCGAGATCCTCTACGCCTACACCTCGGCGGCGGCCAACAACGGCTCGGCCTTCGGCGGGCTGACGGCCAACACGCTGTTCTACAACAGCACGCTCGCCATCGGCATGCTGGTCGGCCGGTTCCTCGTGAAGATCCCGGTTCTGGCGATCGCGGGCTCGCTCGCCGCCAAGAAGCGTGTGCCGGCCTCGGCGGGCACGTTCCCGACCCATGGCGGCCTGTTCGTCGGTCTCCTGGTCGGGGTGATCCTGATCATCGGCGGCCTGACCTTCTTCCCGTCCCTGGCGCTCGGCCCCGTGGCCGAGCACCTCGAGGGTGCGGCCGGCCAGACCTTCGCGGCGGGGGGCTGAGATGCCGCGCGCCCTGCCTGCGCGGCGCATATCGCGCCACCGCCTCATGCTGCACCGGCCACCGCCCCGGCGGAGCGTCTCCCAGCCGGTGCGGACCTCCGACCTCGTTCTGGCACTCCTCGGCGTCGTGCTGCTCGGCGGCTTCGCCCTGCTGGCGGCCTACGCCCTGACCAGCGGCATGCTGGTCCCCTGACCCTGACAACGCCCGGCGCACCGTGCCGGGCCTCCCGCCTCCCTCCGGACACCCCCCATGTCGCGCCAGACATCCTCCCTGTTCAGCGCCGCCCTGATCGCGCCGGCCCTCCTCGGCTCCGTCCGAAAGCTCGATCCACGGTCCATGATCCGAAACCCAGTCATGTTCGTGGTCGAGGTCGTGGCAATCCTGACCACCATCCTGTTCGCCCGCGACCTCGCCACCGGCGGCACAAACCTCGCCTTCTCCGGGCAGATCATCCTGTGGCTGTGGTTCACCCTGATCTTCGCCAACTTCGCCGAGGCGCTGGCGGAGGGGCGGGGCAAGGCTCAGGCCGACAGCCTGCGGCGGACCCGCACCGAGATGACCGCCAAGCGCCTCACCGGCCCGGGCCGGGCCTACGAGATGGTGCCCGGCCCGTCTCTCAAGGTCGGCGACGTCGTCCTCGTGGAGGCCGGCGACCTGATCCCGTCCGACGGCGAGGTGATTCAGGGCGTGGCCTCCGTGAACGAGGCCGCCATCACGGGTGAATCCGCCCCGGTGATCCGCGAATCCGGCGGCGACCGCTCGGCGGTGACCGGCGGCACGCAGGTCCTGTCCGACGCGATCGAGGTCCGCATCACGGCGGCCGCGGGCTCGACCTTCGTGGACCGCATGATCGCCCTGGTCGAGGGGGCCTCGCGGCAGAAGACCCCGAACGAGATCGCCCTCAACATCCTGCTCGCCGGCCTGACCCTCGTCTTCGTCTTTGCGGTGGCCTCGATCCCGAGCTTTGCGCGCTACGCGGGCGGTTCGATCCCCGTGATCGTACTGGTCGCCCTGTTCGTCACCCTGATCCCGACGACGATCGGCGCCCTCCTGTCGGCCATCGGCATCGCCGGCATGGACCGGCTGGTGCGGTTCAACGTGCTCGCCATGTCGGGCCGCGCCGTCGAGGCGGCAGGCGACGTAGACACCCTGCTCCTCGACAAGACCGGCACCATCACCCTCGGCAACCGGCAGGCCACCGAGTTCCGGCCGGTCCCGGGCGTCTCCGAGCAGGAACTCGCCGATGCCGCCCAGCTCGCCTCGCTGGCCGACGAGACGCCGGAGGGCCGCTCGATCGTGGTGCTCGCCAAGGAGACGTACGGCATCCGCGCCCGCGACATGGCGGGGCTCAACGCCACCTTCGTGCCGTTCACCGCGCAGTCGCGCATGTCGGGGGTCGACCTGGAGGGCTCGTCCATCCGCAAGGGCGCGGTGGATGCGGTGATCGCCGCGCTCTCCGGCCAGCCGATGGCGAGCCGGGGCTCGAACGCGGCGCTCGCCTTCCGGACGGCGGCCGACAGCCAGGCGGCGATCGAGATCCGGACCATCGCGGAGACGATCGCCAAGGCCGGCGGCACGCCGCTCGCGGTGGCCCGCGACGGGCGGCTGCTCGGCGTCGTCTACCTCAAGGACATCGTGAAGGGCGGCATCCGCGAGCGTTTCGCGGAGCTGCGCCGGATGGGCATCCGTACGGTGATGATCACCGGCGACAACTCGATGACCGCGGCTGCCATCGCGGCCGAGGCCGGCGTCGACGATTTTCTCGCCCAGGCCACCCCGGAGGACAAGCTCGCGCTGATCCGCAAGGAGCAGGCGGACGGCAAGCTCGTCGCGATGTGTGGTGATGGCACCAACGACGCGCCCGCGCTGGCCCAGGCCGATGTCGGCGTCGCCATGAACACCGGCACGGTGGCGGCCCGCGAGGCCGGCAACATGGTCGACCTCGACAGCGATCCGACCAAGCTCATCGAGATCGTCGGCATCGGCAAGCAGCTGCTGATGACCCGCGGCGCGCTGACGACGTTCTCGATCGCCAACGACATCGCCAAGTATTTCGCCATCATCCCGGCGATGTTCCTCGGTCTCTACCCGCAGCTCCAGACGCTCAACGTGATGCATCTGGCCTCGCCGCAGAGCGCGATCCTGTCGGCGATCGTCTTTAACGCGCTGATCATCGTGGCGCTGATCCCGCTGGCCCTCAAGGGCGTGACCTATCGCGCGGGCGGCGCCACCGCGCTGCTCCGCCGCAACCTGCTGATCTACGGGCTCGGCGGCGTCCTCGTGCCGTTCGTCGGCATCAAGGCGATCGACCTCGCCGTCTCGGCCCTCCACCTCGCCTGATCCGGTCCCTCGGAGACTTGCCATGCTCAGACAGCTTCGCCCCGCTTCGGTCCTGCTCACCGCGCTGACGGTGATCACCGGGCTCGCCTATCCCTTCGCCATGACGGGCCTTGCCGGCATCATCTTCCCCGCCAAGGCCGCCGGCAGCCTGATCGAGCGCGGCGGCACGGTCGTCGGTTCCAGCCTGATCGGTCAGAATGTCACCGGCGCGAACTACTTCCACGGCCGGCCCTCGGCCACGACCGCGACCGATCCCGCCGACGCCACCAAGACGGTGCCGGCGCCCTACAACGCCGCCAATTCCGCGGGCTCGAATCTGGGGCCGACCAGCGCGGCTTTGGCCGAGCGGGTGACGGGCGACCTCGCTTCGCTGAAGGCCGAGAATGCGAACGACCCGGTGCCGGTCGATCTCGTCACGACCAGCGGGTCGGGCCTCGACCCGGACATCTCGCCCGCAGCCGCCGCCTTCCAGGTTCCCCGCATCGCCAAGGCCCGTAAAATCGCGGAAGATAAGCTGCGGGATCTGGTGGCGTCCCATACCGAGGGCCGCATGCTCGGCATTCTCGGCGAGCCGCGCGTGAATGTCCTGGTGCTGAACCTCGCCCTGGACGATCTCGTTCGTCGCTGAGCGGCGTTAGAGAGGGACCATGCCCGAGACAGGCCGCGACCCGCACCGCCCATCCCCCGACGCGCTGCTCGAAGCGGCGCGCCGGGAGGAGCGGATCCGCGGTCGCCTCAAGGTCTTCCTCGGCGCTGCGCCGGGGGTCGGCAAGACCTACGAGATGCTGACCATCGGCCGCGCCCGGCTCAAGGCCGGGACCGACGTGGTGGTGGGCGTGGTCGAGACCCATGGCCGTGCCGAGACCGAAGCCCTGCTCGACGGGTTCGAGACGATCCCCCGCCGGGCCGTCCCGTATCACGGCACCGTCCTGGAGGAGATGGATCTCGACGCGCTGCTCGCCCGGCGCCCGGCGCTTGCGCTGGTCGACGAGCTCGCCCACACCAACGCCCCGGGCTCGCGCCATCCGAAGCGCTACCAGGATGTCGAGGAGTTGCTCGATGCCGGCATCGACGTCCTGACGACGCTCAACATCCAGCATGTGGAGAGCCTCAACGACGTGGTCGCCGCGATCACGCGCATCCGGGTGCGCGAGACGGTGCCGGACGGCGTCCTCGACCGGGCCGACGACATCGAGGTGGTCGACCTCAACCCCGACGACCTGATCCAGCGCCTGAAGGACGGCAAGGTCTACGTCCCGACCAATGCCGAGCGCGCCCTGAAGCATTACTTCTCCCGCGGCAACCTGACAGCCCTGCGGGAGCTGGCGCTCCGGCGCACCGCCGACCGGGTCGATGACGAGCTGCTGGGCCACATGCGGGCCAACGCCATCGCGGGCCCGTGGGCGGCGGGCGAGCGGGTGCTGGTCTGCGTGAACGCGGATCAAAGCGCGTCGGGGCTCGTGCGCTACGCCAAGCGCCTCGCCGACCGCCTGCACGCGCCCTGGACGGCCCTCGTGATCGAGGGGGCCCGCGCGGCCTCGCTCCGGGAGGCGGAGCGCGACCGGATCGCCGAGGCCCTGCGGCTGGCCGACCGGCTCGGGGGCGACGCCGTCACCCTGCCGGGCGGCCGGCGCATCGCCGACGACGTGCTCGACTACGCCCTCTCGGCGAACGTCAACCACATCATCGTCGGCAAGGCGAGCCGGTCGTGGCTGTTCGAACTGGTCAACGGCTCGGTGGTGCACGACCTCGTGCGCCGGAGCGGCAATATCAGCGTGCACGTCGTCCGCGGCGAGGGGGTCCCGGATGAGCGACAGCCCCGCCGCGCCGCCCCGGTGGAGGCCCCGCGATCCGGCCTCGATGTCAGGCCCTACGGCCTCGCCATGGCGGCCATCGCGGCCGGTCTCGGTGCGGCTCTCCTGGCGCAGCCCTATGCGGGCGTCGAGAATGCCGACCTGTTCCTGCTCACCGCCGTCGTGGCGGTGGCGGTGCGCTGGGGGCTCGGTCCGTCGCTCGCCGCGGTCGTGGCCGCCTCGCTCGCCTACAATTTCTTCTTCCTGCCACCGGTCTACACCCTGACCATCGCCGATCCGACGAACGTCGCGGCCTTCCTGCTCTTCACCCTGGTGGCCGTGCTGGTCTCGAACCTCGCCTCCCGTGCCCGCCGCGTCGCGGTGGTCAGCCAGGGCCGCGCGCGGGCAACCGAGCGGCTGTTCGGATTCGCGCGCAAGCTCGCCGCCTGCGGCATCCTCGACGACGTGCTCTGGGCCACCTGCGCTCAGGTCGCCGCGATGGTGAAGGCGCGCGTCGTCCTCCTGCTGCCCGACGGTCAGGCCGTGACGGTCCGGGCCGGCTACCCGCCCGAGGACAGGCTCGACGAGGCCGACGTGGCGGCGGCGCAATGGGCCTTCGACAACGACCGGCCGGCCGGCCGCGGCGCCGACACGCTGCCCGGCGCCAAGCGCCTGTTCCTGCCCATGCGCACGGGCCGCGGCACGATCGGGGTGATCGGCCTCGACGCGGACGGGACCGGGCCGATTCTGACGCCCGAGGGCCGCCGCCTGCTTGACGCCCTGGCCGACATGGGGGCGCTCGCCATCGAGCGGGTGCGGCTCGTGGAGGATCTCGACCGGGCCGAGCGCGCCGCCGAGACCGATCGCCTGCGGCAGGCGCTGCTCACCTCGATCAGCCACGACCTGCGCACGCCCTTGGCCTCGGTGCTGGGCGCGGCCAGCACGCTGCGCGACCTCGACAGCGCCCTCGACGGAATCGCCAAGGCGGACCTTCTGTCGACCATCATCGCGGAATCCGAGCGGCTCAACCGCTTCATCGTCAACCTGCTCGACATGACCCGCCTCGAAGCGGGGGCCGTGGCGCCGAACCTCTCGGCGCAGGATGCCGGCGAGATCGTCGACACCGCCCTCCGGCGGATCCAGACGGTCCTCGCCGGCCACCACGTCGCCGTGGAGGTCGCCCCGGACCTGCCGACGCTTGCGCTCGATCCGGTCCTGTTCGAGCAGGCTCTGGTCAACCTGCTCGACAACGCGGCTAAATACGCCCCGGAGGGATCCACCGTGACGGTCCGGGCGCTGCACGAGGGTGCGGCGCTGCGCATCACCGTGCTGGATGAGGGAGAGGGCCTGCCAAGCGGGGATGTCGAGCGGGTGTTCGACAAGTTCTACCGGGCCCGCAAGAGCGACCGCGTCCGGGCCGGCACCGGGCTCGGCCTCGGCATCGCGCGCGGTTTCGTCGAGGCGATGGGCGGCACCGTCACGGCCGGCAATCGGCCCGACCGGCCGGGAGCCGTCTTCACCGTGACCCTGCCGGTCCCGGCCAGGACCGCGCCGAAGGAGATCGCCGCATGAGCCCGACGATCCTGGTCGTCGACGACGAGCCGCCGATCCGCAAGCTCCTCCGCATGGGGCTCGCCACGCAGGGTTACGCCATCGTGGAGGCGCCGAACGCCGCCGCGGCGCTCGAGGCCCTCGGACGCGGCCCGGTCGATCTGATCCTCCTCGATCTCGGGCTCCCGGACATGCGCGGGCACGACCTGCTGCGCGCGATCCGGGCGTCCCATCCCGACCTGCCCGTCGTGGTCCTGTCGAGCCGCGACGACGAGGGCGGCAAGGTCGAGGCGCTCGATCTCGGCGCCGACGATTACGTCACGAAGCCGTTCGGCATGGCGGAGCTGCTCGCCCGGCTGCGCGCGGCGATGCGCCACCAGCTCGCCGTCCGCGGCGAACGGCCGGTCTTCCGGGTCGACGGACTCTCGGTCGATCTCGTCCGCCGCATCGTGAGGCGCGACGACGCCGAGGTGAAGCTGACCCCGCGCGAGTACGATTTCCTGCGGGTGCTCGTGCTCCATGCCGGCAAGGTGCTGACCCACGCGCAGCTGATGCACGCCGTGCCGGCCTCGTCGGATCCGCAATACCTGCGGGTCTATATCCGGCAGCTCCGCCAGAAGCTGGAAACGGACCCCGAGCGCCCCCGCATCCTCCTCACCGAGACCGGCGTCGGCTACCGCCTGCGTGCGCCCGACGACGGACCGAACCTCAGGCCACGCACGGCGAACGGCGCCGGACCGCTCACGACGGAGTCGACGAACTGATGCCCCCCATGCCGCCGATCCGACCTGCGCCATGACGGTCGACGCGTTCCTGGCGCCGGCAGACGCGCTGGTCGGTCTGCGCGTCGCGAGCAAGAGAGCCCTCCTCGAAAACCTCGCCGGGCGCGCCTCGGACAGGCTGGCCATCGCCGTGGATGAGATCCTGCCCGCGCTCCTCAGGTGCGAGGATCTGGGCTCGACCGGCGTCGGCGGCGGCGTGGCGATGCCGCATGCCCGCCTGGACGCCGTGCGGCGGCCCTTCGGGCTTCTGGCGCGGCTGCGGGAGCCGGTCGACTTCGAGGCGGTGGACGACCAGCCGGTCGACCTCGTCTTCCTCCTGCTGCTCCCGGCCGGCGGGGAGAGCCAGAACCTGAACGCGCTGGCCTGCGTGGCGCGACGGCTGCGGGACCCGGAGACCGCCGCGGCCCTCCGCGACGCCCGCGATGCCGGCGCACTCCATGCGCGGGTCGGCGGACGGGCGCTCAGCCAAGCCTGAGCGCGACCGCACCGCGTTCTCCGAAGCGGGACGACATCGGGTTCGGCGCTCTCCCGGCCCGGGCGCGGTGCATGCCCGCGCCCTGAGGCGATCGCCCCGACCTCCGCGACGATCGGGAAGATCGATCGCGACGCCCCGCACACGCTCCCCGGGAAGGGCAGGGCCGATCCCGAAGCCGTGCGCATTGCCCGGCCCGCGCTGAGGATCGATACCCGCCCGATTTGGCGCGCCTCCCTGGGCCCGGCGGGCCACGGCGCCTGACGCGCCGCCCCCTCCGCATCCTGGCCGCCGGTCGGCTGCCGGGCCTCGGCGGTCGTTGCGGGGCTCGACGATCCGGTCCGCATCGCCGATATCGTGGTAACCCGGGGGAGGGCGCCGGACAGGGTGCTGGCCCGGAGCGGGCATGAGCCGAGAGAGTTGCAGGCGGTGGCACAGCTGACCGACGATTGCTTCGCCTTCGGGGGCAAGCTCATGCGGATCGAGGAGGCGGTCACGCTCATCGCTGAGCGCATGCCGGTTCTCGCCGACGTCGAAACCGTGCCGCTCGCGCACGCCGACGGCCGTATCTGCGCGCACGATGTCCTGGCCCAGCACGACCTGCCGCCCTTCACCAATTCGGCGGTCGATGGGTATGCGGTGCGCCACGCCGATCTGGCGCGCGCGGGCGAGACGCGCCTGCCCGTGAGCGGCCGCCTCGCGGCCGGCGCGGTTCCGGGCGGCGCGGCGATCGCGGGGGCCGTCCGGATCTTCACGGGTGCGCCGATGCCGAACGGCGCCGACACCGTCTTCATGCAAGAGGACGTCCGCGCCGATGGCGACGGCGTGTCCCTGCCCCCGAACTTGAAGCGGGGCGCCAACACGCGGCCGGCGGGGGAGGACCTGCCGCGCGGCGGTCTGGCGATCCCCGCGGGGCGGCGCCTGCGTCCGCAGGATCTGGCTCTCGCGGCCGCCACGGGACACGCCGAGCTCGCGGTGCGGCGCCGCCTGCGCGTCGCGCTGTTCTCCACGGGCGACGAGCTGGCCGAGCCTGGCCTGCCGTTGCGGTCCGGTCAGGTCTACGATTCGAACCGGGCCCTGCTGGCGGCGCTGCTGAAGCGCCTCGGTGTCGAGGTCGACGACCTCGGGATCATCCGGGACGACCCCGCCGCCCTGAAGGCCCGGCTGGACGCGGCCAGCGGCGGCCATGACCTGGTCCTCACCTCCGGCGGCGTCTCGATAGGCGAAGAGGACCACGTGAAGGGGGCGGTCGAGGCGCTGGGGCGGCTGGCCGTCTGGCGGCTCGCGATCAAGCCGGGGCGGCCGATCGCCCTCGGCCAGATCGGCGACACGCTGTTCGTCGGGCTGCCGGGCAACCCGGTCGCCGTTTACGTCACGCTGCTCTTCGTGGTGCGGCCGCTCCTCGCCCGGCTCGGCGGCGGCCTGACCGAGTCCCCGGCCGCGTGGCCCGTGCGCGCCGCTTTCGAATACCGCAAGAAGCCGGGCCGGCGGGAATACGTGCGGGTCTGCCTTGAGCGCGGCCCCGACGGCGCCCCCGTGGCGCGCAAGTTCCCGCGCGAAGGGGCGGGCATGCTCACATCCCTGACGGAAAGCGATGGCCTCGTCGAACTCCCCGACGACGCGACGACGGTCGCCCCGGGCGATATGCTCACCTGCTATCCGCACGCGCTCCTCTGGTAGGCAGGACAAGTCCAGGACGCCAAGTCCGCGCGTCAAGTCCGCGCTTCGGGGTCGGACCGACCGGCGGGTCGCGCCATCCGCCGCGTCCCATCCCGGAGGACCGGTCCCGGCGCATAGGGGTCAGCCCGCCAGATCCTGTTCTCCCCCAGCACGTCCGAGGCGCAGGCCGGCCTCGCCGGGGCGTTGCCGTGAACTCCTTATGTCACCCCCCCTGACCCTGGGATTGGCCGCCCTCCTGAGCGCGGCGGGCCTCCTGCCGTCGGCCCACGCCGAGCCCGCCTGTTCAAGCACATCCTCCCGCTCTTCCAGGCGGCGTCCGGGATCGACGTGAAGCTCGTCGCGCTGGGCACGGGTCAGGCGCTCGACGCGGCCGTTCAGGTTCAGGGTGAAGGGCGCCGCGTCGGGGGCGAGGCCCTGTGCGTTGACGGCGGGGTCGACCGCGCGGCCGAACTCGACCGTGACCGCCCGGTCGCCCCACGCGAGGAGGCGGCAGCCGGGCTCAGACGCCGAGCACCTCGGCCATCGGGCGCAGGGCGATCCCCTTGGCGGCGCAGTCCTCGCGCAGGCGGCGCGCCATGGCGACCGCGCCGGGCGTGTCCCCGTGGACGCAGACCGTGTCGATCCGCGTCGGGATGCGCCGCCCGGACAGGCTGGTGATCGCCCCGTCCTCCAGCATCCGCGTCACGCGCTCGGAGACGGAATCCGGATCGTGCAGCACGGCGCCGGGGAGCTTGCGCGAGACCAGGGTGCCGTCATCCGCGTAGGCGCGGTCGGCGTAGACCTCGCGGGCGATCGGCAGGCCGAGTGTCTCCCCGGCCTTCTCGGTCTCCAGGCCCGGCATCACCACGAAGATCAGGTCGCGATCGAGGGTGCGGATCGCCCGGGCCACCGCCAGGGCGAGGTCGGCATCCTCGTTGGCCATGTTGCCCATCGCCCCGTGGGTCTTCACATGGCGCACCGGGCAGCCGGCATCCTGCGCGAGCGCCAGCAGGGCGCCGACCTGGTAGAGCACCGCCTTCTCGATGTCGGCGGGGCGCTCGCCGTGGATCGGCCGCCGGCCGAAGCCCCAGAGGTCGAGGAAGCTCGGATGGGCGCCGGCCTGCACGCCGTTCGCGGCGGCGCCGCGCAGGGTCTCGTGCATCACCAGCGGATCGCCGGCGTGGAAGCCGCAGGCGATGTTGGCCGAGGTCGCCACGCGCAGCATCTCGGCATCGTCGCCCAGGCGGTAGACGCCGAAACCCTCGCCCATGTCGCAGTTCAGATCGACGATCATCGGTGCATCCTCTCTTTCGCGTTGGGTCAGGCTTCGGCGACGAGGTGGGCCACCAGGGTCGCGGCCGCGCAGAGATCCGCGATCCGCATCGCCTCGTCCGGGTTGTGGCTGCCGTTCTGGTTGCGGATGAAGATCATCGTGCTCGGCACGCCCTGGCCGGCCAGCGTCGCGGTGTCGTGCCCGGCTCCGCTGGCCATCGTGCGGAACGGCATCTTGAGCCGGCGCGCATGGCCCGACAGGGCCTCGACGAGCACGGGGCTCATCCGCGCCGGTGTGCTGCCGGTGCGCTCGCCCAGGACGAAGCGCACACCGCGGGCGGCCGCGATGGCGGCGACGTGCTCGGCGAGGGCCGCCTCGACCCGATCCAGGACGGACGGCTCGGTGCTGCGCACGTCGAGGCAGAACCGGACCTCGCCGGGGATCTTGGCGAAGGCGTGCTGGACCGGATCGGTGGCGACCTCGCCCAGCGTGATCGTGGCCGGGCAGCCCTCCGCCTCCAGCCTTCCCCAGAGGGCATCCAGGCCGGTGATCAGGTCGGCCAGGGCGAAGACCGCGTCGCTGCGCTCCCTTCGCGTCACGGCGCCGGAATGGCCGTAGCGGCCGAAGCAGGCGGCCTTGCGGTAGCGGAAGCTGCCGCTGATCGCCGTGACGAAGCCCACCGGGATCCCGGCCGCCTCCAGTGCCGGCCCCTGCTCGATATGCATCTCCACGAAGCCGTGGATCCGTGCCGGATCGAGCAACCGCTCGCCCCGCGCCACCGCCTCCGGCCGCAGGCCGAGCTCGGCCATGTGGTCGCGCAGGCTCCGGCCGGTATCGGCGCGGGGCAGGTCGAGCACCTCGGGCGGCAGCAGGCCGAAGGCGGCCCGGCTGCCGACATAGGAGGCCGGGAACCACACGCTCTCCTCGGCGCGGAACACCGCCACCGTCACGGGCCGTGCCGGCACGATCCCCGCCCGGCGCAGGGCCTCCACGGCCGCGAGGCCGCCGATCACGCCCGCCGCCCCGTCGAAATTGCCCCCGTGGGGCACGGTATCGACGTGCGAGCCGACCATCCAGGGCGCCAGCGCCGGGTCGCGCCCCGCCAGCGTCAGGAACAGGTTGCCGGCCGCGTCGGTCTCGGCGGTGAGCCCGAGCGCCTGCCCGGCGGCCCGCATCAGGGCATGGGCACGCTCCTCGCCGACGCCGTAGGCCGCCCGCGTCACGCCCGGTGCATCCCGGCTGAAGGCCAGAAGCTCGGCGAACAGGCGTTCGCAGAAATCCGGGTCGATCGCGAGGCCGGTCATGCCGTCTGCCCGCCGCGCGCACCCTCCCGCCGCGCCGGCCCGATCCGGCCGATCGGCTGAACAATGAGGCACGGGCTCGGTGCGCCCGCGGAGGCAAAACCGGGATCCGGATGCTCGATGACCATGTCGAAGGCAGCCATGCTTAAAAATACCGCTTGAATGCCGGCGGTATACCGGTTCTGCTAAGACATCGCAGCGGCCCTGGCAATGTAGAACCGCAGCGAAGTCGAAATAAAATCTCCACATCAAGAGATGTGATGGTCGTTAGAACAGTATCCCAGCGCGGATCATGACGCGGATCGAAGCAACGATCCGCGCCACGACCGCATCACCTCGGGTTCGACGATGGCTCAGATCGCGACGGCCGCAGCGCCGCTCCTGAAGATCAGGAAGCTCCACAAGAGCTACGGCGCCAACGAGGTCCTGAAGGGCATCTCCCTCGACATCCACGAGGGCGAGGTCGTGTCGATCATCGGGGCGAGCGGCTCGGGCAAGAGCACGTTCCTGCGCTGCCTGAACCTCATGGAGACGCCGACCTCCGGCTTCATGGATTTCGAGCGCTTCGCCTTCGATTACGAGCAGGGCGCCCGCCGCCAGCCGACGCCGCAGCAGCTCTGCGCGTTGCGCGCGCGGATCGGCATGGTGTTCCAGAGCTACAATCTCTGGCCGCACATGACCGTGCTGGAGAACGTCATCGAGGCGCCGATCCAGGTGCGGCGGATGCCCCGCCGGCAGGCGGTCGCGGAGGCGGAGGCGCTGCTGCAGCGCATCGGCCTCTACGAGAAGCGGCACGCCTACCCGTCGAAGCTGTCGGGCGGGCAGCAGCAGCGCGTGGCGATCGTGCGCGCCCTGGCGATGGCGCCCAAGGTGATGCTGTTCGACGAGGTGACCTCGGCCCTCGATCCGGAACTGGTCGGCGAGGTGCTGGCGCTGATCGGCTCGCTCGCGGCGGAGGGGATGACGATGCTGCTCGTCACCCACGAGATGGCCTTCGCCCGGGATGTCGGTACCCGCACCCTGTTCTTCGACGGCGGCGTGATCGCCGAGGACGGGCCGCCCGACGACATCATCGGCGCCCCCCGGAGCGAGCGGCTGCGCCAGTTCCTCCGGCGCGTGCTGCACCAGCCCGCCGCGCTCGGAGAGACGGCATGAGCCGCCGGCCCATCCTCAAGGAGATCGGACGGCGATGAGCGTCGCGGCGTTGCAGGACTGGTGGCTCACCCTCTCGGACGAGGTCGTCACCTACGGACCCGGCTTCGTCTCGGCTACCCTGGTCGTGCTCGGCGTCACGGTGGCGAGCATCCTGGTGAGCTGGGTCTGCGGCCTGCTCGGGGCGCTGGG
The DNA here is from genome assembly GCF_900103445.1 of Methylobacterium phyllostachyos. GTDB lineage: Bacteria > Pseudomonadota > Alphaproteobacteria > Rhizobiales > Beijerinckiaceae > Methylobacterium > Methylobacterium phyllostachyos. The sequence goes on along the minus strand of NZ_FNHS01000010.1, from coordinate 247,298 downwards.
CAAGCGCTCGTCCTTCGCCCCCGTCCGGGCGCTGGCGAGCTTCTACGTCTGGTTCATCCGGGGGACGCCGACCCTGGTGCAGGTGTTCATCGTGTATTTCGGCATGCCGCAGATCGGGGTGAAGCTGTCGCCGATCACCGCCGGCATCATCGCGCTCGGCGTCAGCAGCGGCGCCTACGTGGCCGAGACCATCCGGGCCGGCCTCGCGGCGATCCCCCGGGGTCAGGTCGAGTCGGCGCTGGCGCTCGGCATGAACCCGCGGATCATGATGGTGCGGATCGTCCTGCCGCAGGTCTTCCGCATGATCCTGCCCGCGCTGACCAACGAGGCGATCTCGGCGGTCAAGAACACCTCGCTCCTGTCGACGATCACGGTGGTGGAGCTGACCCTCTACGCGCAGCTCATGATCGCCACGACCTTCCGGCCGTTCGACTTCTACATCGCGGCGGCGCTGATCTACCTCGGCCTCACCTCGATCCTGTCGCAGCTCTCGGCCTTCTTCGAGCGGCGCTACGCCCGCCTGTCCTGAGCCTTCCCCGCCGCGGGACGGGCCGCGGCCGACACCTCCCGCCCCCGAGATCGGAGATCGCCATGAACCGCCGCCACGTCCTCGCCCTCGCCGCCCTCTGTGCGGGACTTCTCATCGCCCCGGCGGCCCGCGCGGCCGAGGGCAAGCTGGAGCTGATCGAGCCCGGCAAGCTGATCGTGGCGACCGACAGCACCTTCGCACCGTTCAGCATGCGCACGCCGGGCGGCGAGCTCGACGGCCTGGAGGTCCGGGTGATGCGCGAGGTCTGCCGGCGGATCGGGCTCGCATACAGCCCGGTCAACATCAAGTTCGACGCCCTGCTGGTCGGCCTGATGGCCGATCAATACGACATCACCAGCGAGTCGATGGACATCACCGCGGCCCGCCAGAAGCAGGTCGCCTTCGCTGACGGGTGGCTCGAATCCGGCGCGCGGATCGTCACCCGCAAGGATACCGGCATCAAGGGCCCGGAGGATCTCAAGGGCCGCAACGTCGGCGCCCTCTCGGCCTCGACCTTCGGCAAGCTCGCCGAGGAGCACGGCGCCACCCTGAAGAGCTACAAGACCGCCGCGGATGCCATGCAGGACCTCGTCAACGGCAACATCGACGCGGTGATCAACGACGCGGTGGCGGGCAACTACGCCATCAAGGCCCGCAAGCTGCCCCTGGTGATGATCGAGACACCGCTCAGCACGGTCCAGAAGGGCTTCGCCATCAAGCAGGGGAAGCCGAACCTGCACGCCGCCGTCAACAAGGCGCTCGCCGAGATGGTCGCCGACGGGACCTACGCCAAGCTCGTCACCCCGCTGATCGGCTATGATCCGGCCCCGAAGGAGCCGATCCACACGCCTGCTCAGTGAGCGGAGGCGGCCGGCGCCCGACAAGAAGACACGGGAGCGGTCCGCCCGGCCGCTCCGGGAGGACCCGGATGAAGACCCTCGACGCCGCGTCGTACACGACGGCGCTCAACGCCCGGCGCGAGCGGAGCCTCGGCCAGAAGGCCTACGACCGGCTGCTCGACATGCTGGTCCGCCGCGACCTGCCGGCCGGCACCGTGCTGCATGAGCGCCGCCTCGCCGAGATGCTCGACATCTCCCGGACCCCGACCCGCGAGGCGATGTCGCGGCTGGAGACCGAGGGGCTGATCGAGCGGCAGCCCGGCGGGATGCTCGTCGTCAAGGAGTTCTCCTTGCGCGAGCTGATCGAGATCCTGCATGTCCGCCGCCTGCTGGAGCGGGAGAGCGTCGTGCTGGCCACCGGCCGGATCGACGACGCCGCGCTGGCGGATCTGGAGCGGCAGAGCGCGGCGCTGCTGGCGGCGGGCGACCCCGATGCGCCGGGCAACTGGGAGGTCGACCGGCGCTTCCACGAGCTGATCGCCGACCACAGCCACAACACGATCCTCGCCAAGACGATCAAGGACCTGCGGCGCAAGACCCAGATGTTCAACCTGAGCCGGATGCCCGAGCGGTTCGAGGCGGTCCATCGCGAGCACCTCGCGGTGGTGGCCGCCCTCCGGGCCAAGGACGCGGCGGCGGCGGCGGACGCCATCGCGGCCCATCTCGAGAACTTCAAGCAGGGCATCATCCGGCGCCTGAGCGAAGTCTGAGGCGGAGACGGTCCGATGCACGAATTCGCCGATCTGCGCGGCCGTGAGGCGGCCTTCCCGGAGGCGGAGTTCGCCGCCCGGCAGGCAGCGGCCCGGGCCGCCATTAAGGCGGCCGGCCACACGGCCCTGGTGGTGACCGGCCCGGAGACGATCTACTGGCTGACCGGCCGCCAGACGGCGGGCTACTTCGCGTTCCAGGCCCTCGTGGTGCCGGTCGCGGGCGATCCGGCCCTCCTGGTCCGGCAGCTCGAACGGCCGGGCGCGGCCGCCAACACCTGGCTCGACGACATCGCGGCCTATCCGGACGGCGCCGATCCGGCCGAGGCCCTGGCAGCGCTGGTCCGGCGGCGCGGGCTCGCCCGGCCGGCCCTGGAACGGGACGGCTGGTTCGTGGCGCCGGCCCTCGCGGCGCGGATCGACGCCGCCCTCGGCGGCCCGCTGCCCGACGGGTCCGGCCTCCTCGCCCCCCTGCGGGCGGTGAAGTCGGCGGCCGAGCTGGCGGCGATCCGGGCCGCCGCCCGCTACGCGCAGGCCGGGATCGCCGCCGGGCTCGAGGCCTGCGCGGCCGGCACCGACGAGAACGCCGTCGCGGCCGCCATGCTGGCCGCCGCGACGGCGGCCGGATCCGAGGCCATGGCGATGGAGCCCCTGGTCGCGTCGGGCCCGCGCAGCGGTCTGCCGCACATGACCTGGCGGCGGCGCCGGCTGGAACCGGGCGACGCGGTCTTCCTCGAACTCGCCGGCAGCCATGCCCGCTACCACGCGGCGCTGATGCGCAGCGTCTGGATCGGCCCGCCGCCGGCCGAGGCGCAACGGATGATGGATTGCGCCCTGCGCGCCCTCGATGCGGCGCTCGCCGCGCTCCGGCCCGGCCGTCCCTGCTCGGCCCCGCACGTGGCGGCGCAGGCCATCATCGACGCGGCGGGTTACGGCCCGGCCTTCCGCAAGCGCATCGGCTACGCGATGGGCGTCGCCTTCGCGCCGGACTGGGGAGAGGGAAACCTGCTCTCACTCTTCACGGGCGAAGATCGGCTGATCGAGCCCGGGATGGTCTTTCATCTGCCGGCGACCCTGCGCCGCTACGGCGCCTGGACCGTCGGCGCCTCCGAGACCGTCATCGTCACGGCGAACGGGGCCGAGCCTCTGTCTGACCTCTCCCGAACTCTGTCGCTGCGATAAGCCTCTCGACATCTCACCCGTTGTGAAAACGGAATGGCGGCCGCATGCTCTGCAGCGCCAGCGACCAAGCTGCGCGCGCGCCCACGTCTGCTTCCGTTTCCCTGTGAATCCGAACCGGACCGGCGGCTTCAGGCCAGCCTATGCCCCGCTGAGGTGCCAGCGGGCGCAAACCCGGCCGTTCGCCGCTGCGCCGGACAGCCGAACCCGGCGGGATCCCGGCAGCAGACGTTGCGGCATCCCTGCCTGTCGATCGCTTCCGAGAGACCCCGCCCCGTCATCGAATACCGCCATCGCTCAGGCGGTACCAAGCGATGATCGCAGAAACGTACAGGCGGTGGAGCGCGTGAAGCGGCAGGGGCGTTACCGGCGTGGGCGACAGGGGCAGGCTGTCGGCATCGCCGGTCGCGATATAGGCGGCGATCGCCCGGCCCATCGCCGACTGGAGACCGACGCCCCGGCCCTGGCAGCCGATGTCGATCAGCAGCCCGGGGGCCGGCTCGTGAAGATGGGGGAGGTAATCCCGGGTGATCGCCACGCGGCCGCACCAGCGGTGGTCGAAGGCGATGCCATCCAGCTGCGGGAACAGCTTGCCGACGATCCGTTCGAGATGCGCCCAGTCCTGCGGGCTGCGCGGCTCCCGGAACGGGCCGCGGCCGCCCATCAGCAGCCGGCCGGTATGGTCGAGCCGGAAATAGAGCAACAGCTTGCGCGTGTCCGAGGAGACCTGTCCCTCGGGCAGGATCGAGCGCCGCAGGTTGTCCGAGAGCGGCACCGTGGCGACCTGAAAGGAGTTGGCCGCGATCACCGTCCGGGCGAGGCCGGGCCAGAGGCCGCCGGTGTAGCCGTTGGTGCAGAGGACGACGCGCTCGGTGGTGAGGCGGGCGCCCTGCGCCGTGGTGACGGTCCAGCCCGATCCGGTCCGCTCCAGGGCGGTCACCGGGGACTCGGCATGGATCGCGGCCCCGGCCTTGAGGGCGGCGCGGGCGAGGCCCCGGGCGTAGCTCAGCGGCTGGATCGCGCCGCCGCGGCCGTCGAGCCAGCCGCCGAGATACCGGTCCGTACCGAGCAGCCGGTCGGTTTCGTCCTTGTCGAGGAGGCGGGTCGGGGCACCGAGCTCCGCCCACTGGCTGGCCCGCCGCGCAACGTCCTCCAATCCGGCCTGCGTGTGGGCGCCCTGGATCCAGCCCGCGCGCCGGTGCGGCACGTCCATCGCGTGCCGGTCGATCAGGTCGAAAACCACGTCGGCGGTGCCGCCGGCGAAGCGGGCGAGCCGCTCGCCGCGCTCGCGCCCGAAGCGGGCCAGGAGGTCGCCGGGATCGTACTTCAAGCCCGGGATGACCTGACCGCCGTTGCGCCCGGAGCCGCCGAAGCCGATCGCACGCGCCTCCAGCACGACCGGCCGGATCCCCCGCTCGGCGAGGTGCAGGGCGGTGGACAGGCCGCAGAAGCCGCCGCCGACGATGACCACCTCGGCCCGACCGGATTCGGCGAGCGGCGGGGTCTCCGGCGCAGGCGCCGCGGTGGTGGCCCAGAGCGACGGGGCGAGCGGGAAGGGTTCGGCCACGGCCTCTCCTACAGCGGATGCAGCACGCGCTGCAGGAAGTCCCGGGTGCGCGGATTCTGCGGACGGTTCAGCACCTCGGCGGCCGGCCCCTGCTCGACGAGGCGGCCCCCGTCGAGGAACAGGACCCGGTCCGCCACCTCCCGGGCGAAGCCGATCTCGTGGGTCACGACCATCATCGTCATGCCCTCGTCGGCCAGGCCCCGCATCACCCGCAGCACGTCACCGACCAGTTCGGGATCGAGCGCCGAGGTCGGCTCGTCGAACAGGATCGCGTCGGGCCGCATGGCGAGCGCCCGGGCGATGGCGACGCGCTGCTGCTGACCGCCGGAGAGCTGGTCGGGCCGGGCATGCTCCTTCCCCGAGAGGCCGACCCGGGCGAGCAGGGCGGCGGCCCGCGCCTCGGCCTCCGCACGGGGCTCGCCCTTCACGTATAACGGGCCCTCGACGACGTTCTCCAGGGCGGTGCGGTTGGCAAACAGGTTGAAGCGCTGGAACACCATCGAGACCCGCGTGCGGATCGCCTTGATGCTGCGCGCGTCCCGCTCGACCCGCTGGCCGCCGACGCGGATCTCGCCGCCGTCATAGGCTTCGAGCCCGTTAATACAGCGGAGCAGGGTCGACTTGCCGGAGCCCGAGGGGCCGATGATGCAGACGACCTCGCCCGTGGCGACCTCGGCCGAGACCCCCTTGATCACCTCCAGGGCGCCGTAATGCTTGCGGACATCCTCCAGGACGATCATCGCTGCCGCCCCCTGGCCTCGAGATGACGGACCAGGAAGATCAACGGCAGGCTGAGCGCCAGGTACATCAGCGCCACCATCGTGTAGACGCTGGTGTTCTTGAAGGTGGACGACGCGATGAGCTTGCCTTGCAGGGCGAGTTCCGCGACCGTGATGGTCGAGGCCTGGGACGAATCCTTGAGCATCATGATCATGATGTTGCCGTAGGGCGGCAGCGCGATCCGGATCGCCTGTGGCAGGATCACCCGCCGCATGGTCATGCCCCAGCCCATGCCGATCGACAGCGCCGCCTCGACCTGCCCGCGATCCACCGCCTCGATGCCGGCGCGGAAGTTCTCGGCCTGATAGGCCGAATAGGCGATGCCAAGTCCGATGATGGCCGCCTGGACGGCCGTCAGCGACAGGCCGAAATCGGGCATGACGAAGTAGATGTAGAACAACTGCACGATGATCGGGATGCCGCGCAGGATGTTGATCATCACCGCGCTGAAGCCGGCCAGGATCGCGATCCCCGAGACCCGCAGAACCGCCCAGACGAGGCCCAGCAGCGTCGATACGACCAGCGAGGCGAGGGTGATCAGAACCGTGAGCTGCACGCCCTGCAGCAGGATGGGCAGATACTCCTGTGCGTCGACCAGGAACGCGCGCATCCGGCTCAGGACCGATCGGCCGAGGGCGGCAGGCCCCACTTGGTGAGGATTGCCTGGAGCGTCCCGTCAGCCTTGAGCTTGGCGAGCGCGGCATCAATCTTGGCGAGCAGCGCGGTGTCGGCCTTGCGAACGCTGAGGCCGACCGAGGCGACGACGGTCGGCTTGAGCGTCTCGACCAGGCGCACGCCGGGGAACAGGCCCTGCTTCACGTAGTAGGCGAGGATCGGCGCGTCGGCGAACCCGGCCTTCAGGCGGCCGGAATTCACGTCGCGGATGATGTCCGGGATCGTGTCGTAGATCTTCACCTCGCTGAAGAGGCCCGACTTCTTCAGCGGCTCGACGAAGGCGGTCCCCACTTGGGCCCCCACGGTCTCGCCCTTCAAGTCGGCGAAGGCGGTGTAGTCCTTGGTGTCGGTCTTCGGGACGATCAGGCCTTCGCCGTAGCTGTAGACCGGCGCCGAGAAGGCCACGATCTCCTTCCGCTGGGGCGTGATGAACATCGCCGCCGAGATGATGTCGATCTTCGAGGCGGTGAGCGCCGGGATCAGCGTCGAGAATTGCAGCGGCTCCACCGCCACCGTGAAGCCTGCCTCCTTGCCGACCGCGTTGACGAGGTCGACCATCACACCCTGGATGGTGTTGGTTTTGGTGTCGAGGAACGTGAACGGCAGGCCGGTGGCGGTCGCGCCGACCTTCAGCGGCTGAGCGCTGACGGCACTCCCCAGACAACCGAGGAGCAGCGCCGACGATAGACACAGCTTGGCCAGCCGCTTTCTCATTGTGCCGCTCCCGTGCAGTGTTCGAGGCTGGCGGCGATCGCCGAGGCTCGATTTCATTGTCGTGAAGAATACCGCACGTTTCCAATATCGACGCAAGCGACTTTCACGTGCATGAAGGAACGCAGGAGAGGCAGGCTGGTGTGACGGTGAGCATTCCCCGAGGTGAGACGACGGGTCCGGAGCCGGTCGACCGGGCCGTGGGCCAGCGCCTGCGCAGCCTGCGGCAGGCACGGGGGCTGTCCCTGGAAGCGGTCGCCTCCAGCACGGGCCTGTCGATCGGCTTCCTCAGTCAGGTCGAGCGGGGCCTGTCGTCGCCCTCGCTGCGCGTGCTGGCCCTCCTCGCGGACACGCTGCAGATCGGGATCGGCGGCCTGTTCGAGCCCGGCCCCGAGGCGCCGGACCCGGATCCGATCGTGGTGTTCCGGAAGGATCGGCCGGAACTGCAGCTCTGGCGGGCCGGCATCACCAAGCAGCTGCTGACCCCGCCCGGGGGCACGCAGGGCATGAGCCTGTTCCACATGGTGTTGAAGCCGGGCGCCAGCACGGGGGACGAGCCGTTCAGCCACGAGGGCGAGGAGGCGGGTCTCGTCCTCGAGGGCCGCCTGACCCTGGTGGTCGAGGCGCGCACGCTCCAGCTGGCCGAGGGGGACAGCTTCCGCTTCGAGAGCCGGCGGCCGCATCGCTTCGGCAATCCCGCGCCGCAGGGCCGGACGATCGTGCTCTGGGTCAACGTCCTCGGGCCTTCCCGGGGTGGGACGCCGTAGCCCGGGGTGGCACGCCCCCGGGGCGGTCGATGTCGCGTCCGCGGATCGGCTATTGCCCACCCAGCATGCGCGTCGTGACGGCGGCCCAGTAGGCCGCGCCGATCGGCAGGGCCGCGTCGTTGAAATCATAGGCCGGATTGTGGAGCGGCGGACCGCGCTCGGCCCCGTCCGTCCCGATCCAGGCATAGGCGCCCGGGCAGGCTTCGAGCATGTAGGCGAAATCCTCGGACGCCATGGAAGGCCCGATCTCACCGTGGCGTATCGTGATGTCGGGGACCGCCGCGGCGGCGTCGAGCGCGATCCCGACGGCCTCGCCGGTGTTGACGGTGGCGGGGTATCCGAACCGGTACGCGACCTCGGCCTTGGCCCCGTGCGTGGCGGCGGTACCCTGGGCGATGGCGGCGACGAGCTCCGCGACGCGCTTGCGCACGGCCTCGTCCAGGCACCGGACCGTGCCGCGGATGACCGCGCGGTCGGGGATGACGTTGTAGGCGTCCCCGCCGTGGATCTGCGTGACGCTGAGCACGACCGGGTCCGTGGGCGCGATCCGGCGGCTCACGATGGTCTGCAGGGCGAGGACGATCTCGGCGGTGACCACCAGCGTGTCGGTGCCCCGCTCCGGCATGGCCGCATGGGTGCCGAACCCGGCAACCGCGATCTCGAACGTGTCGAGGGAGGCCATGATGGCGCCGACCCGGGTCGCGAAGGTCCCCAGCGTCAGGCCCGGCCAGTTGTGCAGGCCGTAGACGGAGTCGCACGGGAACAGCCTGAACAGGCCGTCCTCGACCATGGCGCGGCCGCCGCCCTCGCACTCCTCCGCCGGCTGGAAGATGACGTGGACCGTACCCGTCAGGTCGGTGCGCGACGCGAGGTGCCGCGCCGCGCCGAGCAGCATCGCCACGTGGCCGTCATGGCCGCAGGCATGCATCACGCCGGGCGTTTTGGACGTGTGAGCCGCGCCCGTCGCCTCCTGGATCGGCAGGGCATCCATGTCGGCCCGCAGGCCGATGGTCGGGCCGTCGCCCCGGCTCAGGGTGCCGACCACGCCGGTGCGCCCGAGCCCGGTCTTCACCGACAGACCGCAGGCGGCCAGCTCCCGGGCGACGAGGTCCGCCGTGCGAACCTCCTGGAAGGCCAGCTCGGGATGGGCGTGCAGGTCGCGCCGCCACGCGACCATCCGCTCCACGATCTCCGCCTCGATGCCCATGCGATCTCTTCCCATGTCGGAGGCCGCCGAAGCGCCTCGATTCCCCGCCCGACCCTACGCCGACCGGCGCTGCCATTCACCCCAGCGGTGCATGCATGAAGAACTGCGCAATCAGAACGGCGCCGAGGAACGTCCCAGCATTGGCGAGGAACGAGACCACGACGATCCGCCAGCCGAGGCGGCGGAAGGCGGGCACGTCCTTGGCGACGGAGAGCCCCGCGAAGGTTAGGCTCATCAGCCCCAGCGCGCCACCCAGCAGCAGAGCCCAGAGCAGCGGCAGCAGCACGATCTTGCCAGCGCCCACCGGGATGCTGACGTTGCCGATCGCCTCCGCGATGACGATGATGACGAGGGCGAGCAGGAACAGCGTCAGCTTGCCCCCGCCCGAGACGGGCGGCGCGATCGGCCGCGTGTTCCTCGCAAACAGTTCGCCGGCCATCGGCATCCTCCCTTGGCTCCCCTGGGGGCTGCCCGTTGCTGTGCGTGCCGATCTTGATCGCCGGCTTGTCGGTAGATCGCTGCGCGGACGCCGCCGCGGGGCGTGCCCGAGCCGGATGGAGCGCGGGTCCCCTCTCCCGTGCGGGAGAGGGGGGGACCGTCGCGCTGTCGGAACCCGCGTCGCTCGCCCGTCGGTCTGTCGTTCCGGGGTCGGGTAGCGCTCTACCCCACGTAGCCGAAGGTCACGGCCGGTGCGGCGGCGGTCTCGACCCAGACGCTCTTGGTCTGGGTGTAGGCCATCAGCGCCTCGCGGCCCGAGGAGCGGCCGAAGCCCGAGCGGCCGAAGCCGCCGAACGGCGAGGCCACGTTGATGGTCTTGTAGCCGTTCACCCAGACGGTGCCGGCCCGAAGCGCCGCCGCGACGCGGTGGCCGCGCCCGCCATCCCGGGTCCAGACCGCGCCGGCGAGGCCGTAGGGCGTGCCGTTGGCCAGCGCTATTGCCTCGTCCTCGCCGTCGAACGGCAGGACCGCGAGAACGGGGCCGAACACCTCCTCCCGGGCGATCGCCGCGTCCGGCGCGACGCCGTCCACGATGGTCGGGCCATAGTAGAAGCCGCCCGTGTTCCGCAGGGCGGCGGGGCAGGCCCCGCCGGCCGCGATCGTGGCGCCGGCCCCGGCGGCGGCCTCGACCATGTCGGCGATCTTGTCCCGCTGGCGCCGGTTGTTGATCGGGCCGATCTGCGTCGCCGGGTCGGTCGGCGCGCCCACCGGGATGCGCGCGGCGGCGTGGGACAGGCGCTCGACGAAGGCCGCATGGATCGAGCGATGCACGAGGAGCCGGGAGCCGGCCACGCAGCTCTGGCCGGCGCCGCCGAAGATTGCCGCCTGCGCGCCGATCAGAGCCCGGTCGAGATCGGCGTCGGCGAACACGATGTTGGCCGACTTGCCGCCGAGCTCCAGCACGCTCGGCACGATGGCGCGGGCCGCCGCGGCGGCGATCTGCGCACCGGCCTCGGCCGAGCCCACGAACACGACCAGCCGCGTCTCGGGATGGGCCACCGCGGCGGCGCCGGTGGTCGAGCCGGCGCCCGCCAGCACCGAGACGAGGCCGCGCGGTATCCCCTCGGCCCGGTCGCAGAGCAGGCCCAGCGCCAGCGAGGTCAGCGGCGTCAGCTCGGAGGGTTTCAGCACCACCGCGTTGCCGGCGCAGATCGCGGGCGCGATCTGCCAGCCCGCCGTGAAGATCGGGGCGTTCCAGGGGGTGATCTGCACCACGGTGCCGAAGGGCTCGTGGCGGGTGTAGTTCAGGTGCGCGGTCGGGACCGGGATGACGTCGCCGTGCAGCTTGTCGCACCAGCCGGCGTAGTACTCGAACATCTCGGCGACCTTGGCGACCTCGCCGCGCGTGTCGCGGATCGGCTTGCCGGCCGAGAGGGTCTCCAGCTCGGCGAGCGCACCGGCATGCTGCCGGACCAGGGCGGCAACCGCCCAGAGCGCCCGGCCGCGGGCGGCGGCGCTCATGCCCCACCACGCGCGCTGGGCGTCGCGGGCCGCCGCCATGGCGGCCTCGACGACCGACGGCCCGGCATCGGCGAAGCTTGCGAGCACGCCGCCATCGGCGGGATTGGTGAGATCGAGGGAGGCGCCGGTCCCGGCGAGGATCTCGCCGGCCACGACGCTGCCGATGCGGCCGCCCGGCAGGAGGTCGGCCAGGAGGGCGGCGACCCGGTCGGCGGCGGGCGAGTGCGGCGTGCCGGACATCAGTGGGCTCCCTTGGGATCGCGATAATCGGCCATGCGGGTGAAGTCGGCCGTGTCGGGGATGGCGGCCTGCGTGGCCTGCCAGATGCGCTTCACCTCGGCGGAGAGCGGCAGGTCGATCCCGCATTCGGCGGCGAGTTCGAGGGCGAGGCGCACGTCCTTGCGCATCAGGCCGGCCGAGAAGCCGCTGTCGAAGGTGCCGGACTGGACCCAGCGCGGGACCATGACCTCGCTGATCGCGCTGCGGCCGGTGGCGGTGTTGACGACCTTGACGGCCTCCTCGGCCGAGAGGCCCGCCGCCTCGGACAGGCGCAGGGCCTCGCCAGTGGTCACGAGATGGGCCGCCACCAGCAGGTTGTTGACGAGCTTGACGATATTGCCGGCGCCCGACGGCCCGACATGCGGCGCACGGGCCGACATCGCCTCCAGGACCGGCCGGGCCAGTTCGTAATCCGCCTCCGCTCCGCCGATCATCATGGTCAGGGTGCCCTCGGCGGCGCCGGACGGGCCGCCGCTCACCGGGGCGTCGAGGAGCGCGTGACCGGCCGCGGCGAGGCGCTCGGCGAGGCGCCGGGTCGTTCCGGGATCCGAGGTCGAGGTGTCGATCACCACCACCTTCCGGTTGGTCCGGGACAGGAGGCCGCCCTCCGCGGTGACCACCGCCTCCACGTCCCGCGCCAGGGGCAGCGAGAACACCAGGGCGTCGGCCCGGCGCAGCACGTCGTTGAGGGCGTCGAGGACGGTGATGCCGGCCGCCTCGGCGGCGGGACGCCGGCCCGCGTCGATGTCGTAGCCCAGGACCGCGAAGCCCTTGCGGGCCAGGGTCGCGGCCATGCCGAGACCCATATTGCCGAGCCCGACGACCCCTACCGTTGCGATGGTCATGCCGATCCGTCCTCACCGTGCGGGAGGATGATCTCGGCAGAAGAGCGTTGCCACAATCATGGATTTCTGCACGTCATGTGCGGAAATCCAGCACGGTCGAGTCAGGCAGGCGGCGGCCGGAACGCCACCATGTGGTCGGCCAGCCAGCCGAGCAGCCGCGCCGCGCCCTCGGGCAGGCGCCGCCCGGCCCGGATGACCAGATGGGCGCTCGCCTCCGACAGGATCGCGTCGCGCAGCGGCAAAGCCGCGAGGAGGCCGTCGCGCAGCTCGGCCGCGACCACGAAGCGGGGCAGGAACGCCACGCCCATGGCGGCCATCACGAAGCGGCGGTGCAGCTCGAAGGACGCCGTCTCCAGCCGCGGCACCACCCGGAAGCCGCCGTCGGCCTCGACGCGGCCGATCAGCTGGCGCACCCCGTGGTCGGGCGGCAGAAGGGCGGCGGGCTCGGTGGCGAAGCTGCGCAGCGGGACCGGCGCCGCCGCGTCGGCGAGGGGGTGACCTTTCGGCAAGATCGCGAACAGCGGCTGCCGGGCGGAGACGATCCCACGGACATCCGGATGCGCGGGCGGGTTGTAGACGAGGCCGATATCGGCCTCGCCCCGGGCGATCGCCGCCAGGATCCCGTCGGTGGTGCCGATCTCGACCTGATAGGCGATGCCCGGATGGTCTCGCGCGAAGCCGGCGAGCGCGTTGTCGAGGAGGTCGATCAGGAAGCCGGCGCCGCAGCGCAGGCTGACCGTGCCCCGCTGCACCCCGCGCAGGCGCTTCAGCTGGTCCTCCAGCAGCGCCGCCTCGTCGGCCTGCCGCTGCGCGTGCGCGGCAACGAGACGACCGGCCTCGGTGGGGATGACGCCCCGGGGCAGGCGCTCGAGCAGCGTCTCGCCGACCTGCGCCTCCAGCTCGATGATCTGCCGGCTCACCGCCGAGGCGGCGACGTTCAGCACCTCGGCGGCCGCCCGGACCGAGCCCGCGCGCACGACGGCCAGCAGGTAGCGCAGGGCGCGATCGTTCACGGGGGCGGGTCCCCAGCGGGGCCGCGCCGGTCGAGCGCGACGGCGCCCCGCGCCACGACGAGCATGGGCTCCTGGCGCTCCACGATCACCTGCGGCACGCCGCCGGCCGCGAAGGCGATCAGGTCGGCCCGCGCGCCGGGCGCCACCGCGCCCGGACCAAGGCCCAGCACCCGCGCCGGGACGGCGGTGATCGGCGCCAGCAAAGCCGCGAGCTCTGCGTCGGTGCGGAGGTCGAACCGATAGGCGGCGAGCTGGGCGCGGGCGACCATGCTGGTCACCGTCGCAGGGTTCCAGCAGTCGTGGACGTTGTCGGTGCCAAAGCAGATCGCGACGCCGAGCTCCCGCAGCCGCGGGATCGGTGGGCATCGGGCCCCGCCTGGCACGCTGCTGAGGATCGCGACGCCGGCCCGGTTCAAGGCCTCGGCGATCCGGCCGAGTTCCAGGTCGTCAGCCTCCGCGAGGGCGAAGGCGTGGCTGATCGTGACCTGACCGCCGAGCCCGGCCGCCGCGGTACGCGCCGCGATCGCCGCGATCGTGGCGAGGCCGGCCGCGCCGCCCTCGTGGAGGTGGATGTCGATGCCCCTTCCGTGCCGCTCGGCCAGGGCGAAGACGATGTCCAGGTGACCGTCGCGGTCGCCGTCGATGCCGACCGGATCGAGGCCCCCGACGAGGTCTGCGCCCATCCGCAGGGCCGCGTCCAGATCGTCGACGACCGGCGGGCAGCCCAAAATCCCGCTCTGCGGGAAGGCAACGATCTGAATCTCCAGCCGGTCGGACCAACGCGCCCGCAGGTCGAGGATCTGGGCGAGGTGATCGAGCCGCGTGACATCGTCGATGTCGACATGGGTCCGCAGGCTCGTCGTGCCGCCGCGGAGCATGCGTTCGAGGAGCGCCTCGGCACCCTGCTCGGCGAGCGGGATCCGCGTGGCCCGGCGGAACGCCTTCTCGTCGTCGATGATCGCGCGGACGGACCCTGCCGCCGCGTGCGGGCGCCACGGCAGGCCGAGCAGGCACTTGTCGAGATGGACGTGCCCGTCCGACAGGCCCGGCAGCAGCAGGGCTCCGCCGAGTTCGATCGTGCGGCCGGTGGGCGGCAGCGGCGCGCCGGGATCCCGCAGCGCCACCACGTGGTCGCCCCGGATGTCGATCGTCGCCCGGCTTCCGTCGGCGAGCGCGGCGTCGTGGAGGCGCAGGTCGCAGGGGCCGCCTGCGTGCGGTTCGGCGATCGACGTCATGGCGGGGCTCCGTTCAGAGCGGCCGGCCCGCCGCCACGACGGTCCGGATGGCGAAGCTCGATTGCAGCCGGGCGACACCGGGCAACCGCGACAGGACATCCTTGTGCAGCCGCTCGTAATCGGCCGCGTCGATCACCTTGAGCTTCACGAGGTAATCGGCCGTCCCGGTCATCAGATAGCAATCCTGCACCTCGGGACAGCGCCGGACGGCCGCCTCGAACCGGTTGAGATAATCCTCGGTCTGGCGATCCAGGGTGAACTGGGTGAGGACCACGAGGCCGGGCCCGTCGGCCGCGCCGCCGATCAGCGCCGTGTAGCCCCGGATGATCCCGGTTTCCTCCAGCAGCCGCACGCGGCGATGGCAGGCGGACGCCGACAGGCCGACCGCGGCGGCGAGATCGGCATTGCTGATCCGGCCGTTGCCGCGCAGGGCCTGGATGATGCGGCGGTCGATCTCGTCCACGCCCGACTCGCAGGAACTTCGAACTGGCCGCAGAAACTTGCACGGCCAAGCTTCAAACTCAAATTCTTTCGACAGTGCGCACGCTCCTTCGACGATCCTTCGTGTAGCCTCTCGGCATTGCATCCGAGCGCCATCCCGAGGGCCGCCATGAGCATGATCGATCACGATCTCCGGCCCGATCCGGGCCCGGCCGGGACGGCCTCCGCCCTCCTCACGATCGATCTCGCGGCCATCGCGGACAATTACTGCCGCCTCGCCGCGCGGGCGGGGACCGCGACCTGCGCGGCCGTCGTCAAGGCGGACGCCTACGGGCTGGGCGCCGACCGGGTGGCGCCGGTCCTGGCCGCCGCCGGCTGCCGGCACTTCTTCGTCGCCCAGGTCGGCGAGGGCGTCGCCCTCCGGTCCATCCTCGGAGCGGGATCGATGATCGCCGTGCTCAATGGCGCCGCCCCGGGCAGCGAGGCGACCTGTGCGGACCACGACCTCGTCCCCGTCCTCAACGACCTTTCCCAGCTCGACCGCTGGCAGGGCCTGGCCCGGCGCCTCGGCCGGCGCCTGCCGGCGATCCTCCAGATCGACAGCGGCATGGCGCGCTTCGGCTTCGGGCCGGACCAGGCCTGTGCGCTCTTCGATCAGCCTGATGCCTTCGCGGGCCTCGACCTGCGGCTGGTGATGAGCCACCTCGCCTGCGCGGGCGAGCCGGACAGCCCGGTCAACGCGGCGCAGCTGTCCGCCTTCCAGGCCGTCCGCCAGCGCCTGCCCGCGGTGCCGGCGAGCCTTGCGGCCTCGTCGGGGATCTTCCTCGGTCCGGATTTTCACTTCGACCTCGTGCGCCCCGGCGCCGCCCTCTACGGGATCGCCCCGCAGGAGGGTGCCGAGAACCCGATGCGGCCGGTGATCGGCCTGCGGGCGCGGGTGATGCAGACGCGCAGCGTCCCGGCGGGGACGCCGGTCGGCTACGGGCACACGGCGACCGTCGCCCGGGACAGCCGCCTCGCCACGGTCGCGATCGGCTACGCGGACGGGTTCTTCCGCAGCACGGCGGGCGGCGCGGCGTGGTTCGGCGGCGCCCGCCTGCCGATGGTCGGGCGCATCTCGATGGACAGCCTCGTCCTCGACGTCACCGACGTGGCGCCCGGCACCCTCGGGCCGGGGGCGCTCGTCGACATCATCGGCCCGGAGCGCGACGTCGACGCCGTCGCCGCGGCGGCCGGCACGATCGGCTACGAGGTCCTGACCAACCTCGGCCACCGCTTCCACCGCATCTATCTCGGAGCCTGAGGCCCGCCATGCACGTGATCATCCTCGGCGGCGGCGTCGTCGGCGTCACCTCGGCCTACTATCTCGCGCGGGCCGGCCATCAGGTCACCGTGCTGGAGCGTCAGCCCGGCGCCGGCCTGGAGACCAGCTTTGCCAATGCCGGCCAGGTCTCGCCGGGCTACGCGGCCCCCTGGGCGGCGCCCGGAATCCCCATCAAGGCGCTCAAGTGGCTCATGATGCGGCACCGGCCGCTGGTGCTGTGGCCGCGGCTGGAGCCGCGCCTCTACGCGTGGCTGACGCGCATGCTCGCGAACTGCACCGAGGAGGCCTACCAGCGCAACAAGGGCCGCATGGTCCGGCTCGCCGAGTACAGCCGCGACGCGCTGCGCGACCTGCGCGCCGAGACCGGCATCGCCTACGACCACCGGGAGAAGGGCACGCTGCAGCTCTTCCGGACGCGCAAGCAGCTCGACCATGTCGGCGACGACACCCGCGTCCTCGACGCCTACGGCGTGCCCTACACGGTGCTGGACCCGGCCGGCTGCATCGCTGCCGAGCCGGCGCTCGCCGCCGTGCGCGACGTGTTCGTCGGCGGCCTGCGGCTGCCGGGCGACGAGACCGGCGACGCGCACCTGTTCACGCAGCGCCTCGCCGCGCTCTGCGAGGGCCTCGGCGTGACCTTCCATTACGGGACGGCGATCGCCCGCCTCCACCATGCCGGCGACCGGGTGACGGCGGTCGAGACCGCCGACGGCGGGCTTCTGCGGGCGGATGCCTACGTGGCGGCGCTGGGCAGCTACACGCCGGCCCTGCTGCGCCCCCTCGGGATCGCGCTGCCGGTCTACCCGGTGAAGGGCTACTCCCTGACCCTGCCGATCACCGATGCGGCGGCCGCGCCGGTCTCCACGGTGATGGATGAGACCTACAAGGTCGCGATCACCCGGCTCGGCGACCGCATCCGGGTCGGCGGCACCGCCGAGCTCGCCGGCTTCAGCAGCGCCCTGCGTCTGCCGCGCCGCGAGACCCTCGCGCGCTCGGTGCAGGACCTGTTCCCGGCCGGCGGCGATCTCGACCGGGCCTCGTTCTGGACCGGCCTGCGGCCGATGACGCCGGACGGCACGCCGATCGTCGGGGGCACGCGGGTCGGGAACCTGTTCACCAACACCGGCCACGGGACGCTCGGCTGGACCATGGCCTGCGGCTCGGGCCGCCTGCTCGCCGACCTCGTGTCCGGCCGCCCGCCCGAGATCGGACGTGACGACCTGGCGCTCGACCGCTACGCCGCGTGAGCTGGCCCGCGTGATCGGCCATACCCGCAACCGAGCCGTTTTATCGAGGGGGATTGCCCCGGCTTGGCAGACCTTGCGCCAAGGCGCTGGTCCGGCTCTCAAGCCAGGGCGTCAAGACGTTCGTCTTCCGAGGAGATGTGTTGGCGCACCCGACACGATTCGAACGTGTGACCTTTGCCTTCGGAGGGCAACGCTAGATCTAAGCTAAGATCACGGTTGAACGGCCGTACGGTTCAGATACCTATTCCCGATCAATCTGTTACCGATATACGCTACACTTACTCTGAACGAACCACAATGCCGCCTAACTGCACGATCCGCCCTATCGTTGTGACAGCGTTGTGACAGGGGAGGGGGCATACAAGGAGCGTGAGCAACGATCGCGGCACGATAGAACGGGCATCAGATCGGGCGTTAGTAGGGAGCATCAGCCGACGATCCACGGCCGGGCCTAAGCCACAGGGGATCGTCGGCTGATGCTCCCGCTACTATCCCTTAAGCTGTGAGAACGGTGCGTCGCTAGCACCGCTCATCAGGCGCGGGGACAGTTGGCGGAGGACCACGGAGCGTCAGGCAAAGCCCCACAGAACCGGAGCATCACGTCGAAGCGGTCACCGTCCCACTTGGTCGGAACGCTGAAATGGTCTTCTTTCAAGGTTGGAGTCAGGTCCGTGACGACCGCCTTATGCTCCCAAAAAACGAACCCGACCCCTATGATTTTCTGTTTGTCATTCAATAATGCTTGTCACTGTGGAACCAAGTTCAGATTCTTAAAAAATACGCGAGTTATTCTAACCATGGAATGCAACGTACCCCAAAACTAAACATCTAGATCGAGAGCTGCGCGCGACCAATACAACACACCGAATCATCGGCTTGTATTAACGGATAACAAAACTAGTTCATGACTTTTTATTAAATGACTAACTTTCTTAAATTTCACAGTCGAAACTATACCCGATTGAACATTTCGGACTGTGACGAAATCATTTCGGCCGATTTTATGCGGCAGATTAATCGGCGGGAAATTTCGAGCAGGCATAGTCGAAGCATTCATCGCTTCGGAGACACGCAAGCGCATCAGCCTCATTGTCCCAAGCAAATCTTGGTTGAAATCAGTTCTACCTCCGATTGCCCTATCAATTTCACTAACAACACTAGTTCCGACCACTCGCGCCTCTTCGAACCGCCCAAGGCCCTGGAGCGCATCGAACTCCTGAAAGCGGGACATAAAACTATATTCAGGTAGCTGCTGAGGAAGTTTCTGCCTCACTCTGGTGGCTAAGCGAGACACCTGAACGGTCTCCTGAAGTCGCTTCTGCTCAAGAAGCAACGTGGCATAACCAGCAAGATGTATGAAATCCTCATCAGAGAAAGAAAAATTCGTTTCGAGTCCGAGTTCGATAATGCTCGTAAATGATTGAGCCGCCTCGTTCTCACGCAACCCTTTTTCATATTTCGCTAGATAACGGTATACATGGAGCTTAAGATGCAACGATGTCGCATCGCTAAATAATGTGTCGGCAGCAAACCACGCCAACCTAACGTAAGTGCCTTCATATAAAGGATTTTTGGCATTCAATAGGTCGACGATGGCCGAAAGGATCGTCTTATTTCTTTTATGGATATTAGTAGCGACATATTCCAAAAGCTGTGTGGCGGTATCTATGTCGTCGTATCTCAGCAGCGATTCGCATAACGTTGCAACACAGGAGTCGCCAAAGTTGAGTTGACCGTTCGCACTTTGCGAGTAAAGCAATCTATTTTCGATGATGGTTTGTACGGCAGATTTCAATAGTTCAGAATTATGCTGATCGTCTTGATTGTTCTGAACTTTGACAGCTATCAAGGCTGGCAGGAGTGAGACCGGTGCATTAGCGAATGCTCCGTCCATCGCATAACCGGCAGAGGGGAAATCCTTTAAAGCTGTCAAAGCCCGAAAAAGACATGCGTAAGCGGACGTAAGGATTTCTACATCGCTCGACGAAAAAGTCTCCCTCTCCATTTGTTTTTTAATGGACCCAATCAATTCGTAAGATGTTCTTACGCAATTATTGAGCGTTGATGTTGTATTTTCATTTAGATCTACAGTGATGAGTCCAAGTTGTGAGGAATGCGTCAAAGGACCAAGGTACTTCGCGGCGTCAGCGAAAGCCTCCCTAGCTTCACGCAATGCGCCAATTTGTATTGCAGATGCTCCCAAGTAAAATTTCGTTAACGCTCGAAGTTCCGGCGACGTCGCATGGGGAATAGCTTCGACTAATGTATCAAAGGCTTGGTCAAAATTGCTCACGTAGTAATACGCCATGCCCAGTTGAAGCATGGGGGCGAACGGCAAGTCTCCTTCCGACTCTAATCCCGCGAAAAATTCAGTAAGCAGACTAATCACTTTTCGATACGATTTATTATTAAAGCTCTCCGTGGCCAGATCCGTCAGAGACGGCTGAGCAGTCGCGACTCGTTTTAACCAATCATCTGATAATGCTTCTTCGACTATTCGATTTACGAACATAGGATGGGATCGCGCAGCTGTAGTAATACCTGCCAGATACAGCTTGTCCTTGGCTCTATCCGAAAGAGTCTCGCCTTTGCCCCACTTGATCGAAATGACGCTGCCGCGCAACTCGGCATCCTGCTCCACGGCCAGTCTTATCGAGTCAACCGGCGCCAAATCAAATCTCGAGAGGTATAAACGATTAATAACCTCATCGATCTTCGTCTTCGACAGCGCTTGGAAATCGTCGGAGGAAGATTCAAGCGCGGCCAATAAGTCCCAAGTCATTCTTGGGTTTCCGCCAGTCCAACTATATATGTGTTGGATGAGATCTTGTCGAATGCTGGCTCCGGCTTTCAAGACAAGCCTGCCAATCTCATCCATACTAAAGTTATCAAGATATATTTTTTGCCCGATATTGAATGGTGAGATATTTTTATCTTTTATTAGATCCGTTGGCTCAGCAACCCCGGAAAGAACATAAGTAAGTCTATGATAGTCTCGCTGATTTGTCCGCGAAAAATACATACTTCTTATTTGCGAGAATATGAGATCTGAGTAAGGAACATTGATAAGCGAGTCGACCTCATCAAGAATAATGATAATTTTATGTGGGGTGGATCGCAATATGAGCCGCAAGTGCCTATCATATTCTAAATTAGCTTCAATATTTACGGCTCTCCGCTTGGTATAAATTTCGCTCTGAGCTTGCGCCAAGCCTTCCTGATCAAGTTCCAACAATCCATCAATGATGCTTTGAAATAGTCCCCGGGCCGTGTCGTGTCGCACGGATAGATCAACATAATATACTAAATGGCCACAAGCCTCCTGCTCTCTCTTCATATTGAGAAGAAGATTAGTCTTTCCCATTTGACGGGCGACTAGCACATAGCCAGGACGCCCCATGTTATCTATAATATCTTCAAGCTGTTTGTCCGCAGCTCTTCTAACATACATTTCTGATGGAACTATCGTCGAAGACGAGAATTTTTTTGTCATCTTATATTCTCCCTCGACACCCGGCTTAGGACGTCAGTGAAACTCGCGCCTTCAGCGAAGGTTGATTGGAGCTGCCTAAACACTAATTTAACAAATCGCGGCGACCCATTTGCTGCATCGACGATCAAATTTTTGCTAAAATTGTCAAGCTTATCATTTCTTGTGCGGTCGATCACATCGATTAGTTTCCTGATATCTTGTTCAATCCAACTTCCTATTTCAACCGTAGAAACACGCTCCTTCATTTTGTCAGAAAACGCGCTTTCATCCGCTGAGGGATCATGGAGCGACGATATGGTGAGTACTAGACGTCCGTTAGTATCTTGATTAGACGACAAACTACTCGACAGAAGCCAAATCATTTCGCAAAATCTGGCGGCTTCGTTGTCTGGCGCAAACGATATTTCTTCAATTAACAACCCGATCTGACTATTTGAATTGAGCACAGCCTTTTTAAAGTATCGTACAAGATCATACGTGCTAGCTTCAGTCGGTGGAATAATGTCTAATCCTTGAAGTTCAGAAAATTCGACGCAAATATATCTAAGGGCCGAAGTCGCATCGATTTTCCCCGCCCCGCCCAGAGACATATGAATGAGCTTAAGTTCTTTTTCCAGAATAGCATGCCGTAGTAGCGCGGTTTTTCCTGTGCCGCTAGCGCCGTGGACCCACAAACAGTTATTCGAGACGACTTCTTTTGCGTAAATATCTTGCGATCTGACAACATAATAGGGTTTATCAGCGATGTCATAAATATCAAAGAGCGGATCGCCACTCTGAGTCCTGTCCGGTTGAGTATTGATTGACCTTAGCGCTTTACTTGGGCCAGAAGAATGCGGAATTAATTTTCCTATCAAATGTTTTTTGAGAATTTTATATCGAACATCTTGCGGCGAACTAGCTTGAGTGATATCGCTATGCCCAAATGCATTCAAAGTCCGCGTGTTCTGCATGCCAATGAAAGGAAAGGCGCTATCAGAACGGACAACTTTGTCACCTGTGCTTGCAATGTAAAGAGCAGAAATTTTTTTCTCTACATCCATTCTGACCCAATCTTCGTTAATTCTGTCGATGATATCCGAGTTCTTGCCTAGTTGCTTCAGATGATAATGCCAGATCGATACGTGACTTGCCCATGACGCTATTGATGCGCCAGTGTTCGGCACCGCATACATCAATAAATTTTTTACTAAAAGTTTTTTGTTGTTGAGTATAGAACTAATTATGTAGTGTCTAGCTATCAGGCCCCCAAGGCTATGCCCAATTAACGTAATCTCGGAACAATCGGAAAGGTCGGTTTCTATCAAAGTATCAAGAGCGCTACTAAGCTCCTGGATTTTTGCCATTCTTTCTGTGAACGGAAGACGTATTTTTACAGTCGGAAAAGCGTATGATGCAAATTGAAAACTATCAAAATCACGGTCTTGACCCAATTGGTCGATCATTGGTCCCCAAGTGCTTCTCGCACTGCCCGACAATCCATGTATGAATACTATGCCATGGCATCCTTCTCTATGGCCTGTTATTGGATCCCTCTTTGTCATTGGCGGAACGTTGTGCGCTTTCGAGTTTCTTGGCACGGTGGAACTCATCTGCGGCAGGATGTTCCGGCTTCAATTGCTGGCGCCATCCTGATGGCGGGCAATGACATCGCAGGCTGCAAAACACGTTAAAGGGCAGTTTTCAAGTGGGGGGCGATCACAGGTTGCATCGCACAACAATTTTAAGCTCATCAACGGCCGATCGGATCGCGAGAGGGCCATTCTTGAACTCACGGATAATAACTTAATACCCTCAATATAAATTCTATCTTATGAGGCCGTACCGCCCCGTATTTTTCGGGATGCGAAATGCCGCTAGAGTCGCACGTCGCTCAGTGCAGTCGATACTTGGGCCGCAACGAAGGTGGGCGCCCTTCCTCGCATGGTGGGCCGCACAATCGTACAGCAGTTTTATGGTTCGCCAGCGCGCTTCGGTCAGGCTTGTGCCGCTGTGAGTCTCGCCGGCCGCATCAGCATCTCGCGCCGTTCCGTAACCCTGTGACCGTTCACGAACCGAGAAGCGAACCACGCGAGGATCAGGAATAGAAAGAACCGTGCCTTCTCGCCTTCCAGGGTGTTCGCCTCATTCAGGATCATCCCATACCAAACGGCTAGGAGTGAGAAGACCGCCCCTACCTTCATCACGGCCACCAACGTCCCGACGATCAAGCCATTGTGCCGGATCGAACTGATGAGCGTTCCAAGGATCGCCCATAGCCACCAGAGCGCGCCAACGACGATAGCGAAGGCGGGGGCTGGATTTTGCTGAACGAGCTCCCTGAACCCACCGTGGGCGTCCGGTCGGTCAGGGGTGAACAGTAGGACAAGGCCGATGGTGGCAAGGGCGGTCACGACCGGTGCGATGAACATACTGGCCGACATCAGCACGTCAGAGGCATCAGCGAACACGACCACCCGGGACCCGCATCCAAGGACAAACAGGATCACGGTGCAGGATGCCAGGATGACGAAGGCGATACTCAGCCCCCTCAGGATCGCTTCGTTCGTCACGCTCTCGAAGATCTGTTTCGACGGTGATCCAGCCGGTGGGGCCTTCGCGATCCCGTGTGCCTCGCCGGGAAGAGCGTGTGGGACGAACGGCACCATGCGTCCGTCAGGCATCCGCGACCACCCATAGGATTGTTGCGCTATCGAGGGACCGGTGAACGCCAGGACGAAGAAGCCTATGAGCGTGAGGATGCGCGAGAACGACCGCATGATGCCTCCGAGCGATCAAGACGAAGTGCACTCCGTCAACGACCGATAATATAGGATCTTGGTTCGTTTTCCAGCGAAATGGTCGGAGTCAAACTCCGCCCTATGACGCGCGAGTTGAACAGGACTATCGGTCTGCGGGTAAAGCGGGCACGCGAAACGGCCGGCCTGACGCAAGAGCGGTTGGCTGAGTTGATCGACCGTTCGAAGGAGGCGGTGTCGAATATCGAACGGGGCGTAAGCCTACCGGGCCTCGACACGATTCAGACGATCTGTGACGTGACCAAAGTGCCGATGACTTCGATTGTTGAAGAGAGCAGCGAGGATGGAAGCACAGCCGACCTTCGGGCAACTCTCAATGCGTTATTTTCACAACTTGATTTGTCCAATAAGAGATTGGTAGTGGCCTTGACCGAGACTATCAGGAAACAATCATCTCAGGATGGCCCGTAATCGCATCGTTAGGATCGATTAGTTCGAAATCGATGCCACCATGTTCCCAAGTTGCGTCCCATTCGCCTTCATCCTGTAAGCGGAAGCCGAAACATAAGGCCCAATCTAGCCAATCAGTCTGTTCCTGCCAATCGTATAACTCGCCAGTGTCCCTGAGCGGCCTGTCAAATGTTAGCTGGAACTCCGCATAGGCCGATATGATGGGTAGCGGGCCGTTTTCGAAGCTGCACGATAACAGTTGTATGGAACGTGCCTGAATGGCCCTCTCAGAATGCCACAGCCCATTCTCGCGATGCACGTCCTCCGGCTCGATCCTAGCGTACAGCCACGGTTCGACGGCGCTCCGAACGTACGCCCACTGCTCCTTGCTCCAAGAGCGGCGCCTACCCCTTTCCTGCCATAGCTTTTCGCACTGAAAGATAGCGGGCGGGAGGATCGGCGTAGGATCCTCCGTGAGGTCCGCACTACCGTTTTTAAGGCGGGCTATGACGGTGTGAACGTACATTGTAATACCTTATACGATATCCGGATTTTTTCAATAAAAACCATAGGTGTTTCAAGGTGGGGTCCGCTCAGTTTCCCGCTACGTGATTATGCTGTCATAGATGCACGAAATGCCTTCCGTAACCCTTCATTAGCATTCATTAACCTTCCGCGTGCGATACTGGCAGCATCTGTGCGAAAATGCAGCGGCAAATGCCCCGATGACTCAGTCGAAGATCTTGACGCAACGTCTAATTATCGGCGGCATCATAGTTATAGGATTCCTGTGGTCGTACAGTGCTTTCGTAATAGTTGGAATGAGGGATCAGGCTTGGAGCAGCGCAAGACAGAGCTCAAGCAATCTTCTTCAAAGTGTCTCGCGAGCAATTGACCGGGATATCGAATTATATGATCTGTCGTTGACTGCTGTCATTGAAGGAATAAGGAACCCCGCTGTTGACAGTCTCGATCCACAACTTCGTCAATTAGTATTATTTGACAAGTCTGCACAAGCGCCGGGCTACGGTTCTATCTTCGCGCTCAATCATAATGGCGACGCTTTTCTCGACTCTGGATCTGTACCGCCAAGGAAATTAAACGGATCAGACCGCAAATACTTTAATGTTCACCGCACACGTGATTCGGGGCTGTTTATCGGCGCTCCGTGGATGACACGTGTCAGCGGTCGATACATGATTCCCCTCAGCCGACGCCTTGAATTCGCTGATAATACCTTTGGTGGAGTTGTTGTCGGCGCTATCGAAATGGCCTACTTTCAAAAAATGTTTCATAGATTCAACGCCGATCCGAGCATTCATGTCGATATTGTGTTCGATGAAGGCGATAAGGTTATATGGTCACAGGATGAACAGAAGCCCTTTGAGCCTGAATACTTGGATAGCATTGAGAAATCACAGGTAGGAATGACGCGAGATGGTAGTTTCATCTCCAAGGGGTCCGTTGATGTCGAGAGCCGCTTAAATATGTTTTCTCAGGTTGGGCGGTGGCCGATCACAGTCAACGTTTCAACCGAAGTGAAGTCCATCAATGCTAAATGGAACGAATCAGCGTTCACCATGGGCGGCATTGTTTGCCTTCTAAGCTTGGGTGCAATTGCTCTACTAGTACAACTTCGCCGCGAATTATTGCGCCGCTTCTTAATTGAAGGCCAATTGAAGCAACTTGCAATAACCGATCCACTAACCAAGGTTTATAATCGCCGGCGCTTTGATGAGGATATCCAAAGTCTGCATAACAATGAAGACCGCAACAAGTCGGCAATTTTGTATCTAGATGCTGACAATTTCAAGAGCTACAATGATACATATGGTCATCCGGCAGGGGATGTGATCCTTAAGACGATCGCCGATACAGTCACTCAATTAGTCGACGATACTTCCGGTAGCATATATCGAATCGGCGGTGAGGAATTTGCGGTCATTCTGAATGGATTCAACCTATCCAACACAATGCTCAAGGCGGAAGAGATTCGGCGCACTGTTGAGGCAAAAGCGATGGATCATGCGGGCGGGATCAATAATGTTGTCACGGTTAGCATTGGCGTCCTCCATATAGGTCAGTATGAGCTCGCTTCATCGGAGCAATGGCTGTCTATTGCTGATGAGGCGCTTTATCGTGCCAAGCATATGGGTCGGAATCGCGTTGGTACGCCATCGATATCGTCCTTTGTGAATCCTCAAAATCTGAGTGACTCAGATAATGAGCGTTACAAAGTAGCGCCCGTAGCTGTGGGACATTGAATAAGAATCAACACTTCGACGAATTATAGCTTCTTAGAGTATGGCGGTTGAAGAGGTTTCCCTTGACCTAACCCTGTCAGATCGCGCACTAGTTGGATTTGAAGATTTTGGACGGTAGAAACTCTTCGAGACTAGACTATACCACTCCGGGACTAGCTGACCAATATATGGCGTCGTCCGCTAGGACCAACCGTTGGCGTTCAACTCAGATCGTGGCTGGCGACCAAGGGTATAACAGTTATTGCGCTTATGCCTTGACCGCCTTGAAATCCCCGACCGAAGCCTTCTGAGGGGATGGTGTTGGGGACGACCAAGACAATCTGCCAGGACCGCTCATACGGCCCCCGTGTGGGTCGCCCCTTCCTATTTAGCCGCCCTAGTTTTCCACCCCTGACCTGTAGCGCCCCAAGCACCGATCCACGTCCCCTCAAAGGCTCACGGGAGGATGCAGGACGGTGAGAGCCGATGCCAATAACTGTTGTGACCTCTGAGGCGCACCGTTCTCAGATTGGGGCCACCAGGGCCGGCTCATTATCGCTGAGGCCGATGGATCCGTCCGGACGCTCCAAGGGCGCTACGGACGATCCTAAGCGATTCAACGGGCAAGTGGGACTGGCCCTAGACATACACGGATCGACGGATAGGCGCTTACGGACTGGTAGAAGCCGGCCCTGCCACTCCCGACTCTAGGGGCGATCCGGGTGATATGACGCGGATGGGTTGGCCGTTAGCGTCCAGTCCGAATCGTGATTGCTGAGACAGCGGTATGCCGGTCGTTGTCCGCTGATCCTGAACGCCTTGAGACCGTGGCCCATACCCGATCCATAGGACGGTAAGGACGCCTGAGACCAAGGCCAGTCCAGCGCCTATCGTCAGCATAGACCGAACCGTCGCCCGCACCCGTCTGACTCCCCTGCTATCGATCTGTGCTCCCTGAGGATCGATCTAGGTTTCCTTAGGAATGATGCAGGGGGATGGACGGATGGTCAGGGGTTAGGGCAATAAGTGTTGTGGACCTTGACGGGCAACGGCCCCAGGATTGAATCGTGATCCTGAGGCCGAAATGCCACGTAAGTTGCGGTGTCGTGGTCGTGCCTAGAACTTGGTCACGTGAAGGCATCGAACATCATAAGATCCGTTCCAGCTAAGCGAATAACGTAGTGGAACCCTTCTTCGTCCAAGAAGGATTTGAGGCCAAAAATGGCTTCCGGTGAACCATCAGCGGTGATATGGCCGACACCTACGTCGTGACTCAACGTAAGCACAGCGTCGCTAACGACTAAAACATCGGCTAACCGGTCTGGGATTTTCGTCTTTGGCGCATTCTCGATTCGATCCATAAAAGCACTGCTATCTATCACGGAGCCATCACTCGACATCGCAAGCATCACAAGAGCCAGAAACCCGCCATCTCGAATGAGCCGTCTCATCGCCGAAAGAGAACTGGGGCTGGTATGACTGTAGTCAATTATAATTTTTGACATCAGGTCGACTTTCTTTCAGATTAAATTGGGCCGTAAGGCCAAATGATCGGTCTCAGATCCTGGGGCCGAGATCTCGCCTACTTTCGGCTCACCAATTCGGGATCATCTCACCGTCAGGAAGAGAGAGCCGGTATGCATCAAATTCAGCCTTAATTCTGTAATGTTCGGACCTGACCAACTCAAGGTAGACTATCTCCTCAAATTTTGAATGAGTGAATAACACCCTCTTGGCGAACGTCAGCATCGCTTCGAATTCCTCGAAATCAATGCTGGCGGCATAGCACTGCCAGAACTCGTGTTCCTTAATCTCGCTCAAACGATGCGTAAGGAAATTCTTCTGGTAAAAGTGGAAATCCTTCAGTTCACGCAACTCATCAGCGTGCTTGTCCCAGATGGCAGAGGCTTTTTTGAAAACCTCGAACAAGACACAGGTGCGATTATCGAGAAACAGGTTCGTCGTGGTAGAGATTGTTTCACTTCTCGGATCGATCATTAAACTCTCCTAAAGCGACAGCATTTCAACGCCACAATACAGATCTATAAATGACATTCGCCGCTGACAAGCATTTAGTGTGCAGTGCGACGAATTGACCTATTGTATTTCATGAGTCAATCGGAAAGTCAAAACTCGAAAACTTCGATCCTCGTGGAATACGCCGGGATGGGAACTGAAATTCAGAGACAGTGGCCGAAGAGACAACTCTCTCAACCTCATCCGAACAATTGTTATACGCTGGAGAGTGAGCTCTACCCTGCCGCGTGCAGCCGAAGCTCAAGGCGGTCCGCAGGAAATATGGAATAGCTGAGGCTATCGAGAGCGCCGCCGGAATGCCTGAGCGGTCCTGGGGGCATCATGGCGTGAAGGCATGCCCCTCCGACCAAGCCAGGACGGTTGAAGCGGTCAGAAAGAGCGTTAGGCGCCGATACAACTACCATGAGGACATCCACTGAGATGAATGCCCCGCTCCGGTGCTCCTACTGTGAGCTATGCGGCCTTCAATGTCGGACGGCTCTTTCGATAGCGAGGGTTCCTGAGCCGTCCATCCAGCATATCCAGCTGACCAGCCGTCTGCTCCCGTTCGATAGGTATGAGGTAGCGCGCAACGGCGGTTCGGGCGGGTGCCAACAGCTACTGGTAAAGCCGAATCCGTATCTGAGCACGAAAAGGGCGCGCCAGGGACGGTTGACGATCCTTGACGCAAGAGGACCGCCCGACCGCTCAAGAGCGTTATAGACGATTCTTATGGAGCGCCGAACTGGAATGATGAGGGCGGCGCTTTTTTGATTTAGCTAGGCAACGAGTGATGGTTCTGCCACCTACTCCCTCGCATTACCCATCAAGAGTTCCGCAAGCTTGTCATGAACAGCCCTTGCTTCTTGCCATTCAATTTCAGCAAGGTAACGGGACGCTGCCAGAGCTTTCATCAGCACTGCCATCTTCTCGGCACCAATAGACGTATCCAAGTTGATGTCCGCGTCTAAACTATCGGCCGTATCTCGAAATTCATAAGAGATCCTACGGTACTCCAACGCCATTTGTTCGTTAAGTAGAAAGGATCGGCGATAAAAATTCTCTGCGGTTGTCGAAAGAAGCACACGTAGATCAAGCCTTAAATCGCTCGATTGAGCTTCTGTGAAACGTACGGAATTTTCCGCAGCGCAATCGCCCGTGTATACTGTCATTTGAAACATCTTAAATGTGACCTTAAATTTCTGTTCTGTTGCGGATCAGCCCCACGACACGGGAATAAAAACTGATCCGCAGGCTGGTGGTGTGGTACGTACTGCGGGAAAATTATCTTTTATTCATGTATCTTTTCTTGTCCTTGTTTCGATCAATCGGTGAGCGGCTTTCGTTTGCGGCTTGAGTAAGGATGATATCGCGGTCGGCATAATCGGCACCGGCACGTTTCAGCGTCTTATCAAGTACGAATAAAGCCTTGTTACTACTTCCCAATTTACCCGTTCCCGGGTCAATGCTGTGAATGAAATTTCGATAACGCCCCATCCCTTTTTCAATCAGTTCACTGCTGTTAGCTAAATCCCGTACGGCATCAACAACTGTTATAAGCTCCTCATCTTCATCTAGATCGAAGCGCGTAGGTATGGCATGCTCAATCCAGTCATTAATGCAGAGAGGACTACGGTTCTTGGTGTAGTGATAGAAGAAGCCCTTTCCTTCTTTTGGCTGACAGGGGAGATAGAACAGATTGACGATACTTGGCTTATTGTCGATACCGTGAAGCTTGCGATCGCCTTTCGGTCGACAACTGTTGTTATGTAAGTATCCAGCGTTCTCGATCCTCTGTACAATCTGACGCCAAATGAACTTGTAGATTGTGGGAGAGAGAAGTTCATCGGTGAGAAATACGACCCTGTACCTATGCGACTCCGATGTGTGATTGAATGAGTTATAGACTATCATTTCCAAATGCGACAATATTCGACTGAGTTGGAGGTACTTGAGATGACCTCCGTCGATATCTAGGTATAGGTGCCTCCCGAAGATCGCGTTCTCCAATCCCCTTTGCGAGTCGACATTAGCAACGGGAGCGCACAAGGCCGGCATGATGAGTTCATTAGACTCTTTCGTCCCCAATCTTCTTTTGTGCAATCCCTTTAAGTAGATGCCGAAATTCTTGATGGGCATATTGATTGGAAACGACATACCTTCGCTGAGATGACTAACAATAGATCCCTGATATGTTGTCACAAGTTCCCTTATAGACATATTAGAGATCTTGTGACACGACTTATAAAATCCGGCCTCATTTATCCGCTCAGCCCCCAAACTAAACTTCTCAGCCAATTGATCTTGTTCCTCTTTCATTCGTGATCTTCTAGCTCTCTGTCGTTCAGCACTGTTCTCATATTGCTTAGTTGGTCCGGGACGTTTTGGTTTTCTTTGATCCAGTCCTAACGAATGAACGCGAGACCCTGGAAAGACACCTGACTGCCACTCGGCATTTTGCCGGTCAGGCAAAATCACCAACTTCCCACAACTGTTATTCGGATCACGTATCGAAATTCGACCAATAGTCTGCATCGTACTGTGATAGTCATGCGCAATCTTCTGGTCAGGTTCTGAAATCCCGGCTACGTCCCTCAGGAATTGCGTTTCAGGCCCCGGTAGGTTGAACGCCGTGAGAATGGCCACATTATTGAAATGCTGGAAGTCGTTACGACCGTGTGATCCATGGGGCAGCTTTGTAGCGTTTGGAAGCAACCGCAAGGGGCTGTCCTTCTCGAAGTCGATATTATCTAGCCAACAAAATGGCTCGCGACCAAGCTTACTGATTGCGCCGTTGACGAACAGTTCTCTTAAGTGCGGATCCCTTTCTTGGGCATATAGAGACCAGTTTGTTTCCGAGAGGTAGTGAAAATCTATCAGATTGCCGTTCGTGTGTTCTCGATATCTCAGGCCTGAAGTGATTTCATCATCATCTTTAAACCTTACTCCGCATCGTTCGAACCACTTAAATAGCATCGTCTCGGATGCTCTGGCGCCAACCATTGAGACTGATCGGAATCCAACAAAGAAACTCGGCTGTAAAAGAGAGAACACACGTAGGTATGGCTCATCCGTATTGCCCCTTAGCAACGCATCATATCCGGAGACATTTACGTAGGTCTTGTACTTAGGATCCAATATGACCCTCGCGAACGGTTGAAATAACTCTTCCACAGCATCGTTCACCTTGTTCTCGGCGATGGAACGTAGTGTCCCCCTATCTTGAGCAATGATTTCACCATAGGATGATCCTCTCGAAAATCTTTCTATGGTATCTGTCAGGCGTCTATGACTCTTAGGTACTATAACACTGAACGATTTGTATGCTTTTGGTATTTCGTCAATTCTAAGATGGAACTGATCTTGATTGAACAGCTTTGGTAATCTTACAAACGACTCCCATGTCGTTAGAACGACGTGTGAATGGTCTGGCGGTCGTTTCATATGCTCAAGCAATTGGTAGACTGTACCGTTTGGATAAGCGTCGCTATTAATCAGTTCCACACTTACATCCGGAGCAAGGCGCCTGAATAGGAGCAATGTTTGTTTATTTAACGCTTTGGTGGGTTGGGTAAGTATGCAATTCTCACCGTTTCTCACCAATCTTATGACCTGACGTACTGTTGAGTCAGTCTTTCCACCCCCCATGGGCGCGGATGAAAATAACACTTCAATCAATCGATGTTGCCTGTAAAAATTGAGCGCGTACAACAGGACGCCCCGACTTCACCGGAGCGTTGTTAATGAGCGCCAATGTAGGAATAGGCTCAGGCAAACGCCTTGAGCCGCGGATCTACCTTCCGTTAATCGGTAGGCATGATGTTAATATAGACTAATATTAGATCGATGTCAACAGTTACGCAAGGTTGTATCAAGATAATCATAGATCGTTGTTTGCTATAACTGTTATTTCTGTGTCAATCAGAAAATGGCAATCACTCCATCAACAAGTCATCGCATTTTTGTTGCGCGCGAAGACGGAGGTTACGGTGAGACAGCCCTTCCACCCCGCCTCACCGCAGATTGCAATTATTTGGACTCAGCAGACAGCCGGGCTAATTTCTCGGCGACATACTCAGGGCGAAGGTGCGTGTATCTCTGCAAACAGGCCAGAGTACGATGGCCACTAACGAGTGACACTTCGGGTATGCTCAACCCTTTTTCGAACATTCGGCTAATAGCTTCATGCCTCATAGAGTGTAACTTGACCTCTCCAAGTCCAGCACGATTTCGAAGGCGCTCCCAAGAGAGTCTGACCGCGTTTGCTTTGACAGGAAATACCCGGCTATCGATCACAGGTATACCCAACAGGATATCTATGGCTTTAGGTGTCAATGGTATGGATCGACCATATCCGTTCTTTGAAATCATCAACACTGCTAAACGGGCATCGATGTCGATGTTGGACCATTCAAGGGCCAGCAACTCGCCGCGACGCATTCCTGTTTCGAGTGCCAACATGATGAATGGACGCAAGTACCACACCCGGGTTTTCGATAGCGCGTCTATCAGTGAGGCTTCGGCACCCTCTGGCAGTCGTTGGCCTCTGACCTTGGACGGGGAGGGGAGCGTGATCTGACGAACAGGATTTCCGGCGAACGGTGCACCCCATTCTTTGCGGCCGACTTCGATGCAGTGCCTCAGGATTGTCAGTTCCCGGCGGACCGTCTCACCACTCACCCTGTTAAGTCGTTCGTCCCGATAAGCCGCGACCATCTGAGCGGAAAGCCTATGGACCGCGACGTTTGCGAGTGGGGATCGAAGGAAAGTCCGAATGCGGGATGCCTCAAACTGTTGCCCGCGCTTCCGGCTTGTCACTTCGAGTTCATACCGCTGCAACAGGTCACCGACGGTCAGCTTGTTCGCGGTCCGCCCTTGGCCCGATAGTTCGCCCCTCTCGATCTGACGCTCAGTTTCTCGCGCCCAACCGTCCGCATCAGCCTTCGAACGGAACGATTTTGTGATCGGGGGAAATCCATCGCGGCGAATCTGAACTTGCCACGCTTGCCCGCGCTTTCGGATGGTAGCCATGCTCCGTGCTCACTGTGCTTGTGACGCCAGTGTGACAGACGGATCGAAAATGGGCTTTGCCGCCGGAACCTTGAAAGCCAAATCTTGAAGGAAATCAGAGCCTTAAGATTGGCGCACCCGACACGATTCGAACGTGTGACCTTTGCCTTCGGAGGGCAACGCTCTATCCAGCTGAGCTACGGGTGCAAGCCGTAGCCATTCCCTAGCCCAACCGCGCCGCCAGCGCAACGGCGCTCGCAGCCTCACGTCAGGCGTTTTCGGCTCCCGCACGATGCGGCCCTCACGCTAACGCTGCACGGGTCTCAGGGCCTGCACGTAGCTGATGCACTGCTGCCGGGTCGTGGGATCCTGCACCTGCGCGAAGGCCTCCGACATCTCCGCCGCCTGCAGGAAACGCCGGTGTCGGTTGCCCGGTTTGGCGCGTCCGCGCAGTTCTTCCTCGGACACCCCGAGCATGATCGCGAGTTCCTGCAGGCGCTGCTTCCTGTCCGTCATGTCCTTGCCCAACTGAGTTGCGCACAATAAACTAGCGAACGTGACAAACGATCCAACCAGCTGTTTTGCGCGTGCGCCGGCGCACTGCGTCTACGGTGAACTCATCTGCGTCCCACAGGCGTTTCATTGGGCTGCGCGTGGCGTTGCCGTGCTCGGCGCGCCACCCCCGATCCAGTGGTGTGAACCCCATCCAACAACAACCTGAAGATGTATTGGCAGTAGCCAGAACCGCCAAGCTGTGCTGAATAGGTCGGACGAACGGCTGAAGGCGTCGCGGCGCCGGAAGCGCGTCGGCAAAACGGTCTCGGTTTGCTCTTGCCCCTCCCGCCCGGCCCTGCGGCGCGACCGCGAATCATGGCCAGCGACCTCGCCCGGCGCATCGCCGGCCTGGGTCCGGGGGAGCGCCTCGTCGTTCTGGGTGTCGGCCGCGCCACCATCGGCAGCATAGTATCGGAGGGCACCGACCGCGGCGCCCTGCTGGTCACCACGGCGGCCGACCAATCCGCGGCGGCGATCATCGACCGGCTTCTCGACGACCTGGCCGAGCTGGCCCGCGCGCGGTGGCCGCACTGGCACGGCGGCGACGCCGCCGGCGCCGATCCCTGGCTCAAGGCCGCGTCAAAGCGCGCCCGGCGGGGCCTGACGCCGCGCTTCAGCCGGATGGCGCATGACCTCGAATTCCCGCTTGGCCGTTCAGCGAGTCTGCCATCGCGGCGGCGGCCGCCGCCAACATGATGCCGCGCACCCTGCTGATGCGCTGCGACGCCTTCCGCCGCCGCTGCCTCGCGGAGGGAACGGTCACCGAATGCGGCGATCTCGGCGCGGCTCCGCCACCACTGCTGCCGTCGAAGCACAGCACCGAGTTCGACCTCGCCGCCGCCTCCAAGGCCGCCGACATCGCGGGCATCCGCAGCGACGAGGATCGCTGGCTCGGCCAGCTCCTGCGCGACGTGTTCGACCTCTACGCCCTGGAGGACGATCCCGACGACGACCTCGACGTCGCCAGCAAGGGCGAGCCCGACCAGAGGATCCCGCCGCTCCATGGCCGTCTGATCTTCATCCACCACAACGAGAACGACCGCGAGCGGCACGTCTGCTACCGGGCGCTCCAGCACCAGAACGCCATCGCGTTCCAGGCGCGCCTGCGGGCGGCGCTGACCGCCTCGGGCATCTCGACGCGCATCCCGGACCGGGAATTGCTGCTCGTCCGCCGCGGGCCCATGCCGGGCGGGGCCAAGACGAAGCAGCTCGTCGACGCGTTCACGGCGGCCGGCGGGCGGGCGATCGACCCGTCCGACGACGACCTGCGGGTCTTCGCCGGTCTGCGCGACCTGCGCGCCTGGGCGCAGGAGGAGGGCATCTCCGACCGGTTCGAGCGCTGGATCCGCGCCGAGCAGCCGCTGGCGAAGACGGCCTTCTTCCAGGCGGCGGGCCTCGCCCACGGGGTGAGCGGCGGGGCGACACCCGAGAAGGCTCCGAAGCCCGCATCCGGAGGCTCCGCCACCGCGGAGAAGCCCGGCCCGGAGCCAAAGGTCGAGCCGCCGGCGCCTCAGCCTAAAGGTCATCCCCCGGCGCCCGACGCGATCCCGGTCGGCCACCGCCTCACCCCCGACGCCCCTGCGGTCAGCCTGCCGCTGCGCCTGCTGCCCCGGCATACCGCGATCATCGCGGGCTCGGGCTCGGGCAACACCGTGCTGCTGCGCCGCCTCGTGGAGGAGGCGGCTCTCGCTGGGCTCCCGGCCATCGTGATCGACCCGAACAACGATCTCTCGCGGCTCGGCGACCTGTGGCCGGACCCGCCGATGGCGTTCACCCCGGAGGACGCGCGCAAGGCGGCGCTCTACGCCGAGCGGGTCGAGGTCGTGGTCTGGACGCCGGGCGTTCATGCCGGCAACCCGCTGTTCCTGTCGGTCCTGCCCGACTTCGCGGAGCTGGGCGAGGATCGCGACGAGCGCCAGCAGGCGATCGAGATGGCGGCCGAGACCCTCGGGCCGTTGGCCGGGGCCAAGACCAATCTCCTGCGCGGCGTGCTCGCGGGGGCGCTCCAGCACTTTTCGGACCGCGGCGGCGGCAAGCTCGGCGACTTCATCGCCCTGCTGGCCGATCTGCCGGACGGGATCAGCGCGATCGGCAACGCCGCCAAGCACGCGGCCAACATGGCCGACCAGCTCCATGCCGCGATCGCCACGAACCCGCTGCTCAAGGTCGAGGGCACGGTGCTCGATCCGCGCCACCTGTTCTTCGGGCGCGACCCGGCGCGCACCCGCATCTCGGTGATCAACCTGTCGGGCCTCGCCTCGGAGTCGGCCCGGCTGGATTTCGTGAACCGGCTCCAGATGGCGCTGTTCGGCTGGATCAAGAAGAACCCGCAGCCCCGCGGCCTGCTCTACGTGGTCGATGAGGCACAGACCTTCCTGCCGGCCCAGGGGGCGTCGCCCAGCCTCGGCAGCGGCATCAAGCTGGTGGCGCAGGGGCGCAAGTACGGGCTCGGCATGATCGTGGCGACGCAGGTGCCGCGGGGCATCCACAATCAGGTGGTCTCGAACTGCACCACGCAGTTCTTCGGCCGGCAGAGCGCGCCCGCGACCATCGCGGCCGCCCAGGAGATCCTGGCGGCGAGCGGGGGCAGCGCTGCCGATATCGGCAAGCTGGAGGCCGGGGAGTTCTACTTCGCCACCGAGGGCTCAGGGCGTCCGGCCAAGCTGCGCACGCCGCTCTGCCTGTCCTACCATCCGGCCAACCCGCCGACGCCGGAGGAGGTCATCCGGCAGGCCAAGCGCTCGGCCGCCTCGGCCTGAGCGGTCGAGCACGCAGGAGCTGGGTTCCCAAAGGGCTGTGCCCTTTGGCGGGG
This sequence comes from Methylobacterium phyllostachyos, assembly GCF_900103445.1. Lineage (GTDB taxonomy): Bacteria > Pseudomonadota > Alphaproteobacteria > Rhizobiales > Beijerinckiaceae > Methylobacterium > Methylobacterium phyllostachyos. The sequence continues at coordinate 210,617 of NZ_FNHS01000010.1, read as the reverse complement.
TATCGGGGCGGAGCCCCGATCCGTCGGACGCGGCACGCCCGATCTGGACGGCGCGGCGCGGGCTGCGCGACACCGCGCGCACAGCCCGGGCGATGGTTACCGCGCAGGCGCCCGGGTCCTGCGCGAGTCCATCCGGATGCCGCCCGGCAATTTCCACCGGTGTGGCACGCGTCTCGCGAACACGTAATACGAATGTCATGTTCATCGGTTGAATGAAATGCAGATTACCTGCGGCACAACGTTCGCTCGTCCGGGCAAAAGATTTTCTCTTCTTGATCGACGAAGATAACATCTCAGATCTATAGACCCGGCTATGAGCACTGCACTTGCAATCCCGACTGTAACCGCAGGCTTCTCGCAGGATCATTCACCGCGCAGGGCGGCACAGGCCAGCGATCTCACGAAACTGTTCGAGGCCGTCCTGCGGCGGGGCGATTCCGAGACGATCACGGTCCGCGAGCTGCTGGGCGGCCTGGAGACCGCGGCCTTCGGGATCCCGCTCGCCGCCCTGGCGGTGCCCGAGATCATCCCGGTCCCGGTGCCGGGCGTGTCGCTCGTCATCGCCATCCCGACCGCGATGCTCGGGGCGCAGATGGTGACCGCCCGGGACCGCGTCTGGCTGCCGGCCTCGCTGCTCGACCGGCGGATCGCGGCCAAGCCGCTCAAGCGGGCCGTGCGCTCCATGCTGCCGCTGCTGCGCCGGATCGACGGGTTCACCCGGCCGCGCGGCGAAATCGTCCTCGGCAAGGCCGGCCAGCGCGTCGTGGGGGTGGCGGTCATCATCCTGGCCCTGCTGATCGCGCTGCCGATCCCCGGGACGAACGCGCCGCTCTCGCTGACCCTCTTCATCCTGGCGATCGGCCTGATCCGCCGGGACGGCCTGCTGATCGCGGCCGGGCTCCTGCTCACCGCCGCCTCCGCGGCTCTCATGGCCGGCGCCGCCCTCGCGCTCACCGAATGGCTCTTCGGAGCCCTGCTGGCCTGAACCGGCCCGCCTCGCCCCAACGCCCTCACCACAAGGACTTGCGCGTCATGACCTCCTCCGCAGCCCCGGCCCAGGATCCCTTCGCGATCCTCGGCGAGACGCTCGAGACCGCCGCCGGCGCCCTCGACGTGCCGACCGCCCAGGCCCGGGAATCGGCTCACCGCGCCGCCGCCACGACCAAGCGGGTGGTCGGCTCAGGCGTGTACTCGCTGAGCTACGCGCTGGCCTACGGCACGGTCTTCGCCGCGACCTACGTGCACGACCTGCTGCCGGAGGCCAGCGCGGTCCGGCGCGGCCTCTCGGATGGCGGCCACGATGCCCTCTCGGCCCGCGCGCGCCGCATCCTGCTGCAGGAGGAAGCCGCCGCGACCCATGCGCGGACCGAGTCCGCGCCGGCGCTCGGCGAAGAGTCTCACGCGAACGGGACGCGCGGCTCCGAGCCTCACGACACCCCGCTGCGCAACGGCCATGCCGACGGCGACGCCCGCACTCGGGTCGACGCCCTGGCGGGCCAGTTCGAGGGCCAGCACTGAGCAGACTGGCTTTGGCAGGCCCAGGGGACACGACACTGGCACCATCATCGCCGGCAAGAGGCGCGGGTCCCCTCTCCGGTGCGGGAGAGGTCTGCTTTCGCAGAAAGCCGGGTGAGGGATCAGGTCTGGCCGGACGTGGCGCGTCGATGGCGTGCCCAACCCTGAACCTTCTCATCCCTCACCCCGACCCTCTCCCGCACGGGAGAGGGGGCGCGTCGCGGTCGTCAGAACCCTCCGTGCTTCCTTTCGCGTGCCGTGGGTAGGCCAACGCCTCAGCCGCTCGAGTCCCCGGTTGGACGCGGGTTTTCGATTCAGAACCCGCGGCCGCCTTTCACGAACCCTGCTCAGGCTCCGCCGAAACGGTCCCGCCCCATGTCTTCCATCGGTTCCGCCGCCTTCGCGACTCCGCAGGCGGCGCGCTTCTCGGTCCGGGTCACGGCGCCGGATTGCTTCGTGGTGGGCGGCACCGAGTGGTTTGCGACGCCCGCCCGCACGGCCGAGTTCCTGCGGGTGACGCTGGCCGCGCCCGCCGTCCGCTCGGTCACGATCGACCGCAAGCTGCGCGAGGCCGAGATCCGGCACGCGGCCGGCGACCGGGGCGCGGTCATCGCGACCTACCGCAAGCGGCCGGCGGATGGGCTCGACCTCGACGTCGATCTGGAGGATCCGGAGGCGTGCAGCCATCGCCGCCGGTCGTTCTACCGCTACGGCCGCCTGATCAGCGACTGGGTCCGCCAGGAGGAGCGGCCCGGCCTGCTCCGGCTGCGGCATCCTGGCCTGCGCGGCCGCCCCGCCGTCTGGGACGCGGTGGCCAAGGGCCTCGACGGGCTGCTCGGCATCCTCGCCTTCCGGGTGGACGGGATCGGCGGCAGCCTGACAATCCGGTTCGACCCGGCCCTGATCCACGCCCAGCAGGTCGTGCACGGGCTGCACCGGGCAGTGCGGGAGCGGGCAGGGGACGCGATCGGCCCGGTGCTGCACCGGATCGACCTGCCGGTGGCGGTCGGCTCCCTGGCGCTCTCGGGCGTGGCGACCTTCGCGGCGCCCGCCCTCCTGCCGGTCGGCACCGCCGTGATGCTCGCCACCGCCGTGCCGAGCTACCGCCAGGCCGCGCAGGTCCTCGTCCGCGAGCGGCGGCTGTCCGTCGATGTCCTCGACAGCATCATCTTCACCACCTGCCTGTTCACCGGCGAGATTTTTGCCGGCGCGATGACAGCCTTCTTCCTCAGCGTCGGGCGTACGCTGCTGCGCCGGACGCAGGCGCAGTCGGCCCGGCTCCTCGTCGACGCCTTCGGCCGCCAGCCGAGCATCGTGCGCCTGGAGCGCCCGGACGGCTCCACCGCCGAGGTGCCGATCGAGGCGGTGCGGGCGGGGGACGTGATCGTGGTCGAGACCGGCGAGGCGGTGCCGGTGGACGGCACGGTCCAGTCGGGGGAGGGGATGCTCGACCAGCAGGCCCTGACCGGCGAGGCGGCCCCGGTGGAGCGGGCCGCCGACGATCCCGTGCTCGCCGCGACCCTGCTGGTCGCCGGCCAGATCCGCGTGCGGGTCGAGCGGGCGGGCAAGGACACCACGGCGGGCAAGATCGCCGACATCCTGCGCGAGACCGTCTCGCACAAGCTGGAGATGCAGTCCCGGGGCGAGGCTTTGGCCGATTCGATCGTGGTGCCGGCGCTCGGCGTCTCGGCTTTGGCCGGGGCGGTGATCGGGCCGAGCGCGGCGCTCGCCGTCATCAACTCGGATCTCGGCACCGGCATCCGCATGGCGGCGCCGCTCGCCGTCGTGACCTCCCTGTCGGCCTGCATCCGCTCGGGCATCCTGGTGAAGCAGGGCCGCGCCCTGGAGACGCTGCCGAAGATCGACACCGTGGTGTTCGACAAGACCGGCACGCTGACCCGCTCGGTGCCCGAGGTCGGGGAGGTGGTGGCCTGCGGCCGGGACGACCCCGCCGCGATGCTGCGGCTGGCGGCCGCCGCCGAGCAGAATTTTTCCCACCCGATCGCCCGGGCGATCGTCGATCATTACAAGGCCGGGGGCGGCGGCCCGCTGCCGGTGCTCGACGCCTCGCAATACGCTCTCGGCTTCGGTCTCACCGTGACCATCGAGGGCCGTCAGGTTCGGCTTGGCAGCCGTCGGTTCATGGACCGGGAGGGGCTCGCCTTCCCGGAGACGTTCGACGCCGCCATGGCGCCGCGGCGCGAGGCCGGCCACACGCTGATCTACATGGGCGTGGACGATGCGCCGGCCGGGCTGATCGACCTGCGCCCGTCGCAGCGGCCCGAGGCGGCCGACGCCGTGCAGAGCCTGCGCGCCGGGGGCGTGAAGGAACTCATCATCCTGTCGGGCGACCACGACCGGCCGACCCGCCAGCTCGCCGGCCAGCTCGGGATGGACCGCTACTTCGCCGAGGTCCTGCCGGAGGACAAGGCGGCGGTGATCGCCGGGCTGCAGCGGGAAGGGCGCAGTGTCTGCTTCGTGGGCGACGGCATCAACGACGCCCTCGCGCTCCGGCAGGCGGACGTCTCGGTCTCGCTCAGCGGTGCGGCCGGCATCGCCACCGACACCGCGCAGGTGGTGTTCCTGGAGGGCAACCTGCGGCGGATGGGCGAGCTGTTCGGCATCGCCCGGGAGCTGCACACCAATGTCGGGCAGAGCTGGAATCTGATCCGCGGCGCCAACGGGATCTGCGTGGCCGGCGTGTTCCTGGCCGGGTTCAACCTCTGGCACTCGGTGTTCTTCAACAACGTCTCCGCCCTCGGCGCCCTCGGCAATGCGCTGCGCCCCCTGCACCGCCGGGCCGGGAATGCGGGCGTGATCAACCTTCTCCGCTGACCGCCCGCGGATCCCCAAGACTCCCGAGAACACTGTCACAGAGGCCCGACGCGCCGTGATCCTGACCTTCGCCCGCGGCGAGACGCACCTGCACCCGCTCGACCGCCTCCCCGCGCAGGAGCGGCCGGCGCGCCTCGCCCAATCCCTCTGGGTCGATCTCCTGGCGGCGACGCCCGACGAATGCGCGCTGGTCTCCGCGACGCTCGGCGTCGAGCTGTTCAGCCCGGACGAGTTGCACGAGATCGAGGAATCGAGCCGCATCTTCGTGGAGGCGGACGCGGTCAACCTGATCTGCTGGCTGCCCTCCTTCGAGGCGGACGTGCCGGTCAACCTGCCGGTCGGCCTGATCGCCGACCGGAATCGCCTGATCAGCATGCGCCAGGGCGACTTCCACGCCTTCCGCACCTATGCCGAGCCGCGCCGCCGCAGCGGCCTGCCGCGGGTCGATACGGCCGCCGACATGCTGGTCGACCTCCTCGACACCATCGTCGGCCAGCTCGCCAGCACCCTGCGCATGGTCGAGCAGGACCTCAACGCCCTCACCACCGAGATCTTCGCCGACGGCGAATCCACCCGCATCGGCCTCCGCCGGGCACCCGGCCGGCGCCGCCGGACGAGCTTTCGCGATCTGAAGGGGATCGTGCAGCGGCTCGGCCGGCGCAACGCCCTGGTGTCGAACCTACGCGAATCCGCCGTCACCGTGGCGACGATCATCCCGTTCATCATCAACAACGAGCGGCACTGGGCGGGCCCGGAGACGGTGGCCCAGCTCAAGCTGATCGGCAAGGATATCGCCTCGCTGCGCGACTACAACGGCCAGCTCGCGGCGGAGATCTCGTTCCTGCTCGACTCGACGATGGGCCTCATCACCATCGACGAGAACCAGAGCATGAAGTTCCTCGGCGTCGCCGCCCTGATCGTGGCCTTCGTCTGAGGGGCCCGATCCCGGGTTTCCAAAGGGCTGAAGCCCTTTGGCGGGTTCTCAGGGTGGAACCCTGAGACCTTGACCAGGGCTCCGCCCTGGACCCGCGAAAGGTCTCGACCTTTCGAAACCATGACTCACAGGCTCCGAGAGGCCGACCCCGATGCCGCATGCCTTATCGACCGCCCTCGCCGCCGTTCCGCCGCTCGCGGTCCGGGTCGCCGGGGCGCGGGTGATCCTGACCGGGCCGGTCGCCGGGCAGCTCGGCCGGGAGCCGAACCTCTCGACCTTCCTGCACCGCTGCCTGCGGCTCGACCGGCTGGAACGGGTCTGCTTCGACCTCGCGGCGGCGCGGATCGAATTGCGGTTCGGCGCGGCCATCGCGGCCGGGGCGGGCCTGCGGGACCTCGCCCGGGTGATGCGCGATGCGGAGCCCCGGGCTGCCTTACGCAGCTCGGCCTTCACCCGGCATGTCGGCGAGCGGGTCTGGGACGAGCCCGTCACCCTGTGGCGGTCGGGCCGGCTCCTGTCCACGTGGCGCCTGCAGCATCTCGGCGGCGACCGGATCCGGCTGTCGCACGGGCTGCTGCGCGATCCCGCGGCGCTCGCCTTCGTCGCCGCCTACCTCGACCGGAGCGGGGCCGTGACCGCCATCGACGGAAGCTCGGCCCGGATCGGATTCCTCGACATCCGCTGCGATCCGGGAGATCCGCACGGGCTCCTCCGGCTCGTGACCGAGGCCGAGGCGATCGAATCGGTTCTGCGCCGGCGCGCGGACGCGCCCTTCACCAACCCCGAGGGCCGCGGGCTCCTCCTCAACGCCAACCTCGCTTTGGCGGTCGGGGCGGCGGCCTTCCCGCCGCTCCTGCCGGCGAGCGCCGTGATCCTGGCCGTCGCCTCCTGGCCGGCGGCCCGGCAGGCGTGGGGGCAGCTGCGGCAGCGCCGGGCGGACGTGACCACCGTGCTGACGATCCTGTCGGCCCTGGCACTGCTCAACGGCGACCATATCCCGGCCGCCCTCATGCTGTGGCTGTTCCGGGCTTGGGACCGCCTGACCCGCGCCACCCTGCGCCGGACCGAGTTGCGCCTGTTCGAGCGCCTCGCCGCCACGACCCAGGACCCGCACGCCAAGGATCCCCGCACCCTGCACGGCGCGGCCGAGGCTGCCGTGTCGATCTTCGCCACGGAGCCGCGCTCCCGGGCGGCCACGGCCTTCGCCAACGCGAGCACGCCTCTGATGCTCTGCGTCGGCGCCTCGGCCCTGTTCACGGGCGGGACGCCGCTGGCCCAGGCGGTGCTGCGGCCGGACTTCTTCAGCCCGGTGCTGGTGCATCGGCGCATCGCCGCCGCGGAACTCGCCCTGCATCTGGCCGAGCAGGGGATCGTCGTGCGCGATTTCGGGGCGCTGCTGGCGATCCGCGAGGCCGACGAGATCCTGCTCGACGACAGCGTCGCCTGGGACGCGTCGAGCCTGACATCCGGCACCTTCGGCAGCCGGATGGCGGCGCTCGGCCTGCGCGAGACCGTGCTGTTCCGCTCCGGCCGGGAGGACGACGCGCAGGACGCCGCGTCCCGGCTCGGGGCGACGCGCCACTTCGTCCGCAGCGCCGTGCACACGCCCGCGAGCTACCTCGCCCAGCAGCGCTTCCTCGGGCACCGGATCATCCACGTCCACGCGGTGCATGGGGCGGACCCGCACGCCCGCTCCGACGTGCCGGTGGCGGTGGGGCCGGCCGTCCTCGCCGCGGGGGCGACGGCCCCGATCGGTCTCGCCGCGCCCGACCTGGAGCGGCTCTGCGCGATCGTCGAGCGCGTGCGCGCGACGCAGGGCGAGGAGACGGCGGTCAAGCGCATGACGGTCGCCGTCAACGCGGCGCTGATCGGGGCCTGCGTGTATGCCGGCCTGTCGGCCACCGGCGTCGTCGTGATCGGCACGGCCGCGACCGCCGGCCTGTGGCTCGGCCTCGAAGGGCGCCTCGGCCGGACGGCGCGGCGGCATCCGGGCCTTCGCGAGGTCCAGGCCCACGCCGCCCCCGTGCCGGGGCAGGGCGCGCTCGGTGCGGCCGCATGAGCCGCGAGCTGCTGTTCCGCATGGACGTCGCGTGGCCGCCGGGGAGCGACCGGCGCGCCCTGATCGACGCGCGGCTCGACAGCCATCTCGCCCTCTGGACCGAGCGCCTGTCGCGCTGGTTCGTCCCCGGGCGCCCCGAGGCAATCTGGCTGTCGGATCAGGTCCTGCAGGTGCGCGCGGCGGCCGTGACCCTCTGGGCGGTGCTCACCGACGGCGAGGTCAGCGTGTTTTGGGAGGCCCCGCCGGCCGTCCGGCTCCTCGTCGGCGCGCGGCGCCGCGAGGCGATGATCAGCGCATTCAAGGCCGACCTGAGCGCGGCGATGGCGGGGCCATAGCCCGGACGCGTAGCCGCAGATCCCGCCCCGGTGTTGCCGCTTCGCCCTTGTAGGACCACCGCGTTTCCCGGCCCCTAAGCGGGTCGGAGGCAGCGCGGAGCGGGCAGGGGTGGCAAAGGCGGTGGCCGGCCGGGCGAACAATTTCGGGACGCTGCGCCTGCTGTTCGCGGCCTTGGTGATCCTCGCCCACGCCCCTGAGCTGGTGGACAGCGACCGGTCGCGCGAGCTGCTGACGCGGGTGTTCGGCACCCTGTCGTTCGGCGAGGTGGCCGTCGACGGCTTCTTCCTCGTGAGCGGCTACCTGATCACCGCGAGCTACCGGGCCAAGCGCTCCTTCGCCGACTACGTGATGCGGCGGGTGCGGCGGATCTATCCGGGCTTCGTGGTGGCCTCGCTCCTGTGCATCGCGGTCGTGGCGCCCCTGGCCGGGGGCGACCTCGCGGCCCTCTCGCCCCCTGAGACCCTGGCCCGGCTGGCGCTGCTGCTCATGCCGGTTGTCCCGGGCGCCTTCGCGGACCTGCCCTATCCGATGCTCGACGGGTCGATGTGGACGATCCCCTGCGAGTTCGGCTGCTACCTGCTGCTCGGCCTCGTCGGTACCGCCCGGGCGCTGCGGCGGCGGGGCCGCTATCTCGCGATGCTGGCGGGCTTGAGCATTCTGCTCGTGCTGCGTTGGCTCTTCCTGCCGATCGGGCATCCGGGCGACGGGCAGGGCTCCCTGTCGGAGATGATCCGGCTCAGCTTCGTGTTCGCCTGCGGCGGCGCCTTCCAGCTCTTCGCCGACCGGATCGCCTATACCGGCCGGGGCGCGGCTTTGGCCGCCGGGCTGCTCCTGCCGCTGCTGTTCAGCCCGCCGCTCGCCGAGCCGGCCTTCGCGCTGCTCGGCGGTTACCTGATCTTCTGGTTCGCCTTTGCGGTCCGGCCCCTGGCGCTGAGCCGCGCCACCGCGCAGGTCGATCCCTCCTACGGGCTCTATCTCTACGCGTGGCCGATCCAGAACCTGCTGATCGCGTGGGTGCCGGGGCTTGCCCCCTGGACGGGGGCGGCCCTGACGCTCGCGGCCGCGCTGCCCCTCGGAATCCTGAGCTGGTTCCTGGTGGAGCGGCCGATGCTCCGGCCCCGGCCCGGCGCGGCCGGTCTGGCGCCGGGCGAGGCCCTGCCCGCCAAGGCCGTCGTCACCCCCTGAGCCTGGTAACCGCCCTCACCCTCGCGCGTTGGCGACGGGCCAGCAGGGCAGGGGGCCGGACATGTCCCAGACCATCGATCGCGGGACCCTCGACCGGCTCATCGCCCGCGGGCGGGACCGCGGAGAACTCTCGGCGGAGGAGCTGCGGGCCGCGCTGCCGGTGGAGCGCATGGAGGTCGACGATCTCGTCTTGGTGATGCTGGAGCTGGAGGAAGCCGGCATCAGCGTCGAGCCCGAGGCCTTCGGGCCGCCCGCCGACAAGCCGCTCACGACTGGCCTGACCCTCCCGCCGCGCGATCCCGGCCCCGTCCCGCCAATCCGGGCGGGGGAGGGCGCGGACGCGGCCGCCGCTCCGACGGACTCCGGATCGCGGACGGCGCCCCCGCCGCCGGCGGATCCGGACGATGGGGCCGGGGTCAACCGGGCCGTCGCCCTGGCGGGCCTCGCGACGCTGCTTGTGCTCGGGGCCGCGCTGCTGCTCCTGTGAGGGCACGGAGCGGAACGCTTCGGCTGGCGGGTCCGTTGGCCGGGGGCTCTCAAGGAAGATCCGGCACCATGCGCCACCCCCCCGACGGAAACGCCCCTGACGGAACCCTGGCCCTGCTGATCGCGGCCCTGCGCGAGGGCACCGCGCATATCGAGGCGCTGCTCACGCTCGCGCGGACCGAGGTCGACGGCAACATCCGGGCGATCGTCTCGCTGATCGCCATCGTCGGGACGATCCCGATCCTCCTGATCGTGACCTTCTTCCTCGGCCTCGACGGGGTGGTGAAGCTGCTGGCGCTGCCGTTGCACTCCGAGGCAGCGGCAGCGTCGATCGTGGCCGCGCCCTTCCTGATCATGGCGCTCTGGCTCGGCTGGCTCGGCGTGCGCCGGATGGCGCTCTCGAACCTGGAACCCTGGCGGACGTGGCGTCAGGCGAAGCGGACCGTCCGGGACGTGACCGGGACCGGGGCCTGACGCCGGCCCTCAGCGCCCCCGTGTGCCGGTGGCTTTGGGGTGCAGGTGCAGGAAGCTGCGCTCGCCCGTGGCCGCCTCGGCCACGTGCTGGATCGTGTCGAGCAGGTCGGCCACCGCCTGCGGTCCTCCGGCAGGCCGGAACGCGGCCTTCGGCGCGACCCAGCGCTTCTGCGTACGGCCCGCGGCGATCTGTGCCTCGCTCAACGCATCGAAGTCCCGACGTCGCGTCATGGATCGTCCCTCCAGGCTGGTCCCGCGATGGGAAAATCTGCCCGGATCATGGTTGACGGTTGGTTAACGCCGAGCTCGGCGCCCACCGCTGTGGGACCGTCGGACGCAGCTTCATCACCTCCGGCTTGATCCCCGCCATCAACCCCTATAGTCAGCAAAAACTGAGGCACATCAATAGATTAGTGTGATTATAAACTGTAGCCGCCGGATGGCTGGTCATTCCGGCACCAGCTCACTGGCGTAGCCCCATGGCGGCAGGCAACGCCATCGGCATCCGTCTCACCGATACCCTGGCGGGCTTGCGCCCGCTGGCGCCGTTCTTCTGCCTGTACGTGACCTTCGGGGCGACGCTCGGCTTCCTGTCGGGCGGGGCGCCGCTGATCCTGCGGGCGCGGGGCGTCGAACTCGCCGAGGTCGGGCTGTTGCAACTCATCAACCTGCCGGTCGGGCTCACCGTCCTCTGGGCCCCGCTCCTCGACCGCCTCCACCTGCCGGTGCTGACCCATCGCGTCGGCTGGATCGTGGCCGCGCAGGGGGCGACGGTGCTGCTGCTCACCGTCCTCAGCCTCGGCGCGCACTGGCCGCTTCCGGCGCTCCTCGCCCTCGCGGTGGCGGCCTGCGCCTGCGTGGCCACCATGGACATCGCCCTCGAAGCCCTGGTGGTCGAGACCGTGCCGGCGGAGCGGCGCGCCTTCGTGGCCTCGGCCAAGCTGTGCGGGGCCTCGCTCGGCGGCATCCTGGGCGTCGGCGTGCTGGTCGGCTCCTACGACCGGCTCGGCTGGCACGGGGCGGTGCTGGCCTGCGCGGCTTTGGACGCGCTCTGCCTGCTGCCGATCCTGGTCTATCCGGAAGCCCAGCGCCGCGGGGCCGGCAGCCGGCCGGAGCTTTGGACGGGCTCGCTCGCGCGCCTGCGCGTCCTTGGCGGGCGGGTGCTGGTGCTCGGCGCCTATTTCGCGGCCGCCTACCTGCTCTCCGGACCCAACACCCTGGCGCTGCTCGATCTCGGCGTGCCCCTCGGGCAGGTCGGGTTCCTGACCGGCACGGTCCTGCCGGGGGTCAACCTCGTCATGGCGCTGGCGGCGGGCGGGCTCGCCGCCCGGTTCGGCACGGTCCGGCTGATCGCGTTCGGCGCCATCGGCGTCCTCGCCTCGGGGGCCCTGATGGCCGGCGCCTGCGCGGGCCGGATGGCGGATCTCGCCATCGCCGCCACGGTGCTGAACTTCGTCGCCGGCGGGTTCCTCGGCGTGCCGGTGTTCAACATGATCTACCGCTGGGCGCAGGGGCCGAGCCCCGCCACCGACTACGCCCTGCTGTTCGGCGCGGCCTTCTTCGCCGCGATGCCCCTGCGGGTCGCCGCCCCGGCGCTCGCCGGCTGGATCGGCTGGCCGGGCTACTTCGCCGCCGCCCTGCTGCCCTACGCCGCCGCGGTGGCGTGGCTCGCCGTCGCGGTGGACCGGACCCTGCGGACCGATCGCATGGACGTCCGATGATCGCCGAGGTCGCCGCGCAGGTCCCCGACTCGCTCGCCGCCTACCGGGACGGCGTCGCCGACGGCCCCGGCGGCCCGGGGGCGCTGCCGCTCGGGGCGCTACGCGACCCGCGCGTGTTCGACGCCACCCTCGCAGCCTTCGCGGCGGGGCTCAGCCCAGAGGCCGCCTGCGCGACCTGCGACCGGCGCATCCTGGTCTCGTACTGGAGCCAGTTCTACCTCGCGGCCCTGGCGACGCCAGCGCTCACCGCCCTGGTGCGCCTCGGCCGCCCGCTGCCCCTCGCCTTCGATACGATGAGCCTCGAACGCGACGGGGCCGGCCGGCCCTGCCGCTTCCGCCTGCCCGCAGAGGGGTGCGGATCCTGCCCGGCCCCCGGCCTCGCCGGGCTGGTGGAGGCGCATCTGCGCCCCTTCGTGGAGCTGTGCCACGAACAGTGCGGGATCGCCCCGCGGATCCTCTGGGGCAACGCCGCGGTGATCCTCGACTACGTCGCCCGGGAACTCGAAGGCTCGCTCGGGGACGGGGAGGGGGCGGCCTGTGACGACGTCGCGGACTGTCTCGGATGGCGCGCCGGCCCGGCCTGCGCTAGGAGCCCCCTCTCGCAGGCGCTCTGCCCGGGGGCGTCGGGCTGCCGGCGGCGACGGGTCTGCTGCCTGCGCCACCGCCTGCCGGGGGTGCCGTCCTGCGGCGCGCTCTGTCCCGTGGCCTGCGCCCAGACCTGATCCGAGCCGCGATGCTGAAGGCCTTCCTCGCCTATTACCGGCCGTACCGGACCCTGTTCCTGGTGGATTTCGGCTGCGCGGTCCTGTCGGGCCTCTTGGAGCTCGGCTTCCCCATCGCCGTAAAGGGCTTCATCGACAGCCTGCTGCCCCGGCAGGATTGGGGCCTGATCCTGCTCGCCGCGGCGGCGCTCGCGCTGGTCTACGTCGCCAATGCGGGCCTCATGGTGGTGGTCACCTATTGGGGCCACGTGCTCGGCATCAACATCGAGACCACGATGCGGGAACGGGCCTTCGACCACCTGCAAAAGCTCTCCTTCCGCTTCTACGACGGCCAGAAGACCGGCCACCTCGTCGCCCGGGTGACCAAGGACCTAGAGGAGATCGGTGAGGTCGCCCATCACGGGCCCGAGGATCTGTTCATCGCCATCATGACGCTCTTCGGCGCCTTCGCGCTGATGCTCATGGTCCACGCGCCGCTGGCCCTCATCACCGGCGCGATCCTGCCGGTGATCGCCTTCGTGTCGATCCGCTACGGCGGCCGGATGACCCGCAACTGGCAGGCGCAGTACGGACGAGTCGGCGCCTTCAACGCCCGGATCGAGGAGAATGTCGGCGGCATGCGGGTCGTCCAGGCGTTTGCCAACGAGCCGCACGAGCGCGCCCTGTTCGCCCGCGACAACGCCCGCTACCGCGACACCAAGCTCGAAGCCTACCGGCTGATGGCGGCGGGCCTGTCGATCAACTATCTCGGCCTGCGCCTCGTGCAGATCGCGGTGCTGCTCGGGGGCGCCGCCTTCGTGGTCCGGGGCGACCTGACGCCCGGCGGCTTCGTGGGCTTCCTGCTGCTGGTCGGCGTGTTCTACCGGCCGCTGGAGAAGATCGGCGCCGTCGTCGAGACGTATCCGAAGGGCGTCGCCGGCTTCCGCCGCTATCAGGACCTGCTCGCCACCGAAGCCGACATCACCGACCGGCCGGACGCCCGCGCGGTGGAGTCCCTGCATGGCGACATCCGCTTCGAGGGCGTGAGCTTCGGCTACGGCCCGGGCCGCCCGGTCTTCACCGGCCTCGACCTCGCGGTGGCGGCGGGCGAGACGGTGGCGTTCGTCGGCCCCTCGGGGGTCGGCAAGACCACCCTCTGCGCCCTGCTGCCGCGCTTCTACGAGGTGGAGGCGGGGCGCATCACGATCGACGGGATCGACATCCGCGCCATCACCCTGGCGAGCCTGCGGCGCCAGATCGGCATCGTGCAGCAGGACGTGTTCCTGTTCGCCGGCACGATCCGCGAGAACATCGCCTATGGCCGCCTCGACGCCACGGAGGCCGAGATCGACGCGGCCGCCCGGCGCGCCCGGCTCGGCGACCTGATCGACAGCCTGCCCGAAGGCCTCGCCACGGTGGTGGGCGAGCGCGGGGTGCGCCTGTCGGGCGGGCAGAAGCAGCGCATCGCGATCGCGCGGGTTTTTTTGAAGAACCCGCCGATCCTGATCCTCGACGAGGCGACCTCGGCGCTGGACACGCAGACCGAGCGGGAGATCCAGCGCGCGCTCGCCGACCTCGCCCGCGGGCGCACGACCCTGGTGATCGCCCACCGCCTCGCCACCATCCGCGACGCCGACCGGATCGTGGTGCTGGGGACGGGGGGCGTGGTCGAGCAGGGCCGTCACGTGGCTTTGCTGGAAGCAGGCGGCGCCTATGGCCGCCTGCACGCCGCCCAGTTCGGGGGCGGGGCGACCGACCCGGTGCTCGCCGCGGAGTAGGGCGAAAGCTCGCAGCTTATCGGATTTAAAGGTCTCGGTTCGACACGGAAACCTTAAAGATCAAGGCGCTTTTCCCTCCCCCTTGTGGGGAGGGGTCAGGGGTGGGGGTGGTGCAGGATCAAGCCATCCGGTGCCTTTTGCCCCCCCACCTCCAACTCCTCCCCACAAGGGGCAGGAGAGAGCGTCGCTCCGCCGAAGTGGAATATCGTAGGCTCTACGGCTGCGCCTGGGCCGCCGTAGATTCGCGCAGGACGAGGCGGGTGGAAAACAGCTTCCGGGCGAGGTCGTCCGGCGGGCGCGTGCCCTCGATCACCGCCACCAGCGTCGCGAAGGCGAAGCGCACCATGTCGAGGGTCGGCACCGCGATCGAGGTCAGGCTCGGGATCGCGTAGGCGCCCTGGGCGACGTTGTCGAAGCCCACGACGCGGATCTCGCCGGGCACACGCACACCCCGGTCGTGCAGCGCCTTCAGCACCCCGAACGCCACCCGGTCGTTGGCCGCCACGATCGCGTCCGGGCGGGCCGGGCGGTCGAGCAGGGCGAGCGCCGCCCGGTAGCCGCCCGCGGCGGTCCAGTCGCACGCCACCACCAGATCCGCGCGCAGGGGCAGATCCGCCTCCGCCAGGGCGTCCCGATAGCCCCGGAGCCGTTCGGCCGCACGCGCGCCCCCGAGGAAGCCGATCGCACGGCTGCCGGTCCGCGCGAGATAGGTGACGGCCTCGTGGATTGCGTCGCGGTCGGCCCGCGCGGCGCAATGCGTGCCCGGCACGTCGAGGCCGAATACCACGAACGGGACGCGCTTGGCCTGCAGCAGCGCGATCAGCGGATCATCCCGCCGCTCGGCGAAAACCACCAAGCCGTCGACCCGGGCCTCGCTCACGAGGCTCGCGATCCGGGCCATGCTCTCCGGGTCGTCGCTGCGGCAGCGCCGGAGGATCAGCGTGTAGCCGTGCTGGTCGGTCACCTGCGCGAAGGTCTGCAGAACAAGGCCCTGGTCCTCCTCCGGCGCCGGATCCGGCCCGTCATCGGCGGTCTCAGCGCCTAAGCAGGACACGCAGGCGATGCTGCGGCTCGGCTTCTTGCGCAGGGCGCGGGCCGCGAGACTCGGCACAAAATCGAGGTCGCGCATGGCCGCCTCGATGGTCACGCGGGTGGTGCGGGCGACCTTCTCGGGGTGGTTCAGGACCAGCGACACCGTCTGGAAGCTGAAGCCGGCCCGCCGTGCGACGTCCTTGATCGTCGTCTGGCCCATCGTCACCTCCGGCCGGGCGGCGCCCCGGAGGATCCTGCTTCGCCCGTCTCATTCAGTCTAGAACCAGGCGGATCCGAGATAAAGCCGCACGGATACGCGTCCATATTTCTGGATACGGAGATATTCCGACCTGTCGAGGCCGGAAACCGGACCACAACTCAACAAGAAGCCCGCCGCGGCCGGGCCGGGCGGGCTGAAGGTGATCTCGTCTCGGAGTACGCTGCCATCGTAGGGGGCGTGGGACCGCGGCGCATCCCTCATCCGGGTGAGGCCGGCACACGATCCTGCGATCAGGCAGACCCGGTGTGGGAGTCCGGGTTTCCAGAGGGCTTTGCCCTTTGGTGGGTTGTCAGGGCAAAGCCCTGACGGATTCCCGGGCTCTGCCCTGGACCCGCGAAAGGGCTCGCCCTTTCGAAACCAGGACGTGCGATGCGGAACATCTGGCGCGCTCTACGGAGCCGATCCGGACGGAGGCGGCGCGTAGCGGCGAACCATGGCGGCGCAGAAGTCCGCATACTCGGCCCGGACCAGCGGCGCGCTGGTGTGATGGGGTGAGATCCCCCGGTGTTCCGGCGTGAAGCAGAAGGTGACGGTGACGTCGAAATCCTTCAGCGCCTCCATCTGCCGGTCGAACCAGTCGAGCGCCCCCGGGCGGAAGCTGTCGGCCCAGGACAGGCCGGTGCGCAGGTAGCGCACGCCGAGCCGCTTCATCCACGCCACCGCCTCGTCGAGCCGGTGATCCTCGAAATGGAACCACTGGCACAGGCCAATCTCGGGCGTATGGCGGGCGAAGCTCTCCAGGGCGATCTTCGGGGTGCCGTCCTGGCGGAGCAGGCCCATGTGGAAGTGCCGGTAATAGGAGGAGCCCTCGGCCTCCTTGTGGCGGGTGGTGGCCTCCCATTCCCGCGGCAGGTCGTAGAGGCTGTACCAGTGGATCCGCGGCGCCCGGCCGGAAAGCAGCTCCAGGGTCCGGCGCAGGCCCCAATCCTGCACCTCCTCGGCGCCGAAGGTCGAGACGCCAACCTCCGAGACCCAGACCGGCAGGTCCGTGACGGCGCGGATTTCCTCCAGCTTGGCCGGCCAGTCGTGGATCGACCACAGGTTCCAGTCGAGGGGGAAGCCGTGCACTGCCACCGCGTCGACGGCGTCGAGAACGCCCCGGGCCTCCATGTTGCGGATGAAGACCGGGTCGATCGGCGAGATGCCGCCGAGCACGCGGATCAGGTGCGGATTGGTGTCCCGGATCGCGTGGCCCGCAGCCTTGGCCATCTCGGCGAAGAGCAGCCAGTCGGGGTCGATCTCAGGATCCCAGTGCGACTTGTTGTTGGGCTCGTTCCAGAGCATCACCGAGTCGATCATCGCGTTCCCCCGCGCGCTTCGCGTTTTGACCGCACCGGATATTCGGCCCCCACGCCGTAGGGGACCGGCGCGGCCCGGCAGAGATAGACCTCGGCCTCGGGCTGGGCCTCGATGCGAAACCCGCTCGCCCGCAGCATCGCCTCGATGCCCGCCCGGTTGGGGATCCACCAGTTGGTCCAGTCGTGCGCGTAAGCATGCTCGACGAAGTGCATCCGCGGGTAACCGGGGCGCTCGAACTGGTCCATGTCCCAGAAGTCGTAATCCGCGGCGACCGGCTCGACCGCCCGGCTGCCGCGCAGCATCGACTGGAACACCAGGAGATCGTCGGCCACGTGCTCGCGGATCAGGTCGAGGGCGAGCAGTGGGTGGCGCAGGTGGTAGAGCACCCCCATGAACAGCACGATGTCGAACCGTTCGCCGAGCGCACCCACGTCGTAGACGGACAGGTTGCGGAACTCGATGTCGTGCCCGAGATGAGCCGCGGCGAAGCGGGCCTGGGCGAGGTAGCGGTCGTCGGAATCGAGGCCGAGCACCCGGGCGGCGCCGCGCCGCTTCATCTCGATGGCATAGAAGCCGCCGTTGCAGCCGATATCGAGGACGCTCTTGCCGGTGAGGTCGGCGGGGATCGCGGCGGCGAACAGGCGCCATTTCACGTTCGGGTAGTCGCCGAGGAAATGGTCCGGGGCGGTCCAGACACCCTGACCGAGGTCGATGTTGTGGAACCAGGGGCCGAGGGCGTCGGCCTGCCGGCGGAGTTCGGCAGCCGTCATGGCGCGGTCCGTTCGTTGAGCGATACGACCCGGCCTCCACCAGGCCAGAGAGCGAGTTCGCTGCACGAGGCCGGGTCCACGACGATGCGGTCGTAGGCGTCGAGGCCGAGGCCGAGGCGCTTGAGGAGCGCGGCCCGGATCACGTCGCCGTGGCTCACCAGGATGACGGGGGGCCCGTCTTCCGCGAAGCGATCGAGGATCCGGAGGATGCGCCCCTGCGCCTCCGCCATGCCCTCGCCCTCCGGCGGGCGGGCCGTGGCGCGGGCCGTGTTCCAGGCGGCCCAATCGGGATCGTCCGCCAAGGCGTCGAAGCTCCGGCCGGTCCAGGCGCCGAAATCGATCTCGTCGAGGCCGGGCTCGGTCTCGACCGTGAGGCCGAGGGCGGCGGCGATCGGGGCGGCGGTCTCGGCGGTGCGCTCCCGCGGGCTCGCCAGCAGGGTGCCGGCGCCGCTCCCGGCGAGGCGGCGGGCGAGGGCGTCCGCCTCGGCGCGGCCGGTCGCGCTCAGGGCGACGCCCGGCATGCGCCCGCACAGGATCCGGCCCAGCCGGTCATGGCTGGCGTGGCGCACGAGAAAGACCCGCCTCATGTGGCAACAGGGCAAGCTGGAGGCCGCACGTGCACCCCCTCGCCCCGCACGCGGGGAGAGGGCTTCCTGCCCCCTTGCCGGGGCGGGAAGCGAGGCGGCAGCCGAAGGTGAGGGGGCGATTCAGGCTGAGCCTCTTCCGGACTCGCCCCCTCACCGCCGCTCCGGCTACGCCTCCGCTCCCCACAGGCACGACAGGGTGCCTGTGGGCCTCTCCCCGCGTGCGGGGAGAGGAGAGGCCCGCTCCAGCGATCGGAGACAGCCATCACACCCCCTCGCCCGCCACGAAGCGCAGGGTCCGCTCCCGGGCCTCCGCGTCGGTGAACTGCCGGGGCGGAGACTTCATGAAGTAGCTCGACGGCCCCTCCAGCGGGCCGCCGAGCCCCCGGTCGAGGGCGAGGCGCGCGCAGCGCACCGCATCGATCACGATCCCGGCCGAGTTCGGCGAATCCCACACTTCGAGCTTCAGCTCGATGTTGAGCGGCGCGCCGCCGAAGGCCGTGCCCTCCAGCCGGATATGGGCCCATTTCCGGTCGGTCAGCCACGGAACGTGGTCGCTCGGACCGACATGGACATCGCCGGGCGCGAGCGGTGCGTCGAGCTGGCTCGTCACCGCCCGGGTCTTGGAAAGCTTCTTCGATTCCAGCCGCTCGCGCTCCAGCATGTTCAGGAAGTCGGCATTGCCGCCGAAATTGAGCTGGTAGGTCCGGTCGAGCCGCACCCCGCGCTCGCGCATCAGGTTGGCCAGCACCCGGTGCACGATGGTGGCGCCGACCTGGCTCTTGATGTCGTCCCCGATGATCGGAAGCCCCTTCGCGGCGAAGCGGCCCGCCCAGTCGGGGTTCGACGCGATGAAGACCGGGATGCAGTTCACGAAGGCGCAGCCGGCCTGGAGCGCGCATTCGGCGTAGAACTCGGTCGCTCCTTGAGAGCCCACCGGCAGGTAGGAGACCAGCACCTGCGTGCCGGTGCGGCGCAACTCGGCCGCTACGTCCGCCACCGGCGCGGAGGATTCCGCGACCACGCCCTCGAGATAGCGCCCGATCCCGTCGAGCGTCGGCCCGCGTCGGACCGTGACGCCGGTCTCCGGCACCGCGGCGAAGCGCAGCGTGTTGTTGGGCTCGGCCAGGATCGCCTCGCCGAGGTCGCGCCCGACCTTGGCGGCGGCGACGTCGAAGGCGGCGACCACCGCCACATCCCCCACCCGGTAGCCGCCGAGATCCGGCGACATCAGGCCCGGCACGGGTTCGCCAGGGGCGGCGTCGCGGTAATGGTGCAGCCCCTGCACGAAGGACGACGCGCAGTTACCGATTCCGACGAGGCCGACGCGGATGGGAGCGGCGGCCATCAGCGCCTCGGCCGCCCGGGGCGTGGCTCAGCCGGCGACAACGGCGTGCTCCTCGATCTCTGGGAGCGCCCGGCGCGGGGCGATCTCGCGGGAGAACCACGCGATCGTCGCCTCCAACCCCTCCTCCAGGGCCACCCGGGGCGACCAGCCCAGCAGGGTCTCGGCCCGGGTGATGTCGGGGCGGCGGCGCTGGGGATCGTCCACGGGCAGCGGCCGGCGCACGATCCGCGACGGCGTCCCGGTCATCCGCACCACGCGGTCGACCAGCTCGCCGACGGTCATCTCGTGGGGGTTGCCGAGATTGACCGGCCCGTCGAGGGGGGTCTCGGACGCCATCAGCCGGAGAAGGCCGTCCACGAGGTCGCTGACGTAGCAGAAGGAGCGGGTCTGCTCACCGTTGCCGTAGACCGTGATGTCGTCCCCCGCGAGCGCTTGGCAGATCACGTTGGAAACGACCCGGCCGTCATCGGCGCGCATCCGCGGTCCGTAGGTGTTGAAGATCCGGGCGACGCGGATATCGAGGCCGTGCCGGCGCTCGAAATCGAAGGTCAGGGTCTCGGCGGAACGCTTGCCCTCGTCGTAGCAGGCCCGCGGCCCGGTGGGGTTCACGTTGCCCCAGTAGGATTCCTGCTGCGGGTGCCGCTCCGGATCGCCGTAGACCTCGCTGGTCGAGGCCTGGAGGAAGCGGGCACCCGTATCCCGGGCGATCTCCAGCAGCCGGCTGGTGCCGAGCACGCTGGTCATCATCGTGTGGACCGGGTCGGCCTGATAATGCGGCGGCGAGGCCGCGCAGGCGAGGTTGAACACCCAGGCGGCCTTCGGCAGGGCCGGCAGCGGCTCGGTCACGTCCGCCTCCACGAAGTCGAAGCGCGGCTCGCGAGCGAGATGGGCGAGGTTCGACCGCCGCCCGGTCAGCAGGCTGTCCACGCAGGTGACGCGGGCCCCCTCGGCGAGGAGCGCGTCGATCAGATGGGAGCCGATGAACCCGGCACCGCCGGCGACGAGGACTCGGATACCGCTCCTGCTTCCCACCATCATTCTCCCGAGTGCCTGAAGTGCCCTGATGCCGGACCGGATACCGGCCCGGCGTCGAAGCCCGCGTCAAAACAAGGACGTCGATGCGTGACCGGTGCGCACGCGATCGGGCGCGCGCCGTACGGCCACCTCACCGAGATAGCGCTCAAGTTCCGCGGCGCGGGCAGCGGCGGTGTGCCGCGCGAGGATCGCCGCGCGGGCTGCCATACCCAGCCGCCGCCGCTCGGCCTCGGATTGCCCGCCCAGGATGGCGAGGACGTCGTCCGGACCATCGGGCAGCAGGATCTCGAACTCCGGCACGAGCAGCGTGTCGAGCCCGTCCCAGCGGTCGGAGAGGATCGGCGTGCCGCAGGCGCCGGCCTCGAACAGGCGCACGCTCGGGCTCCAGCCGGCCCGGACCATGTCGGCCCGGGTGACGTTCAGGGTGTAGCGGCTCGCCGCGTAGAAATCGGGGTGCCGGTCGGGGGGCAGGTGCTCGATCCGCTCCACGTTGGCGGGCCAGTCGATCCCGGCCGGATATTGCGGGCCGGCCACCGCGAAGCGCAGATCGGGCGCGCGCCGGGCCGGCTCGATCAGCAGGCGCTCCAGCGTGGGCTGCCGGTCGGGGCTGTAGGTCCCGAGATAGGAGAGGTCGTAGCGGGCCGGGCGGTCGAGGGCCGGGTAGGCCTCGGGATCGACCGAGCAGTAGAGGGCCCTAGCAGCGGGCGCGCCGTAGGCCCGCTCCAGGCGCCGCAGGGTCGGGCCGCCCGTGAAGGACAGGTAGAGGTCGTAATCAGCGATCTGCTCGGCCGCGAGATACGCGCAGGTGCCGGCCTCCAGCGTCGCCAGGGTGACCGGCGTGTCGATGTCGTAGAAGGCGGTGACGCCCCGCGCCCAGCCGCGCACCCGGGCGCCCACCGCGATGCCGTCGGGCACGTAGGAGCCGACGATCACGGCGTCCGCCCCGGCGATCGCGGCGCTGTGGCCGTCGAGCCCGTCGAGGTCGGCGTAGAGGGCGAGGTCGCAGAAATCGGGATCCGGCAGGTCGCGGTGGGCGGCGTACCAGGGCACGTCGCGCTCCAGGAACAGCACGGCGTGGCCGCGGGCCGCGAAGGCCTTGAGCAGCGCCCGGTAGGTGGTCGCGTGGCCGTTCCCCCAGGAGGAGGACAGGCTCAAGCCCAGGACGACCAGGCGCATCGGGGCCGCGCTCACGCGACGCTCCGCTGGTTGGCGTCCGCCTTGCGGGCCGCCTCTGCCCGCAGGATCGCGTCGACCTCCACGGCCCGGCGCGCATAGGTGTGCTCGGCCACGATCCGACGGCGGGCGGCCTCACCGATGGCGCGGGCGCGCTCCGGAGTCAGCGCCGCGACGTGGTCGGCCACGTCGCGTCCGTCCCGGGCGACCAGCACCTCGGTGCCCTCGTCGAGGAAAAGGCCCAGGCCCTCCCAGGCGTCGGTGATCAGGCAGGCGCCGGCGCCGGCCGCCTCGAACACCCGGGTGGCGGGGGAGAAGCCTACCGCCGCCATGCTGTCGCGGGCGATGTTGAGGACGGCGAGCGGCGTCGTGTTGAAGGCGTTGTGCTCGCGCGTGTAGACGTGGCCGAGATGCCGGACGTTCAGCGGCAGGCCGCGGCTCTCCCAGCCATTGCCGCCGATGAGGAAGCTCCGCTCCGGCAGCCGGGCCGCCGCCGCGAGGAAGAACTTTTCGACCCGCGCCTCGCGATCCGGCAGGCGGTTGCCCAGGAAGGCGAGGTCGGCGGCAAAGCGCGGCTCCGGCGGGACCGGGAAATGGGTGTCCGGGTCGAGCGCGTTGTAGATCGGGATGCAGGCCCGGGCGCCGAACCCCTCGTAGGCCGAGACCACCGGCGGGCCGCCGCCATAGGTCAGCACGAGGTCGAGATCGGGCAGGGCGCGGCGGAGCGCGTGGCCGGGGTCGGCGCGCATCTCGGCGAGCGTCGCCGGGGCATCCACGTCCCAGAAGATCCGCAAAGCCTCCGGGCGGGACGCCGCGATGATCCCGTCAAGCAATTCGTCGTCGAACACGCCGACGCCGCTCGCCTTCACCACCACGTCGGCCTGCGCCGCCTCGGCGATGACGGCACGGGCGGCCTCGACGGTCGCCGGGTAGACCTTGACCGCCGCATAGGGCGGGGGCTCGATGTCCCGGTGCTGCTGCCGGTCGAAGGCGTCGGGCTCGTAGAAGGTGATCGTGTGGCCGTGCCGCGCCAGGGCGGCGAGCATGCCGCGGTAGTAGGTGGCGGCGCCGTTCCAGTAGGAGGACAGTAGGGAGGAGCCGTAGAAGGCGATTCTCATGCGGTGGCCTCCAGGGTGGCGGGCGCCCGCAGGCTTTCGGCGATGGTGAGCAGTTCCTCGGCGCGGTGCGCGCAGGTGTGGCGTGCCCGGATCGTGGCGAGGCCGGAGGCCGCGAGGGCCTGCCGCAGGCCGGCATCCGCCTGAAGGGCGCGCAGGTGGCCCTCCATATCGGCGCCGGTGCGGGCGACGAGGTAATCCCGACCCGGCCGGAACAGGCTCTCGGAATCATCCCAGGGGGCGCAGACCAGGGGGATGCCGCAGGCGAGCGCCTCGAACACCCGGATCGTCGGGATGCCGGGCAGGCGCTCGACGTAGAAGCGCCGGGGCACGTGGACCGTCGCCAGATGGCGGGCGAACAGGCCGGGCGCCGCCGCATTCGCCGCCCAGCCGTGATAGCGGGCGCCAGTGCGCTTCAGCGTCGCGAGGGCCGCCGCGGGGTAGCGCACGCCGTAGATGTCCAGCGGCAGGCCGACCTGCGCGGCCGGGCGGAACAGATAGGTCTCGAGCTCGGCGCTGCGCTCGTCATCGCCCCAATTGCCGATCCAGATCAGGCCGGCGCGGGCCGGACTGCGCGCGCTCCCTCCCCCCTCTGCGGGGGAGGGTGGCCCCCGAAGGGGGTCGGGAGAGGGGAGCGACGGCGCAGAAAATGGTTCGGCCTGCACGTCGGGCGAGCCTCTGCTTGAAACGTCGCTCCCCTCTCCCCCCCTGCTTCGCAGGGTACCCTCCCCCGCAGAGGGGGGAGGGAGGGTGTGTGTCAGATCCGGAAGCTCATCGGCGGGCGGCCGGAACAGGCGCGTGTCGGCTGCCTCGTGCCAGACGAAGGCGCGGCGGCCCCAGCCTTGCGCCCGGTAGACGGCGGCGAGCGTCTCGCCGAAGGCGAGCACGCCGTCGTAGCCGGAGAGGTTGAAGCGCTCCATCTCCTCCGGGGCGCTCACCGCCCGGTGGTGCGTGTCGTGGAACAGGAGCGTGTAGCGCGCCCCGCGGCGCCGGGCGGCGCCGAGCGCCGCCACCAGGGCCGGCTCGCTCCACTCGTGGACCAGCACGAGGTCGCTGTCGGACACGCGCTCGACCACCGCATCGATGGCGGCGTAGCGCGCGGAGGCGAGCTCCGGATAGGCCGACTGGTAGGCGTCGAGCCCGGCCTCGCCGTGGTCGCGCAGGAGGTTTTCGAGGCTCCAGGCCCCCTCGGGCTCGTAGGCGGCGACGGCGTGGCCGCTTGCCATGAGTTCGCGCAGGACGCCGCGCAGGAAATGCGCGTTGCCGTGGTTCCAGCATGAAGCCAGCGAGTGGGTGAAGTAGGCGATCCTCATGCGGCGGCTCCGCCGAGCCGCGCCGGCGCCCCGGCGAGGAGGCCGTGCAGCACGCCGAGCACGCCCTCGGTCATGGCCTCGGTTCCGTAGCGGGCGGCGCGCTGTGCAGCGGCTTGGCCGGCGGCTTCGCGCCAGGCGGGATCGTCCAGGAGGCGCTGCACGGCCTCGGCCGCAGCCTCATCGTCGTTCGCGCCCACGAAGGCGGCGGCGCCGTCCCACAATTCGCGAAAACTCGGGATGTCGGAGAGCACCAAGGCGCAGCCCGCGGCGGCGGCCTCCAGCACCGCGAGGCCGAACGGCTCGTAGCGGGCGAGCGACACGAAGACCGGCCGGCCGGCGAGTTCGGCAGCGATGCCCACCTCGTCGAGCCGCCCGAGGCGGTGGAGATGGCGTGTCTCGACCCGGGCGCCGTTCGGCCCCTCCACCGAGCCGGCGGCCCGCAGCGGCGCCGACAGGCGGCCGGCGAGACGGTCGAGGGCGGCGGCGTTCTTGGCCCGGTCCCAGAGGCGGCCGGCCGTGAAGGCATGCGGTGCCAGAGCCCGGGGCGGCAGGCCGCTGAGACTACGCCCGTTGCGGACGACCGCCGGCGGCTGCACGAGGCCGCAGACCCGGGCGGTGGCGAGCGCATGCGCCCGAGTCGGCGCCAGCAGGGCGTCGGCGGCGCGGCAGCCCCGGGCGGTGAGGTCGTGGCGCCACGCGAGGTCGGGGGGCAGGGGGCCGGTCTCGACCGCATCCCACCAAGTCGCCACGCAGGAATGGCAGACGGCCGCCACCGGCAGGGGATAGTCGGCGAGCGCCAGGGCAGGGCTGTGCAGGTGGACGAGATCCGCCCCGATGCTCCGGGCCAGCTCCGCCAGCGCCCGCGCGGCGTCCAGCACGGCCTCCGGCGTCTCGGCGGTCCAGTCGAGGGGCAGGCCGGTGGCGACGATGCGCGCGCCGGTGGCCCCTTCGGCCGCCGCGATCCGCGCCCCGGAGGGCGCAGGTCCCAGGATCGCCACCGTCACCGTCAGGCCTCGGCCGACCAGCCCGGCGGCGAGGTCGAGGCTGTATTGCCAGACGCCGCCCACCGCATCCGCGCTGATCAGGACGTGCGGCGCCGAGGTTCGGGACGGGTTCAGCGGCACCCGCATGCGGCCTCCAGCTCGGGGAGGGGGAGGGGGCGCTCGTCTTGGATGTCGCTGAACTGCGTGAACTGGCCGAGATAATGGGCGTGCGCCCGCTCCCAGGCCCGGTCGTCGGGCGCGCCCCAGAGGCGGCGGTAATCGGGGGAGCTCGGATAGGGGTAGAGCGGCACCGGATCGTTCGCCCAGACGCCCTGGCCGCGCAGGCGGTCGCGCCACGCGGCCACGAGGTCGGGATCGTCGCCCGCCACCGCGATCAGGTTCGCCTGCACGAACGGCACCGTGCGGCGGGCGTGGATCAGGCGCTCGGCGAGGTCGTCGGTCGAGGCGCGGCACTTCTTGTCGAGGGCGGCGCGGCCCTCCTCGGTCAGGCTCTCGATCCCGGCCTCGATGGAGACGCAGCCCGCGGCCCCGAGGAGATCGAGCAGGTCGGGCTTCCACAGGTCGATCCGGGTCTGGATCCCGAAGCGGATGTTGCGCGCGACCAGCGCCTCCAGCAGCGGCTTCTGCGGCAGAAAAATCTCGTCGACGAAGTAGACATAGGTGACGCCCTGCGCGATCAGCCCGTCGATCTCGTCGAGGACGATCCCAAGATCCCGCCGCCGATAGGCATCGCGAAAATCGATCTTGGCGCAGAACGAGCAGGTGTAGGGGCAGCCGCGCGAGGCCTCGACCTCGGCACCCGGGCCGTCCGGCGCGGCGTCGAACCGGTGGTGGTGGTGCCTGTGCCGGGCGATCCAATGGTCCGGCCAGCGCAGGGCCGGCAGGTCGGTGAAGCGGCCGGCCTGGGGCGGACCGGTCACCGCAGCGGTCTCGCCGTCGCGGAAGGCGAGGCCGGGGACGGCGCGCAGGGTTTCCGGGCGCAGGTCGGGCAGGCCCGCGAGGCGGGCGACGACCTCCTCGCACTCGCCGCGCACGACGATATCACAGCCGAGCTTGTCGAGGACGGGCCGCGGCGTCGCGGAGCCATGGGGGCCGACCGCCACGGTGGCCCCGCCCCGGCCCGCCAGGGTGTCGAGGAACAGGCGGGGCACCCGCAGCTCCGGGGGGGCGCAGCGCCAGAACAGGTAGGTGGGGGCGGTCGCCACCACGGTCATGGCGGGCGCGAAGGCGGCCACGCGGTCGGCGGCAACTTCGGCGGTGAGGCCTTCCAGATGCGCGTCGACCAGCAGGGTCTCGTGGCCGGCCGCCGCTAACAGCGCGGCGGAATAGCCGAGCTCCAGCGGCAGGTGCGGCTCGCGGCAGCCGAAATAGATGCTGTTGCGGTAGTCCCAGGGCGGGTTGACGAGCGCGACCCTCATGCCGCCGCTCCCGCGATCGGGGCAGCGCCCGGCTGCGCGCGTTCGGCCGCGAGCCAGGCGGCGAGGTCGGCGACGCCGTCGCGCCAGCTCATGAAAGGCGCGAGCCCGAGGGTCTCGAAGGCCCGGCGCGTGTCGGAGACGTAGTAACGCTGGTCCCCCGGCCGCCAATCCTGGACGCTGCGCGCCACCGGGCGCCCCAGCAGGGCGCCGACATGGTCGAGGAGCTGCAGCAGGCTCACGGCGTTGCCGGGGCCGCCGCCGATGTTGAAGGCGCGGCCGGCCGCGGCGTCGATGCGGGCGAGCGCCGCCCGGTAGACCGCCACCACGTCGCGCACGTGCAGGATGTCACGCACTTGCCGGCCGTCGCCATAGAGCGTGACCGGCTCGCCAGCGAGCGCGCGGATCAGGAAGTGGGCGACCCAGCCCTGATCCTCGTTGCCCATCTGGCGGGGGCCGTAGATGCAGCTCATCCGCATCACCGCCGCCGGCAGGCCGAAGCTGCGGGCATAGTCGAGCACGTACTGGTCCGCCGCGCCCTTGGAGCAGCCGTAGGGCGTGTGGAAGTCGAGCGGCCGCGCCTCGCCGATGCCGCGCTGGCGCAGATCCGGATCGGCCGGCAGATAGGCGTCGCCGACCGCCTCCAGGGCGATGTCGGGCAGGTCGCCGTAGACCTTGTTGGTCGAGGCGTAGAGCAGGGGCACCGGCCGCGAGAGGGCCCGCAGGGCCTCCAGCAGGTTCACGGTGCCGAGGAGGTTGATCTCCATGTCGGCCCGGGGCGCTACGAGGCTCGTCGTCACCGCGACCTGAGCGGCGAAGTGGAACACCGCGCCCGCCTCCGCCACCGCCCGGGCGAGTTCTTCGGCGTCCCGGATGTCGGCGACGATTGGGGTGATCCGGCTGCCGTGGCGCCGGCGCAGCCAATCGAGATTGGCGGCGACGCCCGGACGCGACAGGGCGTCGTAGACGATCACGGCGTGGCCGTCGGCCGCGAGGCTGTCGGACAGGTTGGCGCCGATGAAGCCGGCGCCGCCCGTGACGAGGATCGGCCGCCCGCTCACGCGACGAGCCCGCGCGCTTCGAGCTCGCGCCG
Organism: Methylobacterium phyllostachyos; assembly: GCF_900103445.1. Taxonomy (GTDB): domain Bacteria; phylum Pseudomonadota; class Alphaproteobacteria; order Rhizobiales; family Beijerinckiaceae; genus Methylobacterium; species Methylobacterium phyllostachyos. The sequence continues at coordinate 183,132 of NZ_FNHS01000010.1, read as the reverse complement.
CGCCTCAGCGACCCGGTCGATGGCCTGCTGCTCGGCCACCCAGGCGGCGAGCTCGGCGAGCCCCTCGGCGAAGTCGCGGCGCGGCGCGTAGCCGAGTTCCCGCCGGATCTTGCCGATATCGGCGATGCAGTGGCGGATGTCGCCGAGCCGCGCCTGGCCGGTCACCTCCGGCTCGATCGCTTCGCGGCCCATGGCGCGGGCGAGCAGCTGGGCGACCTCGCGGACCGTCCGGTCCTCGCCGCTGCCGACATTGTAGACCTGACCGGCGGCGGCCGGGTGCTCCAAAGCGAGCGCGAAGGCCTGGGCGACGTCCTCGACATGGACGAAGTCGCGCCGCTGCTCGCCGTCCTCGAAGATCATCGGCGGCTGGCCGTTGAGGAGGCGGGCCGCGAAGATCGCCAGCACGCCGGTATAGGGGTTCGAGAGGGCCTGGCCCGGGCCGTAGGCGTTCCACAGGCGGAGCGCCACGCCCTCCATCCCGTAGGCGGGGGCGAGCGTCAGCGTCAGGCGCTCCTGCATGTACTTGGTCAGCGCGTAGACCGAGGCCAAAGCCGGGCGCTTGGTCTCCGGCGTCGGGATCGGCCGCATCGGCTGCCCCTGTGCGTCGAGGGGGTCCCAGGGCTCGCCGGGCCGGCGCAGGCGGCGGACCACCTCCTCGGCGGTGCCGCCATCGGCGGTGCGGTACAGCCCCTCGCCGTAGATGCTCATTGAGGAGGCCACCACCACCCGCTTCACCGGGGCCTCGATCAGCTGCTGGAACAGCACCGCCGTGCCGCAATCGTTGACCGAGACGTAGCGCTCCACCGCGTACATGCTCTGGCCGACGCCGACCTCGGCGGCGAGGTGCACGACCCGGTCGATGCCGCGCAGCGCGCGGGCCACCGCATCCCCGTCGCGGACGTCTCCGGCCTGGAACTCGACCTCCGGCGGCAGGGCCTCGGCGCCGCCCGTGTGGCCACCCTTGCCGTTGCCGTGAACCTGCTCGATCAGGCTGTCGAGCACCCGGACATGATAGCCGCGGCGCAGCAGCTCGGCGGAGAGATGGCGGCCGATGAAGCCGGCACCACCGGTAATAAGCACGGATTCCGGCACGAGGCGTGAAATTCCCCTGCAGAGACTTCAATCTATGTAGATCAGGAATCCGTTCTCGCTGAAACAACGCAGGTTAAATTCCACATTCGCACGGCGAACAGCCGGACTTTAATGCCAAGCTGGCGAAAACCGCGGGCAACTTCCGAGCGCCGGTGGAAAATCTCGGCCTGACGAGCCGTCTCATCTGGACGCAATCGAATGCCGCTCCAGACACGCACAAGGCCGACTGCTCTCAAGTAAAATTGACGCCCACCGCTTGCTACACTTCAAACGTGCAGGTCGGCCCCGCAGCGGAGAAAATAATCAAACGACACGCTTTGGCTTCCGGTGGCGGGGATGAGGATCATGTCCAAGAATGCAACCGCCGCGGAGCTATTCCGCCGACCCGGCCCGTGCGGGACGGGCCGCGGCATCCACGAGCGTCCCGAGCCCAGCGCGCACCGTCACCGGAAGCGGCAGGCGGTGGATGAGGGGCGACGGCACCTCGCGCATCTGACTGGGGCGGCTCACCGCGTATCGGGTCGGATCTCGATGCCGCTTGGGCTGGCCTGCAGCTGTCTGCGACCCGCTACGGCCCCTGTTGCGGTCTCATTGACTTCGGCAAGGCCCGCTTCGCCGACCGCCTGCTGCGCGCACGATGATGGCGCATGAGACCGGAGGAGGACGAACGGGTTTTCAGCCCCCGAAGGCTCGCGGCGGCAGCCCGACCACGCCGACATCGAGTTCGAACAAGGCCCCGGCCTCCGGCACGCCCTCGGCCCCCCGCGAAGCCGAAGTGACGAACAGGCGGTTCAGACCTTCGCCCGCGAAGGCGCAACTCGTGATGTTGGGGGCGGGCAGCGCGACCGCCCGCATCAGGCGTCCCTCGGGATCCACCCGGCTGATCCGGCTGCCGCCCCAATGGGCGATCCAGAGGCAGCCCTCCGCATCGGTGGTCATTCCGTCGGGCCAGCCCCAGTCGTCCGGGAAGCGCAGGAACGGCCGCTTGCCCGAGAGCGTCCCATCCGCGGCGAGGTCGAAGGCGTAGACCGTCCGGGCGGCACTGTCGCTGTGATAGATGATCCGGCCGTCGAGGCTGAAGGTCGGCCCGTTGGCGACCCCATATTCGCCGTCCATCCGCTGCCAGGTCAGGTCGGGGTCGAGGCGGTGCAGGGAGCCCGAGACCGCGGTCTCGGCCTGATGCATGCTGCCGGCCCAGATCCGGCCCGCGCTATCGACCTTGGCGTCGTTCAGACGGTTATCGGGGTGGTCGGGCTCCGGATCGCCGATCGGCACGATGCGGTCGGCCTCCAGATCGTAGGTCGCGAAGCCGCTCTTGAGCCCGACGATGAAGTCCCGCCGGCCGGCCCGGGGGATGATCCAGCCCAAAGGCTCCGGGAAGGACAGCCGGCCGGTCTCGCCACTGGCGAAGTCGAGCCAGTTCAGGGCCGGGGCCTCGATATCGACCCAGAACAGCGTGCCCCGCTCCGGCACCCAGATCGGGCCCTCGCCGAGCCGGTCGCGCCCGATCTGGCTTCCGGAACGGGCGACGATGCGGATCCCTGCATCCATGGCATCGCCCTCCGGTCAGGCCGCGCGCGGGGCCCGGCAGCCCCAGACGGCGTAGAACAGCACGTAGAGTTCGCAGGCCGCGGTGATCAGGAAGGAGTGCTGCAGCCCGAACCGGTCCGCCGCCCAGCCCTGCACCACCACCAGGGAGCCGCCCGCGATCGCCATGATCAGCAGCCCCGCACCCTTCTCGGTGAGCGGCCCGAGGCCGCGGATGCCGAGGGTGAAGATCGTCGGGAACATGATCGCGTGGAACAGCCCCACCGAGATCAGCGCCCACATGGCGAGGGGGCCGGTCGTGAAGGCCGCCACCAGCATCACCGCGCAGGCGCCGACCGCCGCCCCGGCGAGCACCGCCTCGGCGGGCCGGCTCTGCATCAGGTAGCTGCCGACGAAGCGGCCGATCATCATCCCGCCCCAGAGCAGGAACAGGTAGTGCGAGGCCTGCGTGTGGGTGAGGTCGCCGATCTCGGGCTGGGACACGAAGCTGATGAACAGGTTCGACACCCCGATCTCGGCGATCAGGTAGATGAAGATCGCCGGCACGCCGAAGACGAGGTTGCGGTGGCGCCAGAGTGACCCACCCGGCGACCCACCCGCGCCCCCGGCCTTGGCGGGCGCCGCGCCCGCTTCGCCGCCGATGGCCGGCAGCGGGAACCGGGCGATCACCACGGCGAGCACGATGAGCACCGCCGCCACGATCAGGTAGGGCAGCTGCACCGACTGCGCGTCGGCCAGCCGCTCGGCGGGGGTGAGGACGGTGCCGGCTGCGGCGTTGCCCGAGGTGGAGCGGCCGAGGATCAGGTAGCCGCCGAACAGCGGCGCCAGGGTGGTGCCCAGCGAGTTGAACGCCTGCACGAGGTTGAGCCGCGCCGAGGCGCTCTCGGCCGGGCCGACCACCGCCACGTAGGGGTTGGCGGCGACCTGCAGCAGGGTGATGCCGCTCGCGATCACGAACAGGGCCGTCAGCGTGATCGCGTAGGAGACCTCACGGGAGGCCAGCACCATCCCGAAGGTGCCGGCCGCCATGATGCCGAGGCCGATCACCAGGGCGCGCTGGTAGCCGACCCGCGCGATCAGCTTCGCCGCCGGGATCGAGGCCACGAAATACGCGATGAACCAGACCGACTCGATCAGCGTGGTCTGCGTGTAGTCGAGGTCGAACACGCTGCGCAGGTGCGGCAGCAGCGTGTTGTTGATCACCGTGATGAAGCCCCACATGAAGAACAGGCTGGCGAGCAGAGACAGGGCCGGGCGGTAACGCCCCTGCTCCTGTGCGGTCGCTGCCGCCGTCCGGCCCACCGCCGGACCGGCACTCGCGATCGGTGCTGCCATCGCGCGTTTCCTCTCCCTCCCGGGCCGCCCGACCAAGGGAACCTTGTTGTCGGTTTCATTTGTCCGAGTATATATCGGATTCACGCAGGTCAACCGCGGTCGCCCGCCGCGAGCCGGCGCACGACCGGCCGGACGGGGCTACCGAGGGGAGGACGCGATGCGGAGAGGCGGAGCCATGGTCCTGTGTGCCGGCGCGATGATCCCGGCCCTGGCCCAGGCGTCCGAGCCGGTCAGGACCGTGTTCGGCACCTTGCCCGACGGCCGCACGGTCGAGGAGGTGACGCTGACCAACGGCCGAGGCGTCACGGCGCGGATCCTGTCCTGGGGGGCGCTCCTGCGGAGGCTCGACGTGCCGGACCGGACCGGCAAGCCGGCCGATGTGGTGCTCGGCTACGACGACCTGTCGGGCTACCTCGCCAAGCCCAATTATTTCGGCGTGAGCGTCGGCCGCTACGCCAACCGCATCCGGGCGGGCCGCTTCACCCTCGACGGGCAGACCTACCGGCTGGCCACCAACGACGGGCCGAACGCCCTGCACGGCGGCGCGGCCGGCTTCGACAAGCGGCTCTGGACCATCACCGAGATCAAGGGCGGCGCGGCCCCCTCGGTGAGCCTGCGCTACGTCAGCCCGGACGGCGAGGAGGGCTATCCCGGCACGCTGACGGCGACCGCGACCTACCGGCTGGACGACACCGACACGCTCACCGTCACCTACGAGGCGACCACGGACCGGCCGACCATCGTCAACCTGACCAACCACAGCTTCTTCAACCTCGGCGGCGAGGGCTCCGGCCGCTCGATCCTCGATCACGTCCTGACCATCCCGGCCGAGCGCTACACGCCGGTCGACGCCACCCTGATCCCGACCGGGGAGCACCGGCCAGTGGCGGGCACGCCCTTCGACTTCCGCACGCCCACGGTGATCGGCGCGCGCATCCGCGACGGGCGGGACGAACAGATCGTCCGCGGGCGCGGCTACGACCACAACTGGGTCGTGACCGACGCACCCACGGCCGAGCCGCACCCAGTGGCGCGGGTCGAGGATCCGGAATCGGGTCGAATACTGGAGATTGCCAGCAACCAGCCGGGGGTGCAGTTCTATGCCGGCAATTTCCTCGACGCGACCGCGGTGGGTAAATCCGGCCTCGCCTACCGGCAGTCGGACGCCTTCGCGCTGGAGCCGGAACTCTTTCCCGACACGCCGAACCAGCCGGCCTTCGGCTCGGCCCGGCTCGATCCCGGCCAGACCTACCGGAACGTGATCACCTACCGCTTCTCGACCAGCCCCGCCCATCGGACCCACAAATGACCGATCCCAAGACCGCCCGGCCCAAGACCGCCCGCCCGCTGCGCTCCCGCGCGTGGTTCGACAACCCCGACAATATCGACATGACGGCGCTCTACCTGGAGCGCTACCTGAATTTCGGTCTCAGCCTGGAGGAGCTGCGCTCGGGCAAGCCGATCATCGGCATCGCCCAGACCGGCTCCGACCTGTCGCCGTGCAACCGCCACCACCTCGTCCTGGCGGAGCGCATCCGCGAGGGCATCCGCGAGGCGGGCGGCATCGTGCTCGAATTCCCGGTCCATCCGATTCAGGAGACCGGCAAGCGGCCGACCGCGGGCCTCGACCGGAACCTCGCCTATCTCGGCCTCGTGGAGCTGCTCTACGGCTACCCACTCGACGGCGTGGTGCTGACCACGGGCTGCGACAAGACCACCCCGGCCTGCCTGATGGCGGCCGCCACCGTGAACATCCCGGCCATCGCGCTCTCGGTCGGACCGATGCTCAACGGCTGGTTCAAGGGCCAGCGCACGGGTTCGGGCACGATCGTCTGGAAGGCCCGCGAGATGCTGGCGGCGGGCGAGATCGACCATGACGGCTTCATCAAGCTCGTCACCTCGTCGGCGCCCTCGACCGGCTTCTGCAACACGATGGGCACGGCGACCACGATGAACACGCTGGCCGAGGCGCTCGGCATGATGCTGCCGGGCTCGGCGGCGATCCCGGCGCCCTACCGCGACCGGCAGGAGGTCGCCTACCAGACCGGCAAGCGCATCGTGGAGATGGTGGCGGAGGATCTGAAGCCCTCCGAGATCCTGACCCGCGACGCCTTCCTCAACGCCATTGTGGTCAACTCGGCGATCGGCGGCTCGACCAACGCGCCGATCCACCTCGCGGCGATCGCCCGGCACATGGGCGTCGAGCTCGACATCACCGACTGGCAGACCTACGGGCTCGACGTGCCGCTGCTCGTCAACCTGCAGCCGGCCGGCGCCTATCTCGGCGAGGATTACTACCGCGCCGGCAGCCTGCCGGCCGTGGTGGCCCAGCTCATGAGCCGCGGCCTGATCCGCGAGGGCGCGCTGACGGTGAACGGCCGCACGATCGGCGACAATTGCCGGGGCGCGACGATCGAGGACGAGGACGTGATCCGGCCGATCGACAAGCCCCTCAAGGAGGCGGCCGGCTTCCTCGTGCTGCGCGGCAACCTGTTCGAGGCCGCGGTGATGAAGACCAGCGTGATCGGCGAGGAGTTCCGCAACCGCTACCTGTCGAACCCCGAGGATCCGGACGCCTTCGAGGGCCCGGTCGTGGTGTTCGACGGGCCGGAGGATTACCACCACCGGATCGACGACCCGAGCCTCGGCATCACCGACGAGACCCTGCTGGTGATGCGCGGCGCCGGGCCGGTGGGTTATCCCGGGGCGGCCGAGGTGGTGAACATGCGCCCGCCCGCCGAGCTGATTAAGGCCGGCGTGCACGCGCTGCCGTGCCTCGGCGACGGGCGGCAATCCGGCACCTCGGCCTCGCCGTCGATCCTCAACGCCTCGCCGGAGGCGGCGGCCGGCGGCGGCCTCGCGCTGCTGCGCACCGGCGACCGGGTGCGGGTCGACCTGCGCCGGGGCACCGCCGACATGCTGGTCGATGCGGACGAGCTGGAGCGCCGCCGGAAGGCCCTGGAGGAAGCCGGCGGCTACGCCTACCCGGCCTCGCAGACGCCCTGGCAGGCGATGCAGCGCGCCACCGTCGGGCAGATGCACACGGGCGCGATCCTGGAGGGCGCCGAGCGCTTCCAGCGCATTGCCCAGACCAGCGGCCTGCCGCGCGACAACCACTGAGTGGTGAAGGGTCCCGGATTCGAAAGGTCCGGGACCCTTCGCGGGTGCAGGGCGGAGCCCGCTGGGTTCGGGCGAAGCCCGACATCGGGGTTTCACCCCGATACCCCACCAAAGGGCTGAGCCCTTTGGAAACCCGAACTTTCAGGGCCTCAGCGCCAGTTCGGTGTCGGCCAGGGCGAGGCGGACCAGTTCGGTCATCGTCCGGCGGGCGGCCTCCGGATCGCCCGCTACGATCGCCTCGTAGAGGGCGCGGTGATCCGGCATTGGATTCCGCGGCATGTTCTGACGGCGGTGCTTGAAGATCGTCGTCCACGTGACGGCCGCCGCGATGGAACTCGACAGGGCGATCAGCGGCCCGTTGCGGGCGGCTTCCAGAATTGCGGTGTGGAAGGCTTGATCGGCGGCCCGCCCGTCATCGGTGCTGAGGCCGTGGCGGCCCATCTCCTCCAGCGCATGACCCATCCGGGCGAGGTCGAGGCCCGAGCGCCGCTCGGCCGCGAGCGCCGCCGCGGCCGGCTCCACGATCATCCGCAGCTCGAACAGATCGCGGATGAACGTCTCGCTCGGCTCCGATTCGAAGGCCCAGGCCAGGATGTCCGGATCGAGCAGGTTCCAGCGGCTGCGCTGGCTCACCCGCGTCCCGGTGCGCGGGCGGCTCTCCACGAGCCCCTTGGCGCTCAGGATGCGAATCGCTTCGCGATAGGCGGTTCTGGAAACCTTGAGTTGCTCCGCGAACTCGATCTCCCCGGGCAGCACGTCGCCCGGCGCGTAGCGGCCCCCCAGGATCGCCACCCCGAGGTCGCGTGCCACCGAGCCGTGGATGCGACGCGAGCCTGACGCAAGCGGGAGCCTGATATCCTCGTGTCCGCGATCCTGTCTCACCCACGACCTCCAGTCCAAGCCACGGGACAGGCCAGGATCCGAAGATCGTAGCCGGAAGTTGTATGAGTGCAAGCACCAACACCCAGAAGCGAGAAGGATGAGGCGCTTGCGGCTCAGATCGAAAAGATCTAACTTATTTGTATGAGTAAACAACCTCACGGCAATGCGGCGATCCGCGGCACCGCCCTGATCGGCGAAGCGGACGTGACCACGTCGGAGACGTTCCGGGCCGTCGATGCGGCGACCGGCGCGGCTCTGGATCCGGCCTTCGCATCCGCGGGGGCCGGGGAGGTCGAGGCCGCCTGCGCGCTGGCGGAGGCGGCGTTCCCGAGCTTCTCGGAGACCGATCCCGGGACGCGGGCGGACTTCCTCGAAGCGGCGGCCGCGGCGATCGCGGATCTCGGCCCGGCCCTGATCGAGCGGGCGATGGCCGAGACCGGCCTGCCCCAGGCGCGCCTGGAGGGCGAGCGCGGCCGCACGATCGGGCAGCTGCGCCTGTTCGCGAATCTCGTCCGCTCGGGCGAATGGGTGCAGGCGACGATCGATCCGGCACAGCACAAGCGCCAGCCGCTGCCGCGTCCGGACCTGCGCCGGCGCCACGTCGCCCTCGGTCCGGTGGCGGTGTTCGGGGCCTCGAACTTCCCGCTCGCCTTCTCGGTGGCGGGGGGCGACACCGCCTCGGCGCTCGCGGCGGGCTGCCCGGTGGTGGTGAAGGGGCATCCGGCCCATCCCGGCACCGGGGAGCTTGTGGCCCGGGCCGTGCGGTCCGCGGTCGCTGCGAGCGGCCTGCACGCGGGCGTGTTCTCGTACCTGCCGGGGCCGTCGAACGCGCTGGGCACCGCCCTGGTGGCGGATCCGCGGATCAAGGCCGTGGGCTTCACCGGCTCGCGCGGGGGCGGGCTGGCGCTGATGCGCGTGGCGGCCGCCCGGCCCGAGCCGATCCCGGTCTATGCCGAGATGAGCGCGGTCAATCCCGTCCTGCTCCTGCCCGCGGCCCTGCGGGCCCGGGGCGCGGCCCTGGCCACGGGCTTCGTGCAGTCGCTCACGATGGGGGCGGGGCAGTTCTGCACCAATCCGGGCCTGCTGATCGGGATCGCCGGCCCCGAGCTCGACGCCTTCGCGGAGGCCGCCGGGGCGGCGATTCGCGAGAGCGCGCCGCACACGATGCTGACGGCCGACATCCGCGCCCGGTTCGAGAGCGCCGTCGCCGCCATGGCCGAGCGCCCCGGGGTGACGGTGGCGGCCCGCGGCGCGAAGGCCGGGCCGGGGGGCGCCCCCGCCGCGCTGCTGCGTACGGAGGCGCGCCATCTGCTGGCCGACCCGTCGCTGACCGAGGAGATGTTCGGCCCCGCGGGGATCCTGGTGGCGACCACCGACGCGGCGGAGATCACCCGGGTGATCGCATCCCTCGGCGGGCAGCTCACCGCGACGTTGCACCTCGATCCGGAGGACGAGCCGCTGGCCGCCGCGCTGGTGCCGCTGCTGGCGCGCAAGGCCGGCCGCGTCCTCGCCAACGGCTGGCCGACCGGCGTGGAGGTGTGCCACGCGATGGTGCATGGCGGCCCGTTCCCGGCGACCTCGGACGGCCGCACCACCTCAGTCGGCACCCTGGCGATCGAGCGGTTCCTGCGCCCGGTCTGCTACCAGGACCTGCCCGAGGCTTTGCTGCCGCAGCCCCTGCGCTCGGACAATCCCTGGCATCTCGCGCGCCGGATCGACGGCGTCCTCGAACCGCAACCCGGCCGCTGACGGGCCGCCGCGCAGCTCGCTTCGGCCGCGCATCGGGACGGCCCGCAGAGGCCGCCCATGGGGGAAATGACGATGGCACGATCGCTCCTACAATTCCTGGACCCGAATCCGCGGCAGGGTGTCCACGGCGCGGTCGAACGGACGCACGCGGTGCTCGTGGCGGGCGACGATGTGTCTGTCCTGACGGACCGCGCCGCCTCCACGCGTCCCCTGGCGGTCGCCCCGGCCGCCGGCGGCGCCGCGCGGGGGCTCTGAGATGACGGATCCGATCCGCATCGGGCTGGTGGGCGTCGGCAAGATCGCCCGGGACCAGCATCTGCCGGTGATCGATGCCTCGCCGGACTACAGGCTGGTGGCGGTGGCGAGCCGTCACGGCGAACACGCGGGCGTGCCGAACTACCGGACGCTGGCCGAGATGATCGCAGAGCAGGGCGGCCTTCAGGCGGTCGCCCTGTGCCAGCCGCCGCAGGCGCGGTTCGAGGCCGCCCTGGCGGCGATCGAGGCGGGCCTGCACGTGTTCCTGGAGAAGCCGCCAGGGGCGACCCTGGCCGAGGTCGGGCTCCTCACCGAGGCCGCGCGCCGGCGGGGGGTGAGCCTGTTCGCGAGCTGGCATTCCCGGTTCGCGCCCGGGGTCGAGCCCGCGCGCAGCTGGCTGTCCACGCGGCGGATCCGGTCGGTGTCGATCGCCTGGATGGAGGACGTGCGGCACTGGCATCCGGGCCAGGACTGGATCTGGGAAGCCGGCGGGATGGGCGTGTTCGATCCGGGGATCAACGCCCTGTCGATCGCGACCCACATCCTGCCGCCCTTCTTCCTGACGGGCGCGACCCTGGAGGTTCCGGAGAACCGGCAGGCGCCGATCGCCGGCGATCTGCGCTTCACGGACGCCGCCGGCACCCCGATCCACGCCACGTTCGACTGGCGCCAGACCGGTCCGCAGACCTGGGACATCCGCGTCGAGACCGAGGACGGGACCCTGGTCCTGTCGAAGGGCGGCGCGGTCCTGACCCTCGACGGTCGCGACCAGCCGCTGCCGCCCGAGGCCGAGTATCGCGGCCTCTACGACCGATTCGCCGCCCTGGTCCGCTCCGGCGCCAGCGACGTCGACCTGAATCCACTGATCCACGCCGCCGACGCGTTTCTGCGCGGCGAGCGCCGCAGCGTGGAGGCCTTCACGGACTGACCGGGGAGGGCCCCTGCGGGACACGAACGCGACAGAGCCCGACAAGGCCGCGCGGTAAAGGGGGAGTCACGATGGTAAGGAAGCAGACTCGGTGGGCAGCGCTCGCGCTGTGCGCCGCAACGATGACGGCTGGCGTGAGCGCAGCCGAGGCTCAAGTCGCGGCCACGGCGCCGGACGGGGGGCCGAGCCTGGTCAATCCGGGTCCGAAGGCAAGCCCAGCCCAGAAGGCCCGGTACCGCGCGAACCGCGCCCGGCGGCGGACGATCCGTGAGGCCCGGAGCGCCGCGGGCGCGAACAGCGCGGCGGCGTCGAGCATCGTGCAGGGCGTGACCGCGTCCGCGCCGTCGCTGCCGCCCGGCGCCCTCGACCTCGGCAACGGCATCACCATGCTGCTGAACTACACGGGCGAGTTCGCCGCGAACCCGTCCGGCGGCCGGCGCCAGGGCTCGGACTATGCCGGACAGGTCTTCTTCGGCCTCGACGCCGATCTCGGCCGTCTCGCCGGGATCGACGGCGGTTCGGTGCACACCATCGTGACCCAGCGCCACGGGCGCAGCCTTGCGCAGGACTACATCGGCAACACGACCAGCGTGCAGGAGATCTACGGCGGCGGTCAGACGGCGCATCTCTCGCTGCTGTCCTACGAGCAGAAGCTGTTCGACAACCGCCTCGACATCGAGGCCGGCCGGCTCCTGGCCAGCGTCAACTTCCTGGGCTCGCCGCTCTACTGCAACTTCCAGAACAACGAGGTCTGCGGCAACCCGAAGGGTGCCTTCAAGATGACGAACATCACCTGGTGGCCGATCGCCACCTGGGGTGCCCATGCCAAGGCCTGGGTCACCGACAAGGTGTTCGTGCATGCCGGCATCTACGAGGTGAATCCGCGCGATCAGCAGGACAACCAGAACGGGATCGACTGGTCGACCCGCGGCGCCACCGGCGTCGTGGTGCCGATCGAGGCCGGCTACTCGACCAACTTCGGCAACGACCCGTTGCCGCGCAACTACAGCGTCGGCGCGATCATCGACCAGTCGGACTACACCGATCCGGTGCAGGACGTCCGCCGGGGCGCCTATCTGCTGAGCGGCCTCGACCCGCTGACCCGGTTCGGCCGGTCGGCGGTCTTCGCCCGGTTCGACCAGATGGTCTGGCGTCCGGATCCGACTGGCATCCAGGGCTTGAGCCTGTTCGGCGTCGCGATGGCCGCGACCGGTGGCCGCCAGTTCGAGGATTATTTCTTCAACGGCGGCGCCGTCCTCACCGGCACCTTCGCGGGCCGGCCCTACGACACGCTGGGCGTCTCCTTCGCGGTGGAGCACTTCTCGCCGATCGGCCTCGCCAACATCCGGGCCGCGCGCGCTAAGGTCGGCCTGGGCTACGGTGGTGTCTCCTCGACGCAGTCGATCCTGGAGCTGAGCTACGGCATCCAGCTGACCCCGGCGGTCCGCCTGATGCCGAACCTGCAATACGTCATCAACCCGCAGCTGCAGGAGCGCTACTTCGCTCAGCCGAAGCGGGTGCCCGACGCCTTCGTGGTCGGCGCCAAGCTGTCGGTGGACCTGTTCACCCTGGCGGGCTTCGCCAAGGGACCCGGGAGCCTCTGAGGCGACACTCCCAGCGAGCCGGCCCCGGCCGGCTCGCGGATCACCGAACGACAAGGCCGCGCGGGTCCTCCGCGCGGCCGTTCTCGTTTCGGGCCGGCCGGAGCCGTGCACGAAAAAGGGCCAGCCGCGACGGCTGGCCCCTGGTCATTCGACCTCCGCTGCGACGCGGAGGCTCCGGCAGGCCTTACTCGGCCGCGGTCATCTCGGCGGTGAAGTGGCCGCACCAGTCGCTCGTGGAGACCACCGGCCACAGGCCCTTGGACTCCGGCTCCGGCTGGCTGACCGGCGGGTTGAACCGGCACAGGCCGGCATCGGCCTGGGGCGCCGCGCCGTTGCCGGTGTGCTCGTCGAAGAACTTGCAGCTCTCGCAATGGGCGTTGGCCATGTCGCGTATCTCCGGATGACGATCGGCGCCGTGCCGCTCTGTTGCGAATTAGAACAGCTATAATCTGGAAGTCAAGACTGCTCTTCGGCTGCGGTTCCGTGTGACCGGCAACGCGGCCCCGCCCAGCCGCCCAGATCTCCCGGTCCGGGCAGGGCGAAGGCCCGGATCAGCGCCCGCCCGCGAATCCGATGAGACCGATCTCCACGACCGGATACTGAAGGATGATCGATCTCCGCTCCGCGCGATCCGGAGATCAGAAGCGCTGCTGGGGCACCTGTCCGGCAGCGTCTTCCAATCCTACGGCGATAAATTCTCGCCCGGCACGGGATAGAACTTCACTGTCGACCCGCATTTACGGGGAGAACCTTTTTCCGCATCCGACGAATAGGAAAAAGCGTTTCATTGACCTGCGGTGGAAGGGCCATCAATTCTAGGCTCCTGCGAGAAACCCAGCGGCGGCGTCCATTCGTTTCGTTCAGGGCGCCCCGTTGCCCCCCGCTGCCCCATGGCCTCCGAGCAAGGCACCTGAAGCATGACACGACCGAGACTCGTCGGGCTGAGCGCGAACATTCAGCGGCCGTCCAAGACCCGCACGCTGGTCGACGCGGTGCTGCGCGCGGCCTGCGCGCAAGTTTCCCTCGACGCCCGCGTGCTGGACTTCGTCGAGGCCGGCCCCGGCCTCGGTGCGGCCTGGACCCGCGACCAGCTGCCGCCGGCCGCCCGGGCGGTGCTCGACGCGATCGAGGAGGCGGACGGTCTGGTGGTCGGCTCGCCGGTCTACAAGGGCGCCTATACCGGCCTGTTCAAGCACCTGTTCGATCTCGTCGATCCGGCGGCGCTGGCCGGCAAGCCGGTGGCCATCGTGGCCACGGGCGGCGGGGCGCGGCACGCCCTCGTGGTGGAGCACGCCTTCCGGCCGCTCTTCGGCTTCTTCGGCGCGCTCCAGATCCCCACCGCGGTCTATGCCTCGGACGCGGATTTCCGCGAGGGCGTGCTCGTCGAGGCCGGGGTGCGGGCCCGGGTCGCGGAGGCGGGCGGGCAGCTCGCCGCGCTGCTGGCCCATCGCGCCGCGACGGCTTCGGTCACCCTCGCGGCCGCCGAGTGAGCCGAGCGATGCTTGACCGCCGCTCCCTGCTCGCCGCCCTGGCGACCCTTCCCGTCGCCCGGCGGGCTCGCGCGGCCGAGTCCGACACCGTGCGGATCGGCTACCAGAAGAACGGCATCTTGGTCGTCGCCAAGCAGCAGGGCCGTATCGAGGAGCGCCTGGCGCCCCTGGGCCGGACGGTGCGCTGGGTGGAATTCTCCTTCGGGCCGCCCATGGTCGAGGCCCTGGCGGTGGACGGGCTGGATTTCGGCCTGCTGGGCGACGCGCCGCCGATCTTCGCGCAGGCGCGCGGCTCCGACCTCGTCTACGTGGCGGCCCTGGAGGGCGGCGGCTCCGGCTCCGGAATCCTGCTGCCGAAGGGTTCCACCCTGCGCAGCCTCGCCGACCTCAAGGGCAAGCGCGTCGCCTTCGCCAAGGCGACGAGCGCGCACAACCTGACGGTGGCAGCCCTGGAGAAGGCCGGCCTCGCCTATACCGACATCGAGCCGGTGCTGCTGGCGCCGGCCGACGCGGCGGCGGCCTTCGCCCGGGGCAGCGTCGACGCCTGGACGATCTGGGACCCCTACCTCGCCATCGCCGAGGCGGGGGAGGGGGTCCGGGCGCTCGCCTACGCCACCGCGATCGCCCCGCAGAACAACTTCCTCCTGGCACGCCGGGCCTTCGTCGAGGGTCAGGGGCCGGCGCTCGTCGCGGCGCTTGCCGCGCTCGACGAGGTGGCGGCCTGGTGCCGGCAGAACCGCGGCGCGGTGGCCGAACTCCTGTCGCAGGGCACCGGCGTGCCGCTGGCGGCCACACGCCGGGCGGTGGACCGCAACGATTACGTCATCGGGCCAATGACCGACCGCATCGTCGCCGCGCAGCAGCAGGTCGCCGACCGCTTCCACGCCCTGAAGCTGATCCCGAAACCGGTCCGGATCGCCGACGCGGTCTGGACGGCCCCCGCCCGCAACGGCTGAGATCCATGACCGACCGCCTGTCTCGCAGCCTGACGCTGCCGCACCCCGCCGGGGGCGCTCCGAACCGCCGGCTACTCCTGTCGGCCGGGCTTGGCCTCGCGGCGGCCTCGGTGCTGCGCCCCGTGCGCGCCGCCGGCAGCATCCGAATCGGCTACCAGAAATACGGCTCCCTCGTGCTCCTGAAGGGCCGCGGTACCCTGGAGGCGGCGCTCCAGCCGCTGGGCGTCACGGTGTCGTGGTCGGAATTCCCGTCCGGGCCGCCGCTGATGGAGGCGCTCAACGCCGGCGCGGTGGATTTCGGCTCAGCCGGCGAGGCCCCGCCGATCTTCGCGCAAGGAGCGAGCGCGGAGCTGCGCTACGTCGCCACCGAGCCGCCGGCCCCAAGAGGCGAGGCGATCCTCGTGCCGAAGGACAGCCCGATCCGCAGCGTTGCCGACCTGCGCGGCAGGACCATCGCCCTCAACAAGGGCTCGAACGTCCATTACCTGCTGGTGCGCGCCCTGGAGCAGGCGGGCGTGCCCTACGACGCGGTGAAGCTCGCCTTCCTGGCGCCAGCCGATGCCAATGCCGCCTTCGTGCGCGGGTCCGTCGATGCCTGGGCGATCTGGGATCCGTTCCAGGCCGCCGCCGAGCGGTCCACCGGCGCCCGGGTCCTGACGGACGGGCAGGGGATTGCTCCCAATCGCCAGTTCTACCTGTCCCGGCGCGGCTTCACGGATTCGAGCCCGGACGTGGTCTCGGCGGTGCTGAAGGCGATCGGCGCGGTCGATGCCTGGGCCGAGGGCCATGCCGACACCGTGGCGGCGGAACTCGCCCCCGCGGTGGGCATCCCCGCGCCCGTGCTCAGCGTCGCGCTCGGCCGCCTGTCCTACGGCGTCGCGCCGCTCGACGCGACGGTGATCGCCGACCAGCAGAAGGTCGCGGACGCCTTCCACGGCCTCGGCCTCCTGCCGAAGCCGATCCGGGTCGCCGACGCGGTCTGGACGCCGCCCGAGCGCCGGGCTGAGGCCCAGGGAGCCGACCGCTGATGCCCGCATCCAAGCTCGAACGCCTGCGCGACACTGCGGTCCCCTGGCTGCTGCCGGCCGCGATCCTCCTCGGCTGGCAGGCCGCGGTCTCGGCCGGTCTCGTGTCCAACCGGTTCATGCCGGCGCCCCTCGACGTGGCCCGGGCCGGCTGGGAGGCCGGGCGGACCGGGGAGCTCTGGACCAATCTCGGCGTCAGCACCCTGCGGGCGCTGGCGGGTTTCGTGGTCGGCGGCGGCATCGGCTTCGCGCTCGGCCTCGCCAACGGCCTGTCGCGCCTCTCGGAGCGGCTGACCGACACCTCGGTGCAGATGGTGCGCAACGTGCCCCACCTGTCGCTGATCCCGCTGGTGATCCTGTGGTTCGGCATCGGCGAGGAAGCCAAGCTGTTCCTCGTGGCGCTCGGCGTGTTCTTCCCGATCTACGCCAACACCCTGCACGGCATCCGCTCGGTGGATCCGGGGCTCGTCGAGATGGGCCGGGTCTACGGCATGTCCCGCACGGAGCTGTTCACCCGGGTGGTGCTGCCCGGCGCCCTGCCGTCGATCTTCGTGGGCCTGCGCTACGCGCTCGGCATCATGTGGCTGACGCTGATCGTCGCCGAGACGATCTCGGCCTCCTCCGGGCTCGGCTACATGGCCATGCAGGCCCGCGAGTTCATGCTGGTCGACGTCGTGGTGCTGGCGATCCTGATCTACGCCGCGCTGGGCAAGCTTGCCGATGCGCTGACCCGCCAGCTCGAGCGCGCCTGCCTCGCCTGGAACCCCGCCTACAGGAGCGCCTGATGCTGCTCGACGCCGTCCGCCGCGAGGTTTCTTCCGAGACGCGCACCGATTCCCGCGAGGCGGGCGCCGCGGCGATCCCGCGTGTGCCCTCCGAGTCGGGCCAGCGCGGGATCGCCGTCACGGTCCGCGACCTGCACAAGAGCTTCGATGGCCACGCCGTCATTGAGGGCCTGAACCTGTTCCTGCCGGCCGGCGGCTTCACCGCGGTGGTGGGCCGTTCCGGCTGCGGCAAGAGCACCCTGCTGCGCCTGATCCTCGGCCTGGAGACGCCGACCGGCGGCCGGATCGACCTGGAGGGGCCGGAGGGCTCCCTCCGCCGTTCCGAACCGCCGAAGCGGATCATGTTCCAGGAGCCGCGGCTCTTGCCCTGGGCGCGGGTCGTCGACAACGTCGCGGTCGGGCTGTCGGGCCAGGGCACCCGGGCCGAGCGTCGGGAGCGGGCGCTGGCTGCGCTCGCCGAAGTCGGCCTCGCCGACAAGGCCGGGCAGTGGCCTGCCACCCTGTCGGGCGGCCAGCGCCAGCGCGTGGCGCTCGCCCGGGCGCTGGTGAGCCGGCCGGGCCTGCTCGCCCTCGACGAGCCCCTCGGGGCGCTGGATGCCCTGACCCGCATCGGCATGCAGGACCTGATCGAGCGGATCTGGCGGGCGCAGGGCTTCACGGCGCTCCTCGTCACCCACGACGTCGCCGAGGCGGTGGCTCTGGCCGACCGGATCCTCGTGGTCGAGGCGGGCCGCATCGCCCTCGACCTGCGGGTCGACGTGCCGCGCCCGCGCCGGCGGGGGGACCCGGATCTCGCACGCCTCGAAGGCCGTATCCTCGATCACCTGCTCGGCGGGTAGGGAGGACGGGGGTTTCCAAAGGGCGAGCCCTTTGGCGGGGCATCGGGGCAGAGCCCCGATATCGGGCTTTGCCCGAGCCCAGCGGGCTCCGCCCTGCACCCGCAAAAGGCCTCGGCCTTTTGAAACCGCTGATTTTCGATCAACAAGGACAACCCCGATGACTGCACCGCAAGACGGGCGCGCCGACGTTCTCTGGTTCCTGCCGACCCACGGCGATGGGCGCTATCTCGGCGCCCAGGAGGGGGCCCGGGAGGTCTCGCTCGACTATCTCCGGCAGATCGCGCAGGGCGCCGACGACCTCGGCTATTACGGCGTTCTGCTGCCGACCGGGCGCTCCTGCGAGGATTCCTGGATCGTCGCCTCGGCGCTGGCGCCGCTGACCAAGAACCTGCGCTTCCTCGTGGCGGTCCGGCCGGGCCTGATGGAGCCCTCCGCGGCGGCCCGCATGGCGTCGACGCTGGACCGGATCTCGAACGGGCGCCTGCTGATCAACGTCGTCACCGGCGGCGACCCGGTGGAGCTCGCCGGCGACGGCGTGTTCCTGTCCCACGACGAGCGCTACGTCGTCACCGACGAGTTCCTGACGATCTGGCGCGGCCTGCTGTCGGGCGAGACCGTGACCTTCCAGGGCAAGCACCTGCGCGCCGAGAATGGCCGGCTGATCTACCCGCCGGTGCAGAAGCCCTATCCGCCGCTCTATTTCGGCGGTTCGTCGGCGCCCGGCATCGCAGTGGCGGCCGAGCATTGCGACGTCTACCTCACCTGGGGCGAGCCCCCGGCTCAGGTTGCCGAGAAGATTGCTCTCGCGCGCCGGGCTGCCGAGGCGCGCGGGAAAACCTTCTCCTACGGCATCCGCCTGCACGTGATCGTCCGGGAAACGGAGGGTGAAGCCTGGGATGCGGCCGAGCGGCTGATCTCGCGGCTCGACGACGCCACCATCGCCAAGGCGCAGGAGACCCTGAAGCGGCAGGATTCCATCGGCCAGAGCCGCATGATGGCGCTGCACGGCGGCCGCCGCGACAAGCTCGTGGTCTCGCCGAACCTCTGGGCCGGCGTCGGCCTCGTGCGCGGCGGGGCCGGGACGGCGCTCGTCGGCTCGGCCGATCAGGTCGCCGACCGGATGAAGGAATACATCGATCTCGGGATCGACCGCTTCATCCTCTCGGGCTACCCGCACTTGGAGGAGGCCTACCGCTTCGCCGAGCTGGTCTTCCCGAAGCTGCCCTTGCGCGCCACCACGGGCCGCCCGGCCACCAACGCCCGCAACGACGGCCCGTTCGGCGAGATCATCGCCAACGATCTCGTGCCGGCCCGGCGCGTCGGCGCGCATTGATCCGGGAGGTCAGCCATGCCCGCCAGTATCGGGCATGGCTGATCTGCATTCGTGTCACCCGAACGTCATGGTGAGGCCATTCTTGACGTCCATCCGCCCCGTCCATCGTCGCGCGACGTGTTCGCGCGTCTGGACGCGTGAAGGATGTCCATGACTTCGACCAAGACGGCCCTGTTGGCCATCGCCCTATGCCTCGGCTCCGCCGCGGCCTTCGCCGAGTCTTCCCCCGCCCGGGACGCACTCAAGCAGCACTGCACCGGCGATTACATGGATTACTGCAGCGCCTACGCGCCGGGCGGCCCGGAGGTCGAGGCCTGCTTCAAGGCCAACATGAAGAAGCTCTCCGCAGGCTGCTCGGCGGCGATCACCGCCTACAAGAAGGAGCAGCGGGCGACGAAGCGCGTCAGCGAAGCGCGCTGAGCGGATCGCTCCACCCGCGACCGGGCGGCCACCGCGCCCGGGCGGGCTGCGATGTTCACACGTCGCGCGCCGTGACGCTCTCCTCCCCCTTGCGGGGAGGAGTTGGCGCTGGGGACGGCGCGGATGGCACCGTCACGCTCGATCCTGAACCACCCCCGCCCCTGGCCCCTCCCCGCAAGGGGGGATGCACGGCGTGAGCGGGCGTCGCAGATCGCAAGCCCGAAATGTTGCGCGGCGTGCTGATCCCAAAATGATATACTTGATTTGAGATATATCGACATTTGAATTTCAAATATTGACGCGATCATCGATCCATATCGTAGGCCAGGATCGATTTTGTCTGGATCGCCTTCAGATTTATCATTGTGGACGGAACCACAATGTTTATTTTTCTCCCCCGATCATCACGGAATTTTAAGCGTGCGGCCGCGATGGCGAGACGCTAGTTCAGACAAGACCGATTCCATCGGTCCGCGCGGCCGCACAAGACCTGTCGTCCCGGCCCGTCGGAGCTTCGTAGACCCGGATCCTGCGCCGATGACCACCCCCGACATGACCTCCGCTGGAAGCGCGGTGCGCGCCACGTCGGCGCGCGTGTCGCGGACGATCCTGGGCGGCTGCGTAGCCACCATGATGATCGGCCTCGATCTCATCGTGTTCTCGCAGCTCATCTTCTCGGGCCCGCTCGCCGAGAACCGCACCGCCGGGGTGGCGGCGATGCTCCCGGCCTACGTCCTGGGTGGCCTCGTCTTCGCGGCGCTCAAGCGGGACGTGGTGGTCTCCCTGTCGTTCTTCGGGGCGGCGGCCATCGTGCAGGCGGCGATCGCCGCCACGGTCGCCAGGCAGCTGCACGCGGCGGGCGTGACCGATCCGGACGCGGTCGTGCGGGTCGTCCTGCTCGTCTGCGGCGTGGCGACCCTGCTGACGGGCCTTATCTTCGTCCTGCTCGGCAGCCTGCGGGCCTCGCTGGTGGCCCAGCTCCTGCCGTACCCGATCCTGACCGGCTTCCTCGCCGGCGTCGGCCTGCTGCTGCTGCGCAGCGGCGTGCAGATCGGCGCCCATATCGACGACGCCATCGCGGCCGTGCTGGGCAGCTTCGATCCGGCGGCAACGAACCCGGTCCCGGTCGATCCCGGCACGCTCGGGCGCATCGCCCTGACCCTGGGCATCGGCGTTTGCGCCTTCTACCTGCCCCGGCGGTTCCCGCACTGGAGCACCTTCCCGGCGGTCGTCATCGCCAGCTTCGCGCTGGTGCACCTCGGATTGTCCGGAGAGGGCCTCGACGCCACCGCCGCGCAGGCGGCCGGATGGCTGATCGACCCGTTGCCGCCCGGCCCGCTGCTCCGGGCCCCGGTGATCGGCAGCCTCCCGATGCTCGATCCGGCCCTGCTCCTGCCGGTCCTGCCGAAGATCGCCACCGAGATCCTGGTCGCGGTCGTCATCCAGATCCTCTACGTCGTCAGCGTCGAGCTGGACCTGCGGCGCGAGTTCGACATCGACCGGATCTTCGTCGCCTCGGGCTGGACGAACGTCCTCGGCAGCCTGTTCGGCAGCCCGGTGATGGGCTTCGACCGGACCTCGACGCTGTACCTGCACAATATCGGCGGCGGCCAATGGCTCGGCCGGTGGCTGACGCTCGCCGTCATGGCCGCCCTGCTGGCGTTCGGCGCACGTTCCCTCGGCCTGCTGCCGCGCCCGCTGGCCGGCGGGGCCCTAATCGCCATCGCGCTGGGGCACCTCGTCAATCTCTCCCGCGCCCACCGCACCCTGCTGCCCTGGGAAGTGGCCGTGGCGCTGGCCGTGTGCGCGGCGACCGTCCTGTTCGGGGCGACGGTGGGCTTCCTGACCGGCATCCTGCTGGCGATGCTCATCTTCGCCGTCCAGTACGCCCAGATCCCGACCATCCGCCGGGCCCTCTCCGGGGCGGAGCGGCGCAGCAGCATCATCCGCGATCCCGACACCGCCGACCGGCTGCGCGCGGCCGGAACCCGCACGCGGATCTACACCCTGCAGGGCTTCCTGTTCTTCCTCAACGGCCGGGCGATCTACCGGCGGGTCGCCGCGGAGGCCGGGACCCTGCGCGTGCTCATCCTCGACTTCCGGGACTGTGTCGGGCTCGATAGCTCGGCCCTCGTGGCGTTCCGGAAGATCGGGCAGCTCGCCGAGGCCCGCGGCTTCGACGTGCTCCTGGCCCATCTCGGGCCGACGGTCCTGCGGCAGATGGCGCGCAACGGTCTCACCGCCGGGCCGCGGATCCGCACCCTGCCGACCCTCGACGAGGCCCTGCGGGACGCGGAGGCGACGCTGCTGGCGGAGGCGGGGATCGCGGGGGCCGGCGCGACCGCGTCCTTCGCCCGGCACCTGTCGGAGCAGCTGGGCCGCGTGATCGAGCCCGACGCCCTCGCGCCCTACGTGAGCGTCCGCACCCTGGAGGCCGGCGCGGTGCTGATGCGCCAGGGCGAGGCGGCCGACGCCCTGTATTTCCTTGAACAGGGCCTCGTCTCGATCGAGATCGCGGTGCCGGGGCGGCCCCATATGCGCCTGCGCACCACGACGGCCGGCACGGTGATCGGCGAGGTCGCGCTGGCGCAGGGCGGCCAACGGACCGCCACGGCCGTGGCCGAGAGCCCCTGCCGGGTCGTGGGCATCGACCGCGACGGCCTCGCCCGCATGGAGCGCGAGCGCCCCGACCTCGCGCTGCTGGTCCAGCGCTTCCTGATCCTGGAACTGGCCGGCAAGCTCACCGACACCAACCGTCTGCTCGAGGTCGAGCTACACTGAGCGGCGTTCCGGTTTCGGTTTCCGGCACGATCGCGGGTTTTCGCGGCGGGACTGGGAGGGACTTTCGCGAAATCCGCAGGAGGTTTGAACGCGATCGGGGTGGCTGTGGTGATGTCCGCGTGGGGTGGTTTGCTGCCGGTCTGATTTGAGGCAGTAATGCAGGGAAGCGGACACCGCTACCTCGCTCGCTCATTACCCCATGCGGATGCCCCCGCCTCCTGCCGACCTTGCCAGGAGTTGTGTTAAACCAGCCTATGTCCGGAACCATCATTTTTGTCAGCGGCCCAATTGGGGCTGGCAAATCCACCCTTGGGCGAGGGCTCGCCGAGCAGTTAGCAGGCGTATTTCTCGACGGTGATGATTTCTCGCATCCTGATCTCCCCTGGTACTCCTGCATCCTGCAAACGAGCCGGAGCATTGTTCAGGCAGGCACCGCTGCCGTGGAGCGCTTTGAGGTAGCTGTCGTGGCTTATCCTCTGAGGCGAACTGATTGGGTATATTTTAAGCGCAGCTTTGAGGATCGAGGCATGAAGACTGTCTTTATCAGTCTGCGTGCGGCGTATAGTTCGATAGTCGATCCAAAAAGGGGTCGCACGTTTTCAAATGAGGAAAGGGCTCGCATCCAAGTCATGATTGCTGAGGGCTACGGCGCTCGCCCTTTCAGCGACCTGATCATTGATACCGATCTCGGGAGCTTTAGCGAGACATTAGCCATTCTTGAGCGAGATGTCCGGCGCATCGTCGAGCGCTGAACGACCGCATTCCACACCGAGCCGCAATTGCCGGACGGCTGACAAGTGGCCGCTTTGGGGAAGCGCCAAATGCGATCCTGCCGACCGCGATGGGTCGAAGGCGGAACGGCTGTTCCAACGCCGTTTCGATATCGTCCTCTTCTTCGTGGATCACATCCTAGGAGGGGGCGACGACGATAGGACACCGAAATAAGCCATGTCTGAGACTATCGCTCACCAAATCGAACGCGAGGACGGTAGAGTCCGCTTGACGGTCCATCGTCGTGAGGTTGGCTTCTTCTACACCGAAGACAGCTTCGAAGCCTGGGACAACACGCCTGCAGTTTGGCGAGAAGGATATCCTCCTTCCGGTCTCTTCGCGACGGTGGAGGAGGCTATGGCTGAGGCCAGAGCGATTATACCCTGGTTGCGGGCCGCCTCCATCAAAGGGCATGCACCACCCCAGCCGAAGTTGTCGGACGATGACTGACGGCCGCTTTGAGGAAACGCGAACAGCGCTCCCAGCGGCTGTGTTGGGTCGGTATCGGTAGGGACGCTCGATATTGCTGCGGCCTATCCGCTTCTGATCGGCGTCGCACGAGAGTGGCGAACCACTACTTCTAGTTTGGGTTAGCCCGGCACGGAGCAATCAAGCCGGGAGGCGTGGGTGCCGCGCTACTTCATCGACACGTTCGACCACGTGGATGCGATCGACGAGGAGGGTACAATGCTTCCTGACAGGGCGGCACTTCGCAGCTTACTGCGGGCCGCTTTGACAGAAATCCTTCGCGAAGAAGGCGATCGGCGTGGCGTCGATGAATTTGTGGCAACCGCCCGTGACGAGAATGGGCATCGCGTGATGTCTGCCCGGATCAGCCTCACCATCACGGATCAGTAGGGCTGCCCGGCCTCCTACGTGAGCAGTAGCGATTGCCGTCGATCGCGTCTGCTCACAGGATTTTGTTACAGCCGACTGAGCGTCTGGGTTGGATCGAAAGCAGCCACCGCACACCCAGACCGATCAGGCCCGCCCCCCAAAAACCCCGCCCGGTTCAGCCCACCGCCAGGATCGCCGCCAGCCCGATATGCGTCACGTGGTGGAGGAACTGGTCGATGCCGATCAGCCACCAGAACCGGGTGTCGGTGGGCGGGAAGTGGGTGCGCTGGCCGATCAGCCCCTTGCCGCGGTCGATCACCGTGTGGACGGCGAAATCCACCAGCGCCAGCCACCACAGGGCCGGCTTGACCGGCAGAACGATCAGCAGCGTGCCCAGCCCGTGCAGGCCGGTATGGGCGCAGAGCGGGAGGATCCAGGCCGAGGCCCGGTCCTTGCCGTGTGCCATCCACGCGCTCTGGAGCAGGAAATCCGCCGCGAGCTGCTTCACCGCGAAGGCGAAGAACAGCAGGGCGAAGGCACCGACCGGAACGGGCGTGTCGAAGGACGGCATTGCAGGGCCGGGTCTCCCACCGCGCGCATACGGACTGACGGGCCGCACGCCCGCGATCCGAATCGAGGGGGCTCAAGCATACACCGCCGCCCGGACGCTGGCGCGGGCCGGGTTCCTGCATCGGCGCGCGGGCATGGCGTTGACCGACCTGTATCCGTTCGAAATTTTACATTGTTTTCAGATTTTGATCGCGATTATATTTAGTCAATAGCCGAAAATCCTGCATTTTAATCATTCCAATTCAGAAATATATTCGTTGTTGAACAATCGCCGACCGTGATAGCCGGATTGCTCGTAAAAGCTCTGCGAGCGTCATCGTGTCAGCCAGGGATTGCAACGCGCCGACCGTCCGATTGGCGGCCGCAGCGGGTTCGGCCAACCGGTCCGGCCAGCGGCCCGTGCGGGTCGCCGGCGCCGAGGGAGCCGCCGGTCCCGCGGAGGGCATCCTGGCGGCGCTCCAGCGCCATCGCGCCGCTTATCTCGCCACGGCGCGCCGCATCCTCAATTGTCCGGCCCAGGCCGAGGACGTCGTGCAGGACGTGGTGCTCCGGCTCATCGCCGACCCGCCCCGGGCCGAAGCGGGCGTCCAGGCCGCCTATGTCGGGCGGATGGTGCGCAACCTCGCCCTCGACCGGGTCCGGCGGCAGAGTCTGGAGCGGCGCCTGTTCACGGACCTCGACGCCGCCCCCGACGCCCCCGATTCCGGGGTCGGGACGCCCGAGGCGGCGGTCGCGTCGCGGGAATCCCTTCGCCAAGTCCAGGACGCGGTGGCCGAGTTGCCGGAGCCGATGCGCACCGCCTTCCGGCTGCACCGGGTCGAGGGGGTGCCGCAGATCGAGATCGCGGCGCGGCTCGGGGTGTCACGCGCCCTGGTGTGCGGCCTCGTGCGCCGGGGGCACCTGCACTGCCTCGCGGCTCTCGACCGCCGCTGCGCCGCCTGCCCGGCGCGCGGCCGCGTGCCAAGCCAGCATCAGCGCCAAGCCGAGCCCGTCGGCCAGGAATTCGGCCGCGACCCGGCTGGCCAGCACCCCCGGATAGCCAAAGAGCGGCGGCAGGATCAGGAGCGGCGGGATCAGCGCCAGCCCCTGCGCGGCGAGCGACACGGCGGCGGCCCGGCGTGGCGCGCCGATCGCCTGGAACAGGGTCGCGGCGGTGAGCTGTAGCCCCACCGGCCCGAAGGCGAGGGCGAAGACCGCGAGCGCCTGGGCTCCCGCCCGGGCGGTGGCGGGATCCTGGGCGAACAGGCCGGCCAGCGGATCGGCCAGGGCCGCCATCAGCCCGCCGACGACGAGACCGTAGGCGAGGGCGGCGGCCGTCACGAAGCGGAGGGCGCGGTGCAGCCGGTTCCGGCGGCCGGCGCCGGCGGCATGGCCGAGCACCGCCTGGGCACCGGCCATCAGGCCGAGCAGCGGCAGCGCCGCCACCAGGGTCAGGCGGAGGGCAATGCCCTGGGCGGCGACTGCGGCATCGCCATAGGGGGCGGCGGCCTCCACGAACAACGCCATGGCAAAGGCCGCGAGCAGGCTGGAACCGGTGACCGGCACGGCGAGCCGCAGGGCTTCGGCCAGGAGGCCCCGCCCGGCCGGGCCGGCGGGAAAGCGGAACCGGAGCCGGTCCGGGCCCCGCACCCGGGCGAAGTGCAGGCCGTAGGCCGCCGCCCCCGCGAGCTGCGCGCCGATCGCCGCCCAGCCGGCCCCCGCGGTGCCGAGGCCGCAGAGGCGGATCAGCACCCCGTCGAGCAGGATGTTGAGGCCGAAGCTGCCAACCATGACGGCGCCGCTGAGCCGGGCATGGCCCTGCGCCCGCACGACGAAGCCGCCGACGATCATCACCAGCATCAGGGCCGTGCCGAGGGTGGAGAGCGCCGTGTAGGGTGCCGCCGCGGCGGCGAGCGCCGCGTCCGCCCCGAGGAGCCCGAGCCAGAACGGCGTGTCGAGGAGGATCGCGGCCGTCACCGCGAGCCCCCCCGGCAGGGCGAGCCAGAAGCCCAGGGCGGCCGCCGCGCCGGCCCGGGCCGGGTCGCCGGCCCCCAGCGCCCGGGCGACCTGCGAGGCCGCCGCGACCCCCGCCCCGTAGCCGAGCGCCGCGACGAGCAGCGTCACCGGATAGGCGATCGCGATGGTGGCGATCGCCGCCGCGCCGAGATCGGCCACGAACCACGCATTGACCAGCATCTGCAGGGCATGGGCCGAGATGCCGAGGATCGCCGGCCCCGACAGGCGCAGGACCAGGGCGACGACCCGGTCCTGGTCGAGATCGACCGGCCGCGTCATGGGGCCGAGGCGGCGGGCCGGATCGCAGCCCGGGCGGCGCGCTCCTCGGCCAGGATCGTGTCCGCGATGGCGGCGGCCCGCACCGGCAGGATCGACAGCAGCGTCTCGGTGAGCCCGTGGGTCGGCTCGCTGAAACCCTGGAGGTGCAGGCTCACCCGGGGCTCGGCGCCGGCGAGCGGCAGGCGGTAGTGCCGGTCCGCGGTCTCGCCGTCCATGAACGGGCGCAGGGGATCGAGGATCGCCGGCACGGTGGCGCGCTGGTAGCCTGTGGCGCAGATCACCGCCGCGTAGCCCTGTCGCTCCTCGGTCCCGGCGATGTCGTCGCGCAGGGTCGCCCGCAAGCCGTCGGAGGCCGGCTCCAGCGCCACCACCCGGGTGCTGCGCCGCAGCCGGTAGCGGATCACGCCGCTCACCGCCTGCTCGTAGAGGGTGGCGTAGAAATCCTGGATCAGGTCGGCATCGACCACCGCGTAGTTGGTCGCCCGGTGGGCGGCGATCAGCTCCGCCCGCACCGGCGCCGGGGCGTCGTGGATGCGGTCGACGGCGGCCGGATCGAAGATCTCGTTGACGAAGGGGCTGTCATCGGCGGGCTTCAGGGCCGGGCCCCGGATCGCGAGGTCGACGAGCGCCCGCGGATAGCGCGCGCCGAGATCGGTGACGATCTCCACGGCACTCTGGCCGGCGCCCACCACCAGGATGCGGGGCTCCGGCCCGTCGAGGCGCGGCGCCCCGAGGGCCTCGGCGATCCCCGGCAGGTACCAGGAGGAGTGGATCAGCCGCTTGTCCTGCATGTGCTCGGCGAAGGGGGCGGGGATCGCCGGGTCGCCGCCGGCCGCCACCACCAGATGCCGGCAGCGGCGCAGGCGCTGCGCGCCGGCCCCGTCCCGGGCCTGGACCACGAAGGCCGCGAGCCGCCCGTCGCGCGTCTCAGGCTGCACGGAGTCGACCGTCTCGCCATACGCCACCACCTCCGAAAACTGGTCGGCCGCCCAGGCGAGGTAATCGTTGTATTCCACTCGCGACGGGTTGAAGGTCTTGAGGTTCAGGAAGGTGCTGAGCCGGCCCTTCACGTGCAGGTAGTTGAGGAAGCTGAACGGGCTCGTCGGGTCGCGCAGGGAGACGAGGTCCTTCACGAAGCTGATCTGCATGTCGGCGCCGGGCAGCATCATGGCCCGGTGCCAGCCGAACCGGTCCTGCCGCTCGATGAAGCGCATCGTCGGCCGCGGGGCGCCGCCCATCGCGTCCCGCAGGGCGATGGCGAAGGACAGGTTGGCCGGGCCGAAGCCGATGCCGATGATGTCGTCGGTCGCGGGGTGATCCGTCATCGCGGGTCTCCGTGCTGGAAGGCGGTTCAGGCCGGGACGGCGGGGGGCCGCGGCGCCGCGTCGGCGGCGGCCGCGCCCGGCACCCACAGCCGGTCGCGGACGAAGTGCTCCCGCGACAGGGCCACCAGGGCGGCCCGCTTGTGCGGGAAATCGACGGTGGCGATCGTCGCGAAGCCGGAGGCGTGGAGGTTGCGGAGCTGCTGGGCGTGGTCGGCCCGGGGCTCGCCGACGATGCGCTGCGTGCGCGGCTCGTCGAGGAACAGGTAGTGCATCAGCGAGGGCAGCCAGGCCGAGAGGTAGGGGCGCCCGCGGACCGCTTCGTCGCCGATCGCCACGTGCCAGCCGCGGTCGTAGGGGCCGGCTTCGTAGAGCGGCCCGAGGCGGCTTTCCCGGGCCCAGTACAGCTCGAAATAGCCGAAGGGCGTGCCGTCGAGGCAGCCGAACAGCGGCAGGCTCGCGGGGTCGGCCTGGAGCTTGGCGATGTAGGCGGCGTGCGCCTCCAGGGCGCCGGCCTCCTGCCAGATCGCGGCGACCCGGGGGTCGTTCATCCAGGCCGAGAACAGGGCGACGTCGCCGGGCTCCGTCAGGGTGCGGAAGCTCAGGCGTTGACCGAGCCACGGGATGGCGCGGGCGTAGACCGTGCCGGCGGGCACCTCGGGACGCAGCGGATGGCGGCGGCCCTGCGTGACCGTGAACAGTTCGGGGAAGGGCGGCCGGGCCGCCGGGAGCCAGCAATCCGCGCATTGCCAGAGCAGCCCCGGCAGGATCTCGACACCATCACCGGCACGCCGGGCGGCCCCGAGGGCGAGCAGGCGCGCGACGGCGCCGGACCCGGCCTCGACACCGATGCGCAGGACGCGCGTGTCCTGCGCGGTCAGCGCCTCGGCCTGGGCGAGGATCGCCGCCGCATCCGCCGCCGGGCCGCCCGTCCCGGCGACGCGCAGCACCGGCGCCTCCCGGTCGCCCTCGCGCACGAGCCGTACCGCATCCCCTGAACCGTCGCTCATCCGTCCTCCGCGTGCTGCCGGCACCTCCCAGACGGATGGCGGCCGCCACGGTTCAGGACTTTTTTTCGCCCGTCCCGGGGGCGTCGTCGTGAACGGCGCGGGGCCTCAACCGTCAGTTCGTCGAGGCCCGGACGGGGAGCGAGCGGAATGGACAGGCAGGCCGGCCAAGAGACGAGCGCGGATTGGACCTGCGATCCGGTGGTGGTGGCCGTCGACGGTGCCGGGCACGCGGCCTTCTGGCCGGCCGGCCGCGCGCTGCCCGCCGGCTGGACCCGGATGCACGGCCCCTGCGGGATCGAGGCGGCCCGGGACTGGATCGCCGACCCGGATCACGCCCCCGTCCCCGTCCCGGCGGCGGAGCCCGCCCCCGATGCCGACCGCGAGAGCGTCCCGGCCCGCCTCGCCCACCTCGCCGCGGCGGCGCCCGACCGGCCGGCGGTGCTGTTCGACGGGCGGACGCTGACGCGGGGTGCCCTCGACGCCCGGGCCGCCGCCCTGGCGGCCGGGCTCGCGGCGCGCGGGATCGGCCGCGGGGACCGCGTCGCGGTGGCGCTCGACCGCGGGCCGGATCTCATCGTCGCGCTGCTCGGCGTGCTGCGGGCCGGCGCCGCCTTCCTGCCCCTCGATCCCGCCTATCCGGCGGCCCGGGTCCACATGATGCTGGCGGATGCGGGGATCGCGCGTTGCCTCACCACGCCCGCCATCGCCGAGCGCCTGGAGCTGCCGCCGGTGGTCGCGCGGCTCGATCCCGCCGCCTTGGAGTTCGCCCCGGCGTCCGGGCCGGCCATCCCCGCGATGCCGGAGCCGGGGGATCCCGCCTACCTGATCTACACCTCAGGCTCGACCGGCACGCCGAAGGGCGTCCTCGTGGAGCATGGGGTGCTGGCCATGCATTGCCGCACCACCGCGGAGGCCTACGCGATGGGCGAGGACTCGCGCGAGCTGCACGTCCTGTCCTTCGCCTTCGACGGCGCCCACGAGCGCTGGATGACGCCGCTCGTGGCCGGCGGCTGCATCGTGCTGCGCGGCCCCGAACTCTGGACCGCGGCCGAGACCCTGGCGCAGATCCGCCGCCACCGGGTGACCCATGCGGGCTTCCCCACGAGCTTCATCGGCCAGCTCGCCGAATGGGCCGAGCGCCTGGGCGCGGCGCCCTCGGTCCAGGTCTACTCCTTCGGCGGCGAGGGCATGCCCCGGGAGACGTTTGCGCGCGTCGGCCGCGCCCTGAAGCCCCAACTCCTGATCAACGGCTACGGCCCGACCGAATGCGTGATCTCGCCGCTGATCTGGACGGTGCCGTCCGACGCCACCTTCGACGAGCCCTACGCCCCGATCGGCTTCCCGGTGGGCGCGCGTGCGGCCTACGTGCTGGAACCCACGCTCGACCCCGTGGGGGCGGGGGAGACCGGCGAGCTCTATATCGGCGGCGGCCTCGCCCGGGGCTACTGGCAGCGCCCCGCGCTGACCGCCGAGCGCTTCCTGCCGGACCCGTTCGCGCCCGGCGGCGGCCGGATGTACCGCACCGGCGACCGGGTGCGGCGGCGGTCCGACGGCAGCCTCGCCTTCGCGGGGCGGGCAGACGATCAGGTCAAGATCCGCGGCCACCGGATCGAGATCGGCGAGGTCGAGGCGGCCCTGCGCGGGCTGCCGGGGGTCGCGGAGGCTGTGGTCCTGCGCCGGGAGGGACCGGCGGGTGCGTATCTCGCGGGCTACGTCGTCCCGTCCCGCGGGAAGCGCCTGGAGGCCGGGCGGCTGCGCGCCGGCCTCGCCCGCACCCTGCCGGAGCCCATGGTGCCGGCGAGCCTGACCCTCCTCGCCCGGCTGCCGGTCACCGCCAACGGCAAGCTCGACCGCAAGGCCCTGCCGGACCCCGCGGCCGATGACCGGCGCGGGCGCCCGCCCGGCACCGCCACGGAGCGGCGGCTCGCCGGGATCTGGTCCGAGATCCTGGGTTTTCCGGTCCGGGTGGCGGATCGGCGCTTCTTCGAACTGGGCGGCGATTCCCTCTCGGCCCTGCGGCTGGTGGCGCGCCTGCGCCTGATCGCCCCCCGGGGCGGGATCGGCGTGGCGGACCTGCTGCGCGACCCGACCATCGCCGAGCTCGCCGCCCGGATCGAGGCCGGCGGTGCCTGCGCTGCGGAAGATCTGGCCCCCACGATCCGGCTGTCCGCCGGCCGGGCGGGGAGCGGCCGGCCGCTGCTGGTGCTGTTCCCGGGGCTCCTCGTCAGCACCCGGGAATACGAGCCGCTGGTCGCCCATCTCGGCCCCGATCAGGAGGCACACGGCTTCCTCTGCGCCTCCCTGGTGGAGGATGTCCGGCCGCTGCCGGCCGTGGCCGAGCTCGCGGAGGCCTATGCCGGGCGCGTGCGCGCCCTGATGCGGGGCCGGGACGGAGCTTGCGTCTTCCTCGGCTGGTCCTGGGGCGGGGTGCTGGCCTACGAGACCGCCCGGCGCCTCGGCCCCGGCATTCCCCTGGACTGGGTCGGCATGCTCGATGCGTGCGGCCTGGAGGCCAATTTCGCCCCCGGCGCCGGCCGGCCGATCGACCCCGCCGAGCAGTCGGCCCACGCGGCGATGCTCGCCGCCTGGCTCGAACGCTCGCCGATGCGCGCGCATTGGGAGGCCCTGCGCGCCCGGGCGGACCCGGAGGCCACCGTGCAGCTCCTGCGCTTCCTGGCCGCCGAGCCGCAGCCCCTGCCGACCGACGGCCCCGAGGTCGGCAGCCGCGAGCGGATCCTCTGGACGCTGATCGACCACGCGCTCCAGTTCCGGGCGCTCCGGCTCGAGCCCGGCGCGGTGCCGATCCGCAGCTTCGTGGCCGCGGAGTCCCGCGCCCGCGCCCTGCCGGTGATCGACTGGCGGCCGCTCACGAGCCGCCTCCTCTCGGTCGAGACCGTGCCGGAGACCGACCACCTCGACATCGTGCTGTCGCCGCACCTCCACGACCGGATCGCCGCGCTGACGGCGCCCCGGGCGGCCCCGGGCGCAGGGCGCCGGGTGGCCGGGAGCGCGGCCTGACCATGCGGGACGACGACCGCGCCTTCGAGACCCTGCGCGACGCTCACGTGGCGGCCCTGACCGGCTCCCTGATCGACGGGGTCGAGCACGGCCCCGGGGGGGCGGGCTACGTCTGGTCGCGGAGCATCCCGGACCCGACCCTGAACTTCGCCTACGGAGTGCGCCGGCCCGATCAGTTCGCCTGGGCGGGGGCGGCGGCCCTGGGGCGGGACCGGGCGCCCGCCTTCCTGGCCCGGGATGCCGAGGAGGTCGCCCTGTTGCGGGATTTGTTCGAACCCGCGGTCCTCTATCCGGCGCGCTGGATGGTGGCGCGCCCGCCGCCGGCACCGGCACCGGCCGACAAGGCCGTGACCGTGCAGGCCGCGCCCGCGCCGGGGCCGGATTTTGCGGGCGTCTTCGCCAACCTGTCGGACGATCCGGCCGTGCGGACGCATCTGCGCCGCACCTACCTGCCGGCCCTGCGGGCGGCGAAGGCGCGGCCCGGCCTCGTGCCACTCCACCTCGTCCTGCGCGACGCCGCCGGCCCGGCAGCCTGCGCGAGCCTCTACCTGCGCGGCGCCATGGCCGGGCTGTACAACGTCAGCACCCGGTTCGACCGGCAGCGCCGGGGCCTGGGCACCGCCGTGACCGTCGCGGCGCTCCGCACGGCCCGGATGCGCGGGGCCAGCCAGGTCTTCCTGCAATGCCCGGCCGGCGGCCCCGTCGAGGCGCTCTACGCCCGGGTGGGCTTCCGGTCGGTCTGCGCGCCGACCCTGCTGTGCACGAGCCCGCCGTGAGGCGGGGAGACGGCCCCGTCAGAACGGCTCCTCCCCGTACCCGCAGGACGTGACCCGGAAGACGAACGCGATCTCGGCCTGCGCGTCGTGCAGGGCCAGGACGCTGGCCGGCCCGGTCACGACCTTGCCGCTGCCCGCCCTGCGGGCGGCGTACCGGCCCCGTCGCCCGAGGATCGCCAGCGCCACCAGCGCATGCCGGGCGGCCCGGGGACGCCGGACGCCGTTCTCGTCGAGCCACAGCGCCGCCTCCTCCGGCCAGCGGCGCACGGGGACGGGGACGGGGACGGGGCTTGCGCACGCGGTCCCGCCCCGGCGCAAGCCGAACCGCAGGCGCGCGGACAGGCGGGCGGCGATCCTCACGGCCGGCCCGCCCAGGCCGCGCGGAGGACCCGCAGGTTCGCGGCAGGATTTGGCGCGGCCGTCCGGAACGATCGCGGCCCGGACGGCGCCAGGGCGCTCCGCGCCGGAGCGGCGACCGGTTCGGCCCAGGAGCGCGTGTCACGGCAGGGAGTTGGGTCCCGGTCGATCACCGTGAGCCCGGCAAGTTCAGTGGCCAGGCGGGTGTAGTCGGCCAGATGGACGCCGTCCCGGTAGAGGCCCGATCCGGCGATCCCGCCGGCACCGTCCCGCAGGGCGGCGAACGGGTCGATGAAGCGGTGGCCCCGCTCGGCGCAGAGCGCCGCGAGCCGTCCCGAGAAGACCGCGACCGCGGCCGGATCCCGGCCCGTCGTCCAGGCGCCGACCGGCGGGACGGCGGCGACGAAGACCTGCGCCGACCACGCCTCCAGGGATTCCAGGATGCGCCGGACCTCCGCCTCGAACCGTGCCACGCTCCGCGCCTGCTCCGGACGGCGCCAGCGCATGATGTCGTTGGTGCCGATGATCAGCACGGAGGCCGCGCAGCGGACCGGCACCCGCAAGCCCGCGAGATGCCGGGCACAATCGGCGGCCGTGCTGCCGCCGACGGCGATGTTGAGGCTAGGCCGCCCGCCGAAATCCGGTGTCCCGATATACTCCGCGTGGGAATTGCCCACCAGCAGAACGCTGTCCGGCGTGGCGGCGCGGAGTGCCGCGCAGATGCCGGGATGCCGCTCGGCCCGATACCGGCCGACGATCCGGCCGTGACGCCAGGGCCGGGCGACGGCCTCGAACCAGGGTGCGCGCATGGGTCGTCCTGTGCAGGCATGGGGGTTTGGCCGCCCGGACGGCCGGAGCGGGGTAAAATTTGGATGTCGGCACGGCGGGTTGACGGTCTTCGACCGGAAACACGCGGAAAAGTAGTTTTCGATCCTGTGTCGCGGCGGCAGAAACAGACGGAAATACAAGCCAATACAGCGCCGCGTCTGAAATTCGGTATAAGTGGGAAAATTTCACACGTCAACGGCGAAGCTGTCGGCCGAAGGGCGGTGTCGGCGGCTTCCGGGTCCGGTTGTGGCGCGCTACGTCGTGCCTGTCGGGGCCGGGCGCGGCGCGCCCGCGACGGCTGGGAACGGGCGGGGGAAACAGGGATGCTTCAGGATCGCGTCTTCATCGTTACCGGGGCGGGCTCGGGCCTGGGGGAGGCGACGGCCCGCGGCCTTGTGGCGGCGGGTGCCCGGGTGGTGGTGGCCGACATCGCCCGGGAGGCCGGCGCCCGGGTGGCGGCGGAACTCGGCGCGGCGGCGCGCTTCGCCGAGACCGACGTCACGCGCGAAGCGGACGGTGCGGCGGCGGTCCGGACGGCGTTGGACGCGTTCGGGCACCTGCACGGGCTCGTGAACTGCGCCGGGATCGCGCCGGGCGAGAAGGTGGTCGGCCGCGACGGGCCGCACCGCCTCGACAGCTTCGCCCGGGCGGTCTCGGTCAATCTCGTGGGCACGTTCAACATGATCCGGCTGGCCGCCGAGGCGATCGCCCGGGAGGCGCCGGACGGGCAGGGCGCCCGGGGCGTGATCGTCAACACCGCCTCGATCGCGGCCTTCGACGGGCAGATCGGCCAGGCCGCCTACGCGGCCTCGAAGGGCGGGGTCGTCTCCATGACCCTGCCGATCGCCCGGGAACTCGCCCGGCACGGCATCCGGGTGGTGACCATCGCGCCCGGCATCTTCGAGACGCCCATGATGGCGGGGCTGCCCCAGGAGGTGCAGGACACGCTCGGCCAGAGCGTGCCCTTCCCGCCGCGGCTCGGACGGCCGGCCGAATACGCCGCCCTCGTCCGCCACATCTGCGAGAACCCGATGCTGAACGGCGAGACGATCCGCCTCGACGGGGCCTTGCGGATGCCGCCGCGCTGAGGGCGAAGCCCGAGCGTCGGGGCGCCGCCCCGACACCCCGCCAAAGGGCCTCGGCCCTTTGGGATCCCCGGACCAGGGATCAACCGATGGAGACGCTGGTCAGCACTTCGGCGGCCCGGCGGACCTCGGCGGCGATCATCTCCTCGCTCGGACCGTCGATCGGCATGTCGGAGAGGATCGCGGCGACATCCCGCTTCACGTCTTCGCGGATCTCGGGATTCTCCTCGGACAGGCGTCCGATCAGGACGCCCAGCACGATCTCCACGGCGGAGAGCTTGGCGTGCAGGCGCGTGAACTCGTCCAGCGCCTCGGGCTCGTTCGCGGTCATGGGCGGCTCCGTGTCGGGTGGGTCGGCCCCTCATACAGGCGGGGCGGCGGGCCGCGCCACCCGGGGCGCCGAGCGGCATTTTTTCCCGCGCGGGGGCAACCGTATCCCGGAGCCGGCGTTTCACGCTCCCGTGAAAGAACCCGAAAAGGGAGACCCCGCCATGATCACTCGTCTTGCCGCCGCGGCTGGCCTGCTCGCCCTCTCCACGAGCCTCACCCTGGCCCAGACCGCCACCTCGACCCCCGCCGAGCCGGCCTCCAAGGCCGACAGCAACCTGAAGGAGTGGCAGGTCGCCAAGATCGCCAAGGTCGGCCTCGCCCAGGCGCTGACCACCGCCGAGGCGCAGGGCGACGAGAAGGGCGGCCGCGCCATCGACGCCGACTTCGAGAAGGCCGACAGCAAGGACCCGGCCCACTACAGCGTGAAGGTCGTCTACCCGAGCGGCAAGCTGGTGGAATACGGCATCAACGCCGACACGGGCGCGCTCTACAAGACCGAGAACCAGCCGTTCGAGCGCTACTTCACCCGGCTGAAGGCCTCCGACTTCCAGAACGCCAAGACCTCCCTGAAGGACGCGCTCACCATCGCCGAGCAGAAGGCCGGCGGCGGCAAGGCCTACGAGGCCGAGGTCGAGAAGGACGGCTCCGCGGTCCAGTACGAGATCAAGGTGGCGGGCGCCGACAAGGAGCAGGAGGTCAAGGTCGGCCCGGACGGGAAGGTCTTGAACTGAGGCCTCGGGCTGCGGCGGTGAAAGCTGCCGCAGCCCGCTCCGTCCTTGCGAGCGGAGCGAAGCGATGCAGAAGCGCCACGCTCACCAGCCACGCGCCGCCCTGGGTCGCTTCGCTGCGCGCGCGATGACGGCCGGGTCGGATCGGCTGCTGCATCCTGTCGCCCGGCAGCCTGTCCGGGGAGCCGAACCGCCCCCGCGGCGCTTCCCTCCCTGCAGGCGGCCTCAGTGGCAGCGGACGGGGAGGGCGGCATGGATTCGGGCGCGCAGGACACCGACGGCCATCTCGGCCGGCCGCACACCCGGGTCGAGGGTCCCGACAAGGTCACCGGCCGGGCCCTCTACAGTTCCGACATCACCGGCCCGGAGACGAACATTGCCCACGCCGCCCTGGTGACCAGCACCATCGCCCGGGGCCGGATCACCGGGTTCGATCTCGACAGCGCGCGGGCGATGCCGGGCCTGCTCGCCCTCTTCACCCATCGGGATTGTGCGGGCGCGATCGCCCCGGTGAAGCACCTGATGGCCGGCGGCTACGCCAACAGCTCGCACCGGCCGCTGGACTCCGACGCGGTCGCCTATGCCGGCCAGATCGTGGCCCTCGCGGTGGCCGAGACCCAGGAGGCCGCCGAGGCGGCGGCGGGCGCGGTAAAAGTCTCCTACGCGGCCGAGCCCGCCGCCGGGGGCTTCGACGCGCCGGGCGCCGAGACCGTGCGCCTCGCCGACCTGAAGCCCCACCACGAAGATATCGAACAGGGCGACGCCGGGGCCGGCCTGGCGGAAGCGGCCGTGCGGATCGAGGCGCGCTACGAGACCCCGGTCCAGCACCACAACCCGATCGAGCTGTTCACCACCCGGGCCGCCTGGGATGGGGACCGCCTCACCGTGCACGAGCCGACCCGCTACGTCGGCGCCGTGCAGCACGGGCTCGCGGCGCAGCTCGGGCTCGATCCCGCGCAGGTGCGGGTGGTGGCGGGCCTGATCGGCGGCCATTTCGGCTCGAAATTCGCCCTGTCGCAGCACACGGCGCTGGTTGCGCTCGCGGCCAGGCGCCTCGGCCGGCCGGTCTCCCTGGTGCCGAGCCGGCGGCAATGCTTCACCATCGCCAATTACCGGCCGGAATCGCGCCATGCCATCCGCCTCGGCGCCGACCGGACGGGCCGCTTCACCGCCCTGGTGCACGAGGCCGAGACGGTGACGTCGCGCTTCGATCCCTTCGTCATGGAGGGCGCGGAGGTGACC
This sequence comes from Methylobacterium phyllostachyos, assembly GCF_900103445.1. Taxonomy (GTDB): domain Bacteria; phylum Pseudomonadota; class Alphaproteobacteria; order Rhizobiales; family Beijerinckiaceae; genus Methylobacterium; species Methylobacterium phyllostachyos. The sequence continues at coordinate 145,842 of NZ_FNHS01000010.1, read as the reverse complement.
GCGAGCCTCTATGCCTGCCCGAACATCCGCACCGAGGAACGGGCCGTGCGGGTCGACCGCAACACGCCGGGGCCGATGCGGGCACCGCCGGAGGTGCCGTTCCTGTTCGCCCTGGAGAGCGCCGTCGACGAGATGGCGGTGGCCCTCGGCATGGACCCGATCGCATTGCGCCGGCTCAACGACACGGCGGTTGATCCGGTCTCCGGAAAACCGTTCTCGACCCGGCCGCTGATGGCCTGCTTCGCGGCGGGCGCGCAGGCCTTCGGCTGGTCGCGTCGGGTGCCGCGCCCAGGTTCGATGCGGGATGGCCCCTGGCGGGTGGGGCTCGGCTGCGCGACCTCGGTGCGACCCGTAAAGATCGCCGCCGCGACGATGCGGGTGCGGCTCCGCCCGGACGGGTCGGCGGAGGTGGCCTGCGCGCACCACGAGATCGGCAACGGCATCACCACGCTCCTCGCGATGGGCGCCGCGGACGGGCTCGGCGTGCCGGTGGAGCGGGTGACGGTCCGGCTTGGCGACACCAATTTGCCGGCGGCCGGCATCTCGGGCGGGTCGAGCACGACCACCAGCCTGATGAACGCCCTGGCGCTCGGCTGTCGGCAGATCCGCGAGACCCTGGCGCAGGCCGCGACCGGGCAGGGCGGGCGCCTCGCCGGCCGGGATCCGGGGAGCCTTCGCCTCGCGGGCGGCCGGCTCGCGGCGCCGGACGGGAGCGGGATCGCGCTGGCCGAGGCGGTCGGCCCCGAGGGCGTCGAGACCGTCGCGGATTTCGTGCCGGCGGGCGGCGACCGGGAGAAGGCGCTCGCGGGCCTGCGCCAGGGCCATATCGGGCTCACCCTTGGCGGGGGCGGGAAGGCCGTGTCCTGGGGCTTCGGCGCGCAGTTCGCGGAGGTCCATGTCCATGCCGAGACCGGGGAGATCCGGGTGGCCCGGCTCACCGGCGCCTTCGCGGCGGGGCGGATCCTCAACCCGCTGACCGCCAGGAGCCAGCTCATGGGCGGGATGATCTGGGGCCTCGGCTCGGCGTTGCTTGAAGAGACGGTGGTCGACGGCGCCACCTATCGCAATCCGGATCTGGCCGAGTACCTCGTCCCCACGGCCGCCGACGCGCCGGAGGTGGAGGCGCTGCTGGTGCCCGATCCCGACGATCAGGTCGATGCGCTGGGCCTGAAGGGCCTGGGCGAGCTCGGCATCATCGGGGTGAACGCGGCCATCGCCAACGCCGTCCATCACGCCACCGGCCGCCGCATCCGCAGCCTGCCGATCCGGCTGGAGGACGTGGCGTGAGGACGGCCGCGCCGATCCGGGCCCCGTGCGGCGGGGGCGGAGCGCGGGCCGCGCCGCGTGCAGACGCACCGAACTGCTTGTTTCCAGACCATGACGGTCCAGGTCAGCCCCTATTCAGGCCCCGGTGACCAACGTGTTCGGATCGCGCACCGGCCCGGCGCGAGTCCGAACAGAAGGGGTGATCTGATGCACCTGAAGATGCTCGCGGCCGCCGCTTCCGTCGTCGGCGGCCTCGGTCTCGCCTGCGCCAATGCGGCGGCGCTGACGCCCGCAGCCGCCGAGACGCTCGCGGGTCCCGCGGCGGTCAGCACCGTGGCCTTCGGCTGCGGCCCCGGCTGGGCGCCCGGCCCCTACGGCCGCTGCCGGCCGATCTACCGCCGTCCGCGCTTCTACGGCCCGCGCTGCGTCTTCCGCCCGACCCCGTTCGGGCCCCGGCGCGTCTGCCGCTACTGAGGCGCACCGGGATCTGATCCGGGTCGCCGTGTCCTCTGCCCCGCCCGCAAGGTCCGGCGGAGGACACCCACCCGGCGCAGCATCCCGAAAGGCGATATCCGGCTTCCGGGATGACGCACGACGCTGTGCGGCACGGCGGCGTGAACCGGCCCGGGAATAAACCGCGCCGCTCGGCGGTTCCGGTCTGTGGCACAGAGCTGCAGGATGGAGCCCGCATGGCCTCCCACAGCCCCTCCCGGGCGATCGGTGCGCGTCGCAGCGGACGGCCCGCCGGGGCCGATCGCCCGCCATGGCGGCGACCATGACGGGCGTCACCGCGACGGCCCCTTCGACGACCCCTTCGACCGCCCCTTCGACCCTGGCGCGGGCCCGCTTCAGCCAGCTCGTGCTGCCGCGCCTGGACGAGGGCTATCGGCTCGCGCACTGGCTCACCGGCAATCCGACCGACGCCGAGGACGTGATGCAGGAGGCGTGTCTGCGCGCCTACCGGGGGATCGAGGGTTTTGCGGAGGGCAACGCCCGGGCTTGGTTCCTGACCATCGTCCGGAACACGGGCTATTCCTGGCTGCAGCGGCATCGGCCGCGGGCCGTGATCTTCGCCGAGGATCTCGCCGCCGATGCCCGCACCGCCCTGGAGACCGGGGGCGTCCTGATCCAGGCGCCGGAGACCCCCGAGGCCGCGCTGATCGCCCGCGACGATGCGGGGCAGCTCGCCCGGGCGATCGACGCCCTGCCGGTCGCCTTCCGGGAGACCCTGGTCCTGCGGGAATACCATGGCCTCAGCTACCGGGAGATCGCCGAGGTGACGGGGGTCCCGATCGGAACCGTGATGTCGCGCCTCGGCCGGGCCCGGCAGCATCTCCTGGCCCTGCTGGCGAAGGACCGGTGATGAGCGGCGACGACGAAACCCTCCTGCTCCTCAGCGCCTATGCCGACGGGGAGCTGTCCCCCGGCGAGGTTCTCGCCATGGAGCGGCGGCTCGCAGCCGAGCCCGGGCTGCGCGATACGGCCGAGCGCCTGCGCGGCCTCTCGGGGGCCCTGCGGGAGACGCTGGCGCAGGTTCCGGTCCCCGAGAACCTGCGCGGGCACGTGATCGGCCGGATCGGCTTCGCCGACCCGGCGACGCGGCGTGGCTGGCTGGGATCCTGGCAGGCGCTGGCCGCGACGCTGCTCCTCGGCCTCGCCGGCGGCGCCGCGATCGGCGGCGGTGCCGTCTACCAGGATCGCCCGGAGGACGCGATGCTCCGCACGGCCGTGCTCGCCGGCCATCTGCGCGGCCTCGCGGCGCCGCAGCCCTTCGACATCGCTTCCGCGGACGGGCACGTGGTCAAGCCCTGGTTCAACGGTCGCACCACCATCGCCCCCGATGCGCCCGACCTCGCCGAGCAGGGGTTTCCGCTGGTCGGCGGCCGGGTCGACATCGTCGCCGGGTCGCCGGTCCCGACCCTCGTCTACCGCCGCGACCGCCACGTGATCAGCGTCACGGTGGTTCCGGCCTCCGGCGACGCGCCGACGGACGAGGAGCGCCGGGACGGCTCGACGATCGAGCGCTGGACCCAGGGCGATCTCACCTACTGGGCGGTCTCGGACCTCAACACCCGGGATATGCGGCGCTTCGCCGACCTGTTCCGGTCCCGGACCGGCCGTCCGGGATAGGGCCGCATCCCGAGGTCCCGGTTTCGAAAGGGCGAGCCCTTTCGCGGGTGCGGGGCAGGGTCCTGCTGTCGGGCGTTGCCCGATCGTCGGGCGCAAGCCCGAGACACCAAGGCTTCGCCCTGGCGCCCCACCAAAGGGCTTGCCCTTTGGAATCCCGTGATCGACGTGCAGATCCCGCGATCGAAAGGCTCATGCATCGTCCCGAACGTGGGCCGCCGGGAATAACGATCCCCGCCGCGCGGTTCTTGAGGGGGTCGTCCCCGATCAGGAGCCGCCCGTGAGCGCCAGCGTGGAGCGGAATATCCGGACCGCCGGTGAGGGATCCGAGCCCCCCGGAACCGACCCGGTCCGCGTCGAGGCGGCGCTCCAGCTGCTGATCGATCATCTCGAGCAGGGGCTGGCGGTCACGGACGGGTGCGGGCGGGCCTATTTCCTGAATCGCGCCGCCCAGGCCGCCGTTGCCCGGGGGCTGCTGCGCCTGGAGCACGGCATCCTGCGCGGCGCCACGGGCACGGATAGCGCGACCCTGCGCGGGCTCATCGCCCGGTGTTCCGCCAGCCGCAGCGGCGGCTCCGCGCGCCTCGCAAGCGCCGGCGGCACGCTGCTGGTCGCCGCCTGCCCGATCGCCGAGGGCGCCATGCTCCTGCGCTTCACCGACCCGGCGACGACCCGGCTGCCGGAGGTGCAGGTTCTGCAGGACCAGTTCGGCTTCACCCCCGCCGAGGCGGCCCTGGCCCGCGACATCCTGGCCGGGAACGACCTGGCGGCGAGCGCGGCGCGGCGTGGGATCACCCTGAACACGGCGCGCGTGCATCTGCGCCGGATCTTCGAGAAAACCGGTACGCGCCGCCAAGCAGAGCTGATGCGCCTGCTCCTGCTCTGCCCGCACCCGATCGCCGCATCGGAGGCCGGCCCGGCGCGAGACGGCGCGTCGCAAGGGAGCCTGGCGCGGCATGGGCTCGGCACCGGACCCGCCGATATCAGGACCGGCTCCGGTCGGATCAACACGGTATAGCGATAATATCTCTGCGCGATAATCAGAACAGGTGATGCGAATAGACTCAGATACGGCGATGCTCTGCCAGTCGATCGTGGATGATCCACAGATCATTTGGCCAGAGGAAGCTGGATCATGATCCTCTCGCTCCTGAGATCCGCCCGGCGGCGGCGCGCCGCAGCGCGGAACTACCAGGTCCTGTCGGCGCTCGACGACGATATGCTGCGCGATATCGGCCTGGACCGGCGCACGCTACAGGATTTCTGCCAGACCGACCTGACCCGGAGGCCCGACCCGGAGCCCAAGACGGAGTTCAAGACGGAGTTCAAGACGGAGGCGCCCTGGCCGGTCCTGCTGCCCGGGCCCCTCGGGGCCGCCCTCCGCTGAGCCGCCAAGCACGGGCCCAAGCACGGGAGCCGAGCACGGGCCCAAGCGCAGGAGCCGAGCCCCACGGCTCGGACCGCCTCAGATCTCGAGGCAGATCTTGCCGAAGTGGCGGTTGCTCTCCTGATGGCGGAATGCCGCGACGAGGTCGTCGAGGGGGTAGCGGCTATCGACGACCGGCTTGAGCCCGCAGGCCTCGATGCCGCGGACCATCTCGATCTGGTGGCGGCGGCTGCCGACCAGCACGCCCTGCAGGCGAATCTGTTTCAGGAGTGCCGGGACCAGGGGCAGCTCCCCCGCCACCCCCGACAGGATGCCGATCACCGAGATATGGCCGGCGACCCGCACGGCCGCCATGGACTGCTCCAGCGTCCCCGGACCGCCGACGTCGAGGACGTGATCGACGCCGCGCCCGCCGGTCAGCCGCCGGGCGGTCTCGCCCCAGGCCGGATCGGTGCGGTAGTTGATGACGTGGTCGGCCCCGAGCCCGCGCAGCCGCTCCAGCTTCGCGTCGCTGGAGGAGGTGGCGATCACCGTGGCGCCCGCGGCCTTGGCGAATTGCAGGGCGAACACCGAGACGCCGCCGGTGCCCTGGACGAGCACCACGTCGCCGCCCTTGAGGCCGGCATCGGCGTGGAGCGCCCGCCATGCGGTCAGGCCGGCGGTGGTGAGGGTCGCCGCCTCGGCATGGTCCCAGCCCCAGGGAGCGCGGGTGAAGGCGGTGGCCGGCGCGGTGACGCGCTCCCGCGCGTAGCCGTCGATCCCGTCGCCCGGCACGGTGGCGAAGCCCTCGACCTGCGGGGTGCCCTCCAGCCAGCCCGGGAAGAACGTGCTGACCACCCGGTCACCCACCGCAAACTCCGCCGGGCCGGGTCCCACGGCCTCGACCTCGCCGGCGCCGTCGGACATCGGGATGCGCGGCTCGCTCGGCCCCCATAGGCCGCTGACCACGGCGTAGTCGTGATAATTCAGGGAGCTCGCCCGCAGGCGGACGGTGATCGCGCCGGGGCCGGGCTCCGGGACCGGCCGCTCAGCGAACCCGATCGCGTTGAAGCCGCCCCCCGGCTGGACGATCACGGCCCGGGATCTCGATGCGGTCATGCGGCACCTGTGCGTCCGGCGGCCCTGGCCGCCCGGAGGGCCGATCGTGGCAGGCCCCGCGCCCCGCGTCGAGACGCGCGAGCCGGCCGCGAGCGCAGCTTCTGCTCCCGAGCACGGGTTCGGCGCATACGCTCCGCTGCGCGGCCGCATCAAATTGGCAGCCTCTTCTCGGTTTTGAGGGCTAGAGTGAGCCCGTCGATGCAGAGCCGAATGGAGGTTTGCCGTGATCGCCAGCGTCAATCGGACCGCCCCGACGATGTCGCCCTGTCTGCCGTGTTGCCGCGTCCGAACCGAGGAGACCGCACAACACCCGACATGGAAGGCGACCAGCGATGCAGACCTATAGCGTTTCCCCACCTCCGTATTCCGACCTGAGCGCCATCGCGCGCGTCGATCCCGCCGCCCTCGGCGGCCCCCTGTCCCGGAGCGTCCGCTCCCATCCCTCCCACGAACGCGCCGCCCTCGCGAGCGCCCTCGACGACGGGCTGATGCCCGACGAGGTGGCCGGGATCCTCGCTGGCCGCCGGGTGGCGGAGGCCTTCCCGGTGCGCTGGGGCGAGAGCCCCGCGGCCTACGCGTCCCGGGCCGTATCCGAGATGTTCGTCGCCTACCTCCAGTAGGCTGCGCCATCCGGCCGCGCCGACCGCGCCCCCGCGGAGTGCGCCTCCCCGCGTCTGTCTCATCGCTTCTCTTGGAACGCTGCCATGCCGGCTGTCACGTCGCCCTCCACCCGCCGGTGGGGGCGCCGGACGGGGAGGCGCGCGCGCCTCCTCGCCCTGGCGCTCGTCCCTGTCCTGATGCACGCCGCCGCCTGCCCGGCGGCGGCCGGTTCCGTTGCGGCCAGCCGCGGCGCGATCTCCATGGCGGACGAGCCGGAGATCCCGGCCCGGCTCACGGTCGCGCCGGACGGCCGGGCATTGCAGCTCGTGGGCGACCTCACGGCGGGCGTGGCCGCGCGGGTGAGCCGCCTCCTCGCCGCCCATCCGGAGATCGAGCGCCTGGACCTCACCAGCGACGGCGGCCTCGTGGAGGAGGGCGCGGCGATCGGGGCGCTGGTGGCGGCGCGGGGGCTTGCCACGTCGGTGCCCGATGCCTGCGCGTCGGCCTGCACGCTGATCTTCGTCCGCGGGCGGACGCGCCTGATCGCGGCCGACGGCCGGCTCGGCTTCCACGCCCCCTACGTGATCGGGGCGCACGGCAAGCCGCGGCCGGTGGATGCCGCAGCGGAACGGGCGGCCTACCGGGCCGCCGGCCTGCCGCCGGCCTTCGTGGCGCGGGCCCTGGCGGTGCCTCCGGCGGGCATCTGGATCCCCGACGCGGCGCAGCTCTGCGCAGCCGGGATCGTGACCGACATCGTCGGTGCGACGGATCCGGTCCCCCGCGGGACAGGCGGCGCGACCCTGCAGCGGGCAGCGCTCGCGAGCCCCGAAGCCGCGCCCAGGTCCCGGGATGATGGCGGGGTCGGCGGAGCGCCACGCGAGGCATGTCAGCGGTATCACCACGCCCAGTGAGACCGGGTAGCGCCGGCACGGATCGTCGGAGGGCAGGCCGGAGCCCGGCCCGATCGCGCCGCCATCGGCTCGGGCTTCCGAGTCCCTGCGGTCCCACGCGCCCATGCGCCGAACTCACGTCCCGACCGGGAAAGACCACTCTACGGTCTAGCTTGGTTTCATACGTCAGAAAAATCTAATCTGGATAAGTATTTATTTGATCGATCTCAATGTATTCTCCGCCTCCAAGCCGGTGCGGAGAAGCAGCCGTGTCAAATCCGCTCGTGCGCAAGCTAGAATGCTACACCCGGCTCTCGGAGGCGGACCGGTTGTGCTTGATCGACGCCGTCGGCCCAGGGCGGATGGTCGCCGCGCGAACCGACATCATCCATGAGGGCGACGATCCGCGCACCGTCAACGTCATCCTGGACGGGTGGGCCTGCCGCTACCGGCAATTCATCAACGGGCGCCGGCAGATCGTCTCGTTCCTCCTGCCCGGCGACCCCTGCGACCCGCACATCTTCCTCCTGGACGATATGGACCACACGATCGGCGCGATCACGCCCGTCCTTCTGGGCCAGATCTCCGGCCCGGCACTGCAGGCGATGACCGCTCGCAGCCCGCAGCTCGAACTCGCCTTCCACCGGGAGGCGCTCGCCACCGCGGCGGTCCAGCGCGAGTGGACGATCAGCCTCGGCAGTCGCACCGGGATCGAGCGCCTCGCCCACCTGTTCTGCGAATTACACGCGCGGCTGGCGGCGATCGGCCTCACGGAGGGCAACACATGCCCCATGCCGATCACCCAGAACGACCTCGGCGACGCCATGGGGCAGACCAGCGTGCACATCAACCGCACGCTGCAGGAGCTGCGCGGCATGGGGCTGATCACCCTGCGCAGCCGGCGCCTGACCATCCACGATCCGGCCGCGCTCGCCCGGCTCGGGCATTTCGACAGCGCCTATCTCCACATCACGGAGCAGGTCGGCCGCGCCGTCGCCCAGCATGCGTGAACCGTGCCCGCCGCGGCACGATTGAGCCCTGTTGGAGCGTTCCCGAGAGATCCGGCATGACAGACCCGCGCGATCCCGCCGAGCGCCTCGCCGCCCTGGAGGCCGACAATGCCCGCCTGCGCCGGCTGCTGGACGAAGGCGGGATGCCCGACAGCCTGCGCCACGGGATGCGCAACACGATGGCGATGATGCGGACGGTCCTGCACCGGTCGGCCGAGTCCTCCGCCGATGTCGAGACCTACGTCGCCCATCTCGACGGGCGGTTCGGGGCCATCGCGCGGGTCCAGGCCGCCACCGACACGTTCGGCGACGCGGACCTGCACACCTTGATCTCGGACGAGCTGATGTTCCACCTCGTGCGCGAGGGCGAGCAGGCGACGCTCACCGGCCCGCGGGTCCGGCTGCGGCCGCGGGCCGCCTTGGTCCTGGGGCTCGCACTGCACGAGCTGACGAGCAACGCGGTGGAGCACGGGTCCCTGGCGCTGTCGCAGGGGCGGATCGCCGTGGCTTGGCAGATCGCGGAGGCAGAGGCGGCGACGCCGGTCCTGACCCTCGACTGGATCGAGACCGGCGGCTGCGGGGTGCGGCCGCCGGCCCGGCGCGGCTTCGGCACGGACGTGATCGAGGACATGCTGGCCTACGATCTCGGCGCGCAGGCCAGCCTGACCTATGCGCCGGACGGGCTGCGCTGCACGGTCCGGCTGCCGCTCACCGCCCGGATCGGGCGCCGCGTGCCCGAGGAGGCCGAGCTCCCGTAAGGCTCCCCGGGGGGCACGACGCTCTCCCGGCTCGCGTGCCGCGCAGTCCTCAGGCGGCGCGGATGCTGACCAGGAAGCGGTCGACCTCCGCGGCGAGCCGCTCGGACTGACGCGACAGGGCCGTGGCGGCCGTGAGCACGTGATCGGCCGCGGCCTCCGTCCGTTCCGAGGCCATGGCCACACCGGCGATGTTGCCGGTCACCTCCGCGGCCCCCTGCGTCGCATGGGCGACGCCGCGCACGATCTCCCGGGTTGCGGCGTCCTGCTCCTCCACGGCCGCCGCGGTCGCGACCGCCACCCCGTTGATCTCGCGGATCCGCTCGATGATCGTGCCGATCGCCCCGACCGCCGCGCCGGTGACGCCCTGGATCCGCCCGATCTGCTCGGCGATGCCGTCGGTCGCCCGGGCGGTCTTCTCGGCCAGGGCCTTTACCTCGCCCGCCACGACCGCGAAGCCACGACCGGCCTCACCGGCACGCGCGGCCTCGATGGTGGCGTTGAGCGCCAGGAGGTTGGTCTGTTCCGCGATGGACGAGATCAGCCGGACCACGTCGCCGATCTCGGAGACCGCATCCTTCAGCTCGGACACGAGGCCGGCCGTCTGGTCGGCCTCGCCGACCGCCTGTTGGGCGAGCTGCGAGGAGCCGCTCGCCTGGCGGCCGATCTCCTGGATGGAGCTGCCGAGTTCCTCGACCGAGGCCGCGACGGTGTTGATGTTGGCCGCAGCCTCCTCGGCCGCGCTCGCCACCGTGCCGGACTGGCTGGCCGTCTCCTGGGCCGTCGTGGTCATCTGGTGGGCGGTCTTCTGGAGTTCGCCCGCGGACGACGAGACACGCTCCACGATCCCGGCCACCGCCTCCTCGAAGGTCCGGGCCAGCTCCATCCTGTTGCGCCTGCGCTCGACGGAGGCGGCGGCTTCCGCCTGCCGCCTGAGCTCGGCCTCCGCGGCGGCGTTGCGGGCGACCATGGCCTTGATCTCCTCGACCGCGCGACCGACGATCCCGATCTCGTCCCCGCGCCGCGCCTCCGGGATAGTGGCATCGACATCGCCCTTCGCCATCCGCTGCAGCACGGCGACGAGGCGCTGAAGCGGCCGCGCGACGCCGAACACGACGATCACGGCGGAGAGGCCCAGGGCGGCGAGCAGGCTCGCCAGGGCGGAGCCGATCAGCACGGTGTGGGCCTCCTCGGCCTCGCGCTGCGAGGCGGCCTTCGCCTCGTTGAGGCGGGCACGCGCCAGCGCCTCGTAATCCCGCGAGACCTTGTCGAAGCGCGCCCGGATCTCGCGGCCCGCGACGAGGCCGACCTGGATCGCCGCCGCCCGGTCGTCCCGGAGGGCGAGGGCGTTGGAGCGGTCGAGCAGATCGAAATAGTCCCGCGCCAACTTGCCGATCTCGAGCTGGATGTCGCGGATCTCCTTGCGGCGCGATCCCGCGGCCAGGGTCGCGATGCTGTCGGCGACGGCTTTGACGGCCTCATCGTACCGCGTCCGGAAGTCCTGGATGTCGCTCTCCGGCTGGCCGATGACGATGTTGCGGTTCATGAGCGCCGCTTCGAGGAACCGCTCCCGGACCTGCGAAAAGGCCTCCAACCGCACAAAATAATAATCGACCAGATACTGGTCTCGCTTTTCCATCATATCAAATTCGCTTAGTGAATACGTCACAAGGAATGTGATCGCCATCAGCATAATCAGAATGGGCGCGGATATCTTCACGGCCAATCTGGCATCTCTCAGAAATCGCATACTCGATCACCCCCTGCCCAACCGCAGATTCACCAGGGAGGAGAGACTTCTCAGAATTTCGGCAAAAGGCAACGCTTTCTCGAAACTATACGCGTACCGATTCGCAAATCACCAACATACATGACACGACGACTGCAACGGCCGTCAATTTATTTGATTCACATCTACGGATAAACGAGAACCATCTTATCCGCCTTGCTCTGACTTGGAGCGAAATCCTGTCCGACGGACCGGGATACCGCTCGGTTCCAGCCTGGCGAACACACCCTCTGGGGTATCGCCCCCGGACCCGGAACGATGCTCCAGGGCCTTGGTTTCGCGTCATCGTGCTGCGAAAGCCGGCATCCAGCGGTTCGGGGATGCTCCGGAGGCCGCGCCCCCCATGCCGGGGCGGCTCGCCCGTGACGGATCCGCGGAGCGACGCGATGCCGGGCTTCGGGGCCGGGATTCAGGAACGCGGCTCTGCGCGCTCGCGCCCCGCCGCGTCCGGCTTTCGATGAACGGGACGATCCGCGAGGCGCTGCGTTCGGGCTGCGGACCGGACTGGACGCCCCGGGGCGGCGAAGCCGGTTCCACAAACGGGGCCGCCGGTCTCGCGACCAAACCTTCAACGGACGCAGGACATGAGCAGGGCTGCCCGCGCCGGGACGCCGGCGGGGGCCCGCCGGGTCCCCTCCCGTGCTCAGTCCAGCACGATCGGGTAGCAGCGCGCGCTCACGGAAGCGGCGAGCACCTGCACGGCGCCCACGGTGGAGACGTCGCCCGCCACATGGACCACGTCGGTGGCGCGCAGGCTCGGCAGATGGGCGGTCAGCGGGCCGGAGCGCACGTCCGGCGGGCGCTGGCCGCCGCGGTCGGCGCAGAGCACGATCCGGGCGACGCCGGTGCGGCGCAGCCAGTCCAGGCTCTCGCGCATGTAGAGGTCCAGCGCGTCCCGGGCACCGACGGCGAGCGCCATCTCGCGGGCGGGCTCAATGTAGCGGGCCGCCCGGGCGATCGCCCAGATCGCGCCGAAGCCGGCGCCGGCCGCCACCAGAACGAGGCGGCCGCCCCCGGGGCGGTACTGCCCCCGTCCCACCGGCCCCTTGAGGCGCACGGGCTGGTCGAGGCGGATCGTGTCGACCGGACCGCCCTCGGGATCGCGGGGGATGTGGAACACCGCCTCGTTGATCTCGGCGGCGCCATCGACCCGCAGGGTCGGGGCCAGCGTCAGGGTGGGCAGTCCCGCGAAGGTCACCCGGGCCTGATGGCCGGGCTCCAGGGTCGGGCGCTTGGTCAGGGTGGCCACGACCTCGACGATGCCGGGGCTGAGCCGGCGGATCTCCGTGACGGTGCCCTTGCGGAGGGCGACCGGGATCGGCGGCGCCTCCTCCTGCCCCTGGATCGGGGCACCCGGCAGGCTCGGCCGCAGAGCCTCGGGCCGGGCCCGGTGGGCCGGTGGACGGCGGGCGGGACGCGCCGCGCCCTGGCTGGCCAGCGGCGTGCCGGCCTGCGCCTGGACGGGTGCGATCATGCCCTCGGCCAGCGCCGCCTCCAGGGGCGTGTCGCCGGTCGAGACGCGCACCGACCGGCCGTTGACGACGAGCGAGCAGCGCGCGCCCATGGCCTTACCCCGCGTGGTCTGGAGAGGGCTCACCGAAGGTGGGTTCACGAGGGAGGGCGGGTTCACGGGGCACGGATCAGGAGCGAATCGACCAGAGCCGCCCAGCGCTCGCGGGTCGCGCGGACATCGTCGCTGGCGGCGGATTCGGTGAGGAGCTGGCGCTGCGCCCGCAGCGATTCGACCTCCTGCCGCTGGGCGCGAAGCACCGCCTTCATCACCTGAAGCTCGGTCTCGAGGCGGGCGATGGCGTCGGCGTCCTCCGCATCGTCAAAGAGGTCTTCGCCGGGCCCTGTCTCGGGCTCGTCGGCGCGCTGGAGGTCGTGACCGGGCAAGTCACGGCCGGGCAAGTCACGGCCGGGCAGGGGCAGCCGGGTCCGGGCCTGCGGGTCCAGCCGGACCGGCCGGGCCATCAGGCGGCGCAAGAGATCCGAGCTGCCTGCCTGCTGATAACGCCGTGCCGCCTCGGCCATCCGCCCATCCCCATGCCGGGCGCCGGCGCGCCCATCCATCAACAGGAGCTTGCGCGGACATGGTTAAGGTGGGCTTAAATCACTGCGCGACTCACGCCGCCGCCGCAGCCTCCTTCATCACCCCGGCGACGAGCGTATAGGTCTCGACCCACGCCTCGCGCACCTCCGGGGTGAAATCCGGCCCCAGCCCCTGTTCCAGGGTCCAGAGCAGGGCTTCGCCCACCGGCGCGTAATGGGCAGCCTGCGTGCCGTAGGCGATGTGCTTGCGCCCGAGATCCTGGAGCGCCGGCACCACCGTGTCCGGGTGGTTGAGATTGGCCACCGCCAGCCCCAGCATCGCCATCAGCTTCTTCTTCTGCTCGGCCATGTCGTCGGGGAAGAGGGGGCGCACCTGCGGGGCGATCTCGAACAAGCGGCCATAGAACAGGTCGGCCGCCGTCCCGGCGATCGGCCGCACCTTCGCAAAGCTGTCCTGCACCAGCTTGATCTGTTCGGGGGTCATCGCAGCACCTGCCAGGGAATCTCCACCCCGGCAGGTTACACCCGGCCCACACGCTCAAGAACCAATCTAGGTTGGTATCAGGCGGCTTCCGGCGCGGCGCCGACGATCTGACGAGCCTGCAGCAGGGTCATCGGCTCGCCGAAGGCCGGGCCGAGGGCATATTCGCAGCCGAGCCCGGCGAGCGCCTGGGCGTCGGCCTCCGATTCGCAGCCCTCCGCCACGATGGCGAGGTTCAGCTCGCTCGCCATGCGCACGATCGAGCGCAGGATCGCGGTCTGGCCGGTGCCGATCTGGCGCACGAAGGTCGCGTCGACCTTGATCGTGTCGAACGGGAAGCGCTGGAGATACGACAGCGCCGAGTAGCCGGTGCCGAAATCCGACAGGCACAGGCCCGCCCCGAGGTCGTGGATCCGCGCCAGCATCTGGGCGGCGTATTCCGGGTTCTCCATCACGAGGCTCTCGCTGAATTCCAGCTTGAGCGAGCCGGGCAGGGCGCCGGAGCGGGCCATCACGGTCTTCACGTCGTGCAGGAGGTCGTGGCGCAGGAGCTGGCGCGAGGACAGGTTGCAGGCCGCGAAGATCGGCGGCTCGACCTCCAGGGAGCGCTGCCACGCCGCGAGTTCCAGCGCCGTGCGTTCCAGGGCGAAGATGCCGAGATTGACGATGAAGCCGCTCTCCTCGGCGAGCGGCAGGAAGGTCGAGGCGGGGATGCGCCCGAGTTTCGGGTGGTCCCAGCGCAAGACCGTCTCGAACCCCGCCACGGTGCGGTCTTCCAGCCGCACCACCGGCAGGAACAGCACCTTCATCTCGTTGCGCTCGATCGCCTTGCGCAGGTCGCTCTCCAGCATCAGCCGGTCCGAGCGGTCGGTGCGCATATGGGCGCGGAACACCTCGATCCGGTCGCCGCCGTTGCGCTTGGCCTGGATCATGGCGATCTCGGCGCTCTTGAACACCTCGTCGCGCTTCAGGTTGGCGCCGGCCTCGTAGAGGGCGAGGCCGATCGAGACGGTCAAAAAAATCTCCCGGTCGGCGTAGGTGATCGGGGTGGCGATCGCCCGGCGGATCATCTCGGCGAAGGCCAGGATCCGGTCGGGCTCGCGCTCCGAGACCAGGATCACCGCGAACTCGTCGCCCGCCACCCGAGCGAGCGTGTCCTGCGGCCGCAGCAGGCGGCCGAGGCGGCGCGAGAGGGTCAGCAGGATCGAGTCGCCCGCCGAGAGGCCGATCGCGTCGTTGATGCCCTTGAACCGGTCGACGTCGAGCACGATCACGGTGGGCTTGAGGCGCGGATCCTGGCTGGCGAAGGCGAGGGCCGCGTCGAGGCGGTCGCCGAACAATTCGCGGTTCGGCAGGCCGGTCAGGCTGTCGTGCACCGCGTCGTGGAGCAGGCGCTCCTCGGCGGTCTTGATCTCGGTGACGTCCGCGATCGTGCCGACCACGCGGATCACCTCGCCGTCGGCGCCGATCACCGGCCGCGCCTTCAGCCGGTACCAGAAGAAGGTGCCGGCCTCCGAGCGGAGGCGGAAATCGTGGACGATGCGGCCGCGCCGCTCCTCGATCACCGTGTCGAGGGCCGCCGAGTAGCGCTCCACGTCGAACGGGTGGAGGGCGCCGAGCCAGTTGGTCGCCGGCCCCTCCAGGGTGCCCCGGGCGAGGCCGAGCTGGGCCTCGATCTCCGGGCCGACGAAGACCCGGTCGGCCGGCACGTCCCAGTCGAACACCACGTCGCCGGCCCCCGTCAGCGCCAGCGCCCGGCGCTCGGTGTCGGAGACCAGCGCGTGGCTGAGGCCGCCCCCCGCGAAGGCGTGCTGGAGCACCGTGAAGCCGATCAGCATCACGATCAGCACGAGGCCGCCGATCAGGGCCGGCTGCACGAGGTCGCTGCCGATCTGGCCGGTGACCGCGAAGCCCGCCGCCGCCACCCAGACGACCAGCAGCAGCCAGGTCGGCACCAGCAGGATCGCCCGGTCGTAGCCGTTATGGACCGCGAGGTAGAGGATCAGCAGCAGGCCGATGCCGGCCACCGCCGCGATGGAGATGCGCGCCACCCCCGCCGCCACCGGCGGATCGAACACCGCGAGCCCCACGAGACCCGCCAGGAAGGCGAGCCAGAAGAACGCCACGTGGCTGTAGCGCACGTGCCAGCGGGCGAGGTTCAGGTAGGCGAACAGGAAGACCAGCAGCGTTGCCCCGAGCACCGCCTCGGCGGAGGCCCGGTAGACCCGCTCGGCCAGCTCGGTGACCGGGAAGACCCGCTGCAGGAAGCCGAAATCGATGCAGGCATAGGCGAGCACCGACCAGGCGAGCGCGGCGGCGGCAGGGAAGATGATCGCGCCCTTGACCACGAACACGATGGTCAGGAACAGGGCCAGCAACCCGCTGATCCCGATGATGATGCCCTTGTAGAGGGTCAGGCCGGCGGATTTCCGGCGGTAGGCATCCTGATCCCAGAGGTGCAGCTGGGGGATGTTGGCGCCGCGCAATTCGGCCACGTAGGTGACGGTGGTGCCGGGATCCAGCGTGATCGTGAACTGGTCGGCCTCCGGGTTCTCGTCGCGCTCGGGCCGGATGCCCTGGCTCGCCGTGATGGCGGCGATCCGCGAGCCGCCGAGATCGGGCCAGATCACCCCGGAATCGACCAGCCGGAAATGCGGGGCGACGAGGATGCGGTCGATCTGCTCGTCGGTGTCGTTTGTGAGCGCGAACACGATCCAGTCGGGCCGGGCGCCGGCATCGCGCGCCTTCACGACGATGCGGCGCACGATCCCGTCCTTGCCGGGCGCCGTGGAGATCTGGATCAGGTCGCCGTCCGAGCGGTAGCGCTCGATCGCGCCGGTCAGGTCGATCACCGGGGCGTCGAGGGTGACGCGCACCGCCTCCACGGCCCAGGCGGGCGCGCTGAAGGCGAGGGCACCGACGAGACCGCCGACCAGGGTCAGGAGGAGGGCGAGGATGCGCAAGGGTGTCTTGGTGTCCGGCCGTGCGAGAAGCGGCGTCAGCCGCCCCGGCGGCCTCGATCGAGCGGATCGCGCCCTTTTGCGGCCAAATCAAGTTGCGGCGGCCATTTCGCGGCACGATCCAGAGCCGGTTTGACCGACGATCCCGGGTTTCCAAAGGGCCGTGCCCTTTGGCGGGTCCTCAGGGCAGAGCCCTGAGATCAGGCGAAGCCCGATACCGGACGAGGTCCAGCACCAGGGCTCTGCCCTGGACCCGCGAAAGGGCGCGCCCTTTCGAAACCAGGACCGGCTCTCAGGCCCCCTGGAGCGCGCCCGCGATCGTGGCGAGGCTCGGCAGCTTGCGGATCGGGCCGATCGCCGCCAGCGTCGGCGTGCCCTTGAGCATCGCGGCGGCGGCGGCGCGGACGTCCTCCACGGTGACCGCGTCGACCTTGGCGATCACCTCCCCGGCGGGGATGACCCGGCCCCAGGCCAGAATCTGGCGGGCGTTGCGTTCGATCCGGCCGCCCGGCGTCTCCAGCGCCGAGAGCAGCGACACCTTGAGCTGCGCCTTGGCGCGGGCGATCTCGACGGTGTCGAGGTCGCGGGCCGCCCGGGCGGTCGCGGCGAGCGTCACGTCGACGAGTTCGGGCAGGTCCGCCCCGGCGGTGCCGGCGCCGATGCCGAACAGGCCGCAATCCGAGAACGGCCAGTGGAAGGCCTGGATCTCGTAGGCGAGGCCGCGGGTCTCGCGCACCTCCTGCCACAGCCGCGAGGTCAGGCCGCCGCCCAGCACCTGCGCGAACATGTGCAGCGCGTAGTAGCGCTCGTCCCGGAAGGAGAGGCCCGGTAGGCCGATCACCACGTTGGCCTGTTCGAGCTTGCGCGGCATCCGCCGCTCGCCGCCGCCATAGGCGCCCGGCACCGCTTGGGGCGCGGACTTGGCGGGGAGGGCGCCGAAATGGCGCTCGGCCGCCGCCACGATCGCCTCGTGGGTCACCGCTCCGGCGCCCGCCACGACGATGCGGTCCGGCGTGTATTCCCGGTCGAGATAGGCGCGGATCCCGGCCTCGTCGAAGCTCCGGATCGTCTCGGGGCGCCCGAGGATCGGCCGGCCGACCGGCTGGTCCGGGAAGGCGGCCTCCGTGAAGGCGTCGTAGACCACGTCGTCGGGGGTGTCCTCGACGGCGGCGTATTCCTGGAGGATCACGCCCTTCTCCCGGGCGAGCTCGCCCGCGTCGAACACCGAATCGGTGAGGATGTCGCCGATCACGTCGAGGGCGAGGTCCGCATCCTCGCCGAGCACCCGGGCGGTGTAGCTCGTCCCCTCGGTCGAGGTCGCGGCGTTGATCTCGCCGCCGACATTCTCGATCTCTTCCGCGATCTTCTGCGCCGAGCGGGTGCGGGTGCCCTTGAACGCCATGTGCTCGATGAGGTGGGACAGCCCGGCCTCGTCGGCGCGCTCGTTGCGCGAGCCGGCCCCGACCCAGACCCCGAGGCTGGCGGTGGCCACGCCCGGCATCGGCTCGGTGACCACCGTGACGCCGTTGGGAAGCCGCGTGGTGCGCAGCGACGGCGAGGCGGCGTGGGTGGAGAAATGCTGGTTCATCGACGGCTCGTCGCGGAGGGGGCCGGATCGGGCGCGGAATCCCTCCCCCCTTTGCGGGGGAGGGTGGCCCCTGCGTCAGCAGGGGTCGGGAGAGGGGAGCGCCGTTCCAGGAAAATGGGCAGCAGGTTTGAAGGCCACAACTTTATCTTGCACCGTCGCTCCCCTCTCCCGACCCGCTTCGCGGGCCACCCTCCCCCGCAAAGGGGGGAGGGGGAGCGGCGTGCCACCCGCGGCAAACTCAAGCCCCTCGCGTGATGCGGGCGCGCTCGCGGATGAGACTTTCCAGGGCGGCCTGATCGTTGGCCACCCGGGTCAGGCGCTCGGGCCGGTCCATCAGGTCGGCGAGGTGCGGGGGCAGGGGCGGGCGCAGGCCGCCGGTGGCCTTCGCGACCGCGTCCGGGAATTTTGCCGGATGCGCGGTGCCCAGCGCCACGACCGGGGTCGCGGGATCCTGCTCCAGGAGCCGCCGCCCGGCCCGCACGCCGATGGCGCTGTGGGGATCGAGCACCACGCCGGTGGCCGCCTGGGTGAGGGCGATCTCTTCCATCACGTCGGGCTCCGGCACCGCGACGGCGTCGAACTCCGCGCGGACCGTCGCCAGCACCTCGGGGCTCAGGGAGAAGCCGCCGGACTGCTTCAGCCCGGCCATCAGCCGCGACAGGGCGGAGGCGTCGCGCCCCAGCGCCTCGAACAGCAGACGCTCGAAATTCGAAGAAATCTGGATGTCCATGGAGGGCGAGGTGGTGGGCACCACGCCGCGCAGCTCGTAGGCGCCGTGCTCCAGGGTCCGCACGAGGATGTCGTTGGCATTGGTGCCGATCATCAGTCGCCCGACCGGCAGGCCCATCTGCTTGGCGACCCAGCCGGCAAGCACGTCGCCGAAATTGCCGGTCGGTACCGCGAAGGAGACCGGCCGGTGCGGCGAACCCAACGCCACCGCGCTGGTGAAGTAGTAGACCGCCTGCGCGGCCACCCGGGCCCAATTGATCGAGTTGACGCCCGACAGCCGCACCGCATCGGCGAAATCGGCGTGCTGGAACAGGGCTTTGACGAGATTCTGGCAATCGTCGAACGTGCCGTCGACGGCGAGCGCATGGACGTTCTGCGCCGGCACCGAGGTCATCTGCCGGCGCTGCACCTCCGAGACCCGCCCGTGGGGATAGAGGATGAACACGTCGACCCGGTCGAGCCCGCCGAACGCCTCGACGGCGGCCGAGCCTGTATCGCCCGAGGTCGCGCCCACGATGGTGGCGCGGGTGCCGCGCTGGGTCAGCACGTGGTCCATCAGCCGCCCGAGCAGCTGCATCGCCACGTCCTTGAAGGCGAGCGTCGGCCCGTGGAAGAGTTCCAGCAGGAACAGGTTGTCGTCGAGCTGGGTCAGCGGGCAGACCGCCGGGTGGCGGAACGTCGCGTAGGCCCCGTCGATCATCCGGTCGAGGTCCGGGCCGGCGACGTCGCCGTCGATCAGCGGGCGCAGGACGCGCTTGGCGGCCTCGGCGTAGGGCCGGCCGGCGAGGGCGGCGATCTCCGCAGGCGCGATCTGCGGCCAGGTCTGCGGCACGTAGAGCCCGCCGTCGCGGGCAAGCCCCGCCAGCAGGGCGTCCGAGAACGAGAGCGGCGCGGCCTCGCCGCGGGTCGAGACGTGGAGCACGGGGTCCTCCGAGGGAAGGCGCCCCCTCTACACGATGCCGGCGGGCCTGTCGAAAGCCCAAAGCCGCGCGGCCGGTCTGCCCGCAGGGCGGGGCGGCTGGTTTAACCGAAGCTGAACGGGGCGGTTCAGGGCCGGTTCGGCGGTGACAGCCCATGAATCGGCCGACCCGACGGCGATCTGCCGGCGGGGTCGATCCCTCCTCGAAGAGAGCCGACATGACCCGAATCATCGCCCTCGCGGGCGTCGCGGCCCTGCTGTCCGGCACCGTGGCGTTCGCGCAGACGCCGCCTCCGCCGCCCGGCGGGCCGCGGCCCGGCCCCGAGGCCGGCGCACCGCCTCCGCCGCCCCCGGGCGGTCCGCGCCGCGGCCCGGGTGCCGACGCGCCGCCGCCGCCCCCGCCCGGCGGCCCGCAGCGCGGCCCCGACGGCCCGCCGCCGCCGCCGCCGCCGCCGCCGAAGGGCGCGCATTTCATCCTCGAGCGCGGCGATGCCCGCATCGACGTGAAATGCGCCGACGACGACACGACGAAGGCCTGCGCCGACATCACCCTGCAGATGCTCGACAAGCTCGCGACGCTGAAGTCGGAACCCCGGTGATGCCGCGGGCCCGCCGCCCCAAAGGCGGCGGGCCTTTCAGGCGTTCGTGCTTCAGGCGTTTGTCCCTGGCGCCTTGATCAGGCGGCAGCCGGTGATGCGCCACTGCCCGTCCGCGTCCCGGACGAGGCTGTACTCGGCGGTCCAGTCGACGCCGTACTCGTCCTGGATCGCCACAGACTGGACCACGCTGGCCTCGCCGGTGTCCCGGCCCGCGCCGAACACGAAGCTGCGGTGCCGGTAGACGGGACGGTACTGGGTGCGGACCATGCCGATGAACAGGTCGGCGTTCGGGAAGAGTTCGCGGATCGCCGGAGCCGCCTGGGCGTAGGCGGCCGGCGCGTCGTCGCGCCCGAACGCCTCGACCTGCCGGGTGATCGTGGCCTGGGCCGCCACGCGGGCGGCGTCGTCGGCCGCCGCCGGTCCCGCGAGGCCGAGGACGAGGACGAGGACGGGTAACGCGCGCATCGAGGTCACTCCAGCTGGACGGATCCGATATTCGTCATCACCCTTTGAAGATGGTCTCCAGGCCGCCGGCGACAATCGGGGCGCGCCACCTCAAGGCGATGTGTCGCCAGCTGGCCGCGTGAAACCTGTTTTCGTCCCTGCGACATGCCGCACGCCTGAACAGGCTTCGAGAAAGGGTCGCCTGTTTCGCGACAGGAACCTGCAACCCACCCAGGCCCCGCGCGGATGAAGCGCAGGACTGAAGCGCTGGTTTGCCGCGGCCCATCTGCCGCGGCGCGAATGCACTGGGCACAGATCGCGCTTCGATTGTGCAAGCCGCTGAAAAGAACGGCATTTTTCCGCCAAAGCACCGCCGCGGGTTTGACCGTCCAGCCCGGTTTTGCAACCCTTCGGCAGACGCGGCTCCCTCAGGCCCGAAGCCGCGTGGAGTGCAGACCGATGACGCAGAGCGAGGCCGGTGCGGGACCTGCGGCCCCGGAGAATCCCGCCCGGGAGGCCCCGAGCGGATCGCCCGCCATGAGCGTCGGGGTGTTCATCCCCATCGGCAACAACGGCTGGCTGATCTCGGAGAACGCCCCGCAGTACCGCCCGAGCTTCGCGCTGAATAAACAGATCACCCTGAAGGCCGAGGGTTACGGGCTCGACTTCGCCCTGTCGATGATCAAGCTGCGCGGCTTCGGCGGCAAGACCGAGTTCTGGGACCACAACCTCGAATCCTTCACCCTGATGGCGGGGCTCGCCGCCGTCACCACCCGGATCAAGCTGTTCGCCACCGCGGCGACCCTGTGTCTGCCGCCGGCCATCGTCGCCCGCATGGCGGCGACCATCGACTCGATCTCGGATGGGCGCTTCGGCGTGAACCTCGTCACCGGCTGGCAGAAACCGGAATACGACCAGATGGGCCTGTGGCCCGGCGACGCGCATTTCGCCAACCGGTACGACTACTTGTCGGAATATGCTCAGATTCTGCGCGAGCTGTGGGAGACCGGGGCCAGCGACCTCAAGGGCACGTATTTCCAGATGAACGATTGCCGGCTGAGCCCCCGGCCGCAGGCGCCGATGAAGATCATCTGCGCCGGCCAGAGCGGGGCGGGTCTCGCCTTCACGGCGCAATACGCCGACTACAATTTCTGCTTGGGGAAAGGCCTCAACACGCCGACCGCCTTCGCCCCCGTGGTGGAAAAGCTCGCGGAGGCCCGCGCCAAGACCGGCCGGCGGGTGACCTGCTACGCCCTGTTCATGATCGTCGCCGACGAGACCGACGCCGCCGCGATGGCTACCTGGGCGCATTACCAGGCGGGGGCCGATGCCGAGGCGATCGCGTGGCTCGGCCTCCAGGGCGCGGCCGACACCAAGTCCGGCGGCGACACCAACGTGCGCCAGCTTGCGGACCCCGCCTCGGCGGTGAACCTCAACATGGGCACATTGGTCGGCAGCTACGCCAGCGTGGCGGCGATGCTCGACGCGATCATGACCATCGACGGGGTGGAGGGCGTGCTGCTGGTGTTCGACGATTTTCTCAAGGGTCTCGATGCCTTCGGCACCCGGATCCAGCCGCTGATGCGCAGTCGCCGGCACGTCGCCGCACCGCTGGCGGAGGTCGCCTGATGGACGCCCCCGCCGGATACCGCGATCCGCAAGGCCGCCACGGCAGCACCGTCCTGCCGGCCCGGCCCGAGCCGATCGCCTTCGACCCCGCCGCCACGGTGTTGATCGTGGTGGACGTGCAGAACGCCTATGCGAGCCCGGGCGGCTACCTCGACATCGCGGGTTTCGACATATCGGGCACCGGCCCGGTGATCGCGCAGATCGTCCGGGCCGTAGCGGCGGCGCGGGCGGCCGGCATCAAGATCCTGTGGTTCCAGAACGGCTGGGATCCGGACTACGTCGAGGCGGGCGGCCCGGGCTCGCCGAACTGGCACAAGTCCAACGCCCTCAAGACCATGCGGCGGCATCCGGAGATGAACGCGCGGCTCCTCGCCAAGGGCTCGTGGGACTACGCGCTGGTCGATGCCCTGAAGCCCGAGCCGGGCGACCTGACGATCGGCAAGCCGCGCTACAGCGGCTTCTACAACACGCCCCTCGACAGCATGCTGCGCGCCCGGGGGATCAACACGCTGGTCTTCACCGGCATCGCCACCAATGTCTGCGTGGAATCGACCCTGCGGGACGGATTCCACCGCGAGTATTTCGGCATCGTGCTGGCGGATGCCACGCATCAGGCGGGGCCGGAGAGCCTGCACCACGGGGCGCTCGCCAACATCGAGACCTTCTTCGGCTGGGTCTCGGACGTCTCCTCGTTCGAGGCGGCGCTCGGCGCACAGACCTGCACCGCAGCCGCGTAGATCACCCGCCGTCCCGGCACCCGCACCGCGAAAGTCCGAAAAAATGCCGAAGCAGGTCGTGATTCCGCCGGGGACGGGCAAGCCGCTCGCCCCCTACGTGCCGGGGACGCTGGCCGACGGCGTGCTCTACGTCTCGGGCACGCTGCCCCTCGATGCGGAGGCCAACGTCGTCCATGTCGGCGACGCCGCCGCCCAGGCCCGGCACGTGCTGGAGACCATCAAGGGCGTGGTCGAGGCCGCGGGCGGCACGATGGACGATGTCACCTTCAACCACGTCTTCCTGAAGGACTGGGCCGATTACGCGGCGATCAACGCGGTCTACGCGGCGTATTTTCCCGGCGAGAAGCCGGCGCGCTACTGCATCCAGTGCGGCCTCGTGAAGCCGGACGCGCTGGTGGAGATCGCCTCCGTGGCGCATGTCGGCCGATGAGCATCGGCGCGGCCTCGCTCCACCATGCGGTGACGGGTCTGGAGGACGGGCAGCCGGTGCTGCTCTCGCCGGGGCTCGGCGGTGGGGCCGGGTACTTTGCGCCGCAGATGGCGGCGCTCACGGCGCGGTTCCGGGTGGTGACCTACGACCATCGCGGGACCGGGCGGTCGCCCGACCGGCTTGGCCCGGATCACGATATCCCCGCCATGGCCCGGGACGCGCTCTCCGTGCTGGACGCTGCCGGGATCGACCGCGCCGACGTCGTCGGTCACGCGCTGGGCGGCTTGATCGCCCTGCAGATGGCGCTCGTCGCGCCCGGGCGGGTCGGGCGGATCGTGGTGATCAACGGCTGGGACGCCCTGGACCCGGCCACGCGCCGCTGTTTCGCGGCCCGCCGGGCGATCCTGGCCGGGGGCGGGCCGGAGGCCTTCGTGCGGGCGCAGGCGATCTTCCTGTACCCGGCCCCCTGGCTCTCCGCTCAGGCCGAGCGGGTCGCGGCCGACGAGGCCCACGCCCTGGCGCATTTCCCCGGGGCCGAGACCGTGCTCACGCGCATCGGCGCGTTGGAGCGCTTCGCGATCGCCGACCGGCTCGGGCGCATCCCGCACGAGACCCTGGTGATGGCCGCCCGGGACGACGTACTGGTGCCCTACACGCGCTCCGAGCGCCTCGCGGCGGCGCTGCCCCGGGCCCGCCTCGTCCTCGCCCCCGAGGGCGGCCACGCCCACAGCGTGACGTGTCCGGAGGCCTTCAACCGGGCCTTGCTGGACTTCCTCGATCGCCCCGCATGAGCGAACCCGCGAGTTGCGGCAGGGCCGCGGCGAGGAGTGCGGCGGCGCGCAGCACCTCCGCGGCCTCCCCGGGAGACCGGCGAGCCAGCGCCAGGGCGAGCCGGAGCGGCACCTGCGCGCAGAAGCTCGCCGCGATCAGCACCAGGGCCGCAGCGATACCGTGGTGCTTGCCGGCGTAGAGGATCTGGCTGCGCAGGAAGTAGAACAGCCGCCGCGCCCGCACCTGCCGGGTCGTGCCCTGGCCGAGATGGCGGGTGACCGCCCCGGCCACGTGCCGCACGGCAAACCCCGCCGCCCGGGCGCGCGTGCAGAGATCGGCATCCTCCCAGTAGACGAAGAAGCGCGGGTCGAACCCGCCGAGCGCCTGGAACAGGTCGCGGCGGATCATCAGGAAGGCGCCCATCACCTGATCGACGGCGCGGTCCTCCGCGTGGTCCCATTCGAGGAGGAAGTGCGGGCGCACGAGGCCCAGCCGGTCCAGCGCCAGGGCGCGACCGAGGAGGCCGAGCGCCGTGGGCGCCCGGGCGCAGGAGCGCGCAGTCCGCCCGTCGGGATCGACCAGCCGGGCGCCGACGATCCCGGTCCGCGGATCGGCCATCAGCGCGGCGCGGGCCAGCTCAAGGGCGTCGGGCTCCACCTGCGTGTCGGGGTTGAGGAACAGGATCACGGGAGCCTCGCCCGCGGCGGCACCCTGGTCGCAGGCCCGGCCGAAGCCGCGGTTCTCCACGTTGCGGATCAGCCGGAGCGGGCGGGGCAAGAGGGACAGATCTGGGGGCAGGTCCTCGACGGAGCCGTCGGTCGAGGCATTGTCGACCACGATCACCTGCACGGATGCGGCGTCCTGCACGCCTGCGAGACTCGCGAGGCAGGCGCGCAGCAGCGCACCCCCGTTCCAGTTGACGATCACCACGTCCAGGACCGGGGGGAGGGCGGGGCGGTCGGTCACGGCAGATCCTTGGGCAAACCTTTGGGCGGCCCGAGGCGGCCCAGGGCGCCGTCACCGGCCGCTCCGAGGAGCCGCAGCAGCACAGCGGGCCGGAAGCCCGAATCCGCCCAGTACAGCCCGGCCTGAAGCGGCAGGTAGGCGGCCTGGGCGAGCTTCCAGCGCAGCGGCACGTGCGGCAGCCGCCACGCATAGACGGCGTTGCGCAGGTAGGTCGCCATGCGGAACAGGGGCTGGCGCGGCATCGCGATCCCGAAGGCCCGGATCACCCCGCCGCCGACCCGATGGGGGATCGCGACGTCGCGGGCAACGTAGCAGCCGTAGCCGCGGCTCCAGGCGCGAAAGCACCATTCGAGCTCGACCCCGTCGATGAAGAAGTCGTCCCGGAACGGGCCGACCCGCTCGAACGCGGCGAGGTCGATCAGCGACCCCGAGGTCGCCAGGAACTGCACCGGGGCGAGGGCGCCATTCTCCGGCACGCCGGGGCGCGGCGGATAGGCGGGCGCCTTGTGGCCGGCGGCCGGCGCCGGGGCAGGGCCCACCACCGCGGCCGGGATCCCGGCCCGCCGCAGTGCTCCGAGGGCGGCGAGCAGACCGGCGGCGAGGTTTTCGGGCGGCTCGGCATCCTGATCGAGGAGCAGGAGCGTCTCCGCCCCGGCGTCCCGGGCAGACGCGGCGATCCGGTTGAGCGCCGCCGCGATGCCGATGTTGTGCCCCGCCGACAGCAGATTTACGCCCGCGTGGACGAGGCGCGCCGCGTCCGCCGCCGAGAGGCCGCCATTGTCGAAGGCGATCACCGTGGCGCCCGCGACCGCGGCTTGGGCGAGGACGCGCTCCACCTGATCCCGGCCCGGCCGGAACAGGGTGACGCCGAGGGCGCAGCGGCTGGATCGCGGATCAGGCACCGTGCAGCCTCCGCCGGGGATCGCGGCGCCTCACGCCTGCTCCACCGCGGCGGTCGCCGCCTCCAGGGCGGCCGTGATGGCGGCGGTCTGCTCGGCGCTGAGCGGGCCGCGGGCGAGGCGCATCTGCAGGGCGAGCTTCAGCCCCTCCTTGGCGCGCACCAGGGAGGGCGGCGGCCCCTCGCCCAGGGCGGCCTCGGCCTCGGCCATCCGGGCGAGGATGGCTTCCAGGGTCGGACGGTTGCCGTCGAGGACCGCCTGGCCCTCCGGGGTGATCGTGTGCAGCCGTTTGGTGCCCTCCCCGGGGGTCACCGTGACGTGGCCGAGTTCCTCCAGCAGCGTCAGCGTCGGGTAGACCGTCCCGGGGCTCGGGCTGTAGGCGCCGCCGACCCGCTCCTCGATGGCCTTGATGATCTCGTAGCCGTGCCGGGGCTTCTCGGCGATCAGATGGAGGATCACGAGCCTCAGGTCGCCATGGGCGAAGAAGCGGGCGAGGTCGCCGCGGCCCCCGCGGCCGAACATCCGGCGGTCGCCGGGGCCGCGGCCGGGGTGCCCGTGACGGCCGCGGGGATGATCCCCGCCCATCGGACCGCGATGGGCCCGGAACCGGTAGGCGTCGAAGGGGTCGGCGCGGAACGCGTCCATGAAGTTGGGATGCATGATGATCGGCTCGCATTCGAGATCGTTCATGTTTAGATATATCGAAACCGCATCGTCAGCAAGGGTTGTGGGCCGGCGCCGTGGTGCACGGCTCTCGGCTGCGTCGGGACGCTCCGGAGTTTACGGGCTCGGCCGGTTCCGTTAGTGCGACGGGCCACCGCCGCCATCCCGGCCCCACCCGCATCTCCGACGTTGCCCGACAGCCGCCTATGAACCGATCCGCGCCGCGACCGCGCCCCGTGACGGCATGCGGTGAACGCGACTCCGCAGGGCTCGGGGCTGCGCCACAGCTCCGCCGGACTGGGTCGAACCGACGCTGCGGGGCGGATCCAGCGGTCCGTAGATGGCACGGCGGCGGCACGCGCCGATCCGATGCGCGATCCCCTTAGCGTGGGCCCGGCACCGGCCGCGCCCGAACACCCCATCGACGAGGACGCCGCATGATCTCCGTCAACGAGGACATGAAGCAGGAGATGCTGCGGCGGGGCATCTCGGTGCTGCATCCGGCCCCGTTCGGCCTGCCGGAGGACTGCACCTTCGAGCCGCCGTGCAGCATCAAGTGGATGGGCGTCGATTACTGCCTCACCATGGGGGCGTTCTCGTACGCGGTGAGCGGATACTATTTCGGCGCCGACATCGCCCGCTACTGCTCGATCGGCGAGAGCGTGCAGGTCGGTCGCGGCAGCCATCCGGTGCATTGCGGCTCGACCTCACCGCTGTTCTACACGCACCACTCCGCCGTGTTCGACCGCGCCGATCCGCGGGCGGAGGATTACGAGATCTGCGGGCCCTATCTCTGGCCCAAGCGCGTGCGCATCGGCAACGACGTCTATATCGGCCACGGCGCCTTCCTGATGCCCGACATCACGATCGGCGATGGGGCGATCATCGGCGCGATGGCGGTGGTGACCAAGGACGTGCCGCCCTACGCGATCGTGGCGGGCAGCCCGGCCCGGATCGTGAAGATGCGCTTCCCCGACGCGCTGATCGAGCGCTACCTCAAGGTGCAATGGTGGCGCTACGCCTTCTGGGACCTGCGCCAATGCTCGATCACGGATCCCGAAAAATTCCTCGACGCGGTGGAGGAGCGGATCGCCGGCGGGATGCAGGAATACCGGCCGGAGCCGATCCCGCTCCGCTCACTGGTCCCCGGGGGATAGGGCATCGTCCAGAAAGGTGGCGTCCGGCCGACGGGACGATGAGCCAGGGGGCGGGGTCAGGCCCTGCTGGCGGCGAGCCGCGCGAAGGCCGCCATCAGGGCGTCGGCCTCCGTCTCGCTCAGGTCGCTGAAGCAGAGGCAGGGGCCGACGAAGACGGTCCAGACCCCGTCGAAGGTCCCTTCCTTGTGGATCCGCATGACCGCGCTCCGACACCGACCGAAGCTAACGGCTTGAACCGTGCGGGCGTTGCACAGCCGGTTGCGGTCGGCCACCTCACCCGGCAAGCACCCGGGCCGCTGCCGCGCCCAGCGCCCGCACGCCCAGCACCAAGTCGGCGTCGCTGGTATCCTCCGCCCAGTGGTGGCTGATGCCGCCGATCGAGGGGACGAACAGCATCGCGGCCGGCAGGATCTGGGCGACGTTCTGCGCGTCGTGGCCGGCCCCCGAGGGCATGACCTGCCAGCCGCCCGGGCAGACCGCCTCGGCGGCCTCCGAGAGGGCCCGCATCAGGTCCGGGTCGCAGGGGGCGGGGATCGCCTTGGAGAGGGCCGTCAGCGTGGCGGGGCAGCGCTCGCGCCGGTTCGATTCGCGCACCAGCGCCTCCAGGCAGGCCTCCATCCGCTCCAGAACCGGCATCGCCACGTCGCGGAACTGGAAGAACACCTCGGCCCGGCCCGGGATGATGCTGTAGCCGCCGGGATCCAGGGTGATCCGCCCCGTGGTCCAGGTGCTGCGCGGGCCGCAGACTTTTGGGAACTCCCGGTCGATCGCCGCGAGCAGGCGCACCGCCGAGAGACCCGCGTCCCGGCGCTCCGCCATGGTGGTGCCGCCCGCATGGTCCTGGTTGCCGTCGAACACGATCCGGAACTGCCAGATCGCCACGATGCCGCTCACCACCCCGAGATGCAGCCCGGCGGATTCGAGCTGCGTGCCCTGCTCGATATGCATCTCCAGGAAGCCGCGGTAGCGGCCCGGGTCGAGCCGCATCCGGGGCAGGCCGGCGAGGCCGGCGGTGGCGAGCGCCGCGCGCAGGGGCGTGCCGTCGGTGCGGTTGCGGGCCTCGTCGATCTCGGCCTCGGTGAGATCGCCGACCGCCGAGCGGCTGCCCAGGAAGCCGCCGGAGAAATGCCCCTCCTCATCCGCGAAGGCGACCACATCGACCGGCAGCCCGGCCCGGGCCAACGCCACGCCGGCCACGACCCCCAGCGCCCCGTCGAGCCAGCCGGCCTCGTTCTGGGTCTCGATATGGCTGCCGACCAGCAGATGCGGGCCGGGGCCGCGGTGGCGCCCCAACACGTTGCCGATCCCGTCGATGGAGGCCTCCAGCCCGCAGGCCTCCAGCTTGGCCATCAGCCAGCGGCGGGATTCCATGTCGTCGGCCGAGAAGGTCGGGCGGTGGACGCCGGTGCGGAACCGGCCGATCTCCCGCAATGCGTACAGGTCGGCCAGAAAGGCCTGGGTGTCGATCTCGGTCATAAGGTCCCCGGAGGCTTTGCGTCCGGACCGTGCAAGGCCCGTGCGCAGGTCCGGGTTTCCAAAGGGCTTGCAGCCCTTTGGCGGGGTGTCGGGGCAGGGCCCCGACCCTTGGGCTTCGCCCAAGCCCAGCAGGGCTCTGCCCTGCACCCGCACAAGGGCTCGCCCTTTTGAAACCGGGACTTGGCGCTACTCGGCCGCGACGGGCGTCCGGTCCGCCGGCTGCGCCATCCAGGCGGCGAGGTCGGCCCGGGCCCGGTCGGTCAGCGCGCGCTTCTTGAGGACCGCCTTCTCGGGTCCGCGCAGGCGGCGGCCGGTCTCGTTGCGCGGGGCCTGCGCCAGGGGCGGGAACAGGCCGAAATTGACGTTCATCGGCTGGAACGAGCGCGGGGCGTTGGCCTCGCCGTCCGCCTCGACATGGCCGCCCGTGATGTGGGCGATCAGCGCGCCCAGCGCCGTGGTCTGGGGCAGGGGAGCGAGGGGCTGCCCCGCGGCCTCGGCCACCGCGAAGCGGCCGGCCATCAGCCCGACGGCCGCGCTCTCCACGTAGCCCTCGCAGCCGGTGATCTGGCCGGCGAAGCGCAAGGCTGGACGGGCCCTCAGCCGGAGCGTGGCGTCGAGGAGGCGCGGGCTGTCGAGATAGGTGTTCCGGTGCAGGCCACCCAAGCGGGCGAACTCGGCCCGCTCCAGGCCGGGGATCGTGCGGAAGATCCGCACCTGCTCGGCGTAGGTCAGCTTCGTCTGGAAGCCCACCATGTTGTAGAGCGTGCCGAGCGCGTTGTCCTGGCGCAGCTGGACGATCGCGCAGGGCTTGACCAGCGGGTCGCGCGGGTTGGTGAGGCCCACGGGCTTCATCGGGCCGTGGCGCAGGGTCTCGGGCCCGCGCTCGGCCATCACCTCGATGGGCAGGCAGCCGTCGAAATAGGGCGTGCCCTCCCACTGCTTGAACCCGATCTTCTCACCCGTCACCAGGGCGTCCACGAAGGCCTCGTACTGCTCACGCGTCATCGGGCAGTTGAGATAGTCGGCCCCGGTGCCGCCCGGGCCCGGCTTGTCGTAGCGCGACTGGAACCACGCCACCTCCATGTCGATCGAGTCGCGGTGGAGGATCGGCGCGATGGCGTCGAAGAAGGCGAGGGACTCGGCGCCGGTCAGCCCGCGGATGCCCTCGGCCAGCGCCGGGGCGGTCAGCGGACCGGTGGCGACGATGCAGGACCCCCAGTCCTCCGGCGGCAGCCCCGCGACCTCGCCACGGACGAGGGTGACGTTGGGGTGCTGCTCCAGCGCCCGGGTCACCGCGACGGAGAAACCCTCGCGATCGACCGCCAGCGCCCCGCCCGCCGGCACCTGATTGGCATCGGCCGCCCGCATGATCAGCGAGCCAAGGCTGCGCATCTCCTGATGCAGCAGCCCGACGGCGTTGCCCTCGGGATCGTCCGACCGGAAGGAGTTCGAGCAGACGAGTTCGGCCAGCCCGTCCGTCTGGTGGGCCTCGGTCCCGCGCACCGGGCGCATCTCGTGGATGACGGCGCGATGGCCGGCCTCGGCCACCTGCCAGGCGGCCTCGGACCCGGCGAGGCCGCCGCCGACGATGTGGATGGTCTGTGTCATGCCCAAGAATAGCGAAGGACCGCCGCCCGGATCAACGGGCGACGGTCCTTCGATGGGGTCTCGTGAAACGCGCGGTCGGGGATCAGACGCGGGCGATGCCGCGGATCTCGCTGCGGTTGATGCCGAGATCGGCCAGGTCGCGATCCGAGAGGCGGGACAGCTGGGTGACCGTGTCGCGGTACCGGAGATAGGCGCGGACGCGGCTCAGGACGCTACGGGCGGCGGACATGATGTACTTTGACCTCTGCTTGGGCAAACGACGGCGCTTCCTTGCGCATCGATGCCTCTTGTTGGTGCAACGCACATATAAGCCCGCTGCGGCGCAGCAGGAGTCGAAAGGTCAAGCATCAGACCTGCGGCTATCGCATGACCCGCTTAAGATCTCGGCAAGCTTTACGAATGGTCATTCTTTAGGCGCATATGACGCCTGCCGCACATGCGAAGGGCGCCCCACCTGCCGGTGGGGCGCCCTGCCTGTCGGGATATCGCTCCGGGCGTGCCTCAGTAGAACGGGCGCGGACCGTAAAAGCCGTAGGGGCGGTAATAGGGCCGCGACCGGACATAGCCGTAGCCGCCGTAATAGACCGGCCTGCGCCAGTAGCCGTAGGGGCGGGGTCCCCAGTTCGGGCGGCAGAGGCCCCAGGGATTGGGATGGAAGCCGGGGCCGCAGCCCCCGGCCGCCTGGGCGGAACCGGCGAGCCCGAGGCCGCCGGCGATCGCGGCGGCCATAACGAGCGCCTTTGCGCGCGGTGCGCTCAGAAGCGTCATGACTGGATCTCCTCTCGTCCTCCGGCGATCGGCAGCCGGTCGAAAGAGATTCGGCTCCGCTGCCTGAACCGATGCTGAGCCAGAGGTTGTATCGGGTACAGGCTTGCAGCGGCCTTCGGGCAACGCGGCGCGGAAAGCCGCGGTTTCACGGCCGCGGCTTTCCGCGCCGTCAATGCAGCGAGGGCGCGCGCAGGAACCGCTCCCGGTCGGCGGAGACCAGAGCGAGCTTCACGCCGCGGCCATCGCGGCGGATGGTGAGCGGCACGCGCACCCCCGCCTCGCCGAGCGCCCAGACGCTGCGGAACAGGGCGGCGAGATCCGCCATGGGCTCGCCGGCCACCGCCTCGATCACGTCGCCGGCCTGGAGGCCGCCGGTCTCGGCCGGGCCGCCATCGGCCAGCCCCATCACGACGATGCCCTCCTCGCTCTCGGTGGCGTAGAGGCCGAGCCAGGGACGCGGCGGCCGGTTCGCCCGCCCGCGGGTTGCGAGATCGTCGAGGATCGGCGGCAACAGGTCGATGGGCACCACCATGTTGATCGGACGCGCGCTGCCGGAGCCGCCCTGTTGCAGTTGCAGCGAGCCGATGCCGAGCAGTTCGCCCTGCGGGCCGATCAGCGCGGTGCCGCCCCAGTGCGGGTGCGCGGGGGACGTGAACAGCGCCTC
This sequence comes from Methylobacterium phyllostachyos, assembly GCF_900103445.1. GTDB lineage: Bacteria > Pseudomonadota > Alphaproteobacteria > Rhizobiales > Beijerinckiaceae > Methylobacterium > Methylobacterium phyllostachyos. Next base: position 113,380 of record NZ_FNHS01000010.1, on the reverse strand, counting down.
GTCCAGGACGTATTCCCAGTAGCCCGCGAATTCCTGCCGGGCGACCACCTCGACGGCGACGCAGCGCTGGCGCCCGCCCGCCCCCGCCAGAACCGCCCGGTCGCCGGTCCGCAACCCGGCCGAACGGCCGAGCGGCAGGGCCGGCACGCCGAGGTCGCCGAGCGCCTGGACGAGGCCGAAGCCGGTGGCGGCGTCGAAGCCGAGGACGTGGCCGGGCACCGAGCGGCCGTCCCGGGTGGTGAGCCAGACGCTCTCGGCCTCGGTGACGAGGTAGCCGATGGTGAGCACGAGGCCGTCCTCCCGGATCACCACGCCGTTGCCGGCGCGCTCCGTGCCCAGCGTCTCGGCCGTGAAGGCGCCGTCGGGCACCCGGGTCGACAGGGCCAGCACCGCCGAGAGCGCCCGGTCGAGATCGTAGCCGTAATCCGCGGGCCGCGGCTGGGCCTGCGCGGGGATCTTCCACTCGCCCTGCGTCGCCATGAGAGTCCTTCGCGAATCCTTGCGCGCGTCCGCACCCTGCCGGAACCGGATGCCCGAAGAGGACAAGATAGGATGTCCGCGCGGCGCGCGACACCCATGAGGGGCCGCCCGCACACCATTGCCGCAGGGGTGAAAACGAAGAGGACCGCCCGGCCGGGGCCGGGCGGTCCATCGCAGCTGTCCGGTCCCCGCGCAGCGGGGAGCGGGTTTGCGCGTCTCAGTACTTGCGGACCAGCGGCGCCGGGACCGGCGAAGCGGCGGGGGCCGGCGAGTAGAGCGGCACGATGAACCGGATCCAGCCGTCGGTGGAGTAGTCGCTGCGGGTGCGGCCGAACGCGTTGGTGAACTGCGCGCCGGTCACGACGTCGCGGGCGACGTAGGCCTGGACGGTGAAGATCTTGAAGTCGTAGCCGATGAGGCCGCCGATGGCGAAGCGACCGCGGTTGCCGGCTGCCGCGCTGTACTGGCTGATGTCGAAGTTATACGTGCCGTAGGCGACCGGGCCGATCTCGAAGTTGCCGAACTTCTTCGTCGCGGTGATGTCGAAGTTCAGGGCGTTCGAGAGGTAGAACGGGCCGAGGGCCGCACCGACCGGACCACCGAAGCGGCCGGGCGAGTCGTAGATGTTGGCGGTCAGGTTGCCGGTGATGTTCCAGCCGTCACCGGTGTAGCTGCCGGCGACGCCGAAGCGGTAGGTGTTGGAGGAGAGCTGCGGCAGGACCGGGGTGGCCGTCGTACCGTTCGCCGTGATGATCGAGCCGCGGTCGCCGTTGAGGTCGTTCAGGTACACGCCGCCGAGCAAGCTGACGCCGAAGTTGCTGCCGAGATCGAAGGCCCAGATGCCGCCGACGAAGGTGCCGACGTTGATCGAGATGTCCTTGTTGCGCACGCCGGCCGGGTTGCGGGTGAAGGCGAACACGGTCGGGGGCGCCACGAGCAGCTCGATGCGACCGCCGAACGGCACCAGCGGGGTCGACCACACGAGGACCGGGATGTTGACGGCCGTATCGGGATCGTTCCGGCCGTCGGTGCGGCGGTAGGTGAACGTGTTGATGGCGTAGATGCCCTCCGGCAGCGGGGCGCCGACGGCGAGACCGACCTGCTCGCCCGGAACGGTCGTGGTCTGCGCCTGCGCGATCGTCGAGGTCATGCCGACCGTGAGCGCGACCGATCCGGCCGCGAGCCAGTTCTTCATCATTTTTTCATTCCTTCCCAAGGTCCCAAGGCATCCGTCCCGCATTCGGCACTTCCCTGCCGGTCTGCTCGCCCAGTGCGGCTGCCGGCTTCGGATGTGTCGAGCGCCCCCACGGAGCCTGCCCGTCTCAACGTCTGCGACTATTCTACAGAGACCCTCGGAAAGACAGTGGAATGCTCGCTGAATTGCCAGAACCAGCCCAACCGTTGCCCAAAAGCCGCATTTTTGCGGCGATGCAACACTGTCCACAGGATGGGTTCCGAAGGTCGTCTCCGGCAAAATATCGTTGAACGGTCAAGCTGTTGTCGCCGCGGATCCCGGGAGAATCCGGCAAGCCCCGGTGCAGGATTGGGCAGGAGGCCGGCCGGGGCAGAGCGATCCGGAACGGCCTCAAATCGGCGTCCGGTCGGGCCCGCGCCGGGGTGGAGGGCGGGGCGACGGCTCGAATCACCGCCCGTGGCGACCGGTCCCGATCGGGAACCCGGCAAAAACTGCCGCGTCGGACCGGCGCCTATCCGGCTACTCGGCGGCGCTGCGGCGCGCGGCACTCTGCGTGGCCGGCCGCCGCTCCAGCACCTCGCGCAGGAACCGGCCGGTATGGCTGGCCTTGGCGCGGGCGATCTCCTCGGGCGTGCCCTGCGCCACCATCGTCCCGCCGCCGTCGCCACCCTCCGGGCCCATGTCGATCACCCAGTCGGCGGTCTTGATCACTTCGAGGTTGTGCTCGATCACCACCACCGTGTTGCCCTGGTCCACGAGCTCGTGGAGCACCTCCATCAGCTTGGCGACGTCGTGGAAGTGCAGGCCGGTGGTCGGCTCGTCGAGGATGTAGAGGGTGCGGCCGGTGGCGCGCTTCGACAGCTCCTTGGACAGCTTCACGCGTTGCGCCTCGCCCCCCGACAGGGTGGTGGCCTGCTGGCCGACATGGACGTAGTGCAGGCCGACCCGCTTCAGGGTCTCGAGCTTGTCGCGGATCGCCGGCACCGCCTTGAACAGCTCGGCCGCCTCCTCGACGGTGGAATCGAGCACGTCGGCGATCGACTTGCCCCGGTACTTCACCTCCAGGGTCTCGCGGTCGTAGCGCTTGCCCTTGCAGACGTCGCAGGTGACGTAGACGTCGGGCAGGAAGTGCATCTCGATCTTGATGACGCCGTCGCCCGAGCAGGCCTCGCAGCGCCCGCCCTTGACGTTGAACGAGAAGCGGCCGGGCTGGTAGCCCCGCGCCTTGGCCTCCGGCAGGCCCGCGAACCAGTCGCGGATCGGCGTGAAGGCGCCGATATAGGTGGCGGGGTTCGAGCGCGGGGTGCGCCCGATCGGCGACTGGTCGATGTCGATGACCTTGTCGAGGTGCTCCAGCCCCTCCAGCCGCCCGTAGGGGGCCGGGTGCTCCAGGGCGCCATTCAGCTTTTTTGCGACGGCCTTGTAGAGCGTGTCGATCACCAGGGTGGACTTGCCGCCCCCCGAGACGCCGGTGATGCAGGTGAAGGTGCCGAGCGGGATCTCGACGTCGACGTCCTTGAGGTTGTTGCCCCGGGCCCCGAACAGCCCGAGCTTGCCCTTCCGGCCTTTTCGGCGCGCGGTGGGCGTCCGGACCGCCATCTCGCCGGTGAGATACTTGGCGGTGAGCGAAGCCGGGTTGGCCAGCACCTCGGCGGGGGTCCCCTGCGCGATGATCTCGCCGCCGTGGATGCCGGCGCCGGGGCCGACATCGACCACGTAATCAGCCTGCAGGATCGCGTCCTCGTCGTGCTCGACCACGATCACCGAGTTGCCGAGGTCGCGCAGGCGCTTGAGCGTGCCGAGCAGCCGCTCGTTGTCGCGCTGGTGCAGGCCGATCGAGGGCTCGTCCAGCACGTAGAGCACGCCGGTCAGCCCCGAGCCGATCTGCGAGGCCAGCCGGATGCGCTGGCTCTCGCCACCCGAGAGCGAGCCCGAGCCGCGGGCGAGGGTGAGGTATTCAAGGCCGACATCCACCAGGAAGCTCAGCCGGTCGCGGATTTCCTTCAGAATCCGGACCGCGATCTCGTTCTGCTTGGGCGTCAGCTTCTCGGGCAGCTCCGAGAACCAGCGATGCGCCTCGCTGACCGAGAGGGCCGTGACGTCGGCGATGTCCGCCATGGCGACCTTCACAGCCAGAGCCTCGGGCTTCAGCCGCTTGCCGCCGCAGGCGGCGCAGGGCGTCTCGCTCATGAAGCGCCCGATCTCCTCCCGGACGGCGTCCGAGTCGCTCTCCTTGTAGCGGCGCTCCAGGTTCGGGATCACGCCCTCGAACGGCTTGTTGACCGTGTATTTGCGCAAGCCGTCGTCGTAGGCGAAGCGCACCGCCTGCTTGCCGGACCCATACAGCACGATGCTGCGGGCCGTCTCCGACAGGCTCTGCCAGGGCACGCTGGTCTTGAAGCTGAAATGCTCGGCCAGCGCGTCGAGGGTCTGGCCGTAATAGGGCGAGGTCGATTTCGCCCAGGGACCGACCGCGCCGCGCTTCAGGCTTAAGCCGGGGTCCGAGATCACCAGCTCGGGATCGATCCGCATCTCGTGGCCGATGCCGCTGCAGGTGGGGCAGGCGCCGAACGGGTTATTGAACGAGAACAATCGCGGCTCGATCTCCGCGATGGTGAAGCCCGAGACCGGGCAGGCGAAGCGCGACGAGAAGGTGATGGTCCGGGGCGCCTCGCCCTCGGGCGCGTCCGCGAACACGACCTCCGCGATGCCGTCGGCGAGTTCCAGCGCCGTCTCGAAGGAATCCGCCAGCCGGGAGCCGATATCGGCCCGGACCACGATCCGATCGACCACCACGTCGATGTCGTGCTTGAACTTCTTGTCGAGCTTAGGCACGTCGTCGATGGCGTAATACTCGCCGTTGACGCGCAGCCGCTGAAAACCTTTCTTTTGGTATTCGGCGATTTCCTTGCGGTACTCGCCCTTCCGGCCGCGGACCACGGGAGCGAGCAGGTAGAGCCGGGTCTTTTCCGGCAACTCCAACACCCGGTCGACCATCTGCTGGACGGTCTGGCTCTCGATCGGCAGGCCGGTGGCGGGCGAGTAGGGGATGCCGACCCGCGCCCAGAGCAGGCGCATGTAGTCGTAGATCTCGGTGACCGTCCCCACGGTGGAGCGGGGATTTTTCGAGGTGGTCTTCTGCTCGATGGAGATCGCCGGCGACAGCCCGTCGATCTGATCGACATCGGGCTTCGACATCATCTCTAGGAACTGGCGGGCATAGGCCGAGAGCGACTCGACGTAGCGGCGCTGCCCCTCGGCGTAGATCGTGTCGAAGGCGAGCGACGACTTGCCCGAGCCCGACAGCCCCGTGAACACGACGAGCTTGTCCCGCGGGATGGTCAGATCGACGTTCTTGAGATTGTGCTCCCGGGCGCCGCGGACCGCGATCACCCGCCGATCCTCGACGGGGGTCGGCGCGGCGTCGAACAGGGCCTCCAGCTTGGCGTCGATGGCGGCCTCGTTGCGGGCACCGGGGGGGCTGGATTTCGCGCGAACCGGTTTGGACTGGGAGGCCTTGGCAGCCGCCGGGGCCTTCGGAGCCGTCTTGGAAGGGGCTTTGGTGGCAGCCTTGGGAGCGGCTTGCGCGGCGCCGGCGCGGCTTGCGACACGACTTCCAGCTTGGGCTTTGGCCATGAGGGCGGCGGTCTTTCGCGGCGTCGACCGAGGCATCGACGAAGTCGGACGGATTCGCGCGCGGGCCAGCCGCCGCTCCGGCTCATGTCGAGCCCGAGGGGGCCCACGGCAAGATGCGGCCGGCGGGACGCAGGCCCGTCATGCGCCGCCCTTGCTAGAACGAAACGCGTACGGCGGCAACCGCTCCGTGCGGCGGCGATGCGGGTGGCATCATCGAAGCCCCGGCCTCTAAGAGAGTTTGTGAAAAAGGCTTATCCTCGGACGCGTGATTCTTCCGGGCGGACGATGGAGGCCCGATGGCGACCATTTCCTTGCCCGACCCGATGAAGGGGTGGATCGAGGCGCAGATCAGACAGGGCGATTATGCCAGCACGAGCGATTACGTCCGCGACCTCGTGCGCCGTGACCGCGAGCGGCGCGCCCAGACAGAACTGACGCTCGAGGATCTGCGCCGAATCGTCGACGAGGCCCGCGCCGGAGAACCGAGCCGCCGCAAGGTCCCCGAGATCCTCGCCCGGGCCAGGAAGCACGCGCAGTCCGATCAACCGCTGAACGAGTGACTATACCCTCACGGCGCGGGCTGAAGCGGATCTGTCCGACATCGCGGTCTCCGGCTACCGGCAGTTCGGTATCCGCCAAACGGAAGCCTATGCCGGCGGGCTGGAACACGTCTTCCGGCTCCTGGCCGACAATCCCCGCATGGGCCGGAAGGCCGACGCGATCCGGCCCGGCGTGCACCGACACGATTACGCCGCGCACGTCATCCTGTACGAGCCGGCGGAGGGCGGTGTCCTGATCCTGGCCATCATCCACGGCCGCAGCGTGAGGGGGCTCGACCTGTAGCGCAGGCTTTCGCTGCGCCGCCTCACCCCCGAGACGCGACTCCATCAACAGGTGCTGATGCCAACGCTCGACGCGACCGATCCGGCCGCCCTCAGCGGGTCCGATGACCGCACCGCAGCCCGGCAGCGCCTGTCCACGCGGCTGCTGTTCCTGATCGTCGGGATCGCCAACGCCACCTGGGCGCCGCTGGTGCCGCTGGTGAAGGATCGCGCCGGCCTCAATGAGGCCGGGCTCGGCCTGCTGCTCCTCACCTTCGGGATCGGCTCGCTCCTGGCGATGCCGAGCGCCGGGGCGGCGGCCGCGCGGCTCGGATACCGGCCGGTCCTGCTCGCCGGAACGCTGGCGCTCGGCCTCGCCCTGCCGGTGCTGGCCCTGGCCTCCGGGCTCGTCCCGCTCACCGGGGCGCTCCTGCTGTTCGGGGCCGGGATGGGGGCGGTGGATTGCGTCATGAACCTGCAGGCCGTCGCGGTGGAGCGCGCCGGTGGACGGCCGATGATGTCGGGCTTCCACGGCCTCTACAGCCTGGGCTGCATCCTGGGGGCGCTGATCGCCAGCGCCCTGCTGGCCGCCGGGCTCGGGGCGGGCGGGAGCGTGCTGCTGCTGGTCGGTGGCATCGCGGCTCTGTTCGCGGCGGCCTGGCCCGGCATCCTGCGGGCAGAGCGGGGAGGGGGAGCGAGGGTCCCGCCTTCGCGCTGCCCCGGGGTCCGGTGCTTGGGCTCGGGCTGCTCTGCTGCGTGGTGTTCCTCACCGAGGGCTCGGCCCTCGACTGGAGCGCCGTGTTCCTGATCCAGCAGCGCGGGCTCGATCCGGCCTGGGCAGCGCTCGGCTACGCGGCCTTCTCGGTCACCATGACGGCCGGCCGGCTCGGGGGGGATGCGATCGTGGCCCGGCTCGGCCGGGGGCGGGTGGTGGTCCTCGGCGGCCTGCTGGCGGCCGCGGGGCTCGCGCTCTCGGTGGTCGTCCCGGCCTGGGAGGCGGCGCTCACCGGCTATGCCCTGGTCGGGGCGGGCTGCGCCAACATCGTCCCGGTCCTGTTCACCGCGGCGGGCCGCCAGACCGCGATGCCCGCGCGCGTAGCGGTGCCGGCGGTCACGACGCTGGGCTATGCCGGGGTGCTGGCGGGTCCGGCCCTGATCGGCTTCGTGGCGCAGGCGCTCGGCCTGCCGGCCGCCTTCCTGATCGTGGCGGCCCTGCTGGTCGGCGTGGCGGCGGCCGGGCGCTCCCTGCGGGTCTGAGCGCCTGATCCCACGTCATGGTTTCGAAAGGTCGGGACCTTTCGCGGGTCCAGGGCAGAGCCCTGGGAAACACCTCAGGGCCGAAGATCTCAGGGCTCCGCCCTGAGCACCCGCCAAAGGGCGAAGCCCTTTGGGAACCCCCGGGATCCTCGAAGCTCACCCCTCCGCGTTGCGCGCCATGAAGGTGGCGGGCGTGCCGTCCTCCGGGTTCACGAAGATGATGTCGGTCGGCGCCCGCCGGGGCGTGTCGATCGACAGGAACACCACCGGATCCCCGGGCTCGAGCGCCGGCATCGCGTGGACGGTGCCCTTCTCGAAGAACAGGAGCTGGCCGGGGCCGAACGCCGTCTCGGCGGCCGGATCGCCCAGCCAGACCCGGCCCCGGCCCGACAGGCAGTAGAGGTACTCGTCGCAGGTGGCGTGATAGTGCGGCGGGGTCGGGCGATAGACCCGGAACACCCGGGCGCTCGCCGCCTCCCGGTCGGTCAGGTAGGTGTCGACCAGGAGCGTCTGGGCGCTGTCGGGCAGAGCCGCCGCCAGCGCCGCCACGTCGAAGAGGCCGGTCCCCACCGCGTCCGCCATCCCGTCCTCCTCAATCGGCAAACCCTTCGAGCACGATCTTGCCCTTGGCGCCCCCGCTCTCGATCAGCGCGTGGGCGCGCGTCAGGTTCGCGGCGTCGATCCGCCCGTAATGCTCCCCCAGGGTGGTGCGCAGGCGCCCGGAATCAACCAAGCGCGCGACCTCGTCGAGGAGCGCCCCCTGGGCGGCGATGTCGGCGGTGGCGAATAGCGGGCGCGTGAACATGAACTCCCAGTGCAGCGACAGGCTCTTGCGCTTGAGGAGCCCGACATCGAGCTGCTCCGGATCGTCGATCAGGGCGAGGCGGCCCTGCGGGGCGATCAGCTCCACGATCTGGGCGAGGTGATCGTCGGTGTTGGTGGTGGAGAAGACGAGGCCCGGCGCGCCGAGGCCGAGGGAGGCCACCTCCGCCGCCAGGGGCTTGGCATGATCGACCACGTGGCGGGCGCCGAGATCCCGGCACCATTGCGCGGTTTCGGGCCGCGACGCGGTGGCGATCACCGTGAGGTCGGTGAGCGTCCGGGCGAGCTGGATCGCCACCGAGCCGACGCCCCCGGCGCCGCCGACGATCAGGATCGCCGGGGCCGCGCCCGGCACCGGCTTGCCCACGTCGAGCCGGTCGAACAGCGTCTCCCAGGCGGTGATCGCGGTGAGCGGCAGGGCGGCGGCCTGCGCCCAGTCGAGGCTCTTCGGCTTGTGCCCGACGATGCGGGCATCGACGCAATGGTACTCGGCATTCGTGCCCGGCCGGGTCAGGTCGCCGGCGTAGAACACCGCGTCACCCACGGTGAAATTCTGGACCTCAGCGCCCGCGGTGACGACGGTGCCGGCCGCATCCCAGCCCAGGACCTTGACGCCGCCCGCCTCCGGCTCGGCCCGGCGCCGGACCTTGGTGTCGACCGGGTTCACCGAGACCGCCGCGACCTTCACCAGCAGGTCGCGGGGGCCGGGCTCGGGCTGGGGCAGGTCGCAATCGATCAGGGCTTCGGGATCGGTAATCGGCAGGGACTTGCGGTATCCGACGGCGCGCATCGTGATCTCCTCCGGCTGTCAGGCAGGAGATGCCGCGGCCCTTCACGGGCTGCAAGTACGCACATAAAAAGCCGATAGTGCCGGAAATGATACCGTAGAAGGACCCCATGGCCCGCACCCGTCACCATACCGGCGCCTGCAGCCCGGGCTGCGCCGTCGAGGCGACCCTTCGGCTCATCGACGGCAAGTGGAAGGGCGTCATCCTCTACCATCTGCTGGAGGGGACCCTGCGATTCAGCGAGATCCGGCGACGGCTCGCCAGCGTGACGCAGCGCATGCTCACGAATCAGTTGCGCGAGATGGAGGCGGACGGCCTGATCACGCGCAAGATCTACGCTCAGGTTCCGCCGAAGGTGGAATACAGCTTGACCGAGCGTGGGCGCTCCCTGGAACCTGTCATCCGCGCCCTGAAGACCTGGGGCGATCTGCACGCCGATCAGGCAGATCCCGTCCAGAACGCCGCATGATCATGCAGATCCAATCGGATTGAGGCGGTGACCTATAACCGGATGTTCAGCACTTGACGGGATGGTAAACCGTCTCCTGCGAAACATTGTCAGATCGTCCGATGCGTCTCCTCTCCTCGCTCCGCGCCCGCATCCTGGTGGTGGCGCTCGCCCCCTGCCTCGCCTTCGCGGGGGCGGCGGGTCTGGCCGTCTCCGACCAGTGGGCGCGCCGCGCCGAGATGGACCGGGTCGAGAACCTCGTCGGCCTCGCCTCGCGGATCAGTGCCTTCGTGCACGAGGCCCAGCGCGAGCGCGGCGCATCCAGCCTGTTCCTGGGGGCGAAGGGCGCGCAGTTCGGGCCGGAACTCGCCGCCCAGCGCCAGCGCACCGATGCGGCGCTGGCGGGCCTGCCGGAGGCCATAACGGCCGCCACGGGCTTCGGCCCGGCCTTCGCGGCCCGCGGGGAGGGGTTCAACCGGGCCCTCGCGGGGCTCGCGGCCCAGCGCCGGGGGGTGGACGCCCTGACGCCCAGCGCCCCCGAGGCGGCGCGCTTCTACACCGCCCTGATCGGCGAGGGGCTCAGCCTCGTGCGCGGGATGGGTGGGGTGATCGACGAGGCCGGCCTCGCCGCCCGGGCGAGTGCCTACGCGGCCTTCCTGGCGCTCAAGGAGGCCGCCGGCCAGGAACGGGCCGCCGCCTCGGCGGCCTTCGCGTCGGGCAGCCTGGACCTTCCGGCCGCGCGCCGGCTCGTCACGCTCTCGGCCGAGCAGACGACCTATGCCGGCCTGTTCCGGGCCGGGGCCGAGCCGCCCCAGGCCGCCCTCCTCGACGCCGCGGAGGCGACGGAGCCGGCGCGCGAGGTGGCGCGCCTGCGCCAGGCTGCCCAGGAGACGATGCCGGGCGCACCCCTGGCGTTCCGCGACGCGCCGGCCTGGTTCCGCCTCGCCACGCAGCGCATCGACGCCCTGAAGGGGGTGGAGGACCGGCTGACCGCCGATCTCGTGGCCGCCGCCGGTTCGGTACGCGCCCGGGCCGACCGGATGCTGACCCTCTGGGGCGCGGGGGGATTGGCCCTGTTCGCGCTCTCGGTCGGTCTCGCGGTCTGGCTCGGCACGGCGATCGCCCGGCCGCTCAGCCGGATGGCCGCGGTGCTGACGGCGATCGGCCGGGCGGAGGAGACGGACGACCACGCGATCCCGTCCGGCGGCCCGCGCGAGGTCCGGGCGATCGCCGCGGCCACCCTGGCCTTCCGCGACAGCGTCGCGGAGCGCCGCGCCGCCCGGGCCGCGCAGGAGCAGCTCGCCGCCGAGACCGCCGCCGCCCAGCGGGCGGTCGCCCTGGACCTCGCCGACAGCTTCGAGCGCCAGGTCGGCGGCATCGTCGGGGCGGTCTCGGCGGCAGCCGCCCAGCTGGAAGCCTCGGCCCGCGGCATGGCCCGGGCCGCCCAGGACACAACCGATCTCGGCCGGGCGGTGGCCGTGTCCGCCGACTCGGCCGCGCGCTCGGCCGATACGGTGGCGGCGGCCACCGAAGAGCTCACCGCCTCGGTCCGGGAGATCGGCGTCCAGGTCGGGTCCTCGGCCGACCTCGCGGCCTCTGCGACCCGGGACGCGGACGGCATGGCCGGGGAGATCCGGCGCCTCGCGCAGGCCGCCGGCAGCATCGGGGAGATCGTCGCGATGATCTCCTCGATCGCCGGTCAGACCAATCTGCTGGCGCTGAACGCCACGATCGAGGCGGCGCGCGCCGGCGAGGCCGGCCGCGGCTTCGCGGTGGTGGCGGCCGAGGTGAAGGACCTGGCCACTCAGACCGCCCGGGCGACCGAGGAGATCGGCGCCAAGGTCGCGGAGATCACCGGCTCCACGGAGGCCTCGGTCCGGTCGATCGGCGGCATCACCGGGGTGATCCGCAACCTCGCCCGGATCGGCGCCGAGATCGCCGCCATGGTCGAGGAGCAGGGCGCGGCCACCGCCGAGATCGCCCGGACCACGGCGCAGACCGCGCAGGACACCCGCGGGGTCTCGGGGCACATGGCGGGCGTGGGCGAGGCGGCGGACACGGCGAGCCAGGGCTCGGCCCAGGTGCTGCAGGCGGCGGGCGACCTCTCCCGGCAGGCGGGCGCCCTGCGCGCGGCCGTGGCGGGGTTCTTGGCACGGGTGCGGGCGGCCTGAGGGGCGGGGGCTCGGCGCCCGTGTCTCGGGCGTGATGGTGTGATGACCCTCGGGTCCGGGCCTACTTGTGCTTGACCTTGGGGTGACTGCTTGCGACCCTTCAAAGCCGTTCAATGACAGAACTCGACTTCCTGGAAGCAAACATGGTCCGCGCCGTCCTGTAGTGGGGTAGCCTACTGCGCCAGGCGCGCCTTCAGGAAATCGGCGGCGCTCTGATGAGCGTCCCGCGCGCTCTGTGTTGCGGCCTTCAGGAAAAAGTCGTGCGAGCCACCTTGATACACGTCCAGCGACACGAACCGGCCGAGGCGTTCCGCTGTCTGCTTTAGCTCCCGGCCGACCGACAACGGGAATGTCTTGTCCGCACTTCCCCAGATCAGCAGCAACGGCGGCAATGATCGCACGGGCTGCGCAAAGCTGTTCGGAAAGCCGCCATCAACGAGAACGAGAGCATCGATATCAGATCGACCGACCGAAGCGGCCGAAGCGGTTTGTGCCCCAAGAGATACGCCAAGCACGCCGACCCGACCGGAGTGCGGCTGCGCGGCGAGATACGAAGCGACCTCTCGAACGCTCGAAACCCAATCCGGCAGTCGTCGCGCATAGTAGGCGATCCGTGCCGTTGCCCCGCTCGCTGAGGCGATAGCATTGAGATCGTCAACCGAGAGAATGTGCACGAGATAGGCGTTCAGACCCGCCTTCCGAAAAGCCCAGCCTAACTCGTCGTAGGCAGGAGTTCCAAAGCCTTTGCTTCCACTCAGAATGAGAACCACCGGGCATGTCGGCTCCGCACAGGTCCCGAAGCTTTCGACCAGCGTTCCGCCATTGGATGTCGGTACGGTGAGATGATCCCTTGACGCTCGGGCTTCCGCTGCCGTTGCGGGGAAACAGATCGTGAGAGCCAGGGTGAGGGATCGGGTGAAGCGCATGGCGCCCTCGTTCTTCGTTCAAAGCCACACCGCAACCATGTCTGCCGACGATCACGCCCGAAGCCATCAACGCTTCTGATCAACGACGGCTATTCGTGTCTTTCGCTCTCTAAGCTGCTTGACCAATTTCCATCCCAAGCGGACACCCCCATAGCCAACCCAAGTGCGTTCACCCCTCAACGAACCGGATTCTCCTTCCCCGATCACGCCCTAGGTGATCGAGCGAGGGCCTCGGGGCCGGATCAGGATATAGCTCACGCTCATGGCCAGTCTCAGCGTCGCGATCGCGTTCGGCGTCCGCCTGCTCCTGGTGCTGCTGTTCCTGCCGTTCAGCGCCCTCGACAAGATCCTGAACTTCAAGGGTGCGGTCGGGCAGGCGCGCGAGGCCGTACACGCCACCGCGCCCGCCACGCTGCTGATCCTCGTCGGGCTCGGGGTCGAGATCGGGATGTCGCTGTGCATCCTGACCGGCACCGCCGACCGGGCCGCCGCCTTCGTGCTCGCGGGCTATTGCGGGGTCACGGCGCTCCTGTGGAAGCCCTTCTGGCGACCGGGCGATTTCTGGTCCGGCGGCAAGGGCCGCGAGTTGTTCTGGGACTTCCTGAAGAACTTCGCCCTCGCGGGCGGCTTCCTGCTCATCACCTTCGGCACGGGGGCAGGAACGGTCCAGGACTTCCTCACCGATCCGCTCGGCTCGACCCATCCCTACGCGGCCGAGTCCGGGTTTCCAAAGGGCTGAAGCCCTTTGGTGGGTTGTCAGGGCAAGGCCCTGACAGAGTCCAAGGCTCCGCCCTGGACCCGCGAAAGGGCTCGCCCTTTCGAAACCCGGACGGGGTTCAGCCCTTCGGCACGGTGGCGGCCATGGAAGGCCGACCCTCCACGACCGCGAACCACGCCGCCAGGGCGGGACGGCCCTCGCGCCAGGCGAGATCGGGAAAGCGCAGGTCGAGGTAGCCCAGCGCGCAGGCCATCGCGATGGTGCCGATGTCCAGCACCGGCATGTCGGCCACCACGGCCTCGAACCGGTCGAGCGCCGCCGTGATCTTGCCGGTCTGGCCCGCCTCCCAGGCCTCCCAACGCCGTTCCTCCGGGCGCAGCACGCGCTCGTAGCGGGTGAGCAGCGCCGCATCGAGCAGGCCGTCGGCGAGCGCCTGCCGGGTCAGCGCGTCCCAGCGGGCGGAGCCCTCGGGGAACAGGTGCGGGCCGTCCGAGAGGCCGTCGAGATACTCGCAGATCACCCGGCTGTCGTAGAGGGCGATCCCGTCCTCCAGCACCAGCGCGGGGATCTTGCCCAGCGGGTTGTGGGCGGCGACCTCCGCGGCGGAACCGGTCGGGGAGGCGGTGGCGGCCGTCACGGTGATCCGGTCGATCAGCCCCGTCTCGTGGGCGAGAACCAGCACCTTGCGGGCATACGGGGAGGCGGGGGAATAGAAGAGCTTCATCGGACCGTCCCGGTTGGCCGGCGCCGCGCTGGCGCCGCCGGGACCTTGCACCGATGGAGCGGGGAATCCAGTCCCCGGCGCGATGCCGGCCGGTCAGACCTTCCGCGTCATCCCGGGGCCGGCATGCACCACCCGGGTCCGGCCTTCGCGTGCCTGCCGGGCGCGCGCCCGCCGAGCCTCGCGCCAAGCCTCGCGCCAAGCCTCGCGCCAAGCCAGGAGGGCGGTCGCCGTCCGGTCCAGAAGGACCATGCACAGGCTGCCGATGATCGCCAGCACGCAGGCGGCACCGATCAGCACGCCCCAGATGCCCGGGGCGGGAATGATCATCAGACACAGGAGGCCGAAGACAGCCGCGCCGGGTATCCACTTCGCCATCGCGCCGTCCGCCTGAAACCGAGAGGAACCCCGTACCGGCAGAGACTAGATCGAGAGCATTAACACTGGTCTTCAGTCGATACTGTCTCGCATAGATTTGATTACCCGGCGGAGACTGACGAAGATCACGGTTAACAGTCAGCCAATATCGTGCAGCCGGTACCCGTTCCGGCGCAGAGCGCCCTAACCGGCCGGCGGCAGGGTCCGGCCCTCGCTGACCAGATGATAGAAGCGGCCGTCGAACATCTGCATCACCGCCTCGGTGGCGGCGTGCGATTCCGGGCGGATCGGCGAGGCGAGGCAGGCGTCCAGCGCCGCCTGATCGGGAAAATCCATCTCCAGGATCATGGCGATCGGCCGCGCATCCGCATCCTTGGAGCGGAGGCGCTGGACCCGCACCGCGGTGACGCCCGGGAAACGCCGCCAGAACGGCTCCAGCTCGTCCCGCACCCGGCGGAAGAATTCGTCCTCCCGGCCGTCACGCACCGTGCCCTCGTAGATCGCGGTCCTGGTCAGCATCGGGTCGGCTCCTCCTTCGGATCTCCTCCCAACCGCCGGCGGCCGGGATCGCTCCCGGGCGGTGACAGCGCACACGGGCTGTCCGCGGAACCCGCTGGGTGCCGGGAATCCGGGCTTCTCCGGAGGCGCCGAATCGGGGTATCCAGGGATCAGCCCATCGCGACGATGCGGGAGAGACCGGGATCCGCCCAGAGAGGGGGACCCGGCGCCGACGGAGCAACCGCCCCGGAAACTCTCAGGCACCGGAACCGTGTCGTCAGGGCAATCTGGAGAGCGGTGCAGCGGGCAAGCCCGTGGGCACCCGCCGAAGGGGACGTCCGCCGGAAGGCCTTGCCAGGGCCGGATGCGGATCAAGCTCTCAGGCACCGGGACAGATGGGGCGCGCAACCGGCCGACCGCTTGAGGCGGCCTTCCCGCGTCCTCGTTCCGGAGTTCACACCCCATGACCCACATCGCCGTGATCGGCGCCGGCATCACCGGCGTGACGACCGCCTACGCGCTCGCCCAGCGCGGCTACCGCGTCACCGTCCTCGACCGGCAACGCTACGCCGCCATGGAGACCTCCTTCGCCAATGGCGGCCAGCTCTCGGCCTGCAACGCCGAGGTCTGGAACAAGCTCTCCACGGTACTCCACGGCGTGCAGTGGATGATGCGCCGCGACGCGCCGCTGCTGATGAACCCCACCCCCTCCTGGCACAAGCTGTCGTGGATGGCGGAGTTCATGCGCGAGATCGCCCATTACCGCCAGAACACCGTGGAGACCGTGCGGCTGGCGCTGAAGGCGCGCGCGGCCCTGTTCGCCATGGCGGAGGCCGAGGGGATCGACTTCGACCTGAAGACCCGCGGCATCCTGCACTTCTACCGCGACCGGGCGAGCTTCGAGCAGGCCACGGCCGTCAACGCCCTGCTGCGGGAAGGGGGCCTGGAGCGCTACGCCGTGACGCCGGAGGAGATCCGCGCCATCGAGCCGACGCTCGCCGGCCGCTATCACGGCGGCTATTTCACGCCCTCGGACGCCACCGGCGACATCCACAAGTTCACCCGGGGCCTGGCAGCGGCTTGCGCGCGCAAGGGCGTCCGCTTCATCCAGGACGCCGAGGTCGCGACGATCGCGCCGGGGGAGGGGGGCTACGCCGTCGGCTGGCGGCGGGCCGGCCGGCCCACGGAGGCGCCGGAGGTCGTGCAGGCCGACGCGGTGGTGATCTGCGCGGGCTGCGCCAGCCGGCACTTCGCGGCGATGCTGGGCGACCGGGTCAACGTCTACCCGGTCAAGGGCTACTCGATCACCGTGAACCTGCTGACGCCGGAGGCGCAGAAGGCGGCGCCGGAGGTGAGCATCCTCGACGAGGCGGCCAAGATCGTCACGAGCCGGCTGGGCGACGAGCGCCTGCGGGTCGCCGGCACGGCCGAGTTCAATGGCTTCAACCGCGACATCCGCCATGACCGGATCCAGCCGCTGATCGACTGGACCCGGGAGCAGTTCCCGCTGGTCGACACCGACCGGGTGGTGGCCTGGAGCGGCCTGCGTCCGATGCTGCCGAACATGCTGCCCAAGGTCGGCCGGGGCCGCCGGCCGGGCGTGTTCTACAACACCGGCCACGGCCATCTCGGCTGGACCCTCTCGGGCGCCACGGCCGAGCTCGTCGCCGAGGCGATCGCCGCCGAGCACGCACCGGAGCGGACGGTCCTGTCCCTGGCGGCCTAAGTCTCTCGGGTTTCCAAAGGGCCTGCGGCCCTTTGGCGGGTTGTCAGGGCGGAGCCCTGACGCGCGGCGCGCCGTCCCATCCTCGAACTGGGGGGCGCGCCGCCCGAGATTATTTTGTATTCTCTTTCCGAACCGCCCCGGAAACCGAGCCGCGATGCCCCCGTCCGCCGCCTATCTCGACCCCGCCACCGGGGCGACCTACCCGATCGAGACGCCGCGTTGGCGCTCGGAGACGGGCGGTCCGCTGATGATCACGGACCTTCCCGGTATCGATCGTGGGGAGATCGACACGGGCACGCGCTCCCTCTGGCGCTACGCCGCCGCGCTGCCGGTGGCTGTCTCGGATCCGGTGACCCTCGGGGAGGGCTGCACGCCGCTGGTTCGCCGGCCCTGGCGGGGCGGGCACGCGCATTTCAAGCTCGAATGGTTCGCGCCGTCCGGCAGCTTCAAGGACCGGGGCGCCTCCGTGATGCTGTCGATCCTGCGCCAGCAGGGGGTCGACGCGGTGCTGGAGGACTCTTCCGGCAACGGCGGCGCCGCGGTGGCGACCTACGCGGCGGCCGCCGGGATGCGGGCCAAGATCCTGGTCCCGGCCTCGACCTCGCCGGCCAAGACCGTGCAGATGCGCGCCGTCGGCGCCGAGGTCGAGCTGATCCCCGGCACCCGCCAGGACACCGCCGACGCGGCCGTGGCCCAGGCGGATTCGATCTTCTACGCCAGCCACAACTGGCAGGCGCATTTCCTCCAGGGCACCAAGACGCTGGCCTACGAGCTGTGGGAGGATCTCGGGTTTCGCGCACCCGACCATGTCATCATCCCCTGCGGCGCGGGCAGCAACATCCTCGGCTGCGATATCGGCTTCTCGGAGCTGCTGCGCCGGGGGGCGATCGCCCGCCTGCCGCGGCTCTACGCGGTGCAGCCGGCCCATTGCGCGCCCCTGCATGCGGGCTTCGAGGCAGGCGCCGCGGATTTCGTGCCGGTCACCCCGCGCCCGACTTTGGCCGAGGGCGCCTCGATCGCCCAGCCGGTCCGGGGCCGAGAGGTGCTGGCGGCGCTCCGCCGCTCCGGGGGCGGCACCGTGGCGGTCTCCGAGGAGGCCATCGAGGCCGCGCTGATGGAGCTCGCCCGCTCGGGCCTCTACGTCGAACCGACCTGCGCGATGGCGGCCGCCGCGCTCACCGATCTCACCGCACGCGGCGCGATCCGGCCCGAGGAGACCACCGTGGTGGTGCTCACCGGCACCGGCATCAAGGCGACGCCGCGCATCGCCGAGCTTCTGGGCCTCGCCCCCTGACGGGACGCCGACCCGACACCAACGATCCGGAGGAGACACCCATGCGCAACAACATCCCCGCCAGCATCGGCATGTCGGTCGAGGAGGTCGACACCCCCTGCCTGATGGTCGATCTCGACGCCCTTGAGCGCAACATCGACAAGCTCGGCGGCTTCATGAAGGAGCGCGGCCTGCGCCACCGGGCACACGCCAAGACCCACAAGTCGTCCGACATCGCCACCCTGCAGATCGAGCGGGGCGGGGCCTGCGGCGTCTGCTGCCAGAAGGTCAGCGAGGCCGAGGCGCTGGTGAGCGCCGGCATCCGCGACGTGCTGGTCTCCAATCAGGTGACCGCGCCGAAGAAGATCGAGCGCCTCGCGGCCCTGGCCAAGCGGGCGCGGGTGCTAGTCTGTGTCGACGATCTCGGCAACGTCGACGACCTCTCGGCGGCGGCGGTGAAGTACGGCGTCACCCTCGAATGCCTCGTGGAGATCGATGTCGGCGCCGGCCGCTGCGGCGTGGCGCCGGGCGAGCCCGTTTTGGCGATCGCCAAGCGCATCGCGGCGGCGCCGGGCCTGAGCTTCGCGGGCCTGCAGGCCTATCAGGGCAAGGCCCAGCACGTGCGCGATTTCGGCGAGCGCAAGGCCCTGATCCAGACGGCGATCGACGAGACCAAGCGCACCGTCGACTTGCTCAAGGCCGAGGGACTCGATTGTGCGATCGTGGCCGGGGCCGGCACCGGCAGCTTCGCCCTGGAGGGCGGCAGCGGCGTCTACAACGAACTGCAATGCGGCTCCTACGTCTTCATGGACGTGGACTACCAGCGGGTGAAGGACGCGGAAGGCCGCCCAATCACCGATTTCGAGAACAGCCTGTTCATCTACACGGCGATCATGAGCAAGGCGAAGGCGGATGTCGCCATCTGCGATGCCGGCCTGAAGGCACAGAGCATCGACAGCGGCCTGCCAAAAGTCTTCGGCCGGGACGACGTGGAATACATCAAGTGCTCGGACGAGCACGGCGTGCTGAGCGATCCCGGCAACGTGCTCACGCTCAACGAGCGCCTGAAGCTGATCCCCGGCCATTGCGACCCGACGGTCAACGTCTACGACTGGTACGTGGGCGTGCGGAACGGCCGGGTCGAGGCGATCTGGCCGGTCACCGCCCGCGGCATGACGCTGTAACGGGATCCCAAAGGGCCTCGGCCCTTTGGCGGTGTGTCGGGGCAGGGCCCCGGCATCGGGTGAAGCCCGATACCAGGGCTCTGCCCTGGACCCGCGAAAGGTCTCGGACCTTTCGAAACCATGACTTGGGAGAGCCGTGAACCCATGCGCTTCATCTCGGAAGAAGACTCTGCAGCCCTGGTCGATCACGCCATGGCGTTCGACGCGGCCCGGGAGGCGCTGATCGCCGCGGTGGCGCCGGGCACCACCCTGTTCCCGGCGGTGCTCGGGCACGGCTCGGAGCCGACCAACCGGTTCTCGATCAAGTCGGGCGCGACCGCCGAGTATGCCGGCCTGAAGGTCGGCTCATTCTGGCCCGGCAACCCGGACCGGGGCCTGCCGCGGCACAATTCGGTGATCCTGCTGTTCGATCAGGATGTCGGCCGGGTCGACACGGTGATCGAGGCGGGCCGCGTCAACGCCTACCGCACCGCCGCCGCCGATGCCGTGGCGGCGAGCGTGCTGGCCCGGCCGGATTCCAAGGTGCTCGCCGTGTTCGGGGCCGGCAACCAGGCCGCGTTCGAGGCCGCGGCGCTGGCCCGGGTGCTGCCGATTAAGACGGTGCTGGTCGTCGCCCGGGATGCCACCAAGGTTGCAGGCTTTGCCGAGCGCCTGGCGGGGCAGGGGGCCTCTGGGCTCGACGTGCGGGCGGCCTCCCCCCAGGAGGCCTGCGCGGCCGCCGACGTGATTGTCACGGCGACGCCCGCCCGGGCGCCGCTGTTCGAGGCTGATTGGGTCCGCCCCGGCACGCATGTCGCCGCCATGGGGGCGGATGCCAAGGGCAAGCAGGAACTGCCCCCCGCCCTGCTGGAGCGGGCAGCCCTGTTCTGCGACCTGCCCGAGCAGTCGCGCACCATCGGCGAGTTCCAGCATGCCTCCGCGCAGGCTCAAGGCGGTCTCACGGCGATCGGCGACGTGCTGCGGGGCGGGCAGGGGAGCTGGAACGGGGGCCGCGCGAATCCGGATGCGATCACCGTGTTCGACTCCTCCGGCATCGCCCTGCAGGATCTGACCATCGCCCGGGCGATCCTCGCCAAAGCCGACGCGCGCCTGTAGGGCAAGCCGGCGCCGGCCCTCCCCTGTCGGCGGAGGGCGGCATGCAGGACAGGCAGATCCGGGTCATCGGCATCGGCACGGGCGATCCCGAGCACCTGACCCTCCAGGCGGTGCGGGCGCTCGCCGATATCGACGCAGTGTTCGTCCTCGACAAGCGCGCCGAGACCGCCGACCTCGTCGCGATCCGCCGCCGGATCTGCGCGGCCCATATCCGAAAACCCCACCGGGTGATCGCGGTGGAGGATCCGCCCCGCGAGCGCCGGCCGGCCGATTACGGCAGCACCGTCGCGGCGTGGCACGCGGCCCGGGCCGAGCGGCTGGAGGCGGCCTTCGCGGAGCATCTGGCACCGGGGGCGGTGGGGGCGATCCTGGCCTGGGGCGATCCCGCCCTCTACGACAGCGTGCTGCGCATCCTCGACCGCATCGCCGCGCATGGACGGGTGGCGTTCACCCGCACGGTGATCCCCGGCCTGTCGAGCGTGCAGGTGCTCGCCGCCCGCCACGGGGTGCCGCTGAACGGTATCGGCGGGTCGGTGCTGATCACCACCGGCCGCCGCCTCGCCGCGGGCTGGCCCGAGGAAGCCGACAGCGTCGTGGTGATGCTCGACGGCGATCCCAGCTTCGGCCATCTCGATCCGGACCTGACGATCCACTGGGGCGCCTATCTCGGCAGCCCGGACGAGATCCTGATCGCCGGCCGGCTGGGCCGCGTGGGCGCGGAGATCCGCCGGGTCCGGGCCGAGGCCCGGGAGCGCCATGGCTGGATCATGGACATCTACCTGCTGCGCCGTGACCGTACTGCCACGGACAGGGACGACGAGCCCCGCTAGAGGGCGCTTCTACCGCACGACAATCCTGGATTCAAAAGGTCTGCGACCTTTTGCGGGTGCAGGGCAGCGCCCTGCAGTCGGGCTTCGCCCGAGATCGGGGCTCTGCCCCGACACCCCGCCAAAGGGCCGAAGGCCCTTTGGGATCCCGGGATCAGGGCCGATCGGGCTGGGGCGAAGACGGGTATGCCAGGACCGGAGCAGGGCTTGCGCCTGCGGGACTATCAGCGCGCCAGCCTCGACGCGCTCGCGGCCGCCTGGGGGCGGGGAGGGGCGGACGCGGCGGCGCCCGGCCACCTGATCGTGCTGCCCACCGGCGCCGGCAAGTCGCTCGTGATCGCGGCGCTGGCCCGGGAGACCTTGGACGAAAACCCCCTCGCCCGGGTCGTGATCGTCACCCATAGCCGCGAGCTCGTCGCTCAGAACTTTTCCGAACTCACCCGCGTCTGGCCGGAGGCGCCGGCCGGGATTTTTTCCGCCGGGCTCGGGCGGCGGGAGGCCGGCGCACAGGTGCTGGTCTGCGGCATCCAGTCGGTGGCCGGAAGGCTCGACGCCGTGGGGCCGCGCGACCTGGTGATCGTCGACGAGGCCCACCTGATCCCCCGCGCCGCGGAAACCCGCTACGGCCGCTTCCTGGCGGGCCTGCGGGCGCGCACCCCCGGCCTGCGGGTGGTGGGCTTCACCGCGACCCCCTACCGGCTCGATTCGGGCCGGCTGGACGAGGGCCCCAACCGGCTGTTCTCCGGCATCGCCTACGAGGCCGAGACCTTCACGCTGATCCGGCAGGGTTTCCTGGCGCCCCTCGTCTCCAAGGCGACGCTGACCCAGCTCGACGTCTCGGGCGTCGGCCGGCGCGCGGGCGACTACATCCCGGGGGAGCTGGAGGCGGCGGTCAACCACGACGCGATCACCCGGGCCGCGGTCGCGGAACTCGCGGCGTACGGGCGCGGGCGCCGGGCGTGGCTCGCCTTCTGCGCCGGGCTCGCCCATGCCGAGGCCGTGCGGGACGCGGTGCGGGCGGAGGGCTATGCCTGCGAGACCGTCTCGGGCGAGACGCCCCGCCGGGAGCGCGACCGGATCGTCGCCGCCTTCCGGGCCGGACGGATCCGCTGCCTCACCTCGGTCGGCGTGCTGGGCACCGGCTTCAACGTCCCCGAGGTCGATCTCGTGGCACTGCTGCGCCCGACCCGCAGCACCGGCCTCTACGTCCAGCAGGTCGGCCGGGCCCTGCGTTGCGCGCCGGGCAAGCGTGATGCGCTGATCCTCGATTACGCCGGGCTGGTGCGGATGCACGGGCCGGTGGACGCGGTGACCGCCCGGAGCGCCGGGGAGATCCAGAGCCAGCTCCTCGGCGGGGCAGGGGGCCTGCGCGCCAAGCCCTGCCCCGGCTGCGGCGCCCTGATCCCCCTCAACGCCTCGACCTGCGAGCCCTGCTGGACCGAGCCGGAGACGGACACGGAGGGGGAGGCCCCGCACGCGGCCGTCGCTGACGACGAGTGGCCGATCCTCTCGGCCGATCCAGGTCCGCACCGAAGCGGACCATCCGGCCCTGCCCCCGAGCCGCATGACGGGTGGCACGATACCCCCTGGATTCCGGTGACGGCCCTGCGGCTGGAGACCGCGCCGGATGGGCTCGATCTCGTGCTCGGCTGGCGCGACGGTGCCACGGAGGCCGCCTGGCACGTGCGCCTGCGTCCCGAGCGGAGCGGCTACGAGCGCGAGAAGGCGGTGCAGTGGTGGCGCGGGCTCGGCGGCGGCCGGGATGCACCGATGACCACTGCGGGGTTCCTGGACCGCTCCGATCACCTGACGCGACCGGCGGCGATCAGGATCCGGCCCGGCCGGCTGGCCGATCAGATCGAGTGCCGGGCGGAGGACGGACGCATCCTGGGCGACACCCGTCGGCGGTCCGGACACGCGGCGTGACACCGGCGCGGGGAGGGGGCCGAGACCGCCCTCACCCGGACCCGCGCTGCGCCTCGGCATGACGGCGGCCGGCCGGAGGTCGGCAGGCCTGGACGAAGCCGCATCGATCCGTCCGCCGCGCTGCCCGGAAGACATTCGGGTCGATCATCCGCAAACCGGCCCCAGAACCGTCCAAGACACGTGCTACGCCGCTACCGAAACGTGCCGAGCTGGCATACCAAGTCCCCTCACCCCCCGGGGGCCTCGGTTTAGTTCCATAATATATCTTATGCGAACGCCCGATGGGTGGCCTGACGGACATGCGGACGCCGTTGCGGACGGGACAACGAAGCGTTCGGTGGGGACAGGGCGCCGGCGGGTGAGGGCCGTTCGGGTCCCCTCCCCGCGTCTCACGTGGCAGCGGCGCGGGCTGCGACCGCCCCGGGCCGCGGGCCGGATTTCGGGACCCTGGGCGCTTGCCGGATGCGGCAACGCGCTCGGGGTCGCCGGCAGGACCGTCCCGGGCCTGAAGGACCGAGGCTTCCTATGATCGTCGCCGCGCCCGGTAGTCTGTGCCCAGGCTTGAGGGTGATGATCAGTCTTCAAATCCCCGGCCGGGCCAATCGATTTCAATTCGTCCGCTCTACAAAGTCGTGAACATCCATTAATCCTAAATCTTCGCGCAGTTTTAACCTGTGGCTTCGTAGATTCGGCCGCCAGCCGGTCTCGTCACGTGGTCCGGCCCGGGGGATCGTTCGACAGGAGCTTCGTCAATGCTCAAGTTCCTCTCGGCTTCGGCCGCTTGCCTGATCCTGTGTGGCGGTGCCGCCGCGCAGGACATGCCCGGGCTCGCGACGCTGAGCCCACCCGACCTGACCCAGCAGGGCACCGGGACGTCCGAGCCGGCCAGCGCGACCGGCCGCCCTGCCGGCGATCTGTCCGGGACGCGGGAGACGCCTTCGGGCGCCAACCGGGCCGTGGCCGATCTCAAGGTCGCCCCCGGATCCTCCAGGCCCTGGTGCGGCCAGGAGCGCCGGGTCGGGACCGGTGCCGGCTTCTGCCTGATCAATTAGAGGCTCATCCCGAGAAACGGGCGCGGGCACTCGGAAATCGATGAGGCACCATCGGAAGCCTGGAGCGCCGTCCGCCGACGGGGACACCGGTTCGGCCCGGGCAAGGGCTCACGAGTCCGCGTAGACCGAAACCTCGTCGAAGGTCGCGTCGGCACCCGGGGCGTAGGTGAGGGCGGCAGCGAGCAGCACCAGCACGCTCACCCCGATGAAGGCGGCGATCAGCAGGCGCGTGAGCAGGTCCGCGTACGCCCGGGCGGCATGGATCACCGCGCAACCGAGCACGAAGGCACAGACCTGCGCGGCCGGGCTCGCGAGCGCCGCCGTCATCGCGTGGCTCCGGGAACCCGATTCCGGTCGATCCGCTCCATGGCCCCCTCCCCGGTTCGAAGACCCCGCCCGGCGCGTGGCTCTCAGGCGGTCCGGGACGTCGGTGGCGAACGCGACCGACGCCCCGGAGCACGAGAGTCGTACGAGCAGGTTTTTGCGCGTCGCACGACCCCAATATGAGGGACGCGCCCCCGGAGCCACCCGGCCGTCACGCGTTCGTGACCGGCCCCCGCCGGTCAGACCGGCGGTGAATCCGCCGCGAGCGCATAGGTCGCCTCACCGACGCGGCGCAGGGGTCCATCCGGGCCCGATCGCTTCCACAGACGGGTGTTCAGGGCCGCCACCGGGTCCCGGCCGGGCAGGGTGAAGCCCTGGTCCGAGAGAACCTCCAGGATCTCGGCCGCGTGCAGCGGCCGGCCCGCCTGCGCGAGGGCCGCACAGGCCGCCTGCACGAGAGCCCGGCCGTAGCGCCGGGCCCCAGCCGCATCCTCCGTGAAGGCGATGGCCGGCGGGATCGACGGCGGTGCCGCGCGGATCCCGGAACGCCCCGCCCCGGCGGACCCGGCCGACGCGTTCCCGCCCTCGAAGGCGCGAACCGTGTCCGTCCCCGGAATGGACCGGGGCGGGGCCGGCTGCGACTGCAGGGCCGCGTCGCCCTCGCGGATCGGGTTGGGGACCGGATTGAGGATCGGGGCGCGGATGTGGTCGGCGTCCGATCCGGTTTCCCGATCCTGCACCGCGGTCCCTGCCCCTGCCGCCAGGCGGCGGCCGAGCTCCTGATAGAGGACGAGATCCGCGATCTCCCGGTCGAGCGCCTCGCGCTGGCGGCGCAAGGCGGCGAGCCGCAGCTCGATCTCAGCATCCGACAAGGCCATCGCTCATTCCCTGACTACAAAGGGAATATAGCAGGCCCCGTTCCAAATGGGAATGGAGTTCGGTCGTTCCCTATCTTATTCCGTTCCTTAAACCCGTACGGGCGTCATGTTCCCTTGCGCCGGGCTCGTATTCCCTTCGCGGCCGGCCGGGGCGGCACCAGCAGGGCGCTCGGATCGGCCGGGTGCAGGGTCAGGCCGCCCTCGTCGAGCACGAGCGGCAGACGCGGAAACACCTCGCGCAGATGGGCCAGATCCGCCTTGAACGCCTGACGGAAGCTTCGGATCGAGGCGTTCTCAGCTCCGAACTGCGCGTGGAGGTTGCCCCAGGTCAGGCGCAGGGGCCGCTGCAGGGCGCGCAGCCGGTAGCCGGTCCAGAACAGCAGGTCGAGCTTGCGCGCGGAGCCCGAGAAGGCCCGGGCCGCCCGCACGTCAACCGGAAGGGCGTGCTGGATGAGGGTCTCGTAGAATTCCGGATCGAAGCGCACCGTCCGCCCGGCCTCGTCGTCCCCCTCCCCGGCCCGGGGACGCCACAATTCCAGGCTGCGGAAGGGCGGAACGTTCAGGGTGGTGGCGCTGTCGCGCCCGTCCCACAGGCCGATCTGCATCGAGCAGGCGGCCAGCCGGTTCAGCTGTTCCTTGAACTGGCGGATGGTGCCGCGCTCGCCGCCGGTCACCGCGAAGCCCATCTCGCGCATGAAGCCCGAGAGGGTCTCGGCGACCTTCACGGTGGGGCTGCGCTGGCGCACGGCCTCGGTGCAGAGGTGCAGCAGCACCAGCCGGGCCTTCGGCCCGTAGGGCAGGCCCTGGGGCTCGAAGGCGCCGGTCTCCGGATCCTTGATGCGCCCGGCGATCAGGTTGAGCGAGTTGCGCCCGTAGGTGCGGGAGAATTCGCGCACCGGCCCGGGATCGCGATAGGGCAGGCCGCAGAGCGCCAGCACCGAGTGGATGTGCTGCAGGCTCGACGGCAGGGCCGGCTCGCTCTCGATCACGAGCCGCACGGCGTCGCGGCGGCGCTGGTCGCGGGAGAGGCTCGACCGACGGCGCTCTTCCTCGCCGAGCAGGGCGGCCTGCGCGTCGCGCTCGCGCTGGCGATGCAGGACGTGCTCGACGATCTGCGCGAACAGGAAGCCGCCCCGCGCCGCCTCGACCTCGGCCCGCAGGTCCGGATCGTGGATCGCCGCGATCTTCTCCTCGATGGTCATCGCCCCTCGGCCCGAGTCGCTCGGTCGCCCCCTCCCCTGTGGGCGGGATGGCGGCCCGATCCTGCCATGCCACGATTCGGCCGCCGGGGCCCGGGTCCGATCCGGCTTGTCCCGGTAATCCACGCTTCCCCATGGGGTTGCCCGCAAGGTGGAGCGTGGGGTTGCGCAGAGTCGCATACGGCACGCGCCGGTGGGTTCGGCCCGCGCAGAGTTCGATACGCCCCGGCTCGGACATTCCGTCCCCGTTATCCACCGCGCCCGGCGGGATTTCGCGCCGAATCCGATACGCCGATACGCAGACTCCGATACGGCGACCCACTGCTCCGGCGCAGACTCCGATACGGCCAAGCGCAGAGTTCGATGCGCCTCCGCGCAGAGTCGGATACGTGAAGTGCCGTCAAGGCACTGACAGCGCAGATGAATTACCCTCCCCATATAGTCTGCTGAAATGACTCTCTGAAAGACTCTTCCAGATAATATTCCTACTGGGTTGGGGTACGTTCGTTTAAGCGAACGAACCGTCGAGAAGAGGAATTTACACAGGGATCAAAGGGAATATGCCGATCTTGTCCACATTCCGAAGTGATCTGGCCCTTAGAGAAGCCCTGGCACCATGTGCTGGAGGCCGGCTTGACGTGGACGACCACGACCGGTTTCTCGGGATCCCCGATGAGGGCGCCCAGAAAGGTCATGCCGATGTTCCGCTCACCCGTCCTCCCCTCATGACGGATCGCCGCGACGACGACCGCCCGGCCAAGGGCCGACCACCGGGTGGACGGCCGCCGGGTTCATGGCGACCTGGTCCGCGGCCCGGTTATCGCCCTCCGCCGACCGGCCCCCGGCGGGAGGCTGCCGCCGACGGAGCGACCGTGCTCTACGGCTGGCACCCGGTGGTACAAGCGCTGGGGAACGAAGCCCGCGGCCTGCACCGGCTGCTCGCCACCGAGAACGCCGCCGCGCGCCTGGAGGCGGAGTTCGGCGGCGCTTTGCGGATTACCCCTGAGCTGGTCCGTCCGAGCGAGATCGGCCGGCTGCTCGGCCCGGACGCCGTCCACCAGGGCCTGTACCTCGAAGCCGAGCCCCTCCCCGCCCCCGGGCTCGACGACCTGCCGGCCGACGCCCTGCTCCTGGCGCTCGATCAGATCACCGACCCGCACAATGTCGGGGCGATCGTGCGCACCGCCGCGGCCTTCGGGGTGGCGGGAATCGTTACCACGGCCCGCCACGCGCCGGGCGCCACCGGGGTCCTGGCGAAATCCGCCTCCGGCGGGCTGGAGCACGTGCCGTTCGTGACCGTGCGCAACCTCGCTGAGGCGCTGATCGCCTTGGGGGAACGGGGCTTCACCCGGGTCGGGCTCGATTCTGACGCGCCGGAGAGCCTGGATGCCCTGACGATCGCCCGACCGCTGGTGATCGTGCTGGGCGCCGAGGGCAAGGGCCTGCGCGAGCGGACCCGGAACTGCTGCGACGTGCTGGCCCGGATCCCGTTCTCGGGGGCGATCCGCAGCCTCAACGTCTCGAACGCCGCCGCCATCACCCTCTACGCCCTGGGTCGGGTCAAGTCTTGAGCGGGCCGGATACATCCGGAAACGCGGTCTTGGCGCGGTGTGGTGTTGTTTCTTCTAGGCGGTGACGGCAACCCGCCGTAGAATGCGCGGCGAGGGGGCGTAGCCACGAGGCAGCGCCGGATGCTGGACGATGCGTTTACCTACGGGGGCTGGGCCTGCAGCCTGGTCGCCGTCGGCGTGTGGCTGTGGCTCGCGCGGCGGGCCTTCCCGAGCTTCGAGGCCTTCGTGAGGGGCTTCGACGATGAATTGCAGCTCGGCGCGAGCTGTGAGGAGCGCGCGCGCCATGCACGCTGGTATCAGGTCCGGCAGGCGGCCGTGGCCCTGACCGCCGTGGCGGCCCTGTGCCTGTCGATCGGCTTCGCGATTCCGGATTGATTGAGTGAGACCCGAGCGTTGGGGCTCTGCCCCGACACCCCGCCAAAGGGCTACAGCCCTTTGGGATCCCTCGATGCCTCAGCGTAGATCTGTTCGGCGATCGCGCCTGCCGTGGTGAGCCAGATGCGGTTCCGATGGGCCGCGATGTGGGCGAGCGCCGCCCGCAACGGCCGCAGCCGGTGGGGCTGCCCGACGATGTAGGGATGGAGCGCGATCCCCATCACCAGGGGCGCCGCCACGGATTGCTCCAACATCTCGTCGAAGGCGTCGACAATCGCGTCGGCGAACTGGCGGCCCGTCTCCTTGCGGGCGACGATCGCGGGGATGTCGTTCAGCTCCTGGGGGTAGGGGACGGCGAGGATCTTCCCGCCGCCGCGTGTCGCCATCCAGGTGGGCTGGTCGTCGTGGCACCAGTCGAGCAGGTAGCGGTAGCCGGCCTCGGCCAGCAGGTCGGGCGTGACCCGGGATTGGGAGATCCACGGGCCGAGCCAGCCCGCGGGCGCCCGCCCCTCCTCCCGGGTCAGGATCGCGGTCGCCTCGGCGATCAGGGCGCGCTCCTCCGCCTCCGGTAGCGTGCCCTGCCGCTCGGCATTGGTGCGGCCGTGGCCGACGATCTCGTCGCCCCGCGCCCGGAAGGCCTCGATCAGGCCGGGGCAGTCCCGATAGAGCCGGCTGTTCACCAGGACGCTCGCCGGCAGCCCAAGGGCGTTGAGGGTGTCGCGCAGCCGCCATGCCCCGACCCGGTTGCCCCAGTCCCGCCAGCCGTAGTTCAGCACGTCGGGTTGCGGCCCGCCCGGGGCCAGCTCGGCGCCGAGCCCCGTGCCGAAATCGAAGGTTTCGAGGTTGAGCCCGACATAGACGGCGAGCCGCCGCCCGCCGGGCCAGTCGTAGACCGGGCGGTCGGGCAGGGCGCTGTAGGCGTAGCGGCCGTGTCGGGCATCATCCATCGCGGGATCCGAGGTTCGTAAGGGTCCCCGCGAGATAGGGCGGCGCATCGGCGAACGTCATGGGATCCCAAAGGGCTTCAGCCCTTTGGTGGGGTGTCGGGGTGAAACCCCGACGAACGGCTCATCCACCCCCTCGCAGGGGGTGGATGAGCCGTACCGCAGGGCTCTGCCCTGCACCCGCTAAAGGACTCGTCCTTTGGAAACCCTGACATCAGTCCCGGCACGTCGCGATCAGGCGGCGTATGAAGCCAGCACAGGCGTCGAGTTCGGCCCGGGTCACGTACTCGTCGGCCCGGTGGGCACGGGCGATGGAGCCGGGGCCGATCACCACGGCGGGCACGCCGCCGAGCCGCTCGAACAGCCCACCCTCCGTGCCGTACGAGACCTTGGCGTGGCCGTTGCGGCCGGCGAGCCGCTTGGCCAGGGTCACGACCGGCGCCTCCGGGTCGGTGTCGAGGCCCGGATAGTCGATCAGCGGCTCGACCGCGACGCCGCAGGCCGGGTCCACCGCCCGCATCAGCGGCGCCAGCGTGTCGGTGGCGTAGGCGATCGCCGAAGCCGCCAGCGCCCCGGCATCGTCGGCGCCGATCGCCCGGTATTCGAAGCTGACGCTGCAGGTATCGGGCACGATGTTGAGCGCCGACCCGCCCTGGACCACGCTCGACAGGCCGGTGGTGTGGGGGACGTCGTAGAGCGCGTCGCGGGCGCCGTCCCGGGCCAGCGCCTCGGCGGACAGCCGGACATGCTCGATGAACCGGGCGGCGTATTCCACCGCGTTGACCCCCTGGGGCGCGAGCGCCGAATGGCTGGCCCGGCCCCGGAAGGTGAGGCGGGCGGCGGACTTGCCCTTGTGGCCGACCACCACCTCCATGCCCGTCGGCTCGCCCACGAAGCAGCCGAGCGGCCGCGGGATACGCTCCAGCATCCGGGCGATCAGCGGACGCACCCCGAGGCAGCCGACCTCCTCGTCGTACGAGATCGCGAGGTGGAGCGGGATGGCGAGATCCGCCGCGACCATCTCGGGCAGGAGCGCGAGGCAGACCGCCAAAAACCCCTTCATGTCGGAGGTGCCCCGCCCGTAGAGCCGGCCCCCCTCCTCCCGCAGGGTGAACGGGTCCGACGACCAGGGTTGGCCCTCGACTGGCACCACGTCGCTGTGGCCGGACAGCACGTAACCGGGGCGGGTCTCGAACGGGCCGAGGCTGACCAGCAGCGCCGCCTTCCGGCCGGTCTCGTCCGGCACCCGCTCGACCGCCGCGCCGTGACTGAGGCAATACGCTTCCACCCAGTCGATCAGCGGCAGGTTCGAGCGGTCGCTCACCGTGTCGAACCCGACGAGGGTCGCCAGCAAAGCCGCGGGATCGGGCGCGTCGGCGGGGGACGAGGCGGCGTACGGATCGGATTCTGGCATGGACCGCGCGATTCGTTCCGGGAAAGACAGCTGTGTACGGAATTTTCAGGCCGCCGGGGATCCCGGAACCGAAGGTGCCTCCGCGGCATAGCTTCCGGAAGGTCCCTCCCCCGCCGAGCCCGATCCATGCGCCGCCTGCCACGCGCGATTGCCGCTTCCCTGGTCTTGTTCGTCCTGCTGCCGGCTACGGCCGAGGCCCGCCCCCATCGGCGCGCGTTGAGCCACGCGATGGACACCGATCACACGATCGCCCGGATGGCCGCCCGCGACCGGCAGCGGGGCGACTGGCGGGTCTGGCAGGAGACCCGGCCGCTCGCCCGGATCTTCGCCCCAGCCACGCGGGAGCGGGTGGCGGCCCCGCCCTTCACCGGCTGGGGTTACGGCGGCACGATCCCCGGGGCACCTCCCGGCTTCTGATCCGCCTCGACCCGGCTCACGCACCCTGCCATGGTGTGCGAGCCGGGAGGTGCCGGAGACAACCCACAATGGTTCAAGCGTTCCGCCTTGACGATCCGAGCCCCGCGGATCCGCGCCGCCACTGGGCGTCCCTCGATCCCGACGCCCGGGATGCCTGCTACGACAACACCCGCGCGGTGGCCGACAGCGCGCAGCAGGTCGCCGCCCGGGACGCCGCCTCGGCGGCCTACCGGGCCGCGCATCCGGCGGGCCTCGACCGGCCCTACGGCCCGGGCGCCCGCAACGCGATCGATCTCTATCCGGCCCGGGACGGCGGGGCGCCCTGCCTCGTCTTCCTCCACGGGGGCTACTGGCAGCGGGGGGCCCGGGAGCTGTTCGCCTGCTTCGCGCAAGGACCGAACGCGGCCGGCTGGTCGGTGGCGATGGTCGGCTATACCCTCGCCCCGGAGGCGAGCCTCACCCGGATCGCGGGCGAGATCGGCACGGCCCTCGACTGGCTGGCCGCGCAGGGACCTGGGCATGGGATCCGCGGCCCGCTGGTGCTGTCGGGCTGGTCGGCGGGCGGGTTGCTCGCCGCGCTGCAACTCGGCCATCCGGCCGTGGCGGCGGGGCTCGCCATCTCGGGCGTCTACGACCTCGCGCCGATCCGGCAGACGTATCTCGACGCCAAGCTCGCCCTGACCGGCGTCGAGATCGAGACGCTCTCGCCCCTGCGCCTGCCGGTCTGCGCCAAGCCCCTGTGCCTCGCCTACGGTACGCGTGAACTGCCTGCCCTGATCCACGACGCCCGCAACCTGCACGCCCTGCGGGCGGCGGCCCATGCCCCTGGCCCCCTGCTGCCGGTGCCTGGCGCCGAGCATTTTTCCGTGCTCGACGCCCTGCGCCGGCCGGACGGGATCCTGGTGCGGGCGGCCCATGCCCTGCTGGGGGGCTGATGGCAGCCCCGATGGCGGCTCTGACGGCCCCGGGACCGTCGAGTCATATTTGCAACTGGTGATAGAGATTCTGGATCGCGGGATGTCGATCCCGTCTTGCTGAGCGCCCTGGGCCGTGGTGAGACGGGCATCGGAACAACAAGACGCCGAACAGGCTCGGCGGGCGCGATCTCCGGCGGCGGGGCAGGCCGGATCCGAAGAGGGATCGGATGCGGGCTCGCGCGCGATCGGACGCCCCTGCCGCCGCGATGCCTCCGGCGGCCTCCCCCCCTCCCCCCTTCGAGCCCTCGGTCGGGCCGGGCGAAACCTCCGCCCGCGCCGGCCCGCGCCGCGGATGGCCGGTGCCGCGGCTGCGCGTGGTGCTGGCGCTGGGCTTCGGCACCCTCGGTCTCCTCGCCACCCTGGCGCTGGCCGCCCTGGTGAGCCACGACGCGACCGCCCGGCTCGAGGCGGAAGTCGGCGGCCAGCTCGCCGAGATCGCCGGCCAGATGGCCCGCAGCCTCGACCTCGGCATGTTCGAGCGCTGGCGCGACATCCAGATCGCCGCCGCCTCCGACAGCCTGCGCGATCCCGGTGTAGGGACGGCCGCCAAGCGCGCCCTGATGGAGCGGATGCAGGCGACTTATCCGGCCTACTCGATCATCGGCCTGATCGATCCCGCAGGCTACGTCGCGGTGACCAGCACCGGTGCCCTGGAGGGGGCGGACGTCTCTGGCCGCGACTACTTCCGTGCCGGCCGCGAAAAGCCGTTCGTGGGGGATGTCCATCCGGCCAAGCTCCTGCAGAGCCCGACCGCGCGGGAACCCCTGCGCCTCCTCGACCTCGCGGCCCCGGTGCGCGCCGCGGATGGGCACCTCGTCGCGGTGCTCGCCGCCCATCTCGATTGGACCTGGGCGCGCGATATGGCGCGCCTGCTCGAAGGGTCGTTCCGGGGCCACCGCGCCGGGGCCGAGATCCTGATTCTGGCGCGCGACGGCAGCGTGCTGCTCGGGCCCCCCGCCCTGCAGGGTTCCCCCCTACCCCCGGACGCGCTGACCGGCGGGCGGCCCCTCGATCCGCAGGGCGCGAGCCGGGTCGGCCTATGGCCCGATTCGGCCGCGTCCTATCTCAGCGCCCGCGCCGTCACAGCTGGATCCGGGGGTTATCCCGGGCTCGGCTGGCAGGTCGTGGTGCGCCAGACCGCCGACCGGGCCCTGGCGCCCGCCACCGCCCTGCGCCGGCGCATCCTGATGGCGGGCAGCGCGGTGGCCCTCGCGGCGGCGCTGCTCGCGTGGCTGCTCGCCGGCCTGATCGCCCGGCCCCTGCGGGAGCTGGCCCTCGCCGCGGGGGCCCTGGGGAACGACCGGCCGCTGCCACCCCTGCCCCGCTCCCTCGTGCGCGAGGGCGCGCTGATCGCCGATGCCCTCGGCATGGCGGCGGACGAGCTCGCCCGCCGCGGGGAAGCCCACCGGCTGCTGATCGATGAACTCAACCACAGGGTGAAAAACACCCTGGCCACTGTGCAATCGATGGCGACGCAGAGCCTGAAGAACCTCAGCGGCGGCGCCGTGGCCGGGCGCGACGCCTTCGAGGCCCGCCTGCTCGCTTTGTCGCGCGCCCACGACATCCTGACCCGGGAGTGCTGGGCGAGCGCGGACCTGCGCGGGATGGCCGACCAGGCGGTGCGCCCCTTCCTGGGCGAGCCCGGCCCCGGCCGGGCGCCGCGCATCACCCTGGACGGGCCGGACCTGCGACTGCCGCCCGAGGGCGCGCTCGCGCTCACGATGATCCTGCACGAATTGTGCACCAACGCGGTCAAGCACGGCGCCCTCTCGGTCCCGGGCGGCCGTGCGGCGCTGGCCTGGACGCTGGAATCGGGCCCGGGCGGGCGGACCCTGCGCCTGACTTGGCGCGAGCGCGGCGGTCCTCCGGTCGCGCCCCCGTCGCGGACGGGGTTCGGCACGCGCCTCCTGGAGCGGGGTTTCGCGGGACGGAATACCGCGAGCCTGACCTACGCGGCGGAGGGGATCGTCTACGTGGCGGCGAACCCCCTCCCCGATGGGCACGCGGAGACCGGGCCGATGCCGCGGCGCCTCCGGGCCGGGGGGGCCTGAGACCGGCGCCCCGACGTGGGAGCACGTTCGGGCAGGGGGGTTCCACGGACCTGCTTCCGCGCGGAGCGGGGCGAAGCGGAGGTTACTTGGCCCCCTCCATAACGTGGCACGAAGCGTCTGCTGTCCGGAAGGCTTTGCCTCTACGCGCAGCCCCACGATTCAATCCAATTGTGCGCCGCAATCCCACGGCCTCGTGCGGATGTATTTCAACGTGCGCGGACGCACGCAGTAAAACCAGAGCCAAGGATTAAATTTTTCCTCGTTCTACTGTGTCGAGACGCACATCGAACTCGTCTGATCATGGCTATGTTCACGACATCAGCGGAGACGCCCTGTTGTCCGCAGAGCCAGACCAGACGAGGAGACACGACGATGCACGCACGCCCCCTCTCGATCCTCCGCCCAGCCCTCGGCCTCGCCGTCCTGGCCAGCGCCGTCGTTATGCCCCTGGCCGCCCAGGCCGGTGAGGGCGGCGGCGGGAGCCGCCAGGTCGCCGGCGGCGGCCATATGAGTTCCTACGTCAGCGATCCCCACCACGACCCGCGCTCGCTCCATTCGCAGCGCCTGGGCACCGGCCAGATCCTCGGGGCGCCGATGCTTCACGAGCGGGCCGGAGCCGCCCTGGTCCGCCGCCCGGTCGAGCCCCACTGGGCGTCCGGGACCGCCGGGCGCCGCCGGCCCGCGCGCTGAGACCAGTTCGCCGCCGGGCTCCGGCCCGGCCGGCCCTCCCCGCTTCCTTCCCCGCTTCCGCCCCGTGTCAGGGATCCGTTCATGAACAACCTCATCCAGGGCATCGCCGCCTTCCAGGGCACCGTCTTCCCCGGCCAGCGCGCGATGTACCAGCAGCTCGTGCGCGACGGTCAGCACCCCAGCGCCCTGATCATCGGCTGCGCGGATTCCCGGGTCTCGCCGGAGCACATCACCCAGGCGGGGCCGGGCGAGCTGTTCGTCTGCCGCAACGCGGGCAACATCGTGCCCCCGGCCTCCGACGTGGTCGGCGGCGTCTCCTCGGCGATCGAGTATGCCGTGGTGGCGCTCAAGGTGCGCGACATCGTGGTCTGCGGCCATTCCGATTGCGGCGCGATGCACGGGCTGATGCACCGGGACGCGCTGGCGCGGATGCCCGCCGTCGCAGCCTGGCTGCGCCACGCCGAGGCCGCCGAGCGGATCGTCTGCGAGGCCTATCCGGAGGACATGGACGAGACGGCCCGCCACCACGCCCTGGCGCTGGAGAATGTGGTGGTGCAGCTCGCCAACCTGCGCACGCATCCGAGCGTCGCGGCCGCCCTCGCCAAGGGGACGCTGCGCCTGCACGGCTGGTTCTTCGAGATCGAGACCGGCGCCCTGCTAGCCTATGACGGCGCGGAGGGACGCTTCCGGCCGATCGCGGAGGCCGACATGCCGGTGGCCCAGGCCTCCGCCGCCGGGAGCCATCGGCGGGCGGCCTGAGCGGGGTCACCGACCTCCCTCCCCCCTTTGCGGGGGAGGGTGGCCCGCGAAGCGGGTCGGGTCGGGACGAAGTCCCGCAAGGGGGGAGCGACGGTGCAGGATGAAGGCTGTAGCCCTCACATCTGCTCTGCCTCTTTCTGAAGCTGGGTTCCCCTCTCCCGACCCGGCCTGACGGCCGGCCCACCCTCCCCCGCAGAGGGGGGAGGGGGAGAAGCGGAGCCGTTTGCGCCCTGCTCCAAGCGGGTGCCGTCTCAGGCCGCCATGGGCGCGTAGCGCTTGTGGCCCTTCACGTCGTAGCGGTCGAGCATCATGACCTTGTCCCAGACCCGGACGAAGTCCTTGACGAACCGCGCCTCTCCGTCGCTTCCCGCATAGGCGTCGGCGATGTTGCGCAGCTGCGCGTTCGACCCGAACACGAGGTCGCTGCGCGTGGCCTGATACTTCGGCTGCCCCGTCGCCCGGTCCTTGAGCGTGAAGGTCATGCCGTCCGCGTCGGCCTTCTCCCAGACGAGGTCGGTGTCGGTCACCGCCTTGAAGAAATCCGTGCTCAGCACGCCGACCCGGTCGGTGAAGACGCCGTGGCGTCCGCCGTCGTGGTTGGCGTTCAGCGCCCGCAGGCCGGCGGTCAGGACCGCCCATTCCGGAGCCGTCAGGGTCATCAGGTTGGCCTTGTCGAGGAAGAGTTCCTCCGGCGAGACATTGCGGGCCATCTGCCCGAACCCGTCATCGACGTAGTTGCGGAACCCGTCCGCCACGGGCTTCAGCCACGTGAACATCTCGATGTCGGTGAGTTCCTGCGTGGTGTCGACCCGGCCCGGGGTGAACGGCACCGGGATTACGGCGCCGGCCTCCGAGGCCGCCTTCTCCACAGCGACGCAGCCGCCGAGCACGATCAGGTCGGCGAGCGAGACCCGCTTGCCGTCGCTGCGGCGATCGTTGAACGCCTCCATCACGCCGCGCAGGGCCTCGACCACCGGGGTGGCCCGGCGGTTGACCGCCCAGTCCTTCTGGGGGGCAAGCGCCAGCCGCCCGCCATTGGCGCCGCCGCGCTTGTCGCTGTCGCGGTAGGTCGCGGCCGCCGAGAAGGCCGTGAAGGCGAGGTCCGAGACCGAAAGGCCCTTGTCCAGGATCGCCTGCTTCAGCGCGGCGATCTCGGGCTCGCCGACCGGCGCGTAGGCGGCGTCGGGCAGCGGGTCCTGCCACAGGAGCCCGTCCTCGATCGTCACCTCCGGGCCGAGGTAGCGGTGCTTCGGCCCCATGTCGCGGTGGGTGAGCTTGTACCACGCCTTCGAGAAGGCCTGCGTGAAGGCGTCGAAATCCCCTAAGAACTTCTCGCAGACCTTGCGGTATTCCGGATCGACCTTGAGGGCGATGTCGGAGGTCATCATCATCAGCGGGTGCATCTGGCCGGCGACATGCGCGTCGGGGGTTTTCGGCGCATTCGGATCCTTCGGCGTCCATTGCAGGGCGCCGGCCGGGCTCTTGGTCTGCTCCCACTCGAACCTGAAGAGATTCTCCAGGTAGGAATTGTCCCACTGGGTCGGATCGGGGGTCCAGCTGCCCTCGATGCCGTTGGTCATCGTGTCCTTGCCAGAGCCCGCCCCCCGCGGGTTGTGCCAGCCCAACCCCATCGCCTCCATGGGCGCCATCTCGGGGGGCGGGCCGATCTCCTTGGCGGGGGTCATGCCGTGGCTCTTGCCGAAGGCGTGGCCGCCCGCGATCAGCGCCACTGTCTCCTCGTTGTTCATCGCCATGCGGGTGAAGGTGATGCGGATGTCGCGGGCAGACGCCATCGGGTCGCCGCTGGCGTAGGGGCCTTCGGGGTTCACGTAGATCAGCGCCTGGTGGGAGGCGGCGAGCGGGTTCTCCAGGTCGTAGTCGGGAT
This sequence comes from Methylobacterium phyllostachyos, assembly GCF_900103445.1. GTDB lineage: Bacteria > Pseudomonadota > Alphaproteobacteria > Rhizobiales > Beijerinckiaceae > Methylobacterium > Methylobacterium phyllostachyos. The sequence goes on along the minus strand of NZ_FNHS01000010.1, from coordinate 75,954 downwards.
CGCCGTTCTGGCCGCGCCAGCGCTTGTCGCGGTTCACCATGTCGTCGAAGCTCGACACGCTGCCCATGTCGACCACCTCGGGACCCCAGTAGGTGGCGTTGTCGGCCTCCCAGGCGTCGAGCCGGCCGGCCGCGAAGCCGTAGGTCGGCAGGCCCATGATCTCCAGGGCGCAATTGCCGGTGAGCACCATGAGGTCCGCCCACGACAGGGCGTTGCCATACTTGTGCTTGATCGGCTGCAGGAGGCGGCGCGACTTGTCGGTGTTGCCGTTGTCCCACCAGCTGGAGATCGGCGCGAAGCGCTGCATGCCGGTGCCGGCGCCGCCGCGCCCGTCCGCGATCCGGTAGGTGCCGGCCGAGTGCCAGGCCATGCGGATCATCTGCGGACCGTAATTGCCGTAGTCGGACGGCCACCACGCGACCGACGACGTCAGGAACTGCTTGATGTCGTTCTTGAGCGCGTTGAGGTCGATCTTGGCGAACTCGGCGGCGTAGTCGAAATCCGGGCCGAGGGGATCGGCGGCCAGCCCGTTCTGGTGCAGCAGCTCGACCCGCAGGCGATGGGGATACCAGTTCTCCAGGGCGGGCCGACCGCCGAAGGCGCCGCCGATCCGATCGCCGCCGAAGGGGCACTGGCCCTTCATCTCGAACGTCTCGGTATTGGTCTTGTCGATCCGCATGTCGTCCATCGGGAATCCCCTGTCTCGCGCGACCGAAGGCGGGCGGCCTCTGCCACAGCCCCGCAGGACGCGGCGGGCGAGCCGACCGGCGACGGTCGATGTCTGTCCACTTTCAGACCATCGGCGAAATCTGGCCGCAGCCCTGGAAATCAAGGGCTTTCCGTCAAGCTGCGCGCTGCGCGGATGTCGCCCGGCGTCACATTCCGGCGACCGGGCCTGTAGCCGAGCTGGCGGCAGCGGCATTTTGCCCGCGTTCAAGGAAACCGCGGCCGGAGCCGGGCGAGGAGGTCCCACCCCGGGATTCGGGCCGGCGGCCTCGGGAGGGCCGGCTCGGGTGCGTCGCCCGGGATCGGGCCCTCGGCAAAGCGCGCCCCGATCGACCAGAAGCCGTCCCGGCGGGTCCCGATCATGCCGAGGCCAACGGGCTCGCGCACCGCGTCGGGGCGTAGCCGGCCCGCGGCCCAGACGCGCTGCCAGCAATTGCGTTGCGACAGGTCGGCATCGCGCCAGCCGAGACGCGTGTAACCGGCCGTCGCGAAGACGCGCGTCCCGGCAAAATCCTCCGGGATCCACACCCAGCACGAAAACACGTAGACCGCGTCACCGCGAAAGCCGCCCGGTTCGACCGCCCGCGTGAAGGCGCTCAGCGCCGGCTCCCGGTGCCGACCGACATGTCGGCGCAGCCGGCCGGACAGCGCCAGCGCCTCCGGGAAGGCGTCGGCGTCCAGCCGGGTCGACGCCGCGTCCTGCACCAGCGCGTAGGCGCCATCCACGAGGTACAGCCAGGGCTCCAGATCCACCGCCCAGGCCTGCTCAACCGGCGCGAAGCGGCGCACCCGCCCCTCGATCAGCCGTTCGCCGACGCGCCGGACGGCCTCCGCGGCCCAGGCCGGCCCAGCCTCGGTGACGCGCAGCAGTGTCGAAGGCCCGTGCGCCCAGACCGCCTCTGCGAGCCGCGCGAAGCCGGATTCCGGCTCGTCGCGGCCGACCTTCCGCACCAGGATCTTCGAGCCGTCGGCGAGCTCGTCCAGGAACTTGCGCTTGAGATGGGCGAGCCGGCCGTATTCCCGCTCCAGCAGCACCTCCGGGGCGATCGAGCCGGCCGGGTGCCCGGTATTGGCCCAGATGTTGTACGCGCGGCTGTGGCAGTAATAGGTGCCGCCCGCGCTCACCGACAGGCGCAGGTCGCCCGGCACGCCGAAATCCGCGAAGCCGCAGCGCAGGCCGCGGATCAGGTCTTCCAGCGGCGTGTAGGAGAAGCGCAGCAGGCCGGACGGCTCGACCCCGCCGTAGCGCTGCACGAACCCGAACTCGCAATTGTCGCCGAGGCTCCGGAAGGCGTGGAGCCGCCGGGCGAGGGTCTTGGCCGCCCCCTCCCCACTCCCGGTCTCTGCCCCTGTCGTGTCGCGTCGCGCCATCGCGCCAGATCGCGGCGGTGCGGGGTGTTTGTCCAGCCCCGCGGCCAGACTTCAGGGCACCGAACCTCAGGGCGTCAGCGGCACCTCCAGCCGGAAGCAGGCGCCCCGCGGCGTCTCCGGCGTCGTGAGCTGGCCGCCGAGCTGGCGGGTCAGGCTGCCGACGACCCGCATGCCGAGGCTCTTCGAGGCGCGCCCGATCTCGAAATCCGGCGGCAGCCCGACCCCGTCATCCGCCACCTCGACCACGAGGCTGCCGGGCCGGGGCTCCGCCCAGACCCGGATCTCGCCGCCCTCGGGATGCGTCTCGGGCGGGTAGGCGTATTTGAGCGCGTTGGTAACGAGTTCGTTGACCAAGAGCCCGATCGGGATCGCCCGGTCGGCCGAGATCCGGTAGGGCGCGGCCGTGCAGGCGAGCCGCTGGTCCGGCCGGCCGCCGGCGAGGTTGGCCACGAGCTTCTCGAGGAACGGCGCGAGGTCGAGTTCCCCCGGAACCCCCTCCCCAGCCCCATCGCCGGCAACCGCATCGCCCTGCCGCCAGAGCTGGTCGTGGACCCCCGCGATCGCCTCGACGCGGCTGCGCGCATCCGTCAGGGCGGTCTGCACGGCGGGCTCGGCCTCGGCGGCGCGGGCCTGGAGGGCGAGCAGGCTCGCCACGATGGCGAGGCTGTTCTTGACCCGGTGGCTCATCTCGCGGGCGAGCAGATCCTGGCGGGCGAGCGCCGCGCGCAGCAGGCTCTCGGTGCGCTGGCGCTCGATCGCGCCGCCGAGCAGGTTGGCGAAGCCCTGCATGAAGGCGATGTCGGCCTCCTCGAACATGCCCTCCCGGGTGTCGTCCACCTCCAGCACCCCGAAGGCGCCCTCCCGGTTCTCGATCAGCACGTTGATCGCCCGGCGGATGCCGTGCTCGGCCATGAGCTGGGGCGTGCGGAACCGGGTCTCGTCCGCGAGATGGTTCGAGATCACCGGCCGGCCGGTCTTCAGCGCGAAGCCCGCCGGCGAGGCGAGGTCGGCGCCGACCCGGGCCTTGCCGATCACGTCGGGTCCCCAGCCGACGCCCGCCCGCACCAGCAGCGTGTCGGCACCGGGTTTATATTCCAGGGCCTTGCAGAACTCGGCGCCCATGCCCTCCGCGCACAATTCCGCGGCCCGCTGCAGCAGGTGGTCGACATCGGTGCCGCGCAGGGCCTCGACGCCGAACTCCGACAGGATGATCTGCTGGCGCAGGCGGTAATCCAGATCGGGGTGTGCGGAATCGGGCTGTGCAGGCTCGGCGGGCGCGCTGGGGCTGGTTTCCACTGCGGTCAGGTCGGGTTTTGCGGTCATGGATCCTGACAGAGTAGCAGGATGGTCGTCCCGGCGCGACGCATGCGTGACGCCGCTGCCGCACCCGTCGTCGCACCCCCGTCGGAGGCCGGACCCCGCGCGGTCCGGCTAGCGTTCGTCCGTCGAACCCGATGCGAGGAGCGCACAGCATGGCCGACGACGTGAACGGACTCTCCGACAAGGCACTCTCGATCTTCGCCTTCGCGGCCTACCACCGGCTCGTCAGCGGCGAGCGCGTCACCTCGGTGATCCGCAAGGACGGCGCCGGCCACGAGGCCGATCCGCAAGGCGTGAAGGAATTGGAAGCGCGCGGCCTCGTCACCGCCCGCGAGGCCGACATCGACCTCGGCGAGACGGCGCAGCAGGCGGTCGAGACGATGGTGGCGGCCCTGCGCCGGGAGGTCGGACGCTGAGGCCGGCGGCCCGTCATCAGGCGGGTGGCGCCTCCGCCATGCCACTCGCATCCTTGATGCGCCAGAGGTAGCGGGCCAGGATCGAGCGGTAGGGTGCGAAAGACGCCGCCACGGCGCTTGTATCGGTCTGGCCGGTCAGCCGGCGCAGGCAGCCCAAAGCCGCCACGTCGCCCTCCGGCCAGATGTCGGGATCGTGGAAGTGGAAGATGCCGACCATGTCGGCGGTCCAGGGGCCGACGCCGCGGATGCCGCACAGGATCGCGGCGCGCTCCGGATGCGGCAGCCCGGCCAGCTCCGGACCGAGCAGGCCCGCCGCCTCGGCGGCGACGATCGCCTGCAGGGCCCGGACCTTGTTGCCCGAGAGGCCGCAGGCCCGCAGACGATCCGGGTCGCCGGCCGCGAACAATCCGCGCGGATCGCAGGCGGCCGCCACCGCCGCCGCCTCGATCCGCGCCCAGATCGCCCCGGCGGCCCGGGTGGAGAGCTGCTGGTTGACCACCTCGACGAACAGGCGCTCGGCCACGCAAGCGTGCGCCGCCCGCTCGATCCGGATCGGGCCGGTCCGCTCCAGGGCCTCCCGCAGGGCCGGGTAGGGGCCGGCCGCCGTGAGGAGATGGGCGTAGATGGCGGGATCGAGGGATTCCAAAGGGCTACGCCCTCCGGTGGGTTGCCAGGGCGAAGCCTTGGCGCATCGGGCGGAGCCCGACTCTCGGGCGGAGCCCGACAGCAGGGCGCCGCCCTGCACCCGCAAAAGGTCGCAGACCTTTTGAAACCAGGATATTCGAGATGATCGCCATCGCAAGGAGCTATGATCTTGAGCCTGTTCGATAAACGGCTCTCGCTCACGGAGCAATCGAATCGGGCGTCGACCCGGCGGGCCTCATGACGATTTTCTTCACCGCGGACACGCATTTCGGTGATCCGCACATCCTCCGGCACCAACGGGCCCGGTTCGACACGATCGAGGCCCACGACGAGACCCTGATTGCCCGCTGGAACGCCGTCGTCGGCCCCGGAGACGACGTCTGGCACCTCGGCGACTTCGCCGCCCATGCGAGCCGCGACCATTGCGCTGCGGTCTTCGCCCGGCTCAACGGGACGAAGCGCCTCGTGCGCGGCAACCACGATTCGAACCGCGTGCTGGACCTGCCCTGGGCCGAACCGCCCGTCGACAGCGCCCGCCTGTCGATCCCGGATGCCGAGGGCCGGGAGCACCGGCTGTTCCTGTCGCATTACGCCCACCGGGCCTGGCCGGGCCTGTGGCGGGAGACGCGCCACCTCTACGGTCACAGCCACGGCTGGCTGGCCGACACGACCCGGTCCTGCGATGTCGGTGTCGATGCCTGCGATGATCGTCCGGTCACCCTCGACACGGTCCTGGCCCGCCAGGCGGCGGCCACGCTGGTGCCCGAGGAACTCGCCGCCCGCGGGCTGCGCTGAGGCCGGACCGGGACGGTGCGCTCGATTCCGGATGCCCTATCTTCCCCGCACCCTGGATCCGCAACGAGGAGGTCGCAAAGCCATGACCGATACGCCGTCGCCACCACCCGGTTGGGCCGAGGCCGCGGTCCACGCCGGGACTGAACTCGGGGTCGGGAGCGCCTTCGCCGGCATGGACGCGGCGGATTGGGACCGGGTCTGCCGCCGCACCGGAGAGATTCTCGTCCGGCAGGGGCGGGCCCTGTCGCCCGGCTGGGACCAAGCCATGGCCCGGGCGGTGGGCCGTGCCGATCCCGCGCCACCGGTCGACGAGCCCCTGGCTCAAGACACGGCCGACGCCGCCTTGGCCGAGAAGGGTGAGGTGTTCGCACCCGAGGACGATGCGTGAGACGCCCGGGTGCAGTGTTCCGAAAGCCGGAGGCCTCCGTTCGGGGCCAAGCCCGGGGTCCGGAAAACTCTGTGGCTCCGAGCGGTTGCCGTCGCCCGGGAAGGGGCGATGTAGTGTGCATGCCCCAGTCCCATTACCAGCGCGCTGCGTCAGAACCTGCCTCGAAGACCGCAGACCGGACAGGCCCCGGCGGGACCCCGGCTGCCCTGCATGTGGTCCCGATCGGGGGCCATCCGGCCCTCGACGCGCAGACGCGTTCGCGGCTCGGCCAACAACTGCGGGCGCTGTACGATCCGGTGATCGACGAGGCTCTGGATCCGAGACTGGCGGAGCTGCTGCAGCAGCTCGACGCCGACCGGGCGGGGGGCGCTTCGCGCTGAAGGGGGCTCCCGCCGGTGGATCGGGGGGATGTCGCACCGACGGGAGCCGAGCCGAGCCGACGGAGCAGCCCAACCCGCTTCATATCGCCCAGGTCGATGCCCGAGCGCCATCACCTAAGTCAAATTCCTGGCCGAATACCACTGGATAAGCGATGAATTTGCCTATTCGTCGTTGAAAACCTGCCCGATGGGATCGTCCGGCGCTGCCCCCGAGCATCGTCCCGAACGGTGATCTCCGGCGTTCGGGCGACGATGATGTTGATCGCCGGGCCGGCCTCTCGGCCAGAATCCCGATTCCGGGACGCCGCTCAGGCCGTGGTGCCGGTCACCGACAGCATCACGCCGTCGTTGCCGATTTCGGCCCCGCTGTAGCCGAGCATCCGGGCGAGCTGCTCGCGGGCGCGCCAGACCCGGCTCTTCACGGTGCCGATCCGGCAGTTCATCACGGCGGCGGCTTCCTCGTAGCTCAGGTTCTCGATCGCCACGAGGACCAGCGCCTCGCGCATCATCGGCGCGAGGCGATCGAGGGCGGCGCGGACGTCCTGCAGGTCGAGGTGGCCCCCCTGCTCCGGGATGCTGGTCAGCCGCTCGGCATGGTTGCCGTCGGAATCGGCGATCTCCCGGCCCTGCTTCCGGTGCTGGCTGTAGAAGACGTTGCGCAGGATCGTGAACAGCCACGCTTCCAGGTTGGTGCCGGGGGTGAAGCTGCCCCGGCCGCGCCAGCCGCGCAGCAGCGTATCCTGCACAAGATCGTCGGCGGCCGCCGGGTCGCGGGTCAGCGAGACGGCGAAGCGGTGCAGCGCCGGCACCACCTCCAGCAGCCCGGCGCGGAACGTCGCCTCCCGCTCGCCCTCGGCCTGGGCGAGGGCGGCCTCAAGGCGGGCCAGGAGCTCGGCAAAGCGGTCCGAGGTGGCCCCCGGCGCCGGGCCGATCCGGTCGTAGGCGTGGCCGAGCAGCGTCCCCAGATGGGCGCGCACGGCCTCCGGCAGGCCGTGCCGGGCATCCTCGGCGGACGCGTCGGCGACATCCTCACGGGGATCCGCGACAGGATCGAGGAGGGATGAGCCTTCGGGGTCGGGCATTCAGGTCCGGTCGTCGGCGAGCGGGCCGGTCGGACCCGTGGACCGGTTGTGGCGCGCTGAGGACGCCCATGCCGCAACATGGGTTAGCGGTTTTCCCGAACGCCAATCAGCCGCGGGGGGACCGTGGAGCCGTAGCGTCAGTCTCGCCGCCGGATCGCCGCGACCCCCACCAGCAGGGCCACGCAGGCCGCCGCGGCAGCAAGGCCGACGCTCAGCGTCCCCGCGGAGGGAACACCCTTGGCGGCGCGCAATCCGCCATCGGCGGAGGTCCCCTGCGGCACCGGCTCGCGCAGGGCGCCGAGCGTGCGCGGACCCGGATCCGCCCGGTCGAGGGCACGGCGGAAGCCGAAGCCCATCAGGTGCTCGGTCGGGTACGGGGCCAGCGCGTAGCCGACCTGCGCGAGGCGGGCCGGCCAGCCGACCGCGACCTCGTCGCGGGGGTGGTGCACGAGGCGGATGAAGGCCTCGGCCACCGCCTCGGGGGCGTAGAACAGGTGGCCCGGATTGAGCCGCTTGCCGGTGACGTTGGCCCCGTGCTCCAGGCCCGGCGTGTCGACGATGGCCGGAAAAACCCCGCAGATATGGATGTGCCGGTGCCGGGCGAGTTCCTGGCGTAGGCTCGCCGAGAAGCCGCGCAGGCCGAACTTGCTCGCCGTGTAGGCCGCCGCGAAGGGCGTCGGCGCCCAGCCCCCCATCGAGACCGTGTTGATCAGCGTGCCCCGGCCGCGGTCGAGGAAATGCGGCAGCACCGCGTAGGCCCCGTGCATGGCGCCCAGCAGGTTCACCGCGATGGTCTGCCGGTGCAGGTCCAGCGGCGCATCGAGCAGGGGGCCGAACACGCCGGTGCCGGCGTTGTTGATCCACACGTCGATGCCGCCGAAGCGGCGCAGGGCTGCCGCGGCCAGGGCTTCCACGGCCTCCGGATCGGTGACGTCGGTGGGGACCGCGATGACTTCGGCGCCGGCCGCGCGCAGGTCTTGCGCCAAGTCGTCGAGCACCTGAGCCCGGCGGGCGGCCAGCACCACCCGGGCGCCCCGGGCCGCGAAGGCCTCGGCGGCGGCCCGGCCGATGCCGCTCGAGGCTCCGGTGATGACGACAGTGCCGCCGGTCAGACGCGTCATGCCGGTTTCCCCCGTGGTGATGCAACTGCACGGCGAACCGTTGCGCGCGATGCGGCGTTCCCCTTCGCGGCTGCGGCCTTTCGAACGCGTCGTCGCGCGTCTCCGGAAGCGCGGCCTCGCCATCTGCTCAAACCGATCCGGGATTCGCCGATGCCAGCCCCTGAACCCGCCCGCCCCGAGGCCGCCGGTCCGCAGGACCACGTGTCCGCGGTCTGGACGCTTGCGCTGGCCACCGCGCTGATCGGCCTTGTAGCCCTTCCCCGTCGGGCGGCACCGACCCACCGGGGGGCGGGCCGCGCGGCCGATAGCGCCTCTGACTGGGACGGAGCGCGCCGGCCCTCCCCCTCGCACGAAGGCGGCGCAGCGCACGCCGTCGCCCGGACCGAGGCCGATCGCGGGCGCAATGCCGCGACGCCCACCGAGATTCCCGCCAAGGGCTGGAAGGATATCGCGCTGCGCACCTATCACGACATCGGCGAGAACCGCCTGTCACTGATCGCGGCCGGCGTCACCTTCTTCACCCTGCTGGCGATCTTCCCCGCGGTGGCGGCGCTGGTCTCGTGTTACGGGCTCATCGCCGACGCCTCGACCATCAATGCGCAGCTCGCCAGCCTCCAGGGCATCCTGCCCCAGGGGGCGCTGGAGATCATCGGCGATCAGGTCAAGCGCCTGAACGAGCAGGGCGACACCACCCTCGGGTTCAGCCTGCTCTTCGGCATCGCCCTCTCGGTCTGGAGCGCCAACGGCGGCGTGAAGCACGTCTTCGACGCGCTCAACCTCGTCTACAACGAGCGGGAGAAGCGCAATGTTCTCGTCCTCAACCTCGTCTCCCTGGGCTTTACCGCGGGGGCGCTGCTGTTCCTGATCCTGGCGCTCGCCGCAGTCGTGGTGCTGCCGGTGGTGCTCAGCTATGTCGGGCTCGGTGCCGACGCGTGGTGGCTGACGCTGCTGCGCTGGCCGGTGCTGCTCGTGGCGGTGCTGCTCGGCCTCGCCCTGCTCTACCGCTACGGCCCCAGCCGGGACGCGCCGCGCTGGCGCTGGGTCACGCCGGGGGGCGCGCTGGCGGCCGTGCTCTGGCTCGTCGCCTCGCTGCTGTTCTCTTGGTACGTCGCCCATTTCGGAAGCTACAACAAGACTTACGGCTCGCTCGGCGCGGCTATCGGCTTCATGACCTGGATCTGGCTCTCGACCATGATCGTGCTCGCCGGGGGCCAGCTGAACGCCGAGATGGAGCACCAGACCGCCGAGGACACCACGGTCGGCGAACCGCAGCCGATCGGCACCCGCCGGGCGCGCATGGCCGATACGGTGGGGGCTGCCGCGGAGTAGCGCGCCGCCCGCACGGAGCGGGTCAGGCACCAGCTCAATGCCGGCGGCCGCAAGCAATGGCGGGTTCCGCGGCCGGACCGGGAGAGGATTCACGGCGTATCGCGCCTGGTGTGAAGGTCCCGCTGGGCAAACTAACACAGGTTGGCGCGCGTTTTTCCGGTCCGGGCACAAGCGGATCAAGAACATCCGGACTCCACGCTCCGGAAAACCGTCTACCGTGTGCCGATCGAAATATCCGTGCCTGACAACTTGATCGATATCTTCGGCACCACCGCCGCGTGCGCCGACCCGGACCCGCGTGTCCGCCGACCGTCCCGGTCCGGCCCGGACGCGAAGCCGCGGATGAAGGCCGGGCCGGCGGCATGAGGCCGGTTCGCGCCCGCTCCGCCGGCCTCGCCGCGATCTGACCGGAGGCGGGCGTGGAGAATCCGTTCGTGCGGAAGATGGAGCGGCATGTCCGCCTCGCGTCCGAGGACCGCGCGATCCTCGACGGTCTCGCACGCCAGCACATCCGCCACATCGCGGGCCGCCAGGACATCGAGGGCCCGCACACCGAGCCGTACCACACACACCTCATCCTCGACGGCTGGGCCTGCCGCTACAAGCAGTTCCCGGACGGGCGGCGGGCGATCGTCGCCCTGCTCCTGCCGGGCGACCTGTGCGATCCGTTCGTATTCCGCCGGGCACGCATGGACCATGCCATCGGGGCCTTGACCCCCGTCACGGTCGCCCGGATCACCCCCGACCAGATCGGAGACGCGATTCGCGGCCGTCCCGCGATCGAGGAGGGCCTGTGGCGGGAGATGCTCACCACCACGGCGATCCACCGCGAGTGGATCGCCAGCGTGGGCCGCCGCTCGGCGATCGAGCGGCTGGCGCACCTGTTCTGCGAATTGCACCTGCGGCTCACCTGGGCGGGCCTGGCGGACGGGACCAGCCTGCCGATGCCGGTGACCCAGCCGGATCTCGCCGACGCCCTCGGCCAGACGAGCGTGCACATCAACCGCACGCTCAAGGAGCTGCGCACCAGCGGCCTCGTCGCCCTGCGCAGCCGGCGCCTCACGATCCGCGACCTCGACGGCCTGCGGGAGCGGGGGTTGTTCGACCCGGCCTACCTCCTGCCGGCTTGAACCGAGCGGGCGATACGCCGCGGCACCGGTTGTCCTGAGAGTCCCGTGGTGAACCTTGTCTTGGGGCCGATGCGGCCGATCTCAGCGGAAGTGCCCGATCTGGGCAGGCCGACCGGCAGACGATGCACATTCACCTCGACGCACTGGGTGGCGTAGCCGGCGACATGTTCGCGGCCGCCCTGCTGGACGCCTTTCCCGAGCACCGGGAGGGCGTGTGCGCCAGCGTCCGGGCGGTCGATGCCCGCATCGCCTGCACGCTGCACCCGCACAACGACGGCATCCTGCGCGGGGCGCGCTTTTCCGTTTCCGGACCCGAGGTCGAGCCCGAACATCGGCAGGGCCACCGGCACGATCACCATGACCACCATCATGACCACGGCCACGACCATGCGCACGATCACACGCATGCCCATCCCCACGGTCACCGGCCCTGGTCGAAAATCCGCGCCGCGCTGACGGACGCGGATCTCGCGCCGGCGGTAAGGGCGCACGCGCTCGGCATCTTCGGACACCTCGCTGACGCCGAGGCCCGGGTGCACGGCATCGCGGTCGACGCGGTGGCGTTCCACGAGGTCGGGGCCTTCGATTCGATCGCCGACATCGTGGCGGCCGCCCACCTGATCGCCGCCCTGGGGGCGCGGAGCTGGAGCGTCTCGGCCCTGCCGCTCGGCTCCGGACGGGTGAGGACCCAGCACGGTCCCCTCCCCGTCCCGGCCCCGGCCACGACGCTGCTGCTCGACGGTTTTGCCACCCTCGACGACGGGATTCCCGGCGAGCGGGTGACCCCCACCGGGGCCGCGATCCTGCGCCATCTCTGCGGCGGCGATCCCGGGCGGGGCCGACCGCGCGGGATCCTCGGGCGCACCGGCATCGGCTTCGGCACGAAGGTGCTGCCGGGCCTGAGCAATTGCCTGCGCGCCCTGGTGCTGGAGGCGGGCGCCGCCGCCGGTCCGGGCCGGCGGGATCTCGCGGTGATCGCCTTCGAGGTCGACGACCAGTCCGGCGAGGACCTCGCCATGGGCCTCGACCGGCTGCGTGCCGAGCCCGGGATCCTCGACGTCGTGCAGGCGCCGGTGATCGGCAAGAAGGGCCGGATGATGGCCCATATCCAGGCCCTGGTGCGGCCGGAGAGCCTGGAGGCCGCCATCGCGGCCTGTTTCCGGGAGACCACCACGATCGGCCTGCGTTACCACCCTGTGGCGGGCGCGGTGCTGGATCGGGAAGCCCGCACGGTTGAGCAGGCGGGCCGGCCGGTCCGGGTTAAGATCGTCGACCGCCCGGGCGGGCGCACCGCCAAGGCCGAGGCCGACGATGCCCGCGACCATGCGGGCCACGCCGCGCGGGCCGCCCTGCGCCGGGAGGCCGAGCGGCGCGCGCTGGACCAGCAGCCGGAGGAGGAGCGGTGACGCGCCAGAACAATCTCGAAACCGTCCTCACCGGGCTCGGCCCCGTGGCGGTGGCGGTGAGCGGCGGGGTCGACAGCCTGACGCTCGCCACCCTCGCCCACCGGCTGGCGCCGGGCGCGGCCCTGATGGTCCACGCGGTCTCGCCGGCCGTGCCCGGGGAGGCGACCGCGCGGGTTCGCGCCGAGGCCGCCCGCGAGGGCTGGGATCTGCGGGTGATCGAGGCCGGCGAGTTCGCCGATCCGGCTTATCGGGCGAACCCGGTCAACCGCTGCTTCTTCTGCAAGACCAACCTGTACGGTGCGGTCCGGCAGGTGACCGACCGGCAGATCCTGTCGGGGGCCAATCGCGACGATCTCGGCGAGTACCGCCCCGGCCTCGACGCCGCCCGGGAGCACGGCGTGCGCCACCCCTACGTGGAGGCGGGGTTCGACAAGGCCGCCGTGCGGGCGCTCGCCCGCGACCTCGGCCTCGGGGCGGTTGCGGAGCTGCCGGCGGCGCCCTGCCTGTCGAGCCGGGTCGAGACCGGCATCGCGATCGAACCGGAGACCCTGACCTTCATCCACGCGGTCGAGCGGCTGGTCGGCGGAGCGCTCGAGGCTGGGGCCGGCTCTAAGCGCGCGGTCCGCTGCCGGGTGCGCGCCGAGGGGGTGGTGGTGGAACTCGATCCCGGGAGCCTGGCGGCCCTCGACGCCAAGGATCGCGAAACGCTCGGTGCGGGCATCCGGGACATGGCGCCGCCACATCTCGCCGGCCTCGTCCGGTTCGCGCCCTACCGGGTCGGCAGCGCCTTCCTGGTGCAGCAGGGAGAGGCCCGGTCGTGAGCGTCGCGGAAGAATTCACCCTCGATTTCGCCCGGTCCGAGCGGATCGGCCTGGAGGAGGCGATCTTCTGCGCCGGCAAGAGCCCGGAGCAGATCGACGCGATCCTCGAGGCTGCCCGGGTGCGAGGCGCCTCGCTGCTCCTCACGCGCCTCGACCCGGAGAAGCGCGATCGGCTCCGGGACGCGGCGCGGCTCGACTATTGTCCGGTCTCGCGCACGGCGGTGTTCGGCGAGGCGCCGCGGGTCACCGGTCCCGCCCGGGTCGCCGTGGTGGCGGCCGGCACCTCGGATGTGCCGGTTGCCCGCGAGGCCCTGCGGGTGCTGGCCTATGGCGGACGGGCGGCCTCGCTCTTCGCCGATGTCGGCGTCGCCGGCCTGTGGCGGCTGACCACGCGCTTGGAAGACATCCGGGCGCATCCGGTGGTGATCGTCGCCGCCGGCATGGATGCGGCGTTGCCCAGCGTCGTCGGCGGCCTCGTGGCCGGGGCGGTGATCGCGGTGCCGACCTCCGTGGGCTACGGCGTCGCCGCGGGCGGCCGGGCCGCCCTGGAGGCCGTGCTGGCGAGCTGCGCGCCCGGCATCACGGTGGTCAACATCGACAACGGTTACGGCGCCGCCTGCGCCGCCCTGCGCCTGCTGCACGCGGCAGGACGCCTCGCCGAGGAGCGCGAACGATGACCCGGCCCGACGCATTACCTCCCCTCACCCGGACATTCTCGAACGGAGACAGCCGATGGAACGCCGCAGCTTCCTCCAGGGCGCCGTGCTCGGCGCAGGTCTTTCGGGCGCAAGCCTCGCGGGCGCCGGCAGCGCAGGTGCGGCCGTGAACGCCCCGGGTCTTCCCAACACCCGCCCGCAGGACCCCGCGGACCTGCCCTTCGTCACCGATCCCGGCGAGCGCCGGGGCGAGATGCTCTACCGGACCTTCGGCAAGACGTCGGAAAAGATCTCGGCGATCGGTATGGGCGGGTTCCACCTCGGCAAGAGCGCCGTGACGGACGACGAGGCGACGCGGCTGATCCATGCCGGGATCGACCGCGGCATCACCTTCATGGACAATTGCTGGGACTACAACGACGGGCGCTCCGAGCTGCGCATGGGCGCGGCCCTGGCCCAGGGCGGCTACCGCGACAAGGTCTTCCTGATGTCCAAGATGGACGGGCGGACCAAGGAGGAGGCGCTCAAGCAGATCGACCAGTCGCTCCTGCGCCTGCGCACCGACCGGATCGACCTCGTCCAGCACCACGAGATCCTGCGCTACGACGATCCCGACCGGGTCTTCGCCGAGGGCGGCGCCATGGAGGGGTTCCTGGAGGCCAAACGCCAAGGCAAGCTGCGCTACATAGGCTTCACCGGCCACAAGGACCCGCGTATCCACCTGCAGATGCTGGAGGTGGCAGCCGAGCGCGGCTTCCACTTCGATTCCGTGCAGATGCCCGTCAACGTGATGGACGCGCATTTCCGCTCGTTCAGCCACCTCGTGCTGCCGTATCTCGTGCAGAACGGCATCGCGCCGCTCGCCATGAAGACCTTCGGCGACGGGGTGATCCTGAAGGCGGACGCGCCGATCAAGCCGATCGAGTACCTGCACTTCTCGCTGAACCTGCCGGTCTCGGTGGTGATCACCGGCATCCAGAACCAGCGCGACCTCGACCAGGCCTTCGAGGCGGTGAAGACCTTCAAGCCGATGGACAAGGCGGCGGTGGCCGAGCTGCTGTCGCGGTCCAAGCCCTACGCGCTGGAGGGCAAGTACGAGCTGTTCAAGACGAGCGCGACCTTCGACGGCACCGCCAAGAACGCGGCGTGGCTCGGTGACGACGTGCAGGGCGTGAAGAAGCTCGCGCCGACGATGGAGTAGCTGGCGGGCGAACGGGTCTCCCCCTCTCCGGAAGTGGAGAGAGGGGGATGCCGGCCGCTATGTTGGCGCTCCGACTGCGAAGCGTGCGTGACGCTGCAAGGCCCGCGGCGAGGGGCGTGTGCCCCTGCCGCGGGTTGACGGCCTCAGGCGCGGCCGGAGCGGCGCAGGAGGGCAGCCGCCGCCGCCGTGGCGCCCGCGAGCAGGATCCCGGTCAGGACCGGGTTGATCGAGGCCTGCGTGTAGGTGCTGCGCATGACATGATGCGGTGAGGCGCCGCGTA
The DNA here is from genome assembly GCF_900103445.1 of Methylobacterium phyllostachyos. Classification (GTDB taxonomy): domain Bacteria; phylum Pseudomonadota; class Alphaproteobacteria; order Rhizobiales; family Beijerinckiaceae; genus Methylobacterium; species Methylobacterium phyllostachyos. The sequence continues at coordinate 60,887 of NZ_FNHS01000010.1, read as the reverse complement.
CGGTCCCGTCGCGGCCGGCCGCGTAGAGGGCGCCGTCCCGATCCGGCTTGGCCGGGCCTGCGGCCTTCTGGGTCCGGGACATGGCCGTGGCCCCCATCCAGTCGGTGACCGAGGGCACGCGTTTGCGCAGGGAACTCATCACCTTGCCGCCGCCGCCGACATAGAGGTCCCGCGGGCCGTGCTCGGCGGCGTACAGGATCGCCTCGGCGACGTCCGCCGGATCGTAGACCGGCGGGGGCAGCTTCGGGGCCCGCGCCATGTAGTTCCTGGCGTGCTCCGGGAACGGCGTGTCGATCGAGGCCGGCTTGATCAGCGTCACCGAGACCGGGGCGCCCTCCTCCTGCAATTCCATGCGCAGGGCGTCGGTGAAGCCTTTGATCGCGTGCTTGGAGGCGCAGTACATGCCCTGGATCGGGAAGGCGAGATCGGAGGCGATCGAGCCCAGGTTGATCAGCGCGCCCCCACGCTTCTTCAGCTGCGGCAGCGCCACCGTCGAGCCGTAGACGATCCCCCAGAAGTTCACGTCGAACAGCCGACGATGGTCTTCGTCCGAGACCTCTTCGAGACGGCCGAAGATCGAGAGGCCCGCATTGTTGACCCAGGTGTCGAAGCCGCCATAGGCGCGCACCGCCTCGGCGGCCAGCGCCTCGACGTCCGCGCGGCGGGACACGTCCGTGACGACGGCCCGGGCCTCGCCGCCGCGCTCCTGGATGTCGTGGGCGATGTCGTCGAGGGCGGCGCCGTTGCGGGCCGCCAGGATCACGCGGGCCCCGCGCCGGGCGGCGGCCCGTGCCGTGGCGAGGCCGATCCCGCTGGAGGCGCCGGTGATGACAATCACCTGCTCGCGCAAGGGCTTGTGGCGGATCTGCATGCTGCGTCTTCCTCTCGTTGGTCGCGCTGAAGCGGCGCCGGCTTGGCCGGACGGATTACCGGCCGCCGGGCGGGTCCCGCTCGGCCCCGAGGCTCGACCCACCCCGGCGCGCCTCCTCCTTCTCGGTGCCGGCCCGCTCCATCGGTCCGTCCTGCGGCTTGACCGTGCCGGTGGCGGTGTCGAGGGGCGCGTTGGCGAGGCCCGCGCTCGCGGGCTTGCCGGTGGGCATCCGCTGGGCCTGCGTGTCGTCCGGTGTATCCGCCATGCGGTGTCCCTCTGAAGGCGTGCCGGACGCCCCGGCGCCGGGCCGGGCGCGATGCCCGATCCTCAGGGCCAACCCGCCGGGGCCGCCGGCGTATCCAGGATTCGTCCAACGCGATCTTCACGCGGGCGGCCCGCGGTCGGAACGGAGCTGTCCGCTTCGTGTTGTCAGCCAAATCTTTATTCGGAGACATGACGATGTCGGGAACCGCGAAGAAGACCGACCCCAAGCTGTGGGAGAAGGTCAAGAAGCAGGTCACGAAGTCAGAAAAGGGCGGCAAGCCGGGTCAGTGGTCGGCCCGCAAGGCGCAGATGGCCACGGCCGAATACAAGAAGGAAGGCGGCGGCTACGCCGGCAAGAAGTCGGACGACAACCACCTCAAGCAGTGGACCGACGAGGAGTGGGACACGAAGTCGGGCAAGGAGAGCGGCAAGACCGGCGAGCGCTACCTGCCCAAGAAGGCCCGCGAGAAACTGAGCGACAAGGAATACGCCGACAGCACCGCCAAGAAGCGGGCCGACAGCGCCAAGGGCAAGCAGTTCTCGAAGCAGCCGAAGGCGGCCGCCGAGAAATCCGCCGCCGCACGCAAGACCGGCAAGGCGAGCAGCAGCAAGGCATCTGGCAAGACGGAGAGCAAGTCCGGGACGACCAAGGCCGAGCTGATGCGCAAGGCCCGGGCGCAGAACGTGCCCGGCCGGTCGAAGATGTCGAAGGCGCAGCTGGAGCATGCCGTCCACGCCTGAGGCGGGCGGTACCCCACAACGAAAGACGCCCCGGGAGAGACTCCCGGGGCGTTGCTCGGCACGAGCGGCCAGTCTGATCGGGCTGGGGATGCTCAGGTCGAGGGGCGATGCGGCGGGGCCGCATCGCGGATGGTCGACCACCGGGAGAACACCCGCGGGCCATCAGGCCCGACGGATGCTTCCGCGGGTAAGTCTTAGTACGAGCCGAACTTGTAGTTCAGGCCGGCGCGGATGACGGCGAACTCGTCGGAGCGACGGCCGACGGGGTTGTAGGCCACCGGGAAGTTGTTGGCGGCGTTGATGACCAGGGCACCCTGGTTGCGGGTGTTGCGGTCGAGGTTGACGTACAGGCCTTCGACCTTGAGCGTCACGGCCGAGGAGCGGAAGAAGTTCAGGAACGAGTCGACCGGGAGCGCGTACTCCATGCCGCCGCCGACCGCGTAGCCGGTGCGGAAGCTGTCGTTGCCGGCGTAGCCACCGAACGAACGGTCAGCCGAGCCCGAGCCGTAGGCGAAGCCGCCGGTGCCGTACACGAGGACGCGGTCGAAGGCGTAGCCGAGGCGGCCGCGCACGGTGCCGAAGAAGTCGAGGCTCGACAGGCCACGCGGGTCGGTGACGTAGTAGCCGGCGGCCAGCGGGCCGGTGACGATGGAACGGTTCCGGTTGCGGCCGAAGTCGAGGTACTGGGCGTCGGCCTCGACGCCGAACACCACGCCGTTGCCCGGGGTCAGCTGGAAGTTGTAGCCGATCTGGGCGCCGCCGGAGAAGCCTTCCTGGTTGTTCTGGCCGAAATAGGCCGTCGTGCCGTTGCCGTACGGAGCCGGGACGGCGAAGCTCGAGGTGTTGTTGCTGCTGGCATCGAACGCGTAGCCGGCGTTGATACCGAAGTAGGCGCCCGACCAGGTGAACACCGGCACGGGGGTGAACACGGGCGGCGGGGCAGCCCGGCGCGGCAGGTCGGCGGCCGAGGCGGCGCCGGTGAGGAGGGCCGTGGCGGCGCTCGCGAGAAGAAGCTTCTTGATCATCTGGTCCTCTGTCTCCCGTTGGGCGGGATGTGTACGAGGCCAATGAACGACAGGTTGAGGCTGCGCGATAGTGCATCGCTGCAACAGCCGAGCTTGGTGTTTTGAGGCGCCCAATAATCAAGTGCGCTGGAGCACATCCCGCGGAAGATTGCCACGGGGTGGATGAGAGCGCGTATCCAGCGGTCTTCCGTGAACAAGAAGCCCCGCATCGCCAGGGGCGGGCGGGGCTTTGAGTTCGCTCGTGAACGTTCCTAGGACCAACCAGGAAGCTTCGTCGTTTGTTAAATCTTACCGGACGACGGCCCGCAAGCCCGGCCATCGCGGTCGAACGCGGTTAACATTAATTTACGCCCGGCCCCGGCGATACATAGGTTCGAGCCCTGCGCGGCGGCGCGGTCTCCCGGCTGTCCCCGCCCCGTTTCGCCGGCATCCGGCATCGATGTCCCGCAGGCCTCCACGGTCATCGGCGCGACATGACCAGTGATCACGCTCGTGGTCCGCGGGAGACAACGACGTTCTGTCCAATCTGCATTTGGCCAATCGGTCTTCGGCAACGCGGAGTCCCGGTACCGCCACGAATCGCGAAGCCGGAATGTACGGCCACCCGCGATTCAACCCTCGGCCCGGGCGAAACGGCGGCCTGTGGAGAAGCGGCGGATGTCGAGCGGATCGCGTGGGGCATTCGGCTGGTGGATCCAGGCCGGCTCTATCCGGTGCACGCTCCTGTCCCGCTCTCCGGCCCCGAGGGTAGGACCCCTGCGGACGCCGCGATTGCGTGGGCGGTCCGGGCCTGCGGCCGCGCAGCCGGGTTCGACGCGCCGGACACCTTCGCGGGGACGCCGCCCGGCGACGTGCCGGTGGTGTTCGGGCCGTTCCTGAACCGGTCGGCTCTGGCGGTGTCGCTGGCCGATCTCCGGCGCTTCGTGCCGGCGGCCATCGTCGTGCGGGCGCAACCACCCAAGCCGTGACGGCGTATCGGGGACGCCGCTGGGCGTCGCCTGCGACGTCCTCGCCGCCATCGTCACCAATCCGCGGGTGTGGCGGCTCCGGTGACCGCTTGCGCAGGAGGGGCATCCTGTGGTGACCCTGCCGGCATGGCGCCGCCGCAAGTCCCCTTCCCGCTCGGAACCCGCCGCGGGCGTCGCTCCTGCGTGACGCGCCTGGGGGCGTAGCGCCGGATGTTCGGATTCTCCCTCAGCTCCACCGAGCCCGACAGCATCGCGCACATCATCCAGGTGGCGCTCGCGCCGGCCTTCCTGCTGTCGGCGCTCGCGACCCTGCTCAACGTGTTCTCGACCCGCCTCGGCCGAATCTCCGACAAGGTCGATGCCCTCTCGGCGGAGGCCGAGCGGGCGACGAGCGCCGACGCCGCGCGCCTGTCCCGCCGGCTGACTTTCCTGCGGCGGCGCTCCTTCATGCTCGACGTGGCCGTCGCCCTGGCCTCGCTCGGCGGCTGCCTGATCGGGCTGGCCGTGCTGACGCTGTTCGTCGGCGCCCTGCGCGACGGCGCCGCCGCATCGGTCCTGTTCGCGTGCTTCGGGGCGGCCCTGGTCTGCACCGTTGCGGCCATCGCCGCCTTCATGGGCGAGATCCTGATGGCCGGTCATGGCGTGCGCGACGAGGTCGACCGCCAGCAGGACGCGGTCCCCGAACGGCCGTGAGGCCGCCGCCCGCCTCGTCCAGCGGTGCGCTTTGATCCCACCCGCGTCACGGCCCGACGGGACTTGGTTGCAAGTTCCTGGGAACCGGGCCTTAATCTGACCCGTGCCTGATGGCCCCGCACCCCGGAACCGAGGGTTTCGTCATGACGATCGCGATCCTCGTTGCCCTTGTGGCCGGAGCCCTCACGCTCGGAGTTCTCTCCTCGGTCGCGCCGTTCCGGCGCCGGGAGGAGATCGAGCTGGACGAGGGTTGCCTGTCCGACGACGAGCTCTTCGACTTGGGCGGCCCCGTGATCGACCTGGAGCCGCTTCGCTGAGGCGCGCGGTTCCTGTCGGGCGGCGTTACGATTCGGCTTCCGGCGCCCCTGAGCCGGGTGGGGTATTCTGACGCCTGGACCAGACGACCCGGCCAGCCGTGTCCCGCAGGGCGGCCGAACCCGAGCGGCCGGCGAGGAGCTGCGCGAATCGGGCCTTCGCGTCGGCCACGGCCGCGTCCTCGGAGGGGGCGCGGATCTGCTCGTCGTGGATGATGATGCCGCTCGCGCTCTCCCGGTGCACGACGCATTGCAGCCGATAGGCGGCCGGATTCGAGCGCGCGTCCATGGCTTCCTCCGGGCCGGCGGCGCGGCTCACGCGGCGGACCGGCGCGCCAGGTTTCCGGGCGCCGGGAATCCGCCCGGCCGGAGGGTGAAGACGTAGCCGAACACCTCCACCTCCTCAGGACAATCCCTCGGAAGCAGAGCATATCAGAAATATCCGGTCCCAGAACCGTCCGGTCACCGCCGGCCGAAGACTTGTCCCGCCTCGCTTGGGAGCGCCCAGGCAGCCCTTGGACGCTTCGGTTGGACGCCGTCTCCCTCACCCGGCCCGGGGCCGGGGTCCCGCCGGGCAGTGCCGCCCGATCGTGTCGGGATCGGGCGGCACTGATGGTCCGCTGTTCGGCGGGCTGCGGCTCAGGCCGCCTCGCCCTCGGCGTCGTCGGCATCCAGGATGGTCTCCAGATCGCCCACCAGGGCGTCCAGCTGGTCGGCGGTCGCCTTGAGCTTCAGCGTGGTGCCGTCCTGCGTCTCGACCGCGATCTCGATGTGATCCGCGACCTTGGCGGCCAGCGCCTGCTTCACCGTGTAGGTCGTCACGTCAGCCTTGTCCGCCATGCTGTCTCCTGGGTTGGCTCCCGGCAACGCGGGGCGGCCCACATCGGTGCTGCGGCAGAAGTTCGCGAGGGCCGGTCGGTCTACCGGCGCTGGCGCCCGATCACCCGCTGCCGGTGCGTCGGCACTTCGGCCAGGCGGGGGGCGGTCGCCGGGCGGGGGGCGGGCAGCAGCTCCGGCGGGGCTCGGGGTGTCTCGACGACCACGGCTTCCAGCACCATCGGCCGGGCCGGTCGCGCCGGTCGCGCCGGTCGCGCCGTCCGGACCGGCCGTGCCGCCAGGGTTCCGAGCGCCCAGAGGCCGAGACAGAGCAGGCCGATCAGGATCCCGTCCCAGGACGGCTCCGCCCGGCACATCAGGATGCCGGTGCCGGTCAGGGCAGCGGCGGCTGCGAAGAGCCGCGGCGTCGGATCGACGGACGTCATGCCGCAATCTCCGCGTTCCACGCTGAGAGGTCCTGAATGCGATCACGACACTTGTCTGCAATCGGCCCGCCGGACCGGTAATCCGGGCGGAATCGAGCGCTTTGGCCTCGGTCGGCCGACGCGACCGGCCGATTCAACCGGCCAAGCTCGACGGCATCTGCCATGCTACATCGGGATGCTCCCGGATGTCGCCGGCCCGGGTGCCGGTATCGGCATCACTCGTCCAGTCGCTGGGCTCCGCGATGGCGGCGATCTCCGCGTCCGGATAGGCGGCCGTCAGGAACAGGCGTGCCTCGCCCTCGGCCTCCGCCCTGACCGTGACGAGGGGCTTCTCCCCACGAGCGTCCCGCACCTGTGCGATGAACAGCTTGGTCATGGCCGGGCCTCCACTTCCTCGACGTGAAGGCCGCCGGCCCGGAGGTGAGTCGGAAGGCCGGCGCCGTCACGGTAGCCGGCCGCGCTCGCCATCGCGTCGAGGGCCGTCGGGGCATCGAGGGCCGCGCCGATCCAGAGGATCGCGCCGGTCGCCGCCTGCATGATCCGATAGACCTTCATGGCCCGCTCCCGCCCCGCCTCGTCGTTCGGACAAGCTTGGGTGGCGCCCGGCTGTTCCCGGACGAAATGGTCGCGACGAACGATTCCCCTCTCAACCCCGGCCGAATCCCCGCCAGCGGCACCGCATCGGCACGTCCGGGAACGAGCCCGGCGGCCGGCCGTTATCCAGCTTGGACCGGCCGTGCGCCGGCACGTCGAAGACACGATCGGAAGTTCAGGAGCGTCATGACCAGCCGCACCCTTCAGTCCGCCTTCCTCGCGCTCGCCCTCGTCGCCGGCAATGCCGGGCTGGCCGTCGCGCAGAGCACGCCCAACGGCAACACCTCGTCCCCCGGCGCCCCCGCGGGTGACAGCAGCACCAGCAATGGTGCCACGGGCAGCGGCGCGGCGCCGAGCGGGAAGTAACAGCCGCCATCACCAGCCGGTTCGACCGGATGCTCTCCGTCCCGCAGCCCTCCGGCTCGCGGGACGTTTCGCATTCGGCCTGCCTCGAGCGAGGTAGACGGCCTGTTGCGAGATCTGCCGGCGCATCGAACCGTGCAATCCGGATACCGGCCCGTGTTCGGCGGCGTTCCGTCGATCGTGGACGGGACAGGTGCCTTTTCCTGGAAACCGGGCCTCCTGTAAGACGGTCAGCGGGATGAGTACCCCGGCAGGGATACGAACGACACGGGCGATGCGGTCGAACTCAGTTCTACAGCTTGATGACGAGCGTCCAGGTCTTCATCAGGCGGCCGCGTGGCGCGACGCCGTCGCGCCGTTCTGGTCCTTCGCGATCCGGAGGGAGGACGTGGCCGAGTTCCGGGGCCGGTCGCATGTCCAGCACCTCGGCAACGCGATCCTCTGCCGGGCCGGCGCCTCGGGCCTGCGATTCACCCGCGACCGCGCCCTCGTGGCCCGGATGGGGGTCGATCACATCCTGGCCCACGTACGCCTCTCGGGCCGGTCCCGGGTCGAGGCTGGCGGTGCCGCGCAGGATTGCGGGCCGGGCGACATCTGTCTGCTCGACCTGTCGCGTCCGCTCGCCGCTCAGTCCACGGATTATCAGGCCTTGACGGTGGTGCTGCCGCGCGGGCTGTTCGGCGCCGATCAGGCCATGCTCGACGCCCTCCACGGTCAGGTGATCCGGGGTGCGAGCCCGTTCGGCCGCATGCTGAACGACCATCTGCGTGCCCTCGACGCGCACGCCCCCGGCTTCTCGGAGCGGGAGTCCGGGGCGGCCGCGCGGGCGACGGCTGTGCTCCTCGGCGCGGCGGTCTCGGGCCTGCCCGCGGCGGAGCGGAACGCTCAGGCTCCGGACGGCGCCCCGCTGCTCCTCGCCCTCCGGCGGTTCATCGAGGCCGAATTGGCCTCCCCCGACCTGAACGCCGAGACGCTCGGCCGGCAATTCGGCATCTCCCGGAGTGCCCTGTACCGCCTGTTCGTCCCGCTCGGGGGCGTGGCCGGCTACATCCGCCAGCGCCGGCTCGCCCGCGCCTATCGCGATCTGGCCGCGGGCGACGGGCGTGGCGCCCGCATCTCGGAGGTGGCGTATCGCTGGGGGTTCGAGAGCCCGGCGCATTTCGCGCAGGCCTTCCGGTTCGCCTACGGCCATGCACCCCGGGACGTCCGGGCGCAGGGCCCGGCGGAGGCGGCCCCGGGCCGATCCGACCGGATCGAGGCCTGGGGGGATTTCTACGACTGGGTGCTTAAGCTGGCGGCCTGACGGCGCCGGCGGGCCTGCATCTTCGCGCTTGCCCCCTGTACCCGCGGCCCCGCATCGACCATAAGACCCGCGATGACCTTCGGGGTTCGGCATAGGCGCTCCGCTCGGGCGCGGGGCTGGTGGGCGCTGGCCGTCCGCATGCTCGCGCTCGTCCTGGCGCTATCGGTCGCCGGGCCGGGCGTCAGCCTCGCGGCCGATCTCGCCTTCCATGCGGGCGGCCACCACGAAGTGGGCGAGGGCGCGGCCCTCGATGCGCCGACTGCCTCGACCGCCGTCGATCCCGGCCTCGCCGCGCATGTCCATTGCAGCTGTCATCTGGCCGCCCGCCTGGAAGCCGCGGCGATGGTGCCGCCGCCCGTGACGGGCCGGCCGCTGCGGGCCCGCCTCGCGCAGGGCCACAGCTCCATCGCCCCCGACCGGCTGCCGCGGCCCCCGCGCGCGTGAGCTGACGCCGCCGGCTGGCGCGCGTCTCACCCGGAGGCCTGTGCCGGCCCCGGGTTCGCCCCCACGCGAAACCTGACCGGGCTTTTGCGGGGCCGCTCAGCGGCATCCCGCCGTCCCGGCCGATCTCATGGCCGATCCATGCGCATTCTCCCGTCCGCCGTCGTCGGCGCGGCCCTTCTGGCCGCCGGCCTCGCCCTCGGCGCCGCCGTCCCTGCCCTGCCCGCCCTGCTCCGGCAGTCCCTCACAGTCGCCGGTCTCGCCCCGGCCGACCACGCCGCGCCCTCGGGCGCACCGGAGGCTGGAACCGACGACCATCCGCACGGCGCGGATCCTGCCGCCGACCACGGGGATGCCGTGATCCGGATGCAGCCCGAGCAGATCGCCAACCAGGACATCGCGACCCTGCGGGTCGGCGGCGGCACGCTGGCGCGCCACCTGCTGGTCCCCGGCACCATCACCCCCGATGCCGACCGGATCGCCCGCGTCCCGGCCCGGGTGGTCGGCACCGTCGCGGAGATGCGCAAGCGGCTCGGCGACGCGGTGCAGAAGGATGAAGTCGTGGCGATCCTCGACAGCCGGGAGGTCGCCGACGCCAAGAGCGAGTACCTCACCGCCCAGGTCCAGGCCGAGTTGCAGACGATCAACTTCGAGCGCCAGCAGAAGCTGCTCGCCTCGCGCAGCGCCTCGGAGGCCGCCTTCGAGACCGCCCGGGCCGCCTATCTGGAGACCCGGCTGCGGGTCGACCTCGCCCGGCAGAAGCTGTCGGCGCTGGGCCTCGACGCCGCCGCGGTGGCGGCCGCCCAGAAGCGCGACGAGGCCACGCCCAACCAGTCGAGCCTGCGCCGCTATCCCCTGCGGGCGCCGCTCGCCGGCCGGATCGTCGAGCGCAAGGTCGATGTCGGCACCGCGGTCGGCAAGGAGGGCGATCCGGCCGACCTCTACACGGTGGCGGATCTCTCGACGGTCTGGATCGAATTGTCGGTGCCGACGCTGGACCTCGCCCAGGTCCGGGAGGGCGCCCGCGTCGCCGTCACCCCGGCCCGGGCCAGCGCGGCGGAGAACCGGGCCGAGGGCCGCGTGATCTTCGTGAGCCCCTTCCTCAACGCCGACACCCGCTCCGCCCGGGTGGTGGTGACCCTGCCGAATCCCGATTTCGCGTGGCGGCCCGGCACCTTCGTCACCGCCGAGGTGGAGATCGCCCGGGATACGGTCCCGGTCCGGATTCCCAAGGCGGCGATCCAGACGATCGACGGCAAGCCCGTGGTGTTCGTGCGCAAGGCCGACGGCTTCGAGAAGCGGGTCGTCGAACTCGGGCCCTCCGACGACGAGGCCTACGCGGTCACCGCCGGGCTCGAGCCCGGCGCCGAGATCGCGGTGGGCAACACCTTCCTGCTGAAGGCCGAGCTCGGCAAGGCCGAAGCCGGCCACGACGATTGAGGCGCGCGCCATGATCAGCCGCATCCTCGCCGTCTCGGTCCGCCAGCGCTGGCTGGTCCTGCTCCTCGTGCTGCTCGCCGCGGGCTTCGGCGCCGTCGCGCTCGCGAGGCTGCCGATCGACGCGGTGCCCGACATCACCAACAACCAGGTGCAGATCAACACCCTGGCGCCGTCGCTCTCACCGGTCGATGTCGAGCGGCAGGTCACCTACCCGGTCGAGACCGCGCTGGCCGGCATCAAGGGCCTCGACTACACCCGCTCGCTCTCACGCAACGGCTTCTCGCAGGTCACCGCGGTCTTCGCGGAAAATCTCGACATCTACTTCGCCCGCCAGCAGGTCGCCGAGCGCCTCGCCCAGGTGCGGGAGGATCTGCCCTCGGGCGTCGAGCCCCGGATGGGGCCGATCTCCACCGGCCTCGGCGAGATCACCATGTGGTCGGTCCGCTACGCGCCGCCGGACGAGCGGGTGATCGTGCCGGCGGGCAAGCCGGGCTGGCAGCCGGACGGCAGCTACCGCACCCCGGAGGGCCAGGATCTCCGCACGGAGCTGGAGCAGGTCGCCTACCTGCGTACGGTCGAGGACTGGATCATCCGGCCGCAGATCAAGGCGGTGCCGGGGGTCGCCGGCGTCGATGGGATCGGCGGCTTCGAGAAGCAGTACCATGTCCAGCCGGACCCGACGAAGCTCACCGCCCTCGACCTCTCCTTCGCGGATGTCGCCCGGGCGCTCCAGGCCAACAACGCCAACCAGGGCGCCCGCTACCTGGAGGACAATGGCGAGAGCTACGTGGTGCGCGCCGCCGGCCGCCTGGAGAGCCCGGCGGCGATCGCCGACGTGGTGGTGGCGAGCCGCGGCGGCGTGCCGGTGCGGATCCGCGACATCGCCACGGTGCGGATCGGGCGCGACCTGCGCACGGGCTCGGCCAGCGAGAACGGGCGGGAGACCGTGATCGGCACCGCCCTGATGCGGATCGGCGAGAACAGCCGCACGGTGGCCTCCGCCGTCGGCGCCCGCCTGGACCAGATCCGGCGCGCCCTGCCCCCCGGCATCGTGGTCGAGACGGTTCTCGACCGGACGCAGCTCGTCGAGGCGACGATCCGCACGGTGGGCAAGAACCTAGCGGAGGGCGCGGGGCTGGTGATCGTCGTGCTGTTCCTGCTGCTCGGCAACATCCGGGCGGCGCTGATCGCGGCCCTGGTCATCCCGGTCGCCATGCTGATGACCGTGACCGGCATGGTCGAGGCAAAAATCTCGGCCAACCTGATGAGCCTCGGGGCGCTCGATTTCGGGCTCATCGTCGACGGGGCGGTGATCATCACCGAGAACGCGCTCCGCCACCTCGCCGAGCGGCAGCACGCAATCGGGCGCCCCCTCGCCTTGGACGAGCGCCTGGAGACGGTGCGCGCATCCGCCGAGGAGATGATCAAGCCGTCCCTCTACGGGCAGGCGATCATCATCCTGGTCTACCTGCCGCTCCTGACCTTCTCGGGGGTCGAGGGCAAGATGTTCCAGCCGATGGCGCTCACCGTCATCCTGGCGCTGGCCGCGGCCTTCGTGCTGTCGCTGACCTTCGTGCCGGCCCTGATCGCCATCGCGCTGACCGGCCGGGTCACCGAGGCGGAGAGCCCGATCCTCCGGGGCCTGAAGGCGTTTTACCGGCCGGTTCTGGGCGCGGCGATCCGGGCACCCGCGCCCTTCGTCGGGGCGGCTTTGCTGCTCCTCGTCGGCGCCGGGCTGCTCGCCGCACGGCTCGGGACCGAGTTCATCCCGCTGCTCGACGAGAAGAGCATCGCGCTCAACGCCACCCGGATTCCCTCGACCTCGCTGACCCAGTCGCAGGCCATGCAGCTCAAGGTCGAGCAGGTGATCGCCAAGTTCCCGCAGGTCGCCACCGTGTTCTCGAAGACCGGCACCGCCGAGGTCGCCACCGACCCGATGCCGCCGAATTCCTCCGACACCTTCGTGATGCTCAAGCCGCAGGCCGCGTGGCCCGACCCGAGCCTGTCGAAGGCGGCGTTGCAGGCGCAGATCGAGGCGGCCGTAACTGAGCTCGCCGGCAACGTTTACGAGTTCTCCCAGCCGATCCAGCTGCGCTTCAACGAGCTCCTCGCCGGCACCCGGGGCGACCTTGCCGTCAAAGTGTTCGGCGAGGATTTCGGGCCGATGCTGGAGACCGCCAACCGGATCGCCGCGATCCTGCGCGGGATCCCGGGCGCCGACGACGTGAAGGTCGAGCAGATCGCCGGCCTGCCGGTCTTCGAGATCACGATCGACCGGGAGGAGGCGGCGCGGTTGGGGCTCAGCACCGGGGCGATCCAGGAGGTGATCGGCGCCGCCATGGGCGGGAAGGAGGCGGGAATCGTGTTCGAGGGCGACCGGCGCGTGCCGATCGTGGTGCGGCTGACCGATCAGGTCCGCGAGGATCGGGAGGCCCTGGAGAACCTGCCCGTGCCGCTCCCCCCGGGCCCGAACGGCCGGGCCGCCTCCGTGCTGCTGCGGCAGGTCGCGCATTTCTCGGTGAGTGAGGGGCCGAACCAGATCAGCCGGGAGAACGGCCGCCGTCGGGTCGTGGTCACCGCCAATGTCCGTGGGCGCGACATCGGCTCCCTGGTGGCGGAGGCGCAAGCGAAGGTCGCCGCGCAGGTGCCGCTGCCGGCGGGCGCCTCCCTGAGTTGGGGCGGTCAGTTCGAGAACCTCGCCTCGGCGCGGGCGCGCCTCGCCGTGGTGGTGCCGGTCTGCTTCGGGCTGATTGTCCTGCTGCTCACCGCGGCGCTCGGCCGGGCGCGCGATGCGCTTCTCGTGTTCAGCGCGGTGCCGCTGGCGCTGACCGGCGGGATCGCGGCCCTGTGGCTGCGCGGGATGCCGCTCTCGGTGCCGGCGGCGGTCGGGTTCATCGCGCTCTCCGGCGTGGCGGTGCTGAACGGCCTCGTGATGCTGACCTTCATCAAGCAGCTCGTCGCCGAGGGCCGGCCGCTGCCGGCGGCGATTCGCGCGGGCGCCCTCACCCGGTTGCGGCCGGTGGCGATGACCGCGCTCGTCGCCTCCCTGGGTTTCGTGCCGATGGCACTCGCCACCGGCACCGGCGCGGAGGTCCAGCGCCCGCTCGCCACCGTGGTGATCGGCGGCCTGATCAGCGCCACGCTGCTGACCCTGGTGGTTCTGCCGGCGCTCTACGCGCGGTTCGGCCGATCCTGAGGCATGGGTGATGGGGGGCGTGAGCGGGCAGGACCGCGCAGGCCACAATCTGCGGCCGGCGACACTGTGTCAGTCTAGAATAATTATAATCTATGACTGGATCCCCGATTCCAGGCTCTCAATACTGTCTCAAATTATCTGACCGCGATGTATTCTAATCTTGCTGTGAAATATTGATGTCTTGAGAAATTTATAGTTTATTGGTTTAAAGCTTGACAATGTGTCGGCAGCTGCAAATAGCTTGCCGATATGCCCAGGCGTGCGTCCATCATTGATCGGAGTCGTATTTCCATGAGAATAGGTATTCGTTGGCGGCTATATGCCGGTTTTGCGATGCTCGTGCTGATTGCCACGGGAATCGGTTTCTATTCACTTTATCAGCAGGGTGTCGTCGATCAACAATACGCTAGCCGTGGTCGGCTGGAGCAGAGCGCGCGGTCGATCTTCGCCGTCAACAGTCTCGCTGCGCGGTTGGTCGGTCAGACCGAACTGTACCGGTTCGCCCCGGCACCCGAGCGGATCGCCGCCTTGGAACAGGCGCGGCGCGAGATCGAGGAGACGGCCGAGGCGCTGATCAAGCCAACAACCAAGGAGGTGCGCCGCAAGCTCTACGAACAGATCCGCGACCATGCCCGCGCGTTGAGGGCCGAACTGGATCGCCTCGCGACGGCGGGCACCACCGTGACCGAGGCCAAGGGGCGCCTGTTCACGGGCGGCGACACCCTGACCGCCGCCACCAACACCCTGGTGGGCGAGGTGCGGGCTCGGGCCAGCGCGTCGCTGCTCGGCCCTGCCCAGACCGTGGAGAGCGCCATGCTGCTGGTCCGCGTCGCCAACTGGCGTTTCCTGGCGACGTTCGATCCGAACGGCCCGGCCACCTTCGCGAAGAATGTCGAGAAGGCCGAAGCCGCCCTGAAGGTCTTCAAGGAGGCCGAGGGTGCCGCCGCGTTCGCGTCCGAGATCCAGGCCGTCATCGACGCTCTGGGCGCCTATGGCCGCGATTTCCGGGCGACCGCCAGCGCTCTGGATGTTCTGAAGACGGTGTTCGAGACCGGGATCAAGCCCCAGACGAGCCGGATCGACGAGGCGGGCACCGCCGTGCGCGACCTGATCAAGGACGCCATCGCGGAGAACGCCCAGGCCGTGGACGCCGCGGTGGCGAGCGCGCGCGACGTCCAGATCACCCTGCTCGTGCTGGCGCTCGTCCTGGGCGGGGCCATGGCGCTGGTGATCAGCCGCAGCATCATCCGGCCGGTGGCCGGCATGACCGAGGCCATGCGCCGTCTCGCCGAGGGCGACACCGCCGTCGTGGTCCCCTCGCAGGACGCTACGGACGAGATCGGCGCCATGGCCAAAGCCGTCGAGGTATTCCGGACGAACGCCATCGCCCGGGCCGAGCTGGAGGCCGCGCAGGCTGCCGAGCAGGAGGCCCGGCTGCGCCGGGTCGAGCGGGTCGATCAGCTCGTCCGCGCCTTCGAGCAGAGGGTCGCCCACTCGCTCGACGTCGTCACGGCGAGCGCCACCGAACTCGACGCGACGGCGCGCTCGATGACGCGGGTGGCCGACGCCACCAACGATCAGGCCGTCGCCTCCAGCGCCGCCGCCGAGCAGACGGCCACCAACGTCCAGACCGTGGCGGCGGCGGCCGAGGAGATGGTGTCCTCGCTCCAGGAGATCGAGCGGCAGGTGGTGCGCTCCAACGAGGTCGCGGGCTTCGCCGCTCACGAGGCCGAGGCGAGCAACGCCGCCATGGCGAGCCTGCGCGCGGCCGCCGAGCAGATCGGCGCGGCCGTGACGACGATCTCTGGGATCGCCGGTCAGACCAACCTGCTCGCGCTCAACGCCACGATCGAGGCGGCCCGGGCCGGCGAGGCGGGCCGGGGCTTCGCCGTGGTGGCGGCCGAGGTGAAGGAGCTGGCGGGCCAGACCGCGAAGGCGACCGACGAGATCGGCGGCCAGATCGCGGCGATCCAGGCGGCCACCGCCCAGGCCGCGGAGGCGATGGCGCAGATCGCCCGCACGATCGCGAGCGTGAGCGAGATCAGCGGCTCGATCGCCTCGACGGTGGTGGAGCAGACGGCGGCGACCAGCGAGATCTCGCGCAATGCCGGCCAGGCCGCGAAGGGGACGCAGGACGTGTCGTCCAACGTGGCGCGGGTGCTGACGTCGGCCGGCGAGACCGGCAGCGCCGCCGCGCAGGTGCTGAACGCGGCGGCCGAGCTCGCCAAGCAGTCGCTCTCCGTCAAGCAGGAGGTCGACGGCTTCCTGCGCGACATCCGGGCCGCCTGACCCTGCGCCGCTCCTGGCGGCCGAGGGCCGTCAGGAGTGGCCGTGCGGCACCGTCACGGCTTCACCAGCAGCACGTTCACGGCCTTGGCGAGCACGTGGACGGTGTCGCCCTCCTTGAGGCCGAGCTCCTCCAGCGAATCGAGGGTCATGACCGAGGCCATGCGGTAGGTGGTACCGACGAGTTCCACCTCGACCTGCGCCATCACGCCCCCGCGCTTGATTGCCGTCACCGTGGCGGGGATGTCGTTGCGCGCGCCGTGCTTCATGGATCCTCCTCCGTGCAGCCGCCGCGGCCGCTGCGGCCCAACCCGCGGCGGGAGGCCGGGTTCAACGCAAGGGACCGCGATCCGCCGTGCGCCGGCGGCGGATGCGCGTCGCACTTGAGCAACACGCCGCAAGACTTGCTGCGCCGCGAAATCGGCAGTCCGGATCTCCGTGCGGGCGTCCTTGCTGGCGGCAGGTACTGATCTCAGCCCGGATCCGTTAAAATCCGTAATTGCGCTGCTCGCAAGGGTGTGATCGAATACTTGCAGGCGTAAGATCATCGCGTTTTCGGAAACTGCTTGCGGGGCATGACGCGCCGCGGGGAGGTCGCGTATGTTTGCTGCGACGAAGATCGCCTGGAAGGCGGATCGGGAACTGGTTCTAGTATTCGGCGGATGGATCGCGTTCGAGATCACGATCCTCTTCGCGTGCATGATATCGATGTCTTAATGGCGTTATCTTTTTAGACTGGGACGTTGAATCGCTGTTCACGCAGCCGGGTTTTCAAGGGGCTCAGCCGGCCCTTTCAAGGTGTTTGACGCTCGATTCGCCGGCCAGCCACCTCCGTCATCGCGAGCGCAGCGACGCGACCCAGGGCAGCGTGACTTCGGCGGTCGTGGCGCCGACTGGATTGCTTCGCTCTCGCTCGCAAGGACGGCTACCGGATAGAGCATCCGCCAAGCCCCTGCTTAGCGGATGAAAGGCTCATCCTCGCACGCGTTGGAAACACCTCCAAAGGGCTGGGTCGCGACCTTTCGAAACCACGATGTGGCCGGTGCGCTGGGCTTGCTCAGGGCTGCGGCCGGTGGTGGGCCCGGTAGGACTCGAACCTACAACCAGACCGTTATGAGCGGTCGGCTCTAACCATTGAGCTACAGGCCCGGCGGAGGAAAGCCCCCGCAAAACGATATCCGAACGGCCCGGCTTCGTCACCCCGTTCTCACGCGATGCGCGGTTCGACAGGCACGACGGCGCGTGGGCCGCGATCGTTCGTCCGCGGCGAACGGTCAAGTCGGCATATCGGCGCAACCGATGCGCGTCGTGATGTTGCGCACATCGTCTCTGATTGAAGTCTCGCCACAGTATCCGGCTCAGCTATCTGTAACGGTTCCAGCCTTCGCGGAGCCGGACCCCATGACCATTCCCCTCAGGCTCACCCTGAACGGGCAGCCGCGCGAGATCGACCTCGACGATCCGCGGGTGACCCTCCTCGACCTCCTGCGTGAGCGCCTCGGCCTGACCGGCGCCAAGAAGGGCTGCGACCGCGGCCAGTGCGGCGCCTGCACGGTGCTGGTGGACGGGCGGCGGATCAATTCCTGCCTGACGCTCGCCGCGAGCCTCGACGGGGCCGAGATCCTGACCATCGAGGGGCTCGCCGAGGGCGACCGGCTGCATCCGGTCCAGGCGGCGTTCATCGCCCATGACGGTTTCCAGTGCGGCTTCTGCACCCCCGGCCAGATCATGAGCGCGGTCGGCCTGATCCGCGAGGGGCATGCCGGCACCGATCCCGAGCGCATCCGCGAGGGCATGAGCGGCAATCTCTGCCGCTGCGGCGCCTATGCCGGCATCCTCGATGCGGTTCAGGACGCGGCGGCCCGTGCCGAGCACCGGGAGGATGCGGCGTGAGACATTTCGATTACATCCGCCCGGCGAGCGTGCCGGAGGCCGTAGCGGCCGGGCAGGTTCCGGGCACCGCATACCTCGCCGCCGGCACCAATCTGGTCGATCTGATGAAGGGCGGCGTCGCGACCCCGGAGCGGATCGTCGACATCACCCGCCTGCCCGGCCTCTCGGCGATCGAGCGGCTGCCGGACGGCGGTACCCGAGTCGGCGCCCTGGTGCGCAACAGCGACCTCGCCTACGACCCGGCCTTCGCCAAAACCTACCCGATGGTGGCCGAGGCCCTGCTGGCCGGCGCCTCGGCGCAGTTGCGCAACGCTGCCACCGCCGGTGGCAACCTGATGCAGCGCACCCGCTGCCAATATTTTACCGACGCCGTATCCCCCTGCAACAAGCGCGCGCCCGGCTCCGGCTGCGCGGCCCTGGGGCACGCCACCCGGATCCACGCGGTCCAGGGCTGGAGCGAGCACTGCATCGCCACCCACCCGTCCGATTTCTGCGTGCCGCTCGCCGCCCTCGACGCGGTGGTGGAGACCGCCGGGCCGGACGGCACCCGCGAGATTCCGCTCACTGCCTTCCATCGTCTGCCCGGCGACCATCCGGAGCGGGAGACCGATCTGCGGCCGGGCGAGCTGATCACCGCCCTGCGCCTGCCGCCCGAGGCGGCGTCGTTCCGGGGCCGCGCCCGCTATCTCAAGGTCCGCGACCGCACCTCCTACGCCTTCGCGGTGGTCTCGGCGGCGGCCGCCCTGACGTTCAAGGCCGACGGCCGGATCGCGCAGGCGCGGCTCGCCCTCGGCGGGCTGGCGCTGAAGCCCTGGCGGGTGGCGGAGGCGGAAGCCGCGCTCGCCGGACAGGCGCCCTCCCCCGAGGCCTACGCGAAGGCCGCCGACGCGGCGCTCGCCGGCGCCAAGCCCACCGGCGAGGCCAATGCCTTCAAGATCGAACTCGCCCGCCGGGTGGCGATCCGCGCCCTCAACCAGGCCGCCGCGGGCACACCCGCCCGGATCCCGGCGCTCCCCGCCTCCCCGTTCGGCATCGTCTGACGCCGCCTTCGATGGCCCCGCCGCCGTCTTTGCGAGCGCAGCGAAGCAATCCAGGGCGGCGCCATGGCGTCCAGCGTGGCGCTGCCCTGGGTCACTTCGCTTCGCTCGTGATGACGGAGCGGGTCACCGCAACCGAAGGCTTCAACCGGAACCCTTTGAGGAGACCCGCATGACCGCGACCGCCTCGCCCAGCCCTCTTCCCGCCGGCGGCATCCGCCACGGCTCCAGCATCGGCCAGCCGCTGACCCGGCGCGACGGCCCCCTCAAGGTGACGGGCCAAGCCCGCTTCTCCGCCGACAACCTGCCCCCCGGTACGCTCCACGCGGCGCTCTGCGTCGCCCGAATCGCCAAGGGCCGTGTCACCGGCCTCGACGTGGCGGCCGCCGAGGCGCATCCCGGCGTCGTGGCGGTGATGACCCCGCAGAACGCCCCGAAGCTCGCCAAGGACCCGGACGCCAAGGACGGCCCGTTCACCTTCCGCCTCGACCTCCTGCAGAACGACCGCGTCCGCTACGCCAACCAGCCCATCGCCGTGGTGATTGCCGAGACCCTGGAGTCGGCCACCGAGGGCGCCCGGCTGCTCGCCCCGACCTACGCGGCCGAGACCCCGCGGATCGGCCTCGATGCGGGCGCCGTGTTCACGCCGCCCTCCGTGGGCGTCGGCGCGCCGCCGGCCGAGTCGGACGGCGACGTCGAGGCCGGGCTCGCCTCCGCGTCCAAAAAAATCGCCGCGACCTACGAGACGCCGGCCCAGTACCACAACGCCATGGAGCCGCACGCGGCCGTGGCCAGCTGGGACGGGGACCGGCTGTCGCTCCTCATGCCGACCCAGGCGCTCGCCATGTCGCAGGCGAGGCTCGCCGGGCTCTTCGGCATCAGCCCCGACGACATCCACATCGATAGCCCCTATCTCGGCGGCGGCTTCGGCTCGAAGGGCGTGCCCGCCGGGCCGCAGGTGCTGGCCTGCATGGCGGCCAAGCTCGTGGGCCGGCCGGTGAAGCTCGTGCCAACGCGGAGCCAGATGTACGGCCCGATGGGCCATCGCGGCCCGACCCGGCAGACCCTGCGCCTCGGCACCGACGATGCCGGCAAGCTCACGGCCCTTGACCACCACATCCTCACCGCCTCGTCGAGCTTCGACGATTTCTTCGAGCCGGCGGGCCGGGCGACCAGCACCCTCTACGCGAGCCCGGCCCTCGCGATCCGCCACGAGGCGGTGCGCCTCGATACCGGCACGCCGCTGTTCATGCGCGCCCCCGGCGAGGCCACCGGCAGCGTCGCCCTGGAGAGCGCCATCGACGAGATGGCCGTTGAGCTCGGCATGGACCCGCTGGCGTTCCGCCTCGCCAACTACGCCGAGGTCGAGCCGCTCACCGGCAAGCCGTTCTCCTCAAAAGCCCTGCGGGAATGCTACCGGCGCGGCGCCGAGGCCTTCGGCTGGGCCGGGCGCTCGCTAAAACCCCGCCAGACGCGGGACAAGGACGGGTTCCTGGTCGGCACCGGCATGGGCACCGCCACCTTCCCGGCGCTGATCTTCGAGGGGCTAGCCCGGGCCGAGATCCGCGCCGACGGCACCGGCACGGTGGAACTCGGGGCGATCGACATGGGCCAGGGATCCTGGACGGCGCTCGCCCAGATCGCCGCCGACGGGCTCGGGATCGGGATGGACGCCCTCACCTTCCGGATGGGGTCTTCGGACCTGCCGAATGCCGGCATCGCAGGCGGCTCCGGCCACACCGCCACGGCCGGCGGCGCGATCCACGCGGCCGCCGCCGACGTGATCCGCCAGCTCACGGATCTCGCCACCAACGACCCCGCCTCCCCGCTCTACGGTGCGGGCAATGCCGGCGTGACCGCAGCCGACGGCCGGCTGACCCGGCGCGACGATCCGGGCCGGAGCGAATCCGTCACCGACATCCTCAAGCGGGCCGGCCGGTCGAGCATCGAGGGCCAGGGCAAGGCCGGGGCCGATCCGGCCGCGCAGGCGGCCTATGCCATGCACGCCCACGGGGCGGTCTTCGCCGAGGTGAAGGTCGATCCGGATCTCGGCCAGATCCGGGTGAGCCGCCTCGTCGGCGCTTTCGCGGCGGGCCGGGTGATCAATCCGCGCCTCGTCCAGAGCCAGTATTACGGCGGGATGATCTGGGGCCTGTCCTTCGCGCTCCACGAGCGGGCCGAGATGGACCCACGCACCGGCCGCTTCCTCAACGACAACCTCGCCGAATACCACGTGCCGGTGAATGCCGACGTGCCCGCCATGGAGGCGATCCTCGTCCACGAGGACGACGCGGTGGTGAACAACCTCGGCGTGAAGGGCGTCGGCGAGATCGGCATCACCGGCACGGTGGGGGCCATCGCCAACGCGATCTGGCACGCCACCGGCGTGCGGGTGCGCGAGATGCCGATCACGCTCGACAAGCTGCTCGGCTGATCCCGGCAGCCGGACGCGTCAACTCAGACAAGTCCGATGATCTGAAACACCCCGGTGCGCGTCTCGCGGTGCATTGGGGTGACACGATC
The DNA here is from genome assembly GCF_900103445.1 of Methylobacterium phyllostachyos. GTDB lineage: Bacteria > Pseudomonadota > Alphaproteobacteria > Rhizobiales > Beijerinckiaceae > Methylobacterium > Methylobacterium phyllostachyos. Next base: position 39,673 of record NZ_FNHS01000010.1, on the reverse strand, counting down.
ACTCCCTGCGGCTATTCAGCGCGTCGCGCATATGTCAGACATATGCGGGCTGATCGCTCTGAAGAGGCGGCGGCCGTAATCAGGGGGGACGTGTCATGAGGGAATCGGTTTCCATCAAGGCCTTGCTCGTGGGCGCGATGCTCGCGTGGGGCGGTGCGGCCCAGGCGGCCTCGCTGACCGTCGGCTTCTCGCAGATCGGCTCGGAATCCGGCTGGCGCGCCGCCGAGACCACGGTGACCAAGGCCGAGGCCAAGAAGCGCGGCATCACCGTCAAGATCGCCGACGCGCAGCAGAAGCAGGAGAACCAGATCAAGGCGATCCGCTCCTTCGTGGCGCAGGGGGTCGACGGGATCCTGCTCGCGCCCGTGGTCGCCACCGGCTGGGACGCGGTGCTCAAGGAGGCCCGGGACGCCAAGATCCCGGTGATCCTGCTCGACCGCGACATCGACCCGTCCGGCAAGGACCTCTACCTCACCGCCGTCACCTCCGACAGCGTCGAGGAGGGCCGCGTCGCCGGCCACTGGCTGGCCAAGACGGTCGGCGAGAAGCCCTGCAACGTGGTCGAGCTCCAGGGCACGGTCGGCGCCAGCGTCGCCACCAACCGCAAGAAGGGCTTTGACGCCGCCATCGCGCCCCACGCCAACCTCAAGCTCGTGCGCAGCCAGACCGGCGACTTCACCCGCGCCAAGGGCAAGGAGGTGATGGAGAGCTTCATCAAGGCCGAGGGCGGCCACGCGATCTGCGCGGTCTACGCCCACAACGACGACATGATGGTCGGCGCTATCCAGGCGATGAAGGAAGCGGGCCTGAAGCCCGGCAAGGAGATCCTGACGGTCTCGATCGACGCGGTGCCCGACATCTTCAAGGCGATCGCGGCGGGCGAGGCCAACGCCACCGTCGAGCTCACGCCCGACATGGCCGGCCCGGCCTTCGACGCGCTCAAGGCCTACAAGGAGAAGGGCACGGTCCCGCCGAAGTGGATCCAGACCGAGTCGAAGCTCTACACGGCGGCCGACGAGCCGCTGAAGGTCTACGAGAGCAAGAAGGGTCTCGGCTACTGACGCGCCCCGCGCCGTGACCCCTGCGAGCGGTCCCGTGTCCGATACGCCCCTTCTCAGCGTCCGCGGGCTCTCCAAGAGCTTCGCCGGGCACCAGGCCCTCGCGGGGGTCGACTTCACCCTGCGCCGGGGGGAGATCCACGCCCTCCTCGGCGAGAACGGCGCCGGCAAATCGACCTTCATCAAGACCGTGACCGGAATCGTCCGGCGCGATGCCGGCGAGGTGCGGCTCGACGGCGTGCCGATCGCGCCGCGCTCGGCGGAGGAATCCGCCCGGGCCGGTATCGCCACGGTCTATCAGGAGGTCGGCCTGCTGCCGAACCTCACCGTGGCGCAGAACCTGTTCCTCGGCCGCGAGCCGACCCGGTTCGGCCTCGTCCGGGGCCGGGCGATGCGGCAGCGCGCGTCGGAACGCCTGGCCGAGTTCGGCCTCGCGATCGAGGTCGGGGCACCCCTCGGGAGCTTTCCGGTGGCGGTGCAGCACCTCGTGGCGATCGCCCGGGCGGTGGACCTCTCGGCCCAGGCGCTGATCCTCGACGAGCCGACCGCGAGCCTCGACACGCACGAAGTGACGGTGCTGTTCGGCGTGATGCGCCGGCTCGCCGAGCGCGGAATCGGCATCGTGTTCGTGACCCACTTCCTGGAGCAGGTCTACGCGATCACCGATCGGATCACGGTCCTGCGCAACGGCCGGCTGGTGACCGAGCGCGAGACCGCGCAGTTTCCGCGCCTCGACCTCGTGCGCACCATGCTGGGGCGTGACCTCGCCGAGGAAGAGGCGCGGGCGGAGACGGGGCCGCGGGCCGAGAGGACGGCCGGGCCTCCGGTCCTGCGCGCGGAGAAACTCGGCAAGGCCGGCTATCTCCAGCCCGTCGACTTGTCGGTGGCGGGGGGCGAGGTGGTGGGTCTCGCGGGCCTCCTCGGTTCCGGCCGGACCGAGACGGCCCGCCTGCTGTTCGGGGCCGAGCGCCCGGACCAGGGCCGCATCCTCCTCGACGGCAAGCCCGTCCGGATCGCCGGTCCCCGGGACGCGCTCAAGCACCGCCTCGGCTACTGCCCGGAGGAGCGCAAGACCGACGGCATCGTCGCCGACCTGACCGTGCGCGAGAACATCGTGCTGGCGCTCCAGGCCCGGCAGGGCCCGTTCCGGCCGCTCGGCCGGGCGGCGCAGGACCGGATCGCCCGCGACTTCATCGCCAAGCTCGACATCCGGCCGCCCGATCCCGAACGGCCGATCGGGCTCCTCTCCGGGGGCAACCAGCAGAAGGCGCTGCTGGCGCGCTGGCTCGCCACCGAGCCGCGCCTGCTGATCCTCGACGAGCCGACACGGGGCATCGATGTCGGGGCGCATGCGGAGATCATCCGGCTGATCCGCAGCCTGTGCGAGGCAGGCCTCGCCCTGCTGGTGATCTCGTCCGAGCTGGAGGAGATCGTGACCTATTCCGACCGGGTGATCGTGATGCGCGACCGCGCCCAGGTGGCCGAACTCGCCGACGGGGCGATCGACGTCACCGCCATCCTCCGGGCCATCGCGGCGGAAGCGCCCCGGACGGCGCCCGCTTGCCAACCGGAGCCCGCCTGATGCGCGCGCTGCGTGCCGGAGCGCCCCAGCTCCTCGCCTTCCTGGCCGTGCTGCTGGCCGACCGGCTGGTCGCGCCGCAATTCTTAGCCATGCATTGGCAGGACGGGCGCCTGTTCGGCAGCCTCGTCGACGTGTTCAACCGCGGCGCGCCGGTGGCGCTCCTGTCGCTCGGCATGGTGCTGGTGGTGGCCACCGGGGGCATCGACCTGTCGGTCGGCGCCGTGATGGCGATCGCGGGCGCCGTGGCGGCGAGCCTCGCCGACAGCCAGCCCCTGCCGGTGGTGCTCGCGGCGGCTTTGGCCACCGGGCTCGTCTGCGGGCTGTGGAACGGCCTCCTCGTGGCGGTGCTGCGGATCCAGCCGATCGTCGCCACCCTGATCCTGATGGTGGCGGGCCGCGGCATCGCCCAGCTGATCACCGAGGGGCGGATCATCACCTTCGCGTCCGCCGACCTCGCCTTCCTGGGAGGCGGCGCCCTCCTAGGGGTGCCGATGCCGGTGGTGCTGGTCTTCGGCATGCTGCTCGTGACCCTCGCCCTGGTGCGCGGCACGGCGCTCGGCCTGATGATCGAGGCGACCGGCGGCAACGCCCGGGCGAGCGCGCTCGCCGGCATCGACACCCGTGCCGTGACGCTCGCGGTCTATGCCTGGAGCGGCCTCTGCGCGGCTCTGGCGGGCGTCGTCGCGGCGGCCGACATCCTGGGGGCCGACGCCAACAATGCCGGGCTGTGGCTCGAACTGGACGCGATCCTGGCCGTGGTGGTGGCGGGCTCGTCGCTCCTCGGCGGCCGGTTCAGCCTGTGGCTGGCGGTGCTCGGGGCCTTCCTGATCCAGGCGATGAACACCGGGATCCTCCTCTCCGGCCTGCCGCCGGAACTCAACCTCGTGGTCAAGGCCGCGGTGGTGCTGGCGGTGCTGCTGCTGCAATCGCCGCGCCTCGCCGGCCTGTCCCTGCTGCTGCGGAGCCCGCGATGAGCCGCAACCTCCCGGTCCTCGTCGCCGCGCTGCTGTTCGCGGTGGGCTATGGCCTCTGCGCGACGCAATACCCCGCCTTCCTGACCACCCGGGTCGTCGGCAACCTGCTCACCGACAGCGCCTTCCTGGGGATCGTCGCGGTCGGCACCACCTTCGTGATCATCGCGGGCGGCATCGACCTGTCGGTCGGCTCGGTGGTGGGGTTCACCACGGTGTTCCTGGCGCTCGCCATCACGCGCTGGGGCATCCCGCCGCTCGCGGCCTTCGGGCTCGTGCTCGCCGCCGCCACCCTGTTCGGGGCCGCGATGGGCGCGCTGATCCACGTCTTCGCGATGCCGCCCTTCATCGTGACGCTGGCCGGCATGTTCCTGGCCCGGGGTGCGGGCTTCCTGCTCTCCACCGAGTCGGTCCCGATCGACGCGCCCCTGTATGCGGCGGTCTCCGACCTCGCCCTGGCGCTGCCCGGCGGTGGGCGGCTGACCCTGACGGGGGGGATCATGCTCGCGGTGTTCCTGGCGGGCGGGGTGCTGCTGCACGCGACCCGTTTCGGCGCGACGGTCTACGCGCTCGGCGGTAGCCGCCAGACCACGGCGCTCATGGGCGTGCCGGTCGGGCGCAACACGATCGCGGTCTACGCCCTGTCGAGCCTGCTGGCGGCGCTCGCCGGGATCGTATTCTCCCTCGACACGGCCTCGGGCACGCCGCTCTCGGCGGTGGGCGTGGAGCTCGACGCGATCGCGGCGGTGGTGATCGGCGGCACGCTGCTGACCGGCGGCCAGGGCGGCCTGCCGGGCACCTTCCTCGGCGTCATGATCGGCGGCCTGATCCAGACGGCCATCACCTTCGACGGCACGCTGTCGAGCTGGTGGACCAAGATCGCCACGGGGCTGCTGCTCTTCGCCTTCATCGCCCTGCAGCAGGGCTCGGTGGCGCTGGCCGGCCGCTCGGGGCGGCGGGCTCGCACGACGGCCGGGGCCCCGGTCGTCCGGCCGGCGGAGGCCCGGGCCTGATCCCAGGTTTCCAAAGGGCTTTGCCCTTTGGTGGGTTGTCAGGGCAAAGCCCTGACTGTCGTGCGTGCAAACCCACACCGGGGTTCTGCCCTGGATCCGCGAAAAGTCTCGACCTCTCGAAACCACAACCGGATCCGACCGCGATCGGCTGAAGATTTTCCGGTCATCCCGGCCTATGGTCCCCGCCCGCAGCGTCCTGCGACGGAGGAAAACCGGCATGCCCCTCACCAGCGACATTCGCGGCGTCGTGCCGATCGCCCCGACGCCGTTCCACCCGGATGGCCGGATCGACGAGACCTCCCTCGACCGGATGACCGACTTCTTCGGCGCGGCCGGCGTCGACGGCCTGACGATCCTCGGCCAGCTCGGCGAGGCCGGCAAGCTCGATCACGCGGAGGGGATCGCGGTGGCCAGGCGTGTCCTCGGGCGCACGCGCCTGCCGGTGATCGTCGGCGTCACGGCGCCGGGCTTCGCGGCCATGCGGTCCCTCGCCCGGGAGGTGATGGAGCTGGGCGCTTCCGGCGTGATGATCGCCCCGCCCAATACCCTGCGCACCGACGATCAGGTGGTCGGCTATTATCGCAATGCCGTCGAGGCGATCGGGCCGGACGTGCCCTTCGTGCTGCAGGACTATCCCCTCACCTTCTCGGTGCAGATGACCCCCGGCGTGATCCGCCGGATCGTGTCCGAGAACCCCTCCTGCGTGATGCTCAAGCACGAGGACTGGCCCGGGCTTGAGAAGATCTCGACGCTGCGCGGCTTCGAGGCGGACGGCTCGATGCGCCACATCAGCATCCTGGTCGGCAATGGCGGCCTGTTCCTCGATTTCGAGACCGAGCGCGGCGCCGACGGCGCCAATACCGGCTACGCCTTCCCCGAGATGCTGGTCGACGTGGTCCGCCTCGGCCGGTCCGGCGAGCGCGACGCCGCCCACGACCTGTTCGACGCCCACCTGCCCTATCTCCGCTACGAGCAGCAGCAGGGCCCGCTGGGGCTCGCGGTGCGCAAATACGTGTTCCAGCGTCGGGGGATCTTTGCCTCCGACGCGCAGCGCAAGCCCTCGCAGGCGCTCACGCCGCAGGCCAAGGCCGAGGTCGAGTACCTGCTGGCCCGCCTCGCCCGGACCGACAGCCGGGCGCGGTTGGATCCCGTCCGCTAGGAAGCAAAGGTGTGGCCCCCGAACGGGTTTCTGAAGGGCGTCAGCCCTTTGGCGGGGATCGGGGCCGCGCCCTGATGAACATGGGGCCGCCTACGCCCCCGCCTTGTCCTCGGGCTGCGGCGTGACCCTGTCGCCGTCGCGCAGGGAGGCCGGGGGGCCGACGATGACGCGCTCGCCGCCGGCAAGGCCGGAGCGCAGCTCCAGGGCCGTCCGGGTCTGGCGGAAGATCGTCACCGGGCGCATCCGCGCCACCTGGCTCCCGTCCGCTCCTGTCTCGACCACGGCCACGCGGGTCCCGTGCTGGTCGAAGATCAGGGCATCGCTCGGTACCGTCACGGCCGGCGCGACCCGCGGGATCTCCAGCGTCAGGGTGATGTAGAGGCCTGGCCGGAGCGCAGCGTCGGGGTTGGGGATGTCGACCTGGGTGACCAGGATGCGCGACGCGTAGAGCAGCGCCGCCGACGAGCGCGAGACTGTCCCAGGAAACACTTTTCCGGGGATCTGCGCAACCTCGACCCGGGCGGCCAGCCCGTCGCGGACGCCGTCGGCGGCGTAGAGCGGCACGTTCACCGCCATGCGCAGCACGTCGTCCCGGTTCAGCGTCAGGAGCGGCAGTCCCGTATTGGTGTCCGCCGTGACCGCATCGCCGACATCGTTGTTGCGGGCCGTCACCACCCCGTCGAAGGGCGCGCGGATCTCCTCGAAGCCGGTCAGAACCTTGAGCCGGGCGACCTGAGCCTCCTGCGCCGCGATGTTGGCCTCGGCGACCTTCACGGCGGCCTTGGCGGCGTCGACGTTGGCGGTCTGCGTCAGCACCCCGGCCTGCGACGTGTCGGCGTTCTGACGGGTCTCGGCTCCGGTGCCGGCGAGCGTCGAGGTCCGCCGGTTGGTCACGTCCGCGAGGTGGCGGTTGGCGTCCGCCTGATCGACCATCGCGCGGGCCTGGATCAGCGCCGCCTGCAACTGCACCACCTGCGCCTGGGCCTGGACGAGCTGCTGATCGAGGTCCGGGGCGCTGATCCGGAACAGCAGGTCGCCCTGCTTCACGTGCGTGCCGATATCGACCTTGCGCTCGACGATGTAGCCGGTCGCCCGCGGGTAGAGGTTCGCCGTGTCGAAGGCCTGGGTGGTCCCGGTCTGTGTGAGGGTCAGGGGGCCGGAGGCCTGGGCGGCCTTGGCCACCCGCACGTGCGGTGTCTGCGCTGCGGCGGATTGCGGAGGGCTCGCCGCCCGGGACGGCTCCGGCCAGTAGCGGTATCCGAGGAGGCCGGTGCCGGCGAGCACCAGTAGGACGAGCCAGAGGCGGCCGGATCGTGCGGGCAGGCCGGATTGGTCTGCGGCTGAGCTGTCCCGGTCCGCCATCCTGTCCTCGGGCGCGCTGCGCCTCACCGCGCGCCCGGCGCCCGCCTGGCTTTGTGTTCAACACATAATCCGCGGACCGGGTCCGGGCGAGATGCCGCAGTGCACGATCCGTCCCGGATCCTCCGGTCACACGCCCTGTTACTCAGAAAATAGCAGGACCCAAGCGACAATGACCGAAATCTCCAGGCGCTCCATCATCGCCGCGGCCGGGGGCGCGCTGATGGCGTCTTCCGCGACCGCGCAATCCGCCGCTCCGGCTCCCCTGCCGGAGCGCGGCTCGAAGGGCGCCGACATCCTCGGACCGCGCAACCAGCCCCGGGCTGCCGAGGAGCCCTTCACGCTGGCGCCGCCCGCCACCGACCACGGCACGATGCCGAACCTGAAATGGTCGTTCACCGACAGCCACATGCGGCTGGAGGAGGGCGGCTGGGCGCGCCAGACCACGATCCGCGAATTGCCGATCTCGAAGGCCATGGCCGGGGTCAACATGCGGCTCAAGGCCGGCGTGGTCCGCGAGATGCACTGGCACAAGGAATCCGAGTGGGCCTACATGATCAAGGGCAAGGCCCGGATCACCGCGGTCGATCAGGACGGGCGCACCTTCGCGGACGATGTCGGCGAGGGCGACCTCTGGTACTTCCCGGGCGGCATCCCGCACTCGATCCAAGGGCTTTCCGCCGACGGGGTCGATGGCTGCGAGTTCCTGCTCGTGTTCGACGACGGCGCCTTCTCGGAGGATTCCACCTTCCTGCTGACCGACTGGCTGGCGCATACGCCGACCGACATCTTGGCCAAGAATTTAGGCTTGCCCGAGAGCGCCTTCGCCAAGGTTCCTCAGAAGGAGCTTTATATCTTTCCCGGCCCGAATCCCGGGCCGCTGGCCGCCGACAAGATGGGTGGCTCCGGGCCGGTGCCGAAGACCTTCAGTCACCGGATGCTGGCGCAGGAGCCGATCCGGACCAAGGGCGGCAGCGTGCGCATCACCGATTCCACGGTGTTCCCGGCCTCGGTGACCATCGCGGCGGCCCTGGTCGAGGTCGAGCCGGGGGGCCTGCGCGAGCTGCACTGGCACCCCAACAGCGACGAGTGGCAGTACTACCTCTCCGGCAAGGGCCGGATGACGGTGTTCGGCTCCGAGTCGAAGGCGCGCACCTTCGATTACCAGGCCGGCGATGTCGGCTACGTGCCCTTCGCCATGGGCCACTACATCGAGAACACCGGCGACACGGTGCTGACCTTCCTGGAGATGTTCAAGAGCCCGCGCTACGCCGACATCTCGCTGACCCAGTGGCTGGCACTGACCCCACACCCCCTGGTGGAGGCCCATACCGGGATGGACCCGAAGCAGGTCGAGGCCCTGCCGGAGACCAAATCACCGGTTGTGCCCGGTTGACGCGCCCCGGAACTTGGCGCGACCACGATACGTCGACCGTGTAGACGTATCGGTCCATCCACGGAGAGCCTCATGCGCGCCGCATCCCGCGCGCTCCTCGCCCTGGCGCTCGCCCTCCCGGCGGGCACCGCCTGGGCGCAGGTGCAGCAGAACAATCCGGACGCGGCCAACGCCTCGTTCGCTTTGCAGAGCCAGATCCGCACGCTCAACCAGCAGCGGGTCACGGATTACAACACGCTGAACCAGTCGATTCAGCGCAACGTGCAGTTCGAGTCCTTCGGGCCGGTCCTGCCCTACCGGGGCCTCTATGGCGGGCACCAAGTGGGACATTCTACCGGGCGCCATGTCGGCACCCGCGGCTTCGTCCGGCGCGGCGGCGGGATCAACACGAGCGTGTGCACCGGCTGCTGAGCGGCCGGGATCGCTGCGTGAAGCGGGGAAAGTCCGAAAAAAACCTTTCCCCGCCAGCAGGCTTCGCCCAGAACCTGGGTTCATGGTGGCGTACGCATGAATATCCTGCTGATCGGTTCGGGCGGCCGCGAGCACGCCCTGGCCTGGCGACTGGCCCAGAGCCCGCTCTGCACCCGGCTGTTCACGGCGCCCGGCAATCCCGGCACCGCCCGCCACGGCATCAACCGGCCGGACCTGGCGATCTCGGACCACGCCGCGGTGGCGGCCTTCTGTGCCGCGGAATCGATCGGCCTCGTGGTGGTCGGCCCCGAGGCGCCCCTAGTCGCCGGTCTGGTCGATGACCTGAAGGCCGCCGGGATCCGGGCCTTCGGCCCGACCCGTGACGCCGCCCGGCTCGAGGGCTCGAAGGGCTTCACCAAGGATCTCTGCGCCGCCTGCAACATCCCCACCGCCGCCTTCGCGCGCTTCACTGCGCTGGAGCCGGCGCTCGCCTATGTCCGCCAGCAGGGCGCTCCGATCGTCGTGAAGGCCGACGGGCTCGCCGCCGGCAAGGGCGTCACGGTCGCCGAAACTTTGGACCAGGCCGAGGATGCGTTGACCGCCCTGTTCGCCGAGCCCGGCGCCGAGGTGGTGGTCGAGGAATGCATGGTGGGCGAGGAGGCAAGTTTCTTCGCCCTGTGCGACGGGACGCGCGCCATCCCGCTCGGCACCGCCCAGGATCACAAGCGGGTCTTCGACGGCGACCGCGGCCCCAACACCGGTGGCATGGGCGCCTATTCCCCGGCCCGGGTCGTCACCCCGGAGATCGAGGCCCGGGTCATGGCGGAGATCATCGCGCCCACCTTGGCCGGCATGCGGGCGCGCGGCTGCCCGTTCACCGGCATCCTCTATGCCGGCCTGATGCTCACGGCGGACGGGCCGAAGCTCATCGAGTACAACACCCGCTTCGGCGACCCGGAGGCGCAGGTGCTGATGCCCCGGCTCTCGTCCGATCTCGTGCCAGCCCTGCTCTCGGCCTGCGACGGCGACCTCTCCGGAGTGAGCCTGGAATTCGACGCCCACCGGGCCGCCCTCACCGTGGTGATGGCGGCGGCTGGCTATCCCGGGGCGGTGGTGCGCGGCTCGGTGATCCGGGGCATCGAGGCGGCCGAGGGCGACGGCGTGTTCGTGTTCCAGGCCGGCACCCGCGCCGAGAACGGGCAGCTGCTGGCCGATGGCGGCCGGGTGCTGGCGGTCACGGCGCTCGGCGACAGCGTCACGGACGCCAAGGATCGCGCCTACGCAGCAGTCGCGCGGATCGACTGGCCGGAGGGGTTCTGCCGGCGCGATATCGGCTACCGGGCCGTGGCGCGCGAGGCCGGGCAGGGCTGAGAAGTCCCGGTTTCAAAAGGTCGTCGACCTTTTGCGGGTCCAGGGCAGGGCCCTGGCCCTTCAGGGGCTCCGCCCCCGAACCCCGCCAAAGGGCTGAGCCCTTTAGGATCCCGTTACTCGCCGATGGCCGCGCCGGCTGGCCTGCGGTTGTCGTTGGCGCCATAGAGCAGGCCGGGGCGCATGCGCTCCGTGCGCGAGGCGTCGTTGCCCGAGGAGGCCGCCTCCGGGGCGTCGGGCGCGGCAGCGCGCACTGCGATCAGCTCCTCTGCACCCCAGGGCTTCTGCTCGACGATCGTGTGGCCCATGCCGCGCAGGATCGCCTGCGTATCGGCCGAAAGCGCGAAGGGCTCGGCATAGACGGTGTCGGGCAGCCATTGGTGATGGATGCGCGGGGCGTCCACCGCCTCCTGCGGCTCCATGCCGAAATCCAGCATGTTGAGGATCGTCTGCGCGTTGATCGTGATGATCCGCGAGCCCCCCGGCGAGCCCGCCACCAGCGCGACCTTGCCGTCGCGCAACACGATCGTTGGGGACATCGAGGAGAGCGGACGCTTGCCCGGCTGGATCGCGTTCTTGGTGCCCTGAACGAGGCCGAACAGGTTCGGCACTCCGGTCTTGACCGTGAAGTCGTCCATCTCGTCGTTCAGGAAGAAGCCCGTGTCGCCCGCGATCACCCCGGCGCCGAAATAGCCGTTGATCGTGTAGGTGAGCGAGGCGGCGTTGCCAGCCTTGTCCATCACCGAGATGTGGGTGGTCTCCGCCCGCTCGTGGGTCTCCAGGCCTGGATCCGGGCGGATCTCGGCCGATGGGGTCGCCCGGTTCGGCCGGATCGAGACTCGGAGTTTTTCCGTATAGGCCGGCGACAGCAGCCGGGCGACGGGATTCTCGACGAAGGCCGGATCGCCCAGCAGCAGGTTGCGGTCGGCATAGGCGCGCCGCATCGCCTCGACCATCAGGTGCACGGTGCGGGCGGAGTTGAACCCGGCCGCCCGCAGATCGTAGCCGTCGAGGATGCCGAGGATCTCGCAGAGCGTGACGCCGCCGGACGAGGGCGGGGGCGCCGACAGGATCGTCGCGTCCCGGTAGCGGCAGGTCAGCGGCTCGGCTTGCGTCACCGTATAAGCCGCGAAATCGGCTGCCGTGAGCAGGCCGCCGCCAGCCCGGGAAGCCGCCCCCACGGCCTCCGGGATCGCGCCCTTGTAGAACGCGTCCGCGCCGTGGTCAGCGATGGCCTGGAGGGTGCGGGCGAGATCCGCCTGGACCAGCCGGTCGCCCGGCCGCCAGGGGCTGCCGTCCGGGCGCAGGAAGATGCGGGCGACGTTGGCTTGGGCGGCGAAGAGCTTGGTGCCGGATTCGAGAATGTCGGTGTCGCCGCGGGTCAGCACGAACCCGTCCCGGGCCAGCGCGATCGCCGGCGCCATCACCTGGGCCAGCGGCAGGGTGCCGTACTGGGCGAGCGCGGTGTTGAGGCCGAGCACGGTGCCCGGCACGCCCGCCGCCTTCCAGCCGCGCAGGCTCGCGCCCTTCACGACGTTGCCGGCGGCGTCGAGATACATGTCCTGGGTCGCGGCTGCCGGGGCGGTCTCGCGGAAATTGATGAAGCGGCTCCGGCCGTCGGCCGCATGCAGCACCAGGAAGCCGCCGCCGCCGAGATTGCCGCAGCACGGGTTCACCACCGCCTCGGCATAGGCCACCGCCACCGCGGCATCGACGGCGTTGCCACCGGCCTTGAGGATATCGGCGCCCACCTGCGAGGCGAGGCGCTGGGACGAGACCACCATCCCATTCTCGCCTTCCACGGCCGGCCCCGAGGCGGCCCAGGCCGGAGGCGGGCCGAGGGCGAGCAGGGCGGCCAGGAGCAGCGCGCGTGCGGGTGCGATCATCCCCTGCCCTCTCCGGTGCGGGTCCCGCGCCGCCATATAGGGGACCACACGCCGGAGTCGCTAATCCCCTCTGCCCCCTCATCCTAAGGTGCCCGCGCCGCGGGCCTCGAAGGGGGAAGGGAGGTGGGAAATCGGGCTGATCCGCCTCACACGGCTTCCGTTTGAACGCTTCCGTCGCGGTGCCCCTCCCCGTCATCACGAGCGCAGCGACGTGACCCAGGGTCGCGCCACGTCAGGAGATGTGGCGCTGTCTGGATTGCTTCGCTCGCAAAGACGGCGATGCCGAAGGCCTCGACCGGAAACGGTATCAGCCGTTGCGGAAGGTGTAGCTGTAGCCGTTCAGCGCCGGCGCACCGCCGAGATGGGCGTAGAGCACCTTCGAGCCCTTCGGGAAGAAACCCTTCTTCACGAGGTCGATCATGCCCTGCATCGACTTCCCCTCGTAGACCGGGTCGGTGATCATCCCCTCGAGCCGGGCCGAGAGCCGGATCGCCTCCACGGTCTCCTGCGAGGGCACGCCGTAGACCGGGTAGGCGTAATCCTCGTTGAGCACCACGTCGTCGGCCACGATGTCGCCCGCGCCGACGAGCGCCGCGGTGTTCTGGGCGATGTCGAGCACCTGGGCCTTGGTCTGGGCCGGGGTGCAGGAGGCGTCGATGCCGATGACGTTGCGGGCGCGCCCGTCGGCCGAGAAGCCCACCAGCATGCCCGCATGGGTCGAGCCCGTGACGGTGCAGACCACCACGTAGTCGAAGCGCAGGCCCATCTCAGCCTCCTGCTTCCGGACCTCCTCGGCGAAGCCGACATAGCCGAGCCCGCCATACTTGTGCACCGAGGCGCCGGCCGGGATCGCGTAGGGCTTGCCACCCTCGGCCTCGACTTCGGCGAGCGCCCGCTTCCACGAATCGCGGATGCCGATATCGAACCCGTCATCCACGAGCTGCGTCTGCGCGCCCATGATCCGCGACAGGAGGATGTTGCCGACCCGGTCGTAGACGGCGTCCTCGTGGGGGACCCAGGCCTCCTGGATCAGCCGGCACTTCATCCCGATCTTGGCGGCGACTGCCGCGACCATGCGGGTGTGGTTCGACTGCACGCCGCCGATCGACACCAGCGTGTCGGCCCCGCTCGCGATGGCGTCCGGCACGATGTATTCGAGCTTGCGCAGCTTGTTGCCGCCATAGGCGAGGCCCGAATTGCAATCCTCGCGCTTGGCGTAGAGTTCGACCTCGCCGCCGAGATGGGCGGTCAGGCGCTTGAGCGGCTCGATCGGCGTCGGGCCGAAGGTCAGGGGATAGCGCTCGAACTTGTCCAGCATCGGGTCTCTCCGAATCTCGGGACGCGCCCGGGGCTCCACCCTGGATGCGTCGAAGCGAGGCCCCGAGGGGGCGGGCTGGAAGGCCCGGCTCCGTCTTCGAGGCGCAGGAAGAAACTACCCGATCCTCGATGAAAGGTGCTCTCGATCTTCAAGCGTGATAGACGGTCTGCTTGCGCCCGGGTCGAATTCCACGGCAGAGAATATCGCATTGACGGCCTGATCTGAAAGAATCGACCATGCCCGAAGGGCTCGACCGGATCGATCAGAAGATCCTGCGGCTGCTGCAGGCGGATGGGCGCATGGCGAATGCCGAGATCGCCGAGCGGGTCGGCACCAGCGCGGCCACCTGCCATCGCCGGATCCAGCGCCTGTTCGCCGACGGGTTCGTGCGGGCGGTCCGGGCGCTGATCGACCCGATGCGGGTCGGACGGGGCACCCTGGTCTTCGTCGGCGTCGTGCTCGATCGCTCCACGCCCGAGAGCTTTTCCGAGTTCGAGGCGGCCGTGCGGGCGATTCCCGTGCTCCTCGACTGCCACCTCGTGGCGGGCGACTTCGACTACATGCTGAAGATCCGGGTCTCCGACATGGCCGACTTCAACCGCCTCCACAGCGCCACGCTGATCGGCCTGCCGGGGGTCCGCCAGACCCGGACCTTCTTCGTGATGAAGGAGGTGATCGACAACGCGCCACTCGATCTGTGAGACGGCCTCGGTTGATGCAGCCCACGCCGTCATCACGAGCGCAGCGAAGTGACCCAGGGCAGCGCGACGTCAGGAATCGTGGGGCTGCTGGATGGCTTCGCTCCGCTCGCAATGACGGCGCCGGAGCCATCAACCAGAAACGGGATTAGCCCCCTACCCCTCCCCGCGCCGCGCCTTGCGCAGGGCCTCCCAGCGGTCGAGCCGCTCGGCGATGCGGGTCTCGTAGCCGCGCTCGGTCGGCTGGTAGAGGTGCTGGCGCCCCAGCGCGTCGGGCCAGTAATCCTGGCCCGAGAAAGCGTCCGGCTCGTCGTGGTCGTAGCGGTAGCCCTCGCCGTAGCCGATCCGCTTCATCAGCTTGGTCGGCGCGTTGAGGATGGTCCGCGGCGGCGGCAGGGAGCCCGCCTCCTTGGCGAGGCGCGTCGCGGCCTTGTAGGCCTCGTAGACGGCGTTCGATTTCGGCGCGCAGGCGAGGTAGATCGCCGCCTGGGCGAGGGCCAATTCGCCCTCCGGGCTGCCGAGGAAGTCGAACGCGTCCTTGGCGGCGTTGGCCACCACCAGGGCCTGCGGGTCGGCGAGGCCGATATCCTCCACCGCCATGCGCACGAGCCGGCGGGCGATGAACAGCCGGTCTTCACCGGCATCGAGCATCCGGCACAGATAGTAGAGCGCCGCGTCCGGATCCGAACCGCGCACGGTCTTATGCAGGGCCGAGATCAGGTTGTAATGCCCCTCCTGCGCCTTGTCGTAGATCGGCGCCCGCCGCTGCACGATGGTTTGCAACGCCTCCGCATCGAGGGTCTCGCCTGCTTGCGCCGAGCGCCAGACCTCCTCGGCGAGCGTCAGGGCCGCCCGGCCGTCGCCGTCGGCCATGCGGACCAGCACGCCGCGGGCCTCCTCGGTGAGCGGCAGGGCCTGTCCGGTCAGTTCCTCGGCGCGCACCAGCAGCCGCGCGATGGCGCCCGGATCGAGGGCCCGGAACAGCAGCACCCGGGCGCGGGACAGGAGCGCGGCGTTCAGCTCGAAGGAGGGATTTTCGGTGGTGGCGCCCACCAGCGTGACGGTGCCGTCCTCCATCACCGGCAGGAAGGCGTCGAGCTGCGCCCGGTTGAACCGGTGGATCTCGTCGACGAACAGCAGGGTCCCCTGCCCGGTCGCCCGGCGCCTGCGCGCGGCCTCGAACACCTTGCGCAGCTCAGGGACGCCGGAAAAGATCGCCGAGATCTGCTCGAAATGCAGGTCGGTGCCCTGGGCGAGCAGCCGCGCCACGGTGGTCTTGCCGGTGCCGGGCGGTCCCCAGAAGATCAGCGAGCCGAGCGTTCGTCCGCGCAGAAGGCGGGTGAGCGCACCCCCCTCCCCGGTCAGGTGCTCCTGGCCGACGACCTCGGCGAGACTCTGCGGGCGGAGGCGATCCGCCAGGGGCCGCGCGGCCTCGGCGCCGGACGCGCGGCCGGATTCCTGTGATGAGGGCGGCTCCGCGGAGGCGAACAGGTCGGACATCCGCGCATCAACACCGGGCCTGGGCGAGGGCGCAAGCCGGGTGCTCGCGACGGCAGGGGATCAGCCGCCGAACACCGAGGTGATGACCTGGCCGTCGCGGTTGATCGTGACCTCCCAGGCGTTGAGGCTGTTGCGGGTGGCCCGGTCGAGATCCTTGGTGGTCGCCATCGGCATGCCGTTGACCGCCACGATCAGGTCGCCCTTCTGCAGCCCGACCCGGGCCGCGACGGAATTGTCGTCGACCGCCATCACGGCCACGCCGTCGGACGGAAAGTCGACTTGCATCTCTTCGGCCACCGCCGGCGAGGTGTTGACCAGCGTCGCGCCGAGGAACGGCGAGCGGGTCTTCACCTTGAGCACGTCGCGTGGGCGCGTCTCCGGCGCGGGGGCCAGCTTGACGGTGACGGTCTGGCGGGTCGTGCCGCGCAGGATGCCGAACCGGGTCTGGCCCTGGATGCCCTTGAGCGCGAAGCGGTAGCCGAAGGCCTCCGGGTCGGCCACCTCCTGCCCGTCGACCGTGAGAATCAGGTCGCCGCGCTTCAGGCCGGCCTCGTCGGCCGGGCTTTTGGGCTGCAGGCTCGCCACCAGCACGCCGGTCGGATGGTCGAGGCCCATGCTGTCGGCGATGTCGGGGGTGACGCTCTGGATGCGGGCGCCGAGCCAGGGCCGCCGCACGACGCTCGCCCCCTCGCGGGCCGCGTCGACCACCGCCTTGACCATGCCCACGGGGATCGCGAATCCGATGCCGTGGCTGCCGCCGGATTGCGAGTAGATCGCGGTGTTGATGCCGACCAGCTGCCCTTTCAGGTCGACCAGGGCGCCGCCGGAATTGCCCGGGTTGATCGCCGCATCGGTCTGGATGAAGTACTGGTAGTCGGCCGAGCCGACCTGGGTGCGCGCCAGCGCCGAGACGATGCCCTGCGTCACCGTCTGGCCGACGCCGAACGGGTTGCCGATCGCCATCACGAAGTCACCGACCTCAAGGGCGTCGGCATTGCCGAAGGGCATCGGCACGAGGTCCTTCGGCGCCTCCTTGATCTTGAGCACCGCCAGGTCGGTGCGGGTATCGCGCATCACGATCGCGGCCTCGAACTCGCGCCGGTCGGCGAGTGCGATCCGCACCTCGTTCATGTTGTCGATGACGTGGTTGTTCGTGATGACCAGCCCGTCGGCATCCACCAGCACGCCCGAGCCGAGGGATTTCTGCGCCCGGTCGCCCCGGGGCCCGCGTCCGCCCTCCGGTTCGCCGAAGAAGCGGCGCATGAACTCCTCCATGGCGCTGGTGCGGGCGCTGGAGCGCTTGTCCACGTGCGATGCATAGACGTTCACCACCGAGGGTGCGGCCCGCTTCACCACGGGGGCGAAGGAGAGCTGCACGTCGGCCTTGCTCAGCGGCACGACCTTGCTGGCTGTTCCCTCCTTCGCGGTCTCCTTGGCCTCCGTGCGTGCCATCTGCGCCGCCGCAGGACCGGCGGCCAGCAGGGCTGCGACGAGGGCGGGCAAGGCGAAGCGAGACAGCATACAGGGCTCCGAAGTCAGGGCATGCGCACCGTCCGGTCTGAGAAGGCAGCGCGCCGCGCAGCCCTACGCTATCGAGCCCGATTGCGGCAGGTCCGCGACACCTTCGCCGCAAGGGTCAGGGTCCGGCCGCCCGTCTGACTTTGGCATACGCGATGCTGCACACCAGCACGTGATTTGAATGATTCCAAGCTGGGTCTTAGGGGTGAGGGCCTGTGTTTCTGGGCGGTTCAGGCATGCGTAACTCTGAAGACATCCTGCACCAGCTGGCGACCGCACTCGACATACCGGCCGAGGCATTCTTGAGCAGCGGCAAGGCCGAAGCAGGGCGTCTCGCACGGCTCCACGCCTGTGCCGAGCTGATGGATGCCTTCGCGCGCATCGACGACCTGCAGGCCCGGCGGCGCTGCCTCACCTATGTGAGGGCCGAGGCCGAGCGGCTGGACAAGGCATCGGACGAAACAGGACGCGCATCGCGCCCGCTGCGGCGCCGGGTGTAGGCCGACCCAGCGGCCGGATGTGGGCCGTGCTCCGGAGATGAGAACTTAGCGACACGAGCGTCGCGATTGCTCTCCGAGGCACCATCGTGCCTCGGAGAGCAATCTGACGTCACTTGCGGTTGGTGATGAGGCTGTCGACGTTCTTGTTGGCCTCCTTGTTCTCCTTCCGCTGCATCGTCATGGAACTCTTCGTGTCCTTCATGGACATCTCATCCCGCTTGCCCTGCGGCATCTCTTTCGGCGCGGCCAGGGCGGGCGTGATCGACCAAAGGCAGGCCACACACAGTGCAGCGCCAGCAGATTTCTTGAGCATGACGTCTCCTCCATTCAATCGGTACAGCAAGACGTCGTCCTTAAAGCCCTCGTTCCGTCGTGGCGGATCACGAATATGGGATCTTCTGCCGAACCTCTCTGGCCGGAGCACGGGTGACTGCAACCGCGACGCCCGGACCGGCCGCTCCGGGAGCACGGATCGCCGCCTCGACTGACGAAGGGCCGTCTCCGGCGCGTGGATGCGGGAGAACATGGCCGCAAGGACAACTGGAAGTAGGTAATGTAATTCGCTGTGGTGTCCGGCCTTTATGACCAGTCAATTTTAGTTGATCGCTGCATTGGCTAGCTTGTACGGGCAGGAATATAAATTTTAACGTCCCGGGCGCGTAGCTCAGGCTGCCCGGGGGGCGCCTTCGACGATGGGGCGGCCGGTCCGGGTCCTCTCGACTGTCCGTCCGTCCGTGATCGCCTGCACGCCGGCAGTGCTGTCGCGGATGTTCGGGTTGCCCCCTCCCGGAACCGACGATGCGCCCGTACCTGACCCTGAAAACCTCGCTGTTCGCTGCCTTCGGCCTCCTGGCCCTCCTGTGTGCGGGCCAGGGCACCCTCGCGATCACGAAGCTCGGCGGCATCCGCGCCAACGTGACCGGGGTCGCCACGAACTGGCTGCCCTCCGTCGTCGCCATCACGAATATCCGCGCCGCCGCGTCCGAGGTGCGCATCACGCAGCTGCGTGCCCTGACCCTGTCCGGCAGCCCCGAGCAGCGTGCGGAGACCGACCGGCTTCTCACCGAGGCCGTCGCCGCGCTCGCCGGCACCCGCAGGGTCTACGAACCGCTGATCTCCTCGGTCGAGGAGCGCACGCTCTACGACGCGTTCGGCGTCGCCTGGGAGCGCTACCAGACCGTCGGCCGCGAGGCCGTGCGCCTAGCGGATGCGGGGCAGCCGTCGGAGGGCGTCCGGCTCATGAGCACGCCCGCCAACATCGACCTGTACAACGCGGTGCGCGACACCCTGGCCCGGGATGTCGCCCTCAACGAGCGCGGTGCCCACGCGGATGCCGACAGCGCCTTGGCGGCGACCGACTCCGCGACCGTGGCGGCCTGTATCGCCATCGGCCTGAGCCTCTTGGCTGCGTGCGGGGCGGCCCTGTTCGTGCTGCTGCGCGTGTCGCGGCCGATCCAGGCGATGACGGGCGCGATGACCATCCTGGCCGCCGGCGATACCGGTGCCGCGGTGCCCTATAGCGGCCGCCGGGACGAGGTCGGCGCCATGGCGGCGGCCGTCCAGGTGTTCAAGGACAACCTGATCCACACACGTCAGCTCGAGGCGGACACCGCCCAGGCGCGCCTGGCCGCCGAGGCGCAGCGCAAGCTCGGCATGCGGCAGATGGCGGCCAGCTTCGAGGCGGCGGTCGGCGGCATCATCGGCACGGTCTCGTCCGCGGCGACCGAATTGCAGGCCACGGCGGGCGTGATGAGCGGCACCGCCGCCGAGACGGCGGCGCAATCGACCGCCGTGGCGGCGGCGGCCGAGGAGGCGGCCAGCAACGTCAACACGGTGGCGGCGGCCGCCGAGGAGCTCGGTGCCTCCGTCCAGGAGATCGGGCGGCAGGTCAACGGTTCGGCCCAGATCGCCCAGCTGGCCGTGGCCGAGGCGGACCAGACCGGCGCCCTGGTCCATGAGCTGAGCGGAGCGGTCGAGCGGATCGGCGACGTGGTCGGGCTGATCTCCTCGATCGCCGGCCAGACCAACCTGCTGGCGCTCAACGCCACCATCGAGGCGGCCCGGGCCGGCGCGGCCGGCAAGGGCTTCGCCGTCGTGGCGTCCGAGGTGAAGGAGCTGGCCGGCCAGACGGCCCGGGCCACCCAGGAGATCGCGGGCCAGATCGCGCGGATCCAGACCTCGACCGGGCAGGCAGTGGCGGCGATCGGCGGCATCACGCGGCGGATCGGCGACATCAGCGCGACGGCGACCATGATCGCGGCGGCCGTGGAGCAACAGGGCGCGGCCACCCAGGAGATCGTGCGCAACGTCGCCCAGGCCGCGATCGGGACGGGCGAAGTGACCGGCACCATCGCCGGCGTGGCCGGGGCCGCCGAGGAGACGGGCGCGGCCGCGACCCAGGTGCTGGGGGCGGCCTCGGAGCTGTCGCGCCAGTCGGAGCACCTGACGGTCGAGGTCGGCCGGTTCCTGGAGACCGTCCGGGCGGCGTGAGACCCGTCCAGGCGCCCGTCAGGGCGTCCCACCCCCCGCATGCGTGAGGTCGGCGGCCGGGATCGACACCCGCGACAGGTCGAGGGCCGGCGTCGGGCCGGCCGGGAAGGTCGTCTCCCAGCCGCCGCCCAGGGCCTTCGACAGGGCCACGAAGTCGGTCGAGATCGCCGCCGTCGCCTGGACGAGGTTGGTCTCGGCCTGCAGCACCGTCTGCGAGGCCTGGAGGACGGTGGTGAAGATCTCGACGCCCTGCGTGTAGCGCGCCCGCGACAGCGAAAGCGCCTGTCGGGCATCGGCCACCTGCCGGGCGAGCCGCGCCCGGCGGCCCTCGTCGCCCTTGAGTGCGGCCAGGGCGTTGACCACGTCGTGCCAGCCCTGGAGCACCGCCTTCTGGTAGGCGATCGCGGCCTCCTGCTGGCGGGCCCGCTGGAGCACGAGGTTCGACTTCAGCCGGCCGCCCTCGAACAGCGGGATCGAGATCGACGGCCCGATATTCATGTATTGCAGGGACGAGCCCCGGAAGATCTTGGCCGGGTCGATGGCGTTGACGACCGGGCTCGCCGTGAGCGTCACGGACGGGAAGAACTGCGCCTCGGCAACCCCGATCTCCGCCACCGCAGCGTGCAGATTGGCCTCGGCCCGCCGGATGTCGGGGCGGCGCAGTACCAGGGTCGACGGGACGCCCACGGGGATCCGCGGTGGCACCGGCGGGATCGATCGGCCGGTCACCAGATCCTGCGACAGCGCGAGCGGCGGCTCGCCCAGCAGCAGCGCGATGGCGTTGATCTGCTGGATCTCCTGCTGCTGGAGCTGCGGCAGCTGCGCCTTGATCGCCTCGACCTGCTGGGCGGCATTCGCCGTGTCGAGGCCGGTGACGAGCCCCCGCTGCTGGCGGATCCGCACGACGTCGAGGATCTGCTCGTTGACCTTGATGTTGGCGAGGTCGATCCGGATCTGCTCCTGGGTCCCGCGCAATTGCACGTAGTCGCGCGCGAGTTCCGCCTGGCTCGAGACCAGCGCGTCGCGCCGCTGCTCCGCGGCGGCATCGGCCTGCGCCTGGGCGGATTCGACGGAGCGACGGACCTTGCCCCAGAGGTCGAGCTCCCAGGAGGCGTCGAAGCCCAGCGTGTAGCTCTCGAAGCCGTTGGTCAGCGGTGCCGTCAGGTTGCCGCTGGATGCGGTGGAACTGCCGCCGCCGGTGAGGCTGCCGAGGGAGTTCGACAGGAGGCCGATCGTGCCGTTCTTGCTGAATTGCTCCCGGTAGGCGCTGCCCTGGCCGTTGAGGGTCGGCAGCCCCGCGGCGGCCGCGGTGCCGAGCTGGGCCCGGCTCTGGAACAGGCGGGCCGTAGCGGTCTGCACGTCGAGATTCTGCGCGGCGACACGTTCTTCGAGGGCCGCCAGGATCGGATCGCGGAAGGCGAGCCACCACGCCACTGCCGGCTCCTCCGCGCTGGTGCGGGAAAGCAGCGGCAGCGGGGTCCGGGCCGGCAGGCCGGTATCGAGATAGTCGCTCGCCTCCGTGAGCGGCGCGGCCGGCGGCAGGAAGTTCGGGCCGACCGTACAGGCCGCCAATCCGCCGAGGGCGAGCGCCGCGCCGCCGCGCAGCCACGGGATGAGGATGCGGGAGGCCATGTCAGTGTCCGCCCCCACCGCCCTGCGCGGTCTTGCCCGAGATCAGGAAGCAGAGCGGCACGACCATCAGGGCGACGACGGCCGTGTATTGGAAGACGTTGCTGTAGGCCAACACCTGCGCCTGCTTCATGTAGGTCTGGTAGGTGTGCGCCACCGCCTGCTGATGCACCACGGACGCCGCGCGGCCGAGCGAGCGGAGGGTGTGCTCGCTCTCCTGGATCAGCGTGTTGTAGCCGTAGCGCAGCGGCGTCATGAACCCGGACAGGTGCGCCTGATCGGCCTGGGTCCGCTCGGTGACGGCCGCGGTCGAGAGCGAGATCCCCAGCGAGCCGAACACGTTGCGGAACATCGAGAACAGGGCCGCGCCGTCGCTGCGATACTTCTGCGGCAGGGTCAGGTAGGCGATGGTCGAGATCGGCACGAACAGGAAGCCGAGCGCCGCGGTCTGGAGGGAGCGCATCAGCACCAGGGTCTTGAAGTCGATGTCGGGGGCGAGCCCGCTCGAATAGAACAGGGCTCCGGCCATCAGGACGAAGCCGAACATGACGATGAAGCGTGTCTGCACGACCTTCATGATCTGGCCGACGATCGGGATCAGGATGATCACCACGATCCCGCCCGGCGACAGGATCAGGCCGGATTTCAGCGCGGTGTAGCCGAGCACGTTCTGGGCGAATTGCGGAATGATCACCGCGCTGGCGTAGAGCGCGAAGCCCATGGCGCCGATGAGCACGCAGCCCATGGCGAAGTTCTTGTCCTTGAACACGTCGAGGTCGATGATCGGCTTCTTCGCCGTCAGCAGCCAGCAGATCGCCCCGAACACGCCGAGGAAGCCGATCGTCGCCATGAGCCGGATGAACGGCGAGCTGAGCCACGCGTCGTCCTCGCCGCGGTCGAACACGATCTGCAGGCAGCCGATGCCGATCACGATCAGCGACAGGCCGATATAGTCGATGCCGCGCTTGGTCTTGCGCTTTTCCTGCTCGGAGGGCGGATCCTGCACCAGGATGCCGTTGGCGATCACCGCCAGGATCCCGACGGGCACGTTGACGAAGAAGATCCAGCGCCAGTCGAGGTGCTCGATCAGGTAGCCGCCCAGCGTCGGCCCGAGCACCGGCGCCACCACGGTCGCCACCGCGGTCACGCCGAAGGCCGCCCCGCGCTTGGCCGGCGGAAAGGTGTCGAGGATGATCGCCTGCTGGCTCGGCTGCAGGCCGCCGCCGAAGAAGCCCTGCATCAGGCGGAACACGATGATCTGCCCAAGGCTCTGCGAGATGCCGCACAGGAACGACGACACCGTGAACATCGCGATGCAGATCAGGAAGTAGCGCTTGCGCCCGATCGTGTCGGAGAGCCAGCCCGCGATGGTGAGCACGATGCCGTTGGCGACGAGATAGGCGGTGAGCGTGTAGGTCGCCTCGTCGCCGGAGGCAGCGAGCGAGCCGGCAATATAGGGCAGCGCGACGTTGACGATCGTGGTGTCGAGGATCTCCATGAAGGCCGCGAGCGTCACCGTCACGGCGATCAGCCAGGGATTGTAGGCCGGCTTCCAGCCCGCATTCGGATCGCCGCTCATTTCAGCATCACCGTCGGCTCGACGCTGATGCCCAGCGGCAGCGGCTCGTCCTTCTTCAGCCCGGAATCGATCACGATCTTCACCGGCACCCGCTGGACGATCTTGATGAAGTTGCCGGTCGCGTTCTCGGCCGGGAAGGCGGAGAATTTCGAGCCCGAGCCGCGCTGGAGCGAATCGACGTGCCCATGCAGGTCGAGGTTCGGATAGGCATCCACCGTGATGGTGACCGGCTGGCCGGGGTGCATCCCGTCGAGCTCGGTCTCCTTGTAGTTGGCCGTGACCCAGACATCGGTGGTGACCAGCGACATGACCTGCTGGCCCGCGGTCAGATAATCGCCGGCATTGACGTTGCGCTTCGTCACCCAGCCGTCCTGGGGCGCGCGGACCACGCTCCACTCGACGTTGAGGATGGCTTGGTCGAGCTGGCCCTTGGCCTGCTCGGCCTGCCCCTGGAGCTGGTCCACCTGCTGCTGCGACTGGCCGATATTCTGCTGGACCGGCATCGCCTGGGTGACCCGGGCCTCGGCCTGCTCGACCTGCGCCTTCGCCTGCTGGTAGTTCGCCGCCGTCGTATCCACGTCCTGCTGGGTGGTGGCGAGCTTCGGCAGGCTTTTCTGCCGGTCGTAATTCGCCTGCTGCAGGGCGAGGTTGGCCTTGGCCGAGGCGAGGTTCGCCTGCGCGAGCGCGAGGGCGGCCGGGAAGTTCTTCCTAGCGATCTCGACGCCGAGCTTCTGGTTGGCGATCTGCGCCGTGTTCGCATCGAGCTGACCCTGGGCCTGCTCCTGCCGGTAGACGTATTGCCGGGGGTCGATGTGGAACAGCGGGTCGCCCTTGTGGACGAACTGGTTGTCGGTCACGTCGAGGGTGATCACCTGCCCGGCCACCTGGGGCGCGATGCTGACGATGTTGCCGTCGGTATAGGCGTCGTCGGTCGAGGCCTTGCCCCGGGTCGTCAGCCAAAAGTAGAGGCCCCCGCCGATCATCAGCAGGAGCACGAGCGCGGCGATACCGATGACGAGGGGGCGGCGCTTGCTGCGCCGCGTGGCGCCTTCGTCCTGATCGTCGCCCTGCCCCTTGCTGCTCCGATCCCTGTCCGTGCCCCCGGTCTCGTCGTCCTGTCCGGTCCGATTGTCCGATCCCCCGCTCTGACGGGGCTCGTCCTGTTGCCGGCGCCCACGCCGGTCGTGCTCGGCTTCATCCCGGGCCTCATCCCGGAAGCCGGCGGAGCGGTGCTCGCGCGATCCGGGATCATCCCGCCGCGCAGCGAAACCGGAGGCGCGCGCCGCACGGCGTCCCTGGTCGTCGGCTTCGGAGCCGAGATCGATGTAGTCGCGGCGGTCGCGCGGGCGGCCACGGGGGCGCGACCGGCTGTCCCCATCATCGTCGGTCATCAATCGGCTTCGCAACCCTATCGACCGCGCAACCGGCGGGAACACGCGATCACCCGGCTTGCTTGCCTAAGGTACGATCGACATAACCGAACCCAGCAGTTCGGATGTGCGGGGGTGTGCGGATCGATGTCAAGCGCCGCGGAGATCGACCGGAGGGCCGCACGGGGGCCGATCCCGCGGGGCGCGCGACGCCGCGCGGAGATCGCCCGGGCGGCCGAACAGGTATTCCTGCAGCACGGCTTCGCTGAGACAACGATGCAGATGGTCGCCCTGGCGGCCGGGTCATCCAAGGAAACGCTCTACCGCCACTTCGGCAGTAAGGAAGATCTGTTCATCGAAGTCGTGAACGCCCGAAATAACGAAGTCCGGCAAGTGCTCGACGCAAACCTCGCCAGCGAAGGACCCATTCCGATCGTCTTGCGATCGGTCGGCATTGCACTTCTGGACTGCATGTGTAGCCCGACCGTGGTGGCGCTCGCTCGCATGATCGTGAACGAGACCCACAGGCATCCGGCGCTTGGCGAAGCCTTCTACGCGATGGCGCCGGGCCGCACTCTGCAGAAGCTCACCGGCTACCTCGCGGAGGCGCGGGCGCGCGGCGAGTTCACCGGCGACGACCCGGAGCGGGCGGCCGAGATCTTCACGGGCAGCATCATGGGCAAGTTCGTTCCGCTGATGCTGTTCACGCCCCACGCCTTCGCCATCACCCCGGCGCAGATCGAGCGACATGTCACGGAAGCCGTGGCCGTGTTCGTCGCGCGCTATGGGGCTCGGGGCTGAACGATCATCCGAAACGTCAGAGCCGTGCTCGATCGCGCTGGGATCGAGCACGGCTCTGATCGAGCTGGCCGGTGGGATCGACTCAGTGCCGCGGCAGGGTGTGGAGCGCCTTCAGGAACACGTCCACCTCCGCGCGGGTGTTGTAGAAGGCGAGCGAGGCCCGCACCGACTGATCGACGCCGAAGCGGCGCAGGGCCGGCAGCGCGCAGTGATGGCCCGAGCGCACCGCGATGCCGTGCGCGTCGAGGTGGTGGGCCACCGCCGCGTTCTCCTGCCCCTCGATCACGAAGGACATCACGCTCGCCTTCTCGTGGGCCGTGCCGATCAGGCGCAGGCCCTTCACCTCGGCGAGACCGCCCTGTGCATAGTCCAGCAGGTCGTGCTCATAGGCGGCGATGGCCGGCAGGCCGATGCTCTCCAGGTAGTCGAGCGCCGCGCCGAGGCCGACCGCACCCGCAATGTCCGGGGTGCCCGCCTCGAATTTTTCCGGGGCGCCCTTGTAGACCGTCCTGGCGAAGGTGACGTCCTCGATCATGTGGCCGCCCCCCTGCCACGGTGGCATCGCTTCGAGCAGGGCAGTCTTGCCGTAGAGGGCGCCGATGCCCGTCGGCCCGAACACCTTGTGGCCCGAGAAGACCAAGAAGTCGGCATCGAGCGCCTGCACGTCGAGCGGCATGTGCGGCGAGGATTGCGCCGCATCGACCAGCACCGGCACGCCGTAGGCATGGGCCAGCGCGATGATCTCCCGGATCGGGTTCACGGTGCCGAGCGCATTGGCGACATGCGTCACCGAGACGATCTTCGTGCGCCCCGACAGCAGAGCCGCGTATTGCTCGAAGATGATCTCGCCCCGGTCGTTGACCGGGATCACCCGGATCGTCGCGCCCGTGCGCTGCGCGAGCAGCTGCCAGGGCACGATGTTGGCGTGGTGCTCGATGGTCGAGAGGATGATCTCGTCCCCCGGCCCGATATGGGCCCCACCATAGGAGGCGGCCACGAGGTTGATCGCCTCCGTGGTCCCGCGCAGGAAGACGATGTCGTCCTTCGTGGGGGCGTTGATGAAGCGGCGCACCGCCTCCCGGCCGCCCTCGAACAGATCCGTCGAGCGCGCCGCCAGGGTGTGGGCGGCCCGGTGGATGTTCGAGTTGTGCTTGCCGTAGAACGCGCTCGTCGCGTCGATCACGGCCTGCGGCTTGTGCGTGGTGGCGGCGTTGTCGAGCCAGACCAGCGGGTGGCCGTTGACGCTCTGGTGCAGGGCCGGGAAGTCCCGGCGGACATGCTCCACGTCGAACGACGCCGCCACCGGGCTCGATCCCTGCGCGGACAGCCGCGGCGCCGGCCCCGGATAGCGGGCCGGCTCCACCCGGGGGCTCGCCGGAGCCCGCCGGGCCGGCGCGCCGAGGTTCAGGAAGTAGTAGTCGCCCACCGGGGCTTCCTCCACGCCGCCCTTCGACGGCGCGGCGGGGACGTGATGCGGGGCCAGCGCATGCGCGAAGGCGTTGGCGCGGGGATGGTCCGCCGCGATCTGCCGGTGTAGCTCCGGACCGCCCGGAAAGGCGGTCGCCAGCGCCGGGGCGCTGGGGAAGGAGAAGTCCGGCAGGACGGGGCGCGGGCTCGCCGGATGGACCGGCGGGATCGCCGCCACATCGGCGAAGGCCGGGCTCGCGGGAGCGAGGTTCGGCACGGTCGGCCCGGTGAGGCCCGGCGCGCCGACCGGCGGCGCCCCGTACGACCGGGCGCCGAGGGCCGCGACGTCGGGTTGGAAGCCGGAGGGAACCCCCCCGGCCGGAGCCGAGGGGGTTCCCACCGAGGCGCTCGGCAGCGGGGCACCACTGAGGCCCTGCGGCAAGCCTTCAAGCGCTTGAGGCGCCTGCGGGCCGGCCGGGATCGTCGGGGCGAAGGGCTGGCTCGCGGCCTGCCCCTGCCCGTAGATCTCGCGGGCGAGCCGCCCGACGAGATCCGCGTGGGCGAGTTCGCCCACGTTCCCCGTGGGGATGCCGAAGGCCGGCGCCTCAGGCGTAGTCATGGTAGTTGCCCAGCAGCACGTTATCGAGACGGGCGATCGCGTCCTCGACCAGCACGGCGGCCGAGAAGTAGCGGGTCACGAGGTGCGAGGCGATGGAGTGGTCGTTGGTGCCCATGTAGCGCACCGACAGGCCGGGCTCGATCTCGCCGGTCACGCCCGACTTCTGCAGGCCGACCACGCCCTGCTCGCCCTCGCCGACGCGCAGCAGCAGGATCGAGGTGGTCTGGGCGCCGGTCACCGGGTCGATGTCGATCGGCAGCTTGTCGCTCGGCACCAGCGGCACGCCGCGCCAGGTGATGAACGGCGCGCCGAACAGGTGCACCACCACCGGCGGGACGCCCCGGCGTGTCGCTTCCCGGCCGAAGGCCGCGATGGCGCGGGGATGGGCCACGAAGAAGGCGGGCTTCTTCCAGACGAGGGTCAGAAGCTCGTCGAGGTCGTCCGGGGTGGGCGGGCCGCTCCGGGTCGGGATGCGCTGGCGCGGGCCGACCTCGCCCAGCAAGCCGAACTGCGCGTTGTTCAAGAGCTCCCACTCCTCGCGCTCCTTCACGGCATCGACCGTGAGGCGGATCTGCTCGCGGAGCTGGTCGATCTCGTTGGAGTAGAGATCCGTGACCCGGGTATGGGTGTTGAGGATCGTCTGGATGGTCGAGAGGTGGTACTCGCGCGGGTCGACCTCATAATCCACGAAGGTCGTCGGCAGGCGCGGCTCGCCGGTATGGACCGCCAGGAGCTCTATACCCTGCTCACCGTAGGCGTTGGAGTGGCCCTTCAGGCGGTCGCGCTCCTCCTGATACTGGGCGATCTTGGAGCGGATTTCCTCGCTCTCCGCCGCGGCGGCGTCGAGGGTCAGGAGGGTCACCGCCGACAGGGCCTTCACGGCCGGGGCGGGGGCCGTCTCACCGGCGAGACCAGCATCGCCGAAATAGTCGCCCTTCGTGGCCAGGCCCTGGCGCAGGCGACCCTTGTAGGGGCCTGAGAGGGTCAGCTCGACGGTGCCGTCGGCCACCACGGTGAGGCCGCGCTCGGTGGCGCCCTCCTCGCGGATCACCGCGCCGGCCTGGTGCCGGCTCTCCTTGAACTTGCCCGCGAGCGTCGCGAGTTCGGCATCGCCCAGCCGGCTGAACAGCGGCACGGACCGGAGCGACCCGGGGCGGATCGCCCGGCCGGTCCCCTCGGCGGTGAGTTCCACCCGGCCGGGCTTTGCCAGTACGACGGCCCGCCGGTTGACGCGGTAGACGCCGCCGGCCACGTCCACGAAGGGCAGGAGCCGCAGGAGCCAGCGCGGCGTGTTGGCCGCGTTCTGGACAGAGGTGACGGTTGCCGTCGCAAGGTTGCGTGCCGCTGTGGCGCTGACGCTCAAACCCGGTCCGCTCATCGTTCGTCGTCTCCGTCTGGTTGCGGGCACGCCCCATCGGCCCGCGCATCGGCGGGCGGTCCCGTCGCTGAAACGGGCCGGGCGCAAGATGTCATGAAGATCGGATCAGCTTTGGAGCCAGATCCGGGCCGATGGATCAAATGTTTCTACGCGCACCTGAAATGATGCGGCGCTGTCTGACTGACTCGGCCCGCTGCCGAACCAGCAACGCTTGAGTAAGGCCGTGAAGCTCTGCCGGTCAACGGAAGAGATTTTTCATTTGGACATCTTGCGTGGGAGAATGACCCCAGTTTTTCGCGCGGCGGAGAATGCCGTCGAGGAAAAATCGGATTGCAAAGAAATTCATTCCCTGTCGTCCGGTTCGTGCCGGAGCAACCTGAGGACAACGTTTCAAAAGAAGGATTTTTCTGGCGACCTCAGATCCCGTCGCCGAAGCCGAACGACTGATCCATGCTGAGCGCCGGCGCCTCCTCCGCACGCAGGCGCGAGACGACTCGGGCCGGTACGCCCGCCACCGTCGTGTGCGCCGGCACGTCGGACAGCACCACCGCGGCGGCGGCGATCTTGGCGCCCTCCCCGATGCGGACATTGCCCAGCACCTTCGCGCCGACGCTGAGCAGCACCCCGCGCTCGATCTTCGGATGCCGGTCGCCGCTCTCCTTGCCGTTGCCGCCGAGCGTCACCGACTGGAGGATCGACACGTCGTCGGCCACCACCGTGGTCTCGCCGATCACCACCCCGGTGGCGTGGTCGATGAACACGCCCGAGCCGATTCGGGCCGCCGGGTGGATGTCGCAGCCGAACACCTCGGAGATGCGGCTCTGGACATGCAGCGCCAGGGTCGCCCGGCCCTGGTGCCACAGCCAGTGGCCGACCCGATAGGCTTCCAGCGCGGCGAAGCCCTTGTAGAACAGGAAGGGATCGAGATAGCGCCGGCAGGTCGGGTCGCGCTCGCGGATGGCGACGAGGTCGCGCACCGCATGGGCGCCGGCCCGGGAATCCGCCTCGAAGGCGGAGAGGCAGAGATCGCGCATCGACAGGCGGGCGAGGTCGCCGTCGCCGAGCCGGTGGGCAAGGCGATAGGCCAGCGCCTGGGCGAGGCTGCGCTGGTCGAGGATCGTCGCCTGGATCAGGCCCGCGTAGAGCGGTTCCTCGATCATCGCGGCCGCCGCCTCGGCGCGCAGCTCCGCCCAGACCTCCGGCTCCTCGGTGCTGTGGCTGATCGCGCGCAGGGGCGGTTGCAGGATAGCGCGGGCGGTCACAGGGAAATCCTGGTCAATGCACCCGCCGGAACAGGTCCGGCAGGTAGCGTTCCAGGATGGCATGGCCCTCGAACGCGACATCGACGGTGCCGGGGCGCCCGTTCCGACCGTGGATGCGGACGATTCGGCCCCTGGCGTTCCGCCAGATCCCGAGGGCTTCCGCGAGGTCGAGTCGCTCGAACACGACTTGATCCCCCCGCCTGATCGCTTCTGCAGGCATCCTGTCCTCCTCGCTGCCGGGTTCGGGTGCCCGGGCCTGATTCCCTGTCTCGGCTCCTGCGGGACGGAACGACATCGCGTCCCAGGAAAGGCTTTCCGCCTCTTCCCCTTCGGAGGAGACGATTTCGTTCGCGACTTGCCCGAAGGAGAGCATGTGTTTCGCTAAGCCGTTGTTATCGCTCGATAATTGTCGATCGAACGCCGTTTGGCAAGGCTTGTTCCGGCGGATGTCCGGCCCTATCCCGGTTCGGCAGATACCGGGATTCTCGAACGATGGACGCTTACCTTCCGGCCCTCGGGGGCGGCCTGCTGATCGGCCTGTCCGCCGCGATGCTGCTGTTGCTCAACGGCCGCATCGCCGGGATCAGCGGCCTTGTCGCCGGGCTCGCGCGGCCGGGCGAGCGATGGGTGGCGGATGCCGCCTTCCTGATCGGCCTCGTCCTCGGGCCGCCGCTCTTCGCCCTGCTGGCGGGGCACTGGCCGGTGATGCGGATCGAAGGCGGATGGCCGGTCCTGGCAATCGCCGGGCTGCTCGTCGGCTTCGGCACGCGGCTCGGCTCCGGCTGCACCTCCGGGCACGGGGTCTGCGGGCTCGCCCGGCTGTCGCCGCGCTCGATCGTAGCGGTCCTGGTCTTCCTCGCCGCCGGCATGCTGACGGTGGCGCTGATGCGGGTGGCGTCGTGAGCGGCGCGGCGCGCTCCTTGGCGGCGCTCGCCGCCGGCCTCCTGTTCGGGCTCGGCCTGTCCCTGTCGGGCATGCTCGACCCGGCCCGGGTGCGCGGCTTCCTCGATGTCGGGGGTGCCTGGGATCCGAGCCTCGTCTTCGTGCTCGGCGGGGCGGTGAGTGTGTCGGCCCTCGGCTACCTCCTGTCTCGCCGGCTCCGGCGCCCGGCCCTCGCCGAGACCTTCGACCTGCCGACGGCGCGGCGGATCGATCCGCCGCTGGTGGGCGGGGCCGCCCTGTTCGGGATCGGCTGGGGCCTATCGGGCTTCTGCCCAGGCCCGGCCATTGCGGCGCTCTCGACTGGCGCGGCGCCGGTCCTGGTCTTCGTGGCCGCCATGCTGGTCGGCATGGCGGCGCAGGTGCTGATCCGCCGCTTCGGCCCGGCGAGCGTCAGGCCCTGACGGCGCCCGTGCCCCGGAACGTATGGGCGGTGTGGCGCTCGGGCAGGCGGTCACCCGCGCCGAAGAGCTTGCGCCGGAGCGAGCCCGGCGCGTAGGCGGTCCTGTAGAGGCCCCGGTCCTGCAACTCGGGGATCACGAGGTCGATGAAGTCGGAAAAGCTCTCCGGCACGACGATCCGGCTGAGGTTGAACCCGTCGACCTCGCCCTCCTCGACCCAGGCCTGCAATTCGTCCGCGATGGTGGCGGCATCGCCGGTCAGTACCGCGTAGCGCCCGCCGAGCCCGAGTTCGGCGAGGAGGTCGCGCTTGGTCAGCCCCCGCTTCGCGGCCGCCGCATTGGCCGACTGGATGGCGTTGCCGGGGGCATAGGGGATCGGCTCGTCGAGGCCGTAGCGGGCGAAGTCGATGCCGGTGGAGGCCGAGAAATGCGCGAGCCCGGCTTCGGCGCTGGCGTAGCCCATATACTCGGCGCGCTTGTCCTCCGCCTCCGCGCGGGTGCGCCCGGGGATCGCGGCGATGCCGACGAACACCTTCACGTCCTGCGGGTCCCGCCCGGCGGCGGCCGCCTCGGCCCGGATGGCGCGGACGGATTCGCGGGCCGTCGCCCTGTCCCGGGCCGAGATGAACACGCATTCGGCATGGCGCCCGGCGAAGGCTCGGCCGCGGCCGGAGGCGCCCGCCTGATAGAGGACGGGCGTGCGCTGGATCGAGGGCTCGCACAGGTGATAGCCCTCCACCGCCAGGAACTCGCCCCGGTGAGAAACCGGCCGGATCCGCGCCGGATCGCTGAACACCCGGGCCGCCCGGTCCCGGCGCACGGCCGCGTCGTCCCAGCTGCCCTCCCAGAGCTTATAGAGAACCTCCAGATACTCGTCGGCATAGTCGTAGCGGCGGTCATGGGCGGGCAGTGCGTCGCCCCGGCCGCGATGGGCGCTCTCCAGATAGCCGGTGACGATGTTCCAGCCGATCCGGCCCTCCGTCAGGTGGTCGAGGGTCGAGAGCCGGCGGGCGAAGGTGTAGGGCGCCTCCGCGTGGACGTTCACGGTGACGCCGAAGCCCAGATGCTCGGTCACCGCCGCCATGGCGGGCACGATCAGGGTCGGATCGTTGACCGGGAGCTGCACCGCCTCCCGCGCCGTCACGTCGATGCCGCCGCCATAGACGTCGTAGACGCCGATGATGTCGGCGATGAACAGCCCGTCGAACAGGCCGCGCTCCAGGAGCTTCGCCTGATCGGTCCAGTACCGGAGGGTGTTGTACTCGGAGGAGCGGTCGCGCGGATGGGTCCACAGGCCGTGGTTGATATGGCCGACGCAGTTCATGTTGAACGCGTTGAGCCGGATCTGCTTGCGCGCCGTCATCACAGGGCTCCGTGCCGGGGCGGCAGCCGGCCGTTGAGGTGATAGGCGCCGATCCAGTGGTACTTCCACCGCACCGGATCGTGCAGCGTGTGGGTGCGGACGTTGCGCCAGTAGCGGTCGAGGGCCTCGGTCCGGTCGGTGGCGGCGGTGCCGCCGAGTTCGAGGAGCTTGTTGGCCGCGAGCAGCCCGGCCCGGTGGCTCGCCGCCCGGGCCTCCGCCACCGCCACCGAGGCCGCCGCCACGCTCTCCGCATCGGGGGCCGCCTGGGCGGCATCGACGAAGCGCCCGGCCCGCTCCAGCAGCGCATCCGCCGCGGTCAGCCGCACCCGCACGTCGCCGAGGGCGTGGAGTGTCAGGGGATCGTCGGCGGCCCGCGCGACCCCGGAATCGATCCAGGGCCGCGCTCTTTCCCGCACGAAGGGCAGCGTCGCCGCGAAGGCGCCCTCGCCGATGCCGAGGTCGATCCCAACATGCAGGATCTGCGCGAAGGGGCCGATGGCGGTCGGCCGGTCCAGGGAGGCCTGGAACGGCACCACCCAGTCGGGCTCGACGCGGACCCGGTCGAACAGGACCGAGCCCGAGCCGGTGAGCCGCTGCCCGAAACCGTCCCAATCGTCCACCAGGGTGACGCCCGGCGTGTCCCGCGGGACGAAGACGAGGTAGGCGACCGCGCGCCCGTCCTCCTCGGCATCGGCCATCACCGGGATGCGGTGGGCGAAGAGGGAGCCGGTGCAGTAATACTTGCGCCCCTCCACGAACCAGCCGGCCGGGTCGCGGACGAGCCTTGTGCGGCGGCTGTAGTCGCGCCCCCCGATCTCGGCCAGAGCGTTGCCGAAGCGCTCGCCGGCCAGCACCCGCCCGTAGAGGTCGCGCTTCTGGGCCTCCGTCCCGCCGTTGCGCAGCACTTCGAGGGCGTAGAAATGGTTCTGCGGGATCTGGCCGAGGGAACCGTCCGCCGCCGCGATCAGGGCGCAGACCTGCGCGGCGGTGGCGGCGCTCACGCCGGTGCCGCCGTATGCCCGCGGCACGGTGATCGCCCAGAGACCGGTCTCGGTGAAGCGCTCCACCTCGGCGAAGGGCAGCGCCCGGTTCAGGTCGCGCTCCGCGGCACCCGCCGTGAATGCGGCGGCCAGATTCCGCGCGGTGGCGAGCGCCGCCGCGTCGTCGGCGAGCACCGGCACCGGGCGCGGCGGCGCGGGGGAGCGGGTGAAGGCGGCCTCACCGGACATCGGGTGCGCTCAATTCCACTGGTGGCGGGCGGGCAGCGTGCCGTTCAGGTGGTAGTCGCCGAGGAGGTGGAGCTTCCACCGCACCGGATCGTGCAACGTGTGCACCCGCGCGTCCCGCCAGAAGCGCCCGAGATTGTCGCGCTCGCGGGTGGCGGAGGCGCCCGCGAGTTCGAGCAGCCGCTCGGAGGCCTCCAGGGCGATCTCGGTGGTGAGGATCTTCGCCTCGGCCACCGCCACGGAGGCCGCACCCGCACTCTGGGCCGTGACCGGCTCGGCGGCGATGCGGTCCAGAATGCGGCCAGCCCGGGCCAGCACTTCCTCGGCTGCGTGCAGATCGACCTGCAGGCGGCCGACCTCGCCGAGGATGTAGGGGTCCTCGGTGGCGGTCTCGACCGTGAAGGGCCAGGGCCGCGTCCGGGTGCGCACGAAGTCGAGGGCGGCCGCCACCGCCCCCCGGGCGAGGCCGGCATCGATCGCCGCATGGACGAGCTGCGAGACCGGCCCGAACAGGCCCGGCCGCTCCGCCAGGGGGGTGAGGTCGATGGTGAGGTCGTCCTCCACCGGGGCATCCGTGAAGCGCACCGTCCCGCTCGCCGTGGTGCGCTGGCCGAAACCCTGCCAATCGTCCACGACCTGCACGCCCGGCGCGTCCCGGCGCAGCCAGGCCACGACCGGCCGCCCGTCGGGGTCGATGGCGCGGGTCGGGATCCAGTGGGCGAACAGGGCACCGGTCGAATAGAAGCGCGTGCCGGTCAGACGCGGGCCCTCCGGGTCGCGAACCAGCCGGGTCTCGACCGTGGTGATCGCCTTGCCGTTGCGGGCCGGGCCGGCATTGCCGATCCGGTATCCGGCGAGCACGTCGCCAAAGATCCGCGCCTGCTGAGCCGGGCTCGCGGCGGCGCGGACCAGGGCCAGCACGCCGAACTGGTTCTGGGGGATCTGCGCCGCCGAGCCGTCCGCCGCGGCCAGGATGGCGAAGACCTCAGCGAGTGTCGCGTGGGAGACATCGGCGCCGCCGTGCTCCCGCGGCACGGTGATGCCGCCGAGGCCGCTCGCCGTGAAGGCCTCGATCGCGTCCCAGGGCAGGCGCCGGTCGCGGTCGCGCTCGGCCGCGCCCCGGGCGAAGACCGGCGCGAGGGCGCGGGCGGCCGCGATCGCCTCGTCATCTGAGCGGATGCGATGCGGGCGGCTGGGGGGCGTCGGATGCCGGTCCGCCGGGAGGTCCTGGGATGATGCGGCGTGCAGGGCTGTCATCGCGCCCGGAGCCTGCGCACGACGCTGTCGCCCGCGAACTGCACGAGGCAGACGAGGACGATCAGGATCGCGATCACCACCATCATCACCGTCGTATCGAAGCGCTGGTAGCCGTAGCGGATCGCCACATCGCCGAGCCCCCCGGCGCCGACCGCACCGGCCACCGCGGAGGCACCGATCATCGTCACCACCGTAATGGTGAAGCCGCCGACGATTCCCGGCAGCGCCTCGGGCAGCAGCACGTGAACCAGGATGTGCCGACGGCGGCAGCCGATCGACTGCGCCGCCTCGATCAGCCCCGGATCGACCTCCCGCAGGGACACTTCGGCGATCCGCGCGAAGAACGGCGTGGCGCTCACGGCGAGCGGCACGATCGCCGCCCAGACCCCGATGGTGGTGCCGACCACGAGCCGGGTGAACGGGATCAGCGCCACCAGCAGCACGATGAACGGCACGGCGCGGAAGCCGTTCACCAGCATGCCGACGAGGCGATTCGCTCGCGGCGCCGGAAAGATCCCGCCGGGCCCGGAGGTGACGAGGAACAGGGCGAGCGGGATCCCGATGGCGACCGCCACCCCCGCCGACACGCCGACCATGACCAGCGTGTCCAGGGCCGCCTGCCAGAGGCGGTCAATCATCTGCGGCGACATAGCCGATCCCCTCGACTTCCAGCCCGATCGCCCGCAGCCGGGCCTCGGCTTCCGCGCCCCCGGCGGCGATCAGCATCCGGCCGACCGTGTGCCCCTGGATCCGCTCGATGCCCGCCTGGAGCAGCCGCACCGGCCCGTCCGTCGCTGCCGCGAGGGCCGCGAGGTCGGGCGCGGCCCGGCCGGAGCAGGTGATCCGCAGCAGGGCCTCGGCGCCGGGTGCGGGATGCGGCGTGATCCGGGCCGCCAGATCCTCCGGCAGGTCCCGGATCAGGGGCGCAAGCAGCGCCCGCGTCGCCGGGTGCTCCGGCGCGCCGAAGACCTGCCAGACAGGCCCGGTCTCGGCGATCCGCCCCGCCTCCAGCACCACCACGTCGGTGCAGATCTCGCGGATCACGCTCATCTCGTGGGTGATCAGGATGATGGTGAGGCCGAGCCGGCGGTTGATGTCGCGCAGGAGATCGAGGATCGACAGGGTGGTCTCGGGGTCGAGGGCCGAGGTCGCCTCGTCGCAGAGCAGGATCTCCGGGTCGCTCACCAGGGCGCGGGCGATGCCGACCCGCTGCTTCTGCCCGCCGGACAGGCGCGACGGGTAGGTCTCGGCCTTGTCGGCGAGCCCGACGAGGCGCAGCGCCTCCTCCACCCGGCGGGCGATCTCCGCCTTGCCGAGTCCCGCGACCGTGAGCGGCAGCGCCACGTTCTGCCGGACGGTCTTGGCCGAGAGCAGGTTGAAGTGCTGGAAGATCATGCCGATCCGGCGGCGCAGGGCGACGAGCCCGTCCGTGCCGAGGGCGTCGATCGGCTCGCCGTCGACCAGGACCCGGCCGGAGGTCGGCGTTTCGAGCCGGTTGACCGTGCGCAGCAGGCTCGACTTGCCGGCGCCCGAGCGGCCGATGATGCCGAAGATCGCGCCCGCCGGGATGTCGAGGCTGATCCGATCGAGGGCGCGGACCTCGCCGGCGGCGGACCGGTAGGTCTTCGAGACGTCCTCGAACCGCACCGTACCGGCGCCGCGCCTGTCGGCGGCCCGCACGGCCGGCACGGGACGCGGCCGCGCCACGCTCGCCGCCCGGGCGCCGGCCTCGCGGAGGCTGTCGAAAGCGAAACCCGCCATGGTCAGTTCTGCCACGCGAGCAGGTACAGCTTGTCGCTGCCGGCGAAGGAGGTGTGGATCTGCCGCTTCACGGCCTCCGAGTTCTGGAAGAGCCGCACGAAGGTGCGGATGGCGGGATCGTCCTTGCGCGCCGCCTGGGTGACGAAGCTCACCGCGAAGAGCTTGTCCTCGATGCCGGAATAGATCAGGGCGCTGGTCGGATCGAAGGTGCCGGCCGCGACGATGAAGTGCGGGTAGCCCTGCGCGAGGTCGACATCGCCGGTGATCCGCGCGAGCTGCGGTCCCTCGACCTCGGTGAAGGTCAGTCTCTTCGGATTCTCGATGATGTCGTCGACGGTGCCGAGGAAGCCGACGCCGTCCTTCAGCTTGATGAGCCCCGCCTTCTGCAGCAGCAGCAGGCCGCGGCCCTGGTTGACCGGATCGTTGGCGATGGCGACCTTCCCGCCCACGGGAATCGCGTCGACGCTCTTATGCTTCAGGGAGTACAGGCCGATATTCTGGAGGATGCCGAGGCCGACGATGGCGAACCGGTAGCCCTTCTGCTTGGCGGCGTTCTCCAGGAAGGGGCGGTGCTGGAAGAAGTTGACGTCGATGTCGCCGGCATCCAGCGCGACGTTGGGCGTGGTCCAGTCGCTGAACTCCACGACCTTGATGTCGAGGCCCTGGGCCTTGGCCTCCGGGATGACGGCGTTGACGGCGTCGCTGTAGGCCCCCGGCACGGTACCGATCTTGAGGGTTTCGGCCTGCGCGGCCATCACGCCTAGCGAAAGGAGGGCGGCGGCGACGAATCTCGGAAGGCGCATCGATCGAAAGGCTCCGATATCCCGGCTCAGCGGAGCCAGGGCAGGGTGTAGAGGGCGGCATCGTGGGCGAAGGCGGCATCGATCCGCGCCCGGACCGCCGGGGAGGTCTGGTAGAGGTCGATGAACTGTCGGATCTCGGGCGTCTCGACCCGGTCGGCCCGGGCGACGAAGCGGATCGCGAAGGCGAGGTCGTCCACGCCCGAATAGAGCAGCGCCTTGCCGGCGAAGTCGCCCCGGCCGGCGTTGACGTAATGGGCCGGGTAGCCCTGCGCGAGGTCGACATCCGCGACGGCGCGGACGAGCTGCGGTCCCTCGATCTCGACGAATTTGAGCGTGCGCGGGTTCGTGGCGACGTCGTCCAGGGTCGCCTTCGCGCCGACACCCTCCTTGAGAGAGATCAGCCCGGCGGTGGCCAGCAGGGCGAGGCCGCGCCCCTGGTTCACCGGATCGTTCGCCACTGCGACCGTCGCCCCCTGGGGCAGATCGGACAGGCGCGCATGCCGCTCGGAGTAGAGGCCGATATTGGGCAGGATGCCGAGGCCAACACTCTTGAGCTTGAAACCGTTCTGTCGGACGGCGTTGTCGAGGAAGGCTTGGTGCTGGAAGTAGTTCAGGTCGAGGTCGCCATTGTCGAGGGCGACATTGGGTGTGGTCCAGTCGCTGAATTCCACGACCTTGACGTCGAGACCCTTCGCCCGGGCTTCGGTGGCCGCGACGTGGATGGAATCGGCCAATGCCCCGGGCGTCACGCCGATCCGTAAACCCGCAGCGGCCGGTCCGGCGGCCAGCATCGCGACGACGATCGCCGTCAGCAGACCGGCGAAGCTAGAGATCCAAGGTTTCGCACGGCGCGGTAGGTTGTTCGTCGTCCTGGCGTGCATTTTGGCCTTCGGTGCACAGGCGTGATCAACGCCTCCCTCCAGCTTGAAGTCGATGCCATGGTTATCCTGCTTGAGCAAAGCATGGCATCGCCTCACGCTCTGTCTGTCGATCTCTATTTAGATCGCCTTGAGCCGGCTGCACATTCCAAAGATCTTGACCGCGGCAGGTGATCCATCTCCGCGATGGCCGAACAGGAGGAGCCTCTCGCTCAGCTCCCGGGCACATCCGAAATGCGCTTCGCATCGGGGCCGGATCCAAAACGCCAAAGCCCGCCTGTTCTTTCGAACGGGCGGGCTTTTGTTGGTCTGTTGTGTCGTGAGTTTGGTTGCGGGGACAGGATTTGAACCTGTGACCTTCAGGTTATGAGCCTGACGAGCTACCGGGCTGCTCCACCCCGCGCCAAGTGTGTGCGGCGTATCCCGCTGGGCGTGCAGCCTGTGGGAGGCTGCGGCGGGGGCCGGATGGTGTCGTGTTGAGGGAATGGCGCAGGCTCGTGTGAGCGGTGTGCGCGTTCGATTGCGATGTGCGGGTCTGGCGGCGACCGACTCTCCCGTGTCTTGAGACACAGTACCATGGGCGCTGGCGTGTTTAACGGCCGAGTTCGAGATGGGATCGGGTTCTGGGCACGCCGCTCAGGCCACCAGACCGGCGCATCGCAATTGTTTTGGCACTTGGCGGCGCAGGGTGCTGCGACGTCGAGTGCTGTGTTCGGCAAGCATGTTGGTGGCAGCGTCTGCTGCTGGTCTGTTTATGACCGTATCTCACGGAC
>NZ_FNHS01000038.1 GCF_900103445.1 Methylobacterium phyllostachyos | reverse complement strand
ACGCTTCACAGCGCCAATACACCCGTCGGTGAGCTCAGAAAGAAGAACACAAGATCAGCACAAGTCTACTCACGCCAGACCCGAAAGCCTGGCCGCAAGGACAAACGCCGCCCGCGTCTCCCTTCCTCAATTCCAACTTGTCAAAGAACGCCTCAGTCACCCGAGGCTTGCGCCGGCAACAGATGATCCTGGCTTGCGCCCGAACCGACCCTTGCTCGACTGGAGGAACCGTGATACCGGACCGACCGTTCGGTGGTCCGCCTCAGCGGTGGAGGGCGTCTAAAGCCCGCCGATCCCCCTGTCAACCCCGCCTCAAAGCCGCCGAAGCGAACCGTCTGCGGAGCCGACCTAAACAGACAAACAGAAGACCGCCCGGCTACCCAGCCGGCCGATCCCGCTGCTTGTCAGAAGATGCCTCAGCGCCCGGTCCACTCTCGCGGCCGGCGCCGATGAACCGGGGTATACGGGCCCATCAGACTCGCGTCAACACCCATTTTGCGGATCGTCGGTCGCACCGGTGTGCGCTGAACCGAAACCGTTTTCCGTGTGACGCCTTGCCGGGTGGTATGGCATGCCTCAATCTCGACACGCTGCATCGTGAGATGGACGCGCCGGTCGCACCTCTCTTTCCGGTCCGGCAGAGCCCGGCCGCGGGCCCTTTGGATCCTGCGCGGAGCTCCGTTCGCCATTGTCTTCTCAGAGCCTACGAGTGAAGCGAGAGCGAACTAAGATCGGCGATGTCGCTGCCTTCTCCGGCCGTGGTCTGCAGGCGCCGCTCGATCACCTCGGCTCGACCGCGACTCACATTGATCGCCGCGCGGTCAACCTGCGCTGGCTCTTCGCGAGCACGCTGACCGGCCTGACGGGTGCTGGCCTGATCGCAGCGGCGCTTCACGTATCCCTACAGGGTGACGCCTCGTTCGCGGCCATCCCCGAACGCGTCACGGTCATACCGCGGCCGCAGCCAAGCGAGAGTGGCGCCAACCTTGCCCGCAAGGGCGACCGGCTGGTGCGCAACCTGATGATCGCCTCGGCCAAGCAGAGTTTCCGGGCCCCCGTGACCGTCCGGTTGGGGGATCGCGAGATCATCAAGGCCAAGTCCTTCGTTCGTCTGAGCACGCCATTGTCGATGACGACTGGTGTTTATGCTGGTGAACCCCCGCGTTTTGACCCGATGAAGTTCGTGTCGGACGAGCCTCTCGAGCGGGCGCCTGATGTCGCGGCCGACGCCCCCAGTGCCGAAGTCACCGTGGTCAAGCGCGATCTCGCCGATGCATCCGTTGATGCCGGCGCGCCGGCGCTTACGGATGACGATGTGACTGCGCAGGTCGAGGAGGAGCGCCGTATCGCCTCTGAGGCGGGCCGCCGGGCTGCCATCCCGATCGCGCCGCAGATCATGCTGTCGCGCACCCTCCAGCAAGGGGCCGCAAGCGATAGCGAGGGCGCCGCTCCCAAGGATGCGAACCCGTTCAAGTCGATTGAGGTTCTGGTCGTCCCCGAGAACGTCACCAAGGTTGCCAAGACGGAACTCAAGCCTAATGATGTGCCGCTGGTCGAGGAGCGTGACCTCGCGCTGAAGCGCGGCGAGACCCTTGAGAGCATGCTCAAGTCTACCGGTTTCGCCGGGGACGAGGCGATCCACGGCATCGTCGCCGCTCTTGGCGGCAAGGCGCGCACGGCAGCCCTCAACGAAGGCCAGCCGATGCGCGTACAGATCGCCCCCGGGCCCCGCCCCGGCGATTCGCGTCAAGTTACCCGCGTGGTTTTGTACGGCGAGGCCGGGATCGAGGGCATCGCCGCCCTCAATGACCGCGGTAGCTTCGTATCCGTGGCCCCCCCCGCCGAAGAGGCCCCCACCCCCAAGCCACAGCCGCAGGCCGAGGCTAGCGACGACGAGGATGCCGATTCGGGCTCCGGTCCGCGCCTGTATCAGAGCCTTTACGAGACGGCCGCACGCCACGACCTGCCCCGGGCAACCGTGGAGGATATCGTCCGTGTCTTCAGCTACGACCTCGATTTCCAGCGACGGATCGCCAGCGGCGACGGTCTCGATGTCTTTTATACCTACGACGACGAAGCCAGCTCGGACCGGCCGGATCTGCTCTACGCAGCGCTGACCCTCGGCGGCGAGACCCACAAGGTCTACCGCTTCCAGTCCCCC
This sequence comes from Methylobacterium phyllostachyos, assembly GCF_900103445.1. GTDB lineage: Bacteria > Pseudomonadota > Alphaproteobacteria > Rhizobiales > Beijerinckiaceae > Methylobacterium > Methylobacterium phyllostachyos. The sequence continues at coordinate 6,098 of NZ_FNHS01000038.1, read as the reverse complement.
GACGACGGCACGATCGACTACCTCGACGACCAGGGTCGATCGCTCAAGAAATTCCTGCTGCGCAAGCCGATCGCCGACGGGATCATGCGCTCCGGCTTCGGCTACCGGCGCCACCCGGTCCTTGGCTACGCCAAGCTGCATACCGGCGTCGATTGGGCGAACCCGATCGGCACGCCGATCATGGCGGCGGGGAACGGCGTGGTGATCCGGTCCGAGATGACCTCAGGCTACGGTAATCGGGTCGAGCTCCAGCACGTCAACGGCTACGTCACGACCTACAATCACATGTCGCGGTTTGGCCGCGGGATCCGGGAAGGGGTGAAGGTCCGGCAGGGCCAAGTCATCGGTTATGTCGGCTCAACCGGTCTGTCGACGGGTGCCCATCTCCACTACGAGGTGATCATCAACGGCCACTTCGTGGATCCGATGAAGATTCGCGTCCCCCGAGGCCGCGAACTCGACGGGCGCTTGCTCGCCGAGTTCAAGCGGCAGCGAGAGCAGATCGACGCCACCATGCAGAAGTCGAAGAGCGCCACTGCGCTGGCCCAGCGCGACGCCATCGTGCGCTGAGGCCGGGGGTCAGCCGAAGCCGAGTTGTGCGCGGATCTGGGCAGGGGTGATGCCGCCCGCCCGCAGGTCGGCGAGCGATTGCGAGCCCCGCGACTTGGCGAGTTTTTCACCCGCGGCGTCGAGGAGCAGCGGGTGGTGCCGATACCGTGGCGTCGGGAGGCCGAGAAGCGTCTGTAGAAGGACGTGAAGGTCGGTGGCGGCCTCGAGGTCGCGGCCGCGGACCACGTGCGTGATCCCCTCCTCCGCGTCGTCGTGCACCACGGCAAGGTGGTAGCTCGTCGGGACATCGCGGCGGGCGATCACCGCGTCGCCCCAGCGGGCCGGATCGGCGTCGACCCAACGCTCGCCGGTCTCGTCGAAGGCGATGTAGCCGTGTGAGGACCCGGCGCAGCGGAGCGCGGTCGCCATGTCGAGGCGCCACGTATGCGGCTCGCCCTGGGCGAGCCTTTCGGCGACCTGTGCGGGATTGAGGCTGCGGCAGGTGCCGGGATAGAGGGGCACGCCGTCCGGATCGCACGCCGTCTCGCCCCCCTCCCCCACCCGGGCCCGGATCTGTCCACGCGAGCAGAAGCACGGATAGGCGAGCCCCCGGTCGATCAGGCCGTCGCGGGCGGCCCGGTAAGCGTCCATGTGGTCGGATTGGCGCCGGATCGGTTCCGGGTAGTGAAGGCCGAGCCAGGCGAGGTCTTCAGAGATTGCGTTGATCAGCGCCGGCTTCGAGCGCTGCGGGTCGATATCCTCGATCCGCAGGCGACAGATCCCGCCCATCCGGTCGGCGATGTCGGCGTTGAGCAGGGCCGAATAGGCGTGGCCGAGATGCAAGCGTCCGTTCGGGCTCGGCGCGAAGCGGAGGACCGGCGCGCCCAAGCTCACCCGTCGGCGCGACGCAGGCAGTGCGGCGCGGCGGGCTGGCAGGCGATGCCCGGGAGCGAGCAGGCCGGCCCCTCGGGCAGGCGCTGGCAGACCTGGCAACCGTCGGTCCATTCGAGGCAGGCCGGATCCTCGGCGATGGAGCGCGCCGGGGCCGGGTGACGGGCCGGCAGCAACGCGCCGAGCAGAACCGTCGCGATGACGAGGGCCGCGATACCCCAGGCGGCGAGCGCGCCGCTCGACGCGCGCGGTTCGGACGATGGCTGCGTGGTTGCCGACATGGGAGCCTGTTGGCGTGGGAGGGACCGGCCTGTCAACGCGCTCACGCCGCCCGGGCTGCCCGGCGCTCCAGCAGGGCCGGAAGGAGTTTTAGGTTGAGGGGCTTGGCCAGGAACCCGTCGAACCCGGCGGCCCGGGCGGCGGCCTCGTCCTCGCGGCCGACATTGGCGGTGAGCGCTACGAGATGGAGCCGTCCGGTGCCAGCCGATTCGGCGGCGCGGATCCGGCGGGCGGTCTCGTGCCCGTCGAGACGCGGCATGCGCACGTCGATCAGCGCGAGATCGAAGGGGCCGTTCGTATCGAGCTGGTCCAGCGCCGCGATCCCGTCGACCGCGTGGACGACTTCGGCGCCGAGGCGCTCCAGGGCGCGGGTCGCCAGCAGTGCGTTGATCGGGTTGTCTTCGGCGAGCAGGACCCGCATCCCGACGCCGGCCCGTGGGGTGGCGGTGGGCGGGGCCGCCGGGATCTCGGCCGCGACGGGCGGCGCCAGCAGGCGCTCGATCAAGGACCGCTCCCGGACCGGCTTGATCAGGTAGCCGTCGAAGCCCGCCGCCCCCGGCGCGCCGAAGCCCCGCCGGTCGAAGGGCGAGAGCAGTACGAGACTGCACCCGACGCCGCAGGCGCGGGCCGCGTCGGCGAGCTGCCGCACGGCGGCATCCCCCAGGGCCCGGTCGGCCAGCATGCCGTCGAAGGCGGCCCCCGACAGGGCATCGAGGCCGGCCTCCAGCGTGTTCACGATCACCGTCGCTGCGCCGGATCTGGACAGGCAGCGGGCGAGATAGGGCGCCTGGAAGGGTGAGTCCGCCACGATCAGGCAGCGCTGTCCGTCGAGGCGCGGCAGCGGATCCGATGGCGCGATCGCCTCGGCCTCCGGCAGCGGCAGCAGCACCCGGAAGGTCGTGCCCCGCCCGACCCGCGACGTCGCCTCGATCCGCCCGCCCATACGGGTCACGAGGCGCCGCGTGATGGCGAGGCCGAGACCGGTGCCCTCGTGGCTGCGGCTCGCGCTCCCATCCCCCTGCTCGAACTCCTCGAACAGGATCGGCAGCCGGTCCTCCGGGATCCCGGGGCCGGTATCAGCCACGGCGAGCACCACCTCGCCCGGCCCGGTCTCAGCGCGGGCGAAGCTCAGGCTGACGCCGACCCCGCCGCGATCCGTGAACTTGATGGCGTTGCCCGCCAGATTGATCAGGATCTGCCGCACCCGGTCGGCATCGCCGACGAGACCGGCGGGAAAGCCCTCGGCGACATCCAGGGCGATCTCGATCCCCTTGTCCTGCGCCCGGGGCGCCAGCAGCTCGACCGCGCCCTCCGCCACCGAGGGCAGGCTGAACGGCTCGGCGGCGAGGTCGAGGCGGCCGGCCTCGATCCGCGAGAAGTCGAGCACGCCGTCGATCAGGCCGAGCAGCGCCTGCCCGCTGGTGCGCACCGCCTCCACGTAGGTGCGCTGCTCCGGGTTCAACTCGGTCCCGAGCACGAGATCGGCCATCCCTAAGATGCCGTTGAGCGGCGTGCGCATCTCGTGGCTCACGGTCGCCAGGAACCGTGATTTCGCGACGCTCGCGGATTCCGCCCGCTCCAGGGCGGCGTCGCGACTGCGGATTGCTTCGACGCGGGCGGTCACATCCCGGCCCGCCCGCAGCCAGTGCATCGCGTCGCCGTGCGCCACCGGCATCTCCACGAAGGCGAACCAGCGCACCCGGCCGTCGACCGAGCGAACCTGCGCCTCCATGCGGCGCACCCCGTCCTCGCCGATCTCGATGGCGCTGCGGTCCAGGATCTCCAGGTCGGCCTGCGCACCGAGCAGCGCGATCGGTTCGCGCCCGAGGAGGTCGGCGTATTCCGCGTTGGCGTAGGTGATGCGGCCCCGTGCGTCGCGCTGAACGATCACCTCGGTGGTCGCCGCCACGAGGGCGCGGTACCGATCCTCGCTCTCGCTCACCCGCCACAGGCGGTCGTGCAGCCGCTCGGCTTCGCCCTCGTCCGACGCGGACCGCCGCCCGCGCCAGCGATCGACCGCGAGGGCGGCGGCGACCAGGAGCGCCAGAACCAGTGCGACGTCCTCGACGACCATCGATGCCTCCCCGGCAGGAGGCCGGACCACCACAGGATCGCAGGCGAAGCTGAAGGCCGTGTTGGGAAAAGCGCTTAATCGGTGGTTGCGCCATTGTGATCGAAGACGCCGCCGCAGCGCGATCCGAACGGCCGCTCATGAGTTGCCTGCCCATCAATGGTCCGGACGGAGAGATTGCATGCCCGGTGAGCACTACGACGTCATCATCGTCGGATCCGGCCCGGGTGGCGGGACGATGGCGTGGCGCCTCGCCCAGACCGGCAAGCGGATCCTGCTGATCGAGCGCGGCGACTACCTCCTGCGCGAGCCGCGCAACTGGGACAGCCAAGCGGTGATCGTCGATGGGTACTACCAGACCAAGGAGACGTGGTACGCCTCGGACGGCAAGAGCTTCCAACCCGGGCTGCACTACTATGTCGGGGGAAACTCGAAGTTCTACGGCTCGATCCTCTTCCGCCTCCGCGAGAAGGATTTTTCGGATATTCGCCATGAGGACGGCATCGCGCCGGCCTGGCCCGTGGGTTACGACGAGTTCGAGCCCTATTACCAAGCCGCCGAGGAGCTGTTCCACGTCCACGGCCTGCGTGGCGAGGATCCGACCGAGCCCTGGTCGAAGAAGCCCTACGCGCATCCGCCGGTGGCCAACGAGCCGCGGATCCAGGAGCTGTTCGACAACCTGAAGCAGGCGGGCCACCACCCGTTCCACCTGCCGGTGGGCGTGCGCCTCGTGGAGAAGGACGGCCGGGCAATCTCGACCTCGCCCTGCATCAAGTGCGAATCCTTCGACGGCTTCCCCTGCCCGACCAACGGCAAGTCCGACGCGCAGACCATGGTGGTGGACCCGGCCCTGCGGGATTGCCCGAACCTCACGCTGCTCACCCGGACCTATATCGAGCGCCTCGACACCGATCCGGCCGGGCGGACGGTCACCGGGGTGGTCGGCAACCGCGACGGCGTGCCGTTCCAGGCTTCGGCCGACCTCGTGGTGGTGGCCTGCGGCGCCCTGTCGTCGGCGCTGCTGCTCCTGCGTTCGACCAGCGACCGGCATCCGACCGGCCTCGCCAACGGCTCCGATCAGGTCGGGCGCAACTATATGCGCCACAACAACTCGACGGTGCTGGCGATCTCCAAGACGCCGAACCCGACCAGGTTTCAGAAGACGCTCGGGGTCAACGACTTCTATTTCGGCGACCCGGACCCGAAGGACAATTGGGACTTCCCCCTCGGCCATATCCAGATGGTCGGCAAATCGGACGGCGCCCAGATCCACGGCGAGGGCCTGCCGGGCTTCCTGCAATGGTTCCCGAACAAGCCTTTCGATTGGATCGCCAAGCATTCGGTCGATTTCTGGCTGACCTCCGAGGATATCCCGCTGGCGCAGAACCGGGTCTTCTACAAGGACGGCAAGGTCCACCTCGATCTCACCGAGACGAATGTGGAGGCGCATAAGCGGCTGCGGCAGAAGCTGCAGGAGATCTGCAGCTTCACCGACATCCACCCGCACCTGTTCGACCGCTCGCTCTATCTCGGCAAGAACGTGCCGATCGGCGGCACGGCCCACCAGGCCGGGACCTTGCGGTTCGGCGACGATCCGGCGACCTCGGTCCTCGACCGGAATTGCAAGGCCCATCAACTCGACAACCTGTACGTGACCGACGCGAGCTTCTTCCCGTCGATCGGCGCCGTGAACCCGACGCTCACGATCATCGCCAATGCCCTGCGCGTCGCCGATCATCTCATGGCGCGGATGGGCGCCAAGGACGAGATTCCCGCGCCGCGTCTCTACGACTACACCGAGCCGCGGGAGCCGATGCCGGCGTGAGCGGCATCGCGGATGCGCAACATCGTCCCCGCGCGCTTCTGGCGCCGGGGGCATGGCTGGGGAACAACACGCGGGACGCGGGACGCCGCGGGAACCCAGGTGTCGGCCAGATACGCGCGGGATCCGATCCCCGCGGCGCCCGCGGCATCGACCGGGCATGGTCCCCGGCCGGTGCCGTCTTTCTCGTCGCGGTGTCTCCGGCGATCCCGGTCCTGCGCCGCGCTGTCTGACGGTCTCGGACGCGGTAGCACCGCCGGAACCCGCACAGCCTCGTGGCCTTCCAGCCGTCCCCCGCCTCGTAGTGGACGGGTCCGCAGGATCCTCAGGTTCGGCCCAGAAGCGGGTCGGCGCGGGGGCATTTCCGCACCCCGCCGGGCACAGTGCCGCCCGGTCTCACGCCCGCATCCGAGGCACGCCCCGTACCGGTCCGCCGCCCGGGGCGATGGCGGCTGAGAGCCACCGACGCGGGCACCGCCCCGTCCG
>NZ_FNHS01000006.1 GCF_900103445.1 Methylobacterium phyllostachyos | reverse complement strand
TAGCCGGCCGATCGTGCTCGGGTTCTCGTAGCGCCAGCCGCGGTCGTTCAGCCCGTCGCCGGTGAAGTAGAAGCTCCAGTTGTCCGCCACCTTGCCGTATTCGAGGTAGCCGGCGGTGCGGCCGTCCGAGCCGCCCCAGGCCGAGATCTCGGTGCCCTGCCAGGTGAAGCCGTTCTTCATCTGGATGTTGACCGCGCCGCCGATGGCGTTGAGGCCGAAGACGGGGTTGCCGGTGACCACGTCGATGCGCTGGATGGCCTGCGGCGGGATCAGGTCGAAGTTGACGACGTCGCCGAAGGCCTCGTTGATGCGGATGCCGTTCTGGTAGACGGCCAGTCCCTGAGGCACGCCCTGGACGGGGGAGGCGGTGAAGCCGCGGTAGTTCAGATCGACGCGGTTGCCGTTGCCCTGCGAGTCGTTGACGTTCACGCCGGGGGTCGAGCGGGCGAAGGTTGCGATGATGTTGTCGGTGCCGCGGTCGATGGCGATCTGGCGCGGCGTGACGGTCTCGACGGTGCTGGGGATCTTGTTGAGGGGCTGCTCGGAGCCGCGCAGGCGCACGCTGCCGGGAGCGAGCGGGACGGTGGGGGCGATCTGTGCGGCTTGATCGAGGTTGAGGGCGCCGCTGGAATTGCCGCCGCCGGCACCGACCGGCGAGGTCGAGACGACGCTGATCTCACCCAACGTTACTGCCTGCTGTGCCCGCACATGCGTCGGTACTGTCGATAAGATCAGCACCGAAGCAGACGCGAGCAACCCGCTCTGACGTCCCCGACGTGACATGTCCGTTCCCCTACCTTGAGACCCAACGTCCGGTTGTCCCAGACTTACGGTTTCTCTTGGCGGGTCGCGTTTCGGTTCACAATCGCGTGCGCAACGCAGGCGCTGCTTTTCGGACCTCTTTCGAGCCCTGAACACACGATGACTTGATAACGTGGTTTGGTCGCAACAGTTTTATCAACCAGATCAACGACTTGCGGATGATTTGGCAAAGCTTTACGGGAGGATTCGGCAAGACCCGCCGGCGCCTCCCGTTATGCTCACAGCTTGGCCTGAATCATCCGCGCGACTTCGCCGAGCCGCTGCTCCAGCAGTTGCGGCACCTCGCAGACATAGGTCAGCGACTGGCTCCGTTCCTGGAAAATTCGGCGATCCCAGGCGAACTTGGCCTCGAGATCGGTCTGATCCTTGGGCAGTTCGGTCGCGTCCGTCGCGCTCGGCGCGTCCTTGGTCTGGCTGACCTTGTCGGCCTCGTCGCGGATCCGCTCCGCCATGCGGCGCTGACCCTGGGCGTAGCGCGCGATGCCGCCAACAACCTTGTCGCGCTCGCCGTTGATCACCTCGAACACGCCCGCGTAGACACGCGTGAGGGCCTTGTCCTTGGCCTCCTTGTCGGTGCCGAAGGTGGCGGCGAAGGTGTCCAGTAGCGGGCCGACCTGCGTGAGCTCGGTGCGCCGGGAGGCAATCTTCTGGGCCAGGACCGCGGCGGCGTTGTCGCTGCCCCAATCGCCAGCGGCCGCGATGTCTGGCCCAGTCCAGAACTGCCCTGGGCTCAAAGTCGCGATCTTGCGCTGGACGCAAGGCCAATCCGGATCGGCTTTCGGCTGCGCCAGGGCCGGTCCGGCCAGAAGGGTCAGCCCAAGGGCGGTGCCCAGGAGGCAGCGGGCGATACGGTTCATCGAAACGGGCTCCATCAAGGCGTCTCGCCGGCCGGGCCGCCGCGCCGGGCCATGATGCCACGGCCGGGGTCATAGGCGACGACCGCCATGCCGAAGAAGGCGAGCGTCACGCCCACCACCACGGCACAGGCGACCGGCTCGAACTGGACGTAGAGGGCGTAGCGGACGAGCTGAACCGCGTGGCTGAACGGGTTCAGCTCACAGATCCAGTACAGCGTCTCGGAGGATTCCCGGATCCGCCACAGGGGGTAGAGAGCCGAGGAGGCGAAGAACATCGGGAAGATCACGAAGTTCATCACGCTGGCGAAGTTCTCGAGCTGACGCACCAGCGACGACAGGAACAGCCCGATCGCCCCGAGCATCAGACCCGAGGCCAGAAAGGCCGGAAGCGCCGTCAGGTAGCCGAGCGGGGGGATGTCGGTTTCCCAGAAATAGGCCACCGCCAGGAACGCGTAAGCCTGCACGACCGAGACGGATACGCCCGCGATCAGCTTGGCCAACAACAGCAGCCAGCGCGGATATGGTGACGTCAGGAGCACCTTCATGGAGCCGACTTCGCGGTCGTAGACCATCGAGAGCGACGATTGCATGCCGTTGAACAGCTGGATCATCACCGCCAGACCAGGCACCACGTAGACCTCGTACAGCACGTAGGTCTGGTAGGGGGGTTCGATGGAAACGCCGAGCGTGTTGCGGAACCCCGCCGCGAAAATGAAAAGCCAGACGAGCGGCCGGACCAACGCCGAGAAGAACCGCTCCTTCTGATTGAAAAAGCGCAGCAATTCCCGACGGACGATCCCGCCGAGGCAGATCAGGTAGCCTACCGTGTCGAGACGGCCGATCCGCGTCGATTCCGTTCGCGTGGGTGCGGCCGGAGCCACCGTGGAAACGTGCGTCGGCGCGCTCATGCTGCCGCCCTCCCCGGTTCGGCCACGATGCGGCGGAACGCGTCGGCGAGCGCCTCTCCGGGCGCGCCGATATCGCCCGCGCAGCCCCGGGCGACGATCCGGCCCCGGTGCAGGACGATGGCATCGTCCTCCGGTGCGATCTCCTCGAAGATATGGGTCGCCCACAGGACCGACAGGCCCTCCTCCCGTACCAGCGCACGCACGATCGCCACGATATCGGCGCGCGATTCCAGATCGAGGCCGACGGTTGGCTCATCGAGCAGGAGTAGGTCCGGGCGATGGATCAGCGACCGGGCGATCTCGATCCGCCGCGACTGGCCACCCGAGAGCGTCCGCACCTTGTCGTGACGTCGGTCTGAGAGTCCCACCCGATCGAGGAGCAGCCCGACCCGGGCCTTTCCGGCACCCCGAGCGATGCCGTGCAGGCTCGCATGGTAGAGCAGGTTCTGCTCGACGGTGAGGTCGGTATCCAGCGTGCGAGCCTGGAACACCACGCCGAGGCGAGCCAGAGCCCGGGAGGGCTCGCGGTCCAGGGCGTGCCCGAAGATCGAGACCCGCCCGGTCTGGTTGTTGTAGAGTCGGGTGACCACCGAAAACAGCGTGGTCTTGCCGGCGCCGTTCGGCCCGAGCAGCGCCGCGAAGCGTCCGCGTCCCACGTCGAGCGACACGTCGTCGAGGGCAGCCCGGGCGCCGAACCGATGGCCGACATGCTCGACACGGAGTGCGGCATCGGCACTCATTGGCCCAACGCCTTCCGGGCATCGCCGACCGCATCGAGGCACTCGTCGAACTCGCCCTCTTTCTGCTCCCGCTCGGCGACGCGCAGAGCCTTCTTGAGCTTGGGCAACGCGGATTCCGCCGGATTCAGCGCCAGGGCGTCGCGGATCATCGTGATGCCCTCGGCGCAGGAGGAGGCATCGTCGGCGGCGAAGGCTGGCCCGGCGGCAATCAGGCTCAAGGCGAGGAGTAAAGCGCGCATCACTTCACCGTCAGCGTACCGGTCATGCCCTTCGCCTCCAGGCCGCGCGCCGCCCAGCTGTAGGTGCCAGGTTTGATCGCCACGAACTCGATCGCGATCTCGCCGGGATCGTCGAATTCCAAGTGATCGGGCGGTCCGCCGCCATGGATTTCCTTGTGCTCGATCACGATCTGGTTGAACCAGATGTACCGGAAAAACTCCGGCGCATAGAATTTGTATTCCTGATGTCCCTTCGCGACGATGCGCAGCCGGTAAGCTTTGCCGGATTCGAGGGTGATGTCCTTGTTCTCGACGATGAAATCATTGCCTTGATCGTCGCCAAGCACGAGATCCGGCAGATTTTCCCGCTTCTTGGTCAGGTCCAGGGCCAAAGCCGGACCGGCCGTGAGCAGCCCCGCCAGGGCGAGAGCCGCCGTTCGAAACATGCGCGTCATCGCGTTTCCCACCTTTGGGCCGCCGTGTCCGGCGTCCTGTTCGCTTCGAGTGCCGAGGCTGTCCCCGATCAGTTCGGCGAGATCGCCACGCCCCAGGGCAGCAGGCCGACCGGGATGCTCTTGACCACCTTCTCGGACGCCACATCGATCACCGAAACGTCGTTCGACGTGCCGTTGGTCGTGAAGAGCTGCTTCTGGTCCGGCGTGAAGGCGAGCTGCCAGACGCGCTGGCCCACCGGCAGGTATTTCTCGACCTCGTAGGTCTTGGCATCGACGACGGCGACGCGGTTGGCCGGGCCGAGCGCCACGAAGGCCTTGGTCCCGTCCTTGGTGATCCGGATGCCCACGGGCTGGATTGCCTCGTCGTTCACGCTCGGGATCTTGAAGGTTATCTTCTTGATGACGCGGCGCTGAGCCACGTCGATCACGCTCACCGTGCCGCCGACCTCCGCGGAGACCCAGAGGAACTTGCCATCGGCCGTGAATTCCGCGAAGCGCGGCCGCGCATCCACCAGCACGTTGTCGATGACCTGGAAGGTCTTGGTGTCGATGAAGTGAGCCATGTTGGTCGTCTCGGAGGTGTTCACCAGAATCGAGCCGTCCGGCGACAGGCCCATCCCCTCCGGCTCGACGCCGACCGGCACCTCGGCCAGCACCTTGTTCTTCTCGATGTCGATGATGGTGACCTGGCTGTCGTCCTCGTTGGCGACGTAGAGCGGGTTGCCGGAGGCCGCGAGGATGAACTGCTCCGGGTCCGGTCCGGAGCGCAGGGACCGCACGACCTTGCCGGAGCTTGTATCGAGCACGTCGATCCGGTCGTCGTCGCTGGCGCAGACGAACAGCTCCTTGCCGTCCTTGGAGAGCGTCACGCCCCGGGGCCGCCTTCCCACCTTCCATGTGGCGGTTACCGCCATGGTGGTGGTGTCGATCACGCTGACCGAGTTGCCCTTCTCGTTGGTGACGTAGGCCGTGAAGGCGGCGGCTGGCCCGCATAGGGCGAACCATGCACCGAGGGCGATTACGCTCAGACCTGCCTCGACGCGGCGGCTCATGCCATTCCCTTCCCTTGCGACGTCCCGGCGTCCCCGGGGGACATTCTCGGGCCTGGATAGTAGTGCGAGATCCGCGTGGTGCGAGGGTTTGGACCGCTCGTCAACGCCGCAGGCGGGCCATTCACTTGAACTTGCAGGTGGTTTCGGGAAGATCCACCCCGAGCGTGTCGAGCGGCGTGCGCTGATGCAGGAAGCCCTGCTCCGGTGCCACCGAGACCAGGGCCTTGGGCTGCACGACGATGATGGCCTGCCGCAGTTGGTGATCCCAGGGTCGGAAGCTCAGCGGCACGCCCTTGTAGGCCGGCAGGGTGAAGGCCGGCTCGACCAGATACGGCGCGATGACCGCCGGGTCGTTGGTCTTCTTCGCGGTGACCGCCTCGCCCACCGTCCGCACCGCGGCCCAGACCTGGTAGTCCAAGGGACGCATCAGCCGACCGGAGAGGCGGCGAAATCGGTTCTGCGCCTGCGCGGCACCCCAGGTTTCCAGAACCGGTGACCACGTGGTCGGGGTCAGGGCCTGCGTGCCGCCCACCGGACGCGGATCGACCGTGCGGTAGGGGACGTAGTCGCCCCAATCCCCCTCCTCGTCGGCCACGATCGCCATGTCGTAGTCGAGCCCCCTGGTGAACACCATGGCCTCCGCCCGGGTCGGGGTGTCGCCGCGCGCCTTGGCGAGGGGTCCGAAGGTCCAGGGCTTTTCGGCCGTGATCTTGAGGGCGAATTTCCGAGCGGAGTTGCGCACCGCCTCGGCGTAGGCCTTGTCGGCGTCGGTCGGGCCGACGATCAGGAAGAGCTTCCGCCAGCGCATGACCGTGAGGTACTGCGCGAGCGCATCGGTGAGCATCGCCCGGGACGGCAGGATGTGGAAGACGTTCGCCCGACAATCGGCGCCCCGGAGCCGGTCGTCCGAGGCGCCGGCATTCAAGACGACCGTGCCCGTGTCCTTTACGGCGTCCGACACCGCCAGCACAGCGTCGGCGGGCAGCGCCAGGATGAGGTAGCGCACGCCCTTGGCGACCAGATCCCTGGCGGCAGCCACCGGATCGGGCTTGTCGTCCGTCAGCGCCACCTCGTCCAGGGCGTAGGTCTGTTTGGTAAAACGCCCGGTTGTGTTGTTGTCTGCGATCCCCATTTTGGCGCCGGCCAAGCCCTCATCCTCGGGCGCCGCCTCGGCGTCGTAGGAGGAAGGCGCCGGCTGCGGGTGCCAGATCAAGCCAATATGCGTTTCGATGGGTTGCGGCGGCGGCTGCTGCGCCCGCGCGGCAACCGGTATCAGTCCCAGCAAGACGAGACCCGCGCGCAGCCAGCCCCGCCGTGCGGGCCGCGGGAAGACTGTCTCGGGTGCAGGATTGTGCATAGGCACGGCCTCTACCAGTTTCCGTCCCGACCGCTCAATCGCGGTATTCACTGGGGCTGTTCACGTTCCCGACGTTGCGGGCCACCCCTGTAGAGGTTCCTCGTGGATCAGGCCGATCGGGAAGTACATTGCCAAAGTGTCCCGCCGCCCGACCTATGCCGGACCGAGGTCGCCCGGAGCGGCCGGATCGTCGAGAGGATCGCCCCGCCCATGCGCCAACTGTCCTGTCCTGCGGCGATCGCGTGCGGCCTTGTTGCTTTGGCAAGCGTCCTGCCGGCCGCGGCTCTGGCTGCCGAGAAGGCGGCGGTGTTCCCCGTGGAACTGTTCGAACCCGGCGCCTCCTACGGGGCGAGGGCACGGCCGGCCGATACGAAGAAACTCACGCTGGTGACCGATGAACTGCGCAAGGCGCTGCACGATCAGGCCGGCTTGGAGATCGTCGATACGGCACCGAAGGCCGACATCGTGGCCAAGGAGGGTCCGCTCTACAAGTGCAACGGTTGCGCGGCGGACATCGGCAAGAGCCTGGGTGCAGACCTCGTCGTGACGGGTTATGTGGAGAAGGGGTCCGGCCAGATCTTCAACCTGAACGTCACCGTCGCCGAAGCCGATACCGGCAAGGTGGTGCGCGGCGGGCAGGTCACGATCCGGGCCGACACCGACGATACCTGGGCTCACGCGATGCGCTGGGTGGTGAAGAACCGCCTGCTCGCCGAGCCGCTGCCCGGGAAATCCTGAGGCGTTCCGTCAGATCCTTGAGTCATCCGTGCCCGCGTCGTCTCCTCCGATCCGCCCCCGGCCCCGCCTCCTCGTCAGCGTCCGCGATCCCGCCGAGGCGGAGGCGACCCGGCTCGCGGGCGCCGACCTGATCGACGCGAAGGATCCCGAGCGCGGGGCGCTCGGCGCCCTTGATCCGGCCTGCGTCCGGGAGATCGTGGACCGCGTGGCCGGCGAAGCTGTGACAAGCGCGGTGGCCGACCCGGCGCCCGCTGCCTTGGCGGCTATGGCCGCCACCGGCGTCGATTGGGTGAAGACCGGCCTCGACGCGGATCGCCGGCGCGATACCGCTGCCTTCGCCGCGCTCGCGGCCGCCGCGGGTGGACGCCTGATCGCTGTCCTGTTCGCCGAGGACGGGGCCGATGCCGGGCTGTTGCCGGCTCTCGCGCAGGCGGGCTTTGCCGGCGCGATGATCGACACCGCCGGCAAAGGCGGGCCCCGCTTGCCCGATCTGATCGAGCCCAGGGACCTCGCGGCCTTCACGCAGGCCTGCCGCGCCCACGGCCTGATGAGCGGCCTGGCGGGTTCCCTCCGGGTCATCGACATCGCGCCCCTGGCCGAGCACCGACCGGATTACCTCGGCTTCCGCGGCGGCCTGTGCCGCGACTTCGATCGACGCAACGGCCTCGATCCGCTGCGGATCGCCGAAGCTCTGCGCGCCCTGCGCCCGAACCAGCGGGATGCGGCGTGACGGTCGTCATCAAGATCGGCGGAAGCCTTGAGGCGGATCCGCACCGCCGGCGCGCCCTGCTGGCCGAGATCGCGGACGGGGCCGCGGGACGCTGCATCGTCGTCCCCGGCGGGGGTACCTTCGCGGCGCTGGTACGGGCCGCGCAGGCGCGGGAGGGTTTCAGCGACGCCGAGGCTCATCGCCGCGCGCTGGATGCGATGAGCGACGCGGCCGGCATCTTCCGCGGGATCGAGCCCCGGCTCGTTCAGACCCTGGAACCCTGGGCCGACACGTCATCCGCCACGGCACGCATCTGGAATCCGCGCACCCTGCGCGCCGGGCACCCCGACATTCCCGAGACCTGGGACGTCACCTCCGACAGCCTCGCGCTCTGGCTCGCCGTGCAGGTCGCGGCGAACAGATGCGTGCTGGTGAAATCCGTCGATGCGCCACCCGGGCAGGACGCGGCTGCGCTCGCCGCCCTCGGGCTCGTGGATGCCGCCTTCCCGACCTTCGCGGCGCGCTATGGCGGCCGTATCGAGATCTGGGGCCCGGGTGCCCGGGTCGCGGTGGAGCCGAGGGACGCAGCATGAGCGGGCCCGAGCACATCGTCTTCGTCACCGGCCGGCTCGCGAGGGCCCGTCTGGAGAAGGTGGCAGCAGGCCTCCCGGAAAAGTTCCGTTGGAGCATCGTGGATGCCGGCGTGAAGGTTGCCGCGTTGATGACCGAGGAGATCATCCGGCGCCGCGTCGTATTGCCCGAGGGCGCGACCCGGGTGATCCTGCCCGGCCGCTGCCGCGCCGATCCCGAACACCTCGCTGCGCATTTCGGTGTACCCGTGGAGCGCGGACCTGACGAGGTGGTCGATCTGCCCGCCTGGTTCGGGCTGACTGCCCGGAAGGTCGATCTCTCCCGCCACGACCTCAGGATCTTCTCCGAAATCGTCGACGCCTCGAAGATGAGCGTCGGGGAGATCCTCGCGAAGGGGCGTGACCTCGCGCGCCGAGGCGCCGACGTCATCGACCTCGGCGGCTTACCGGACACGCCCTTCCCCCATCTCGAGGACGCCGTACGGGCCTTGAAAGGCGCCGGCCTGAAGGTCAGCGTCGATTCCTTTTCGCGCGAGGAACTGGCGCGGGGTGCGGAGGCCGGGGCCGATTACCTTCTGAGCCTCAACGAGGAGACCCTCGACCTCGCCTTCGAGACCGAGGCGGTGCCGGTGCTGGTGCCGACGCGCCCCGACGACCTGCCCTCCCTCGATCGCGCCATCGCGCGGATGCGCGAGGCCGGACGGCCGTTCCTCGCCGACCCGATCCTGGAGCCGATCCACCACGGCTTCGTCGATTCGATCGCCCGCTACCACGACACCCGGGCCCGCTGGCCGGATATCGCCATGATGATGGGTACCGGCAACCTGACGGAGCTGACAGAAGCAGATTCGCTCGGCGTTACCGCACTCCTGGTGGGCATGTGCTCGGAACTCGCGATCGGGAATGTGCTGATCGTGCAGGTCTCCAACCACACACGCCGTACCGTCGAGGAGCACGATGCGGCCCGGCGGGTGATGTACGCCGCCAAGGCGGATGCAGCGCTACCCAAGGGCTACGGCCGGGCCCTGCTCGCCCTCCACGACAAGCGACCCTTTGTGCAGACCTCCGAGGAGATCGCCCAGGCCGCCGCGGAGGTCAGGGATGCGAACTACCGGATCGCTGTCGCGGAGGACGGGATTCACGTCTACAACCGCGACATCCACAGGGTCGGCACCGACGCGATGGCTTTCTTCCCCGAGCTCGACGTGGCTAGCGATGGCGCCCACGCCTTCTACCTCGGGGCCGAACTCGCCAAGGCCGAGACGGCCTGGAGGCTGGGCAAGCGCTACGTGCAGGACGAACCCTTGGTGTGGGGCTGCGCCGCAGACGCCGAAATCGAGGACGCCACCGCTTTCAAGAAGGCCGGCCACACCCGCCATTCCGGTCCCGATGCGCCGCCGCCCGGAACCTGGGACGCACGCTTGACGAAGCCGGATGCCGATGCGCGACCACCTGAGACGATTCCGGAGGACGTGGTACGCGCCGCGGCGGAGCCGGAGCGTCCGCGGGATTCGAAGACGAAGCTGGTCTGCGGCCGGCTCGTCCCGGCCGACCGGGCGTGAGCCGATGCCGCTGATCCTGGAAACCATCGTCACGACGCTTTCGCCCGCGGGCGAACTGCACCTCGTACCCTTCGGGCTGATCCATGAGGCGGATGGCTTCGTGCTGGCGCCCTTCCGGCCGTCGCCGACCATTGCCAACCTGGAGGCGAACCCCGCATTCGCGGCCTCCAGTCCCCGCGACATCCGCGTGATCGCGGGCGCAGTGACCGGCCGGCGCGACTGGCCGACTGCGCCCTGTACCGCGATCGCCGGTCGACGGCTTGCCGACAGTTTCGGCCACGCTGAATTCGAGGTGGCCGCGATCGAGAACCACGAGACCCGCCCGCGCTTCCGCGGCCGCATGGTCCATAGCGCCGCGCATGCGCCATTCATCGGTTACAACCGTGCGCAGGCAGCTGTTCTCGAAGGCGCTATCCTTTCGACGCGGCTCCACATGCTGGAACCCGAGAAGGTGTTGACGGAGATGGCCTACCTCGCCATCGCCATCGGCAAGACCGCCGGTCCCCGCGAGCGCGAGGCCTGGGGCTGGATCGAGGACAAGGTGGCGGCGGCCTTCGGCCCCGAGGCCCGGATCCTCGGTCGCGACGACCGCTGAGCGCGGGAGGAGAGAGACAAGATGAAGAAAATTACTTTGGCCCTGGCGGCGACCGCGGCGCTTGTCGCTGCGACCGCGCAGGCCCACGGCCCAACCCGGCGCAAAATCACCGAGTCGATCGAGATCAATGCGCCGGCTGACAAGATCTGGGCCGTGGTCGGAGACGTGAAAAACGCCGACTGGATGCAGAACGTCACCAAGACCGAAGTCACCGGTGATCCGCCGAACAAGTTCAAGCGTGTTCTAACCCTGAAGAACGGCGATCAGATCGCAGAGACGAGCAACAAATACAAGCCTGAGGACAAGATGTTCTCGTATTACATCGACAAGGTCGATGTGAAGGACTTGCCGGCCAACGACTATTCGGCCACGATCACGGTCGAGCCCGAGGGCGACGGCAAGTCGAAGGTCGAGTGGAAGGCGGCGTTCTACCGCGGCTACATGAACAATGATCCGCCGCCCGAGCTCAACGACGAGGCCTCCGAGAAGGGTGTCGGCGACTGGATCAAGGCTAGCCTCGCGAATCTGAAGGCCAAGGTCGAGAAGGGCTCGTGAGCGTGTTTCGGGGCCGGACGGCGTTTGCCGCCGGCCTCACCCTCATTGCGAGCTTGGCCCACGCCGAGCCGGCGCGGGAGGCGATCGTCACCGCGCAACTCGGCGGTGCGGTTGAAGTGGTCGATCTCGCTGCCGGCAAGGTGGTGCGCCGGATCCCCGTGGACGGGGCGCCAGCCGGCATCGCGTTATCGGCGGACCGAAAGCGCGCTTACGTTACCCGGCCCGAGGGGCACGGGATCGCGGTGATCGACCTCGATGCCGGCCGCGTCCTGTCGGAGGTGGCGCTGCCCGGAGGGCCGCTCGGCATCGCGGCGGGTCCACGGGGCGGCACGGTCTACGTGGCCGACTGGTACGGGCACCGGCTGTTCGTGCTCACCGAGCGGGACGGCACATTGGTTCCGGATGGAGAGATCGCGGTGGGCGCGTCGCCCTCGGGGATCGCTGTCGCGCCTGACGGATCGACGCTCTATGTCGCCAACCGCGAGGCCAACACCGTCTCGGTGGTGGAGGTGGCGGCGCGGCGCGAGACCAAGGTCATCCCGGTAGGCCAGCATCCGTTCGGCATCACCCTCGATGCCGCCGCGGGACGCGCCTACACGGCGAACGTGACGAGCGACGACGTCTCGGTGATCGACTTGGCGGCCGGACGGGAGATCGGCCGGATATCGACCGGCCGGCGCCCCTATGTGATCGCCCTCAGCCAAGGTCGAGGCTTTGTCACCGATCAATATGCGGGCAGCGTCACGGCCTTCGACCTGGCTACGCTGAAGCCGATCGCCGACATCGACGTGGGCGACCATCCCGAGGGGATCGGAGCCGACGCGGATGGTCGCCTCTGCGTCGCCAACTGGGGCGACAATACCCTCACGCTAATCGATGCCGCCACGCTGAAGGTGATCAAGACCATCCCGACGGGCGACGGACCGCGCTCCTTCGGCGCCTTCCTGCGCTGATCGCCGCTCGCTCGGAGCCGGACGACGATTTCACGGCCGCTCGATGTATTCGTTGGGGTGGCTGTAACCGTTATGACCCATTAAGCGCACGGTTGAGGGGCTCGCATCGGCGGCTTCGGCGCGAACGGTCGGACGCAGGCTCAGAGCGTCTCGCGTTGCGGCGCCCGCCGGTAGGCCACGCGTGCGACCACCAGGGCGCCGCCGAGCTGCAGGAAACCGGTCTCGCCAAGATCTGGGGGACCGAGATGGGCCTGGATCAGCAACCGTGTCAGCGCATTCAAGATGAGCAGGGCTACGCAGAACGCAGCAGCGGCGAGCAGGCTGGCGACGAACTCGGGCATGGATTCGCTCCCGTGTCGAACGGGATCAACCTAGCAAGCCGCGCGCCAAGGCCAAGCTACCGGGGCATCCCCATCATCGTGCGCCGGAGCCCATCGCGGAAGACTTGGCCGGCACTGGTGTCCGGGCCTGCGCTGGTGTCTTGACCTGAGCCGGAGGCTTGGGGGGCGTGGCCGGCGCCGGGCGCGGCGTCTCGACCGCGAGCCGCTTCACCGGCCAGCCGTCGCTCCAGCGCTCCATATCGGCGAGCCGCGGGTTATTCTTGAGCGATGTGGCGTCGGAACCGGCAAAGGCCGCCGCGGCGGCAAGGTCGAAGGTCTTCCAGAAGCCGAGATAGTCGAGCGCATCGACCCGGGCGAGGTTGACCTGAGACACCAGCGTCTGCTGCTCGCCCGTGAGCGCCATATCGGCGGACCACCGGAAAGGCGGCGGCTTCGCACCGTCCTTCGGCTCAGGACTCGGCTTGATGGCGCCGCCATCGTAGGCGGTATCGACACCAGCGGCTGATGCCAACGTCGCGGTGAGCGCCGGAAACCCATGATCATCCGAGAGGACCCGTACGAACAGCTTCCGCTCCAACGGAACTGCGCTCGCCTCGCGCAGCAGGCGGCGGGCTGCCGCGTCGGCCGCGCGCGTATCCTTGTCACCCACCATGGTGACGAGCATCGTTGATGTGTCGATCTCCGAGAGATCGGCGAGCACGATACCCCGCGATTTCGGCCCGCTGGCGATGCCGCCGGGCGTCACCGCGAAGATCAGCTTCGGTACAGGCAGATCCCGTGTCTTGGCATCTGCGGCCAAGTCCATGGCGAGCGGTGCACCGGCCAGATGACCGATCAGCGCCACCCGGGCCAGATCGGGCTTGGCATCGGCGTCCGACGCGAGATCAGCCAGGGTGGACTTCACGAGCGACTCGGCGATCGCGGGCGCGTCCGCGGGGCGGGTCCGGTTCACCTCTTGAAAGCGCGGCATGATCACGAGCCAGCCCTGGCGGGCCAGATGATCGATCCACCCCCCATAGCTCTGTGGATTCACGATGCCCCAGCCGTGAAGAAACACCACGACGGGCCGGCCTGCCTCGGGGCTGCTCCCCGCTGTGTAAAACGCGTAGCTGCCGGATGCACCGCGCCCGATCAGCCGTTTCACCACCGTCGCTTTTCGATCCCCGACGCTGCCCGGTCCCTCGGCGGGCTGAGGCGGGGGTGCCGCCGCCTGCGCCGACACAGAGCCGGCCAGTATCAGGATCGCGACCGCAGTCAGCGCTTCGCGAAGTACGGTGGGACGCATGAAGGGCTCGATTGAGAAACGCGCTGCACCGGCAGAATGGACAGCGCTGAATAGCAGATTCCCGAGCGTTGGCGACTCGGTGCCTGTCGTTGCCGCAGCCGTTATGCCCATTCACCTCGGCCAGGCCGACAACATTAGCGATGCCGGTTCAACGGAAAGGTGCCTTGAGGTGCGTCAGTGCCTCTCAGCGTGTGCCACACCCGACAGAACCGGGGTGGCAGAGCGCTTCTATCAGGTCCCGTCGAAGGGTCGTAATGTCCGAAACCATGCGGATCAGTCGGCTGGCTTCCGACTGGGCCATTCTGGAAGCGAAATGCTCAACTCACGCGATCGCCGAGCGCCGGGCCTGTGTAATCGAGCCTCTGTGCCAGCATGGCGAGTTCCCGCGGTAGAACATCGTCGCCTTCGCCAAAGAAGTTAAGCAGTTCTTCGCGGACCGTATCCACGATCGACGCCTCACCGGTATCCCGTTCTCCCGGGCGGCGCAGGGAATCGGCGTAGTTGGCAGAGACGATCTTCATGGCAACGCTTGGGGTCCGCTGTTCTGCGAGGGGCTGAGCGCCGCGCTGCAGGAGTGGCGTATAACGACGAAGCTGCTTCAAGTTTCCAGGCCTGGACTGATAATCGTACCCCCCGGGCCGATAATTGACGGCCCGCCAGCGGTGGATGTACGGCCCGCGGCCTGCTCGACCCAGGCCAGGATATCCTCGGCACGCCAGGGCTTCGGGATGAAAGTGGCCGAAACCCTTAGGTCGCTCGGCTGGTCGCCGGCATCGCCGGATGTCAGCAGCACCCGCACCCTCGGCCAAGTCACTCCGATAATCCGGGCCAGTTCGAATCCGCCGATCGGCCCGGGGGTGCGCACGTCGGAGAAGACGACGCTGACCTCGTCGGCCCGGTCGTTCAGAATGGCGAGGGCGCGGTCGGCCGTTTCGGCCTCGATCACGGTGAAGCCCGTATCCTCGAGCAAAGTGGCCGCGAGAAATCGCTCGTCGGGCTGGTCCTCCACGACAAGGATCACGGGCTTCTGGGCGGTCTGCACCGAATCGCTCATGGGCCGGGACACTCTACAAGGGCTGAACGGCGGCCGCCGCAATCGGTTCAACGCTTTATCGCGACGGTGGGCCGGACCCGCGCAGGCACAGGGCCTCCTTTGATCCTTGCATAATCGAGAGGTTGCCGTTGTGTCCTGAGTAACACAGCCCCTCAGGAACGCTTGGATACACCCCGGTGAGGTTCGTCAGCACATCAATTCAGCCGACACCATGCGCTTGCAGAAAGGCAAGCGCGCGGTTCCAGCCATCTTCTGCGGCCTCGCGTCGGTAGCTCGGACGGTAATCCGCGTGGAAACCATGCGGCGCATCCGGGTAGATCACCAGTTCGACGTCCCTGCCGGCCACCTTTGCCCGGTCCCGTGCTTCCTCGACCGAGGCGACGGGGATGCCCGTATCGGCGCCGCCGTACAGGGCGAGCAGGGGCGCCTTGATGTCCGCGGCGACATCGCCGGCCGTGCGCAGCTGGATGTCGGTCCGCTCGCCGCCGAGGGGGCCGTACCAAGCGACGGCCGCCCTCAAATCACGGCGATGGGCTGCGTAGAGCCACACGTCCCGTCCACCACGGCACCAGCCCATCACCGCGAGCCTCTGGGGATCGCCCTTCGCCGCGGAAGCGGCCCAGGCCGCGGTGGCATCGAGGTCGCCGATCCATTGCGCATCGGGTGTTTTCGCGATGACGTCCCGGATGATCGCCTTCGGGTCCGTCATGGTCGAGAGGTCCCCCTGCCGTGCGTAGAGCTCCGGGGCAACGGCGCAGTAGCCCAGCTTGGCGAGCCGACGACAGATGTCCTTGATGTAGTCGTGGACGCCGAAGATCTCCTCGACGACCAGCACGATCGGAAACGGACCTGCGCCCTCCGGCATCGCGCGGTAGGCCGGCATCGGCCCATCGCCGGCGGGGATCTTCACCTCGCCGGCGACGATACCGGCCGCATCGGTATGGATGACCTGCGCCTCGACCCGGGTCGTCGCCAAGGTCAGACCGCTCATCAGGCTGGTCATCACGAAGCCGCGGCGTGACAGGGGAGGTATGATCAGACCATCGAGCCCTGCTGCACCGTCCGTCCCGTCCCGATCCGCCATGGGGGTCACTCCCTCGCTACGCTCACCAGGGGTATCGCGTTTGCGTGCGGACGTCTTCCCATAGTTGAATTGCGCTTGGACCCGCCAAAGACCTCCTTCGCTGGCTCTTCCGGGATTCAACCGCGGCGACAGCGCTCTTGCGGAAGTGGACGCCCGTTCGGGGATGCGAGCGCGTCAGTGCACGGCTTTCAGGGTTGGATCGAAGGACGAGGAGACAGCACCTTCGCTCGCCTCCGGAACGCGACGATCCGGCTCTCTCAAGCCCCAGCGGCGCTGAGGAGGCGGGCGGCGGGCCGGGCTGCCGGGCGAACGCTGGCATATACATCACGCGGCTGCAGCATGTCCGCCAGAGTCACGAAGCTTTCGGCGGCCGGAGAGACCACGGCCCGAATCCCGTAGCCCAACGCGAAGGAGCGGATCAGCTCCGCGTCACGGGGGATGCCGAAGCGGTCCAAGGCGACCAGAAACGCCTCGCGGAACAGGCTGGGGCGGCACCAGCGCTTCTCGGCCATCTGCAGCGGCCAATCCCAAAGGCCCTCGGCCCGCCGTGTCGCGAGTGCTGCGCGCGCTATGAAGTACCCGGTGTCGCGGTGCTCGATCCCGTCAGCCTGCACTGACCAATCATCGTTGCCGAACAGCTCGGCCTCGGCCACGTCGCTCATCGTGTTCTCCGCGCTGGCTCGGCGTTCCGAAGCACCGGAACATTGCCGGAACACTGGCGCGGATCAGAGCGTTGGTCAAGCCGCTTGTTCCCGATGCGTTCACTGTTCGCAGGATCGTGTCACCGGTGGCGGAACATCGCGTGCTCGACCCGGTCACCCGGCTGGATGCCGAGCTTGGCGGCGATCCCGGCATTGAGTTCCAGCACGGCGAGCACGGGGCCGCCCGAGGGGATGATGGCGGTGGACAGTGGCTCGGTGTCGGCCGCGATCCTGCTGATGGTACCGTCCGGCCGGATGAAGACCATGTCGAGCGGGAGATAGGTGTTCTTCATCCACATGGTCACAGGCTCGGCACGCTCGAAATCGAATAGCATGCCGTGATCGGCGGCCATGTGCCTGCGGAACATCAGCCCGCGGGACCGGCTGGCATCGTCGCGCATCACCTCGACGTCGAAGCGCTTCGGCCCCGATTGTGTAACGATCGTGAGCAGCTCGGCCTTTGCGGTGGCGGCGCTGGCGGGGGCCTGCGCACGGGCGGAGGGAATCGGGCCGACGGCAACCAAGCCGAGTCCGGCGACGGCCAGGGCCGCCGCGAGGCAGGATAGAATTTTCACAGGCTCAAGCCTCTCGTGAATGATACGCAGCCGGTGCCGCCGAGCGCTGACATAGGCGAGGACGTTCGCCGGGGGAATCCGTAGGTGCCCGGCGGCCCGGCCCGGTGAAAGGTCCGACAGCCGGCATCGACCGTCAGTGCGAAGCCGGAAGCGCCCCGTCAATCAGCCGAACCTCCGCGGCCATCACGCCCTTCGAGCCGTCGCCGTAGCGGACCAGAACCGCGTCGCCGGGCTTCAGCTCCGCGATTCCGTAGCGGCGCAGCGTCTCCATGTGCACGAAGATGTCCGGTGTGCCGTCGCCCCGGGTCAGGAAGCCGAATCCCCGAAGCCGGTTGAACCATTTCACCACGGCGGTCTCTAGCCCGCTCGTTGGCGTCACAGTCACGTGTGTGCGCGGCAGCGGCATCTCCGAGGGATGAACGGCCGTAGCCTGATCGAGCGAGATCACCCGGAAGGCCTGCCATCCGCGCGGCCGTTCCACCGCCTCGACGACGATGCGCGCGCCTTCGCTGGCGGCCTGGTAGCCGTCCCGCCGCAGGCAGGTCACATGCAGCAGGATGTCCGGCGCACCATCGTCCGGCACGATGAATCCGAACCCCTTGGAAACGTCGAACCACTTGATGTGGCCGGCCACCTCCACGAGGTCCAGAACCTCGTCCTCCCGCAGGCCAGCCTCAAGGGTACGAGCACGGGCTTCCCCGTCAGGGTTGTCCGGCCCGGATCCGCGTTCGTCAGACATGGCCGAGACACCTACCCTGAATCACGCCGCGCACTTTCCCGGCAAGATTAACGAAGTCCTGACTCCCGGGAAGCCCGTTTCGCCGGTCAGCGAGCTTGGCCGAGTTGCAATCTCGATGCCTGTATGCGCGGCGGCAACAGTCGTTCCGACGCCGCCTGGGGGCCTATCGGCCTTTAAGCGCCGGAACATAGGGGCGGATTGTGGAACTCGTGGTGACCGCCGGGCTCCGCACGGCCCACCACCGGTGCGTTTCACGTTTCCGAGAGGGCGCGACCGTCGCGTCTTCGCGGTTTGCCGCGTGGCGTGGTGCCCTTGGCATCGTGTGGGCCGGCATGGTTTGGGTTGCGGGTGATGTCCTCCGACACAGCCGCCGCTCCGCGCCCGTACGCCCCGCCCGCTAAGGCCCAACGGAATCGCCTTCCGGTGATCGATGCGGCGCGGGCGATCGCCCTCGTGGCGATGGCGAGCTTCCACACCGTCTGGGATCTCGGATATCTCAGGCTGACGGCCGAGAACTACGCCGCGACCCGTGCCGGGCACATGGCCGCCGAGCTGATCGCCGGCAGTTTCCTGATCCTCGTCGGCGTCGGGCTGGTGCTCATGAACGGTCGGGGCATCCGGCCGCGGCCGACCCTGCTGCGCCTCGCGCGCGTCGGCGGCGGCGCCCTCTTAGTGACCCTCGGCACGTGGTGGGCGTTTCCGGATGCCTACGTGTTCTTCGGCATCCTGCACTGCATCGCCGTGTCGAGCGTGCTGGGGCTCGCCTTCCTGTTCCTGCCCGTCCTCGTAACGGCGCTCGCGGCAGCGCTGGTTCTGGCGGCGCCGTATCTCGTGCATGCGGCGTTCCTCGACGCGCCCGCGCTCCTCTTCCTGGGCCTCGGCGCGGTAACGCCGCAAACCAACGATTACGTGCCGCTGTGTCCGTGGTTCGGGTTGGTGCTCGCCGGGATCGTCCTTGGCCGGATCGGGCTGCCGACGCTGGCGGGTTCACGTCTGGGTGCCTGGACCCCGCGCTCGGCCCCCGGCCGCGGCATCGCCTTCCTGGGACGCCACAGCCTCGCCTTCTACCTGATCCATCAGCCTGTGCTGCTGGCTGTACTCACCGGTGTCGTGAGCGTGACAGGCGCCGACCCGCATGCCGGCCTGCGGGCGTTCCGCGCCGATTACACGAAGATCTGCACGCGCACCGGCGGGGAGCCGCCACTCTGCCGGATCGCGGCTCGCTGCACCTCGGAGGCCCTGCTCCGGGAGGATCTGTTCCGGGAGGATGGGCGGCCCTTCACCGTCGCCGAGCAGGTGCGCGCCCACGATCTCTCGCAGGCGTGCTACGGGGTCCTGGAACGGGCGCAGGCGGGCGTGGCGACGCCGGATCAAAAACCGTGATCAGGCCGGCGTCAGGCGGTAGAGCGCGGATCCATGGACGGGCAGCGTCGCCGCTACCCCGTTGCTGACAGTCCCGAGGTCGCGACCCGCCCAGAGATCCCGCACCTTGACCGTCCCGGTCAGCCCGAGCTGATCCAGGGGAATGCCCACTTCGCGCGGCTTGCGATCCGGATTCAGCTTGTCGCCCGGATGGAACAGCGCGACGTAGCGGTCCTCCGACCCTTCCGCCCGCGCCGACCAGATCCGCAGACCCCACGCGACGTCATGCGGGCGATTGTCGGTCGAGGCTTGGTTGACCGCGAGGACCTCGCGGTTCGTGAGTAGCGCCAAGGTCGCGTCGTCGAGATGGCGCAGATCGCCGCCCATGATCAGCGGCGAGCGCGCGATCGACCAGAGCGTCATCACCGTGCGTTGTTCGTCGGGGGTGAAGCGGGTGTCGCGCTGTCCGAGCGCGAGGCGTCCGAGCGGCAGCATGTCGGCGTCCGGCCAGGCGCCGGGCCGGCGATACGGCGTCCAGTTCTCCAGCCGGACGAACTGCGCCTCCAGCATCGGCCACTCGTCCCAGAAATCATCGGCGATCCGCCACATCTGCGCGTGGCGCGACACGTGATCTCCCTGAAGCAGGGGCGTCTCGCCGGGGGACAGGCTGAGGATGATCGGCCGGCCGCAGCGCTGGATCGCCGCGTGGATCGCCTCGATCTCGGCGGCGTGCCGGTCGTAGGGGTAGCTCATGTCGTCGACCTTGATGAAGTCGAGCCCCCAGGACGCGTAGAGCTTGAAGACGCTGTCGTAATAGGCCTGGGCGCCGGGCTTCGCCATGTCGACGCCCCACATGTCGGGATTCCAGTGGCAGCCGTTGGTCCGGTCGGCGATGTCGGCGGCCCGGTACGGCGTGCCCAGGATCGGCAGGTTCCTCTCGACGGCCAGCCTTGGGATTCCGCGCATCAGGTGGATGCCGAACCTGAGCCCGAGGTCGTGAATCTGCTGCGCGAGCGGCGCAAACCCCGCCCCGCCGGCGCTGGATGGGAAGCGATTGGGCGCGGGCAGCAGCCGACCGTATCCATCGAGGGTCGGCTGGGGCGTGGCGCTATAATCGTAGCTCGATGCGTTGGGTTCGTACCACTGGATATCGACCGTGAAGATGTCGTAGCCGGCCGGCAGCAGCTTCGCCGCCATGATTTGCGCGGTCTCCAGCGCCTGCGCCTCGGTGATGGTGGTGGCGAAGCTGTTCCAGCTGTTCCACCCCATCGGCGGCCGCAGAGCGAGCTGTGCGACCGCAGCCGATGGGACCGGCGCGGTGTCGCGCGGTGCGGCGATGGGTTCGGATCCCAGGGCGGCCCCTCCGGCCAAAGCAGCGCCGGTGAGCAGCAGGCGCCGCCGGTCGAGGACACTCGATGCCGTCATAGTCATGTTTCCCCCGCTGGAATGCTTCTTCCTTGCGGGGGCAAACTGCGTCAGGCCGCCGCGGCTTCCAACGCCTGGCGGGGGTCGCGACGATTATTTGTCTGACAAATGGGCGGCGACGTTAACCTGGTCGTCCGGGCGGCGCGGCGCGCTCAGTCTTTGGCGCGCTCGACGTAAGCCCCGTCCGCGGTCATGACGACCACGCGCGTCCCGGCCGCGATGTGTGGCGGAACGGTGGTGCGCACGCCGTTCGAGAGCGTGGCGGGCTTGTAGGACGAGGAGGCGGTCTGCCCCTTCAGGACCGGCTCGGTCTCGGCGACCTCGAGGGTCACGCGCTGCGGCAGCTCGATCGTCAGGGGCACGCCGTTGTGGACGGACAGCATGACGGCCATGCCCTCCTGAAGGTACGGCGCGGCATCGCCGACGACGTCCTCAGGCACGGCAATCTGCTCGTAATTCTCGGGGTTCATGAAGTGGAACCCTTCGCCGTCGCTGTACAGGAAGGTATGCTCGCGATCCTCCACGAAGGCGCGCTCGACCTGTTCGGTCGTCCGGTAGCGCTCGGACACCTTCACGCCGTCAGTGATCCGGCGCATGTCGAGCTGGGTCACCGGCGTACCCTTGCCAGGATGGATGTTCTCGGCGAACAGGATCACATAGAGCTTGCCGTCCTTCTCGACGACGTTGCCCTTGCGGAGCGTTGAGGCGATCACCTTCACGGAATTGCGTCCTGCATTGACATGGGGGGCGGCACGCGCCTAGCGCGGGCGCTGCATCTTGGACCTCGCCACTATCGCATCTGCGTCCCGGTTGCCAGCGGGCGGCCGAACGGGCGATGCGAACCGCTGACCGATACTGTCGCGACCTTGAAGCCCGGGCTCGAGGATGAGGATGTTGCCGACCCCCATGACCGGCTCACGCAGCCCGCGTCGGGACGACCCCGGTATCGGGGGCGCCGCGTGACGATACCGGCCTCACCCTGGTGGGCGGCGGATCGCCATGCCGATCGCCGGCCGGCGTTGATCCTGCGCAACCGCCTGCTGGCGGCAACCCGCGGGTGGTTTGCTGAGCACGGCTTCGTGGAGATCGAGGCGGCCTGCCTGCAAGTCTCGCCGGGCAACGAGGCGCATCTCGCGGCCTTCGCGACCGAGGCCCTCGGCGCGTGTGGCGCGCGCGCGCCGCTCTATCTCCACACCTCGCCGGAATTCGCCTGCAAGAAGTTGCTCGCGGCCGGCGAGACGCAACTGTTCACCCTTGCCCGGGTCTTTCGCAACCGGGAGCGCGGACCTTTGCACCATCCCGAATTCACGATGCTCGAATGGTATCGGGCCGGCGCGCCCTATACCAGGCTGATGGACGACTGTGCCGCGCTGCTGAAGCTCGCCGCAGCGACGGCCGGCGTGCGCCGCTTCAGCTTCCGCGGTCGGGACGCGAACCCGTATGCCGACCCCGAGCAGCTGACGCTGGCCGAGGCGTTCGATCGTTTCGCCGGGATCGACCTTCTGGCTACCGTGGCGGGAAGCGGCCAAACGGATCGCGATGCGCTCGCCCGCGCGGCGGAAGGTGCGGATCTGCGGGTCGCACCGGACGATACCTGGGCCGATCTGTTCTCGCGGGTCCTGGTCGCGCGGGTCGAGCCGCATCTCGGCATCGGACGACCGACCATCCTGTGCGAGTATCCGGTGAGCGAGGCCGCCCTGGCTTGCCCGGCGCCGCATGACGGCCGCGTCGCTGAGCGGTTTGAGCTCTATGTCTGCGGTGTCGAGCTCGCGAACGGGTTCGGCGAGTTGACCGACCCCGACGAGCAGCGCCGCCGCTTCGAGGTGGAGATGGCAGAAAAGCTGCGCGTCTACGGTGAGCGCTACCCGATCGACGAGGACTTCCTGAACGCCCTTGCGGTGATGCCCGACGCGTCCGGGATCGCCCTCGGCTTCGATCGGCTGGCGATGCTGGCCTGCGGCGCAAATCGCATCGAGGACGTAATCTGGACCCCCGTGGTGGAGACCCCGGCATGACCTATGCCCTTCGCAGTGCCGAAGATCTCGCCGCCTCCGGCCTGATCTCGCGCGCCGAGGCCGAGGGGCTGGGAGCGGTGCTGGCCCGCTACGCGGTCTCGGTGACGCCCGATATGGCCGAGCTGATCGATCCGTCGGATCCCGACGACCCGATCGCCCGACAATTCGTGCCCACTGTCGA
Organism: Methylobacterium phyllostachyos; assembly: GCF_900103445.1. Classification (GTDB taxonomy): domain Bacteria; phylum Pseudomonadota; class Alphaproteobacteria; order Rhizobiales; family Beijerinckiaceae; genus Methylobacterium; species Methylobacterium phyllostachyos. Next base: position 320,070 of record NZ_FNHS01000006.1, on the reverse strand, counting down.
GGAGGTCCGGGTCGCGCCCGAGGAGCGCGCGGATCCGATCGGAGACGATGCCCACGCGCCCGTGACCGGAATCGTTCATCGCTATCCCGACCGCGTGCTGCTCAAGCCGCTGCATGTCTGCCCGGTCTATTGCCGCTTCTGTTTCCGCCGGGAGATGGTCGGCCCGAATGGGCTTGGGACCTTGAGCGATGAAGAGCTCGAAGCGGCTCTGGCCTATATCGCCGGGGATACACGCATCTGGGAGGTCGTGCTCACCGGCGGCGATCCCTTCGCGCTCTCGGCCAGACGCCTCGGCCGCATCGCGCAGCGCCTGGCGGCCATCGAGCATGTGCGCGTGCTGCGGATCCACACCCGGGTGCCGGTGGTCAAACCCGGCAGCATATCCGACGACCTCGTGCGCGCCCTGCACGGCTTCAGGCGCGCGGTCTTCGTGGCGCTGCACGCCAACCACCCGCGCGAGTTTACCGAAGCAGCTCGCGCCGCCTGCGCCCGGCTGGTCGATAACGGAATCCCGATGGTGAGCCAGTCGGTACTCCTGCGCGGCGTCAACGACGATGCCGTCACCCTGGAGGCGCTGATGCGGACCTTCGTCGAGAACCGGATCAAGCCCTACTACCTGCACCACGGGGATCTCGCGCCCGGCACCAGCCACCTGCGCACCGGCCTTGCCGACGGTCAGAGCCTGATGCGCACCCTGCGCGGGCGCCTCTCCGGCCTCGCGCAACCGACCTACGTGCTCGATATTCCGGGCGGCTACGGCAAGGTGCCGGTCGGCCCCGGCTACCTGCGAGACACAGAGGCCGGGCAGACGGTCACGGATCCGGATGGGCGTGAGCACGCCTATCCGCCACACCTCGAGGAAGAAGGCTGACGATGCGTAAGCTCTGGGGACGGCTCACCTCGGTCAACGTGCAGAAGGCCGTGTGGGCGCTGGACGAGGCTGGGCTCGCCTACGAGCGGATCGAGGCCGGGGGCGCCCACGGGATCGTCTCCGACCCGGCATACCGGGCCCGGAATCCCAACGGCCTCGTGCCGACCCTGGAGGAGGATGAATTCGTTCTCTGGGAATCGAACGCGATCCTCCGCTACCTGGCGATGACCTGCCCGGCCCTGGCGCTGCCCCAGGATTCCCGCGCCCGCGCGCATATCGATCAGTGGCTCGACTGGCAGGCGACCACCTTCACGCCGGCGATGCGCGATGCGTTCTGGCAACTCTTCCGGTCTGCCGAGCCGGACCGCACCGTCATCGCCGCCTCCCTGGAGAAGACCGAAGTCCTTGCGGCGATACTTGATGCCCATCTGGCGGATCGGGACTACGTGGTCGGCGACTGCTTCGGCATCGCCGACATCGCGCTGGGCTGCGCGGCGCATCGCTGGTTGAATCTGCCTGCCGAACGGATCGAACGCCCAGCTTTGCGCCGGTGGTATGCGCGCATCGCCGCTCGTCCTGCAGCCGCCCGCTGCCTCGGCGAGCCTATCGCCTGAGATCCCGACGGACTTGCCGTTGGGCGCCCCGGATCCACTTGCAGCTACGACTTGGTAGAGCACCCGGCGCTGACCGGCGTTTTCAGGAACCCCGATGGCGATCGACCCGACCCTGCGCGACGCACTCTCTGCCGTGACACCGGCGAGCCTCGCCCGAGCCCTCACGCGGGCCGGCGTCAAGGCGTTCAGCCCGAGGGGCTTATCGGCCCGCAGCAGCAATAGCGCGATCGGCACCGCCTACACGCTGCGGATGATCCCGGCCCGCGACGATGCCGCTGGCGATCTCGCGGCCGCCATCGATGCCGTTCCTGAAGGCGCCGTCGTTGTGATCGATGCCGCCGCGACCGGTTTGGCGCTGCCGTTCGGAGCGATCCTGTCGGCCCGGCTCGCCCAACGGGGTGCTGCGGGCTTGGTCACCGACGCCGCCCTGACGGAAGAGATCGGCCTGCCGAACTGGAGCGCACCGCCGCGCGGGACCGGTGCGCTCGCCTTGGTCGGAACGCAGCAGCCTGTCGCCTGCGGCGGAGCCGCGATCCACCCGGGGGACATCGTGGTCTGCACGGAGGGTGGAATCGTCGCCCTGCCGGTCGGGATCGCCGAGCGGATCGCCCTGGAGGCTGTCGAGCAGCAGCGGCTCGATCTCTGGATCCAGCGCGAGGTCGAACGGGGTGAAAGCCTCGCGCACCTTCTCCCGCCGGATGCCGCCGCGATGGCGCGCTTTCAAACCGAAACGAAACCGGTGTGAACAGCGTGTTCTTCCCGCTGTCGAAGGCGATCTACTTCCTGATCACACCATCGAATGCGCTGATCTTCACCGCCCTGGCCGGGTTGCTCCTTCTCTCGGCGACGCGGCTCCGGCGTACCGGGATCGGTCTCGCCGCTCTCGGTACCATCGGGCTCGCGGTCGGCGGCTTGGCGCCCCTCTCGGAGGCGCTTCTGTTGCCGCTGGAGCAGCGTTTCCCCGCCTACCCGACGGACGGGGCGGCACCTGCCGGCATCATCGTGCTCGGCGGCGGCATCGAGGCCGGCCTGTCCGAGGCGCGGGCCCAGGTCGTGGTCAACGATGCCGGCGAGCGGCCGATCTATCTCGCCGACCTCGCGCGGCGCTTCCCCGCGGCACGGTTGGTCTTCTCGGGCGGCAGCGGCTTCATCGGCGGCGGCATCGCCGAAGCCGACATCGTCAGCCGGCAGGCGGACGCGATCGGCGTTCCGCGCACCCGCCTGATCCTCGAAAACCGCTCGCGCAACACCCATGAGAACGCAGACTTCTCGGCCGCCCTCGTCCTTCCGAAGCCAGGGGAGCGCTGGCTTCTGGTGACATCGGCTTGGCACATGCCCAGGGCCGTCGGTTGTTTCCGGCAGGCCGGATTCACGGTGGACGCCTTCCCGGTCGATTATCGCACGCGCGGCTGGGGCGACCTGACCCGCTTTAACGGCTTCGCGTCGGACGGCCTGCTGCAGCTCGATCTCGCCGTGAAGGAGTGGATCGGCCTCGTGGTGTATCGATGGGCAGGCTATACGCCCGACTGGTTCCCTGCGCCGGAGCCGACCGAGGGCAAGGCCAGCCGGTAGATACCGCGGAAGTCGTCGGGATCCACGGGCTTGCCCTTGCGCAGGATCGCGATGCGTCCCGCGTGGGCCAGGCGCACCGCGACTCGACGCACCGGCTGCATCAGCGGCCCCCAGCCATCGGGATGCGGGCCGCCCAGAGCCCGGGCGACCTCCGAAGGGCAGACCGTCTTCTGGGCGCCGCGCGCGGCGACGAGGCCGAGCATCGTCGCCTCGATCGCCGCATCGTCCGGTCTCGCGTCGGTCATATCCGTGCCTCTTCCAAGGAAGCCAGGAGCGGACCTTCGTGGGGGCCCTCCCCCGCGTCGAGCAACGCCATGCGAATCTCGGAGGCGAATTGCCGCCGCCACATGATGACCACAACCGCACTCGTCGAGGCGAACAGCACGTAGGGGCTGATGAACCAGCCCAGATAGGCCAGCGCGAAGAAGAAGGCCCGCTGCCCGCGGGCGAAATGCCGCCCGGCGCTGACATTCATGGCGGCGAGCCGGCGCACCGCCCGCAGCATCTCGGTCTCGCTCGCGCCTGAGCCCTTGGACGGCACCGCGCCGAGCAGGATAGCCGCATAGTTGAACAACCGATAGGCCCAGGCGAACTTGAAGAAGGCGTAGACGAAGACCAGCGCAAGCCCGGCTACCTTCAACTCCCAGGTCAGGCGGCTCGCCGGCATGCCGAACGGCAGGGTGGCGAACAGGTTCAGCACGTCGTCGCCAGAGCGCGACAGGGTGAGGACCGAGCCGAGCGCGATCAGGGAGGTCGATGCAAAGAACGCGGTGCCGTTCTGCAGGGACGCGTTGATCTGAGTGTCGACCACCCGGTTGTCGCGTCCGATCACCTGCCGCGCCCAGTTGGAGCGATGGCCGTTCATGATCTGGCTCAGCGAGACCATCCGGCCCCGCAGCCGCCCGACCGAGAGGCCGTACGCCACCCAGGCGACGATGAAATACAGGAGCGCTCCGAGATCGAGCGGCGAGAACGCGGCCCGGCCGGCGAGAAGGTCGGTCATGATCGTGGGATGGCGAAATCGCGGTGGGCTGCGTTCCTTATCAGCCCGAGCGCCATGGCAGAAGCCGCCGGAAGGAGCACGATAGCGCTGCGTATTGATATCTGGGACGGATCCCAGCTGTACCAGACGCGCCGAGGACGGCCGGGGCTCAGCTGCGCAGGATTTCGAACCCTGGCGAGGTGTGAGCCTCCGCGCCATCGTTGACCGCCATGTCTGTCACGCGCGCCCCGGGCGGACCTGACCGGCACAGCGTCAGCATCGCGTCCACCGCCTCGGGCGCTCCGCTGAAGCGCGCTTCGACCGAACCGTCGTCGCGGTTCCGTACGAAGCCTGCGAGGCCGAGCCTGCGGGCTTCGCCCTGTGTCCACACGCGGTAGGACACCCCCTGGACCCGCCCCTGGATGACGACGGAGACCGTCCGTATCGCGTGCATGCGGGCCCAGGTTTGCCTTGAGGGTCCGCGCCGGACGCGCGGACCCGGATTGCCTCACTCAGCGGCGATCGGGCGACGCACGCCCGAATCGACGGCTGCCAGGCGCGTCGCGCCGGTCCGAACGTGGGTCGAGTAGAGCATCAGGCCGGTGAAGGCGAGGCCGCCGACGATGTTGCCCAGCAGCGTCGGGATCTCATTCCACAGGAGGTAGTCCATGACGGTGAGGTGGCCGCCCATGAGGATCGCCGACGGGAACAGGAACATGTTCACCACCGAGTGCTCGAACGTCATGAAGAAGAACACTGTGATCGGCATCCACATGGCGATCACCTTGCCGGGCACCGAGGTCGACAGCATCGCGCCGATCACGCCCGTGGAAACCATCCAGTTGCACATCATGGCGCGGACGAAGAGCGTCAGCATGCCGGAGGCCCCGTACTTCTCGTAGCCGAGCGTCCGCGCCTCGCCGATGCCGGCGATCAGCTTGCCGACGGCGTTCGGCTCGGTGGCGAAGCCGAAGGTGAAGACGATCGACATCATCACCGCGGTCGTGAGCGCGCCCGCGAAATTGCCGAAGAAGACCAATGCCCAGTTGCGCGCGATGCCGGCCACCGTGACGCCGGGGCGCTTGTCGATGAGCGCGAGCGGCGTGAGCACGCAGACGCCGGTGAACAGGTCGTAGCCCAGCAGGTAAAGCATGGAGAAGCCGACTGGGAACAGAAGCGCGCCGACAAGCGGCTGGCCGGTGGTCTGGTTGATGGTGACCGCGAAAGCGGCGGCGAGCGCCAGGATCGCGCCGGCCATATAGGCCCGGATAAAGGTGTCTTTGGTGGCCATGAAGACCTTCGACTCACCTGCGTCGACGGCCTTCTTCACGAAATCGGCGGGCGCCAGATACGACATGCGGTACTCTCCCTCGCGGACGCACGCCAATCGCCGTTGACCGGCCGACGTCCAACGCAATCACGGATAGCTGGCCGGGCACGGTCAGCCCCTTCGACCGCCAGCTCAATCGTGGGCAAGCATATCGCGTACCAGTTGCGAAGCGATCAGGCCGGAAGGCCGCGCGACCAGCTGCCGAGCTCTCGGAGGTAGCGCGGCGGCAGCTGGGCTGCTTGCGCCGCAGCGACAACCGCGTCGAGGTAGCCGGGTCTCGGGCGGCCTGGAGCGGTGGAGCAGCCAAGATAGATCAGGGCGCGCCGGATGCCGTCCGGACACCTGACGGGCAGTGCGGCCTTCGTGTACAGACCGCCCGCCACCCCCTCGTAGCGGTCGAGGGCCGGGATGTCGGCGCTGGCGAGTTCCCACACCACGCCCCAGACGGTGCGCGCGGGATCGCGCACCACCGAGGCGTAACCCTCGCGCATGATGATGAAGCGATAGCCCGGCAGGCGACCGCTACCGATCAGCCGCGAGACCGGGCAGCGCAGAGCCATCGCGGCGGCATCCATGTTGGCGCCGTAGGCGAAGTAGAGGGGCATGCCGTGACGTTTGGCGTTGCTTACTCGCCCGCCGGGGGATCAAGGCGCCGCGCCGCGCGCTCGTTCGCACGCACAGCAGCATAGGCAATCACCAATGTGAGCGCCGGGATGCCGAATGTAACGAAGAGCCAATCGTAATTCACGGCTTCATGCTCCGGAGGGCACGCCTTGCCGCATAATGTAGTGCGCATCCCGTGCACAGCCAAACGACGGTGAAGACCGCATTCTCGATCCGCATCGCCGGTGCGCTCGCGACACCGAAGCTTGCCGCCGTCATCGGGGTGACGAAGCCGATGACAACGTAGGCGACGGCAACATTATTCAGTGCTGTCGCCAGCAGCTTCGTCTGCTCGTTGTGAACCGCACTCACGACGACGGCGAATCGGCTCAGGCGAATTCCAGGATCACCGCGTCGACCGCGAGGCTCTCGCCTTCCTTCGCGTGGATCTTACCCACGGTCGCGTCCCGCTCGGCGCGGAGCACGTTCTCCATCTTCATCGCTTCGACGACCGCGATCGGCTCGCCATTCTTCACCTCCTGGCCCTCGGTCACCAAGATCTGCTTCACCAAGCCCGGCATCGGGCAGAGCACCTGCTTGCCCGAGCCCGCCTGCTCCTTGACCGGCATCAGCGCGGCGAGCTCGGCCTCGCGGCGCGTGTAGACCCGGGCCTCGGCCGCCGCACCGGCATGCTGCAGGAACACACCGTTGAGCAGGCTGCGCACCTGGATCGCCACCCGCTCGGAGCCGATCGTGCCGATCCAGACCGGCTCGCCCGGGCGCCACGCGCTCGCCACCGTCAGGGATTTGCCGTCATCCTGGGTGACCAGCAGATCCTCGCCCTCCGGTACCACCGTGACCGGATAGGACTGACCGGCCAGGATCACGACGCGGTCCCGCTCGAAGGCGAACAGCCCCGGCGCGCGCATCTGCCCGGAGATGCCGCGCTTGCGCTGGTTGAGCTTGTGGTCGATGGCTGCCGCGGCGGCCATCATGCGGTGCGCGACATCGCCCGCGGGTGCCGGCGCGGTAAAGCCCTCCGGAAACTCCTCGGCGATGAAGCCCGTTGAAAGGCGGCCCTCCTGCCAGCGCGGATGCGCCATCAGGGCTGACAGGAACGGGATGTTGTGGCGGATGCCGTCGATCGCGAAGGCGTCGAGCGCCTCGGCCTGCGCGGCGATGGCCTCGGCGCGGCTCGGCGCCCAGGTCACCAGCTTGGCGATCATCGGATCGTAGTGGATGGCGATCTCGCCGCCCTCCTCCACGCCGGTATCGTTGCGCACGATCGCCTTGCCCTGCTGGCCCTCCTCCGGCGGCCGGTAGGTGGTCAGCCGGCCGATCGAGGGCAGGAAGTTGCGGGTCGGATCCTCGGCGTAGACGCGGCTCTCCACGGCCCAGCCGTTCAGCTTCACGTCGTCCTGGGTGATCGGCAGCTTCTCGCCGGCCGCCACGCGGATCATCAGCTCGACGAGGTCGAGGCCGGTGATCATCTCGGACACCGGATGCTCGACCTGGAGCCGGGTGTTCATCTCCAGGAAGTAGAAGGACTTGTCCTGCCCGGCCACGAACTCGACCGTGCCGGCCGAATCATAGTTCACCGCCTTGGCGAGCGCGACCGCCTGCTCGCCCATCTTGCGGCGGGTCTTCTTGTCGAGGAGTGGTGACGGCGCCTCCTCGATCACCTTCTGGTTTCGGCGCTGTATCGAGCACTCGCGCTCGCCGAGGTAGACGACGTTGCCGTGCTTGTCGCCGATCAGCTGGATCTCGATGTGGCGCGGATCGGTGATGAACTTCTCGATGAAGACGCGGTCGTCGCCGAAGGAGGAGGCCGCCTCCGATTTGGCACGGGCAAAACCCTCCGCCACCTCGTCGGCCGAGTGGGCGATGCGCATGCCCTTGCCGCCGCCGCCCGCGGACGCCTTGATCATCACCGGATAGCCGATCTCGTCGGCGATCTGCTTGGCCTGGTCGGGCGATTCGATCACGCCGAGGAAGCCTGGGACGGTGGAGACCTCGGCGGCGGCCGCCGCCTTCTTCGACTCGATCTTGTCGCCCATGGCGGCGATGGCGGCCGGGTTCGGCCCGATGAACACGATGCCGGCGGCTTCGAGCGCCTTCGGGAAGGCCTCGCGCTCGGAGAGGAAGCCGTAGCCGGGATGGACCGCCTGGGCGCCGGTCTGCTTGCAGGCCTCGACGATCTTGTCGATGACCAGATAGGATTCTGCCGCTGCAGCGGGACCGATATGGACGGCCTCGTCCGCCATGGCGACGTGCACGGCGTCGCGGTCGGCATCCGAGTAGACCGCTACGGTCCTGATGCCCATCTTCCGGGCGGTCTTGATGACCCGGCAGGCGATCTCGCCCCGGTTGGCGATCAGGATCTTGTCGAACATCGCTGGCGCACTGCTTCCGAGATCGCCGGACTGCGCACCGGCTTGACTGTCCCGATAGATCAGTTGCGCGACAGACGGAAGCTGCGCCTTTGTCGGAGGCTCAGGCCGCCAGTGCAAAGCTCATGCGCGCGGGCTGGACGGCGTCGCGGATCCGGCGGTTTGCTTCGAGGGCGAAGGCCATCAGCGATTCGGCGCTGCCCTGAGCTTCCCGGACGATCTCCATGGCGATCCGCGCACCGACCGGGCTCGGACCATCCCGGCCGCTGAGCGAAGCGGCGAGCCAGGCGGCCACGTCACGGTCGATGTACCCGGTCGGCCGGGTGCCCCACACGGCGAAATCGACGACCAAGGCCACGAGGAAGTCGGCGAAGGCGTCAGAGCCGATGACCGCGCGCTCCAGGGCGATCAGCAGGTCGGCCTCCTCGCGGGTCATCAGGCCTTCGGGGAGAACCTCGCGCTTGAGGACGAGCAGGTCCTCGTCGCTGATCGTGCCGGTCGAAACGGCATGGTTGCAGAACTGTTGAACGGAAATCATGGTCATGGTCGCCTGCCTCCCCGACCTTTGCTGCGGTCGGCGCTAGTCCCTGTGTGTCTTCAACTTACGGGACGGCTTCCCTGCCAGAAGTTAATGGCCAGATCTGAACGGAAGTTCAGGTAAACACCCCCCAAGCAAGCAGGCTTATTGGGACGTTGACCGGTTGCGTTACCGAACGATGACCGTCGCGCCCACAGGCACGCGATTGTAGAGGTCGACCACGTCGATGTTGCGCATGCGGATGCAGCCCGACGAGACCGCCTGCCCGATCTTCTCCGGCTCGTTGGTACCGTGAATCCGGTAGAGCGTGTCCTTGCCGTGATCCGACAGGTAGAGGGCGCGGGCGCCCAGCGGGTTCATCGGGCCGCCCTGCATGGCGTGGACATGCGGCCAGCGCTTGATCATCTCGGCCGGTGGATTCCAGGCCGGCCATTCCGCCTTGCGGTCGACGGTCGCCTGACCGGTCCAGCCGTAGGCCTCGTCGCCCACCGAGACGCCGTAGCGGAGCGCCTTTCCGCCATGCTGGACGAGGTAGAGCTGACGCTCCTTCGTCTCGACCACGATGGTGCCGGGTGGCTCATGGGTCGGATCGCTGATCTCGTACCGGGCGAAGTGCGGATCGAACTCTGCATCCGGCACGAGCGCCATGAATTCCGCGTCGCGCGCGGAAAGGGCCGGGTCGGGCACGCCCTTGAAGGTGCAGCCCGCCAGGAGACCGGCACAGACGATGATCGGGACGATGCGCATGCGGCCGGGCTCGACGTTCGATCCCGCACCGAAGACCGTTCGGTGACTGGGAAAATCTGAAGACAATCGAACCAAGCCTAATCGTGGCGGGCACGCGGCCGTAGTCCGCGCGTTGCGACCGTGGCACATTGCCGGCTCCTGTTGCAGGCGCGCGACAGGATCGGACCCGGGAGCGACCGTCGTGACCACACTGTACGTGAGCCATCCCGCCAGCTTCGATCACGTCGTGCCCGAGGGCCATCCGGAGCGGCCGGCCCGGATGCGGGCGGTCGAGCGCGCCCTTGAGGATGAACGCTTTGCTGGCCTCGTGCGGGCCTCGGCGCCCCGTGCGGATCTGGAGATGGCGGCCCTCGCCCATCCCCGCAGCTACGTCGACGCGCTGGTCGCGGCGGTACCGGAAGAGGGCATGGTCGGGATCGATTCCGACACGGTCCTGTCCGCCGGCAGCCTGGAGGCGACGCTGCGCGCGATCGGCGGCGCAACGCACGCCGTCGACGCCGTCGTTGCGGGCGAGTGCCGCAACGCCTTCGTGGCCATGCGGCCGCCCGGCCATCACGCGGAGCGGACCCGGTCCATGGGGTTCTGCCTGTTCAACCACGCGGCCATCGCGGCCCGCTACGCCCAGACGAAGCACGGCGCCGGGCGTGTGGCGCTCGTCGATTGGGACGTCCACCACGGCAACGGCAGCCAGGACATCTTCTGGGATGATGGCTCCGTCCTGTACTGCTCGACGCATCAGATGCCGCTCTTTCCCGGCTCCGGCGCGGCCTCGGAGCGGGGCGACAAGGACACAATCGTCAACGTGCCGCTGCAGCCGAACGACGATGGTGAAGTGTTTCGCGAGGCGTTCGAGACCGGCATCCTGTCGCGCCTGGAAATGTTTCGGCCGGATGTGATCGTGATCTCGGCCGGGTTCGACGCCCATCGCCTCGATCCGCTGGCGAATCTCCGGCTCGAAGCCGAGGATTTCGCCTGGGCGACGCGCCGGCTGATGGAGCTGGCGGAACGTTGCGCGGGCGGGCGCATCGTCTCGGTGCTCGAAGGCGGCTACAGCCTCGAAGGTCTCGCCAAGTCGACCGCCGCGCATGTCGACGCGCTGATGGGGCGGTAAGCACGAGCGACGGTTGCGAGGGCGCCGGATCCCGCCGTAGCCTCGGGCTTTCGGGGGAATCAGGATCATGTCAGCGCTGAGCCGCTTCATGTCGCCGGCCGCCAACCGTCGGCCAGGATCTGCGCGATGACGATGGCCGGTTTCCTGGCCTACGCGTTGGCGCTGGGCGTCGCGGCCGCAATCCCGGGCCCGGGGGTCGTGGCTCTCGTCGCCCGGGCGCTGGCTTCGGGTTTCTGGGCCGGAATGGCGTTCGCCGCGGGCCTGATGCTGGGCGATCTGACCTTCCTGGCGGCCGCCGTGTTCGGGCTGACCCGCGTGGCTGAGGCGCTCGGCGACGTGTTCGTTGTGGTCCGGATCGGCGCCGGCCTGTATCTTGGCTATCTGGCGATCCATCTCTGGCGCGCCGCGGCCCGAGCGCAGCCCGTGGCAAGCCGCAGTGCCGACCGCCCCCTCGCGAGCTTCCTCGCCGGTCTCACTGTCACGCTCGCCAACCCGAAGACGATCGTCTTCTACCTCGCGGTGCTGCCGACCCTCCTGGATCTGCGGGCCGTCAGCTTGAGCGACTTCGCCGTGCTCGTCGCCGTTACGGCCCTCGTCCTGGTTGCGGTGATGACACCGTATGCTGCCCTGGCGTCGCGGGCGCGGCATGCGTTGCAAACGGCCGCGTTCCACCGGCGGCTCAATCGCAGCGCCGCCGCCATCATGGCGGGCGCCGCGATCTGGACGGTCGCGCGCCGCGCCTGACGGGCCGCTTACGCCTCCAGCGGCTCGTCGCCCAGGTGCTCGATGCCGAAGCCCGACAGGCCGACATAGGCGCGCGACGAGGTCGCGAGATTGCGGAACGAGACCACACCAAGGTCCCGCAGGATCTGCGCCCCGAGGCCGACCTCGCGCCACTGGCGGGCGCGCAGGGCCTCCGTGCCCTCGTCGGTGACGCTCTTCACCGGGACGCCCGCTGTCCCGTCGCGGAGATAGACCAGCACCCCGCGCCCGGCCGCCGCGAAGCGCTTCAGCACCGCGTCGATCTGCTTGCCGCCGCCGATCACGTCGGCCGCGACGTTGGAGCGGTGGAGGCGCACCAGCACGTCGCGTCCGTCGCCGATCTCCCCCATCACGAAGGCGAATTGCTGGATCGTCTCGAAGGGCGTCGAGAAGACGTAGGCATTCAAGTCGCCATGGTTCGACCGGACGGGGAAATGCCCGACCCGCTCTACCAGCCGGTCCCGAGCCTGCCGGTATGCGATGAGATCGGCCACCGAGACCTGCTTGAGCTTGTGCTTCTCGGCGAAAGCCTCGATCTGCGGCCCCTTCATCACCGTGCCGTCGTCGTTGGCGAGCTCGCAGATCACGCCGACGGGGGGCAGTTCCGCCAAGCGGCAGAGGTCGACTGCGGCCTCGGTGTGACCCGAGCGCATGAGCACGCCGCCATCCCGGGCGATCAGGGGGAAGACGTGTCCGGGGCGCACGAAGTCGCCCGCGCCCATGTTGCCGTTGGCCAGCGCCCGGACCGTATTGCAGCGCTGCTCGGCCGAGATTCCTGTGGTCAGCCCGTGCTTCACATCAACCGTCACGGTGAAGGCGGTGCCGAGCGGCGCATCATTCGAGGCGACCATCGGCGCGAGGTGCAGCCGCCGCGCCTCGCTCTGCGTGATCGGCGCGCAGACGATGCCGCAGGTGTTGCGGATGATGAACGCCATCTTCTCCGGCGTGCAGAGCGAGGCCGCGACGACGAGGTCGCCCTCGTTCTCGCGGTCGTCATCGTCGGTGACGACGACGATCTCGCCCTTGGCGAAGGCCGCGATGGCCTCAGTAACGGTGCAGTGTGGCACGGGCATTCTCGAGACGTTGGAATCGCAACCGGGATCAGGCCTGCTGCCCGACCTGTCCGCGATGGCGCAGGGTGTGATCGGCGAGCACGCACGCCATCATGGCCTCCGCCACCGGCACGGCGCGGATACCGACGCAGGGATCGTGGCGGCCCTTGGTGACGAGGTCCACCTCGGTGCCGTCGCGGGTGACGGAGCGCCGCGGGGTCAGGATCGAGGAGGTCGGCTTCACGGCGAAGCGCACCACCACGGGCTCGCCGCTGGAGATGCCGCCGAGGATACCACCCGCGTGATTGGCCAGGAAGCGGGGGCGCCCATCGTTGCCGGCGCGCATCTCGTCGGCGTTGTCCTCGCCGCGCAGGGCCGCCGCCGCAAAGCCGTCGCCGATCTCGACGCCCTTCACGGCGTTGATCGACATCATGGCGGCGGCGAGATCCGCGTCGAGCTTGCCGTAGATCGGCGCGCCGAGGCCCGGCGGGACGCCCTCGGCCACCACCTCGATGATGGCGCCCACCGACGAACCGTCCTTCCGGATCGCGTCGAGGTAGCTCTCGTAGAACGTCGCCGTCTCGGCATCGGGACAGAAGAACGGGTTGCGCTCCACTTCCGCCCAGTCCCAGCGGGACCGGTCGATGGCGTGCGGGCCCATCTGCACCAGGGCCGCCCGGATAGTGATCCCGGGGATGACCTTGCGGGCCACGGCGCCGGCGGCCACGCGCGCGGCGGTCTCGCGCGCGGAGGAGCGGCCACCGCCGCGATAGTCGCGGATGCCGTACTTGGCATCGTAGGTGTAGTCGGCGTGGCCGGGCCGGTAGCTGTCGCGGATCTCGGAATAGTCCTTCGAGCGCTGATCCGTGTTCTCGATCATCAGCGCGATCGGCGTGCCGGTGGTGAACTGGCGCCCATCGGTGCGGTCGTCCGCGAAGACGCCGGACAGGATCTTCACCTGATCGGGCTCGCGGCGCTGCGTGGTGAAGCGCGACTGGCCGGGCTTGCGCCGGTCGAGCTCCGCCTGGATCTCCTCCGCCTCCAGCGGCAGGCCGGGCGGGCAGCCATCGACCACGCAGCCCAGCGCGACCCCGTGGCTCTCGCCGAAGGTCGTGACGCGGAACAGGTGGCCGAAGGTGTTGTGCGACATGGCCCGGCTGCCTTAGCGCGGGAGCGGCGGGGGCACAAACCGGCGGCCCGATTCCTTCACGCTTCTGGTTGAGCCCGAACCGCGGGATCGATTTGCACGCGCTTCGGCAGCCTCTCAGCGCCCATCCGCCCAACGCGCGTAACGGAGAGCGCCCAAACCCAGGACGAGGGCGGCTACCGGCACGCTGAGCAGAGCGATGACGTCGAGGAGGCTCATCCTTGCAACTCCCTCAGATAGCGCCATGCTGGGTAATGTAGGGTGCCGCTTGTGATCCAGCAAATTACCGACAATCCGACGATGAGCGGCACCGGAAGGCCCGGTGGGCCGGATGTGTAGAGCACTGCAAAGATCGGCGCCAAACCGCCTACCGTGAAGATCGATCCCGCAATTGCGTTGACGTACGTCGCGCTGCGCATCGCTAACCGCCGGGCCCCGGCATGGACCGACCTTCCTCAGTAAGGCCACCCCGCGCCTTCAGCGCCCGGTAGGCCGTGACAGCCACCGCAAGATCGGCCCGCAGCCGCCGCTCATCGCCGAGCGCGTCGCGATCGTAGGTGAGCCCCAGGATATGCGCCGCCTCGTAGCCCTCCGGCAGCTCGCCCGCCGTGCCGAGGCTGATGGTGTCATTTGGCAGCCGGTCGGCGAAATCGGTGAGGCGTGCCCGGAGCATGGCCCCGCTCGTCCGGAGATGATCGCCCGCGCCGGCTCCGTGCTCGCGGATGGCCGCCACCGTCCCCTGTGCCAGCGACAGGTGTACCGCCTCGCGGTGCGTCGGGAAGAGGTAGACGAGGTAGTAGCCTCGGGTCGCGCTGGTGGTAATCGCAGGATCGAAGATCGCAATCCACGGCACGGCGGCCCACTTGGCTCCGCGCCCCGGGCTGCCCTTCACGAGGAAAGGCCCGTCGATCGATGCCAGCGCGCCGCGCAGCTCACCCGGCGCGCCCTTCCGGATCACCGCGGCGAGCGGGTGCCCGGCCGGCGGATCGAGCCGGGCGAGCGGGTATTCCTCGATGATCCGCTGAAGCGCGTAGCCGAGGCTCACGGCCGCGCCAGAACCCCGCCGGTCATGGGCTCGCGAACCCCGGTCGTCGACGGGAACGTAATGGGCAGCCCCTTGAGGGAGCGTACCGCGAGGTAGGCGAAGGCCTGCGCCTCCAGATAAGCCGAGGACCAGCCGATCGCGTCGGCCGTCGTGATCTCGGCGCGCAGATGGTAGTTCAGCAGCCGCACCAACTCGCCGTTGCGGGCACCGCCGCCGGCCACGATCCAGCGCGTCGGGATCTCGGGGGCGTGGTCCAGGGCGCGGGCCACGGCGCGCGCCGTGAAGGTGGTGAGCGTCGCGGCGCCGTCCTCCGTCGAGAGCTGCCCCGCCAACTTGTGCGAGAACCAGTTCCGATCAAGCGATTTCGGCGGCTTTCGGAAGAAGAACGGGTGCGTCAGCAGCCACGCGAGCAGCTGCTCGTCCGGCCGGCCCCGGGCGGCGGTGCGGCCGCCATCGTCGAGGTTCTTGCCCTCGCGCTCCTGCATCCATTCATCGATCAGGGCGTTGCCGGGGCCGGTGTCGAAGGCGATCACGCCGCCCTTCGAGTCGATCAAAGTCGCGTTGGCGACCCCGCCGATATTGAGGATGCCGAACGGCCCGTCGAAGCCCGACGCTTCGGCGAGCGCCTTGTGGAACACCGGCACCAGCGGCGCCCCCTGCCCGCCCGCCTCGATATCGGCCCGGCGCAAGTCCGAAACGACCGGAATGCCGAGCCGCGTTGCCAACGCCTGTCCGTCGCCGATCTGGATCGAGAGGCGCTGGTTTGGCCGATGGATCACGGTCTGCCCGTGGAAGCCGATGACGTCGATCTCGGCGGCATTCAGGCCGTTTTCTTCCAGAAAGCGTTCCACCGCTTCGGCATGGGCCTGCGTGACGAAGGCCTCCGCCTCCGGCAGGCGGCCGGGCCGATCGCCGGGATGAAGCACGGACTCCGCATCCTTCGTGGCCGCACGCAGCAGCGCCTTCTCGTCGTCCGCGTAGCCGCGATATCCGGTCGGCCCCAGCGGCTCCAGGAAATTGTTGTGGCCCTTGACCACGTGCACCCGCTCACCGTCGGTCTCGATCAGCGCGATGTCGACGCCGTCCAGCGAGGTGCCGCTCATCAGCCCGATCGCGCGCATCATCGCCATGCCGTTCCGCCCCGTGCCTTTCGGCCAACGCCCTGCTAAGAGCGCGCCGTATCCTGAACCCAGCGCGAGCTAGCATGCGGGCCATCGGCCTGTCGCGCCAGCACGCGACCCGAGATTGTATCCATGACCGCCGAGAGCTTTGCGCCGAAATCGGATTTTCTCCGGATCCTGACCGAGCGCGGCTATATCCACCAGACCTCCGACCTCGCCGGGATCGACGCGGCGGCCCTCGAAGGCCGGCTGACCACCTATGTCGGCTACGATTGCACGGCGCCCTCGCTGCATGTCGGGCATCTGCTCTCGATCATGATGCTGCACTGGCTGCAGGCCACCGGTGCCAAGCCGATCGCGCTGATGGGCGGCGGCACCACGCGGGTCGGCGACCCGTCCGGGCGCGACGAGACGCGCAAGATCCTCACCGTCGAGCAGATCGACGCCAACAAGGCCGAGATCCGCAAGACCTTCGACCGGTTCCTGCGCTTCGGCGAGGGCACGAACGACGCCGTGATGGTCGACAACGCCGAGTGGCTGACCAAGCTCAACTACATCGAGATGCTGCGCGATGTAGGCCGCCATTTCTCGGTGAACCGCATGCTGTCGATGGACAGCGTGCGCCTGCGCCTGGAACGCGACCAGGAACTCTCGTTCCTGGAGTTCAACTACATGATCCTCCAGTCCTACGACTTCGTCGAGCTGAACCGGCGCTACGGCTGCGTGATGCAGATGGGCGGGTCGGACCAGTGGGGCAACATCGTCAACGGCATCGATCTCGGCCGCCGCATGGGCACGCCGCAGCTCTACGCCCTGACCTGCCCGCTCCTGACCACCTCGTCGGGCGCCAAGATGGGCAAGACCGCCGCGGGCGCCGTCTGGCTCAACCCGGACATGCTGAAGCCCTACGATTACTGGCAGTTCTGGCGGAACACCGAGGATGCGGACGTGGCCCGCTTCCTCAAGCTGTTCACCCTGCTACCGATGGACGAGATCGCCCGGTTGGCGGCACTGGCTGGGGCTGAGATCAATACCGCCAAGACGGTGTTGGCCACGGAGGCGACAGCCCTGATGCACGGCCGCGAGGCCGCAGAGGCGGCGGCCGAGACGGCGCGCAAGACCTTCGTGGAGGGGACGCTCGCGGCCGACCTGCCGAGCGTCACCGTTCCGGCAGCGACGTTGGAAGCAGGGCTTGGCGTGTTGACGGCCTTTGGGCCGGATATCGCCAAGCTGGTTCCCTCGACCAGCGAAGCGCGGCGCCAGATCAAGGGCGGCGGCCTGCGCGTCAACGATGTGCCGGTGACGGACGAGAAGGCCGTGCTCGGCCAAGGCGACCTGACGACGGAGGGCGTCATCAAGCTCTCCTTCGGCAAGAAAAAGCACGTGTTGCTGCGCGTGGCCTGACAGCCGCTGCTCGGCTGGTGCCGTCGCATCAGGCAGACCGGAGGCTCACGTACGCGTGAGCCTCCCCGTTCCGATCCGGCTCGGCCGGCCTTGCAGCGTCGGTGCGAACGACCTCACCGCACCGGGTCTCGCTGACCGCCCGCGACTGATGCTCACGCGTTAGGCATCCAGCCCCTCGTCGATCCGCCGCGCCGCACGCAGCTTTTCGACCCGGGCTACCGAGAATACGGACGCCTCATAAAGAAGCAGCATCGGCAGTGCCAACGAGAGCTGCGAGATCACGTCGGGCGGGGTCAGCACCGCGGCGGCCACGAAGACCAGCACGATCGCGTAGCGCCGCTTCTCCCGCAGGAAGGCCGCGTCGATGATCCCGATCTGGCCGAGCAGCGTGAGGATCACCGGAAGCTGAAACGCGATGCCGAAGGCGAAGATCAGCGTCATGATGAGCGACAGGTACTCATCCACCTTAGGCATCAGCTTGATGGTCGGCTCTCCGGCAACCCCCACCTGCTGGAGCGAAACCGAGAACTTGATCAGCAGCGGCATCGCCAGGAAGAACACCACCAGCGCCCCGAGCAGGAAGAAGATCGGCGTTGCCACGAGGTACGGCAGGAACGCCTTGCGCTCATTGCGGTAGAGGCCGGGCGCCACGAAGGCGTAGATCTGCGTCGCGATCACCGGGAAGGCCAGGAACGCCGCACCGAACACGCTGAGCTTGATGTTGGTGAAGACCTGTTCAAGAAAATGCGTCGCGATCAGCTCGGCATTCTCCGCCCCCACCACCGAAGTGTAGGGGTAGACCAGCACGTTGTAGATGTCGCGAGAGAAGAAGAAGCAGGCAAAGAACATCGCCACGAAGGCGATGAGCGATTTGATCAACCGCGCCCGGAGTTCGATCAGATGCTCGAGCAGCGGTGCCCGGGAGGCTTCGATCTCGGCCTCATCGGCGTCGGTGTTCATTGGACAGCGGCGCCGTTCTTCGTATCGACCAAGCCGTCGTGCTGGACAGGTGGTTCAGGCGGCGGGCCGAACGGATCGTCCACGGAGCCCGGCACCGGGAGCGGCACTTCCGCTGCGGCCGGCGGCGTAGGTGCCTCAGGCGCGGGGATCGGGGGCAGAGCCTCCTGCTCGGCCTTCAGCTGCGCCGTCGCGTCGGCGAGGGAACGGGTCTCCCCAGCGGATGCCGGCGGGCCCAGCTTCTCGGGCCCAACCTTACTCCGACCTTCAACAGCACCCTTCAGCTCGTCGCGGATCGTCTGGACCGGGTTGAAGGTTGATCCGGCACTGCGCACGGTGTTGCGAATGCCATCGACCTCACGCCGAACATCATCGAGTTCGGCCTCGCGGATCGCTTCGTTGAACTGCATCTGAAACTCGCCCGCCATGCGGCGCAGCTTCGACGTGATCTGTCCGACGGTGCGCAGCGCCTTCGGCAGATCCTTCGGTCCGATGACGATGAGGGCGACGCCGCCGATCAGCATCACCTCGCCCCAACTCATGTCCAGCATGTCGTCGACGGTCCTGCTGCCCTTGGGAACCGGACCGAAACCCCGGCCCCGTCAGGCTCTACACCAGCGCACGCGCCATGACAGTCCCCAGGACTGTCGGCTCAGACCGGCTTGCGCTCACCGCCGGGGATGTGGCTCGCCGGGATGGCGGTGCCGGGGCTGGTCTCAGCAGCGTGGGGAATGGTGCGGACGGGCTCGCTCGGGGGCGCCACGGTCTGGCTCACCGGAGGCGTCTCGTCCTCGGCCATGCCCTTCTTGAAGGCTTTGATGCCCTTGGCGACGTCACCCATCAGATCGGAGACCTTGCCACGCCCGAAGAGCAGCATGACGATGACGGCGACGATAACCCAGTGCCAGATACTCATGCTGCCCATGGCAACCTCCTGCGTGCGCCCCGAGGAAGCGGGAGCGGGACGCCACGTCCGGTTGAGGAATTCGGGGCGAACCTAGGGATCGCGCAGCCCGAACACAAGCATGGGCGGTGCCAGGGGCGGTGGAAGGCCGCGGATCAGGCCGCCGCGAGGGCCGCCGCGAACCGCGCCCGCGCTTCCGGAACGTCCAGGTCGTCGCCGGCACGATCAAGCCGCGCCAGGGCGGCGGCGGCCCGCTCCGCGGCTCGTCCCGCGAGGGTCGGTGCGGCTTCGGCTACGGCCGCCATCTCGTCCATCGCGCCGTTGCAGTGAAGCCCGATATCGATGCCTGCAGCGAAGGCGCGCTCTGCCCGCTCGCGGAAGGAGCCGCTCAGCGCCTGCATCGACAGGTCGTCAGTCATCAGCAGCCCGTCGAATCCGATTGCGCCACGGATCACCTCCCGGATGACCGTGGCTGATTGCGTCGCCGGACGCTCGGGGTCGAGCGCGGTGAAGACCACGTGGGCGCTCATCGCCATCGGCAGGTCGGCGAGCGCTTGGAAGGGGCGGAAATCCTGCGCGGCCAGCGCCTCGCGGCTTGCCTCGACCACCGGCAGGTCGTGATGGCTGTCGCAGGCGGCGCGGCCATGCCCTGGAATGTGCTTCATCACCGGCAGGACCCCGCCGGCCATAAGCCCCTCGGCGACCGCCCGGCCGATCCCGGCGACCGAGACTGGATTGGTCGCGTAGGCCCGATCTCCGATGATGTCGTGGGAGCCCGGGGCCGGGACATCAAGGACCGGAGCGCAATCGACGTTGATGCCGACATCCGCGAGGTCGTGCGCCATCAGGCGCGCGCCGAGCCGCGCGATCGTCTCCGCGCTGCCGTTCAGGCGCCCGTATCGACCCCCCGGCGGATAGGCCGGCCAGTGTGGCGGTCCCATCCGCTGAACTCGGCCGCCCTCCTGGTCAATCAGGATCGGCGCCGTCCCCGAGTTGAGACAGTCGCGCAGCGCGCCGGTCAACGCACGCACCTCGTCGGGTGTACCGATGTTGCGCTTGAACAGGATGAAGCCCCAGGGCCGCACGTCGCGGAAGAAGGCAGCCTCCTCAGCAGAAAGCGACTTGCCGGCGCAGCCGAGGATCAGGGCACGGGAGGTCATCGGGACGTCTCGGGACTACTCGGGGGATGCGCGGGACGGCATGCTCGGGCGGGCCGAATCGATGCGTGCAAAGTCGGGCGGGAACGGGGAGCCGGCAAGACGAATCGGCGGCACGGGCAGAGCCCGTAGTGCACGGGGCGTCCGGTGTTGCTGCGGGGACTCGAAACCCGGAGGTTTTGCGCCCCTCCGGAAGAACCACGTCGGCGCGACGATGGGCCGATGATCAGTCGTGCCCGTCCTCATTCGCCCCGTCTGCGCACTCGGCAGACGGGTCACTCCGTCAGTTCTTCGCGACGAAGCACTGACCGCCGGCGCTCTGCAGAGCGCTGCAGAGGCTCGAAGCCTCGGCCTTCTCCAGCGGTCCAACCCGCACGCGGAAGATGGTCTTGCCGTTGACCTCCGCCTGCCGGATCAGCTCGGGCTTGCCAGCGAGCTGGTTGAACTTGCCCTGCATCTGATGCAGCGCGGCCCGGGCCTCCGCGGCCGAGCCGCGCACGCCGAGCTGAACCGCGAAGCCGCCGACGGGACCGTTGCGGAGGGCCGCGTCGTCGGACGTCGTCGTGCTGGCGGTCGTGTCGGGGATCGACACCGCGCCCGCGGTGGCGACGCGCTGGGCGGCTTTCGGCGGCGGCTTCACGGCCACGGGCTTCGGCGGCGGCGCCTCGACCGGTGTCGGAGCCGGCGGAGCTTCCACGGGCGCGGGCATCGCCGGCGGCAGGCTCGCGGCGGCCTGACGGGTCGCCTTCGCCTTCGGGGTGGGCGGCGGCGCAGCTGGCTCGTCCCCCGGGAGCACCATTGTCGGGATGGGGGACGGGCCCGCATCGGCCTGCGTTTCGCGCGCCGGAGGCGCGGGTGGCGTCTCGGGCTTCACCGCGACGGTCCGAACGCGCCGGGGCTCGCCAAACGCCTCGAACGGGCTGTTGCCCGGTGTCGTGCCGGCCTGGCTGGTGCCGGGGGCTGCAGGACCCTGCGCCGCACGCGCCGCCTCGGCCACGTCGACGGGCTGCTCCTCACGGTTCACGATCTTGATCTGGCCGTCCCTCTTGCCCTTCGGGTCGTAGATCTGCCGATTCTGATCGGGGATCTCGACCCCGTCGGCGACCTTTGGCGCCACCTTGAGGGGCGTGGGATCGGCCTGCACCACCGGGACGCCACCTGGGCCGGAGCTGTGCATCCCCTTGTAGGTCAGGGCCCCCGTCACGGCCACCGCGACCACGGCGATGCCGGCACCAACCGAGACCAGACGCCGCCGCGGATTCACACGCTTGAGCGGGCGATCGTCGCCGTACCCGCCCTCGGCGCCGTCCTGGACCGCGTCAGCTGTGTGCGCGTAGGGGGCGTCCTGGTGCGTATCCTGCTCGACCGAGGCGAGGTACTGATCGAAGGCGTCGGCCGGTGTGGCCTTGACCGGCTCGGGGGCGAAACTCGGCTCGACCCGGCCGTTCCAGCCGGCCTGCGGCTGCACCGGCATCGCGGCGCGCATCTGGTCACGGGCTGCCAGGAGGGCGCGGAACGGGTCGTCCTGCCCGACGATCCGGGCGAGCTCCGCAAGCGGATCGGCCTTGGCCGGCCCGCGCGTGGTGTCGTGGTCGAGATCGCGCGCGAGGGCGTCCAAATCGACCTGAGCGCGCGAAGCGTTCGTCATGGCAGCATCCTCACATCAGCGCCGGTCATCGGCCTGGGGGCCTATCGCATCTCGTCCGGCGCGGTCACACCAAGCACCGCGAGGCCCGCGGCGAGCGTGCTCCGAAGAGCTTCGGCAAGCGCCAGCCGGGCCCAGGTCGACTTTCGGTCAGCTGCATTAACAAATCGTAATTGCGGCAAGTCTTTGCCCTTGTTCCAGAAACTATGGAGTGCCGAGGCGATTTCGTAGAGGTGAAAGGCAATCCGGTGCGGCTCATGGGCGGCGGCAGCCGATTCGATGACCCGCGGGTACTGGGCGATGAGACGCATCATCTCGGTTTCGCCGGGATCCGTGAGCAGGTCGAAATCGGCTTCTGCCAGCAGAGCGGACGCGGAGAGATCCGCGTCGGGAAACGCTTCCCGGGCCTGCCGCTGAACCGAGCGCACCCGGGCATGCGCGTACTGCACGTAGAAGACCGGGTTGTCCTTCGATTGCTCGACCACTTTGGCGAGGTCGAAATCCAGCGTCGCGTCGTTCTTGCGGTAGAGCATCATGAAGCGGATTGCGTCTCGCCCGACCTCATCGATGACGTCGCGCAGGGTCACGAACTCACCCGCCCGCTTGGACATCTTAATCGGCTCGCCTGCGCGCAACAGCCGCACGAGCTGGCAGAGCTTGACGTCGAGCGTCGCCTTGCCGTCGCTGACGGCCTTCACGGCCGCCTGCATGCGCTTGACGTAGCCGCCATGGTCGGCACCGAGCACGTCGATGAGCTCGGTGGCACCCGCGAGGTACTTGGCTCTGTGGTAGGCGATGTCGGAGGCGAAGTAGGTGTACGACCCATCGGACTTCAGCAACGGCCGGTCGCTGTCGTCGCCGAACTCCTTGGTCCGGAACAGCGTCTGCTCGCGATCCTCCCAATCCTCGGGGAGCTGACCCTTGGGCGGTGGCAGCCGCCCCTCGTAGACCAGCCCGCGCTCGCGTAATTCCTGAAGGAGTGCCTTGACGGCACCGCTCTGCTGGAGCGTCCGCTCCGAGAAGAACACATCGTGCCGGATGCCGATCGCTTCGAGGTCGGCCCGGATCATGTCCATCATCATGCCAAGGGCGATCTCGCGCACCACCGGCAGCCACTCAGCCTCAGGCTGGTCGAGGAGAGCGCGGCCATGGCTCCGCGCCAATTCGGCGCCTACGGGCTTGAGGTAATCGCCCGGATACAGGCCCTCGCCGATAGCGAAGGGCTCGCCCAAGGCCTCGCGGTAGCGCTGGAAGGCGGAGCGCGCCAGTACGTCAACCTGCGCCCCGGCATCGTTGATGTAGTACTCCCGCGTCACCTTCCGGCCGGCGGCGACCAAGAGATTGCAAAGGGCATCGCCGAAAACGGCGCCCCGCCCATGACCGACATGCATCGGCCCGGTCGGGTTGGCCGAGACGTACTCGACATTGATCGGCCCACCCGGCATCTGCGCCCGTCCGAACGCCTCCGGCGCCGATAGGGCACTGCGCAGGACGCTCTGAAAAATCTCGGGCGCGAGGCGCAGATTGATGAAGCCCGGCCCCGCAACGCTTACCTCGACCACGCGCGGATCGCTCCGCAGTTCGGCCGCAAGCGCCTCGCCGAGGACCTTCGGGTTCGTCCGCGCCTCCTTCGCGAGAACCAGGGCGGCATTGGTCGCGAGGTCGCCGTGCGTCGAATCGCGCGGCGGCTCGACGACCACGCGCCCGAGATCGAGGCCCTCGGGCAGCTGTCCGGCGCGCGTGAGCGCCTCCAGGGCCTCGCGCACGCGGGCCTCGAACAGGGCGAATATATTCATCGGTCTCGGTCTCGCTTGCGGAGGTGGTATCGCCCGACCCGTCCGGCCTGCGTCCGCAACGGCCGTCTAGCAAGGGGGCGGAAGGCTGTCACGGCACCGAAGGGCGGCTCGGTTCGGCAGCAGTTCGCGGCCGGTTGCCGGCGGGGCCGCACGATGTTCCGGGCGCCGAGGACCAACTCGGCTGGACTTGGTCGTTCTCCCAGCGAGCAACGGCTGCCATCGCTGCGGTCTGTGAAAACGCCAGATCCCGGAAAGTTTGATCAAGATCCTGCCGATTGCGCGCTGCAGGCTTTGACCCTCCTCCGGTTGCACCAGACGCTGTAGTGCGCGGATTGAGGCGCTGAGGCTACCGTCATCCGGCCGGCTACGGGTATAGCTGGGGCCTGCCGACAGGGGTGGCCGCAGCCGCCTCCGCGCATGGCTTTAGGCCTTCGTCAGGGTCAGCTCTTTCCAGGCGGTCGGCACGGAATTCGACGGGATGCCCGCTCTGCAAAACCCGGCCCTCACGGTCCGCTGGCCCGGGCAAACCGCACGCATTTCGTCGATGAGGTCGGGACGTCGACGGGACCCATGTTGTCCGCCCGTTTCGATCCAGTTCCGCTGAATGCTTTGCCGTGCATCAAGGATCTGTCAGCGGCAATCCTCGGCTGGGCAAGTCCCAGTGCAGGTCCGGCGTCGTTTCGTAGATCTTACGATGGGCCAGCGCCGCGTAGGTGTCGGTCATGCCGGCGATGTAGTCGGCAACCCTGCGGGCGATCCGCGCCTCCGGGGCTCCGTTAAGCCCGGTGCTCCACTCCTCCGGCATCCGCGATGGGTCGGTGGTGAAGGCCGTGAACAGATCGCGGACAATGGTGTCGGCCTTCCGGCGCACCGCCACCACGCCCGGGTGTCGGTACATGCGCTGCCACAGGAACCGCATGATGTCGGCATCCGCGGCGGCGACCTCCGGCGAGAACGCGATCACCGGCTCGTTGGACCGCCGGATGTCCTCGACGCTTCGCGGGTTGAGAGTGGCGATGCGGCGCCCCCCCTCGCGGATCACATCCTCGACGAATCGGGTGATTACGCGTCGGGCCAGCTCGTGAATCTTGCGTGACGGCTCGAGGCCCGGATGCAGCCCGTCGATCTCGTCCAGGAGGCCGGCGAGGAACGGAACCGCCCGCAGCTCAGGAATCTCGAAGAGGCCGGCGCGGAGGCCGTCATCCAGGTCGTGGGCTGCGTAGGCGATGTCGTCGGCGAGAGACGCGGCCTGCGCCTCGGGGCCGGCCTGGCTCCAGAGATCGAGGGGGTTGAGCGCATCGTATTCGAGGATCGCCGCCGGGATGCCGCGCTCGGCGTAGCGCGGCGTCGGCCGGCCATCCGCGTCGATCAGCGGGCCGTTATGCTTGACGAGACCCTCCAGCGTCTCCCAGGCGAGGTTCAGACCATCGAACCCGGCATAGCGCCGCTCCAGGCGTGTCACGATCCGCAGGGCCTGCGCGTTGTGGTCGAACCCCCCATAGGCGGACATGCAGGCGTCGAGGGCGTCCTCGCCCGTATGGCCGAAACAGGTGTGGCCGAGGTCGTGGCTGAGCGCCAACGCCTCCGCCAGATCCTCGTCGAGCCCAAGAGCGCGCGCCAGAGCCCTGCCGATCTGGCTGACCTCAAGGGTGTGCGTTAGCCGGGTCCGGTAATGGTCGCCCTCGTGATGCACGAAGACCTGGGTCTTGTGCTTCAAACGCCGGAAGGCCGTGGAGTGGATGATCCGGTCCCGGTCACGCTGGAAGTCGCTTCGCGTGGGGGAACCGGCCTCCGAAATCAGGCGACCGCGGGTCCGGGCCGGGTCCGTGGCGTAGGGCGCACGCCACCGCTCGCCGTTAGCCCGCACGGCAACCGCCCACTGTCTCGCGCAATCTGGTCATGGCCTCTCCCCGTCCGACGCGTTGCGGCGCAGGCTCAGGATCCATATCTTGTCGGTGAAGGCGCTCAGGGCAACGGGCCGGCAGCGGCGTCCACCGAACGAATGCGTGGCCAGAGACAGATGGCTGAAATCACCCTCACCGACCGCGCCGCCAAGCGCATCAACGAGATCATGGTCGCCGAGCCCGCCGGCTCGTCGCTGCGGATCAGCGTCAACGGCGGCGGCTGCTCGGGTTTCTCATACGCCTTCGATATCGTCCGGAGCCGCGAGGCGCAGGACATCGCGATCGAGCGTAACGGCGCCACAGTGGTCGTCGATCCGGTCTCTCTGGAATACATGGATGGGTCGACCATTGACTTCGTGAACGACCTGATAGGCCAATCGTTCAAGATCGAGAATCCACTCGCCACGGCATCCTGCGGTTGCGGAACGTCCTTCTCACTCTAGCAACGCTCCTATCGGATAGGGACGCCCGGGGGGCCGTTGCCCCCGTGCGACACATCTCGGGCCTCAGGGAGCCGAGCCGGCGCGCGTGATTGCTTCCCCCGGCAAAACGCGGCACCCGTACGGGATTCGTGTGAACGCTCTGGCCTGGACCCTGTCATGATTGATCCGAAGGCTCGATTCCGCCTCCGGTCGGCCTTGGCGGCGACCTGCGCGCTGGCGCTCCTGGGTCTGGCAATCGCTCCCGCGTCGCTAGCGGCG
This sequence comes from Methylobacterium phyllostachyos, assembly GCF_900103445.1. Classification (GTDB taxonomy): domain Bacteria; phylum Pseudomonadota; class Alphaproteobacteria; order Rhizobiales; family Beijerinckiaceae; genus Methylobacterium; species Methylobacterium phyllostachyos. The sequence goes on along the minus strand of NZ_FNHS01000006.1, from coordinate 293,717 downwards.
CAGGAGGGTGCCGTTGCCGTCCAGGATGTGACGGTTACCGATGTGGTCCTGCCCCTAGGCGGCGCGCTCCTCAAGGCGCCGAAGCTGACGGCCAGCGGCACCCGGCTTTCGAAGGATGATCTCGTCGCTATCCTCAGGCCGGACTCGGCCGTGCCGTGGAGCGAGCGGCTGGCGCGGCTCGATGCCGGCAGCCTGACGGTTCCCGTTCTGACCTCCGAGAGTTCCGGCCCGGGGGATAACCACCAGACTGTGACCTACCGCGACGTGGTCGCACGGGACGTCCGAGCCGGCCGCGTCGGTGAACTGACCGCGGCCGGAGCGACCGTCAGCGCGGTCTCGGGGTCGAACCGCGGCTCTGGGACCTACGGGCAGGTGCGGGCGACGGATCTCGACCTCGCGGCGCTGAGCCGCCTTTACACGGTGCCTGGAGACGGAAAGGGGCCGGTTCAGAAGGTCTACGGTACGATCCAGGTCTCGGATGTCACTTACGCGGACGCGCGCGGAACTACCGTCAAGATCGCAAGCTTGAACGGGCGCGACCTCGGCGGACGGCAGATTCCCGACGGCTGGAACGGCGCCTTCGCTATCGTGGCTGCAGGCTTCCAAGAGGGGAACGACCGGCGTGCCTTTGCGGCCGCGGCTGCGGATCTCATTGAGGCGACGTCGCTCGGGAACTTGGAGATGCTGGGTCTAAGCGTCAGCGATGCCGACCCGAAGGGACCATTCCTGTTCGAGATCCGCCGGGTCGCCTACGCGTCCTCGGGTCCGGAGGCGGGCACGCGGCTTGAGGATCTCTCGCTGTCGCGGGGCGCTCTACGGACACAGATCGGCCGCCTGACGCTGCTCGGAACCACGCTGGCGCCCACGGTCGAAGCTTTGAAGGCGATCGCCGCGGAACCTGCCGCCAGTGCCGGACTGTCCGATGCCGAGATGCGCCGTCTCACGCCGCAGATCGGTCAGCTTACCCTGAACGATCTCTCTATCGAACTACCGCCGGAGGCCGCACCGGAGCGTCTGCCCCCTCGGGACGGACGGATTCCTGGCCGGAACTCTGAGGCGAGCCGAGCGAACGGCGGCAAGCCCGCCGATCTAAAGCCCGCCGATCCCAAGCCCGTCGAGCCCAAGTCCGCCGCTTCAACATCCGGCGGTCCCTTGGCGGTGACGGTGGCGCCGCGCCCGGCGCAGCGGATTGCCCTGCGCGAGGCGATGCTCAGCTTCGGCCCCCTCAGCGACGGCGTGCCGAGCAGCAGCCGTCTGACCCTGTCGGGTCTCAGCCTGCCCGCGGGATTGGTGGCCGGCCAGCCGATCGTCGGCGCGCTGCCCGCCTACGGATATCGCGACCTCAACCTCGACGTCGTGGCCGACGCCGCTGTGGACCAGAAGGCGCGCGATCTCTCCGTGAAGGAGTTGATGATCTCGGGTCGGGATATCGGGACAGTTCGTCTCTCGGGGACCCTCGGCGGCATCGGTCCCGAATTGCTGTCCGGCACCCTGCCGGCGGCAACCCTGCTGATGTTCTCGGGCAGCGCCAAGAGCCTCGACGTGACAGTCGAGAATGCCGGTCTGTTCGAGCGGTTCCTGGCAGCGCAATCGAAGGATCTGAGCCTCAAGCCGGAGGAGCTGCGCAAGGAATACGTGACCGCCAGCTTGCTCGGCATCCCGATCATTCTCGGCAATGGCGCGGCTGCCAAAGGGATCGGCGCGGCCATGGGACAGTTCGTGATGAAGCCCGGAACTCTGGAATTGCACGCCAAAGCGAAGGATCCCGCCGGGATCGGCTTCTTCGACCTCGGTGCGGCGCGTTCGCCGGCGCTCGTGCTCGACCGGCTGGATGTAGACGCGAAGGCGAACTGAGACGCGTCCTCAGAGCGCGATGATGTCCGGATAATCGGCTGCGAGCGCCGACCGGGTTGCCTCCGCCCAGGCCCGATCGCGGGTCCGGCGCGGCCGAGCGAGGGGGACATCGGCGATCAGGCTCGCCGGCCGGCGTGAGACGAGGAGCAGGCGGTCCGCGATTTCGATCGCCTCGGCGACGTTGTGCGTGACCATCAGGACGCTCATGTCGGTCTGGTCGACCGTGTCGACCACGAGGCTGCGCAACTCTGCGGCCGCGGTATCGTCGAGGGAGACGAAGGGCTCATCGAGCACCAGGACCCGGGGAGCGTCGGCGAGCGCCCGCGCGAGGGCCACGCGCCGCTGCATCCCGAGCGAGAGCGCTTTTGGGTAGCTGCCGCGCCACGCCATAAGCCCGAGCCGCCCGAACAAGCCATCGAGGTCGCGACCCCGGCGTTCGCGCGGCAGTCCGAGGCGGACATTGTGCTCGACGCTGCGCCACGGCAGAAGCCGCGGCTCCTGGAACACGATCCCCGCCTGCTCCGCGCCGGCGACGCGACCCTCGAACGCCGTATCGAGCCCCAACAGGATCCGCAGCGTCGTGGTCTTGCCGGCGCCCGATGGACCGATCAGGCATACGATCTCGCCGGCTCGGATGCTGAAGGCGAGATCGCGCACCGCCTCCACCGGCTCGCCGCCGCGCGGCCGATACCACTTCGAATCGATCGCGACATGCAAGACAGATTCAGCGCCAGCGGCGGACATGGGCTTCGAGCCGCTGGAGCAGGAGGACATCGATACCGATCATCACCGCCATGAAAACGAGGCTGTACCCGATGATCGCGGCTACGTCGGTGCTCTGAACGAAGTAGTAGTTGATCGCGAACCCGACACCATCTGGCCGTCCGAGCAGCTCCACCACCAGAACGATCTTCCAGGCGAGCGAGAGGCCCGAGCGCGCCGCAGTGACAACGTAGGGCTGCAGTTGCGGGATCAGCACATCCTGAACCCAGGTTCGGTAGTCGAGCCGGTAGGCTCGGGCCATCTCGTCGAGGCCGGGATCGAGGTTCCGGGCGCCCTCCCGCACGATCACCGCGACGTTGGGCAGCTTGTTGAGCACCACCGCCAGGATGGCAGCCGTCTCGGTCAGCCCGACCCAGACATAGGCCAGCACGGTGATGACCAGGGCCGGCGTGTTGAGGAGGACGAGGAGAGGCGTGTCCAGGGTGAGGTCGGTTGCCTTCGAGCGGCCGAGGGCCACGCCCAGGACGATTCCAAGAACCATCGCGATCGCGAACGAGATCGCCACCCGCAGGAGCGTGATACCGATATTGTGTGCGAGATCGCCCCGCGCAGCCTCCTGCGCGATGAAGCTCATCACCGCCAGAGGTGTCGGCAACAGACGCGAATGCGCCTCGAGCGCGGCGGTCTGCCACGCGCCGATCAGCACCAGGAGGGACGCGAGCCGGATCAGCGCGCCCATGCGGTCCCGATGATCCGGAAACGCGTCATGTCCTGATGGCGGGCGGACACCTCAGCCATTGCGGCTGCTGTCATAGTAGAGGTCGGGGGGCAGATTCGAGCCCTTCCCGACGAGGCGCGATCCGCCGAGCCGCGCCATCACAGCATAAAGCGTCTCCGCATCGGCCCGCTCCTCTGCCACGGGCCGGCGCGGAATCCCGGCGAGGAAATCGTGCTTCAACGCCTCGAAGGTGGCCTCGTCCTCCGCGGCCATCAGGGGCCGCACGATCTGCCAAGTCGAGGGATCCTGGGCGAGCATATCCTTGGCGGCACGGGAGGCCCGGGCGAAACCCGCCACGGCCTCCGGCTTCTCCTTCACCGTGGTGTCCTGGAAGAGGTAGCCGATCAGCGCCACGTCCCCCGGGACACCGAGGGCGTGCATGATGTCCTCGACACTGATCAGCCGCCGGAAATTTTTGGCTTGCAGGCGCGCGCCATAGGTCCAGTAGGTCAGCGCGGCGTCCAGAGCCCCCTGCTCCAGCTTCAGCGTTATGAGCGGGGGGGCGCCGTAGGCGATCTCGGCCTCGCGCTCCAGATCGATCCCGGCGACATCTTTGGCCTGCGCCCGGAGGAGCAGCCAACTCTTGTCGAGGGGCCCACCGGCCACGCCGAGGCGCTTGCCGGCGAGGTCCTTCAAACTCTTGATCGGACTGTCGGCCGGCACCATCACGGAGCCCTCCGAAGTGGAATACGGGATGAAGCGAACCGCTTGCCCGTCATTGCCGAGGCGGGCGGCCCAGAGGAGGTCGCCGACGATCGTATCCACCTGCCCGCCGATGAAGCTGATCCGCGCCGCGTCGTTCCCGGCGAGCTTGACGGCGTCGAGCTGAAAGCCGTTGGCCGCGTCGAGGCCGCGAGCCTTGATCACCGCGGCTTCCCAGGTGGAGGTGCCGAAGGGGAGGCTCCCGAGGCGGATCACCGGCGCATCGGCCCGTGCCGCCCGCAGCCCGAGGGTGCCGAGCAAGCTCCCGGCGAGCATCGCGCGCCGTGACAGCATCACGCCTTCTCCCATTGTTTTGTGCAGTCTTCAGCAGGGGTAGACTGGGGTGCGGACTTGTCCCAGCACCATTGGAAAATGGTCATAGGGCTGGCGTGGCTTGGCGTCCACAGCGCCGGCTGCGCTTGCGCCGCACGCGATGCGGCGGCACCCTGGGCCGCACAACCGTTTGGGAGCGTTGAAGGGCCATGAGCGAACCCCGTGAAGGTGCGTTGGACGAGGCGACCGTTGAGGCGCGGCTCAAGGACGAACTGCCCGCATGGCGTCTCGAGGACGGGTGGATTCGCCGGACCTACAAGACGTCGGGCTGGAAGAGCACGCTCATGGTGATCAACACGGTGGGTCACCTCGCCGAGGCGGCTTGGCACCACCCCGACCTGACGGCCTCCTATGCCTGGGTCGAGGTCCGACTGATGAACCATGCCGCCAAGGGCATCACCGACAAGGATTTCGCCCTGGCGAAGAAGATCGAGGAGGTCGTGTCCTGGCAGCCCGGCCTGGAGGGCCATGGGCTCGAAGGCACGCCGACCGATCCGCGCTTCGCCTACATCAAGTACGACAAGTAGCCGCCATCACTGCGGCTCCTTCACGCGGCGACACTCGGTCTTGAGGTAAGCGCTCTTGCCGATCTCGTCGCGCCGCTCGGTGCGGGCGACGATCTCCTGCCAGCCGGTGGCGCAGCCGAGTTCGTTGGCGACGCGGACCTTTCGGACCTCGAGGGCCTGGTCGTCCGTGCAGGCGTCCTGGGCAATGCCGTTGGCGCAGACCAGGACGACGGCGATAAAGGCATTCATGCGGAGGAACCTCGGCTTCTCGGTTCCTTCCTACGCTCGAAGGGCGCCCTGGGTTTCCGGAAGCGCCCGGTGGCGGCCATGGCGGCGGACGCGCTGCTTAGGCGGCCGCGAAACGGTACTCCCGCGGCGTCACGCCGAAGTGATCCTTGAAGCGCCTCGAAAAGTGCGCTTGGCTGACGAAGCCGCAGCCGTAGGCCAGCAGGCCGACGGCAAGATGCGCACAGGCCGGGTCGGCCAGCCGCTTGGCCGCCAGGTCCAGACGAAGCCGCCAGATGTACTCGGCGATGTGCTGGCCGGCTTCGTGAAATACCTCTTGAAGACGCCGGAGCGAAACGCCCATCGCAACCGCGAGATGGCGCGGATCGAGCGCGTGATCATGCAGGTTAGCGGCGATGAAGGCCTTGGCCCGTTGCAGGAGAAGCGTCGCGTTCATGGGCTGCGGGACATCCCGGGCGATGCGCTCGGCGATGCTGGCCACGATCAGATCTACGGCGATCGACGCCATTCGATCGACGCCGTCTGACTCCAGCTGAGGATGCACTTCGACCAAGTCCCTCAGGAAGGTGCTGGCAAGAACGCTGGACGGTAGGTCGGCGCCGATCTCCAGAGACGTGAAGAGCGAAGCGGGGCCCAGAACGCGCTCCAGGCGTTCGCGCGGAACTTCCAGGCAAAGGACGCGACAGCCCATGCTGCTTTCGCTCACCGCTGGACGGCCGTCCAAAACCAGAAGGCTACCCGGATGGCAGACGGTGGAGCGGTCGTTCTGAACGCTGCTGATGGTCCCTGCCAGCGGCAAAGCCACAAGAAGGATGCCGTCGTTTCCGAAGCGCCGGCTCATCTCATGCGTCGTTTCGCCCCTCACTGCATTCTGCGCGTAGCGTGTGATGGCGAGCGGTCCGATCTCGGCAGCCTCGATCCGCGCCTCGAAGGGCTTTTCAGCGCAATCGGTGAGCGTCATGGGCAAGCCCCGCGCGATCACCGTGTCGCGCCAGCGGCTGAAGCGGTTTCGCGGGTGAAGGCCTTCCGTCGTGAAGATGGGCTGCATCGAAATCCACCGCGGAGATGCCGAGCCATTCCGCCGCCGGATAGAGCGGCGCCAATGGCCGATGCAATTTCTGATTGTAGCGATTTCAGGGGAAGCCAATAAGTTTAACAAACGATAATTGTCAATACTCAACAGTCGCACCGGCGCGTGCGTGTGAAATGATACGATGTACCGGCTAGGTGCGCGATTGTCTGAATTTGCACAATATTAAAACGGGTCCCAAAGCGTCCAACTATTCATCGATATTGTCGCGGGGCAGAGCCAGCCACTGGCGGCCAGCTCAGCTTGAGCATTACTGCTAGGATGGAACAGTCAGACTGTGTGCGTACCCGTGCCGCCGGCATTCGGCCGAATCCGGTAGCAGCCGACATACAGGGCGGGCAGGAACAGCAGCGTCAGGACGGTGGCGGCCAGGATGCCGCCGATCATGGCGTAGGCCATCGGCCCCCAGAACACCTCGCGGGCGATCGGGATGAGGCCAAGGCTTGCCGCAGCGGCCGTCAGCAGGATCGGACGCATCCGGTGATGGGTGGCGTCGAACACGGCGTCCCACGGGGCCATGCCCTCCGCCCGGAACTCTTCGATCTGGCTGACCAAGATCACGGCGTTGCGGATGATGATGCCGATCAGCGCGAGGATGCCGAGGATGGCGACGAAGCCCATCGGCTTATCGAAGAGCAGCAGCGCCGGCACCACGCCGATCAGCCCGAGGGGCGCCACGGTGAAGACGAGCATCATGCGCCCGACACTCTGGAGCTGGACCATCAACAGCAGCGCCATCGTGAGCAGCATCACCGGCACGACCGCCGCGATTGGCCCCTGCCCCTTAGCGGATTCCTCGACGGCGCCGCCGGTCTGCAGGACGTAGCCCTCGGGCAGCGCCCTGACGAAGGCGTCGATACCCGGGTGCAGCGCGGTCACGATGGTGGCGGGCTGCGTCGATCCGTGGATCGTGGCGCGCACCGTCACGGTGGGCAGCCTGTCGCGGCGCCACACGATCGGCTGTTCGAGGTCGTAGCCGATCCGCGCGAAGGCGAGGAGCGGCACCACCGATCCGTTGGAGAGCCCGACCTGCAGCGATTGCAGCGTATCGAGCGAGGACCGCTCGGCGGCCCGCGCCCGGCCGATGACGTTCACGAGGTAGATCGAATCGCGCACCTGCGTGATCGATTGCCCGCCCTCGATGCCGTTGAGGATGCCGGCGACGTCCTGGCTCGACACGCCGAGCTGGCGCGCTTTGTCCTGCAGGATCTCGATCCGCAGGACCTTGCCGGGTTCGTTCCAGTCGAAGGTCGGCACGTCGAGGCGCTTGTCGGTGGCCACCACGTTGGCGAGGTCCAGGGCGAGGTGACGCACCTTCTCCATGTTGGGGCCGCTAAGCCGGTACTGGACCGGTCGTCCCACGGGCGGCCCGAGGCTGAGGGGTTGCACCAGCACGTCGGTGCCGACGAAGTCGCGCCGCGCCATATCCTGAAGGCGCGTCATCACGCGGTCGCGGACCTCGAGCGATTTCGTGACGATCACGATCTGCCCGAAGAAGGCGTTGGACAATTGCTGGTCGAGGGGCAGGTAGAAGCGCACGGCCCCCTGCCCGACATAGGACGACCAGCTCATCACGTCGGCATCGTCCTTCAGCTTCGCCTCGAACCGATCCATCTGCGCCCGAGTCTCGGCGATCGTCGCGTTCTGCGGGAGGGTCAGATCGACCAGCAGCTCGGTGCGGTCGGAGGACGGGAAGAACTGCTGCTGCACGTGTCCCATGCCGACGATGGCGGCCGCCATCACGGCGAGGCTGACCACGACCGTCGTCCAGTGCCAGCGCATCGCGATCCGCAAGGCCGCCGTGAACAACCGGGTGAACAGGCCGTCCTTCTCGCTGTGGTGCTTCATGGTCTTGGGAAGGAGCGTCACGCCGATGAGCGGCGCGAACAGCACCGCGACCACCCACGAGACCAGCAGCGACGCGGCCAGCACCACGAACAGCGAGTAGGTGTATTCGCCCGCACCCGAGCCGTTGAAGCCGATCGGCAGGAAGCCCGCCACCGTGACGAGCGTGCCGGTCAGCATCGGGAAGGCCGTGGAGGTGTAGGCGAAGGTCGCGGCCTTCCGGAGCGTGTCGCCCTGCTCCAGCCGCGCCACCATCATCTCGACGGTAATCATGGCATCGTCGACCAGAAGGCCTAGCGCGATGATGAGCGCGCCGAGCGAGATGCGCTGCAGCGTCACGTCCATGATCTGCATGACGACGAAGACGATCGCCAAAACGAGGGGGATCGACACGGAGACCACGAGACCGGCCCGCACGCCGAGGCTGACGAAGCTCACCCCCAGCACGATCACGATCGCCTCGATCAGCGCCTCGGTGAAGCCGCCGACTGCGTGCTCAACCTGCTTGGGCTGATCCGACACGAGGTGGACACCGACACCGACCGGAAGCTTCGCCTCGATCAGCCGCATCCGCTCCTTCAGCGCCTCGCCGAAATGCAGCAGGTTGGCGCCGGGTCGCATCGCGATGGCGAGCCCGATCGCCGGCTTGCCGTCCACCCGGAACAGGGCAGAAGGCGGATCCTCGTAGCCGCGGCTGATGTCGGCGATGTCGGCGAGGCGGAAGAAGCGGTCGTTCACCCGCAGATTGAAATCCTGAAGGGCGGCCTCCGACGCGAAGGAGCCGCTGACCCGCAGCGAGACGCGCTCGGGCCCAGCCTGGACTACGCCGGACGCCGAGACGGCGTTCTGCGCTTGGAGCGCCTTGATGAGCGCCGAGAAGTCGATGCCGTAACCGGCAAGCTTGCGGGTCGAGAAATCGAGGAAGATCGTCTCAGCCTGGGTGCCGATCAGCTGGGTCTTGCCGATATCGGGCACGCGCAGCACTTCGGTGCGCACGCCCTCGACGTAGTCGCGCAATTGCCGGTACGTCAGCCCGTCGGCCGTGAAGGCGTAGATGTTGCCGTAGACGTCACCGAATTCGTCATTGAAGAACGGCCCCTGCACGCCCTCGGGGAATTGCCCCTTGATGTCACCAAGCCGCTTGCGAACCTGATAGAAGGCCGGCTGGATCTCGTCCTTCTTGAGCGTATCGCGGAATTGCACGAACACGGTAGACGAGCCCGGCGTCGTGTAGCTGCGGACGTAATCGAGCCCGTTGAGCTGCTGCAACTCCTTCTCGACCCGGTCGGTGACCTGATCGAGGGTCTCCTTGATGGTCGCGCCCGGCCAATTGGTCTGCACCACCATGGTCTTGATGGTGAAGGGCGGATCCTCCTCCCGGCCGAGGCGGCCATAGGCCATCACGCCCGCGATGAGCGCGACGAACATCAGAAACCAGACGAACGAGCGGTGCCCGAGCGCCCAATCGGAGAGATTGAAGCTTTTCACGCGAACCCCCGTGCCGCCGACTCAGACGGCGTCGTCCGTCAGCCGCACCGGCTGGCCGTCCTTGAGCGAGTGGACGCCGGCGACCACGACCCGGTCGCCGGCCTGCAGACCGTCGATGACGGCGATGCGGCCCTGATCTGCACGGTCGCGGTCCTCCGCCACCGTCACGTCGCGCCGCGTCACCGACTTGCCGTCCGGCGCGACCACCCAGACCGAGCGGCGGTCGCCCTCCTCTAGCAGCGCCGAGGGCGGCAGCAGGAAGCGGCGGCGGACCTTGTTGGCCAGCGCCACATCGATGGTCGCGCCCAGCCTGAAGGCGGGGCCGGGGTCGTCCAGCGCGATGCGGATCCGCTTCGAGCGCGTGCCCGCTTCGGCGAGGGGGGCGATCTCGCGCACCCGGCCGGTCGTGGTCAGCTCCGGTGCGCTCTGGAGCGCGACGGTGAAGCGGCAATCCGGCGGCAGGGCACCGACATAGGCTTCCGGAATGTCGACCACGGCCTCGCGCACATCCGGCCGGGCAACCGTGACCACGCCCTGGCCGGCACTGAGAACCTGCCCAACCTCCGCGAGGCGCTGCGTGACGACGCCGTCGAACTCGGCCTTGAGCTCGGTGTAACCCATCTGGTCGCGGGCCTTCTGCAGGCTCGCCATCGCCTGATCGACCCGGGCCCGCGCGGTGTCACGCCGGGCGACCGCCTGATCCAGGGTGGCCTGCGAGACGCTGTTTCCGGTCATCAGACGGCGCGTGCGCGCCTCGGCGGCCTCCGCGTTCTCGGCCTGGGCGCGGGCATCGGCAAGGTCGGCCTCGGCGCGGGTCAGGTCGAAGCGGGTGACGATGGTGTCGAGGGCGGCCAGGCGCTGCCCCTTCTTGACGAGGTCGCCGACCGTCACGTCGCGCGCCACCATCCGGCCGGGAATCTGGAAGCCGAGCTGGGCCTGGTAGCGCGGTTCGATCGTCCCCGCGAAGGGCCCGAGGGTGATTGTGTCGCTCGGCTCGGCGACCTGGGTCAGGACGGGCCGGATGGGAGCCTGTGTCTCGGCCTTGTCGCCGTGGTCGGTGCAGCCGCCCAGGAAGGCGAAAGCCCCGACGAGGAGGAGGATACGCGCGCGCATCATTGGCCTGCGATTTCGGCGGCGGCCACTGTCTGGCCCGGCCGCAGGAACTGGATGCCGGCCACCACCACGCGCTCGCCCGGCTCGACACCGCGCTTCAGCGCGATGATGTCGGGCCCGAAATGGTCGATCTCGACGGCGCGGACCGAGACTTTTCGCGTGGCCGGGTCGAAGATCCACACGGAAGGATTTCCGTCGTAGCGGTAGAGCGCCGACCAGGGCAGCACGACCGAGTCCCGTGGGGCGAACCGCCCGCGGCCGACCACGACGGCGCCGAGCCCCATGGCGGCCGGCGTCGTCTGGAGGCCGATCTTGACCCGGACCGTCCCGCTCGCGGCATCGACGGTCGGCGAAACCTCGCGCACCGTCCCGGTCGTCGTCACCTTCGGATCGGATTGCAGCGCCACCGCGATCGTGCCGCCGGTCGGCGGATGGGCCAGGAGTGATTCGTAGACGTTGAACACCGCGTCCCGCGGCCCGTCCTGCGCGAGGACCAGGACGGTCTGGCCCGACTGGACCACCTGACCGACCTCGAAGCTGCGGCTGGTCACGATCCCGGCGACACCGGCGCGCAGCTCCGTGTACGAGAACTGCTCCTGCGCGGTGCCGAGGGCTGCCCGCGCCGAATCGACCGAGGCCTGGGTGGTGCGCAACTCCTGCTCGGCGTTGTCGTAGGTCGAGCGCGTGGTGAAGCCGCCGGCCAGGAGCTGCTTCTGCCGCTCGAACGACACCTTTGCTTGGGTCAGCAACGCCTCGGCCGAGGCGAGGGCCGCCTTGGCGTTATCGAGGTTCGCCTGCTGGGTCAGGGGCTCCAGCACGGCCAGCACCTGATCGGCTTCGACATGGTCGCCGACCTCGACTCGCCGCTGGGCGACCTTCCCATTCGTGCGGAACGCCACGTTGACCTGCGCCTGAGCCTGGATGTCTCCGGTCAGGACCGCCTCGGAGGCGATCGGCGTTTGGCGGGCCGTGACGATCCTGACCCGTGCCAGCGTCTGATCGTCGGTGGCCGCAGGCTCCGCGTAGGCGGACCCGACGGCGCCGAACGCGCTTATCGCAAGGAGAAGCCGGATGGCGGCGCAATCGATGGAGAGTGTCATGCGGACGACCAACCCGGGCCGGGCTCGTGAAAACCGTGTGGCGGGTTCCTAACCGAGTCGTTACATACCGTCCAGTCGGTTTTTAAATGCAGGTGAAAAATGCAGGGCAAGCGCAAGCGACTGGCTGACCGACCCGAGATCATCCTCGAAGCGGCGGCCAGTGTCCTTCTGAAGGGCGGTGCGCGGGCGTTGACCATCGACGCCGTCGCGGCCGAGGCGGGGCTGAGCAAGGGCGGCGTCCTGCACCATTACGCCTCCAAGGATGCGCTGATCGCCGCGCTGGTCACCCGTGAATTCGCTCGGGTCCGGGAGGAAATCGCCGCCTGCGAGGCCGCGATTCCACCGGGTCCGTCACAGCTCCCGAAGGCGATGGTCGCGCATGTGCGGGCGCATTATCGCGCCAAGGATGAATCGTCCCGCGCGCTGCTGCTCGCCTCTCTCGATTCGCCGGAGGCGCTGAAGGATTATCACGCCTTCGTGGCGGATCAGCTCGGTCGCCTCAACCAGATCCACGGCGCCTGCCCGGGTGAGGGGTCCGTGCTGTTCTTCGCGATCCTGGGGCTGTTCATCGGGCGGGCGCTGGGCTTCCACCAAATGGGGCAAGCGGAGCTACAGCCGATGCTCGCCGCACTTGAGCGCATTGCCGGCCGGTCGGACGCCTGAGTGGTGGCCTACGCCCGGAACGCCAGGACCGCGCGGGTGCCGGTCCCGCCCGGGACGTAGGAGAGGGCCGAGCGCAGGTTCGTCGCCATGGCGCGCACGATGCGCGACCCGAGACCGGTGCCGCGGATCTCTCCCTCCCCGGTCCAGCCGATCCCGTCATCCTCGACCGCGAGGCGGATCGAGTCGGATCCATCCCGGTCCACCGCGACCCGGATCTCGCCGGAGGTGCCCGGCGGATAGGCGTACTTGTAGGCGTTGGTGACGAGTTCGGTCACCACGACGCCGACCGAGACCGCCTTGTCGGGGGGGAGATGCACCGGTTCGGAGCGCAGTCGAATCGCGTGGTCCCGGCCGCTCGCCCGCATGGCGGCCTGCAACTCTTCGATCAGGCTGCCAAGATAGGCGTCGAGCGCGACGGACTCGACGTCGTCCGAGGTGTAGAGGCGGCGATGAATGCCGGCGATCGCCGAAATCCGAGCCTGCATCTCATCGAGCGCGGCCTTTGCGGCCGGGTCGGTCACGGCGTTGCGCTGCATGTGCGCCAGGGCCGCCACCAGGGCCAGGGAATTGGCAACCCTGTGATTGACCTCGCGCAGCAGCAACTCGGCCCGGTCGCGCGCCTCGCGCATCTCCGCCTCAGCGCGCTCCTTGGCGCGCCGCAGTGCCTCCTGCCGAAGCGCCGTGTCCACGGCCTCGCACAACAGTTCGCGGAACTGGCCCTGCACGTCCTTCCAGACGTAATCGACGGCGCCCGCCTTCAAAGCGGCCACCGCGACGCGGGAATCATCGGAGCCGGTCACGTAGATGACCGGAGGTGCCCGCGGCAGGGCCCGGATCTCCGGCAGCAGATCGAGACCCGTCTGGCCAGGCATGTGATGGTCGAGTGCCACGGCATCGATCCCGCCCTGCGCCAGTCGGACAAGCCCCTCTGCGCCGCTCGCACACAACTCAACGGCGTAGCCGCGGGCCTCCAGCGAGCGCCGGATCAGGCGCGCGAGGCCTGGATCATCGTCGATATAGAGGATCCGGGTCGCCGCGGCGGCACGAAGCGCACCGGCTTCATCAACGGTCATGGGTTCTGTGGAACCTCCATAACCGAGAAGAACAACCCGAGCTGGCGGATCGCGTTGGCGAAGCCCTCGTAGTTCACCGGCTTCGTGATGTAGACGTTCGCCCCGAGATCGTAGCAGCGCTGGATCTCCCGGCTGTCGTCGGTCGTGGTCAGCACCACCACCGGGGAGCGGCGGGTATGTGGGTTCGCCTTGACCTTCTCCAGGATGTCGAGACCCGTCATGTCGGGCAGGTTAAGGTCGAGCAGGATCAGGAGGTGGCGCCGGGCGCTCGCCTCGCCCGACCCGTCCGGGCCGAACAGATAGGCCAGGGCCGAGGTGCCGTCCTGGAATGGCACGATCTCGTTGTTGACACCGGCCCGGCGGATGTTCCGCTCGATCAGCCGCGCATGGCCCTCGTCATCCTCAATCATCACGATGCTGACGGGGTGCACAGGTCGCTCCACGCTCATGCGGCGGCCAGGGGAGCCGGGCCAGGCTCCCGAACGAGCACCGTAACGGCGCCGTGCGGCAAGATCACGTCGAACGTCGTACCGTCACCGAGCCGCGAACGCATCTCGATCCGGCCGCCGAAGGAGCGAACCAATGCTTTCACATGCGCGAGACCGATGCCCTCGCCGGGCCGGTCCTGCGCCCCGGACCGCCGGAACAGCTCGAAGACGCGCGCATGATCCCGGTCCGCGATGCCGCGGCCGTTATCGGCGACCGAAAAACAGATTCCCCGCGCCCCGGCGGCCCGGGCCGTGACGGCGATCTGCCCAGGCCGGGACGGATCGAGGTACTTGATGGCGTTGTCGAGCAGGTTGCCGAAGATCTGTTCGACCGCAAGACGGTCGGCGACGATCCGCGGTAAATCGGGCGCGATGGTCACGACCGCGCGGGCGGCCTCGGCCTGATGCCTGTGCGCGTCTGCCAGTTCCTGGAGCACGGTCGTCATGTCCAGCGGTTCCGGCCTGAACTGCCGCCGTCCCTCACGTGACAGCTTCAGGATGGCGGCGATCAGGCCCTCCATCCGGTTCACCGCCGCCTTGATGAAGCCGAGCGCCTCGCTGAAGTCCGTGTCGATCCGCTCGGCCTGCGGATGCCCGTGGAGCGCCGCGCGAACCTCAAGACGCGTCGCCTCCAGCTCGCTGGTGAAGCCCATCACGTTGACCAAGGGTGCCCGCAGGTCGTGGCTGACGATGTAGGCGTAGCGCTGAATCTCCTCGTTCGATTCGCGAAGTTCCGCCTCCGCCTCACGCTGCTCGGTGATATCGGTGTGGACGCCGACCCACTCGCGGATATCGCCGGTTGCGTCGAGGACCGGGACCGCGCGGATCGCGAAATGACGCCATGACCCATCCGCCGTGCGAACCCGGTGTTCGTGGTTGAAGGTACGCCGGGCCCTGACGGTCGCGTTCCAGGCATCGACGGTGGCCTGTGCGTCCTCGGGATGCACCACTTGGGCCCAGCCATAACCCTGATACTCCGCGCGGGTCTGGCCAGTCATGGCGCTCCAGCCGGGCTGCTCGCCCAGCATCCGTCCGGCCGCATCGTTGGTCCAGAGCACGCCGCGGACCGCCTGGATCGCAGCCCGGAACCGCGCCTCGCTCGCCTGGAGGTCGCGCTGGACCCGCTGCTGGTCGAGGGACGAGCCCAGCAGCGCCAAAAACAGGATGAAGAAGGTCGCCCCGGTGACGTAGAGGGCGAGGTTCTGCTGACCTTGCGGCAGCATCTCGGCATGGGTCGCCGGCGCGCCCGTCGCCGTGAAGGTTGCTGCCGCCATGCCGGTGTAGTGCATCCCGGCTACGGCCAAACCCATGACGCCGGCTGCGATCAATTTCTGACCGACGCCTTGCTGGCGGAACGCGAGCCACAAGGCAGCCGTCGCTGCCGTCACCGCGATCGCGACCGACACCGCCACGAGGGCCGGAGCGTAGGCGAGGTCGCCGGGGATCCTTAAAGCCGCCATGCCGGAGTAGTGCATCGCCGCTACGCCGAGGCCCATGAGCGGCCCAGCCACGAGGATGGCCGCGACGCTGTTGCCCCGATAGGCGACCCAGGCGAAGGCGATCCCGGTCACGCCCACGGCGATGAGGAGGGAGAGCAGCGTCAAGCCGACATCGTAAGCAGCGCTCAGCCCCATGTCCAAGGCGAGCATGCCCACGAAATGCATCGACCAGATGCCGCCGCCCATCGCCAGAGCGGAGCCCCCGATCCAAGGCCAGCGCGGTCCGGATGATTGCACGCGGATACGCGCTGCGAGATCCAGGGCCGTGTAGGATGCGAAAATCGCGAGCCCGATCGACAGGGCGACGAGCGCCGGGTTGTAGCCGGTATGGATCATGGGTTTATCGTCGCGCGACGGGCGCAAGCTCTGATTTAGCCCGCGCGATCGGAACGCGCCATCTGATTTAAGCGCGCCTTTGCCCGATATTGATCCGAACGGAGCGCTGCTGCAGCGCGGATGACGGCTCGATCGCAGCTCGCGGTACGGCATGAAAGCGTACAGTGAAATCAAGCACGCGGGCCATTTTCACGTTGTCTACCGCGTGAGACCGAAGAAGTGCCGAGCATCGGCGGCAGGCTGCCCCCTCGAAATGCGAAGCTTTTTGCCGTCACCGTGTGCGAAGCTTCAGCCGCGAGAACGGCACGACGCTGCGATTGCGTGGGCGCGATGACGGAGCGACAAAAAATTTACCTCGGCGGCACCGACATGGTCTCTCTCAAGGCTTTGTCGCGTTGTAGGCTGTGTCCAATGCCCATCGCGAATGCCGGTTCATGAACGAAGACGCTGCGGCGCCGTTTCCCGACCCTCTGCGCGATGCGCTGGCGCACGCCCTCTATGCGCATGATCGTGCTGGCCTTCCGGATCGCCCCGCCTGGGACGATGAAGCCCTGGATGTTGCGGAACCGGGCCTGCGCGAGCGCTATCTCGGCTGCATCGATGCCCTGGCCGCCGGGCCTCTGGCCCGGATTCTTGCGGATGCCGCTGGCCGATCCGCCGACGAGGAGGAGCTGCGCGTCCTCCGGCGTCAGCGGATGGCGCCGGAGCGCGAGCGGGAATTGCTGGAGGCCAACAATCGACTGCTGAGCCGAGTCGAAGCCGCGGAGGCGGCGCAGGACATTGCCGAGGCGGCTCTGGCGCGCATGCAGCGCGAGCGGGATGTGGCACGGGAAGCCGAAGCGTTCTGGCAGCAATTCGCCTTCGACGCAGACGATTTGGCGACCAGGCGCCTGCTCGAACAGAACGAGGCTCGCGCTGCCGCCGAACGGGACGCGATCCGCGAGCGCTGCCAGCGGGAGCGCGCGGAAGCCGCGCTGCGCCTGTTCGCCGACCGCGCGGAGGTCATGCCCAAGGAGGGTTGGGCCTCGGAACTCTCAAAGGCGAATCGCGACATACCACTCTGGTGGTTCCATGCGGCCCGCGTCGCCCTGGAGCCGCCGGACAGCGTCAGCGATCCAGCGGGCGAGAATCGCTGAGGCGATCAGGCCGCCGTTGACTGCTTCACGGACGCCTCGCGAAACAGGGCCGTGCAGCCGGAGCCGCGATGCATGCTCAGGATCGACGCCCGGTCGATATCGGGGTGTGTCTTCAGCACGTTCTGCACGCAGCCGAGGACGCGCTCGTACTGCGCGGCATCGAAATTCGGCTCCAGCGGGCTCACCGCGATGTAGGTCTCGACCACGAGCACGCGCTCGGCCCGGTCGCGCGCGACATCGACGGCGATCCATGACGATTTGATCAGGCTGGTGCTGGCGAGCATGGATGTTCCCTCCTGCAACAATGCACCTTTCAGCATGCCTGCCGGCTGCCGATTTTGGCGAAATCATGAACCGCATCGGCAGGAATGCCAAGGGCTGCCGGTCGAACACCAGCATCCCCAACTGTCCGACGCGTTGAGTCGCGCCCAAACTCATCTTACGGTGCGCAACTAACCGCTTTCGGATCAACCGTAAGGGGTCTCGCCTCCGCCGAATGGCATGTGGTATACACATCAGCGGATCCGTCATTCGAGATCCGCATGACGGTGTCGCGATACGACGAGACCGCGTTGGGAGGGCTTTGAGAGATGATCCGTTCGAGGATGGGCCCGGAGGTCCCGCGCCCTGCCGCGCTTGTGAGGGCGATCCGCGCGGCGTCCGCCCAGACGGCCTGAGCCGCGCCCCCCGACATCCCGACGATTCCCCTCAACTCCGAGATCGATCATGACCAAAGCGCTTGAAGGCGTCCGCATCCTGGACTTCACCCACGTTCAATCCGGCCCGACCTGCACGCAGCTTCTCGCGTGGTTCGGCGCCGATGTGATCAAGGTTGAGCGCCCCGGCGTCGGCGATGCCACGCGCCAGCAGCTCCAGGATATTCCGGACGTGGACAGCCTCTATTTCACGATGCTGAACCACAACAAGCGCTCGATCACGCTCGATTCGAAGAACCCGAAGGGCAAGGAGGTGCTGTGGCGCCTCATCAAGGAATGCGATGTCCTCGTCGAGAACTTCGCGCCCGGCGCCCTCGCCCGGATGGGCCTGACCTGGGAGAAGATCCACGAGGCCAACCCGCGGATGATCCTGGCCTCGGTGAAGGGCTTTGGGCCGGGCCGCTACGAGGATTGCAAGGTCTACGAGAACGTCGCGCAATGCGCCGGCGGCTCCGCCTCGACGACCGGCTTCCGCGACGGCATCCCGATGGTGACCGGCGCGCAGATCGGCGATTCCGGCACCGGCCTGCACCTCGCGCTCGGCATCGTCACGGCCCTCTTCCATCGCACGCATAGCGGCCTCGGCCAGAAGGTCGACTGCGCCATGCAGGACGGCGTGCTGAACCTGTGCCGTGTGAAGCTGCGCGACCAGCAGCGGCTCGAGCACGGACCGCTGAAGGAGTACAGCCAGTTCGGCGAGGGCATCCCGTTCGGCGAGGCGACCCCGCGCGCGGGCAACGATTCCGGCGGCGGCCAGCCCGGCCGTATCCTGCGCTGCAAGGGCTGGGAGCAGGATCCGAACGCCTACATCTACGTCATCACCCAGGCCGCGGTCTGGGAGCCGATCTGCGACATCATCGGTGAGCCCGACTGGAAGACCGATCCGAACTACGCCACCCCGAAGGCGCGCCTGCCGCACCTCAACGAGATCTTCACGCGCATCGAGGCGTGGACGATGAAGGTGTCCAAGTTCGAGGCGATGGACACCCTCAACAAGTACGACATCCCCTGCGGCCCGATCCTGTCGATGAAGGAGATCGCCGAGGACGAGGCCCTGCGGAAAACCGGCACCATCGTGGAAGTCGATCACCCGACGCGCGGCAAGTACCTGACCGTCGGCAACCCCATCAAGCTCTCGGCCAGCCCGAGCGAGGTGGAGCGGTCACCGCTCCTCGGCGAGCACACCGAGGAGATCCTGCGCAGCGTGCTCGGCTACTCCGAGGCGGAGGTCGGCGAGATTGCCCATTCTGGGGCGATCGGGGCGATCCAGAAGATCGCGGCCGAGTGAGCTGACAAGCGGGCGGTCCGCCGCCCGCAGACGGTTGAAGAGATCCGCGGCGAGGTCGATGCCCGGTGGAACGGGCGTCGGCACGCTGCCGTTCCCCTGCCCTCCCCCCAACTCGGGTGGAATGACGCTCCGGAGATCGCATGCGCATCGCCTTCATCGGTCAACAGGATTTCGGGAAGGCCGTGCTAGAGGCGTTCCTCCAGCGGGGCGACACGGTTGCGGGCGTGTTCTGCGCGCCGGAGAAGCCCGGTGCCAAGCCCGATGTCCTGAGGACCGCGGCGGAGGAGAAGGGGCTTCCGGTTCTTCAGTTCCCGAGCCTGAAGAGCCCGGAGGCCGAGGCGGCCATGCGCAGCCTCGATGCCGATATCGGCATCATGGCTTACGTCCTGCAATTCGCGCCGCAGAGCTTCGTCACCATCCCGAAACACGGCACGATTCAGTACCATCCGAGCCTGCTGCCCCGATATCGCGGCCCCTCGTCGATCAACTGGCCGATCGCCCGCGGCGACACGCAGACCGGCCTCACGATTTTCCGGCCGACCGACGGACTCGATGAGGGGCCGGTGATCCTCCAGAAGACCTGCCCGATCGGTGCCGACGCGACCTTGGGCGAGATCTACTTCGACAATCTCTTTCCTCTCGGCGTCGAGGCAATGCTGGAGGCAGCCGACTTGGTCGTAGCTGGCCAACACATCGAGATCGATCAGGACGAAGACGCCGCGACCTACGAGGGCTGGTTCCGCGCCGCCGAGGCCGAGATCCGCTGGTCGGCCCATGCGGAGCAGATCTACAACCTGATCCGCGCGGCCAACCCCGCCCCCGGCGCCTGGACGACCCGGGATGGCCAGAAGCTCCAGATCTTCGATTCCTGCCTGCATCCCGTCCGGCGCCTCGGCGACGTGAAGGGCAAGCCCGGCGAGGTGATCGCCATCGACGAGGACGGGTTCAGCGTCTGTGCGCAGGGCGGCCGGATCGAGATCCGGAAGGTCAAGCCGGAGGGCGGCAAGAAGATC
This sequence comes from Methylobacterium phyllostachyos, assembly GCF_900103445.1. Classification (GTDB taxonomy): domain Bacteria; phylum Pseudomonadota; class Alphaproteobacteria; order Rhizobiales; family Beijerinckiaceae; genus Methylobacterium; species Methylobacterium phyllostachyos. The sequence continues at coordinate 273,727 of NZ_FNHS01000006.1, read as the reverse complement.
GCGGCCTCCGACTACGCCCGCGAGGCCGGATTGGCCGTGGGGCAGGTGCTCGGCCGCTAAGATCGCTCTGGACCGGCATTCGCCGCGTTGAGCCCATATCCGCGGAACCGCTCGACTGTCGATCCGATCTCGTGATCCGACAGCACGGTCGGGATGCCCACCTGCAACGCCACCGCATATTGGTGGCAGAGCGTCTCCAATTCGACGGCGAGCCAGACGGCCTTGTCCAGGCTCGCCCCGGCGGCGATCATGCCGTGATTGGCGAGGAGACAGACATTGCGGTCTGCGAGCGCCGCCAGCGCCAACTCGGACAACTCGGCGGTGCCGTAGGGCGCGTAGGGTGCGCAACGCACGTTCGGTCCGCCGAAGGCGGCGATCATGTAGTGGACCGCCGGGATCTCTTTTCGGCAGAGCGCGAAGGCCGTGCAATAGACCGGGTGCGCGTGGACGACCGCACCGCAATCCGGCCGGGACGCAAGGATGTCCCGGTGAAAGCGCCACTCCGACGAGGGCTTCTGGTCCGCCGGGTGCGTACCGTCGAGCCCCAGGGGCACGACATCCTCGGGTCGCATCCGGGCCGTCGGCAGTCCGGAGGGCGTGATCAGGAGCCCGTCGCGAAACCGCATCGAGACGTTGCCCGAGGTGCCGCGGTTCAGGCCCTGCGCGTCGAGCTCCCGCGCCGCCGCCACGACGCTCTCCCGCGCGATGCGCTCGTCCCTATCCATGAAGGGTCTCCCGAAGGTTAGGGTTTCGGGTATGCGCAAAAGCCCGGCGCCGTAAAGCGCCGGGCTTCTTTCAGGTCTGCCGCAGTGACTATTGCGCCAGCGCCGGGGCGAGGCTCGCTTCGGGCTTCTTCGTGTAGGCCGCACGCATTGGCTTCAGCACGAAGAGCGCCAGCAGGGCTGCGAAGATGTTGAGCGCCGCCGCCGCCAGGAACACCGCGTGCCAGCTCCCGGTCATGGTGGTCAGCACACTGGTATAGGGCACGATCAGCGCCGCCGTCCCCTTGGCGGTGTAGAGCAGGCCGGCATTCGTGGCCGCGTATTTCGAGCCGAACGTGTCACCGCAGGTCGCCGGGAACAACGAGTAGATCTCACCCCAGGCGAAGAACACGAGGCCGGTCAGCAGCACGAAGGCGATTGGGTTGTGGCCGAGCTGGCTCAGCGCGTAGATCCCCAGCCCCTCGATCGCGAACGAGATGAACATCGTGTTCTCCCGGCCGATATGGTCGGAGACCCAGCCGAAGAACGGCCGCGTCACGCCGTTGAGCACCCGGTCGAGGGTCGCCGCGAAGGTCAGGGCCGGCAGGGTGATGCCGAGCAGCGAGACCGGCACGTCGGCGATCATGAAGTCCTTGGCGATGGGGCCAAGCTGCGCGGTGGCCATCAGGCCGCCGGCCGCCATCATCACGAACATCGCGTACATCACCCAGAAGATCGGGGTGCGGACCATCTCGCCGGGCTTGAAGTCACGCTTGGACTGGCTGACCCGGGCGATCTCGGGCACCTGGCCCTTGGCGGGAGCGCGCAGGAACAGGGCGATCAGCATCACGATGACGCCCTGCCCGATGCCGAAGTAGAAGAAGGCGGCCTCGTAGCCCTGCGCCTTGATCATCGCCTGGATCGGCACGACGGTCAGCGCCGAGCCCGCGCCGAAGCCCATCGCGGTGATGCCGGCGGCGAGGCCGCGGCGGTCCGGAAACCACTTCAGGGAGTTGCCCACGCAGGTGCCGTAGACCGCGCCGGCTCCGGTCCCGCCGATGGCGGCGGCGACGTAGAGCATGGTCAGCGACTCCGCATAGGAGTTCATCACCCAGGCGATGCCGCAGAGCAGGCCGCCGAACAGGGTGACGATCCGCGGGCCGTACTTGTCGACGAACCAGCCCTCGATCGGCACCAGCCAGGTCTCGGTGACCACGAACAACGTGAAGGCGACCTGGATCGCGGCGCGATCCCAGCCGTGCCGCTCCTGCATCGGGTTCACGAAGAACGTCCACCCGTACTGCATGTTGGCGATCATGCACATACAGATGACGCCGAAGGCGAGTTGCAGCCATCGGCCGCCCCCCACGGACGTGCGGATCTCGGACATTCGCTTCCCTCCTCGCTAATTTTATTGTTGCCGTTCGCGTCGAACCGTTCCTATGCCCTGCGCAATCCAGATGTGGCAGAACAAAGCGACCGTCGTGCTTCGAAAAATTCTTGTCTCGGAGTCAAATTCAGTCGGTGAAAGCGGTTGACCAAAACCGCCATCGCATCAGTTCAGCATTGGTCGACGGTATGCCAGCAAGATGGTGCTTATATTGGCGCGGGGTGTCAATCGAACCTGCAGAAAAATACCGGATGACAAGCGGGGATTAACGACAACGTTCGGACGTAACCGGCGTTTGGTGCTGCAAACGGCGTCCACGATCGCGTGGGTCCGGCCCATCCGCTGCTCAGAGGTCTGTGGGACTGGTTCGCGCTCGACTAGGATCGCGGCAAGGTTTGGGTTAGTCCACGGGGAAGCGCACGACTGAGAATGCGTGCGGTACATCATGCGTGTGAGCCGCCGGACCAGGGATGTCGAACTCCGAACCGCTGAGCGTCAAGCCGATCGTTGCCAGTTCAAGTCTACGGACCTTGGCCTACGAGGCGTTGAAGACGGCCATCACCAACATGGACATCTATGGGCGCCCCGACGAGGTGCGGCTCGATGAGCGGAAGCTGTCGCAAGATCTCGGAGTCAGCCGCACGCCGGTCCGCGAGGCGCTGACTGTCTTGGAACAGGAGGGTTTTGTCCGTTCGGAGGCCCGACGCGGGGTGTTCGTTATCAAAAAGAACAAGCGCGAGATCGTCAGCATGATCCACGCCTGGACGGCGCTGGAAAGCATGGCGGCGCGGCTCGCCTGCACGCGTGCCACCGACGCCCAGCTGCGGTCCCTGCGCGACGCGTTTCCGGAGTTCTATGGTGGCCAGCCGTCTGAGCACCTGGACGAATACTCCGACGCCAACATCCGTTTTCATCAGCGCATCATCGCGCTTGGCCATTGCGAAGCGATCGCGGATCTCACGAGCAACCTGCTGATGCATGTGCGCGGCATCCGCAGCACGGCCCTACGCCAAGGTGATCGTGCAGAGCGCTCGATTCGCGAACACGTCGCCATCATTGCGGCGCTTGAGGCTCGGGACGCCGACCTCGCCGAGCGTCTCGTGCGCGAACACGGTCTTGGCCTTGCAAATCACGTCGACACCTACGGCGATTATCTCGACTGATCGCTCGAACGGCGGTGACGCCGCCTTCGGAAAGGCGCTCGGACGGCGCCCTGCGGACGTCGCTTCGGCGTCTTGTCAGCGCAGTGCAACATTTGCGCGATCCGCCCGCGGCGACGGGGCTCACGCTCCCCCTGCAACCGACAGGAAGTTTTTATAGCTCCTCGCGTCTTCAAATGCGCGTCATGCATGCGAGGCATGGTCGGCATTCCGTATCTGGCATACCAGTTTGCGCAGCGGCATGACATTTACTGCGTCGCAACATAGAGACCGCCGCTTCGGAGTGTTCCATGATCGCCAGCTTCGCCCTGATCTTCGTCGCCTTCGCGATCTGCCAGGCTGTCCTGACCGTGAAGTTCGCTGACTTCCTCAGCCCCAAGGTGGATTCGGATCGCGCTGGCGCGGCCTCGCGCGCTGTCGGTTCGGCCAAGCTCGCCTGACACCGCCACAGGGTCGCTGCGGCGACTGCGTAGACTTAACGCTTTCCTCGTAACTATCCGTTAGGGTCAACTCTCAGTTGACCAGACGGGCGAGGAAGCGACCGTGTTGGCCCTCGCCGCGACAGCACGATCTTCGGATCAACCATTTGTCCTGCTGATCTCTGATCGGCCAACGGAGCGCGCGGCGCTCGAGCGGGCTATAGCGCTGGTGATGGATTGTCGCGCGCTCGCGCCCGGCATGACGATCCCAGCGGTGCGGCCCCACCTCGTCATCCTCGACATCCCGCCGGACCGGATCGCGGCGCTCGAGCCGGTCCTGAACTTCGGTCGGCAACCGGTGCCGCGGCTCGTCCTCACCCGTGGTGAGCATCTGGCGCCGACGAACCAACACCTGCGTTACCTTCCGGCCGCAAGTCCGCGCCAGGTCGTGCTGGCCAACGCCTTCGCGATGATCGAGGCAGCGACGCGCTCGGACGAAACCCGGCGGCGACGGCTCCAAGAAATCGTAACCGGCGCGACCGCGCTCGTGGCCGAACTGTTCGACAGTGCCGCCCTGGGTGCCACACTTCAGCGGGACGATGTCGACCGGGGGACCGAGCTGGTCCTGAGAGCGGTCTCGGAGGTCGGGATCGGGTCGTGGCTTGAGGCGGTCTGGCGCCACGATATCGGGGTGTACCAGCATACGCTCGGCGTCGCCGGCCACGCGGCCACGTTCGGATCGCAGATCGGCCTGGGGCGCAGCGATCTCGCCCGCCTCGTCCGTGCGGCCCTGCTGCACGATATTGGCAAGTCTCGCATTCCGGTCGAGATCCTGAACAAGCCGGGGCCGCTCACGCCCGAAGAGTTCCGGCTGATGCAGCGGCACCCGGAGATCGGCGCGGCACTTCTGCTGGCGCAGGGCGAATTCGAGCCCGAGGTGATCGATGTCGTGCGCCATCACCACGAGCGGATCGACGGCAAGGGCTACCCGGACCGTCTCTCCGGCGCGGCCATTACCGACCTCGTCCGCATCGTCAGCATCTGCGATGTGTTCTCGGCCCTGACGGAACGGCGGACCTATCGGCAGCCTGCCACGAGCGCCGAGGCCCTGTCGATCATGGTCGAGAACCAGGGACATCTTGATCCGGACCTTCTGCGTGCCTTCGCGCCGGCAATGCTCGGGAGCAGCGCGCTGGCGGCCTGATCACCGTGGCACTCTGGACACGTCCCCCATAAACACGCGCCGTTCGATCGCGACCGCCGCGCTTTCGCCGCAAGCCCGCCGGAGGGAGGCCGCCCACCTCCATCGCGCCGCGATTTGAACCGTGCCGAATCTCACCCGCCCCCTCGCCGCCGCGCTGCTGCTCACCCTCACCGGTTGCGGCGGCCTGACCCTTACACCCGAGCCCGAGGTCGAGAACGCGACGCATGCGGCGATTCTCGACGAGGTCGCGGCTGCAGCGGCGATCTCGGCTTACCGCGTGCAGCACGGATTGAGCCCCGTCGTGGTCGATCCCACGTTGGTGAAGGCAGCGTCTTTCCAGGCCAACAACAATGCCCGGCACGGCCAGCTCAGCCACGAGATCGGCGGCAGCTTCACATCGCGCATGGCTTCGGCCGGACTGGCGAAATCCTGGGCGGCCGAGAACCTCAGTGCGGGTTCCGAGACGCTGGAGCAGGTGCTCGCGCGGTGGAAGGCGAGTCCCGAGCACAACAAGAACATGCTGCTCCCGCAGATCCGCCGGATCGGCATTGCTCGGGTGGATGCCCCCGGCACCCGCTACAAGCGGTTCTGGGCCCTGGTGATGGCGGGCGCCTGACAGACGCTCAGGGATCGGCTGGCGCCAGATCCACGATCCGCAGCTGGGCCCGCTCGGCACCGCGCCAGCGGTCACAGGACAGCGTTCCGGCCACGTGCATGTCGCGGCCGATCCCGTTCAGGAGGGCGATGCCGAGCGGCCGTTCCGCTGCCCGGAAGCAGATCGCGCCGACGGCCTGACCATCACGGCTGCGCAGGCGCGCCCGGACGTGGCTCGACCCGACGACCGCCGCATCCACCAGCCGATGCCGCCCGAGGGCGAAAATCGGCTCCGGCGCACCCTGTCCAAACGGGCCCGCCCGTTGGAGCAGTCGCACGGTCTCGGCGGTGGCGCCGCCGGCGCTGAGGCCGCCGTCGATCAGCAACGCATCGGCCGAGCGGGCCAGAGCGACGCTCGCCTTCAGAAGGGTGGTGAGGTGGGCCTCGAATCGGGAGATGGCGTCTGCCTGAAGGGTGACGCCGGCCGCCATCGCGTGCCCGCCGCCCTTTGTGGCGATGCCTGCCTCGACGCAGGCGCGGACCGCAAGGCCGAGATCCGCACCGGGAATCGAACGGCCCGAGCCTGTTGCGCTGCCATCCGGGCGGAGCGCGAAAGCGAAGGCGGGCCGGTTGAACCGTTCCTTCAGCCGCGATGCGATCAAGCCAACCACCCCCGGATGCCATGCGGCGCTCGCCGCCACCAGGACGGCGCGGGTGGGATCGGTGGTGACGATCCGGTCCATCTCGGCCTCGGCTTCCATCACAGCCTGCGCCTCGATGGCCTGACGCTCGCGGTTCAGGTGATCGAGGTCGGCGGCGATGCGGACGGCCTCGTCGGGATCCGCGGTGGTGAGCAGCCGGGCGCCAAGCCCCGAATCGCCGATGCGTCCACCGGCATTGATGCGAGGCCCAAGAACGAAGCCGAGATGCCACGCCTCGGGTGGCTCGCTTAGCGAGGCAGCATCGAGCAGCGCAGCCAGGCCGGTGCGCCCGCGATGACGCATCACCGTCAGGCCTTGGTTGACGAAGGCCCGGTTGAGGCCCGTGAGCGGCACAACATCGGCCACGGTGGCGAGGGCCACGAGGTCAAGGGCGTCGGTGAGGGCCGGCTCGGGGCGGCCCGCCCCGAAGAACCCCTCTTGGCGCAGGGCGCGGTTGAGGGCGACCAAGGTCAGGAAGACCACGCCGGCCGCACAGAGATGGCCGAGCCCGGAGAGGTCATCGAGGCGGTTCGGATTCACCACGGCGCGGGCGGGCGGCAGAACCTCGGCGGCGGCGTGGTGATCGAGCACGATCACGTCCAGCCCGGATTTCTCGGCCTCTTCCAGGGGCGCATGGCCGCTCGTCCCGCAATCGACGCAGACCAGGAGGGTCGCGCCGTCGGCCGCCAGGGCGGTGATCGCCGCGACGTTGGGCCCGTAGCCCTCCGTGATCCGGTCCGGGATATGGATCGGCGCTCGGATGCCGAGACCGCGCAGGTAGCCGGCCAGCAGGGCGGCACTCGCGGCCCCATCGACATCGTAATCACCGAAGATCGCCACGGTCTCGCCACGGCGGACAGCCCGCACAAGGCGGCGGACGGCCGCGTCCATATCGAGCAGCGTGTCCGGATCGGGCATCAAGTCGCGCAGGCGCGGGGCGAGATGACGCTCCGCTTCCTCCGGGGCGACCCCTCGGCCGGCGAGGACCCGGGCCAGCAGTTCCGGCAGGCCATGGGCCTGCACCATCTTGGCGATCCGGTTCTGGACGGCCGCGCCGCCGCACCGCTCCTGCCAGCGCCGTCCGGTCACGGAGGAGACGACGCCCAGGAAGGCTGGCGGATCGGCGAGGAGCGCTGCGGACGACACGACCGACATCCTACACCGGCCGCTTTCCGGAATCCGGGGCTTGGCGGCAACAACCTGCCGTGGTCGCGCGGTGAGCACAAACGAAACAGGGCGGGCATTGCTGCCCGCCCCGACGACCCGTCCCTTCACCGAAGCGTCAGAACGCCTTCAGGATCTGGTCGACCACCTTCTTGGCGTCTCCGAACAGCATCATGGTGTTGTCGCGGAAGAACACCTCGTTCTCGACGCCCGCGTAGCCGGAACCCATGCCGCGCTTGATGAACAGCACGGTCTTGGCCCGCTCCACATCGAGGATCGGCATGCCGTAGATCGGCGAGGCCTTGTCGGTCTTAGCGGCCGGGTTGGTGACATCGTTGGCGCCGATCACGAAGGCGACGTCCGCCTGCGGGAATTCGCCGTTGATGTCCTCCAGCTCGAACACCTCGTCGTAGGGCACGTTCGCCTCGGCGAGCAGCACGTTCATGTGGCCCGGCATGCGGCCCGCCACCGGGTGGATGGCGTATTTCACGTCGACGCCCTCCTTTTTCAGCATGTCGGCCATCTCGCGCAAGCTGTGCTGCGCCTGGGCGACCGCCATGCCGTAGCCCGGGACGATGATGACGCGCTCGGCGTTCTTCATGATGTAGGCCGCATCATCCGCCGAGCCCTGCTTCACTGGCCGGGTCTCGACCTGACCCGGGCCGGCCGCGGCGGTATCGCCGCCGAAGCCACCGAGGATCACCGAGATGAACGAGCGGTTCATCGCGTGGCACATGATGTAGGACAGGATCGCGCCCGAGGAACCGACCAGCGATCCGGTGATGATAAGCGCAAGGTTGCCCAGGGTGAAGCCGATGCCGGCTGCCGCCCAACCCGAGTAGGAGTTGAGCATCGACACGACCACCGGCATGTCGGCGCCGCCGATCGGGATGATGATCAGGCCGCCCAGCACCAGCGAGGCGATGATGATCAGCCAGAACAGGGCCTTCGACTCGGTGCCGATGAACAGCGCGAGGAGCAGCACGAGGCCGGCGGCCAGCAGCGCGTTGATCAGGTGGCGCTGCGGCAGCATGATCGGCTTGCCGGACATCCGCCCATCGAGCTTGGCGAAGGCGATCACCGAACCCGTGAAGGTGATGGCGCCGATGGCGACGCCGAGCCCCATCTCGAACAGCGACTGCTTGTGATAGTGGCCGTTCTCGATGATGCCGAAGGCCTGCGGCGCGTAGAGGGCGCCCGCCGCCACGAACACCGCCGCGAGACCGACCAGCGAGTGGAAGGCCGCCACCAGCTGAGGCATCGCGGTCATCGACACGCGCTTGGCGATGACGGCACCGGCGCCGCCGCCGATGCCGAGACCGAGCAGCACCAGGATCCAGGCGCCGAACCCGGCCGGCGGATGCCCGACCAGGGTGGTGACGATGGCGAGCCCCATGCCGACCATGCCGTACAGGTTGCCCTGCCGGGAGGTGGTGGGGTGCGACAGCCCCCGAAGCGCCATGATGAACAGGACGCCGGAGACGATATAGAGAAGGGAGGAGACGTTCTCAGACACCGGCTCAGCCCTTCTTCTTGTACATGCCGAGCATCCGCTGCGTGACGAGGAAGCCCCCGAAGATGTTCACGCTGGCGAGCACGATGCCGAGGAAGCCGAAGAACCGGGCGACACCCGTGCCCTTCTCGATGAGCGGGACCCCGACCGCGAGGATCGCGCCGACGATGATCACCGAAGAGATCGCGTTGGTGACCGACATGAGCGGCGTGTGCAGCGCCGGTGTGACCGACCAGACCACGTAATAGCCGACGAAGATCGCCAGCACGAAGATCGCGAGCCGGAACACCGTCGGATCGACGGCGCCGCCGGTGGCTGCGCTGAGGCCGTGGCCCATGCCGTCGGCGATGACCTGAGCCTGATTGGCGGCGTTCTGTGCGACCGCAGCAGCAGCGCGGGCTGCGTCGGCCAGCACGCGGGCCTGATCGGCTGCCTGGTCGGGAGGGACGATGACGGTTGCCATTCTGCTACTCCTCTCGGCCTGGCTTCACTGCGCGCCCGACGTGGCGGGCGAGCCGGAGGCCTTGTTGACCTCCGACTTGGCCAAGCCCACGGAAGCGGCTTCCGAGGCTGCGCCATCGGTCTTGGACTGGAAGGATGCGTGGGTCACAGAACCGCCGCGGGTGAGGTTCGTGGCCTTCACCAGCTCGTCGTCCCAGTTGATGGCGAGCGCCTTCGACTCCTTGTCGATCAACGTCTCGACGAAGGCGTAGAGGTTGCGCGCATAGAGGCTCGACGCCGTCGCGGCGAGACGCCCCGGGACGTTGACGTGGCCGACGATCTTGACGCCGCGCTCGGTGGTGACGATCCCGCCGGGCTTCGCACCGGCGACGTTACCACCGCGCTCAACCGCGAGGTCCACTAGGACGGAACCCGGCTTCATCGAAGCCACCATCTCCTCAGAGACGAGCTTCGGTGCCGGTCGACCGGGGATGAGCGCAGTGGTGATGACGATGTCCTGCTTGGCGATGTGGCCCTTCACCAGCTCCGCCTGCTTGGCCCGATAGCCTTCCGACATCTCCTTGGCATAGCCGCCCGCAGTCTCAGCCTGCTTGAACTCGTCATCCTCGACGGCGACGAACTTCGCGCCCAGCGATTCGACCTGCTCCTTCGTGGCGGGGCGCACGTCGGTGGCGGTCACAACCGCGCCGAGGCGACGGGCCGTCGCAATGGCCTGGAGACCGGCGACGCCGACACCCATCACGAAGACGCGGGCGGCCGGCACCGTGCCGGCGGCGGTCATCATCATCGGCATGGCGCGGCCATACTCCGCAGCCCCGTCGACGACCGCGCGGTAACCCGCGAGATTCGCCTGGGAGGAGAGCACGTCCATGACCTGCGCGCGGGTGATGCGCGGCATCAGCTCCATGGCAAACCCGGCAACGCCGGCATCCGCCATGGCCCTGAGGGCGTCTTCGTTGCCGTAAGGATCCATGATCGCCACGACGGTGGCGTCACGCTTGAACAGGGGCAGCTCCTCGCCGCCCGGGCGCCGAACCTTCAAGATCAGGTCGGCGTCGCGCGCTGCATCCGCGGCGCTTCCGGCGACGGTCGCCCCGGCTGCCTCGTACTCATCATCGAGAAAGCCGGCCCGTGTGCCGGCACCGGACTGCACAACCACATCGGCGCCGAGCGCCTTGAATTTCTTGACCGTTTCGGGAACCGCGGCAACGCGTGGTTCCGCGGAGTCCGTCTCGGACAGCACAGCAATGCGCATGCGCGGATTCCCCTTGGAGAAGCTCGGCCCCTCGAATGCGCGAAGCTGCGCAGCTTTACGAGACGAGAGCTCCGGATACAGTGATAAAATTGTATGGAATGTAACTTGAGCCCAATTTAATCGCTGCCCGCGCTTATCCCGTCCGCGCTGTGAGGCAGGGCCAGACGATCGCAGAGCATGGCCGGCCGCGGGGCCGACCCGACGTTCTCAGGCGAAGAAGAGGTACAGAAGCAGCAGGATGCCGACCACCAGGGGGCCGCGCCAGCCCACGGCCGGGGCAAGGGCGCCGACGGCTCCCGCCGCACCCGACGCGATCACGCTCAGAATCGCCAGGAGCCACGCCTCACGGATACCGCCAATGGCCAGGGCCAGAACCCAGCAGATGACGACGCCGGTGCCAATCTCGACGAAGCGGACGAAGCCGCGATAGGTCTGCTCGTGGGTTTTAGCGTCCATCGCCGGGCTGTAGGTGTGCCCGGCCACCGTATCACTCTCAGCCATCGTGCGCTCATTCCCTAAGACGCGACTTCTTGCGGTCACGGTGGGATGTAGCTCAAGCGTTTATCTGCCGCAATCGGACGCACGCAATTGATCACCGGCTCCGCGGCGGTCCGGCAATCTTAGATCGGCTTCGGAAGCCCGGCCTCGGTCAACGCTTGGCCCTGCCGCGCCATCAGCTTGTCGAGGGAGAAGTGCTCGATCTCCGCCTCGAACAACCGGTGGTAGTTCAGCTCCGACTTAAGGTGGAGAAACACGGCGCCGAGTCCGACGGCGGCCCGATCCATGAAGACGAATTCCTGCGGGACTGTGACGGGGCCGCGCTCCTTGAGCGCCTGATGAACCTGAAAGGCCTGACGGCGGCCGTATTCGCCCGGCTTCACCCCGTCGGCGACGGTACGGGTCCGATCCTCGAGAAGCGGGCCGTAGATGAACCGTGCCCAGATGTTCAGGATCTCAATCTTCTCCTTATCCAAGTCCTTGAAGCCCCAAACCTCGTAGGCGTGGACGATCCGGGCGTCGTCGTTCTCAAGGAGACCGCGGTAGAGATCCACTACGCCGCCGACGAATCGCGGATGGAAGATGCGCACGCAGCCGTAATCCAGCAGGTTGATACCGGCCGCCTCTCCGTTCTCCGAGAAGACCGTGTAATTGCCGAGATGCGGGTCTCCGTGAATCACTGCGGCTCGGCTGAACGGATGCCACCACGCCTTGAACATCGCCTGGGCGATGCGGTTGCGGATCTCGACCGGCTCCTCGGCGAAGCTCAGGATCCTGTCGCCATCGAGCCAGCCGAGCGTCAGCAGGCGTTTCGTCGACAGGTCGGGGTAGACGCGGGGTACCCGCACCGCCGCGATGTCCTTGAGCACTGCGCCGTATAGCGCGGCGTGTTTGGCCTCGCGCTCATAGTCGAGTTCCTCGCGGACCCGCGCGCCGATCTCCTTGGCGATCTCCCGCGTATCGAGCCAGGAGTTCATCCGGCGATGGAGCGCGAAGGCGACTTCCAATTGCTTGAGATCCGCCTCGACGGCCGATTGCATGTCCGGATACTGGAGCTTGCACGCCAGCCGCTCGCCGGATTTGGACGTGGCGCGGTGCACCTGACCGAGCGAGGCGGCGGCGGCGGGCTTCAGGTCGAAGCTGCCGAACCGCGCCTGCCACCCCGCCCCAAGCTCGGACTGCATCCGCCGCCGGACGAAGGCTGCGCCCATGGGCGGCGCATCCGCCTGCAGCTTCTGCAACTCGGCGGCGTATTCCGGGGGCAGCAGGTCCGGCACGGTGGCCAGCAACTGGGCCACCTTCATGATCGGACCTTTGAGGCCGCCAAGCGCCTGCGCCAGGGCGGCAGCGTTGGTGGTACCGTCCTTGCCGAACAGGCGGGACATGGCCATGCGGGCGGCCACACCCCCGACATTGGCCCCCACGCTGGCATAACGCCCCGCGCGGGCGGAGAAGCGGTTGGCTTCGCGATCGGTCTCGGCCATCTCTCGCACTGCTTGTCTGCTGTGAGTTTGCAGATATGCCGCGCTTGGCGATGCACCAGGGGCATGGGTCCCTGCGCCGCGGGTGATCAGGCCGGCCAGCTCTGCCGGATCCAACGGGCGAGGCCGACGATGGCAGCGATCGCCTGTGCCTGATCGGACAGGAAGCGCACGCCATTCAGCCGGAGAACCGGCAGCTCGGTGGTGCGCAGCCATTGTCCCCGCTGCAGGTTCAAGCGGCTGCGTAACGCCTCGGGCAGAATCAGACCGGTGGCGTTTCCGATCCGCGTTACCGCCCGCTTCATGATTGCCTCCGCGGTGTCATACGATCCGTACGACACCGAGCGTCGCGAACGGGACGCTACCCGTTCAGGCTTCCGCCTCCATCCCCTCCAGCTCCACGATCATGCCCTCGATCATGCCGAGACCGATCTGCCAGAAGCCCGGATCCTTCGCGTCGAGGCCGAATGGCGCCAGCAGCTCGCCGTATGGTTTCGAACCCCCGGCCGAGAGCAGCGCGAAGTACCGGTCTACGAAGCCATCCTCCGCCTGGGCGTAGACCCCGTAGAGCGAGTTTACGAGGCAATCACCGAAGGCGTAGGCGTAGACGTAGAAGGGCGAGTGGATGAAGTGCGGGATGTAGGCCCAGAAGGGCTCGTACCCCGCATCCAACGTGATGGCCGGGCCGAGTGATTCCGCCTGCACCGACAGCCACAGGGCGTTGATCTGGTCGGTGGTCAGCTCGCCCTTGGCGCGGGCGAGGTGCACCTTCCGTTCGAATGAGTAGAAGGCGATCTGGCGCACCACCGTGTTGATCATGTCCTCGACCTTGGCGGCGAGCATGGCCCGGCGCTGGGTTGTGTCGGTCGTGGCGCCGAGCAGCTTGCGGAAGGTCAGCATCTCGCCGAACACGCTTGCCGTCTCGGCCAGCGTCAGGGGCGTGGGCGCCATCAGCGCGCCGTTCGGACCGGCCAGCACTTGGTGGACGCCGTGGCCCAATTCGTGGGCGAGCGTCATCACATCCCGTGGCTTGCCCTGATAGTTCACCAGCACGTAGGGGTGAACGGACGGCACGGTCGGGTGCGCGAAGGCGCCGGGCGCCTTGCCGGGCCGGGTCGGCGCATCGATCCAGCGATCATCGAAGAAGCGCCGGGCAATCCCCGCCATCTTCGGCGAGAACGCGTCATAGGCCGAAAGCACCGTGTCGCGTGCCTCGGACCAGGGGATCGTGCGCTGCTCCACCTTCGGCAGCGGCGCGTTGCGGTCCCAATAGGGCAGCGCCTCCTGACCGAACCACTTGGCCTTCAGCTTGTAATAGCGGTGCGACAGGCGCGGATAGGCCGCCCGCACGGCATCGACCAGGGCCTCCACCACCTCGGGCTCGACCCGGTTGGCGAGGTGGCGCGCGTCGGCCACGTCCTTGAAGCCACGCCAGCGATCCGAGATCTCCTTGTCCTTCGCCAAGGTGTTGGTGATCAGCGTGAACACGCGCAGATGCCCGCGCAGCACGGTGCTGACCGCGCCCGCGGCCTCCTTGCGGACGGTCCCATCCGGATCCTGAAGCTTGTTGAGGGTCGGCTCGAGCGGCAACTCCTCGCCCTGCACCGTGAAGCGCAGGGATGCGATGGTCTCGTTGAACAGCCGATCCCAGGCGGCGTTGGATGTGACGGACTTCTCCAGGAACAGCTTCTCGGTGCGGTCATCGAGCTGGTGCGGCTTCTCCCGCCGCAGATCCTCGATCCAGGGGGCGTAATGAGCGAGCGGACCCGCCTCCATCGCGGCGTTCATGACCCCGTTCTCGACCCGGTTCAGCTCGAGGGCAAAGAACAGCAGATCGGCCGAAGCGCTGGTCAGGCGCTCGCGGGTGTCGCCGTAGAATTTCGCCCGTGCCTCGTCCGTCGTATCGCCGGAATACACGAGGCCAGCGAAGGACATCAGCTTACCGAGGAGGTCCTCGATCCCCTCATAGGCCCGCACGGCCTCGGCAAGGCCCGAGGAGGCGTCCGCGCGCCCGGCGATCTCTCCGATGCGCCCAGCATAGGTCTCCGAGAAGCGGCGGCACTCCTCCTCCGCGCGGGCCATGTCGGCCGCGAAGTTCGGATCGTCGAGGCCGGCATAGAGATCCGAGAGGTCCCATTCTGGGAGATGGCCGAGGTCGGCTGCCTTCGCGGCGGCGCGCGCGGCGCTCACGCCTTCCGGCAGGCGAACGGTCACCGGCGAGGCGGTGTGGCTCGGCATCATGTGGTGCGTTCCTTTCACGGGTTGGCGGCTCCGTACCCTGATATCGAGTGGTCCGCCACGCGTTCAACGCGTCCCGTTTGCGAGGGGGCCGGGCAATTTCCCACCGCACGGCGCAAACGTCGTTAAGCGGCACTTTACGTCTCTGGGTCACCCTGCGGTTCGAAACGAAACAGCCGCCGAATCGAAACCTGCGCCCGGAATCGATCCCGAGTGTCGACACGATCTCGGCGCGCCGCTCAGGGAGCCGCCATGTCCACCACTGTGCTCATCGTGGACGACGACCCGGTTCAGCGGCGCCTCGCCGAGGCGGCGGTGCGTCGGTTCGGATTCGAAGCCCGCGTTGCGGAGACCGGCGCGGACGCCCTCGCTCTGTTGAAGACAGAGGGCGCGGACGTGGTTCTGCTCGATCTCGTGATGCCAGGGCTCGACGGGCTCGGCGTACTGGCCGAGATGCGCAAGAGCGGGCTCGCCACCCCGGTAATCGTGCAGACCTCCAACGGATCGATCGACGCGGTGGTCTCGGCCATGCGGGCCGGCGCGGTCGACTTCGTGGTCAAGCCCGCGGGCGCCGAGCGGCTGCAGGTCTCGATCAAGAACGCTCTGCGGGTCGATACCCTCGAGGAGGAGGTGCGCCGCATGCGCCGCCGCGCCTCCGGCGCCCTGACCTTCAAGGACCTGACCTCGAAGAGCCCCGACATGGAGCGGGTCATCCGGCTCGCCGAGCGGGCGGCGAAGTCCAACATTCCGGTGCTGATCGAGGGCGAATCCGGCGTCGGCAAGGAGGTGCTGGCGCGGGCGATCCAGGGGTCGGGCGACCGGCGCGGCAAGCCGTTCGTGACCGTCAATTGCGGGGCGATCCCCGAGAACCTCGTGGAATCGACCCTGTTCGGCCACGAGAAGGGGGCGTTCACGGGCGCCACCGAGAAGCATGCCGGCAAGTTCGTGGAGGCCTCGGGCGGCACGCTGTTCCTCGACGAAATCGGTGAACTGCCCCTCGATGCGCAGGTCAAGCTGCTGCGCGCGCTTCAGGAGGGCGAGGTTGATCCGGTCGGCGCTAAACGCCCGGTGCGGGTCGATATTCGCCTCGTCTCGGCGACCAACCGCTCGCTCCTCGACCTCGTGAAGCAGGGCAAGTTCCGCGAAGACCTGTACTACCGCCTCAACGTCTTTCCGATGACCCTGCCGCCGCTTCGGGCGCGCCGGGAGGATATTGCCGACCTCGTCCGGTCGTTCTGCGCGCGCTTCTCCGCCGAGGAGGGTAAGCGGGTTCGGGCAATCACGCCGGAGGCGATGGCACTGCTGACCCGCTACCCCTGGCCAGGGAATGTCCGCCAGCTGGAGAATGCCCTGTTCCGCGCCGTGGTGCTCGCTGACGGCGACGAATTGACGGTTGCCGAGTTCCCGCAAATCGCCGCGCAGGTCGAGGGCTTCGATGTTCGAATCCCCGCCGCGCCCAGCCAGCCGCTGATGCCCACCTATGCTCCGGAGCCGGTCCGCGAGATCGTTCGGGTCGAGGTGCGCGATCCGCACACCCTGTCGCTGGTCGCCGAGGAAACCGGCGAGATGAAGCCGATGGACGTGCTGGAAGCTGAGATCATCCGCTACGCGCTGCAGTTCTACCGTCAGCGCATGTCGGAGGTGTCGCGCCGCCTCGGGATCGGCCGCTCGACGCTCTATCGCAAGCTCAAGGATCTCGGCCTTGAAGGCGACGACAAGGCGGAGGATGCCGCCTAACCCGTCGCCGGGTGCGCTACCACACCGTGCAGGTGCCGGCTCGGCAAACCCTGGAAGGCTGCCGATCCGGTACGCGAGTTCAATATATTCCGAGATCGTGGCGGCATCTAGCAGCATCGAAACAAGTTCGCATCGGCATAAGACGTCTTCCACTTGCGAATACTGCGGTTGCCCAACGCCACGCTTGGGCGGATAATCACAATCCACGCGTGCGGTTCTGCCGCCAACGCTCCGGGAGTTCACGATGCGCGTCCCGCGCTCAAGCCTCATGGCGCTGGCCGCCCTGTTGACCGGTACGCTGGCCTCGGCCGCCGCGACCGGCGCCGATACGGCTGCGCTCAGCACCACGACACCGGCGGCGACGCCCAGCCCGACGCAACCGGCAGTGCCTGTGCCGGAACCGGCCACGCTGCCAGACTACAAGCCCGATGCGCCGGCCCCAGAGCCGGCGCCCGCGGCAACCGCGCCCGTCGCCCCGACCGATCCCCTTGGCGCTGCCCTGATCGCGCGCCTCGCCGACCAGGCGCCGCTCCTGCTGCGTCTGACCTCCAAGGACCGCGACGCGATCCGCACCTTCTACGAGGCCCGCGCCGGCAAGCCTCTCTGGATCGCCGAGGGGCTTTGGACCGAGACGGCGAAGGCGGTCACCGCTCGGTTGTCAGCCGCCGGGGAGGATGGGCTTGATGCCCGGGCCTACACGATCCCGAGCCTTGCCGAGAAGCCGGACGAGAAGGCGGTGGCGGATGCCGATCTGCGCCTGTCCGCGGCAGCGGTGCTCTACGCCCGCGACGCGCGGGGCGGGCGGGTTAACCTTGCCTCGATCTCCCGTCTGATCACCCCGCACCTCGATCTTCCAGCGGGCAACGAAGTGTTGTCCAAGCTCGCCGAGGCCGGTGCCAAGGCCGGCGACGTCCTACAGGCCTACAACCCGGCGACACCTGGCTATCTTGCCCTCAAGAACCGGCTGGCGGCGTTGCGCGGGCCCGCGCCTGCGGCGGTCAAGCCGTTGCGCCTGCCCTCCGGGCCGGCCCTGCGTTTGGGCATGCGCGATGTCCGTGTCCCGCTGCTGAGGGCGCATTTCGGCCTGGAGAGCCGCCCGGCCGGGACCTTCGATCAGGGCCCTGGCGAGCCGGAGACCTACGATTCCGTGGTCGCCGACGCCGTATCCAAGTTCCAGCGCGGTCGCGGGCTACCCGCCACCGGGATCCTGAACGTCCAGACCGTCCTGGCGCTCGCCGAGGCCGGGCGTACCGCCCGCCCCACCGGCGGCGAGGCGGAGCTGATCGTCAACATGGAGCGGTGGCGCTGGCTGCCCGGAGATCTTGGCCCCGACTACATCCTCGTGAACGTGCCAGAGTACCGCCTACGCGCCTATCGAGGCGGCACCCTGCGCGACGAGGCGCGGGTGATCGTCGGCAAGCCGGATTCGCGTACCCCGCTCTTCTCGGGGCTGATGGAATACGCGGTCGTCAATCCGTCCTGGTACGTGCCGCCGTCGATCCTGAAGACCATGGCGCCGAAACTCGCAGGCTACAGCGGCAAGACCTGGGGCGGCTACGAGGTCGTCCGGCACGGCGGCCACATCTCGCTGCGCCAGCCCCCAGGGGAGCGCAATGCCTTGGGCTTCATCAAGTTCATGTTCCCGAACCAGCACGCGGTCTACTTGCACGACACGCCCAACCGCTCGCTGTTCTCCGCCGCGAAGCGCGATTTCAGCCACGGCTGCGTGCGCGTTGACGACCCGTTCCGCCTAGCCGACGTGGTGCTGCCGGACTGGTCAGCGGAGCGCTTGAAGAAGCTGATCGGCAAGGGCGAGCGCACGCTCCGGCTGCCCGAGAAGCTGCCAGTCCACCTCGCCTACTTCACCGCCTATGTCGACGATAGCGGCGTCTACCGCACCCTGCCCGATCTCTACGGCTACGACGCCCCGATGCGCGCTGCCCTCGGACTACCGGGCGGCAGCGGCCCGGCGATCGCCCGGCTGCCGGACGAGGCGCCTCGGCGCAAGGCCGAGAGCATGCCGACCCAGCCCCGCAGCGCACAAAGGCGCTCGACGCAACGTCACGTCGCCGGCGAATGGCCGACCGGACGCTACGAGGAGGCCGAACCCCCGCGGCGGCACCTCCGCCGCGCCGCGCGGATCGACGAATCCCCCGAATACGGCGAGCCCGGCCTGTGGACTCCGGCGCCGCAACAAACGACGCCCCGAAGCTACTGGTAAGACGGCGGGCGGGCGCCGTCGACGTTCGCAACTTTCGCGTGCGCAGCCGCACATCCGAGCACGATTTCGCCATGGTCCAGCCTTAGCCGTTTCCGTCGACGGCCAAGCCGATGAGCATTGGCTTTGGCGAGCGGAAGAGGATCAGGATTTCCGTGCTGGATCTTCGTCCCACCCTGCGGAGGCTCGCCCTCGCCGTATCGGGCGTCGTCGTCGGTCTCGTGGCCGGGACGGCCGAGACCGAGAACGCGGTCGCCAACGGCGACACCCGCTCCCTGACGATCTTCCACACGCACACGCAAGAAAGCGCGACCATCACGTTCAAGCGCGACGGACGCTACGACCGCGCGGCCCTCGACCAACTGAACTGGCTCCTGCGCGACTGGCGCATCAACGAGCCGACCAAGATGGATCCGCGCCTGTTCGACACGGTGTGGGAAGCCTATCGGCAGGTCGGCTCGGGACAGGCGATCCACATCGTCTCGGCGTACCGCTCGCCCGGCACCAACGCGATGCTGCGCCGCCGCTCGAAGATGGTCGCTGAATACAGCCAACACATGCTCGGCAAGGCGATGGACTTCTACCTGCCGGACGTGCCGATCGACCGGATCCGCGAGGTCGGGCTCCGGATGCAGCGCGGTGGTGTCGGCTGGTACCCGCATGCGGGGACGCCCTTCATCCACCTCGATGTCGGCTCGGTCCGGATGTGGCCGCGCATGACCCACGACCAGCTCGCCCGCCTCTTCCCGGACGGCAAGACCGTCCTCCTGCCGAGCGACAATCGGCCGTTCCCGCGCTACGAAGAGGCCAAGGCCGAGATCCTGGCCCGCGGTGGGACGGTGGCCGGTATCACCACCCAGATGGCCGGTGGCGAGGAGGAGGACGGGCCAGGCCTTTTCGGCTTCCTGGCGAGTCTGTTCGGCGGCGGCAAATCCGAGCCGGCTCCCGCGCCGTCGCCGGAACCCGTGGCGTCGAAGAACCGCCGGGTGCCCGTCGTCGCTGTGGCGAGCGCCGACCCGCAGGATTCGATCGGGACGCGTACCGCCCTCGCCTACGCCGCCCCGGCGGCAGACGATGCCCTGCGGGGCTCCCTCGTCCAACGCGAGTTGGCGAAGGCGCCCGCCGGCAAGGCCGCGGACGCGAAGGCACTGCTCACAGCCCCAGGCCCGGTGCCGACGGCCGAGGCGGCCATCGCTGCCGTCATCGCACCGCTGCCGCCGCGGCGACCTTCCGATCTTGCCGCCGTCATGGCGGCCCTGACCATGCCGCTGCCGCCACCGCGCCCGGTCCAATTCGCAGCGTTAAGCGGAGGCATGGCCAACCTTCCCGCTGCGGCGGAGATCCGTGCCCCGGCCAGTCCAAACGCGCAAACGCGGATCCGGGCGCTGATTGCTCCGGATGCGGATTCCAAAGTGCAATTGCGAGCCCTGTTCGAGGCAGTCTCTGCCGGCCCCGTAGCGGCGCCGGCGGGCCGAAGTGTTCCGGTTCGAATCGCCGCCACCCGGCTTCGCGACGCGGCCCCCGATGCCGTTGTCGCCGCGGCTCCGGAGCGCACAACGACGCGGTTCAGCACCCGCAGCCCGGGTGACGACCTCACGGCGGCTCGGTTCACACGATCCGCGGAACGGCCAACGGGCGGACGCTGAGACGACCCTCGCGGCAAGTGAAGTGTCGGCCTCTAGGAAAGCGCTTCGTCAGCGCAGCGGCTTCGCGAAATCGACGCTCAAAGCCGCGACCAGCGTGGCCGCATAGCTGTCATCCTGCGTTAAGGCGATGCGCTCGGCCTCGGCACCGCTGTTCGATACAACGGACATCATGAGCATGCCGCCGGTTAACAGGCCGCCGCATGCAGCGACCAGTGCCAGATAGGCGCGCAATGCAACGCGCGGCGCGACCACAGCGGCTGGCGTCTGGCTGAGGCAGAGCGGCACGGGATCAGGCTGTATCATGGCCGGTGATGCTGACGGGTTGAATTGGACCCGCCGGGGATCGGACTTAGGCACGCACGACCCGTCGGCTCAACAGGTCAACGTGCCGTCCGGAGTCGAGTTCAGCCGTGTTGCGATGTTTTTCAACGACAAGTCGAGGTGGTGGTTAAGCTCCGATGGGAGGGCGCTGCCGAGCGCCCTCCCGGCGTGAGGTGCCCTCAGCCTTCCTTGCCCGACACCTTGCCCAGCGACGCCTGGGCTGCGGCAAGGCGCGCGATCGGTACGCGGTAGGGCGAGCAGGACACGTAATCGAGCCCCACCTCCTGGCAGAACCCGACCGACGCCGGATCGCCGCCGTGCTCGCCGCAGATGCCGAGCTTGATATTCGGCCGCGTCTTGCGGCCCCGCTCGACGCCGATGCGCACGAGCTCGCCCACACCCTCCTGGTCGATGGTGATGAACGGGTCGGCCGGTAGGATCCCCTTCTGGGTATAGGGCCCCAGGAAGGTCGCGGCGTCGTCGCGGGAGATGCCGAGCGCGGTCTGCGTCAGGTCGTTGGTGCCGAAGGAGAAGAATTCGGCGGTCTCTGCGATCTCACCGGCCTTGAGGGCCGCCCGCGGCAGCTCGATCATGGTGCCGACCTGATAGTCCAGGGTCGCGCCCTTCTCCTCCGACACGGCCTTCGCCATGGCGTCGATGCTGGCCTTCACGATGTCGAACTCGGCGCGGGTGAAGACCAGCGGCACCATCACTTCGGGTGTGACCGGGCTGCCGGTATCGGCGGCGGCCTGCACGGCGGCCTCGAAGATCGCCCGGGCCTGCATCTCGGCGATCTCCGGGAAGGCGATGGCGAGGCGGCAGCCGCGGAAGCCGAGCATCGGGTTGTGCTCGGACAGCTCACGCATCCGGTGCCGGATCTTCTCCTCAGCGACGCCCGTGGCCTTCACGACCTCGGCCACCTCGGCGTCGGTATGCGGCAGGAACTCGTGCAGCGGCGGGTCGAGCAGGCGGATCGTCACCGGCAGGCCCGACATGATCGTGAACAGCTCCAGGAAGTCCTGCCGCTGGTAGGGCAGGATCTTCGCCAGCGCCGCCCGGCGACCCTCGGCGTCGTCGGCCAGGATCATCTCGCGCACCGCGATGATGCGGTCGCCCTCGAAGAACATGTGTTCGGTGCGGCAGAGGCCGATTCCCTCGGCGCCGAAGTTGCGCGCGGTCCGCGCATCGGTCGGCGTGTCGGCGTTCGCCCGGACCTTCATGCCCCGGAACGCGTCGGCCCACTCCATCAGGGTGGCGAAGTCGCCCGACAGCTCGGGCTCCAGCATCTTCACTTCGCCCTGGATCACTTGGCCGGTCGAGCCATCGATCGTGATCTTGTCGCCGGCCTTCAGCGTGACGCCGCCGACCGTCAGGGTCTGCGCCTTGTAGTCGATTCGGATCGACCCCACGCCCGAAACGCAGGGCTTGCCCATGCCGCGGGCCACCACAGCCGCGTGGCTGGTCATGCCGCCGCGGGTGGTCAGGATGCCCTCGGCGGCGTGCATGCCGTGGATGTCCTCGGGCGAGGTCTCGATGCGCACGAGGATGCACTTGCGCTCGGCCTTGCGATGGGCCTCCGCGTCCTCGGAGTTGAACACGATCTCGCCCGTGGCAGCGCCCGGAGAGGCCGGCAGGCCGGAGGCGATGACCTTGCGGTCGGCCTTCGGGTCGATGGTCGGATGCAGGAGCTGGTCGAGCGCGCCCGGCTCGACGCGGCCGATGGCCTCCTCGCGGGAGATGAGCCCCTCCCCCGCCAGATCAACGGCGATGCGCAGGGCGGCCTTGGCCGTGCGCTTGCCGTTGCGGGTCTGGAGCATCCAGAGCTTGCCCTTCTCGATGGTGAATTCCATGTCCTGCATGTCGCGGTAATGCGACTCCAGGATCCCGTAGATCCGGGTCAGCTCCGCGAAGCTCTCGGGCATGGCCTTCTCCATGGAAGGCTTGTCGCTCTCGGCCTCGATTCGGGCCTTCTCGGTGATGTTCTGCGGGGTGCGGATACCCGCCACCACGTCCTCACCCTGCGCGTTGATCAGGAACTCGCCGTAGAGCGCCTTCTCGCCGGTCGACGGGTTGCGGGTGAAGGCGACGCCGGTGGCCGAGGTGTCACCCATGTTGCCGAACACCATCGCCTGGACGTTGACGGCCGTGCCCCAGCTCTCCGGGATGTTGTTCAGCTCACGATATTTCTTGGCGCGCGGAATCATCCACGAATCGAACACCGCGCCGATCGCGCCCCAGAGCTGATCGTCGGCCCCCTGCGGGAAGTCCGAGCCGTGCTCCTCGCGTACGATTTTCTTGTAGGTCTGGATCAAGGTCTTCCAGTCCGCGGCTCCGAGTTCGGTGTCGAGATCGTAGCCCTTGCCTTCCTTGTACTGCTCCAGTGCCTCCTCAAACGCGTGGTGCTCCACGCCCAAGACCACGTTCGAGTACATGGTGATGAAGCGGCGGTACGAATCGTAGGCGAAGCGCTCGTCGTCGGCCTCCTTGGCCAGCGCCAGCACGGTCTCGTCGTTGAGGCCGAGATTCAGCACCGTATCCATCATGCCGGGCATCGAGGCGCGGGCGCCCGAGCGAACCGAGACGAGGAGCGGGTTGGTGCTGTCGCCGAATTTGCGGCCCGTCAGCGCGCCGACCTGTGCGAGCGCGGCGGCGACCTGATCCCTCAGTTCCGGCGGGAAGGCCTTGCCGTGATCGTAATAGTAGGTGCAGACTTCGGTGGTGATGGTGAAGCCGGGGGGGACCGGCAGGCCGAGGTTGGACATCTCGGCGAGGTTGGCGCCCTTGCCGCCGAGCAGGTCGCGCATCTGCGACTTGCCCTCCGCCTTGCCGTCGCCGAAGGCATAGACCCACTTCGCGCTGCCGGTCGCCATGTCGATCCCGTCCATCTCTGATGCTCGGCTTTGGCCGAGCTGATGGGCGGGGTTGGACCATCCCGCAGCGCAACGCAAGATGAACGCATGATGGCGTTGTGCGCACGCGGCTGACGGCGTTGCCGGTCTGTCAGGCGTGGCGCCCCCGCCCGGGTGCGCCGCAGCTCAGTGTATGATTCCGAGACCGATTACGCCGATGACGATCAGGTAGATCGCCACGATGTAGTTGAGGAGCCGCGGCATCACCAGGATCAGGATCCCGGCCAGGATCGCGATCAGCGGCTGGAGGTTGGAGATAGTGATCGTCACGGGCGCCTCCTCAGGCAGAGCTTAACCGTCGCTATCGACGCCTCTACCCGATGGAGGTTCCCTGTGGCTTGCAGGCGGCGGAGCTGGTGGCTCCGCCGCTGCTCAGATCAAGGCTTCGTCGGGACGGGTGGTGGCGTCTGCGTCCCGGGGATCGGATCCTTGGCCTCGCCGTTCGGCAGGTTCACCGCGATCGTCGGATGTGCCAGCTCGGGATAGGGCTCGATCACCTTCGCGCCGTTCAGCGGCTTGTTGGCGCCGTTGTGGCAAGTCGCGCAATAGATCTTCGGCGCGTCCCCAAGCGCACCGAGCCGGTTGCGCGGGAAGGTCGAGGTGAGCGGCGTCATGTAGTCCTGGTTGAGGTCCCGGACCATGCGGATGCCGTACCAGGCATGGACGCGATTGGGCGTGCTCGTATCCCACTGCGCCACCGAGCGGGTGTTGTGGCAGAAGGTGCAGTTCACGCCGAGCGACTGCGACATGCTGATCATGAGGCCGAAGGTCTTCTCGGCGTCCTGGATCGGCTTGCCCTTGGATTCCGGCAGCGCCGTGGTGGCGTTGACCCGGATCGCGTCCTCCGATGTCTCCTTGTGCTGATAGAAGGCCTGGTAGACGTCGTAGGGCAGCGAGGTGTTGCCGACTTGTGGCGAGGCGAGGTTCTGGCTGTTGTTGCGCGGGATGAACCGCCCGGCGCCCTGGATCGGATGGTCGAACCAGATATTTGCGGGCACCGGATTGCCCCGGTGACAGGTGTAGCAGGTCACGCCCGCCTCGTGGACGTGGTTCTCCTTCCAGGACGAGTTGATGTACTGGGTCATCTGGAACATGCGGCGGGCGACGCGCTTCTGGTAAAGCTCGTCGGAGGCCATGTTCTCGGTGCTGTGGCAGTAGGTGCAGCCCTGCTGCGGTGCCACCCATTCGGTGATCGACACCATGATCCGGTTGAACTGCTCGGCCGAGAGATCGCCCAGCACCTGCACGTTCTCGTAGACGGCCGAAGCCTTCTCGCCGCCCGGTTCGGCGGGATCGGCCGGGGCCGGCGCCCGGTTGGCCTCGGCCAGCGCCTCGTTGCCGGCCCGGGTCCGAATCAGATCCATCGCGGTACCGCGGAAGCCGGTCTGCTTGACCGCCATCGGCGGATGGGTCCAGCCCGCACCGCCGAACATCGCGATGGTGAGGAACAGCGCCAGCGCACCGCCGACGACCGCCAGAACTGTCTTCATGACGGCCTCCTCACGGCCTCGGGCCGGGTGCGAGATGGGCGGGATCCACGATCGGGCCGTAGACCTGCGGATAATTGGGGGCGACGTGGTGCTTGACGGCCCAGAGGTACCAGTTGTCGACCACGGTGCCGGTGAGCAGGATGCCAATGCCGCCGGTGAGCGTGGTCAGCACCGCGAACCACCACGCCCAGCGATGGATCGACTCCATCGTGGCGTTGAAGCCCATGGTCCAGCGCCAGAACAGGGCGGCGCGCTCTGTGGCGGTGCCGCGGTCGACGATCTGATCGATCTCGCGCTCGGCGCCGTAGCGCGAGCAGGCCAGGATCGTGCCCCCGTGCATCGCGAACAGCAGCGTCGATCCGTAGAGGAACGTGATCGAGAGCATGTGGAACGGGTTGTAGAACAGGTTGCCGTATCGGAGCGAGAACGCCGCGGTCCAATCGAGGTGCGGGAAGATCCCGAAAGGCACGGCCTCCGACCACGAGCCCATCAGCAGCGGCCGGATGAAGCCGAGGACGAGGTAGAGCCAGATCGCCGACGCGAAGGCCCACGGCACATGGGTGCCGAGACCGAGGGCCTTCGCCCGCCGGTAGAGATGGACCCACCAGAGCAGGATCGACGCGGTGAGGAAGAAGCCGGCGATCAGCCACCAGCCGCCCTCGTTGAGCGGCGGCAGCACGCGGAGACCGTACTTGGGCAGCGGCGGTTCCAGCGCGAGCCAGGGCAATTGCCGCACGAACTGGACGGGATCCCAGTTCACCGAGGCCCACATGTTGAGGCCGATGATCTCGAAGGCGATCAGCCCGCAGATGATCGACAGAGCCGCGATGTAGCCGATGTAGATCGGGCCGACCTGGCTGTTGCCGATGAGCCCGAACAGGTAGCTGTTGAACGGCTTGCCGACCCGGTCGTCGACCGCCACCGGCACGCCGTGCTCGGGCTTCAGCGGGCGCACCTGAACTTGCGTGAAGATGTTCTGGTAATAGGCCATGGCCTGCCCTCCCCCGGAGTGCCGCGCATGTGGCGGCGGCGGTCCGCGTTACTGCTGTTGTCGTGGCGGCGTTCCGCCGGTCATCGCCAGACCGGGAGGTTCAGCCACCAGCCCCACCATTGCGGCCAGCCCTGCGTCCAGAACGGCCCGCTGATCACGATGCAGACCGCGCTCCAGAACCCCGCCGACAGGGCCAGGAACAGGCCGAGGCGATGCACGCCCAGCGTGCCGATCGAGTAGCCGATCGTGTCGCGGAAGAACGTGTCCTCGTGCTCGGGCGTCTTCACGGTCTGGCCCTTCCGCGGATTGGTCGCCGAGAGAATCAGGCCGCCGTGCATCGCCAGCGCGAGCGTGGTCGTGAAGAAGAACGTCACGGCGAGCATATGCGCCGGATTATAGTGGAAGTGGAGATACTGGTATCCGGTGTTGGACACCCAATCGAGGTGGCTGAGGATGCCGTACGGGAAGCCGTAGCCCCAGGCGCCCATCAGGAACGGTCGGATCACCTCCAGCGTGAAGTAGGCGAAGATCGCCATGCCGAACGCCGCGGGCACATGGTAGCCGATGCCGAGCTTCCGGCAGATCTCGACCTCGCGCAACATCCACGAGACGAACGAGCCGAGCGCGCACATGGTGATGATCTGCCAGAGACCGCCCTCCTTCAGAGGCGCGAGCCTCAGCCCGTAGCTGATGTCCGGCGGCGCGATATTGATCTGCCAGACGTTCCAGGTCGGCCCGATCGCCGCGCCATAGATGACGAGCGCGGTGCCCAGCACCGTGAAGAACATCCCGACGACGCCGAAGAAGCCGACGAAGAACGGCCCGACCCAGAAGTCGAACAGGTCGCCGCCGAGCAGAGTGCCGCCGCGGACCCTGTATTTACGCTCGAAGCTCAGCATCGCCATGGCGGCTGCTCCTCAGTCAGGCCGGAGAACGGGAGGGAAGAGGTGACCGCGGCCCTCGCGCGCCGCGGTCCGGGCCGGTGATCAGGCCGGCATCTGCGGCAGGGCGAGCGTGATGGTGTTCTCGGCCGCCTTGTTGTTCCTTGGGCCGTCCAGCCAGTTGAACCGGTCGGTCGAGAGCAGGATGAAGTGGATCAGCAGCGCCAGGATGAAGAGGAAGGTGAACAGGGCCACCAGCGTGCGCCGCGGATCGAACAGCAACCAAACCTTGTGCATTCGAGCCTCCTCAGCCGATCATCGTGACGAGGGCGTGGGCCGCATCGCGGACGCCCTCGAGGGAGGCGTAGCCCTGCGGTCCAGGGAGCCACGGGCGCCACAGCCAGACGAGGATGTGGGCGACCACGGCGATCGCCGTGAAGATGAGGAAGCTCGTCAGGAAGATCGCGTGGAACTCCTTGGCTTCCGGTTCCGTCAGCCCGGACAGGCTGCTCGGTCTTTCTTGTGTGACGGGTCCACTCGCCATCGTTCAGACCTCCGTGTGTTGGCCGCGCTCCTGGCGAAGCGCGACGGGTTCAGCCGTGGGACCTCGCGGCGCCCCCGGCTCGACTTCCCCCGCGTCACCGGACGGAAGCATCTCGATCAGGGCATTCAGCCCATGAAGGCGAAGGGAATTGCCTGAACCGCCATGGCGCGGGCCTCGCCGAAGACGGACCGGCGCGTCGGCGCCAGCCCCGCGCGGGCGACCTCGCGGGCGGGCCGGAACCGGTTCAGCGTCGCGGCGGCGAGGAAGAACGGGTAGGTAGCTGCCAGGATCAGGCGGAACTGGATCTCTTCCTGGTGCTGGCGTGCGGTCGGGACCATCGTGCGCATCGTCAGGTCTCCTCTGGGGATTGGGAAAGGCAGGGTCACGCGGGGATCCCCCCGGCGAAGTCGGCCCGAGCGCGCGCCACATGGGCGGGCGCCACGGCGTCGGATTCGGTGTCGCGGGCGGCGCGCTCAGCGGCGTCGCGCAGGCGTTTGGCGGCGGAGATGCGCGCGAGGACCGGCTGCGCCTCGACCAGGGCGTCGAGCGCCTGACGCGCAGCCTCGTCCCAGGGTAGCTCGGCGTGGCGCCGCGCCGGGGTCGCCTCGACCTTGTCCATGTCGCGGGCGAGCGGCAGGATGTGGAAGAGGGTGTCGAACAGGGCGTTGCAAACCTCCTGGACGAGGTAGGTCGCGCCCGCGTAGCCCATGAACGGCGTGCCGGTGTGCCGTCGGATGATCGCGCCGGGGAACGAGGCCGGCACGTAGGTCGCCCGGGCGCCGCATTCGGCGAGGTACATCCGCTCGTTGAACGAGCCGAACAGCACTAGCGGTGGCTTCGCGGCGATGGCCGCCCGCACGGCCGCGTTGTCGGGCTTGAGGCCGGCCGAGCGCCCGAAGGTGAAATGGCAGGGCAGGCCCATCTCGTCTTCGAGGAAGTGGCGCACGCCGCGGGCATAGGTTTCGGTCGCGACGATGCCGAAGCTCGCGGTCCCGAAGAAATCCTGCGTCACCGAGCGCCAGAGATCCCAGACCGGCTTGATCGTGGTGTGGCGCTCCCGCTCGATGAACGGCTCCGGGTCGAGGCCGAGGATTGCGCCGAGCGAGCGCAGAAACTTGGTGGTCGAGAGAATCCCGATCGGCGCCTGCAGATAGGGCCGCTCCAGATCTTCGCAGAGGAGCCGGCCGAATTCCCGGTAGAGGCAGATATTGGCGTTGGCGTTGACGAGCTTCGGCACGTCGGCGAGGTGCGCGCCGAGCGGGAAGGTCAGGTTCACCTCGGCGCCGATCCCTTCCACCAGCCGACGGATCTCGGCGAGGTCGGAGGGCATGTTGAAGGTGCCGTAGGCCGGGCCGATCAGGTTCACCCGCGGCTTCTCGCCGGGCTTCTTCTCAGGCCGGGCCGGGATGCCCTTCTTGGCGAATTTTTTCGCCCCGTATTCCTGCCAGAGCCAGCGCATGGCCCGGTCGGCCGCCTGCCACTGATCCTCGTCGATGGTGCGCGGCAGGAAGCGCTGGAGGCCGGTGCCCTCGGGGGTCACGCCGCCGCCGATCATCTCGGCGATGGAACCGGTCACCACGACGCTGGGCTGCCCCGGATCGAGGGTGGCGTGGGTGCGCTTCATGGCGCCTTCGGTGCCGTGCCGGCCGAGTTCCTCCTCGGCCAAGCCCGTGACGACGATCGGCAATTCGTGTGGCGGCAGAGCGTCGGTGTAGTGCAGCACCGAGGTGACCGGCAGGTTCTCGCAGCCCACGGGGCCGTCGATGACGACCTGCAGGCCCTTGATCGCCGTGAAGACGTAGACCGCGCCCCAGTATCCGCCGGCCCTGTCGTGATCGAAGATGAGCATCAGGCCATCTCCCCGATCGGCTTCTTGGGGCCTTCGATCTTCGGTCCCTGCCGCTTCTGCGGAACTTCCTGCCAGACGCCCGCGGCGTGGCCGGTGCCGACGCCCTCGAAGAAGTCGCGCATCGCGTCGAACCGCGCCTTGTTGCCCAGCGCAGCGTTGATCACCGTGGCGAGCGACCCGGCGCCGGCCGCGCCCATCAGCGGACGCGCCGAGATCAGGTTGGTAAAGTAGAGCGCCGGGGTGCCGCGCTCCTTGGCGCGCTGCACCACCGGCGTCGTGCCGATGGCGAGGTCGGGCTTCAGCGACTCGAAGGCGTAGAGGTCGTCTTCCAGGGAGGCCCGGTATTGCACCTGCGTGCCACGGGCCTCCAGCCAGTCGCGGTCAGCCTCCGACCAGGGCGTACGCGGGCAGGCGGTGCCGACATACGGCACCTCGGCGCCGCTCTCGACGAGGAGGCGTGCCACCAGCAATTCCGAGCCCTCGTAGCCCGAGAGCGTGATCCGGCCCTTGATCGGCATCGCGCCGAGCGCGCCACGGATGCCGGGCAGGATCCGGTTCTTGGCCGCCTCGACGGTGGCGCGGGGCACGCCGCAGGCCTCGCCGATCCGGTCGAGCCAGTCGGCGGTGCCGTCGACGCCCACCGGCGCCGAGCCGACGATCGGACGGCCGGCCGCCTCGAACTCACGGATCGAGGCCGTATAGAACGGGTGGATCGCCGCCACGGCGGCGCAGTCCAGGGCGGCGTAGAGTTCGCGCCACTCGCGGGTCGGCACCACCGGTCCGGCGGCGAGCCCCAGCGGCTCCAGGAGCGCGCCGATCACCACCGGGTCGGCCGGAAAGACCTCGCCGAGAAGCGCCACGCTCGGACGCTCCGAGCGGCCGCCGCGGGGTGCCGCCACCGGGCCCTGCTCGGCCTCTGCGCGGGCGACCTTCAGCATGGCGCCGGCCAGCACATCCTTGGCCTCGG
Organism: Methylobacterium phyllostachyos; assembly: GCF_900103445.1. Classification (GTDB taxonomy): domain Bacteria; phylum Pseudomonadota; class Alphaproteobacteria; order Rhizobiales; family Beijerinckiaceae; genus Methylobacterium; species Methylobacterium phyllostachyos. The sequence goes on along the minus strand of NZ_FNHS01000006.1, from coordinate 243,394 downwards.
CATGGGTCGGGACGCCGAAGCCAGGCACGTCGATGCCGATCACCCGGACGCCATCGATCTCTTTCGGCAGCAGCCGCAGCGGCACACCGGAGGCGGTCGGGACGCAGAGGTTGATCACGACGACGGCGTCGTAATCTTCCGGCTTCGCGGTGGCGTGGACCGCCTCGCGGATATCCTCGAACAGCTTGCCGGTGACCAAGGTCTCCGAATTAAACGGCACGTAGCCGACGCTGCGCTTGGCGCCGTAGAAATGCGACGTGAAGGTCAGCCCGTAGACGCAGCAGGCCGAGCCCGAGAGGATCGTGGCGGTGCGCCGCATCCGCAGGCCGACGCGCAGCGAGCCGAAGGCCGGACACATGCTCTGCGGCTGGTCGTGCGGCCCCTGCGGATAATCCTCTCGCAGCTGCGCCAGGGTCTCCGACATGCCGGCGGCTTCCGCGGCCGCCACCATCGCGTCCTTGCCGGCGTGGCAGCCCAGACCGTCGCTCTGCGCGGCGGCGAGGTCGACGGTGGCCGGCGCCTTGCGGGCCCGCAGATCGGCGATGTCGAGGGAGACGGCCATGCGCGTCAGACCTCGTCGTAGACGACTTCGAGGGACGGCTTGGTCACGTGGGCCACGCCGCACATGTCCTCGTGAGTTGCCGGGACCAGCACGACGTCGCGGCCGGTGGTCTCGCTTGAGAACAGGCCGAGCAGCCCGTCCTGCGTGAGCGGAGTCGGGCGATGCGGCGCAGCCTCGGCGACGTTGGCGGCAAGTTCAGAGAAGAGGTCGCCCCAGCGTCCGTCCGGCTTGCCGATGATCTCGTAATTCGCGCTCTTGCGGCGGATATCCTCGTCGGCCGGAATCGAGGCCAGGACCGGGACGCCGGCGGCCTCCGCAAAGGCCTGCGCCTCGCCGGTGCCGTCATCCTTGTTGATCACGAGGCCGCCGACGCCGACATTGCCGCCGAGCTTGCGGAAATACTCCACCGCCGAGCAGACGTTGTTGGCGACGTAGAGCGATTGCAGGTCGTTCGAGCCGACGACGATGACCTTCTGGCACATGTCCCGGGCGATCGGCAGGCCGAAGCCGCCGCAGACCACGTCGCCCAGGAAGTCGAGCAGGACGAAGTCAAAACCCCAGTCGTGGAAGCCGAGTTTCTCGAGAAGCTCGAAGCCGTGGATGATCCCGCGGCCGCCGCAGCCGCGCCCGACCTCGGGGCCGCCGAGTTCCATCGCGTAGACGCCGTCGCGCTTGAAGCAGACATCGCCGATCGCGACCGCCTCACCGGCGAGCTTCTTCTTGGTCGAGGTCTCGATGATGGTCGGGCAGGCCTTGCCGCCGAACAGCAGCGAGGTGGTGTCACTCTTCGGGTCGCAGCCGATCAGCAGGACCTTCTTGCCCTGCTGGGCCATCATGTAGCTGAGATTGGCCAGGGTGAACGACTTGCCGATGCCGCCCTTGCCGTAGATCGCGATGATCTGCGTTTCCTTCTTGGCCGGTGCAGTAGATACGGCATCGGGCTCGATCGCGGCCTCGGCGCGGAGCTGGGTCGCTTGGCTAAGGGCGGCCTTGTTGAGCTGAACGTTCACGCGGCGTCCCTCCAGTCGAGGATCATCTTCAGGCAGGCGGGGTCCGAGAAGGCGGTGCGGTAGGCCGCCTCGGCCTCAGCGGCGGGTGCGCGGTGGGTGATCAGCCCGTCGAGCGAGAGGCGACCGACGTCGATCAGGCGCGTCACGGCCGCGAGGTCGTCCGGGCGAAACTCGGCCGAGATCCGGATCCGGGCCTCGCGCATGAAGGCCGGGGGGAAGGCGAAGCTCAGCGGCGCCTCGTAGAAGCCCGCCAGCACGATCTCGCCGCCGGGGGCCAGACGGGCGATCAGCGCGTCGAGCCCGGAGGCGTCGCCGCTGACATCGGTGATCACCGCGTATTCGCGGCGTGGATCGTCCTCCGGGGCGAGGAGCGAGTAGCCATGCTCGCCCGCGAGACGGATTGGATCCCGTTCCCAGACGGTCGGTGCCGCGCCGGCCGCCAGCGTAAGGCGGGCAAGCAGCCGTCCGAGCACGCCGTGGCCGACGATCAGCGGCGTCGCGCCGGGCTGGATCCCGCCGAGCGCCCGGTAGGCGGTCGCCGCGAGTGCGAGGAGGCAGGCAGTCTCGCCCAGCGCGGGGTCCACCGGCAGAAGCTTGGCGGCGGGTGCAACGAGATGGGAGGCGGCTCCGCCGAACAGGCCGCGCACCGCACCGAAGCAGCGCGCGCCGGGCACGTAGACCATCTGGCCGACCCGGACCGCGCGTGCGGCGTCGGCCTCAACGACCGTGCCGACGGATTCGTAGCCCGGCACCAGCGGGTAGCCCATCCCGGGAAAGGGCGGCATGCGGCCCGACCAGAGCAGGCGCTCGGTCCCAGTGCTGATACCGCTCCAGGCGACGGCGACCACCGCGTCTGTCCCGTTGGCAGGCTCCAGCGGCAGCCGCTGGACCGACAGGTGCTCCGGGCGTTCGAGGATGACGGCAAGCGCATCCATGGTTGGAATTTCCGCCCTGCTTCACGCGACTCTCGCACAGGCGATGTCGCTGAGTGTCATCCTAGATAGACAGATTGAAGCGTCAAGTCACACTTACTGTGTGACTCCTGTTTTCTGGGCGATCAGCACACGCACGAGCAACGGGCGGCGCGTCGGCTGTTCCTGGACGGAGGAAAATCCTGCCGCCTGCAGCATGGTGCGGAGTTCCGCGCTCCGGCGCGGCCGGCCGGAGCCCATCGCCAGCAGGTAGAGGCCGAAATAGGCGTCGCCGACCGGCTCGGCCCCCGGCGTCCCGGCCATCGGCTCGGCCAGGATCAGGAGTCCATTGGGGGGAAGCACCGCGTATGCGGCTGCTAGGAGCGCCTGGGCCGGGCGATCGTCGTGATCGTGGACGATCCGTACGAGCGAGATGGCGTCGGCACCCGATGGCAGGCCGGCATGGAAGTCACCGCCGCGACAGGTGACTCGATCGCCGAATCCCAGGCGCGACAGCCGCGCCGTCGCGCGCTCTGCAACGGCGGGCAGATCGAAGAGGGTCAGGTCGAGCTGCGCGTGGCGAGCGGCGACCGCTTCGAGGAACATACCCTCGCCGCCGCCCACATCCATCAGGTGCCGGACGCCCGACAGATCACAGGCATCGAGAACATCCTCGGCGATCATGGCCTGCGAGGCGCCCATCAGGGCGCTGTAGCGGGCATAGGCCTCGGGTTCCGCTGTAGTGCCGGACGCGTAAGGCCAGTAGCCCGAGAGCCGGGTCGGCTGCGCCTGACCCCGAAGGAGGCGCACCGGGTCGACGAGATCGGCGTAGAGTAGCGCGTGGTGCTCCACCATCCCGGCGATCCCGGGATTGCCGATGAGCGCGGCACCGAGATCCGCGAGCCCGTAGCGATCGCCCTTGAGCGCCCGCACCAGTCGCAGCGATTCGGCAGCGCGGAGCAGGCGCCGGGCGTTGTCGGGCGGCAGATCGAGCCGGCGCGCCAGCACGTCCGTGGGCATCGGGCCGTCGGCCAGGATCGCGAAGAGATCGAGCCGGATGCAGGCGGTCAGAACCTGCGCGTAGACGAAACCGGCGCAGAGATCGAACAGGGCGCGCGTGTTGCGGCGCGCGATGCCGCGGGTCAGCGGAAACCCCGCCGCCCAGCGCTGGAATCGTGGGTTCGCCACGAGGCGGTTGCGCCATGCGAGCCACCGCTCGCTCCAGGCGGGCGGGGCCGGCGGACCCATATCGGCATCAGGCAGGGACCCGGCGCTCAGGCCACCACCGCCCGCAGGCTCGCGGGCAGGAACAGCCGCGCCTGCGCCTCGATCTCGGCGGTGAGGGTCGCGGCACCCGGACAATCCGGGATCGCCGCCACGGCCTCGCGGGTGAGCCGCGACAGGCGCTCCAGCGCGCCGCCCGTGCCGAGCAAAGCCGCTGCGTTCGGGCGCCCGAGCGTGGCATCGCGCCCGGCCGGCTTGCCGATCTCCTCCTGGCGGCAGGCCACGTCGCGCAGGTCGTCGGCCACTTGGTAGGCCTCGCCCAGGCACTCGCCGAGCCTGCGCCAGGGCTCCGCCTCGGCGCCTGCCGCCGCGGCGCCCGCCACCGTGGCGGCGGCGAACAGCGCACCCGTCTTGGCCTGCTGGTAGTCGCTGAGGCTGATATGCGCCTCCGATTCCCAGGCCTGCCCCGCCGCGATGCCGGAGGGCGAACCCGCGGCCCGTCCGAGGAGGCCGACGAGCCGGCCGAGCCGCCCCGGATAGGGACCCGCCGCACGGGCCAGCGTTTCGAAGGCGAGCACGATCAAGGCGTCGCCCGTCAGAACCGCGACGGGCTCTCCGAAGGCTACGTGGACCGAGGGCTTCTGTCGGCGCATCGGCGCATCGTCGAAGCATGGGAGATCGTCGTGGACGAGCGAGGCGCAGTGCAGCAGCTCGATGGCCGCCGCTGCGGCCGTGGACCCAGCGGGATCGTCGTCGCCGCAGGCCAGCGCCACGGAGAGGCAGAGGCGCGGGCGGATCCGGTGGCCACCCGGAAACACTGCGTAGCGCAGGGCGTCCGCGAGGAGCGGCGGCGCCCCCGGGGCCTCCGCGTGCGCCACGGCGCGATCCAGCGCCATCTCGATACGCCGACCCGACTCCATCGCGCTGCCTCCCATGTCACTATGGCTTGTCAGCTTCAGGTGTCATTTCTTATTGACACTGCCAGAGCGGGAGATCAATCCCGTTCTGAGGGCTGGAAGCGGGGCGAGCGTGGCGCAGGAACGCGTCGTCGTGATCGGGGCCGGGATCGGGGGCTTGGCCGCTGCGCTCAGGCTCTCGCAGGCGGGGCTCGACGTCACCGTTCTGGAACGCGCCGCGAGGCCGGGCGGCAAGATGCGCAGCGTTCCCGTCGCGGGCCAAGCCGTCGAGGCGGGGCCGACCGTCTTCACTATGCGCTGGGTGTTCGAGGAGCTGTTCGCCGAGTGCGGCGACCGGCTCGAGGACCGGGTGGCGCTCAGCCCCGCGAGTCTCCTCGCCCGGCACGCCTGGAGCCGCGACGAACGCCTGGACCTATTCGCCGATATCGAGGCTTCAGCCTCGGCCATTGCGGCCTTCGCGGGCGCCCGGGAGGCCGAGGGCTATCGGCGCTTCTGCGCCCGGTCGGCAGAGGTCTACCGCACCCTCGAAGGCCCCTTCATCCGCGACGGGCGGACCAATCCGGCCGGCCTCGCAAAGCGGGTGGGAATCTCGGGCCTCGGCGATCTCTGGCGGATCCAGCCCTTTGCCACGCTGTGGGCGGCGCTCGGCACGTTCTTCCGCGATCCGCGGCTGCTGCAGCTGTTCGGCCGCTATGCGACCTATTGCGGCGCCTCGCCCTTTAGCGCGCCGGCGACCCTGATGCTGGTCGCTCACGTGGAGCAGGCGGGCGTCTGGACCGTGGCGGGGGGCCTGAGCGCCCTGGCCCGATCCGTGGCGGATCTTGCCGCGGAGCGGGGGGCCGTGTTCCGCTACGGCGCGCATGTGGAACGGATCGTCGTCGAGGGCGGCCGGGTCGGCGGTGTCGTCCTGGCCGGCGGCGAGCGCATCAATGCGGATATCGTCGTCTGCAACGCCGACTGCGCTGCACTCGGCGCCGGGCTTCTCGGCCCCGACGCGATCCCGGCTGGCGAGCGGCTGGCGCCGGCCGAGCGCTCGCTCTCTGCCGTGACGCTCTGCACGGTCGCGGAGCCCCGGGGCTTCCCCCTGGCGCACCACACGGTGTTCTTCTCGCGGGACTACCGGGCCGAGTTCGACACCATCCTGCGCCGGCGCCGCCTGCCCGATGACCCGACCGTCTACGTCTGCGCGCAGGACCGGACGGAGACCGACAGCGCGCCGGCCGGACCCGAGCGCCTGCTCCTCCTCGTCAATGCCCCGGCGGATGGCCGGGACCACCCGTCCAATCCGCCGGAGATCGAGACATGCGCGAGGAACCTGCTGCGCCGGCTGGAGGCCTGCGGGCTGACCCTGGATATGGCGGCGCCCGTGACGACGACGCCCCAGGATTTCGAGGCCCTGTTCCCGGGGACGGGGGGCGCGCTCTACGGGCGGGCGGCGCAGGGCTGGGCGGCGACGTTCAAGCGGGCCGGCGCGCGGACGGCGGTGCCGGGCCTCTATCTGGCGGGGGGCTCGGTCCATCCGGGGCCGGGCGTGCCGATGGCGGCACAGTCCGGCCGGCTGGCGGCGGCGGCGATTTTGGACGACCGCGCTTCGACGGCCCGGTCGCGCAGGGCGGCTACGCGTGGTGGTACGTCGATGCGGTGAGCGATGACGGCCGGCAGGGCCTGACCATCATCGCGTTCATCGGCAGCGTCTTCTCGCCCTACTATGCCTGGAGCGCGGAGCGGGACCCGTTCGCCCACTGCGCGATGAACGTCGTGCTCTACGGCGCACGCAGCCGCTTCGCCATGACGGAGCGCCGCGCCGACAGCCTGTCGCGCGACGCCGATTACATCGCCATCGGGCCGAGCGCGATGCACTGGGACGGCACGGCGCTGACCATCCGGATCGACGAGCGCGGGTCCCCCCTGCCCCATCGGCTGCGCGGCGTGGTCCGGCTGGAACCGCCGGGTTTCACGGCAGGCCCGTTCCACCTCGACCGCGCCGGGCGCCACCGCTGGTGGCCGATGGCGCCGTCCTCGCGCGTGGAGGTCGCGTTCGATCAGCCGGGCCTGCGCTGGAACGGGAGCGCCTATTTCGACACCAATGACGGCGACGAGGCCCTCGCGGACGCGTTCACCCGCTGGACGTGGTGCCGGGCCGACCTGCCGGACGGCGCCGCGATCCTGTACGACGTGCAGCACCGGGACGGTGGCGGCCAGAACCTGTCGCTGCGCTTCAACCGGGACGGCAGCCGCCGCGAGATCCGCCCGCCCACGGCCGCCGCCCTGCCGGCGACGCGCCTCTGGCGGATGCCCCGCGAGACCAGAAGCGACGACGGCCGCGCCCGCGTCCTCACCACCTACGAGAACACGCCGTTCTATGCCCGCTCGCTCCTCGCCTCGACGCTCTGCGGCGAGCCGGTGCGCGCGATGCACGAGAGCCTGTCGCTCGACCGGTTCCGAAACCCATTGGTTCAGTTGATGCTGCCATTCCGCATGCCGAGGCCGCCGGTTCGACCGGTTGATTCGGCCGCGCACAGGTAACGGCGCGCGCCGCGAAGGTTATCTCGCGGACGAAACCCGTCGCACGGATGCAACGGGATCGCTGCCACCCGCTCGTTGGTGCTGTTTACCGTGCGGCCCCGCTTGTGCGAGAGGGCGTCGGCTGCGATCCTCGCGCCTTCAACTGAGGCGGTCACCGGAATGCGAGAGGACGAGGCGTCATCCGGCCCACGCGTTCTCATCTACAGCCACGACACTTTCGGGCTCGGCCATCTGCGCCGCTCGCGAGCTATCGCCAACGCGATCGTGTCGGGTGACGGCTGGGCCCGGGCAGTGATCGTGTCCGGATCGCCGGTGATCGACCACTTCGCCTTCGCGCCTGGGGTGCGGACGGTCCGGCTGCCGCCGGTCGTGAAATTCCTCGACGGGGGGTATGGCAGTCGCGACGCCGCGGTGCCCCTCGACCGGACGGTGGCGCTGCGGACCGACATCATCGCGCGCACCTGCGCGGCCTTCGCGCCAGACATGATCGTCGTCGACAAGGAGCCGGCTGGCTTCCACGGGGAATTGCTGTCGACCCTCGCCTGGGCGGCTGAGCGGGGGATCCGGCTGGTGCTAGGCCTGCGCGACGTGCTCGACGAGGCGGACCGCCTCGTCCCCGAATGGGAGCGCAAGGGCGCGGTCGAGACGATGGCGCGCTTCTACGACGAGATCTGGGTCTACGGCTTGAGCCGCATCCACGAGCCGCTGGCGGCGCTGCCCATGGATCCCGAGACCGCCGCCCGCATCGCCGAGCGGCTGACTTTCACGGGCTATCTCCGCCGCGATCTGCCCGAGCGCCGGCCCGGGCGCGAGGAGCCCGCCATGGCGAAGGGCCCGTTCATCCTCGTCACTGCGGGTGGCGGCGGGGACGGTGCGGCGCTGATCGATTGGGTCCTCGCCGCCTACGAGGCCGATCCCGGCATCCCGCTGCCCGCGCTGGTCGCCTTCGGGCCGTTCCTCGACGACGCGGCCCGCGCCGGGTTCGACGCACGCATCCGCGCGCTGGCCGGGCGGGTCTCCGCCATCACCTTCGACAGCGAGATCGAGTTCCTGATGAGCAAGGCGGCCGGCGTCGTCGCCATGGGGGGCTACAACACCTTCTGCGAGATCCTGTCCTTTGACCGCCGGGCGATCCTCGTGCCGCGCACCGAGCCGCGCCGGGAACAGGCGATCCGCGCCCTGGCGGCGGAGAGCCTGGGTCTCGTCCGGGTGCTGATGGAGGAAGACGGTCGGGAACCGGAGCGCATGGCGGCGGCCCTGCGGGCGCTGCCGGAGCAGACCGAGCCCTCGCGTGTGCTGGTTCCGGGCCTGCTCGGCGGGCTTGAAGCCGTCGCCCGTCGGGTCCGAGCGCTGGCTGGTTCCGGCCTCGGGGACCAGCGCGTGCGGGCCTGCTCGTGAGCGAGCGACGGATTGCCGTGGTCCTGAAGGGTTATCCGCGGCTGTCCGAGACCTTCATCGCCCAGGAAATCCTGGCCCTGGAGCGGCGCGGGCTGCGGTTGGAGATCTGGTCGCTTCGCCGCCCGACGGACCGGTTCCACCACCCGATGCACAAGGCGATCCGCGCGCCGGTCGCCTACCTTCCCGAGTATCTACACAATGCGCCGCTGCGCGTGATGCGGGGCGCCCTTGCCGCGTTGCGGCGGCCACGCCTGCCCGCGCTTCTGGCGCTGTTCGCCCGCGATTTTGTCCGTGACCCCACGGCCTCGCGCCTGCGCCGGCTGGGCCAAGCTTTGGTGCTAGCTCGCGAGCTGCCCGCCGAGAGCGCGCATATCCATGTGCATTTCCTCCACACGCCCGCCAGCGTGGCCCGCTATGCCGCCCTGCTGACGGGGCGCGGCTGGAGCTTTTCCGCCCACGCCAAGGACATCTGGACGACGCCGGATTGGGAACTGGCCGAGAAATTGCGCGACGCCCGCTGGGGGGTGACCTGCACCCGCGACGGCCAGAGGCGTCTTGATGAACTGGCTCAGGGGCGGACGCTGCTCGCCTATCACGGGCTCGATCTCGGCCGCTTCCCCGAAGCGCCCAGCCGAAACGACCCACGTGACGGCACCGACCCCGCGGCGCCGTTGCGGCTCCTCTGCGTGGGGCGTCTCGTGGCCAAGAAAGGGCATGACGACCTGATCGATGCCCTTGCCGGCCTCCCCACCACCCTCCATTGGCGGCTCGCTCTGATCGGCGGCGGCGAACTGTGCGGCGCCCTGGAAGCGCGGGTCCGCGAGTGCGGTCTCGCGGGGCGGGTCACGTTTCAGGGTGCCCTGGCGCAGCCGGCGGTGATCGCGGCCATGCGCGAGGCCGACCTGTTCGTGCTGCCGACCAAGCCCGGCCCCGGCGGCGACCGCGACGGCTTGCCGAACGTCCTGATGGAGGCTGCGAGCCAAGCCCTGCCAATCCTCGCGACGGCGTTCGGCGGCACGCCGGAATTCATTTCCGATGGCGTTCACGGCGTTCTGGTCCAGCCGGGCGATCCGGCGGCCCTGGCGGCGGCCCTGATCGGTATGGCGGGAGATCCGGACCGGAGACGCCGCCTCGGTGCCGCGGCCCGTGCCCGGCTCGTGAAAGACTTCTCGGAGGAGGCCGCGGTGTCGCTGATTGCCGGTCGGCTGCGGGTTTCGGCCGGACTCGGCGCAGCCGCGATCGGTTCCGCGCCGGAGGTCTCACCGTGCGTGTCCTGATCGCCGTCACGCACCTGCTCGGTGCCGGGCATCTGACCCGCGCCGCGGCCCTGGCCCGGGCCTTCGCGGCGGCCGGCCATGAGGTGATGCTGATCTCCGGCGGCGTGCCGGCCCCCCTGGTGCGGCTCGATTCCGTGCGGCTCGTGCAGTTGCCGCCGGTGCACATCGTCGGCACGGCGTTCGCCACGCTGCTCCGGCCGGACGGGGAGCCGGCGGATGCGGATTGGCTGATGCGGCGCCGCACCGTGATGCTCGACGCATTCGAGGGATTCGCGCCGGATGCCGTGCTGACCGAGCTGTTCCCCTTCGGTCGCCGGGCGCTGGCGGCGGAGTTCATGGCCCTCGTCGAAGCCGCGAACGCCCGGGTGCCGCGCCCGCTGATTCTCGCCTCCGTGCGTGACATTCTGGTCGCTTCGAACCGGCTGGAGCGGATCGCGCAGGCCCATGCCCGAATCGCGACCTTCTACGACGCTGTGCTGGTCCACGGGGACCCATCGCTCGTGCCTCTCGACGCCTCCTGGCCGCTCGATGCGGTCACGACGGGCAAGCTTCGCTATACGGGCTACGTCGACGAGGGGACGCATCCTGGCGCTGCCACGGCGCGGGCTGGTGTGCTGGTCGCCGCCGGATCGGGGCCGGCCGGCCTGCTCCTCCTAGGCGCGGCGGTCGAGGCGGCCCGCCAGCGACCGGACCTGGGCTGGCGGATCCTGGCCGGCCATGGCGTGCCGGAGGCCGCATTCGCCGAGATGGCCCAAGGCCTGCCGGGGAGTGTCCTTGGCCGGACTCGAGCCGACTACCGCACCCTCCTCGCCGGGTCCACAGTCTCGGTGAGTCAGTGCGGCTACAACACCGCCACGGATCTGCTCGCTGGTGGAACGCCCGCCGTGGTGGTTCCTTTCGAGGCCGGCGGCGAAACCGAGCAGAGGCTGCGCGCCGAGCGCCTCGCTGCACGCGGTCTAGCCCGGGTCCTCCCGGAGGCGAATCTGACCGCCGTCACGTTGCTGCAGGCGGTGGACGCGCAGCAGGCAGCGCCGCCCCCCGGATCTCACGGGATCGACCTGGGCGGCGCCCGGCGCTCGGTGGAAATCGTCGAGGCTCTCAAGGCCTGCCGACGCGGAAAGATCCGCCCTCGGAGCCCTCTAAACGCGGTGAGCCCGGGCCGGCGAGCCCTGCTCGGCGCCCTCGATCTGGCCGCAGAGCGCGGCCAGTCCCTGGTCTTCCTGTGGCGTGACGACGACGTCGTGACGGTAACCCCGCAACTCGACCGTCTGATCGGGCTGGCGGAGGCGCACGGCGCGCCGATCTTACTGGCCGCCATCCCGGCGGGCATCGAGCCCGCGCTGGGGCGGCGGCTCGCGACGGCATCGGGGGTCAGCGTCGCGATCCACGGCCTCGCGCACCACAACCACGCTCCCGCCAGCGCAAAGCCCGCGGAGTTCGGCAGCGACCGGGCGTTCGACGCCCTCGTTGCCGACGCCGCTGCTGGCCTGCGGATCGCCCGGGACCGCGTTCCGGCTCGCAATCTGCTTCCGGTCTTCGTCCCACCGTGGAATCGCCTTGCAGCGAATCTTGCCGGTGCGCTTCCGGATCTGGGCTATCGCGGCCTGTCCGCCATTCCCGGGCCGCCGATTCCAGGCTTGCGCCGCCTCGACGCCACGCTCGACCCGATCGATTGGCGCGGTTCCCGCTCGTTGCGCGAACCCGGGGCGCTGCTCAGCGCCCTCGCCGACGACATCGCCCGGGTCCCGGAACGGCCAATCTGTCTGTTGACCCACCATCTGGTCCACGACGCGGCGATCTGGGACTTCGTCGAAGACCTGATCGCCGTTCTCCTCAAACATCCGGCGGTTCAGGTGGTGCATCCGCGTCAGGTCTTCGACGATGCCGCAATGGACACACGCTGTGCGGCGCCCCATCATCGGGACAGAGGGATCGCGAGGACTGGTTGAGCGCACTTCTGTCCATTGAAGATCTCGCGGTATCCTTCCGTACGGACGCGACGCCGTTCGAGGCGCTGCACGGCCTTTCCCTCGACGTGCTCCGGGGGCGCACCCTGGCGCTCGTCGGCGAGTCGGGTTCGGGCAAATCGGTGACCGCCCAGGCAATCCTCCGGCTCCTCCCAACCTCCGCCACCATCACCCGCGGACGGATCCTGTTCCGCGACGGCACCGGGGAGACCGATATTGCGCGGCTCCCCGCCGAGGGCTCAGCGATGCGGGCGATCCGCGGCCAGCGCATCGCGATGATCTTCCAGGAGCCGATGACCTGCCTCTCGCCGCTCCACACGATCGGCGATCAGATCGGCGAGGCGCTGCGTATCCACACCGGCGCCGACCGGCGGGAATCGGATGCCCGCACGCAGGACGCGCTGGCCCGCGTCGGTTTTCCGGATCCGAAGCGCGCCCTGCGGACGTACCCGTTCGAATTGTCGGGCGGCCTGCGCCAGCGTGCGATGATCGCCATGGCGCTGATCCTGAAGCCGGCGCTGCTGGTGGCCGACGAGCCGACCACGGCGCTCGACGTGACCACCCAGGCGCAGATCCTAGCCCTGCTCACCCGGCTCCAGGAGGAGACCGGGATGGCGATCCTGCTCATCACCCACGATCTCGGGGTGGTCGCCAACGTGGCGCATGACGTCGCTGTGCTCTACCGCGGGCGCCTGGTAGAGTCCGGCCCGCGCGAGGCAGTGATGCGCGCGCCCGGCCACGCCTATCTTCGGGCGCTGCTCCACGCGGTTCCCCGGTTCGACATGGCGCCGGGCGAACGCCTGACCCCGATCCGCCCGGCCAGGGCCGAGATCCCACCGGTTCAGGAGCACAAGCCGCTGGCGGGGCCGATCCTTCAGGTCGAGGGGGTGAGCAAGACCTTCACGCTGCGCGCTGGGCGGATCTGGCAGAAGCCGCGGCTGGTCCACGCCGTCTCCGACGTGTCGCTCAGCCTCGCGGCGGGGCAGACGCTGGGGCTCGTCGGCGAGTCGGGCTCGGGCAAGACCACAGTCTCGAAGATGATCATGCGGGCGCTTGAGCCCGATGCGGGCCGAATCCTGTTCGACGATGGCCGCGGCCCGCGCGACGTCCACACCTTGAGCGGCGACGCCCTGTTCGCCTATCGGCGCTCGGTGCAGTTCGTGTTCCAGGATCCCTACGCCTCCCTCGATCCGCGCATGACGGTGCGCCAGATCCTCTGCGAGCCGATGGAGATCCACGGCGTCCCGGCTGCGGAGCGCAAGGAGCGTTGCCGCGCCCTGATGGCCATGGTCGGCCTGGAGGCGAGCGGTCTCGGCCGCTATCCGCACGCCTTCTCGGGTGGCCAGCGGCAGCGCATCGGGATCGCCCGCGCGCTCGCGGTGGAGCCGCGCCTCCTCGTTCTCGACGAGCCCGTCTCTGCCCTGGACGTGTCGGTCCAGGCGCAGATCCTGAACCTGCTCAAAGATCTTCAGGCGGCCTTGGGGCTCTCCTATCTCATCGTGTCTCACAACCTGGCGGTGATCGACTATATGGCGGATACGATCAGCGTGATGTGCCGGGGCCGAATCGTCGAGGAGGCCCCCCGGGCCGCCCTGTTCCGCAGGCCGGTCCACCCCTATACGCGGGCGTTGCTCGCCGCGGTACCTGATCCAAGCCTGGACCACCCGCTCGACTTCGCGGCCGTGGCGTCCGACCTTAACGACCCGACGCGCTGGGAGGCACCCTATCGGCTGGAGCCCGACGAGGCCGGGACGATGCGCGCCATCGAGGCCGGACACCGAGTGCGGTTCGGCGGCGCGACCGAAGCGGTGGCCGCATGAGCCAGATGCGTCCCCCGGTCGTGATGGAACGCCTGCGCCGGAAGGTGCTCGGGCCGCTGTTCGACCGGCTGGGTTACGACCTCGTCCCGGCCGCCCCCGACTGGAGCCACCGGCCGACCTCCCCGCGCGAGGTCCAGACCCTGTTGGCATCTGCCGCCGCGATCCTGGAACGCGACCTTGTGGCGGCCGGGCTGACGCCGGACGGCACTGTCCTCGATCAGGTCCGAACCTTCTGGTCGCTGATCCCGACCGCCCCGGTGCGGCAGCGGCGGGGCGGCAGCGGGTTCAACGGGGCGCTGCAGCTCTACGTGGCAATGCGGGTGCTGAAGCCGCGCTTCGTGATCGAATCTGGCGTGTTCCGCGGCCTGACCACTTGGGTGATTCGACAGGCTTGCCCCGACGCGCGAATCTTCTGCCACGACCCCGACCTGTCGGGGCTGCAGTACCGCGACCGACAGGCTCGCTACAGCGCCGCCGACTGGTCGACAGCGGATTGGTCGATGCTCGATCCGGCAGCCACCTTGGCGTTCTTCGACGATCACGTAGCGCAGGGTCGCCGCGTGGTGGAGGCGCACGCCCGCGGCCTGACCCGCCTGCTGTTCGACGACGACGCGGCCGGCCACCGGATCCACGCCCATGGCGGACCCGCGCACCCGACCATCGCGATGATCACCGGTCCCGAGCGCAGCCCGGAACCGATCCGCTGGACCCGCAACGGGCGCCACTTCGAGCAGCCGGCCGACGACGCGCTGGTGCAGCAGGCAGCGGGTTTGATCGCGCGGTCTCATGCTTTCGATGATCTGCATCGGGCGACAGGGTATTCGCCTGCGCGGCTGACTTCGGTGACGTTGCGGGGCGGGTCATGAACGCTTCGGACCGCCGCGCCTCACTCTCCTCCCCCTTGTGGGGAGGAGGTGGAGGTGGGGGTGGTGCAGAAGGCACCGCAGCGCTCAATCCTGAGCCGCCCCCACCCCTGGCCCCTCCCCACAAGGGGAAGGGGAAACGCGCTTGTTTCTCAAGCCGTTGGCGTCCGTCTGAGATGTGTGAATCCGATCGCGGAGGGGGGAGGGAGAGCGGTGTCTCCCGCCGTGCCCTCCTCGCCGGGCTCGGCGCAACTCTTGTCTGGTCGCGCTCACCGCCGATGGCCCGCGCGGATACGCCACCGCCGGAAGCCCCTGCCCCGCCGACCACGCCTCTCGTGGTCGATCTCGCCGCCCATAACCGCCGGCTCGGCACCGCCGGCGGCACGATCCGGACCCTGATCGCCAAAGCGCGGGACGTCCGCTACCTCTCGGTCTACGGCTACACCCGCCTCGTCGGCTACGATGCCGACCTCAACCTGCGGCCGGACGTGCTGGAGCGCGTCGATGTGGAGGGCGGCCGCTTCACCTTTACGCTCCGCAAGGGCCATCGCTGGTCGGACGGGCATCCGTTCACCACCGAGGATTTCCGCTATTACTGGGAAGATGTCGCCAACGAGAAGGCGCTGAGCCCGGACGGGCCGCCGGCGTTCTTCCGGATCGACGGCAAGCTGCCCCAGGTCGAGGTGCTGGATCCGGTCACGATCCGCTACAGCTGGGACCAGCCGAACCCGCTGTTCCTGCCCGCCCTGGCCGCCCCGCGGGACCCGCTGATCTATCGGCCATCGCATTACCTCAAGCCGGTCCATGCCCGCTACATCGGCAAGGAGGCGGCCGACGCGAAGGCCAAGGCGCTGAAGCTCCGCAGCTGGGCGGCACTCCACAACCGCATGGACGACAATTACGAGCTCAACAACCCGGATTGCCCGACCCTTCAGGGCTGGGTGCCGCGGACCCGCTCGCCGGCCAGCCGGTTCCGGTTCGAGCGCAACCGGAGCTATCACCGGGTCGACACGGCGGGCACGCAGCTGCCTTATGTCGACACGATCGTAATGGACGTGGCCTCGCAGGGTCTGCTGGTCGCCAAGACCAATGCCGGCGAGGCCGACCTGATGTTCCGCGGCCTGTCGATGCCCGACATCCCAAGCCTCAAGGAGGGCGAGGCGACCCATCACTACCGCACCAACCTGTGGCCGGTGGCGCGCGGCTCGGAATTCGCCCTCTATCCGAACCTGACGACTTCGGATCCGGTCTGGCGCCAGCTCAACCGGGATGTGCGCTACCGCCACGCCCTCTCGCTCGCGATCGATCGCCGGACGCTGAACAACACGCTGCTGTTCGGGCTCGGCACCGAGGGCAACGACACGATCGTGTCCGACAGCCCGCTCTTCGAGCCGGAGATGCGGACCCTCAACGCCGGCTACGATCCGGCCGGGGCCTCGAAACTGCTGGACGCCATGGGCCTGACCGACCGCGACGGCTCCGGAACGCGGCTGCTCCCCGGCGGGCGTGCCCTGGAGATCGTCGTCGAGAGCGACGGCGAGGCCGAGATGGTGCTCGACGCGCTGCTGCTCATCACCGAGTTCTGGCGCGAAGTCGGTATCCGCCTGATCACCAAGCCGCAGGAGCGCACCAACCTGCACCGGCGCTCGATCGCCGGCATGACCGTGATGGTCGCGGCCCAGGGGCTCGATCTCGCGGTGCCGACCGCGATCATGCCGCCGACCGAGCTGAGCCCGGCGCAGCCCGAGCACTATTCTTGGCCGCTCTGGAGCATGAACGTCGAGAGTCGCGGCAAGAGCGGGGAACCCTGCGATGTCCCGGAGGTCCAGCGCCTCATCGCGCTCGACCGGCAATGGCGCGACACCGACGATGCAGCCAAGCAGGCGGCGATCTGGCGCGAGATGCTGATGAACCACGCGCGCAACACCTGGGTGATTGGCACGGTGGCGGGAGCGCTCCAGCCCGTGGTCGGCGCCGATCGCCTCGTCAACCTGCCGAAGCGCGCCCTCTACTCTTGGGATCCCACCGCGCTGATCGGCGTGCAGCGCCTCGACGAACTGTTCTGGGACAACAGCGCCGACAAGCGCGTGGAGGCCCGGTGATCGCCGCCATCCTCCGCCGCATCCTCACGATGGCGGCGACGCTGCTGGTGATCTCGGCGTTCGTCTTCATCATCATCAAGTTGCCGCCGGGCGACTACCTGACCAACCAGATCATGGAGCTGCGCGCCACCGGTGATGCGAGCTCGGTGGCGAAGGCCGAGTTGCTCATCAAGCAGTATGGGCTCGACCGGCCGGTCTGGCAGCAATACCTGATGTGGATCGGGGTCATGCCTGGGTCGGTGGGTTTCTCGGGCCTACTTCAGGGTGATTGGGGCTGGTCGTTCGAGTACGACAAGCCGGTGGCGGACGTGGTCGGCGACGCCCTGTGGCTGACCTTGCTGATCAACCTGACCGCGGTGGTGTTCGTCCACCTCGTGGCGATCCCGGCGGCGATCTACTCGGCGACGCACCGGAACACGTTCGGCGACGCGGTGGTGACCCTGCTGGGCTATGTCGGCCTCGCGGTGCCGGGCTTTCTGCTGGCGCTGATCCTGCTGTTCTACGCCAACCGCTGGTTCGGGCTGTCGATCGGCGGCCTCTACGATTCGGCGCTGACCAATCAGCCCTGGACCTGGGACAAGATTCGCTCGCTGCTGGGCCACCTGATCGTCCCGACCCTGGTGATCGGCCTCGGCGGGACGGCGGCAATGATCCGGCGGATGCGCGCCAACCTGCTGGACGAACTTGCCAAGCCCTACACGGTCACCGCCCGCGCCAAGGGCCTGCCGCCCGTGAAGGCGCTGCTGAAATATCCGTTTCGGATGTCGCTGAACCCGTTCGTGGCCGATATCGGCAACCTGCTGCCGCATCTGGTCTCGGGGTCGGTGCTGGTCTCGCTGGTGCTGAGCCTGCCCACTGTGGGGCCGCTGCTACTGGAGGCCCTGCGCAGCCAGGACCAGTTCATGGCGGGATTCATCCTGATGTTCGTCGCGGCCCTGACGCTCGTCGGGATGCTGATCTCCGACCTGACCCTGGTCTGGCTCGACCCGCGCATCCGCATGGGGCTGCGATGACGGACGCGCTCTCCGCAGAAAGCCACTTCGTCGACCCGGCACCCTTCGAGCCCGATTCCGGCCCTGAAGGCCGCGCGGAGAGTGCTTCGGCGTGGCGGCTGATCGTCCGGAAATTCCTGCACCACCGCCTCGCCGTGGCCTCGGCCGTGATCCTGCTCGCGCTCTACGCGATCGTGCCGTTCGTGGAGCTGCTCGCGCCCTACGGGCAGGCGCGCCGGAACGGCGACTTCCTCTATGCGCCGCCCCAGGGCGTTCATCTGTTCCACGACGGCCGCTTCGTCGGGCCGTTCGTCTATCCGTACCGGGCGCATCTCGACCTCGACACGTTCCGTCGGGACTATAAGGTCGACACGGCCGCCCCGCAGCCCCTACGCTTCCTGTGTCGGGGCGACGGCTACGACTGGCTGGGGCTGGTCCATACCGACCTGCACCTCGTCTGCCCGCCGGAGAACGGCACGCTGTTCCTGTTCGGCACCGACAAGCTCGGTCGCGACCTGTTTTCGCGCCTGATCTACGGCGCGCGGATCTCGCTCACCATCGGCCTCGTGGGCGTGGCGATCTCCTTCACGCTCGGTCTCTTCTTCGGCGGCATCGCCGGCTATTTCGGCGGCATCGTCGATGCCGGGGTACAGCGCCTGATCGAAGTCGTGCGCTCCCTGCCCGAGCTGCCGCTCTGGCTCGCCCTGTCGGCCGCCCTGCCGCCGAACTGGAGCCCGCTCCTGATCTTCTTCGGTATTACGGTGATCCTGGGCCTCCTCGACTGGCCGGGCCTTGCGCGGGCAGTGCGCGGCAAGCTCCTGGCCCTGCGCGAGGAGGATTTCGTCCAGGCCGCCGAGCTGATGGGCGCCTCGCCGGCTCGGGTGATCAGTCGGCACCTCATCCCGAATTTCATGAGCCATCTGATCGCCTCGGCGACTCTGTCGATCCCCACCATGATCCTCGGCGAGACCGCCCTCTCCTTCCTGGGACTGGGCCTGAGGCCGCCGGTGACGAGTTGGGGCGTGCTGCTCAACGAGGCGCAGAATCTGGCGGCGGTACAGCTCTATCCGTGGCTGCTGGTGCCGGTGCTGCCGGTGCTCGTCACGGTGCTGGCGTTCAACTTCCTGGGGGATGGGCTTCGGGACGCGGCTGACCCGTATCAATGACGAAGAGGCGGCAGCCTCCTCAACCCGCCAGCGGCAGCGGCGCGATGCGCGTCGGCGCGGCGGCCCCTTTGCGTTCGAGCAGACCCGGCGGCGGCACCGGCGCCTCGATGGTGCAGACGACGCCAAAGGGCTCGTAGCTCAGCGCGACCGCGCCGGCCAGCTCCCGGGCGAGGCTGCGTTCGATCAGCCGCGAGCCGAAACCGGTGCGCGTCGGCTTCTTGACCGGCGGCCCCCCGCGCTCCGACCATCGCAGGTAGAGGCGTGTCTCCGCCTCGCGCCGCACCGTCCAGCTGATATCGACGACGCCCCCCTCCTTCGAAAGGGCTCCGTACTTCACGGCGTTGGTTCCGAGTTCGTGAAGCGCCATGGCGATGGACAAAGCGAGCCGTGGCGCCAGGCGCAGGGGGGGACCCGCCACCCGGAAGCGCGAAGCGCGACCATCGCCCGATTCCAGCGGGCGGATCGCGTCCGCCACCACAGCGGAGAGTTCCGCGCCCTCCCAGCTTTCCCGGGTCAGCACGTCGTGAACCCGCGCCAGGGCGAGGAGGCGCGCCTCGAAGGCGGCCCGGGCAGCGTCGGCCTCAGGGCCCTCGAGGCCGCGCAGGGATTGCGCCGCGATCGACTGCACGGTGGCCAGGGTGTTCTTCACCCGGTGGTTCAACTCATGGATCAGGAGCAGCAGGTGCTCCTCGGCGTTCTTCGCGTCGGTGATGTCGATGTTGCAGCCGGTATAGCCGAGGAAGTTGTGATCATCGTCGAGGCGCGGCACGCCCTCGCAGCGCAGCCAGCGTGCGGCGCCATCCCGGTCGATGACACGGACCTCGATGTTGAACGGTGCGCGGTCCTCGAATGCCTCCGTGAATGCATCGCGAAAGGCATCGAGCTCGTCCGGATGGATGATGCGCTTCCAGCCTTGATGGGCGAGGTCCGCAGCCGGGATCCCGAACATGTGCTCGAAATGCAGGTTTGCGAAGCTTACCTCGCCGGTTTCATCGGTCATCCAGATCAAGGCCGGCGCCGAATCGGCCATGTGGCGGAAACGGGCCTCACTCTCGCTCAAGGCCGTGAGGCCGCGCCGCGTGTCGGCGAGCGCGCGGTCCCGCTCCTCTTCCCGGGTCCGCAGCCGGTGCGAGGCTTCCGACAGGACTGCACCGAGGCGCTGGATCTCGTGGACCGGCGAAGACACCCGCGGGATCGCCTCGCCCCGGGCAAGCGCCGGGCCGGAGGCCGCGAGCAATCGGAGCGGACGCGAGACCCGCGACCACAAATTGACGGCCAGCAGCGAGGATGTGGCGAGCACCAGCAGGCCAAAGCCCGTGAAGGCCCAGACCCAGCGCCGGACACGCGCATCGACGAGGACCTGCGGGATACTGGTCGCAACCATCCAGCCGGTCAGGCGGGAGCGCGCCTCGATCACCACCACCGGCTTGTGCTGACGGTCCTGGCCCTCCCAAACGCCGGGCGTTGCGGATTGGACCTGACGCAGGCTGGCCAAACGCGGTCGGCCGATCACCGATTCAGGGTCGGGCAAGCGGGCCAGCACGATGCCGTTGCGATCGCTGATGCCCGTCGTCCAGCCCGGCACGACCTCGCGGGACAGGATTCCCTGGAGACGCGACAGCGGGACGGTGAAGCTCAAAATGTAGGCGACCTCGCCGTCGATCATCACGGGCACGCCGACCGCATAGGTCGCCTCGGCCGTGGACGGGCCCGGCACGTAGCCACTGACCATGGCGCGCTGGGTGCCGCGCGCCAGTTCCTGATCGAAGGGCAGCGCCATGACCGGCAGCGGTGCCCCCCGCGGCACGCCGGTGTTCACGACCTCCTGACCGTTCGGCCGCCGAAGCAGAACGTCGAGGTCGATCGACTCGCGAACCAGCCGGGCCTGCGCGTCGAAGGCCTCAAATTCGCTCTGGCGGATCCGCGGTGACGTGGCCAATGTCTGCAGCACCGACACGAGACCGGCCGTATCGCGGTCTAGGGACAGGCCGATTCCGCGCACGTTCTCCCGCGCGTCCTGCTCGAACCGGGCCCGCTCCGCCGACGCGTAGCGCATCAGCAAAATGCCGGTGAACAGGAGGCCCGGGCCGATCAGCGCCACAACGAGCGCGATCAGATAGACCTGCGTCGAGAAACCGTTACCGGCAAAGCGGTGAAGCCGCCGCGACAGCCAGGATCGGCGCGCGGGGATCACCGCCGGGACGCCGCCGCCCTCGGCCTGATGATCCGGACTCAAACGGGGCCCGTCCCCGGCCCGCGGTGCCCCGCGGGCTCCTCGCCGTTCCCTCGCCTCATGACCGGTCGATATGGCCGAGATCGCGCTCGGGGTCGAGGTGATCCCGCACCCGCTGCTTCAACGCCTTCACGTCGGGGAAGCCGCCGTCGCGCACCCGCTCCCACAGCAGGACCGGACCGATCTCGATCCGGAACGCGCCGCCTGTAGCCGGAATCAGCGCGACCTCACCGAGATCGTCGCGGAAGGTCGAGAGCAGCTCCTGCGCCATCCAGGCAGATCGCAGCAGCCAGTTGCACTGCGTGCAGTAGGTGATCGCCACGCGTGGCCGCTGCGCTGGGATTGCGCTTTCCGTCGTCACGTCGCTACCGGGATTCACGCCCGCTGGCCCCTCGTGCATGGGGGCACAGCGCACCGGGGCGACGGACTTGTCAACCGTGAGGCGGTCCGTTCACGGCAAAATCAGCCACCGCGGGACAGACTCGCCGTCGACTCCATATCGCCACCGGGGCCTGTGCCGGGCCGCTGAAACGTCACGCAGCGCGCTTGACGCCGGGGCCAGCCACGCCCTAGAAGGCCCCCCACCGGGCCGCCATGCTTCCAGCGGCGGACGGCCATTTGGCCCAGAGCCATGGCGGTTTCCTCGGTACGGACGGTTAGCACAGCGGTAGTGCGTTCCCTTCACACGGGAAAGGTCGCAGGTTCGATCCCTGCACCGTCCACCAGCCTCTCCTTCCCCTAATGTCCGAATGCCCGTGACCGCGCGTCGGTTTGCCGCCCGGTAGGCCCGTGCTAAGGGCGCTCGATCGGTCAATGCATAAGCTTGGGCTGGCCCGATGCGGGTCGCAGTCCCCAGGCAGGGGAAGGGCGGACGTCAGCGATGAAGGATATCCTCGACAAGCTCGAAGAGCGCCGGGCGCAGGCCCGTCTCGGCGGCGGCGAGAGGCGCGTCGAGGCGCAGCACAAGCGCGGCAAGCTGACGGCGCGGGAGCGCATCGAGCTTCTCCTCGACCATGGGTCGTTCGAGGAGTTCGACATGTTCGTGCAGCACCGCTCCACGGATTTCGGCATGGAAGCCCAGAAGATCCCGGGCGACGGCGTCGTGACCGGCTGGGGCACGATCAACGGCCGGACGGTCTTCCTGTTCTCGAAGGACTTCACCGTGTTCGGCGGCTCCCTGTCGGAGGCGCACGCGCAAAAGATCGTGAAAGTCCAGGACATGGCGCTGAAGATGCGCGCGCCGATCATCGGCATCTTCGATGCCGGCGGCGCGCGCATCCAGGAGGGCGTCGCGGCGCTCGGCGGCTACGGTGAAGTGTTTCGCCGCAACGTCATGGCCTCGGGCGTGATCCCGCAGATCTCGGTGATTATGGGGCCGTGCGCTGGCGGCGACGTCTACTCGCCGGCCATGACCGACTTCATCTTCATGGTCCGCGATACGAGCTACATGTTCGTGACCGGTCCCGACGTGGTGAAAACGGTGACCAACGAGGTCGTGACCGCCGAGGAACTCGGCGGCGCCAAGGTTCACACCACCAAGTCATCGATCGCGGACGGCTCGTTCGAGAACGACGTCGAGGCGATTCTCCAGATCCGCCGGCTGCTCGATTTCCTGCCCGCCAACAACACCGACGGCGTGCCGGAACTCACGAGTTTCGACGATGTCGACCGGCTCGATTCCTCCCTCGACACGCTGATCCCCGACAACCCGAACAAGCCCTACGACATGGGCGAGCTGATCCGCCGTATCGTCGATGAGGGCGATTTCTTCGAGATCCAGGCGACCTACGCGCGCAACATCATCACGGGCTTCGGTCGGATCGAGGGGCGGACCGTCGGGTTCGTGGCCAATCAGCCGCTGGTCCTGGCGGGCGTGCTCGATTCGGACGCCTCCCGGAAGGCCGCGCGGTTCGTGCGCTACTGCGACGCCTTCGGCATCCCGATCGTGACCTTCGTGGATGTGCCGGGCTTCCTGCCGGGCACCGCGCAGGAATATGGCGGCCTGATCAAGCACGGCGCCAAGCTGCTGTTTGCCTATTCTCAGGCGACCGTCCCGCTGGTGACGATCATCACCCGAAAAGCCTTCGGCGGGGCCTATGATGTGATGGCCTCCAAGCATGTCGGCGCCGATCTGAATTACGCTTGGCCCACGGCGCAGATCGCCGTCATGGGTGCCAAGGGCGCGGTGGAGATCATCTTCCGCAGCGAGATGGGTGATCCTGAGAAGATCGCGGCGCGGACCGGCGAGTACGAGGACCGATTCCTGTCGCCGTTCGTGGCCGCTGAGCGCGGCTACATCGACGAGGTGATCATGCCGCACTCGACCCGGCGCCGCATCGCCCGGGCGCTCGGCATGCTCCGCACCAAGAAGATGGAGCAGCCCTGGAAGAAGCACGACAACATCCCGCTCTGAGGCGAGATGAGGGGCCGGCGGCGGGTGCCGCCGGCTTCAGCTCCGGTCGCTGTGCTCGATAACGGCGCAGAGGGTCAGCGGTCCCTTGTCGGGCGAGACCATGGCCGAGCACGTGATCCGGGCGCCGCCGAGATCGACGTTGCTGTGGCGGAGCCGGACTGAGGCCGCCTGAGCCTTGTGCGCAGCTTCGGAGATCACGCGGGCATCGATCCCGGTCACGGCGTGCCCCGCATGGCCGAACAGGTCGTAGTAGGTGTCGGGCGGGTTCGCGCCGCGAAACTGCGCGCCGACGGACGACAGGTCCGGGCCGCCGCAGGCGAGCGTCAGCGTCATATCCGGGCTGGCCGAGAAGCTCGCATAATCGCTGCGCCGCTCGGTCGCCTGAGCCGATGTCTCGGCCGTGACTCGGTCGATGAGAGTCTCGCAGGATTGGGCCTGGGCGGAACCGATGCCCGAGGCGAGGCAGGCGAGGGCGAGGAGAGGCAGAAGCGCGCGCATCCCGTGGCAGGTAGCGCGGTCGGGATCGGAAAACGAGCGGCGCGGCGTTCGGGCGCGGGATCGGTCTCGCCCGCCGTCAGGCGGACCTATTTTGCCGATCGTTCAGGCGATAAACCTCGCCGGCCATGAGTTTGCGCCGCAGGTGGGAGATACCCTCCCGCTGCAGCTGACTCGGTGCCGAATGTGCGCCGGCGACTTGGTTCAACATCGCGATGAGTTCCGTGCGCTCGGCGGGTGTCAGCGTCCGCCGGAGCAGCGGCACCAGCGGATCGGCCACCCGCGCAAACGGTAGACGCGCCTGGGTATAGGTCCAAGCCCACTCGAAGCTCGCAGAAATCCGTGCGATTTCCAGCGGCGTCTCCATGAATTCCAGGATCTGGGTCTTCTCGCTCGCCGTGAGCGGGCTGCCCGTGCGCACGAGTTGGATCATCAGGATCGTCGCCGCCAGACGCGGGTCGCGCACGCGCTCCAGCGGTGTACCAGCGATATCCTCGAACGCCGATCCAACCCGGCGCTGCGGTCCCCTGATGTCCCGATCGACATCCCGCAAAGTCTTGACGGTACCGCGAACCCGCAGGATCCAGAACAGAATTGCGACGGTGATGCCGATGAGGACGATGATGAGCGGCATGATCGCTCCCGCCGAGAATCGACGGGAAACGTTTTCATGCGATGCGCAGCAAGTCAAATGCTGCCGCGTGTTGTGACGCGGCCGAGAAGGATACAAGCCGTATTTTTCTAAAGCACAAGCTTTCCAGATCCGCATACGAAAAGATGATCGTTGCGATTCTAGTCAACGGCGACCTTGGGACCTACTCCACTCTTCCAGCTTATCCGGCTGAAAACCGCGATCTAAGACGATTCGGTGCAATCGCATGGAGAGCCCCGACCTCGTATGGTGATGCCGGCGCGGCACTCGAGTGCCTCTATATGACGGCGATGACCTTTCGTCGGCGAGTGCCGCTTCGATGAATCGAGGAAACGCGGCATCGTCTTCAGGCAGCGGGCGCGATCTCGTTCCGGCCGAGTTCGAGGAGGACGATCTCCGGCGGCACGCCGAGCCGCACCGGAATCCGGCTCACGCCAAAGCCCCCGGACACGATCATGTGGCGCCCATCCTGCACGATGTGGCCATAGGCATAATCCTGGCCCCGGACCTTCCGGATCGCGGGTGAGCGTCCGAACAGCCGGACCTGTCCGCCATGGGTATGGCCGGCGAGCGTAAGGGAGACCCGATCGGGCAGCATCGCGAAGATGTCGGGCTCGTGCGCCATCAGGATCACGGGGGCCGCATCCGTGATGGCACCGAGCGTGCGCGGAACATCTGCGTAGCTGAGGTCCTTCCAAGTGTCCTTGAAGGGCTGCTGGTCGGCGAGGCCGGCGAGCCAGAACGGTCGGCCGTCCTTCATCAGCCGCACCGCGGCGTTCTCCATCACGGGGATGCCGCGATCCTCCAACAGGCGTTTGACCGCCGGCGTCCCGCGCCGGGCCGACTGAACCGCCTCGTCGTCCCACCAATCGTGGTTGCCGAGGATCGCATGGGTGCCGAGGGGGGCCCTCAGCGTCTCCATCATCCGGGCGAACTGTCCGAGCGGCAGCTTCCGCCATGCGATCCGGCCTGCCGGGTAATCGCCAAGCAGAAGCACGAGATCGGGCTTAAGCGCGTTGGTGGCATCCACGATCTCGGCGACCCGGTCGAAGGGCATGTACGGCTCGCAGATATGGAAATCCGCCAGCACCGCCACGCGCAGCCGCAAGGCCGGATCCCAGCGCGGCAAAGCTGGTGCGTAGGATGTCACGATGAGGCGATGCATCGGCTCGACATCGAAGGCGTAGACGCCCGTCGCGGCCGTCAGGCCGGCGCTGGCGCCGAGACCCGTCAGGAACTGCCGCCGGCTCGGCAGGATCAGCATCGTTTCATCCGTTGACTGTGGATTTGCCCGGTGCGTCGCTAATCACGCAGTCCGGCAAAAGCGGGGCCGTGTCGCAGACCGCCGACCGTGACATGAGTCGGGTTCAACAAGTCTGAATTTGATGCCAGACCGTGCCCTGCCCTGAGCGCGGGTCTATAAGACCCTGCTTCGTCCAGCGAAAAGAACCCGGATCCCAATGTTGAACCGTCCCCTGCGCATCGGCACCCGCGGCTCGCCGATGGCGCTCGCGCAGACCGGAATGGTGCGCGACCGGATCGTTGCGGCCAATCCGGGCCTGGAGACCGAACTCGTCGTTGTCACGACGGTGGCCGACAAGATTCTGGACCGGCCGCTCTCCGAGATCGGCGGCAAAGGTCTGTTCACCAAGGAACTGGAGCAGGCCCTGTTCGCCGGGGAGGTGGATGTCGCAGTCCACTCGATGAAGGACGTGGAGACCTGGCTGCCCGACGGGCTCGCCATCGCGTGCATCTTGGAGCGCGACGATCCGCGGGACGCCTTCCTGTCACCGCATGCCGACGGGCTTGAGGGTCTACCGGTCGGTGCGCGGGTCGGCACCTCGTCCCTGCGACGGGGCGCCCAGGTCCTGATGCGCCGGCCGGATCTTCGCGTCGTGCCCCTGCGCGGCAACGCCAACACGCGGATGCGCAAGCTCGAAGCCGGCGAATGCGACGCGACGCTGCTCGCCCTGGCGGGCCTCCAGCGCCTCGGCCTGGAGGGCATGGCGCGCAGCGTCCTGTCCGTCGAGGATATGCTGCCCGCCGTGGCCCAAGGGGCCCTTGGCATCGAGTGCCGGGACTCGGACGAGGCGATCCGCGCGTTGCTGGCCCCGATCGCTTGCCCTCGGACGACCACGGCCATTTCAGCCGAGCGGGCGCTCCTGGCCGAGCTCGATGGCTCCTGCCGGACGCCGATCGCCGCCCTGGCCCGGATCGAGGGCGAGACCCTGTCGCTCGACGGCCTGCTGTTCCTTCCGGATGGCAGCCGCCATTGGTCTGTGTCGCGGCAGGGACTGGCCGCGGATGCGGAACGGATCGGGCGCGAGGCTGGGGCCGCCCTCAAGGCGGCGGCCGGCGACACGTATGTGCGCGACCTGAAGTAAGCCCACCACTCAGGCGTCGCCCGGTTTGCGTGGGCTCTGACCGGAGGCCTCGCGGTCGCGGCGGATGCTCCTGCGGACGGCCACCAGTTGCCAGACCCCCAGACCGAACACCACGGCGAAGGGCAGACCGAAATCGAGGGCGGCGAACAGATTCTCGCCCATCGCCGCGCCTCAGGAAGGCGCAGAACGGCCGAAGGCCTCCCGTTCGCGGATGCGTTCCACCAGATCGAGGACGTGAACGACACGGCCGGCGACATCCCACCAGGGCCGCAGGGCGGGCCGCTGACGCAAGGGAGGGAGCGGATGCGCCGTCACCGCATCGATCAGGAACTGCACCTGCGGCAGCGCCGGCGCGGCGAGATCCCCGCAGACAGCCGGAGCCCGGGTCGCCCGGGCGATCAGTGCGAGCTTGCGGACGCCGCCGACGCGAGCCCGGCGGGTGACCGGATCGTGCCCACGCGCCGCGATGACGCGTCCGATCTCGCCGTAGATCAGCCCGGCGGCCCGGATGGCCGGCCGGCAGCGCGGCGGCAGCACGGCGATACCGGCCTCCGCGCGGCGGTAGAGACCATCCGCCTCGGCGAGCAGTCGGGCGACGATGTCGGCGAGCGCAGGGCTCGGCCGCGGGTCGGCCAGGAACGCGTCCGGGTCGAGACCGGCCGCCCGCATCCAGTCGAGCGGCAGGTAGAGCCGGCCCATGCGCGCATCCTCGCCGACATCGCGGGCGATGTTGGTGAGCTGCATCGCCGCCCCGAGGTCGCAGGCGCGGGCGAGCGCGTCGGGACTGCGCACGCCCATGATGAGCGCCATCATCGCCCCGACAGAGCCGGCAACCCGGGCCGCATAGGCGTGCAGCGCGCCGAGGTCGTCGTAGCGCCTCCCCGCGGCATCCCAGGCGAAACCCTCGATGAGGGCCCGCGGCAAAGCTTCCGGGATCGCGCAGGCGGCGACGATTTCCGAGAAGGCCCGGTCGGCGGGGGTATCGGCCGGATCGCCGGCATAGGCCCGGCCGATCCGGCGATCGAGGCGCGCCACCGCGTCGTGGCAGGCGGCCGGGTCCTCAGCCTCGTCCACGAGATCGTCCGAGAGCCGGCAGAAGGCGTAGAGACCGTAGGCCGCCTCGCGGACATCGCCGGGCAGGAGCTGTCCGGCCGCGAAGAAGCTCCTCGACCCATGCCGGATGGCTGTCCGGCAAGCGGTCCGGTCGGCCGCGGCGGCGAATTCAGGCGGTAACGCGGGCATCAGGAACCACGCTGTCGAGGACGCGAGCGGAGGACAGCACGCCGGGCAGGCCAGCGCCGGGATGCGTGCCGGCGCCGACCAGATAGAGGTTGCGCACGTTGCCCGACCGATTGTGCGGCCGAAACCAGGCCGATTGCGTCAGCACGGGCTCCAGTCCGAATCCTGAGCCGCGATAGCTCAGGAAATCATCCTGGAAATCCTGTGGCGTCGTCACCTTCGACGTCACAGTCGCCTCCGACAGACCCGGTAGGACGCTGGATTCGAGAATCTGGGCGATCCGGCGCCGGTACGGCTCAGCCAGCGCGCCCCAATCCTGACCGCCCGCCAGATTCGGCACGGGCGCCAGCACATAGAAGGCGTCGCAACCCGGCGGCGCGAGGCTCGAATCGGTGGCGGTGGGGCGATGCAGGTACAGGCTCGCATCCTCTGCCAGGACCTTGCGGTCGAAGATGTCGGCGAGCAATCCGCGATAGCGCGGTCCCAGCAAGATCGTATGGTGATCGACCTCGGGATAACGCCGCTTCGTACCGAAATACCAGACGAAGAGGCCCATGGAGGAGCGGGCCCGGCGGAACCGACCCGCGCTCCAGCGTTGCGCCTCCGGCAGGAGACGCGCATGCGTCACGGCTGAATCGGCGTTCGAGACCACGAGGTCGGCCGGGATCGTCTCTCCGCTCTCGAGTTCGACCCCGGTGGCCGTTCCGCCCTCGACGCGGATACGCGCGACGTCGGCGCCGAGCCGGACCCGGCCGCCCTGGCTGCGGATCAGCTTCACCAGCCCATCGACCAGTTGTCCGGTGCCCCCCTTGGCGAAATGGACGCCCCAACGCCGCTCCAGATCCGCGATCAAGCAGTAGATTGCGCTGGCCCGGAAGGGATTTCCGCCGATCAGAAGCGGATGGAAGCTGAACACCGTGCGCAGCCGCTCGTCGCGGATGAAGCGCGCCACCACATCGTGGACGGAGCGATGCCCGGACAGGCGCAGGAGGTCCGGGGCGATCTTCATCATCGCGCCGACGCGCCCGAAGGACACATGGCCAAGCTGCTCGAATCCGATGCGGCACACGGCCCTGCTGTGGGCCATGAAACGCTGGTACCCATCCACGTCGTCGGGCGAGAAGCGGGCGACCTCGGCGCGCATGCGCTCGGGATCGCCGCTATAGGCGAAGGACGTGCCGTCGGCGAAACGGATCCGATAGAACGGATCCATCGGCACCAGGGTCACGTCGTCGGAGAGTTTCTGCCCCGCCAGCGTCCAAAGCTCTTCGAAGAGCTGGGGGGCGGTGACGATGGTCGGCCCAGCATCGAACGTAAAACCGTCCTGACGGTGGACCCGGGCACGTCCGCCTGCCTGTTCGAGGCGCTCGAGAACGGTGACCCTGTAGCCGCGGGAACCAAGCCGCACGGCCGCGGCGAGCCCGCCGAATCCCGAGCCGATAACGAGCGCATGCGGTCGCCGATCGTGCCCTGCTTCCAAGCGCTGATCGACCGCGAGTGTCAACATGGGTTGACACTAACAAGCCACCTCGGCAGCGCGCAAGATCGAATTGCGTCCCACAAACGGGATGCCAGCCCTTGGCAGCGGCGCGCCGGAGGGGGCCAGCCGTTGCACCGCAGCCATGCGGACCAGAATTTCTGCGCCTGCGCGGCGATTCTTCGGGCGGACGGCGCTATAGAGCCGTCATCAAATGCGGGACAGGCGAGAAACGAGGCGGGTGATGGACGGCCGGACTCAGACCATCTTTGTCGCGGGCCATCGTGGGATGGTCGGCTCAGCGATCGTGCGTCGCTTACAGGCGCAGGGCCATGCGCACATCCTCACCGCCGACCGGGCGAGCCTCGATCTGCTCGATCAGGCCGCGGTTCGCCGCTACCTCGCCGACAATCGGATCGATCAGGTCTACCTCGCCGCCGCGAAGGTCGGCGGCATCCACGCCAACAACACCTACCCGGCCGAGTTCATCCACGACAACCTCGTCATCCAGACCAACATCATTCACGCCGCCCACACGAGCGGCGTCGATCGGCTGCTGTTCCTCGGTTCGTCGTGCATCTACCCCAAGCTGGCCGAACAGCCCATGCGCGAGGACGCCCTGCTCACGGGCGTCCTGGAGCCGACCAACGAACCCTACGCCATTGCCAAGATCGCCGGCATCAAGATGTGCGAGAGTTACAACCGCCAGTACGGGCGGCGCTATCGCAGCGTGATGCCGACCAACCTCTACGGACCCAACGACAACTTCCACCCCGAGAACGCCCATGTCTTGCCGGCGCTGATGCGCCGCCTGCACGAGGCGAAGGAGGCGGCCCAGGCCAGCGTGACGGTGTGGGGGACCGGCCGGGCCATGCGCGAATTCCTGCATGTCGACGATATGGCGCGGGCCAGCGTGTTCGTGATGGAGATGGAGGATGCGGTCTACGCCGCGAACACGCGGCCGGACCTGTCGCATATCAACGTCGGCACCGGCGAGGATTGCACGATCCGCGAACTGGCCGAGGCGCTCGCACGGGTGATCGGCTACGAGGGCCGACTGGACTTCGACGCGACGAAGCCCGACGGCACGCCGCGCAAACTGATGGACGTGTCGCGGCTCGCGGCCATGGGCTGGCGTCCGGAGATCGGTCTGGAGGACGGTTTGCGCCAGACCTACCGCTGGTTCTTGGACAATCACGCCACCCTGCGTGGCTAACCTCATCCCTGCCGAGGTGCGCGCCGGCTTGCCGAAAGAGCGGACTTCGCAGCGATTGAGAGCCGTACCCGCTCGCGGGGCAAGCGAGCTCGACTCGAAGCCGGGGCGTGCCGTGGTGGCGCTGTCGTAGCGGCCGGAAGGAGAGAGGAATCATGGCTCAACGGCCGTATGACGCTGACGAGCACACGCGACGGCAGAGGTTCCTGAAGCTGTTCCAGAGCTTCGACGCCAACACGCGTTTCCCGGCGCCGTACGTGCAGTTCGCCGGCAAGCCGTTGGCGCCTCTGGCGGACAGGAATTGGCGTTACGACGTCCTGGGCTACCGCAACGACATCCACGCCGATACGCGTCCCGCCTCGGAGACGCTGCGCGTCTTCGTGGTTGGCGACAGCACCCTCGTCGACGGACAGGTCTTCGCCGACACGGTGCCTGGTCGACTCGAGAGTGGCTTGAAGCGCATCCACGGCGAAGGCGCGCGCGTCTACAATTTCGGCGCGATCTCCGCTTGCCTGAATCAAATGATCGCCCTGATCACCACCCGGCTCATGGATCTCCAGCCGGACGTGATCCTGATCGTCGGTGGCGGCACCGACATCTTCCAGCCCTGGAGTTTCGATCCGCGGGCGGGTTGTCCATACAATCACTTCGTCAGCGAATGCCTCCACGGCTTCTTTTTCGACCAGACGGGTGCGGAAACCGACGCGGAGGAGCTGTCCTACGACCGTCTGCAGGAGATGATCTTCAATCGTCTCGAGAACCTGCGCGCTTTGACGAACTGGCAATCGGACATCTGGGAATGGGAGGTGGTACGGCAGTTTGAAGTGTCGTTGAAGCGCCTCGCCCGGTTAGCGCCTGGCATCGGTGCACCGGTCCGGTTCTATCTGCAGCCCACGATCGTCCGTAAAACCGAGCTTGCGGCCGACGAGGAAACCGTCGCCTCCGGCCCCTTCCTGGCCTATCTCGATAGGCAGTACACGCGGTTCGCAGGCGTGCTCGACCGGCTCGACCTTGCCGGCGGCGGCCAAGCGCCCTTCGCGGTGCAAGACCTCAGCAAGCTGTTCGAGGGTGAGAGCCGTCACCTGTTCACCGACATCGTGCACGTGACGTCCGAGGGCCGTCAGATGGTGGCCGACCGGCTGCAGGCAGAGATCGCGGCTTTCCTGGATACTCGGACCGGGACTTCGGTCTGAGGTATGGTGGAGCCGATCGTCTTCATCGGAGACTCGATCACCGAGCAATGGGGTTTCCACCGTGCCGAGACCTTCGCGGCCTATGGTCTGATCCCCCGCGGGGGATCGGGCCAGACGGCGCGCTGGATCACCATGCGGTTCCGCCGCGACCTCGAAGAAACCGGCGCCCGGGGCGTCCACCTCCTGTGCGGCGTGAACGATATCGGCCGTAACGAGGGGTTCTTCGTTCCCGCCGATGAAATTGCCCGCACAATCGCCGGCATGCTCGACGAGGCGCGGGCGATGGGGGTGAAGGCCTGGGTGGGTTCTATCATGCCGGCCGCCCGGATCCCGTGGAATCCGGAGGTGCGGGATGCCCCAGCCATGATCATGGCGGTCAACACGTGGCTCCGGGAGCACGCGCACGAGCACGGGGCGACCTATATCGACTACTTCTCCATCCTGGCGGATTCATCCGGCGCCCTGCGGAAAGCGTACGGGACGGACGGGCTTCACCTCAGCCGGGCCGGCTATGCGGCGATCGAGCCGTTGATGCTGTCGTCGCTTGGGCGCGGTCCGACCGGCACCGAAGCCGTCGTCACGCCCGCGCCCTCCCCATGGCGTCGCCGCGCCGTGGGCTTCGTGATCGCTGCGGCGATGCTGGCCGCCATCGCTGCCCTGGTCCTCGCCAGCCGCTGATCAGAGGCGGCGCACCGCCCCGTGGGCGGCGCTCGTCGTCAGCATCGCGTAGGCGCGCAATGCCGCGCTGACCTTGCGCTTGCGCGGGCTCGCCGGCTGCCAGCCCGCCGCCGCTTGCGCGGCCCGCCGCCGCTGCAACTCCACCTCCTCCACGTCGAGGCGGATGCTGCGGTTCGGGATGTCGATGGCGATGGTGTCGCCGTCGCGCACGAGGCCGATCAGGCCGCCCTCGGCCGCCTCCGGCGAGACATGGCCGATCGACAGGCCGGAGGAACCGCCGGAGAACCGCCCGTCGGTGACCAGCGCGCAGGCTTTGCCGAGCCCCTTCGATTTGAGGTAGCTCGTCGGATAGAGCATCTCCTGCATGCCGGGACCACCGCGGGGGCCCTCGTAGCGGATCAGCACGACCTCGCCGGCCTTCACCTTGCCGTTGAGGATGCCATCGACGGCCGCATCCTGGCTCTCGAAGACCCTGGCCGTCCCTTCGAAGGTCAGGATCGAGGCATCGACGCCGGCCGTCTTCACGATGCAGCCCTGCTCGGCGAGGTTGCCGTACAGCACCGCGAGGCCGCCATCCTGCGAATAGGCGTGCGCGGCTTCGCGGATCACGCCACCCTCGCGGTCGAGATCCAGCGCGTCGAAGCGGGATTCCTGGCTGAACGCCACCTGGGTCGGCACGCCACCGGGCGCCGCCCGGTAAAAGGTTTGGACCGAGGCGGACGGTTCGCCGCGTACGTCCCAGCGGGCGAGCGCGCCGCCGAGCGTCCCGGCCGAGACGTTGCCGACCGTGGTGTCGATCAGGCCGGCCCGGTCGAGCTCGCCCAGGATGCCCATGATGCCGCCGGCCCGGTGCACGTCCTCCATGTGGACGTTGGCGACCGCCGGGGCGACCTTACACAGCACCGGCACCCGGCGGGATAGGCGGTCGATGTCGGCCATGGTGAACGGCACCTCGCCCTCGTGGGCGGCGGCGAGCAGATGCAGCACGGTGTTGGTCGAGCCGCCCATGGCGATGTCGAGGGTCATGGCGTTCTCGAACGCCTTGAAGCTCGCCACCGCCCGGGGCAGCACGCCGGCATCGTCCTGCTCGTAATGGCGCCGGGCGAGATCCACGATCAGATGCCCGGCCTCCACGAACAGCCGCTTGCGGTCAGCATGGGTGGCCAGCACCGAGCCGTTGCCGGGCAGCGCGAGGCCGAGGGCCTCGGTCAGGCAGTTCATCGAGTTCGCCGTGAACATGCCCGAGCACGAGCCGCAGGTCGGACAGGCCGAGCGCTCGATCACCGCGACGTCGTCATCGGAGATCCGGTCGTCGGCCGCCGCGATCATGGCATCGACCAGATCGACCTTCTTGGCGATGCCCGGCAGCTGCACCTTGCCGGCCTCCATGGGGCCGCCGGAGACGAACACGGTCGGGATGTTGAGGCGGAGCGTCGCCATCAGCATACCGGGGGTGATCTTGTCGCAGTTCGAGATGCACACCATCGCGTCGGCGCAGTGCGCGTTGACCATGTACTCGACCGAATCGGCGATCAGTTCC
Source organism: Methylobacterium phyllostachyos (assembly GCF_900103445.1). Lineage (GTDB taxonomy): Bacteria > Pseudomonadota > Alphaproteobacteria > Rhizobiales > Beijerinckiaceae > Methylobacterium > Methylobacterium phyllostachyos. Next base: position 209,142 of record NZ_FNHS01000006.1, on the reverse strand, counting down.
CGGGAGGGAAGCGAGTACAGCATCCCGTCATGGCCCATGGCGATGCCGTCATCGACCGCAATCGTGTTGAACTCCTTGGCGACGCCGCCGGCCGCCTCGATCTCGCGGGCCACGAGCTGGCCGAGATCCTTCAGGTGGACGTGGCCGGGCACGAACTGCGTGAAGGAGTTCACGACCGCGATGATCGGCTTGCCGAAATCGCCGTCCTTCATGCCGGTGGCGCGCCAGAGGCCACGGGCGCCGGCCATGTTGCGGCCATGGGTGGTGGTGCGGGAACGATAGGCGGGCATCGCGGGATTCGATCGGTTCGAAGGTGGAGGGCTTCTGCGCTCGCAACCGTCCGACCGCAAGCGTCGCCGAGGGCCACGCATCCGTGGCATGCTCGCGGCAGATACCGCAGGCGGCGAGGTGACGATGGACCAGGTAGACTTCCTGCGGCGGACGATCGACCAGGGCCAAGGGCGGAGCGAGGCCGACCTCGTGCTGAAGGGCGGCCGCTTCCTCGATCTCGTCACCGGCGACCTCGTCGCCTCCGACATCGCCATCTGCGGCGATCGGATCGTGGGCACCTTCGGCAGCTATCGTGGAAGGCGCGAGATCGACATCACCGGCCGGATCGTGGTGCCGGGCTTCATCGACACACATTTCCACGTCGAATCCTCGCTGATGCCGCCGCAGGAATTCGAGCGCTGCGTCCTGCCGCACGGGGTCACCACCGGGATCTGCGATCCGCACGAGATGGCCAACGTCCTCGGGACAGACGCCTTCACGTGGTTCCTCGAATCCGCCGGGACGCTCGCCATGGACCTGCGGGTGCAGCTCTCGGCCTGCGTCCCGGCCACCGATCACCTCGAGACCTCCGGCGCGCGGATCACGGCCGCCGACCTGCTGCCCTTCGCCCACCATCCGAAGGTGATCGGGCTGGCGGAGTTCATGAACTTTCCCGGCGTGCTGGCCGGCGATCCCACGGTCTTGGAGAAACTGGCGGCCTTCGCGGGCCGGCACATCGACGGTCACGCGCCGCTGCTGCGCGGCCACGCCCTCAACGGCTACATCGCGGCCGGCATCCGCACGGAGCACGAGGCGACGACGCCCGAGGAGGCGCTCGAAAAGCTCTCCAAGGGCATGACCGTGCTGATCCGCGAGGGCTCGGTGTCCAAGGATCTGCACGCCCTGGCGCCGATCCTGACCGAGCGCACGGCGCCGTTCCTGGCCTTCTGCACCGACGACCGGAACCCGCTCGACATCGCTGAGGAAGGCCACCTCGATTACGTCATCCGCACTGCCATCGCTCTGGGTGCGCCGCCGCTGGCAGCCTACCGGGCGGCCTCGTGGTCGGCCGCGCGGGCCTTCGGGCTGCACGACCGGGGCCTCGTCGCTCCGGGGCAGCGGGCCGACCTCGTGGTGCTGGATGACCTCGACACTTGCGCCGTGTCACAGGTCTTCAGAGCCGGACGCGCGGTGAACGCATCCCTGTTCGACGCCCGCCCGCCGGTCGCGCCGATCGGACGTGGCAGCCTGCGGGCGCGACACGTGACGGCCGCCGACTTCGCCGCGCCGGGCTCCGGACCGTCGACGCCGGTCATCGGCGTCGTCCCGGGTAAGATCATCACCCTCCGCCACGATCTCACCCTGCCCTATTCCGGGGGCGAGCGCCGGGTCGATCTCGACCAGGATGTCATCAAGGTGGCCGTGGTGGAGCGGCACGGCCGGACGGCGCCGGGGGAACGCGGCATCGGCGTCGCGTTCGTGAAGGGTTTCGGCCTGAAACGGGGGGCGATCGCCTCCTCGGTCGGGCATGACAGCCACAACATCACGGTGGTCGGGGTCGATGAGGCTGACATGGCGGTGGCCGTGAACCGCCTCGGCGCGATCGAAGGCGGCTTCGTCGTGGTGGAGGGTGAGCGTGTCCTCGCCGAAATCGCCCTACCCCTGGCCGGGCTGATGAGCCTCGCGCCGTTCGACGCGATTCGCGCCTCGCTCGTGACGCTGCGGGCCGCCGCGAAGGGCCTCGGCGTCGTGCTGCCCGAGCCGTTCCTGCAGGTGGCGTTCCTGCCCCTGCCCGTGATCCCGCACCTCAAGATCACCGACCGCGGCCTCGTGGACGTCGATCGCTTCGCGCTGATCGATCCCTGAAATTAAATTGCGCACAATCTATTTTGGACCTATACAGAGCGCTGCCGGCGCCTACACGCCGACTCCCATTCGTTGGACCGGAGATTGCCCATGTCCGTTGACGTGAAGTACCGCACCACCGCTACCGCCACCGGGGGCCGCGATGGCACCGCCCGGACGGCTGATGGCAGCTTCGAGGTCAAGCTCTCCACCCCGAAGGAACTCGGCGGCGCCGGTGGTTCGGGCGCGAACCCGGAGCAGCTCTTCGCCTCCGGTTACTCGGCTTGCTTCCTCGGCGCGATGAAGGCCGTCGCCCCCTCGCTGCAGCTGAAGGTCCCAACCGACACCAGCGTCACCGCCGAGGTCGGCATCGGCCCGCGCTCCGAGGGCGGCTTCGGCATCACCGCCGACCTGACGATCAGCCTGCCCGGCCTCGACCACGCAGACGCGCAGAAGCTCGTGGACGCCGCCCATCAGGTGTGCCCGTACTCGAACGCCACCCGTGGCAACGTCAACGTCGGGCTGAAGGTCGCCTGATCGGGCAGCGGGGGGCCTCGCCCGTCCGCGGCCCCCACGGTAGGTCGCGCTGAGCACGTAAATCGGGGGCGTTGCTGCGCCCCCGTCCTTGCCCGTGCAGCGCAGGCATCACATCGGAATGTGTGATGCCGGGGCTCATCGCGTCCCTGGGTCGCTGCGCTAGGCTCGCGATGATGGCGCGGGTCGATAAGTATCCGTCCCATCAAACGTGACGCCCTCGAACCCGCTCTCAGCCTGGACCAGCGGATTGCACGGCTTCATGGCGCTGTAGGCGTGGCCGGCTCCGTCGCCGGATATGTCGACGGTGATCAGGTGCGGATGACAGGCGCATAGGTCCGAAGCCGACGCATGCTCCAGCATCAGCAAGCCGCGCTGTGTGGTAGTTACGGCGACTGCCTGCTCCGGGGCGAGGACGGTCAGTCCGCGCAACGCCAGGGTCTGGCTGATCCACGTCCTCTGGTCCGGGGCCATGCGGGCCGGCCCGGGCTCAGTTGGTTCGGAGCCCGTTTTCGCCAGGCGGGGAAGAGTGCCGAGCGCGCCGCTCGCGCAAGCTTTCATGAGTCAGCGCGAGCGCAGAGAGGCAATCCAGGGCAGCGCCAAACTTCCATTGGCGGCGTCACACCGGGGTGCCCCCCCTGCGCAAGCAAGTACAGCGGGGATCCTCGATCACTCCGCGGCGCGAAGCGCGGGTGGTCCACGGACTTCTTCGATCGGCCCGGCCTCGGTCTCGTTGAGTACCGCGTCGACCGCCTGTGGCTTGTCCTTGAACGAGAAGCGGTGCGCCAGCCGGTCGAGATAGATGTAGATCACCGGCGTCGTGAACAGCGTCAGGATCTGGCTGACCGCGAGCCCACCCACCATGGCGTAACCCAGGGGCTGCCGGATCTCGGAGCCGGTCCCGTGCGCGAACATCAGCGGGATGCCGCCCAGCAGCGCCGCCATCGTGGTCATCAGGATCGGCCGGAAACGCAGCAGGGCGGCTTTCCGGATCGCCTCCTCGGGGCTGAGCCCCTCCTCACGCTCGGCGACAATCGCGAAATCGACCAGCATGATGCCGTTCTTCTTCACGATACCGATGAGCAGGATGATGCCGATCAGCGCGATCAGGCTGAAGTCGAACCCCGCCCACATCAGCACCGCCAGGGCGCCAACGCCAGCCGAGGGCAGCGTCGAGAGGATCGTGATGGGGTGGATGAAGCTTTCGTACAGGATGCCCAGGATCAGGTAGACCACGAACAGGGCCGCCAGGATCAGCAGCGGCACGGTCGAGAGCGACTGCTGGAACGCCTGTGCGGTGCCCTGGAAGCCGGTCGCCACCGTGGGGGGCACCTGCAATTCCCGCATCGCTCGGCCGATCGCCTCTGTCGCCTGACCGAGGGCGACATCGGGGGCGAGGTTGAAGCTGATCGTCACCGCCGGAAACTGGCCCTGGTGGTTCACCACGAGCGGCGCGACCGGGACGGTCGTCCAGTGGGCGAAGGCCGCGAGCGGCACCTGACCGCCGCCGTTCGGCGCCTTGATGTAGATCTTGTCGAGGCTCTCGACGCTGCCTTGCAGGGACGGCAGCACCTCCAGCACCACATGGTAGCTGTTGAGCTGGGTGAAGTACTGCGCGATCTGCCGCTGGCCGAACGCATCGTAGAGGGTGTCGTCGATGAGCTGGGGCGTGATGCCGTAGCGCGAGGCGGCGTCGCGGTCGATGGACAGCGTCAGGGTCGTGCCCCGGTCCTGCTGGTCGGTCGCGACGTCGCGCAGCTCCGGCAGGGTCTTCAGCTTGGCGAGGATCTTCGGCGCCCAGGTGCTCAGCTCAGTGAGATTGGGGTCCTGAAGCGTGTACTCGAACTGCGTTCGCGAGGTGCGCCCGCCGGTGCGCACGTCCTGCGTCGCCTGGATGTAGGTCCGGATCCCCTCGACCTGCTCGAGCTTCGGGCGAAGGCGGCCGATCACTTGGAACGCGTTGACGTCGCGATCATCCCGGGGTTTGAGCGTGATGTACATGCGCCCGGAATTCAGCGCCTGGCCGTTGCCACCGAGCGACATGCCGACCGTCGCCACCGCCGGGTCGGCCTGGACGATGGCGCCCACCTTCTCCTGCAACGCCTTCATCGCCGAGAAGGAGATGTCCTGCCCGGCTTCGGTCACGCCGATCATGAAGCCGGTGTCCTGCTGCGGGAAGAAGCCCTTCGGGATTGCCACGAACAGGTAGCCGGTCAGGGCCAGCGTCGCGAAGAAGACGAGCAGCGTGACTTTGCGGAACCGCAGGGCGACGTCGAGGGCGTCCTCGTAGACGGACAGGATCCAGTCGAACCCGGCCTCGCTCATCCGGTAGAGGCGGCCATGGCGCGCGGCGCCGTGCGGCTTGAGGAGCCGCGAGGCCATCATCGGCGTCAGAGTCAGCGAGACGAAGGCCGAAACCGCGATGGTCATCGACAGCACGACGGCGAACTCGCGGAACAGCCGACCAATGATGCCGCCCATCAGGAGGAGCGGGATCAGCACCGCGATCAACGACACCGAGATCGACACGATCGTGAAGCCGATCTCGCCCGCGCCCTTGAAGGCGGCCTCCATGGGCCGCATCCCGTCCTCGATATAGCGGCTGATATTCTCCAGGACGACGATGGCGTCGTCGACCACGAAGCCCACGGAGATCGTCAGCGCCATGAGCGAGAGATTGTCGAGGGTGTAGCCCGCCATCCACATCAGCGCGCAGGCGCCGAGCAGCGCGAGCGGCACCGTCACGCTCGGGATCACGGTCGCCCAGAAGCTGCGCAGGAACACGAAGATCACCGCCACCACCAGCACGATGGTGAGCAGCAGCGTGAACTGCACATCCTCTACGGAGGCGCGGATCGTCTGGGTGCGGTCGCTGAGGATGTCGATCTTGATGGCGGCCGGGAGCGTCGCGGTCAGCTGCGGCAGCTGGGCCTTGATGCTGTCCACCGTGTCGATCACGTTGGCGCCGGGCTGCTTGAACACGACGAGGAAGACGCCGCGCTTGCCGTTGGTCCAGCCGGCCTGCTTCATGTCCTCGGGCCCCGCGACCGCGCGGCCGATGTCGTGCACCCGCAGGGGCGCGCCGTTCTGGTAGGCGACGATCACGTCGTTCCAGTTCTTGGCCGCGGTGAGCTGGTCGTTGGCATAGATCGTGTAGCTGTGGCTGCCGCCGTCGATGCTGCCCTTGGGGTTATTGACGGTCGTCAGGGTCAGCTGCGTGCGCACGTCCTCCAGGGACAGGCCCTTGGCCACGAGCTTGGCGGGATCGAGCTGGATGCGGATGGCGGGCTTCTGCTGGCCGCCGATGAAGACCTGCGCGACGCCGGAAATCTGGCTGATGCGCTGGGCGAGCTGGATATCGACCGCGTCGTCCACGTCGATCAGCGGCATGCTGTCTGAGGTGGCGGAAAGCAGAAGGATCGGTGAGTCCGCCGGGTTGACCTTCCGGTATGTCGGCGGTGTCGGCAGGTTCTTCGGGAGCTGGCCGCTGGCGGCGTTGATCGCCGCCTGGATGTCGCTGGCGGCGCCGTCGATGTTGCGGTTCAGGTCGAACTGAACCGTGATCGAAGAGATCCCGAGGGAACTCTGCGACGTCATCTGCGACACGCCCGGGATCTGCGAGAATTGCCGTTCCAGGGGCTGCGCCACGGAGGACGCCATCGTCTCCGGGCTTGCACCAGGCAATTGCGCGGTCACCTGGATCGTCGGGAAATCCACCTGCGGCAGCGGCGCGACGCCGAGCAGCGGATAGGCGACGATCCCGATGAACAGGATGCCGACCATGATCAGCGTGGTCGCCACCGGGAACCGGATGAAGGGCGCGGAGATGCCGCCTTTCATCGCCAGCCCCGGCGGCCCGCCCGGGCTGTCCTCTCGTCAGACGCGGGCATCAGCGCTGAGCCTCCACCTGCCGCGTCGGCATTCCTGCCTGTCCCGCGCCGGAGGACTGCGCCGCCGCGACGAGGCTGCCGTCCTGGACCTTGTACTGGCCGGCGGTGATGACACGCGCACCCGGTTTCAGATCGCCGCTCAGGATTCGGGTCCGGCCCGCATCGGAGCGTCCCGCCTTCAAGGCGATCTGATGGGCGTGATCGGTGTCATCGACCACGAAGGCGAAGAGGCCGTCCGGCCCGTGCTGGATGGCGTTGTCCGGCACCGTCAGCGCGTCGGCAACGATGCCGACGCGCATCTTGGTGGAGACCGACAGGCCCGGCCAGAGCGCGTGGGTCTTGTTCTCGTACACGGCTTTGAGGCGGATCGTGCCGGTCGCCGTGTCCACTTGGTTGTTGAACAGGGCGAGCTTGCCATCCGCCAGCTTTGTGAGCCCGTCCGAACTCCAGGCCTCGACCGGAACATCGCCCTTGCGCAGGGCGGCGGTAATCGCGGGAAGCTGGTCCTCCGGAGCGGTGAACACCACGAAGATCGGCTCGACCTGGGCGATCGTGACGATGGGGGTCTGCCCGGCCGAGTTGACGATGTTGCCGATATCGACCTGCCGGAAGCCCGTAACGCCGTCGATCGGCGCGCGGATGGTGGCGTAGCCGAGCTGCGTCGTCGCGTTGTCGATAGCGGCTTGGTCGGATGCAACCTGCGCGGTCAGCTGCGCGACCAGCGCCGTCTGCGTCTCGGTCTGTTGCCGCGACGCATAGGCGCCGAGGCCGGTGTACCGGACGAGGTCGGCCTTGGCGTTGTTCAGGTTGGCGGTGTCCTGCTCCTTCTTGGCCTTGGCCTGATCCAGGGTCGCCTGATAGGGGCGCGGATCGACCTGAACGAGGATGTCACCCTTGTGCACGGTCTGGCCCTCACGGAAGGCGACCTGCTGAATCTCGCCGTCGACGCGGGTGCGCACCTGGACAGTGTTGTAGGCCTGGACCGTGCCAAGCCCATTCGACACGAGCGCGAACGCCCCCTGCTCCACCGTCCCCAGGGTCACGGGAACGGGGCGCGGCGCGGCAGCCTTGGGCTTCGCCTCGGGCTGATGAAGGCGCGTGTAGCCGTAAGCACCGCCGCCCGCGGCGGCAAGGATCACCAGGATCAGGCCGAAGGCGCGGGATCGCCGGGGCCGCAGCCCTGTCGACACCTGCCGCGAGTCGTTCCCGCCCGGCGCCGCGTCGCTCTCGTCGGATCGAGGTGCGGCCCGATCATCCGCGTCACCGCTCAGCATGCGCGCCATTCCAGCATCCGGTCCGGTCGTGCGACCGGCCGGAATATATTGCATCCATTAGCATACAAGCCGATTGCCCGACACCGATGCGATACACCGACCCAGGGAAACCGACGCCCGGCACGGGCGTGCAAGTTCCGAGGGCACGGAGTAGTTTCCGCCGCAGTGGGTCCGCCGTGCCCGTGCCCGTGCCCGTGCATCGGCCGGGGCGGCGTCGCGCCGCCCGATCTGCGGCGGGTCGAGATCCGCGCTGTCGTATTGTTCGCACGCCGCCGTTCCGGCGACGGGCCGTCGAAACCAGGACGCTGTATGGCCCCGACGCTGGAACTGGACGGATTGAATGAACTGCGGGATGCGCTGATTGAGGAGCGGCAGATCATCGTGGCCTCCGTGCGGAAGCTGCGTGAAGCGCGCCGGCAGAAGGGCACCTTCGTCCTCGGCGATGGCTCGGAGGCCGGGCCGCGGCTGGTGGCCGTGCAGCACCAAATCGATGTGGTCGAAGCTGTCATCGCCACGCTGACCCAACCCCGAGCTTGACGCACCGCATGCCCGAACCGTTCAGCGGGAGATAAGATCGCCACTCAGGGCAGCAAACGTACCGCGCAGTGGTGTCCAAAATGTTTCTATCACGCGATCAGCGGAACGCTCACACTGATCAGCCGGCGCATCGCGCGATACGATGTTGAGACGGATCTATCTTCTCTCTAAGCGAGCGCCGATATTTCGGCATGTCCGCCGCATCAAGACTTCGTCATCCGCAGACGTCATAATTGACGGCATCGCAGGGGACTGCGCGGCGCCCGGGATAACGGTCATTTGAGAGTTCGCCCTGGATGGCGGCAGATGCCCCGCCGGGACGGGACCGATTCATTGTCGCTGCGGGTCCGAACCCGTCGGCTGGACCGCTCGGCTGCCGCTCTTAGCCCTCGGCGACGCCGAAACGGATTCGCCCCGGCGGACGCTGTCGCACCGAGCACATGGACGCACGATGCAGACGTTGGACCTCAGCCTCGTCATGCTGCTTTGACGACCGCCCTGTGGGATGCCCTCAAGACAGACCGTCGGGTGCACGGCGCGGCTTGGCGCCATGCGTCTGATCGACAGCGACGAGTCCCGTCAGTCTTGGCCGTGTTCGGCGTCTGACAGGCGCGAGGCCAGCGCGTATCCGACCGCCATCGCCATGGCTTCGGCATGGGCGATGAGAGTGGGATCGTTTGCATCGCGCGCGGCCTGAAGGAGCGCGATCGCGTGGCGTCCCAGGCGCTGATCGACCTCCGCGTCACCCGCGTGCCCGGGGCCGATGCTGCTGTCGTTCTGGCTTCGCTTAGTCATTGGCGTGGGTTGATCTGGAGGAAAAGGCTGCCGCAGGGAAAGGCGAGGAAGCGGCAATCCAGCTTTGCGTGCTCATGACATCGCCGAAGGCACGCAGGACGGCACTGACCGAGCGATGAATGTCCTCCGCGGCGATACCGTCGAGGCCGTGGCTCGCGGAAGCGTCGCTGAGAAAGGTCACGTCCTGTCCGCGATGAAACGCATCGATCGCCGTAGCGAGACAGGCTGCCTCGCCGGCAAAGCCGGCGATGACTAGCGGCGGACTGCCCCGTTCCATCACGTCGGCGAAGGACGGGCTGGCAAAACAGGACGGCCTGTCCCGGTCGAAGATCATGTCACAGCCCTGCGGCTCGAAACCCTCGATCCAGCGGGCGAAGCGGGTGCCAGCCTGGAACAACGGCGTGCCGATCCAGCGCACATAGGCCAACTGGATGCCGCTCTCGCGCGCATGGCTGAGCGCGAGCCGGCAATTCTCCAGCGCCGGGCCGATCCGTGGGAGGGCCAGCGGCCGGCCGGCAACCTCGTACTCTTGCTGCATATCGACCAGCACTAGGACCGGGACGCTGCGCGGCCGCCGGTAGAGCGCCGGATTGATCTGGCGCATCACGGCGCGGCCTTTCTGTCGACCGAGGGACGGGTCACGGCACGGGTGCGCGAGCGGTCGAGCGCCCCAGCCCGATGCCAGCGGCCCTCGGGTCGGATGATCACGTAAGGATCCACCCCGAGCCCGATCGCCTGGGGATGCGGCTGGGCTTCCATCAGCATCTCGACGTAGTCGAAATCCGAGAAGACCAGTTCCTGCGCGCCCTCGAAGACCCGGAAGCCGAAGCGGCTCCAGAAGCCGACGAGCCGCTTCTGCGCATGTCCGTACAGGCGCCGGTAACCCTTCACCCGGGCGAGTTCGATGCCGGCGCGGACGAGCGCAAAGGCCATCCGGGTGTTGCGATGCTCGGCCCGGACCGCCAGCCGCTCGATCTTGGCGAAATCGGCGAAGAAGCGGATGCGCAGGCAGCCCGCGGGCTCGTCTCCGACATAGCCGATGAGGTGGGTGGCCGAGAGGTCGTTGCCGTCGAACTCCTCTTCGTACGGGCAGGCCTGCTCAGCCATGTAGACGGCCGCGCGCAGGGCGATGACGCGGGAGAGATCCTCCATGCTGCGTGCCACCGCGACGCTGGTCCCGGTCCCGCCAGGACGGTGGCTGTCGTAGGGGGGCGCGGCCTCGCGCTTCGACCCCCGGGCGAAGTGATACAGGCCGCCCTGCGCGACGCTCGGTGGTTCGAAGCCGAGGGTGGTCAGGAGCGAGGCGCCTTCGGGCGTCGCGGCCCGGGCGTAGAAATCCACCCCCTGGTAGTTCGGGCTGGACAGTCGATCGAAGACCAAGCCGACCCCACCGGCCAGCCGTCGGCGCGCATACACCGCCCAGACATAGATGCCCGCAGGACGTTCGTGCTGCCCGGCCAGCATGTCGACCGGCGGATCCGCCGCATCGAAGGTTCCGGCCTTCAGAGCCGCGAGGCCGCTTGCGTTCAGCATCAGGCATGCGACGAAACCCTCGCCGCTCGGCGCGGCGGCATCAAATCTGTGCCGCTGCGCGATTGCCATGACACTGTCAGGATTGTGCGACATCACCCGCTGCACAGTCTTGAGCGGCGCGAGATGGGGCAGATCGGCCCGAGCTGCTGTGATGAGGCTCTCGAGGTCTGCCGGCGCCGGCATGAAGATGACCAGATGGCGGGCGATCCGGTCGATCCGGATGGCGCCGAGTTCGTGCCGCTGTCGCGATGAGACTTGCGAAGACGCAAGTCGATTCATGTTCCCAGCATCGAATTGAGAGCGAGCGATGTGCACCGTCATCGGAGACCTGTCATTCGGCTGCGGATTGACGGTTCAGCACTTCGCATCTAGCGCTCTGCCTGTATGTGCAAAATTTGGAACAGGGGTGTTCCGGAAATGGAACGGGCAGATCCAGGCTTGATGCCCGACTGGCAGAGCATCCGGGTCTTCCTGGTCCTCGAGCGGTCCGGCAGCTTCCGGGCGGCGGCATCCAAGCTCGGCGTCTCGGTCAATTCGGTGCGGCGGCGGATCGACGATCTCGAAGCCCAGATCGGCACACCGCTTCTGACGCGTCACGTCGACGGCATCCGCCTGACGGCGGAGGGGCAAGCGATCCTCGAATCAGCTGGCCGCATGGAGGCTGCGGCATTCGGCCTGATCCGCACCAGCGAGACAGCCCCTTTCGCCGAGGCGGGTGAGGTGCGGATCGCCGTCACGGAGGGGCTCGGCGCCTTCTGGCTCGCACCCCGGCTCGTGGAGTTTCAAAGGGCCAACCCGCGCCTCACCATCGATCTGCGCTGCGCGATGGAATCCGCCGACGTCCTGCGGTTGGAAGCCGATGTCGCCATCCAGCTGACGCGCCCGACGAGCCCGGACTTGCGCGTGGTAAAGCTTGGCCGCATGCATCTGCTGCCTTACGCGGCACGGAACTACGAGCAGACTTACGGGCTGCCCGCCGCGCCCGACGAGCTCGCGCGACACAGGATCGTGGTTCAAGCCAGCGGTCAGACGATCCGTCTGGAGGATTACAGCCAGGCCGTGCCGGGCTTTCCGAGTACGATCCCGATAACCCTCAAGGTCAACGTCAGCAGCGCCTATTACTGGGCGATCGCCAAGGGTGCGGGAATCGGCCTCCTGCCGACCTATGCCAGCGCGATCGGGGCGCAGGTCGTCCCGGTGGACAATCTGGGACGTTTCAGCCGGGACATCTGGCTCACTTTTCATCCGGACGTCGAGCGGATCGACCGGGTACGCCGGACGATCGATTGGCTGCGTGCCGCCTTCGACGGCAGACGCTTTCCGTGGTTCCGGGACGAGTTTATCCATCCCCGCGATCTGCCAACGGCGATCAAGGGCGAACTCCTCCCCGACCTGTTTGCCGGCTTCACCGCGATGACACCCTGACATTCGATTCGGACCGCTCCAGGCGGCCTGCCTCGCCCTTGACCGCGCCGCGCGCATGATCCTTGCTCGGGCGGTCGCGACAACGAGGTTGCCCGTGCTGCTGACACCCCGAGAAAAGGACAAGCTGCTGATCGCCATGGCGGCGCAGGTGGCGCGCAACCGTCTGGCGCGCGGCGTCAAGCTCAACCACCCGGAAGCCGTGGCGCTGATCACGGACTTCGTGGTCGAGGGTGCCCGCGACGGCCGCACCGTCGCCGAGTTGATGCAGGCCGGCGCCGCCGTCCTCACGGCCGATCAGGTCATGGAGGGCGTGTCCGAGATGATCCCCGACATCCAGGTCGAGGCGACCTTCCCGGACGGCACCAAGCTCGTCACCGTGCATCACCCGATCCGCGGCGCAGCCTCCGCGGCCATACCCGGCACGGTGACGACGCAGCCGGGCGAGATCGTCTTCAATGCCGGCGCCGAGCGTACCGTGATCGAGGTGGCCAATACGGGCGACCGGCCGATCCAGGTCGGCTCCCACTACCACTTCTTCGAAGTCAATCCGGGCCTCGTCTTCGCGCGCGAGCAGGCCCGCGGCAAACGCCTCGACATCGCCCCCGGCACGGCCGTGCGCTTCGAGCCGGGCTCGACCCAGGAGGTCACGCTGGTGCCCCTCTCCGGCGGGCGCACCGTCTACGGTTTCCGCGGCGACGTGATGGGCAAGCTGTGACCATGTCCAACACCCAGAAACCTGCCAGCCTTCCACGATCCGCCTACGCCGACATGTTCGGCCCGACGGTCGGCGACCGCATTCGGCTCGCCGACACGAGCCTTGAAATCACGGTCGAACGGGATTTCACCACCTACGGAGAGGAGGTGAAGTTCGGCGGCGGCAAGGTCATCCGCGACGGCATGGGCCAAAGCCAGATCACGAATGCCGATGGCGCCGTCGACACGGTGATCACCAACGCCGTGGTGCTCGATCATTGGGGCATCGTGAAATGCGATGTCGGGATCGTGCGCGGCCGGATCGCCCGGCTCGGCAAGGCCGGCAATCCGGACGTGCAGCCGGGCGTCGACATCGTGGTCGGGCCGGGCACCGAGGTGATCGCCGGCGAGGGGAAGATCCTCACGGCCGGCGGCTTCGACAGCCACATCCACTTCATCTGCCCGCAGCAGATCGAGGAGGCTTTGTGCTCGGGCGTCACCACCATGCTCGGCGGCGGCACCGGACCGGCCCACGGCACCTTCGCGACCACCTGCACGCCCGGCCCCTGGCATATCGCCCGGATGATCGAGGCCGCCGATGCCTTCCCGATGAACCTCGCCTTCGCTGGCAAGGGCAATGCCGCCCGGCCTGAGAGCCTTGTCGAAATGGTGCGCGCCGGCGCCTGCGCGCTCAAGCTCCACGAGGATTGGGGGACGACGCCGGCCGCGATCGACACCTGCCTCACGGTCGCGGACGCGCATGACGTCCAGGTCATGATCCACACCGATACGCTCAACGAGTCGGGCTTCGTCGAGGATACGATCGCGGCGTTCAAGGGCCGGACCATCCACGCCTTTCACACGGAGGGCGCCGGCGGCGGCCATGCCCCCGACATCATCAAGGTCGCCGGGCTCCCGAACGTGCTGCCCTCCTCGACCAACCCGACGCGGCCCTACACCCGCAACACCATCGACGAGCATCTCGACATGCTGATGGTGTGCCATCACCTCGACCCATCGATCCCCGAAGATCTCGCCTTCGCCGAGAGCCGGATCCGGCGCGAAACCATCGCGGCCGAGGACATTCTGCACGATCTCGGCGCGCTCTCGATGATGTCGTCGGACAGCCAGGCCATGGGTCGGGTCGGCGAGGTCATCATCCGCACGTGGCAGACCGCCGACAAGATGAAGCGCCAGCGGGGCGCTTTGGCGGGCGACACCTCCGGCACCGACAACCTGCGCGCGCGCCGCTACGTGGCCAAATACACAATCAATCCGGCCATCGCGCACGGGATCTCCCGGCATGTCGGCTCCATCGAGCCGGGCAAGCTCGCCGACGTCGTCCTCTGGACGCCGGCTTTCTTCGGGGTGAAACCCGACCTCGTGCTCAAGGGCGGCAGCATCGCGGCGGCGCCGATGGGCGACCCCAATGCCTCGATCCCCACGCCCCAGCCGGTGCATTACCGTCCGATGTTCGGCGCCTACGGGCGCGTGCCCTTCGCCACCGCCCTCACCTTCGTGTCGAAGGCCGCCATCGCGGACGGCCTGCGGGACCGCCTCGGCGTTCAGAAGGAGTTGGTCGCCGTTGAGAACGTCCGGGGCGGCATTTCCAAGGCCAGCATGGTGCTGAACGATGCCACGCCGGTCATCGAGGTCGATCCCGAGACCTACGATGTCCGTGCCGACGGGGAGTTGCTGGTCTGCGAGCCAGCCGAGGTGCTGCCGATGGCGCAGCGCTACTTCCTATTTTGAAATACGATCCGGCCGCGTGACAGGAGGGCCGTCATCATGAAGGCCGTGCTCAAAGCCCGTGGTGTCGGCAGCCTGTATGAGATGGATCTGTGCGCCTGGACCGAGGCGCAGGCGCGGTTGCTGCGCGAGCGTCGCTTCAATCAACTCGATGTTCCGAACCTGATGGACGAGATCTTGAGCGTGGGAGGCAGCGAACGGCAGCAGATCGAGAGCCGTCTCGATAAATCGGATCGGGCATCTGCTCGAAAGGATGTATCAGCCTGTCAACCGGAACAGCCACTGGGTCGGCACGATCTTAGAAGAGCGCAAGCGGATCGCACGGGTCATCGAGGGCAGCCCAAGCCTGGAGCGCTATCCCGCTGTTGTGTTCGAGGAATGCCATCTCGCCGGTCGCCTGCTCGCGGCGAAGGAAACCGGCAGCGATCTGACGCTCTTCCCCAGGCGGCCGCCTTTCTCGAGCAAGCAGGTGCAGGACGTGGAGTACATGCCGCGCGAGCCGAGGTCCCTGGCTCGATGACCCGATGATCCGCGCCACACGCGTCCTCCGCAGGGACGACCTCTCCGGCGGCGAAATCGTCGATCGGGTGGTCCTCGACCATGGCGACCGGCATCGCCGCCGTGTCGCCATGCGTGGCCTCGGCGGGACCGGCTTCCTGCTCGATCTCCCGGAAGCGACCGTACTGGACGACGGCGACGCGTTGGTTCTGGAGGACGGCCGGCTCGTCTGGGTCGAGGCGGCGCCGGAGCGTCTCCTGGAGATCCGGGCACCGAGCGAGCACGCGCTCCGACGCCTCATCTGGCATATCGGCAACCGGCACATCCCCGCCGAAATCGGTGTAGATGCCGTCTGGATCGCCGACGACCACGTCCTGGCCGAGATGGTGCGCGGGCTCGGCGGCAGCGCCGAGGCGGTGGAGCGACCATTCCGGCCGGAAGGCGGCGCCTATGCCGGCGGCCATGCGCACGGGCACGGGCATGCGCACGACCACGACCATGCGCCGGGCGGTCATCACCATCATGCCGGCGCTTGACGCCCACGACGCACTCCGCCTGATGGCGTGGCTGTCCCCGGGCTATCCGGTCGGAGCCTATGCCTACTCGCATGGCCTCGAATGGGCGGTCGAAGCGGGCGATGTCCGCGACGAGGCGAGTCTGACGGATTGGCTCGGTGACGTCTGCGCGCGCGGCGCCCTGCGCAACGACCTGATCCTGGCAGCCCACGCTCATCGGGCGGCGCGGACCGGTGCGGTCGACACGGTGACCGAGGTCAACGACCTCGCCCTCGCCCTCGCCCCATCTCGCGAGTTGCACCTCGAGACCAGCCAGCAGGGGCGGAGCTTCCTCGACGCGACGCTCGGTGCGTGGCCCCATCCGGCGCTGGCCACCTTGGCGGAGCATCTTCCGGGCCCGGTTGCCTATCCCGTTGCCGT
Organism: Methylobacterium phyllostachyos; assembly: GCF_900103445.1. Lineage (GTDB taxonomy): Bacteria > Pseudomonadota > Alphaproteobacteria > Rhizobiales > Beijerinckiaceae > Methylobacterium > Methylobacterium phyllostachyos. The sequence continues at coordinate 193,164 of NZ_FNHS01000006.1, read as the reverse complement.
GGGGACGGCGGCAGGCGCCCATGGCATGAGCCTCCCGCCGGTCCTCGCAGGTTACGGCCTGGCTTTCGTGCAGAACCTCGTTTCTGCGGCCCTCCGGGCGGCCCCGGTCGGTCAGGCAGCCGGCACCCGAATCATCGCCACAATGACCGCACGCGTCGTGGCATTGGCAGAGGACGTCGGCGATGCCGATCTTGACGCGCTCGGCGCCGGCACTTTCCGTCTCGATCTCGGCTCGTTCCGGCACGAGACGCAGTATTCCCGCATCTTCCGATCCTGAGCGCGCAGCATGATCTCATCGAACGGCCCCCTCCGCGTCGGCATCGGCGGACCTGTCGGATCCGGCAAGACCGCCTTGATGGAACAGCTCTGCAAGCGCTTCCGGGATCGCTACGAAATCTGCGCGATCACCAACGACATCTACACCAAGGAGGATGCGCGGATCCTGACGGTGGCGGGGGCATTGCCGGAGGAGCGCATCCTCGGGGTCGAGACAGGGGGCTGCCCGCATACCGCGATCCGTGAGGACGCCTCGATCAACCTCGCGGCCGTCGCAGAGATGAGCCGGCGGTTTCCGAAGCTCGATCTGGTGCTGATTGAATCCGGCGGCGACAATCTCGCGGCAACCTTCTCGCCGGAACTGGCCGACATCACCCTCTACGTCATCGACGTGGCCGGTGGAGAGAAGATCCCGCGCAAGGGCGGCCCTGGCATCACCCGGTCGGACTTGCTGATCGTCAACAAGACCGACCTCGCGCCGCTCGTCGGAGCAGATCTCGCGATCATGGAGGCTGATACGCGGCGCATGCGTGCGACGCGCCCTTACGTGTTCGCCTCGCTTCGCGAAGGGACCGGCGCCGATACCGTGGCGCGGTTCATCGAGGAGGCGGGTGGGCTGGGCGGCGACCGGAGTGCTGGTTAGCGGCCGGCCTCCGCGGAACGCGCACGCGTCTTGGTGGCTGGCGAAACGCCCATGAGGGCATCCAGCCGGCTCATACGTGCGTTGAAATCGCGTAGCGCACCCTGGCGCGTTTTGATCGCGGCACTGAGTTCAGGCTTGGCCGGCGTCCGGGCCGGTCGAGCTTCGGCGATGGGGGCCGCGAGAAGGGTGGCCACTGTGAGCAGGGTCAGCGTGCGTGCCATGGGCAGATAGCCTCACGAACTTCCGTATGGATGACGGACCACACGAGACTATGATCGGGCCAAGCGTAACCGTGTGCGACAGCGCACAATGCGATCCCGGTTCCGATCCGTGACCGAAAACCGCCGGCCGTCACGGTCTGCGTCAGGCCCCGCCCCGGCGGGCGGTCAGCCACGAAGAAACGAGCACCACCACGCTCACGAGACCGACCAGCAGGGTCGAGGCGGCGTTGATCTCGGGATTCACACCGAGCCGGACCCGGCTGTAGAGGCGCATCGGCAGGGTCGTCGAGCCCGGCCCCGAGACGAAGCTCGCGATCACCAGATCGTCGAGCGACAGGGTGAAGGCGAGGAGCGCGCCGGCTATCACCGCCGGTGCGAGGAGCGGCAGCGTGATGGTCGTCAGCACCCGAAGCGGCGGGGCGCCGAGATCCGCCGCCGCCTCTTCGAGGGACCGGTCGAGGCCGCGCAGCCGCGCGGCGACCACCACGGCCACGAAGCCGGTGCAGAAGGTGGCGTGCGCGATGACGATGGTCAGCATGCCGCGGTCCAGGCCGATGCCGATGAACATCAGGAGGAGCGACAAGCCGATCATCACCTCGGGCATCACGATCGGTCCGAGGACGAGGCCGGTGAACAGCGCCCGGCCGCGGAAGCGGCGCTGCCGCTCCAGGACCAGTGCCGCCAGGGTGCCGAGCAGCGTGGCGATCAGGCTCGCCAGAATCGCGACCTCAAGCGACACCCACGCCGAGGCGAGCAGGGGAGCATCGGCCAGCAGGGTCGCGTACCAGCGGGTCGAGAATCCGCCCCAGACCGTCACGAGGGGCGAGGCGTTGAACGAGTAGCCGATCAGCACCACGATCGGCGCGTAGAGGAAGCCGAGCCCGACCACGAGGGCAGTCCGCGTCACCCAGGTCACCGCCCCTCCCCCGTTCCCTCGCCCACGCGCAGGCTGTCGCGGAACAGCACGACCGGGACGATCACGATGGCGAGGATCAACACGGCGACCGCAGAGGCGAGCGGCCAATCGCGGTTCGAGAAGAACTCGGTCCACAGCACGCGGCCGAGCATCAGGGTCTCCGAGCTGCCGAGCAGGTCGGGGATGATGAATTCACCCACCATCGGGATGAAGCACAGCGCGGCGCCGGCGGCGATACCGGGCAGGCTCAGCGGCAGCGTCACGCTCCAGAACACCCGCGTCGGCGAGGCCCCGAGATCTGCGGCGGCGTCCCGCAGCGTCGGATCGAGCCGGTTCATCACCGCGTAGAGCGGCAGCACCATGAACGGCAGGTAGGCGTAAACGAGGCCGATGATCACCGCCGCATCGGTGTTGAGGATCGTCAGCGGTCGCGCAATCAGCCCGAGCCGGAGCAGAACGAGGTTGAGCAGTCCCTCGGGCTTCAGGATCGCGATCCAGGCGTAAATCCGAATCAGGAAGCTCGTCCAGAACGGGACGATGACGAGCGCGAGCAGAAGCGGCTGCCAACGGGCCGGTGCCCGGGACAGCGCATAGGCCAACGGCGTCCCGACGGCGACGAGGATGAGGCTGGCAAGGGCCGCGTAACCCAGCGATCCCAATGCGGCGTCGCGGTAGAAGGGATCGGCGTAGAGGGTCGCGTAATTGTCGAGGTTCAGGGCTTCGAGAAAGCTGGACCAGCCATCGAGGCCACCCCGCCAATCGAGTACCGGCAGATAGGGCGGTATCGCCGTCGCCGGCTCCGACAGGCTGATCTTGAGGGTGATCGCGAAGGGCAGGAGGAAGAACGCCCCCAGCCATACGAAGGGCGGCAGGCGGATCAGCCGGTCGAACGAAAAGCGCGATCGACCGCTCATGCCGGGAAGATCGCCGCGGCGTCGGCGGAGAACGCTACGCGGGTCTCGGACCCAGCCGGCGGATCACCCTCGGCCGGGGGACCGCTGGCGCGCAGGAACGATCCGTCCGGCAGGCGCAGGGTCCGGCGCAGTCGATCACCCAGGAAGGTCGCCTCCGTCACCGTGGCCGGCAGTCCCTGCGCACCGAGGACCAGATCCTCCGGGCGCACCGCAACCACAACGGGCGTGCCCTCCGCCAGCGAAGTGGTACGTCCCTGGACGATCCCATGAGGCGTCTCCACGGTGCGGACCTCACCCGCCGCGTCAGGGCCGAGGCGCCCCGGAAGCAGGTTCACGTCACCCAGCAGCCCCGCGACGTAGCGGTTGACCGGTCGCCGGTAGAGCGCGATCGGCGGCGCGACCTGGACCAGCCGGCCCGCCTCCATGACGCCGATCCGGTCGGCCAGCATCATCGCCTCCTCCGGATCGTGGGTGACGACCACGAAGGCGGTGCCCAGGCGGCGTTGGATGGTGCGTAACTCGCCCTGCGTCTCCTCGCGCAGACCTCGGTCGAGGGCGCCCAGCGGCTCGTCGAGGAGGAGCAGTTGGGGTTCCCGCGCGAGCGCCCGGGCCAGGGCGACGCGCTGGCGCTGGCCGCCGGAGAGCGTCTCCGGACGGCGCTCGCCAAACCCTTCGAGGCGGACGAGCCGCAGCAACTCCGCCACCCGCACGGCAGCCGCAGTCCGGCCCATGTCCTTGAGGCCGTAGCCGATATTTCCGGCCACGCTCATGTGTGGGAACAGCGCGTAGGACTGGAACATCATGTTCACGGGCCGCCGATGCGGCGGAAGCCCCGTGAGATCCTGATCGCCCAACCGGATCTGCCCGGAGGTCGGTCGCTCGAAGCCAGCAATCAGGCGCAGCAGGGTGCTCTTGCCGCAGCCCGATGGGCCAAGCAGGCAGAAGAACTCGCCGGGCTCGAGATCGAGCGTCACGGCATCGACGGCGCGGTATGTGCCGAAGCTCTTGGTCAGTTCTCGAACGGTGAGACGCGGCGGCACGTCCGACAAGGCGTCAGGAATCCTCGCGCAGCGCCTCGGCAACGCGCGCTTCCAGGAGATCTGGTCGACGCAGCACGAGGGCACCGCGGGTGCGGTCGACAAGCCCCTCCGCGGCCATGGCGGTGAATTCCCGCGTCACCTGCTCCCGGCGGCATCCGATTCGGGCTGCCAGCACGTGATGGTAGGGTGGCGGCGAGACCACCCGCTCGCCCGAGGCACCCGTCCGCGGCACCGAGAGGCGCAGCAGCTCCGCGTAGAGCCGGTGCTTCAGATCGAGCAGCGCGTGCTCCATCAGCCGGGTGTTCAACTCGCGCACGCGCTTGGCGAGCAGGCGGAAGAGCCGGTCGGCAATCGCTTCCGAGGCGAAGACCATCTGCCGGAAGACTGGCGCCGGCACGACGCAGACTTCGCCGCGGGTCAGCGCCGTGACGTTGGCGGAACGGCCGATCCCGTCGATGGCCGCCAACTCGCCGAAGAACGCGCCGCCGCGCATCTCGCCGAGAATCACCTCCTTGCCGGACTGGGTCCGGTTCAGGATGCGCACCTCGCCGGTGGCGATGAAGTAGACGTCCGTGGAAATGTCGTCGAAGTCGACGAGCACCTCATTCTCATCGAATCGCCGCCAGTGGCAGCGGGACTCGTAGGTGCTGAGCTCGATGCCCGGATCCTTGAAGAAGGGTATCGTCCCCAGCCGCGCCATCGATGCTGTTCCCTCAACGCCAGTCCGGCCTCCGTCCCTGCCCATACGGGCGCCGGCCAGCAGATCTGGGGACGGGAGCAGCCCGCACGCTCATGTCGAAGGCCGCGGCAGCGGCGCTCCATCCGGCGGACCCAACCGATCGTGACTGCCGCGGGCTGGCCGGTCAAGCCAAGCCGGGGTGAACGCGAGTTTATTAGCGTGGATCAGGAAATTTGGGCTACATGCCGAGCCTGCCGCAGCGGGCGGTTTCGATGCACCACGACTTGTCGCCTACGCTTTTCACTTCCGACAGGGCCTCGCTGGTCCTCCGCCGCCAAGCGACCTTGACTGCCCCGTTCGAGCGATCCGGGAGCAGCTTGCATTCCGGCCGGCACGCCACGGTGCGCGTCTGCCCGGCGCCGGCGGACCACGGTATCGTCTTCCGCCGCCGATTGACGGACAGACACGCCGTCGATGTGCCGGCGCTCTGGCAATATCGGGAATCGCAGCCGCTCTCCTCAGCCCTCCGGCGCGAAGGCATCCTGGTCAGAACCATCGAGCACCTGATGGCGTCCCTGAACGCCCTCCGCATCGACAACGTCCTGATCGAGATCGATGCGGACGAACTCCCGATCTTCGATGGCAGTGCGAAGCCCTGGTGCGAGGCCATCTGCGCTGCCGGCCGGAGCGAGCAGGCTCAAATCCGCCGGCCGATCCGGATGCTTCGCCCCGTCTGCGTCACGCAGGGCCGGCGTCATATCCGGATCGAACCCGGAATGGGCCTGCACGTAACCGGACACATCGCGCTCGCGCATTTCGGCGCGATCGACTGGTCGGGGTACATTACGCCCGAGACGTTCGAGCGCGAGATCGCACCATCGCGCAGCTTCGGACGGTACATGCGTGCCATGGCGGGCCGTGCCTTCGGCTACGTGACGGGCAAGGACTTCCTCCAGGGCGTCTCCCGTCGCTCGGCCGCGCTCCTCGTCCGTGACCGTGTGCTCGGCGGCATGCGCCTCCCCGGCGAGCCGGTGCGCCACCGTGTGCTGGACTTGATCGGCGACCTGTACCTGACGGGCCATCCAATCGAGGGACGGGTTACCGCCCATCACACCGGGCACGAACTCAATCACGCCCTCGTCGCGGCCCTGATGCGAGACACGGCCGCCTGGGAACTGGCCTGATTCGGGCCTGCCGATCAGGCGGAGGCGCGGTACGGCAGTTCGCACGCCGCGGCGACGGCGGCGAAGGCCCGCACGAAATCGGCATCGAGCTTGCCGCCCATAGCTTTCAGGATCGCGTAGGCTTCCTGGGCAGGCTTCGGCGCCTTGTAGGGCCGCGCTTCGATGAGCGCCGCGAAGATGTCGGTGATCGTGATCAGCCGCACGAGGTCCGGGATCTCCTGACCGCGCAGGCCATCTGGGTAGCCCGAACCGTCGAGATACTCATGGTGCGAGCGGACGACCGCCAGCGTGAGGGCGTCGTAACCCTCGTTCACCAGCATGGCGTGGCCAATGACGGGATGGCGGTCCATCTCGCGCCGCTCGGCCAGCGTCAGGGGCGCCGGCTTGTTCAGGATGGCGCGCGAGATCTTCGCCTTGCCGATGTCATGGAGCAGCGCGCCCTTGATGAGGTAGCGCGCATCGTTCTCGTTGAGACCCAGCGTCCGAGCGAAGTCGGCGGCGAGTCCGGCGACGCTGAGGCAGTGGCGATGCGTGGCATCGTCGAAGTTCGCGACAACCAGGAGCCAGTCGCGAATCTTGGCCTCTCGGATCGCGCGGTTGACCAGATCCGCACCGGAACTGACCGTCGCCGATGCCGGCGGCTCATCGGGGCGGAAGATCGCGGCGAAGACATCGCGAGCCGCCGTGGCGTGTTGCTGAAGATCGCCCCGTACCGGTTGAATGGGACTGTCCGCCAAGGCCGAGACCGCATTGGCCAAGAGGGTCCTCGCAGCCGAGGCTGGCAGCACGCGGGTTGCTCCGAGGGCGGTCGCCTGGATCTCGCCGCGGCTCAGATTGCCGTGAATAAGAACCAGGAACGGGGTATCGGGGCCGCGCGCCGCAGCGAGGGCTCGTCGCAAACGCCGCACGGATTCGGATGTCAGAGCGCTGACGTCGCTGACGATCAGCGCGGCTCCCGGCGGCGGCAGCTCATCACCGTAGAGGTCGTGGAGACTGACACGTCCGTCCGAAGCGAGATCCCGCGCCAGACGTTCGCCGCGGCCGATTTCGTCGGTGAGGATCAGGATCCGGCGCAAGACTTGGCCCCTGTCATACCCGAGCTTGGCGCGAGGTCCCGGAGCCCCTGTGCGGCGACCGACAATCCTCCGCGGCGCGCTGCGGTCCGACACTTTCGACACGCGTACGCAAGACGCGATCCGTCGGCGTGGAACCCGCACGATACCGAACTGTGGCGCGGGAAGAATGCGAAACCGTTAAAGTCGTCCCGGCAACGCTGGTCCTGGGAGCGACACCCGATCCGACGGGCCAACTCGGCAAGCGAGCGCGTGTTCCGATCACGGAGGCGCTTGCCTCTGCGCCTTCGGGCGGCCAGAACGCCGCGATGCTGCGCGTCAACGACCTCTCCTACCGCATCGGCGACCGCCTGATCTTGGATTCGGCGAGCTTCACGATCCCCGAGGGCGCGCGGGTCGGCTTGGTTGGGCGCAATGGCGCCGGCAAGACCACGTTGTTCAAGGCCATCCTGGGCGATCTGCCGGTCGACGCCAAATCGGTCTCGCTGCCCAAGGGCATGCGGATCGGCGCCGTTGCACAGGAGGCGCCGGCCGGCCCCGAGACCTTGCACAGCGTCGTCCTCGCCGCCGACACCGAGCGCGCCCGGCTCATGGCGGAGGCCGAGCATGCCGACGGTCTGCGCCGGGCCGAGATCGAGACCCGGCTGGTGGATATCGGCGCCCATTCGGCACCGGCCCGGGCCGCCGCGATCCTGCACGGTCTCGGCTTCGATGCGGCCGCCCAGGCCCGTCCCTGTTCGGATTTCTCCGGCGGTTGGCGGATGCGGGTTGCGCTCGCCGCCGTGCTGTTCTCCGAGCCGGACCTGCTCCTCCTCGACGAGCCGACCAACTACCTTGACATCGAGGGAACGCTCTGGCTCTACGATTACCTGGAGCGCTACCCGCGCACCGCGATCATCATCAGCCACGACCGCGACCTGCTCGACACCAGCGTCGATCACATCCTGCACCTCGACCGGGGCAAGCTCTCGATCTATCGCGGCGGCTATACGAGCTTCGCCAAGCAACTCTCCGAGAAGCGCGTCCTCCAAGCGAAGGCGAAGGCCAAGCAGGACGTGGAGCGGGCGCATCTGCAGAGCTTCATCGACCGGTTCAAGGCCAAGGCCACCAAGGCCCGTCAGGCGCAGTCGCGCATGAAGCGGCTCGCCAAGATGGAACCGATCGCGGCCCTTCTCGAGGACGATGTGCCGGTCATCCACCTGCCGAGCCCGGAGAAGCCCCTCTCGCCGCCAATTGTCGCCATGGAGCGGGTCAAAGCCGGCTACGGGGACCGAACCGTGTTGACCGGCCTCAACCTCAGCCTGGCCCCCGACGACCGGGTGGCGCTGCTGGGCGCCAACGGCAACGGCAAATCGACCTTCTGCAAGCTGATCGGCGGCCGGATCGGACCGCTCTCGGGCGAGGTGAAGCGCTCTTCCAAGATGGAGGTCGCCTACTTCGCGCAGCACCAGCTCGACGAATTGCGCCCATCTGAGAGCGCCTACGCGCATGTCCGCAATCTGATGCCGGACGTGCCCGAGGCGCGCGTCCGCTCGGCCACCGCCCGCCTCGGCTTCGGTGCCAACAAGGCCGACACGCCGGTGGAGAAGCTCTCGGGCGGCGAGAAGGCGCGGCTGCTGATGGGCCTCGCCGCCTTCCACGGGCCACACCTCCTGATCCTCGACGAGCCCACCAACCACCTCGACATCGAGAGCCGGCAGGCGCTGGTGGAGGCGATCAACGATTACGAAGGCGCCGTCATCCTCGTCTCCCACGACCGCTTTCTGGTGGAAGCCTGTGCCGACCGGCTGTGGCTGGTCGCGGACGGCACGGTGAAGACCTTCGACGGCGACATGGACGATTACCGTCGCTTCGTCCTGTCGGGCCCGGAGCGCGAGGACGAGCGCGAGACCGAACCGGCGGGTGGACAGAAAGCCGAGGCGCGGCGTGCCGGCGTCGAGCGCCGCGCGGCCTTGGCACCGTTGCGCAAGCGGCTGGAGGCCATCGAGGCGCGCATGGCGAAGCTGACCGCGGCGATCCAGAAGATCGATGCGGCCCTGGAGGACGGGTCCGCCTTCCGGGAGAATGCCGCCAAGGCGGGCGAGATCGCCAAGATGCGCGCGGACGCCGCGAGCGCGCTCGCCGCCGCCGAAGAGGAGTGGCTGACGGTGAGTTCGGAGATCGAGGCGGCCTGAGAGCACCTACAGGCACGTTTCCAAGGCGCGTTCCAGGATCGAGACGCCGAGATCGATCTCGTCGTCGGTGGCGGTGAGCGGCGGCGCGATGCGGAACACGCCGCCCATGCCCGGCAACTGGACGATGTTCATGCTCAGCCCGAGTTCCAGGCATCGCCGGGTGACCGCATCCCCGAGTTCCGGGGCCGGGACCTTGGTGGCGCGGTCGGCCACGAGTTCCACGCCCTGCAGCAGGCCGCTGCCGCGCACGTCGCCGATGCAGGCGAAGCGCTGCTGAAGCCCGCGCAACCGTGCGGCGAGCCGAGCGCCGACCTCCTCGGCCCGGGCGACAAGCCCGTCGCGCTGGACAATCTCCAGCACCTTAAGACCGACCGCTGCGGGGAGCGGGTCGGAGACGTGGGTCGTGTAGAACAGGAATCCGCGGTCGTGGCAGAGATCCTCGATCTCCGGCGTGGTCATGACCGCCGCCAGCGGTAGGCCCGCTCCCAGCGTCTTCGACAAGGTCAGGATATCCGGCACAACTCCGTCGCGCTCGCAGGCGAACATGAGGCCCGTCCGGCCGATCCCCGTTTGCGCCTCGTCGAGGATGAGCAGCATGCCGCGCTCGGAACACTTGCGCTTCAACGCCGCGAGGTAGCCCGGTGGCAGCTCGATGATGCCGCCCGAACTCAGGATCGGTTCGGCCAGGAAGGCTGCGAGATTGCCGGTCGACTGCCGGTCGATCAGCGCGAAGGCGTAATCGAGCTCGGTTCGCCAATCCAAAGCGCCGTCCTTCTCGAAGGCGGGGCGATAGGCGTTCGGCGCAGGAATCGCGAAGGAGCCAGTCGGGGCCGGCCCGTAACCCTTCCGGCCGGCACTGTAGGTTGCGGAGGCCGCGCCGGCCGTCATGCCGTGCCAGGACTGCGCGAAGCTCACGACCTCCCAGCCGCCCGTTGCGAGCTTGGCCATGCGCAGAGCCGCCTCGTTGGCCTCAGCCCCCGTGGTGAGCAGCAGAGTGCGTTCGAGGCCGCCCGGGGCGAGGCGGGCGAGTTCCGTCGCGAGATCCACGACGGGCCGGCTCAGCATCCCGCTGAACAGGTGATCGAGCCGGCCGACGTGATGCGCCACCACGGCGGCGATCTCGTGATGGCCGTGCCCCAGGATGGCACTCATCTGACCGGAGGTGAAATCGAGGATCTTCCGGCCGTCGGCGTCGTAGACGAAGCTGCCCTCAGCACGCTCGATGATCACCGGCGCGAAGGTGCCGCCGTAGCGCACCAGGTGCCTGCGTGCCCGCCTCCAGAAATCCGGGTCGTCGTTCCGCACCATGGCCGCTCCTGCTTTTCAATTGGCCGGGACATGGTAAGGGCGCCTCCACCCCTGTGGCAGCTTATAGTTCTGAACGGAGCGTTCAGACTCGCTGATGGCTGGAAGCCTCGACATCGACCTGTTGCGCAGCTTCGTGATGGTTGCCGAGACCGGGGTGCTCAGCCGTGCCGCGGACAGGATTGGTCGCAGCCAAGCCGCGCTCAGCATGCAGATGAAACGGCTGGAGGATCTCGTCGGCCACCCGCTCCTGACGCGCACGGGCCGTGGTGTCCTGCTGACGGTGCAGGGGGATCGGCTGCTGGTCCATGCCCGGCGCATCCTGGCCACGCACGACGATGCCGTGGCGGAATTCTCCGGCGGCAGCTTGGGCGGCAGCCTGCGGTTCGGCTGTCCCGACGATTACGCGCAGGCCTTCCTGCCGCATCTGCTGCGCAGCTTCGCGCAGCTGCATCCGGCGGCGGCGATCGCGGTGGTCTGTGCCGCGACCCCGCGGCTCCAGGCACAACTCGACCGCGGAGGGCTCGATCTCGCCCTCCTCTCGGTCTCGCTCGGCGCTGAACGCGATATCTTGCGCCGCGAGGATCTGGTCTGGGTGGCATCGCGTGATCACGCGGGGATCTGGCCCGATCCCCTGCCGCTGGCCCTGGGCGATCCGGATACGCTCGACCATCGGGCGGCTCTCGCGACCCTGGACCGTGCTGGCCGTGCCTACCGGATCGCCTATGCAAGCGGCAGCTTATCCGGGCTCCTGGCCGTCGTCAGATCCGGTCAGGCCATCGCGGTTCTGACGCGTTCCGCCGTCTCCCCCGATCTGAAGATCCTGGCGCGCACCGGCGGTTTACCGCCGCTCGGACGAATCGGAATAACGATCCGAATCGCCGAGCGGCACGCCTCGCCCCTGGCGCGTGCCTTCGCCGGCCATGTCCGAGCGGTCCTCCCGGTTCTCTGACAGAGCCCGACGTGGCTTACGCCCCCCAATCATCCTGATCAGGATGCTGCATCGGACCGCTCAAGAGCTTGACGTCGCTATGGCCGTTGTCTTTCGGCCAGAACAGGACGATGTCGTCACTGTCGACAGAGATCCAGTTGATATGTGTATCCGGATGGTTTTTGCTGATCGCTTTAAAGTTGTCATCGCTGCATAGCAGGTAGATGTCTTTCTCCAGGAATGTCAGTCCGCTCTCGGCCTTCAGTCTTTCGAAATCCGGCTTTACGTTTGTATCCGCCTGCGTAAGACCACGATATTTCCGGCTGGCCACATCGGGAAACGCGGCGCGCCAAGCCGCCATGACCCGCGGATTGTCGTACTGAACGACCGTATCGGTCCCGATCTTCCGCGTCGGAATGTGATCCAGGCGGACATCCTCGTTCCAATTTCGATTCGCCGCGCTGACCGTTTTCGTCGGCTCCGGTGAAACGACAGGAGCCGCGACCGCCGCCGTCGTCACCTCTGCGACTCGTGAAGCGTAACCGTACCGGGTGTCGAACGCGACCGCGTCAGCTGTCTGCGTTCGCGAACCGGCGAGAGACAGCACCGCGTCGGCCGTTCCGGGCGCCAGCGCGTAGGCGGGCCGGGGGTCGAGCGCGGTCGGCACCGCGGGCGATACGGTATTCGTTGCCGGCGTGACCGCGTCAATGTGTGGAGACTTCTGTCCAGCTGCGGCGAGTGCCGCCAATGAGGGCACATAATCCATCTTGGAATCTCCTGCCTGCAGGCCCAACTGAAGAACCACCTCACGAACATAATTTTTCGTTTTCTTGCGACCTCCCAATAATTGAAGCACACGCCCAGAGACGCCGATCTGTTGGTCAACCAGTGTGTTGTCTCAATAACGTTGAAATCGTGTTCGTCGAACCTGACAAAGGCGCTGATCGTCAAAAGCGGCGCTTCAGCGCAGGCGCGCGATATCTGCCCTATCCGATCCCCACGACGAGACAGAACACTTCTGGGGACGGCTGGGACGCCCAATGTTCGAGCAGCAGTCTTCGATCGCGGACCGCCACGGGTGGGATCCGGCGCGCATTCGATAAGCGATCAGCGAACGCGCATGCGTGCTTTGGCCCTCTGTCACCCAGCGACCATCATGCCCGCGGGCACAGCAAACTAGAGCTTCATACTCTATCGGTGCCAATGTGCAGGGAAGTAAGTGGGCCTGTCAACAACCACGCTGACAGGAAGGCGGCTTTCCAGATCTTTGAGTCGATCACGAATAGATACTTTCTACACTTCGAAAGGACCATTTATGAGTAGTGAAATTTTTCCAAGAAAGTATCAATTCGATATCTTCAGAGTTCTGTGCGATCTGCAGCCGCCGGATGTAAGCGTCAGCGGCAGACCGGTTTTTTCAAGCCTTTGCCGTGTACGCGGCGTGGTTGCGTCCACGACCGAGGCCAAGGACCAGCAGGCAGCCTAACCCCGACAGGACGACCAGCGGGAGCAGCCCGAGCGGGTAGCTGCCCGTGGCATCCTTGATCACGCCGAGCAGATAGGTCCCCACGAAACCACCGATATTGCCGATGGCATTTATCTGCGCGATGCCGGCGGCGGCGGCGCCGGCCGACAGCCATTCGGTCGAGAGCGCCCAGAACGGACCCTTGACCGTATAGGTCGCCGTCACGGCCAGACACAGGACCAGAATCGTCGGGAGCAGCTGCGCGGTGGCGATCGAGGCCGCGAGGCTCACCGCCAGAAGCCCGAGGGGTAGCGCCGTGTGCCAGACCCGCTCTCGGTTCCGGTCGGAGGAACGCCCCCAGAGGATCATCAGCACCGAGGCGACACCGAACGGAATCGAGTTCAGCAATCCGGTCTGGAGGTTGGTCAACCCGAAGGACTTGATGATCTGCGGTTGCCACAAGGACAAGCACTGGCTCGCACCGGACGCACCCGCGTAGATCAGCGAGGCGGCCAACACGTAGCGGTTCCGCATGACCTGCCAGACTGAGAGATGGCGCGCCGGTGCCGACCCACCCTGCACCACGGACGCGCGCTCCGCCGCAAGACGCTCCTGGAGCCACGCGCTCTGCTGCGGCGTCAGCCACCGTGCCGAGCCCGGCCCATCGGGCAGCAGGAAGAAGGCGGCGAGCCCGAGCAGGACAGCCGGCGCCGCTTCGAGGATGAACAGCCATTGCCAGCCGCGTAGGCCCAGCATGCCGTCGGTGTTGAGGATCGCGGCCGAGATCGGCGACCCCAGGAAGCTTGAGATGGGGATCGCCACCATGAACACGGCCACGATCCGCCCGCGATAGGCCCTCGGGAACCAGTAGGTCAGGTAGAGGATCACGCCCGGAAAGAATCCGGCTTCCGCCGCGCCCAGGAGCAGCCGCACGGCGTAGAAGGAATACGGCCCGACCACGAAGGCCATGACGGCCGAGACGAGCCCCCAGGTGATCATGATCCGGGCGATCCAGATCCGGGCGCCGAACCGCTCCATGGCGAGGTTGCTGGGGACCTCGCACAACACGTACGAGACGTAGAACAGACCGCCGCCCAGCCCGAACTGCGCCGCCGAGAGGCCGATATCGTGGTTCATCTGCAGGGCGGCGAATCCGGCATTCACCCGGTCGACGAAAGCCACGAAGTAGGCGAGCATCAGGAACGGCAGGATGCGCCACGTGACCCGATGCAGGGTCGCACGCTCGATCTCCGGGATCGACTCCGGAAGTTGCGTCAGGGCCATGCCCGTTCTCCTCGCCTCACCACTCGGCATGGAACAGCTGTGCTTCTCAGGCCAGCCGGGACGGGCGACAGGACGGGCCCTCTGTCACTTGGAGCCCGGGCCATCGAGGCAGATGGGTTGCGCAACAGGATCGATCCTATCGGCGGCGGCAGTTTGCCCGCGGCTCACGGACATGCGAGAGAAGCGGCATGTTGACCGTCGATAGCCTCTGGCGGGCGCGGCACCGCCTCGCGCAACTCGGGAAGAAGCGGACGGGATCGCCAAGCATCCTCGTCATCGGCGTGTGCCAAGCGGGCGCGATCGCGAAGGCGATGCGCTACCTCCTGCCTGATGCGCGGGTCGATTTCGTGTCGGCGTTCACGGCGGCGCGACGCTTTCCACGGCTCGCCGACCTGATGGCCCATGCCGACGGGTACGATCACGTCTTCTCCAGCATCTATCTGCCACGATTCAAGGGCGGCGGCACGATCGACACCTTGCGGACGCATCCCAAGGTTCGGCTGATCCCGACGATCGTCTTCAGCGCCTATCACCCCGATCTTATCCATGTCGGCGTGCAGGATGCGGTAACCCTCAACGGGCTGATTTCGGGCCCGATGGGCCATTCGCATTCTGCCATCACGTTGTACGCCTACCTGTCCGGCTTCTCGCAGGCACAGGCTCTGCGCCTGTTCGCGGAACCTGTCTTCGAGCGCCTGGGCTATTTCGACCTGTGGGACGAGTCGGTGTCGTATCTCCGCGGCCTCGGCCGGCAGGCGGATTACGACCTCGACACGCACCTGACCCGCTGGGCGCGGCGCGGCTGCTTCATGCACTCGATCAACCACACGAAGCTCTACGTCGTCTCCGATCTTGCCCGGGGGCTGCTAACCAAGGCCGGCGTGCCGTTCGAAGCCTGCGACCTCGATGCCTTCCTGCCGGACGACCTTGGCGGCCAGGGCAGCTGGCCGGTCTATCCCGAGATCGCCCAGCATTATGGCATTCCCGGCAGTGCCCTGTTCTTCAAGGCCGAGACGCGGCGTTCCGGACCCGCCCGAACGATGAACCGGGCGGAATTCGTGGCGGCCTCATACGCGAATTATGATCGGCGTGAGCGCAGCCTTCTCGTCTCCCAGCGTGTCCAGGGCTGGCGAAACGACGCGCCGACGGTGGATTTCCTGCGCGAGGCTGCGGGCCGCGGCGATATTCCGGCCCGACCGGCGGCGCGGGTTCCCTCGGTGAGCGCTGGGGGATCCGGCAGCTTGGCCGGGCACGCTTCGTAGCATCGACAGCCTCCGATCGGCACTTCCCCGCTCCATCGGCGTTGTCGCGCATCGCCCGGGTAAACGGGCGCGACGTCGAGGTCACCCGATGCGCCCAGTATCCCGGCAACGCGCCGGTCGCTCCGCGGCTGGGGTCGCCCTGGCCCTCGGCGGCTCCGCCATCGGCGTGCTCGCCTGGAGCCGGCTCGCCGGCAGGCATCGCCAGCCCCTCCCACTCGCATTGCCCGGCCGTCACGAACGGATCGACACGCGGCGCGCCGGGGTGATCTCGCTCTACAGTTCGACCGAGGCCAAGGGCGTCCCGCTCCTGCTGATCCACTCGATCAACGCCGCCGCGAACGCCTACGAGGTGCGGCCGCTCTACCTACACTTACGCAGCAGGAGACCGGTCTACGCCCTGGAGCTACCGGGCTTCGGGTTCTCGGAGCGATCGCGCCGCCGCTATACGCCACGGCTGATGGTCGAGGCGATCCACGCCGCCGTCGACACGATCCGGCAGCGCCACGGCGCGATCGCAGTCGATGCCCTGGCCCTGTCACTCTCGGCATCGTTCCTGGCCCGTGCGAGCCTGGAACGATCCGACGCCTATCGCAGCCTCGCGCTCATCAGCCCCACGGGCTTCGACAAGCAGCTCTCCGGCGAGGGGCCGCCCGACGGTCATCGGGGGCGTGACTGGCTGCTCGATCTTCTCGACCGCCCACCCTTCGGCCGCCCCCTGTTCGACGCGCTGGCATCTCGGCCGAGCATGCGCTTCTTCCTGCAGAAGACGTTCGGCTCGTCCGAGATCGACGAGGGCCTCATGGCCTACGATCATATCTCCGCGCACCAGCCGGGGGCCGAACACGCACCCTACTGCTTCATTGCCGGCCACCTCTTCCCCACCGATACGACGCGACTCTACGAGCGGCTGCGCCTGCCGGTCTGGATGATCCATGGCGAGCGCGGGGACTTCGTCGATTACCGGCACGTTCCCCTCGTCGCCGGTCGTTCCAATTGGAGGATCGAGACCCTGCCGACCGGCGCCTTCCCGCATTTCGAGCGGCCCGGGACGGTCACCGCCGCCTATGAGGCGTTCCTCGCGAGCATCACGCGCAGTCCAGGAGATTGACTGGCCTGATCGCGACCAGTCGCCGGCCGACCGTGGGAGCCCCGGCGAACCGAACCGTGATCCGATGATGCGCTCCACCAAGCCTGCGGGCTCATCATCGGATATTCCCCGCTCCAGCCGCGGACGATCGCGCGGCGGGGGGATCCCATGACAGCTTCTGTGCGGGGCCTGAGTGCTGCCACCGCGCCATGCGCAGAGCCTTGGTTCGAGGCAGTGGACCGTCCGCAGTCAGTTCCCGTAAGGAGGATTGAGCCGCCCAATACGAAACGGCATCTGGAAACCGATGATCGACCTGACCCTCGAAGCTGCCCGCACCATCGTCGATACGGCCGTTCGGGAGGCCCGTGCCCGCAACCTTAAGCCGCTGGCCGTGGTGGTCTACGACGCCCGCGGGGCGCTGAAATCCGTCGCGGTCGAGGACGGCACATCCCTGCGCCGGGCCGAGATCGCCTGCGGCAAGGCCAACGGCGCGCTGGCGCTCGGGCTTGGCTCCCGGGCGATCCACGCGCGGGCGGAGGCGCAGCCGTACTTTGTGGCGGCCGTGACGCATCTGGCCGGCCCCGCCGCCCTGGTGCCCGTCCCCGGCGGCGTCCTGATCCGCTCCGGCGACGGGCGGCTTCTGGGCGCGGTCGGCATCTCGGGCGACACCTCCGACAACGACGAGATCTGCGCAATCGCCGGGATCGAGGCGGCCGGCCTCGTGCCGGAGACCGGCGCCTGACGATGCGGCGGCGCGACTGGCTCGCCGGAGCCGCCGCGCTCGCGACCGTACGGCCGGCCTCCGCGGCCGAGCCGACCTACCGCCGCGGTAACGACGCCGACCCCGAAACCCTCGACCCGCACCGGTCGTCCTCAGTGGCGGAGGCGCATATCCTGCGCGACCTCTGCGACGGCCTGCTTACCTACGACAATCTTGGCGCTCTCATCCCGGGCGCTGCCCGGGCCTGGACCGTCTCGGAGGACGGCCTGACGCTGCACTTCGCGCTGCGGCCTGACGGGCGCTGGTCGAACGGCGAGCCGGTCACGGCGGTGGACTTCGTCTACGCATTCCGTCGGATGCTCGATCCGGCTACCGGAGCCAAATACGCCGAGATCCTGGACCCGATCCGGAATGCCGGGGCGGTCAACCGCGGCGAGAAGCCGATCGATGCCCTCGGCGTTGTCGCTGACGGTCCGCTCAGCCTCACGATCGTGCTCGAACAGCCAACGCCCTACATCCTCGAACTGCTGACCCACCAGACCGCCCTGCCGGTGCATCGTGCGAGCGTTGAACGCTACGGCGAGTCGTTTACCCGGCCGGGCAACCTCGTCACGAACGGGCCCTACCGCTTGATCGATCGGGTGCCGGGCGGTGCCATCACCCTGGAAGCCAACCCGCATCACCCGGACGCGGCCAGTTTCGCGATCCGGCGCGTCGCATTCCTGCCGACACCCGACATCGCCTCGGCAGTGCGCCGCTACGCCGCCGGAGAGATCGACTCGCTCTCCGATCTGCCGGTCGATCAGATCGCAGATCTGCGTCGCCGGTTCGGTTCGCAGGTGGTGTTGGGTCCCTCGCTCGGGCTCGCAGCCCTCGTCGTGAACACCCGCAAGCCGCCGTTCTCGGACGTGCGCGTCCGGCAGGCCCTGTCGCTCGTCATCGACCGTGAGTACCTCGCCGACGGGCTGAACGGCGGCACCATGAGCCCGGCCTATTCGCTATGCCCGCCCGGCCTCGACAATTACCGGACGCCGCCCGAGACCGCGGGCCGGCAGGGGCTGCCGATCGATCACGAGGAGACCGCACGCCGGCTCCTCGCCGAGGCGGGCTTCGGCCCCGACAGGCCGCTGACCGTCGAGTACCGCTTCAACGTCAGCGACAACAACCGTACGATCGCGGTGGCTTTGGCCGAGATGTGGCGCGACCTCGGGATCGTGACGCGCTTCGTCTACACAGATGCCAAGACGCATTTCGCCTACCTACGCGATGGCGGCGATTTCGACATCGCCCGGGCCTCGTGGATCGCCGACTACAGCGACCCGCAGAACTTCCTGTTCCTGCTCCAGACCGGCAACGCGGCCGCCATCGCCACCACGTGGTCGGACGGCGCCTATGACGACCTGCTGGCGCGGGCCGCCGGGGAACGCGACCTCGGCCGCCGGGCCGACCTCCTCTACGAGGCCGAGCGAATCGCGCTGCGCGAGCTGCCCTGGATCCCGCTCATGTTCTACAAGTCGAAGGCGCTCATCGCGCCGCGGCTGCACGGCTACCATCCGAACCTGCGCAACGCCGCCCCGACGCGCTTCATGAGGCTCGACGCGTGATCCGCTTCATCCTGCGCCGCCTCGCGCAAGCAGTGCCGACGCTGCTCGTGGTCGTCACCGTCAGCTTCTTCCTGATGCGGCTCGCCCCCGGCGGCCCGTTCGACCTGGAACGCCCCCTGGCGCCGGCCGCCCTGGAGAACCTGCGCCGGGTCTATGGCCTCGACCGGCCTCTGATCGTGCAGTTCGGCAGCTACTTGGCCGCGCTGGCGCAGGGCGACCTCGGGCCGTCCTTCTCGTTCCGCGACATGAGCGTCCTCGATCTGATCGCCCGGGGATTGCCGGTCTCAGCCCTGCTCGGCACGCTCGCCCTGGTTCTGGCGACGGGCCTCGGCGTCGGGCTCGGCATCGCTGCTGCGCTTCGGCGCGGTGGTGTGATCGACCGCCTCCTCGGGATCGGCGCTGCGCTGACCCTTTCACTGCCGAGCTTCGTCGTCGCGCCGCTCCTTCAGATCGCCTTCGGGCTCACCCTGCGCTGGCTGCCGCTGAGCGGCTGGGCCGACGGCGCGCCGAGTCATCTCGTCCTGCCGGTCATCACCCTAGCGCTGCCGCAGGTCGGCGCCCTGGCACGGCTGACCCGGGCTTCGCTCGGGGAGATCCTGCGGACGCAGCCGGTGCGGACGATGCGCAGCCTCGGCCTGCCCCCGATCCGCGTGACTCGGCACGCGCTACGCGGCGCGCTGCTGCCCGTGGTGGCCTATCTCGGACCCCTGGCCGCGTCCCTGCTCACCGGATCGGTCGTGGTCGAGACGATCTTCGGCCTGCCAGGGATCGGCCGCTACTTCGTCGAGGGGGCACTCAACCGGGATTACACGCTGGTCATGGGCACGGTGCTGCTGGTCGCCGGGCTGGTGATGACCCTGAATCTCGCGGCCGATCTCGCCTGCGCATGGCTCGATCCGCGCCTTCGGGTGGCGACGTGAGCGCGGCGTCGGCCGGTCCCGCCGGCCGAGCCGTCATGCGCCTCGCCCGGATGCCCGGCGCCCTGGCGTCGCTCACCGTCCTGATCCTCATCGCCCTGGCCTGCCTGATCGGTCCCGCGCTGACGGGTCACGATTTCGAACGGGCCTATCCGGACTTACGCCAATTGCCGGCCGGTCTCCCGGCGCAACCGGATGCCGCGCATCTCGGTCCGGCGCTGGAACGGCTGGCCTTTCGGATGCGGGTTCGGCTCGACGCGGTAGAGCGCGAGGGCGACGCCCTGCGCCTGACGCTCGCCTCGGATGCGGGCGTGGACCGGCGCAGCCTCGTCTACCTGCCGCGCTCCGCGCTGTTCGGCGCGCCCATGATCGTGGAGGAGCGCGACGGTGGGCGGACCCTCGTGGTCGCGGTGCCGCTGCGGCGGCTGTACTTTCCCCTTGGCACCGACGTGCAAGGCCGCGATCTTCTGACACGCTGCCTCGCCGCCGGCCGCATCTCCCTGGCGATCGGGCTCGCGGCGAGCCTGGTGGCCCTGCTCATCGGCGTCGCCTACGGCGCGACGGCGGGCTTCCTGGGCGGGGCGGCGGATGCCGTGATGATGCGCTTCGTGGATGTGCTCTACGCCCTGCCCTTCGTGTTCTTCGTGATCCTGCTTCTCGTGTTTTTCCGCCCGAGCCTGACCTTGATGCTCGTCGCGATCGCGGCCGTGGAATGGCTCGACATGGCCCGCGTGGTCCGGGCTCAGACCCTGTCGCTGCGCGAGCGCGATTTCGTCCGCGCGGCGCACGCGCTGGGTGTCGGCGCCCCGGGCATCATCGCGCGTCACATCGTGCCGAACACGCTCGCGCCGGTCGCGGTTACCGCGACGCTGCTTGTCCCGCAGGTGATCCTGCTGGAGAGCTTCCTGTCGTTCCTCGGGCTCGGCGTGCAGGAGCCGCAGACGAGCTGGGGCGTGCTCGTCGCCGACGGCGCCCGCTCGATCGAGGCAGCCCCCCACATGCTCGCCGCCCCGGCGGCGTTCCTGATCGCCACCCTGGTGGCGCTGAACCTCTTCGGCGACGCCCTAGCCGACGCGCTGGACCCGAGCGCCGGCTGATCTCAGCTCAATTGCCGGATCGGCCTCCCGGCGAGCCACGCCTCGATGTCCTCCACCGCCTGGGTGAAGTAGGTCCGATAGTTGCCCTGCGTGACGTAGCCGAGATGCGGCAGCGCCAGGACGTTCGGCATGCTGCGGAACGGGTCGTCGGCGGGAAGCGGCTCGGTCTCGAAAACGTCGAGGCCGGCACCGGCGATCCAATTCTCCTCAAGTGCCCGCCGCAGAGCCGCCTGATCGACGATGGGCGCCCGCGCGGTGTTCACGAGGTAGGCGTTCGGCCGCATGCGGCGCAGCTCGGGCTCACCGAGGAGGCCGCGCGTCCGGTCGCCGAGCACGAGGTGGATCGTGACGACATCGCTCGCCTCCAGAAGCGCCTCCTTCGAGGTCGCCTGCTCGACCCCGGCAGCGTCTGCCCGTTCCGCCGTGAGGTTCGGGCTCCAGGCGATCACCCGCATGCCGAAGGCGCGTCCGACAGCAGCAACCCGCGTGCCGATCTTGCCCAGACCCACGATGCCGAGCGTCGTGCCCGCGAGGTCGGTCCCGACGCTGCTCTGCCAGGGACCACCGGTGCGGAGAGTCCGGTTCTCCCCCGGGAGATGACGGGCTAGGCCCAGGATCAGCGCCCAGGTCAGCTCGGTCGGCGGTGTCGGGCTCGACTCCGTCCCACAGACCGTGATGCCGCGTGCCCTGGCGGCCGCGATATCGATGGCCAGGTTGCGCATGCCGCTGGTGATCAGCAGCTTGAGCCGCGGCAACCGTTCCAGCAGCGAAGCCGGCAAAGGGGTGCGCTCGCGCATCACGACCAGGATCTCGGCCTGCGCGATCCGCTCCACCAGCGCATCCCGATCGGCGATATGCTCGGCGATGGACGCCACGGCGACTCGGTCGGAGAGGCGGTCCCAGTCGGCGAGCGCGAGGGCCGCCCGCTGGTAATCGTCGAGGATCAGGCAGGTCCGCATGACCCTGGCGTAGGCCGCAGCCTATCGAGCGTCAATCACGTGTCGCGGATCGTCCTTCGCCGATTCGAGGGGGACGAAAAGCCGGAGTTTGGCAGATATCGCGGTTTCGGCCTTCGATCTCGAGCGTACTAAGCCCGCGCCAATGCCGCGAAAGCAACCGCGACCCCGGCGGCCCCGGGGTCCTGCACCCCGGCGAGATCCCCCGCGGCGAGATAGCTGGAACGGCCGGCCCCGGCGCGATCCATCTCCGACGTCGCCTTCGCACCCGCGTCGGCCGCAGTTGCGGCGGCGTCGAGGTCGCCGCTCCGCAAGGCTTCCACGGCCGGGATCAGCGCGTCGAGGAGCGTGCGGTCTCCACGGCTGGCGCCGCCATAGCCCTGGACCCGGGCAACGCCCTTCTCCAGCGCGTCCGCCCAGTGTGCTCCGTCGGCGAGCGCGGCGGCGGTCGCGGCAAAGAAGATCGAGCCGAGAACACCGCTCGACCCGCCGACCGCCCGGCCGATCCGCTCGGCCAGTGCCCGGCACAAAGCGGCAGGATTGGCCTGCGGCAGCCGGTCGATATCGGCCAGGACCGCGCGTGCCGCGCCCGCGAAGGTCGTGCCGGCATCGCCATCGCCGACTTTGGCGTCGAGGGCGTTGAGTGGGCCTTCGGCGGCGATCAGGGCCCGCGCAACGGCGGCAATCCGCCCGGCCGTGCCCGTGTCCTGGGACGGCGTGAAGGGCTCTCCGACCAGTCCTGCTGGAACCGGCCGCAGAAGCGGCGGGGTGGGCCGTGTTGCGGCCGGCCAAGCCGGTACCGGCGTCGGCTCGGCCAGGGCCGCTTCGAGTGCGTCGTCGAGCGGCAGCACCGAGAGGGAGGCGCCGTGCATGTCGAGCGCGGTCATCATCGGCGCGGGCCCGAGCAGCAGGCGCACGCGCCGGCCAAGAGCGGTGGCGAGCACCGCCCGGGTCAGAATCTGCATCTCCAACGCCGAGGCCGAGCCCAGATTGTTCACGAGCAGCGCCAGACGGTCGGCGTCAGCGGTCGCCCCGGAGAGGCGCGCAGCGAACATACGGGCGAGTTCACCGGCCGGGGGCAGCGTGATCCGCTCGGCACCCGGTTCCCCGTGGATGCCGAGCCCCAACTCGGCCTGCCCCTCGACCAGACGCTCGCTGCGCGGCGAGCCGGGGATCGTGCAGGTGGAGACCGCGATGCCCAAAGACTTCGCCGAGCCCGCGGCCCGGCGCGCGAGATCCGCGACCTGCTCGAGCGGAGCCCCCGACTCGGCCGTATGGCCTGCAACCTTGTGGACGAAGAGCGTGCCGGCGACGCCGCGGGGCTGCTTGGCCGTCGGCAGGGCGATGTCGTCGGAGACGATCACGGTCTCGATCCTGTAGCCCATCGCCCGGGCGCGCTCGGCGGCGAGGCCGAAATTCAAGCGGTCGCCCGCGTAGTTCTTGACGACGAGCAGGCATCCGGCTGGCCCCGTCACCGCGAGAATCCCGGCCAGCACCGCATCCACGCTGGGTGAGGCGAAGACATCCCCGCAGACGGCCGCAGTGAGCAGTCCGGGTCCGACGAATCCGGCATGCGCCGGCTCGTGGCCGGACCCTCCACCCGACACAATCACCACCTTGCCCGGGTCGATCTCGCTGCGCAGCACGACGCGAATGCTCGGGTCGCCGTCGAGCCGGGCGAGGCGTCCGCCGCTTGCCGCGACCAAGCCGTCGAGGGCGTCGTTGACCAGGGTGGCGCGGGTGTCGATGAAATGGGCCATGGCGTGACCTCGGATGGGGCCGGTCCGCGATTCTGCGTTGGCGGCTCGAGACCCATTGTCCGCGCAATGACGCCGTGCTGGCAACGACCACCGTCTCTGGGAGCGCGGCGCAGTCGCCCAGGGAGCGCTACGATCCTCTGCAACCCGCAAACGCTTCGTTGCGCCCGCGATCACTGGCTGGCACGGCACGTGAACCCGTCGTTTATTCCTTCACGGCCCCAGTAAGTGCAGACACGTAGTACTCGACGAAGAACGAGTAGAGGATCACCAACGGCAGCGAGCCCAGCAGCGCACCGGCCATCAGCGAGCCCCACTTGTAGACGTCGCCATCCACGAACTCGCTCACCACGGCGATCGGCACCGTCTTGTTCTGCGTCGAGGACAGGAAGGTCAGCGCGTAGATGAACTCGTTCCAGCACAGCGTCAGGGAAAAGATCCCGGCTGAGATCAGCCCCGGGAAGGCGAGCGGCAGGATGATCTTGGTGAGGATCTGCCAGCGGCTCGCGCCGTCCATCAGGGCGCATTCCTCCAGCTCGTAGGGAATCGTCTTGAAGTAGCCCATCAGGAGCCAGGTCGAGAACGGGATCAGGATCGTCGGATAGGCCAGGATCAGGGCGATCGGCGAGTCGAACAGCCCGTAGGCCTGGACGATCGTGGCGAGCGGGATGAACAGGATCGAGGGCGGCACGAGATAGGCCAGGAAGATCGCCGCGCCGACCCAGCCCGCCCCCCGGTAGCGGACGCGGACGCAGGCATAGGCGGCGAGCACGCTGGCGAACAGCGACAGCACGGTCGCGGCCACCGACACGTACATCGTGTTCCAGAGCCAGCGCGGATACTGCGTCTCGAACAGCAGCTTATGGATGTGCTTGAACGTCGGCTGCACCACCCAGAACGGGTTGAAGTGCTCCATGTCGATCAATTGCTCATCCGGTTTGATGGCGGTGAGCGCCATCCAATAGAATGGGAACAGCAGGACAATCAGAATGACGAACAGCGGCAGGTAGGTGGTCACGAGCCGCCGGGGCAGGCGCTCGAGATAGGCCATGCCCTCCGAATTGTCGGTGAGGCCCGGGGGCTCGGCCGCCATCAGGGGCGTGCGCAGCGGGTCGGCATGGGCGGGCGGTGCGGGCGCGCTCATCGGTCGGACCCCCCGGCCTGCCAGGCCCGGCGTTGCAGGCCGAACCACGAGATCCCGATCGCGGCGAGGAGGAACGGCACCATGGCGGTGGCGATGGCGGCTCCCTCCCCCAGCGTCCCTGAGAGGATGCCGCGCTGATACGACAAGGTCGCCATCAGGTGGGTGGCGTTCACGGGGCCGCCGCGGGTCATGGCCCAGATCAGCTGGAAATCCGTGAAGGTGAACAGCACCGAGAAGGTCATCACCACGGCGATGATCGGCGTCAGTAGCGGCAGGGTGATCCGCCAGAAGATCTGCCAGTTCGAGGCGCCGTCGAGCGTCGCGGCTTCGTAGAGCGAGGGCGAGACCGTCTGGAGGCCGGCAAGCAGCGTGATCGCGATGAACGGCACGCCGCGCCAGATATTGGCGAAGATCACGCAGGCGCGGGCCATGGCTGGCTCGCCCAGGAAGTCGATGTTGCCGTCGATGATGCCGAGGTGGCGCAACGACCACGAGATGATCGAGAACTGGCTGTCGAAGATCCACCAGAATGCGATGGCTGAGAGCACCGTCGGCACGACGAAGGGGATCAGCACGATCGACCGGATGATCGCCTTGAACGGCATGTTCTTGTTGAGCAGCAGCGCGAGGTAGAGCCCCACCGCGAATTTAACAGCCGAAGCGACGGCCGTGTACAGGCAGGTGTTGAACACCGAGAGCCAGAACACGTCGTCGTCCCAGAGCCACTCGTAGTTCTCCAGGCCGATGAACACACCGTCCCGGCCGATCCGCGTATTGGTGAAGGACAGCCAGATGCCCTTCAGCAGCGGATAGGCCAGGAACAGGCCGAGGATCAGCGCGGTGGGCAGCATGAACCAGAAGCCGGCCCAGCCGCGGCTCGCCCGCAGGCGTTGCCAGCCTGAGCGGGTCGGGACCGCGACCAGCGCGGGTTGCGTCAGGGCCGTATGCGCCATGCTGTGGCCTCTCGCGCCGCGGGTCAGGTGTTCCGGAAGATGCGCTGGGCGGCGCGCTCGGCGTTCTTGATCGCGGTCTTCACGTCCTCGCGGCCAGTGCAGTGGCTCGCGAACATGTCGACCACCACGAAATCGGCCAACACCGCTGCGATGCGCTCGCTGACCGGCGCGAGGCCGCCGGCTGCCAGCGAGCGCCGTCCGGCCTCGGCAAAGACCGCGTTTTTCGGATCGGCCGACCAGATCGGGTTCTTGGGATAGTTGGAGAGCGGCTCGCACAGGTAGCCCTGCGCCTGTTCCAGCCAGGGATTGTAGTTCGACGCCTCCATCATGAAGGCGATGAACGCCTTGCAGGCGTTGGGCGCCTTCGAATACTTGAACGCCAGGATCGGGAAGGCGAGCTGGAATTCGGTCGGCTTGCCGACCGGGCCGACCGGCCAGACCGCATGGTCCATATCCTCGGCGAGCTTCGGGTTGTCCTTCTTGGCGGCGGCATAGATCGAGATGCCATTGTTGGTGAGATACAGGTCGCCGGCCAGGAACGCCTTGTTGTTCGAGCTGTCGTTCCACGAGACGGTGCCGGGCACGAAGGTCTCGTAGAGCGATTTCACGTATTCAAGCGCCTTGGCGGTCTCCGGCGAGTTGATGACGATCTTCTCGTTGGCGTCGACGAGGTTGCCGCCATGGGCCCAGAGCGCCCAGTGGCACCACGTGTTGCCGTCGCCTGTGGCGTGGCCGAGCGCGAATCCGGCCGGGGTGTTGTTCTTCTTCATGCCGCGGCACAGTTCGAGGAAGCCGGCGGTGTCGGTGGGGAACTTGTCGAACCCGGCCTTCTTCATCGCCGAGATCCGGTAGTTCGGGTATCCGCCGTTGAACGCGACGGGGATTGCGATCCACTTGCCTTTGACCTTGCCGTAGGCCTCCGCGGACGGGAACCACGGGCCGTACTTCTTGGCGAGGGAGTCGGCGACATCCTCCAGCGGCAGGCACTTGTCGGGGAAGAGCGCCGGGAACGAGAACAGGCCCCAGACCAGATCGGGCCCCTGGCCCGTATTGGCCGCCACCGAGGCCTTGGGCTGAATGTCGTCGTAGGATTCGTTGCTGACCGTGATCTTGACGCCGGTCGCTTGCGTGAACGCATCGACCAGCTTCAGGAAGGCCTCGTCCTCGCTCGGGACGAAGCGCTTCCAGCGCAACAGCGACAGGCTGGCCCCGGGCTCGGGCTTCCATTCGGCATTCTGCGCCCAGGCCTTGGCGAAGCCGAGGAGGTCGCCGCCGGCGGCGAGGCCGGCTGCGGCGGCACCGGCGAGGAGGGAGCGGCGATCGGGACCTTGCATGGGTGGCTTCTCCCTGGATGTTCTTGTTCGCGGGCCGGTTTGCCGACCTTCCCTTTGAGGGGCCGGCAGCCGTTCAGATCGGCAGCCGACGCCCGGTCGCGGCGTCGAACAGGTGGACGCGGTTCGGGCGCAGGGAGACGATCTCCCCCGGCCGCTCGGTCACGCGGTCGCGCAGCACGCAGGTGAGGTCCTGACCGACCGCACGCACCGCCAGCATGGTCTCCGAGCCGGTGGGTTCCACGACCACCACCTCGGCGGCGATCCCGTCCGGCGCGAGGTCGAAATGCTCGGGTCGGATTCCGAGGACGAGGGGCTTCCCCACGGCACCGGCCGGCGCGTCGGTCAGCGGAATCGTCAAGCCCGTGTCGCTGACGAAGGTCAGGCTGCCGTTCGCCCGGATCTGCCCGGACAAAAAGTTCATGGCCGGCGAGCCGATGAAACCGGCGACGAACAGGTTGTCGGGGCGATCGTAGAGGTCGAGCGGCGGGCCGATCTGCTCGACCACGCCATCGTGCATCACCACGATCCGGTCGGCCATGGTCATGGCCTCGATCTGGTCGTGCGTGACGTAGATGGTCGTGGTCTTCAGGCGCTGGTGCAGTTCCTTGATCTCGGTGCGCATCGCCACGCGCAGCTTCGCGTCGAGGTTCGAGAGCGGCTCGTCGAAGAGGAACACCTGCGGATCGCGCACGATCGCCCGCCCCATGGCGACGCGCTGGCGCTGCCCGCCGGAGAGCTGACGGGGGTAGCGGTCGAGGAGGTGCGTCAGCCCGAGGATCTGCGCGGCCCGGTTGACGCGCAGGTCGATCTCCGAGGCCGGGGCCTTCCGGATGCGCATCGAGAACGCCATGTTCTCGCGCACCGTGAGGTGCGGATAGAGCGCGTAGTTCTGGAACACCATCGCGATGTCCCGCTCCTTGGGCGGCACATCGTTTACGATGCGCTCGCCGATGCGGATCTCGCCCCCGGAGATATTCTCCAGCCCGGCGATCATCCGCAGGAGCGTTGATTTTCCGCAGCCCGACGGGCCGACCAGGATCACGAATTCCCCATCCCGGATGTCCACCGACACGCCGTGAAGGATATTCGTTGATCCGAAAGCCTTGCGTACCTCGCGGATTCCCACCGAGGCCATGCTTCCTCCCGATCAAGGCCGCTCTGTCGGCGGCTCTGTCAATACAGTACACGGGAGCGTGAGCAGGAAAGCAAGGCGTCACCTTCGCGATCCTGCGGAATATTCGAGTTCTGTCATTTTGCCGTGCGGGAAGCGGTGACGAGCTTGCCCGCGTGAAACACCGCGCAAGCCTCGCACGCGTCCCAGGATGCTAAAGCCTGCGCCGCCCCGGCCCGGAAGAAGGCCGCGGCTGTCCGAGACGGGAAAGGGAGCACCATGTCGTTGTCCGATCTGAACGCGCAGGCGATCCTCCCCGCCGACGGGTGCAGCGGCGCCCTCGTCGGCCGGGTCTGGCACCCGGACGCCCGGGGACCGAGTGTCGTGGCGATCCGCGCCGACGCCTCGGGCGAGCCGCGGGTGATCGACGTCACGCCCCGCCTGCCGACGGTCAGCGATCTGTGCGAGCAGCCCGACCCCGCCGCCGCCCTGCGTGCGGCGGACGGCGAGGATCTGGGAAGCCTCGATGCGATCCTGGGTAACACGCCGCCGGACGCCCGTGATTCGAGCCGGCCGTGGCTCCTCGCCCCGGTCGATCTGCAGGCCCTGAAGGCGGCGGGCGTCACCTTCGCAACCTCGATGCTGGAACGGGTGATCGAGGAGCGCGCCCGGGGCGATCTCGCCGCCGCGGCGGCGATCCGCGCCGAGGTCGTGCGCTTGGTCGGACAGGATCTGCGCCGGTTGAAGCCCGGCTCGGCCGAAGCGATGGCGCTCAAGGAGGTGCTGGTCGCGCAGGGCGCTTGGAGCCAGTACCTTGAGGTCGGCATCGGCCCGGACGCGGAGATCTTCACCAAGGCCCAGCCGATGTCGGCGGTCGGGTGCGGGGCGGATGCAGGTCTCCATCCGCACTCCCACTGGAACAATCCGGAGCCCGAGGTGGCGCTCGCCGTCGCCTCCGATCAGCGGATCGTTGGGGCGACGCTCGCCAACGACGTCAACCTGCGCGACTTCGAAGGCCGCTCGGCCCTTCTCCTCGGCAAGGCCAAGGACAACAACGCCTCCTGCGCGCTGGGGCCGTTCCTGCGCCTGTTCGACGAGACCTTCGATCTCGATGCCATCCGGCGCACCACCGTGACGCTGGAGGTGACCGGCACCGACGGCTTTCGCATGGAAGGCACCTCGCCGCTCGCCGAGATCAGCCGCGACCCCGACGAGCTGGTGGCGGCCCTGATGGGCCACACGCACCAATACCCGGACGGCGCGCTGCTGCTCCTCGGCACGATGTTCGCGCCGATCCAGGATCGGCACGGGCCCGGCCTCGGCTTCACCCATGTCGAGAACGATCGGGTCGTGGTGGCAAGCCCGGAACTCGGCAGTCTCGTCAACCGCATGCGCCCGTGCGATGCCTGCGAGCCCTGGACCTTCGGGGCTCGCGCGCTGATGCGCAATCTCGCGGCGCGCGGCTTCCTGTGACACAGCCTCGGGCGCGTGCCACAACCCTTTCCGCCACGCCCGTTCCCGCCGAGCCCCTGCCGATCGAGACCCTGCCGATGACGCACGCCGCCCTCCTCGACCGCCTTGGCGCGATCGTCGGACCGTCCGGTCTGGTTACCGGCGACGAGCTGCGCCAGCGCTCGGCGAACTGGACGCGGCCCGCAGAACCCTGCGCGGCCTTCGCCCTGGTCCGCCCCCGCAGCACGACCGAGACCAGCGCCGTCATGGCGGCCTGCCAAGCGGCGGGGGTCGCGGTGGTGCCGCGGGGCGGCGCCACGGGCCTCGTGGACGGAACGCTCTGCGCACCCGACGACATCACACTCTCGACCGAGCGGATGACCCAGATCGAACCGGTGGACCCACTCGGCATGACTGTGGTGGTCGGCACTGGCGCGACCCTCGAGAGCGTCCAGAACGCCGCGACCGAAAGCGGCCTGTTCTTCCCCCTCGACCTCGGCGCCCGCGGCTCGGCGACGGTTG
Source organism: Methylobacterium phyllostachyos (assembly GCF_900103445.1). GTDB lineage: Bacteria > Pseudomonadota > Alphaproteobacteria > Rhizobiales > Beijerinckiaceae > Methylobacterium > Methylobacterium phyllostachyos. The sequence goes on along the minus strand of NZ_FNHS01000006.1, from coordinate 163,142 downwards.
GCGGCGCGATCTCGACGAATGCGGGCGGCCTGCGGGTGCTCCGCTACGGCATGATGCGCGAGATGGTGCTCGGGCTCGAGGCGGTGCTGGCCGACGGCACGGTGGTGTCGTCGATGCGCCCGCTCATCAAGAACAACACCGGGCTCGACCTGAAGCAGCTCTTCATCGGCACGGAGGGCACGCTCGGCATCGTCACGCGGGCGGTGCTGCGCCTGCGTCCGGCGCCGGCGGGCTACGCGACCGCGCTGATCGCCTGCCCCGGCGTCGATGACGGCGCGCGGGTGCTGCGCGCGGCGCAGAGCGCGTTTCAGGGCCGCGTCTCGTCCTTCGAGGGCCTGTGGCCGGATTTCTACCGGGTGATGACCGCCCCCGGCCGGGCCACGCCACCGCTCGGTTACGACTACCCGTTCTACGCCATCATCGAAATCGAGTGCATCCCGGAGGAGTCCGAGCGGTTCCTCGGCCTGCTGGAGGGCCTGATGGACGCAGGTACCATCCTGGACGCCGCCATCGCCTCCTCCGAGGAACAGCGCAGGGGCATGTGGCGCATCCGCGACCGCGTGGAGCACCTCAACGCCGACGGGATCGAACGTGCCTTCGACATCAGCGTGCCGCTCGCGAAGATGGACGGCTACGTGCGCGGCGCGCTCGAACGGCTCGCCGCGATCCCGGGGTGCCGGGCCGTGGTCTACGGACATATCGGCGACAACAACCTGCACTGGAATACCACCCGCCTCGATGCCGCGGGAAACGCCGCGATCGACGCCGCGCTCTATGAGCCGCTTGCCCACCTGAACGGTTCGGTCTCGGCCGAGCACGGGATCGGCCTGGAGAAGCGGGGCAAGCTGGCGCTGTCGCGCTCGCCCGAGGAGATCGCGGCGATGCGGCTGGTCAAGCGGGCGCTCGATCCGGACAACCGTCTGAACCCCGGCAAGATTTTCTGAGGGTTCCGCGATGACGGTTCGGCTGGCTGTGCGGCTGACGCCCCGCGGCGGGCGCAACGCGTCCGAGGGCTGGGCCCGCGACGAGAAGGGCCAGCCCTACCTCAAAGCCCGCGTCGCCGCTCCGCCAGTGGAAGGCGCCGCCAACGTGGCGCTGGAGACGATGATCGCCAAGGCGCTCAAGGTGAGCCGCGGTTCAGTGCGGATCGTGGCGGGGGACCAGAGCCGGCTGAAGATTCTGGAGATCGACGGCGTCGCACAGGACGACATCGATCGGGTATTTGGCCGGCCCACCTAAGTGCCTGGCCTGCGCCCAATCGGCGTCTCTCCCGGAGCCGGCAGGCCTCAGAACGCGACCTTGTCGCCGCCCTTCAGCGCCAGCATCTCCCGCGCCTCATCGGGTGAGGCCACCGCGAGCCCCAGTCCCTCGATGATCGACCGGACCCGCCGGACCTGTGCGGCGTTGGTCTCGGCGAGTTTGCCCGGCCCGTCCCAGAGGCTGTCCTCCAACCCGACACGCACGTTGCCGCCCATCGCAGCCGCCATGGCGGCGATGTTCATCTGGTTGCGGCCTGCGCCCAGAACCGACCATTGATACTGGTCGCCGAACAACCGGTCGGCGGTGCGCTTCATGTGCATCACATCGTCGGGATGGGCACCGATCCCGCCCTGAAGGCCGAACACGGTCTGGATGAACAGCGGCGCCTGCACCAGGCCGCGATCGAAGAAGTATTTCAGATTGTAGAGATGGGCGGTGTCATAGCACTCGAATTCGAACCTCGTGCCGTTCGGCCCGCAGGTCGTCAGGATGTGCTCGATTTGGCCGAATGTGTTGCGGAAGATGATATCCTTGTTGCCGAGATAGTCTCGCTCCCACGGGTGCTTCAGATCCTTGAACCGGTCCAGCATACCGAACAGGCCGAAGTTCATCGAGCCGAGGTTCAGCGAGGCGACCTCTGGTTTGAACGTGGCGGCCGGGCGCACCCGCTCCTCGATCGACATGGTCGGGGCGCCGCCGGTGGTCAGGTTCACCACGCAGGAGGAGCGCTGCTTGATGACGGGCAGAAATCTGGCGAAGGCCTCCGGCGACTGGTCCGGCTGGCCGGTCTCCGGATCGCGGGCATGCAGGTGCACGATGGCGGCCCCCGCCTCTGCGGCCCCGATAGCCGCGTCAGCGATCTGTTCGGGCGTTACGGGCAGGTGCGGCGACATGCTGGGCGTGTGGATCGCGCCCGTGACCGCGCAGGTGATGATGACTTTCCGCTGAAAGGCCATCGTCAGTCCTTCTGTGAAGCCTTGTGGGCCCGCAGCGCCGCAAGCCGCCTGTCACGGCGCTGCATGCGGGCGGGCCGGTCGGCGGGTGCCTGCCATTGGGCCAGGATCGTATGCGTGGCCGCCGCCTCATAGACCGAGGGCGGGACCGGATCGGCAGCGAGCCGTTTGTAGAACCCGGCGTAGCGCGCGCAGTAATCGGCAATACCGCCCGGCGCGTTCAGCTCGATCGTCTCGAACGGCCCCATGAAGCTCCAGCGCAGACCGAGCCCATCCGCCACCGTCCGATCGAGATCCTGCGGGGTGACGTAGCCCTCGGCGGCAAGGCGGAAGGCTTCTGCCAGCAGCGCGCCCTGCAGCCGATTGAGGATGAAGCCTTCGATCTCCTTCAGCACCGTGATCGGCACCTGACCGATCGCTTCGTAGACGGCCCGGGCCTTGGTTAGTGTATCCGGCGCGGTCCAGGGCGCCCCCGAGATTTCGACCAGCGGAATGAGATGCGGCGGATTCACGGGATGGCCGATCAGGCAGCGCGCCCGGCCCCTTAGCGCCTCGGTGAACAGGGAGCAGCGGATCGCCGAGGAGGACGACGCGAGGATGGCACTCGTCGGCGCCCGGGCGTCGAGCTCGGCAAAGAGGCGCTGCTTGACGTCAAGCTGTTCAGGCCCGTTCTCTTGAACGAAGGCGGCGCCGTCGAGGGCCGTATCGAGATCCGGCACGGGCCGGATGCGGGTTAGCGCGCCGTCTGGATCGGAACAGAGCCCGTTCGCCGCCAAGTTGCGCAGGCCTTCGGCGCAGAGTCTGAGGGCCGCCTCAGCGACACCGTCGCCGGTATCGAACAGGCGCACTTCCCAGCCGGCGCGGGCGAAGATCATTGCCCAGGCCCGACCGATCAGGCCAGCGCCGACGATCGCGACGCGCTCGGTCAAGGGCGCCCCCATGCACAAGCTGACCGCTCCCGTCAGCTGTGATCACAGATCACTAGCGGCAAAAGGCTGGTTGCGTCTAGTGTCCGGCATGCGATCCGTCACGGCGTTGGCCGATCTTCCGCAGCTGGAGCGGCAGACCCTGTCGGGAACCGCCTACGCGGCTCTCTCGGACCTTCTCGCCTCGGGCAGGCTGGCTCCGGGCGAGCGGCTGTCCCTGCGCCAGAGTGCGGCAGCTTTCGGCGTCTCGGTGATGCCGGTTCGCGAGGCGGTGAGCCGACTGGTGGCCGACGGCGTGCTGGAGGTCTCGCCAGCACGGGTCATCCGTGTGCCGATGATGTCGCAGGACGCCTTCCGGGCGCTGGCAGAGACGCGCATCGCCGTGGAGGGGATTGCCGCCGCCCGGACCGCGCTGCGCCACAGCGCCGAAGATCTGTCGGCGATCCGGAACGCCGAAGCCGCGTTTCGATCGGAGGCCGAGGCCACGCAGCCCGACCGCGCCCGGGCGATCCAGCTCAACCGCGACCTGCATTTCGCGATCTACGACGCCTGCGGGCTCGCACCCCTGCGGGAGATCATCGCGCGTCTTTGGCTGAAGGCAGGACCCGTCATCAACCTGGACCTCCGCGCCCACCCGGAGCGGCTACGCCAGGGTTTCGCGTTGAGACGCCACGCCGAGGCCTTGGCGGCCATCGAGGCTCGAGACGCCCCCGCGGCCGAACGCGCCATCGCGGCCGACATCCGCGAGGCGGCCGAGTTCATACTGGCCCGCGGCGGCCTGCAGGACCATAGCGGAGGGGATTGACCATGGATCTCAAGATCGCCGGGCTGCGCGTGCTGGTGACCGCGGGCGCCGCCGGCATCGGTCGCGGCATCGTGGATGCGTTCCTCGAGGAAGGTGCCCGGGTCTTCGCCTGCGACATCGACGCGGAGGCGCTGGCCACGCTGCCCGCCACCGTCGGGCGCAGCCGGACCGACGTGACCGACCGGACGGCGGTCGCCGCCATGATGGATCAGGCGGTGGAGCACCTCGGCGGCCTCGACGTGCTGGTCAACAATGCCGGCATCGCCGGTCCGACCGGACGGGTTGAGGAGATCGCCCCCGAAGAATGGGACCGGTGCCTGACGGTTTGCCTGACGAGCCAGTTCAATTGTGCCCGACTGGCGGTTCCGCATCTCCGACAAAGTGCGAACGCATCGATCGTCAACGTATCCTCGGCGGCGGGCAAGTTCGGCTTCGCCCTGCGCAGCCCCTACGCGGCAGCCAAATGGGGGGTAATCGGCTTCACAAAATCGCTCGCCATCAAACTCGGTGAGGCTGGCATCCGGGTGAACGCGATCCTCCCCGGGCTCGTCGCCGGCGACCGACAGCGCCGGGTTCTGGAAGCCAAGGCGCAGCAGCAGGGAACGAGCTTCGCTGAGATGGAGGCGCGTGCCTTCTCGTTCGTCTCCCTGAAGGAGTACGTCACCGCCCGGCAACTCGCCGATCAGGTGCTGCTGCTCTGCTCGCCCCGCGGTCGCACCGTCTCGGGCCAAGCAATCTCCATCGACGGTGACACGCGGATGCTGTCCTGACGGCCACCCAACGCGGTCGATGCCGCCAACCCCGCGCCGGAAGCGCGCAGCCCGCACGAGCCGATTCCCGTCGCGATGAATTTTGAATACAATTGGATCCGGTGACCCCAGATCACCGCGGGAGGAGGCGGACGTGAACGGAACGAGCGCGCACATCGCAACGGCGCCGCGCGCGGCGGCGCGCCTGGCTGCCGGGTTGGCCCGCAGGCTTGCGGAGCAACTCCAGGGCGAGGCACGTTTCGACGCCTTCACCCGCGGCCGCTACAGCACCGACGCTTCGATCTACCAGATCATGCCGGCCGGCGTGGTGCTGCCGCGCTCGGCCGCCGACATCGCTGCCACCCTGCGGATCGCAGCCGAGTACGGCGCGCCGGTGATCCTGCGCGGCGGCGGCACCTCGCAGAATGGCCAGCCCATCGGCTCGGGGCTCGTGGTCGATTGCTCGCGCCACTTCAACGACGTCCTGGCCTACGATCCGGAGGCCGGGACGATCACCGTCGAGCCCGGCATGGTCCTCGAACGCCTGAACGCGCGGGTGAAGGCCGATGGCTGGTTCTTCCCCGTGGAGCCTTCCACGGCGACCCGCTGCACCATCGGCGGCATGGCGGGTAACAATTCCTGCGGCGCCCGCTCGCTGCGCTACGGCAAGATGAGCGACAACGTCCTCGCCCTGGGGGCGCTGTTCCATGACGGCGAAGCCTTCGAATTCGGCCTCAGCGACAATGCGGTCTCTGGTGTGACCGGATCGAGCCGGGCCGAAGCCCTGGCTGGCCGCATGCGCGCACTGGCCCATACGCACCGGGACGAGATCGTCGCCCGGTACCCGCAGGTGCAGCGCCGCGTGGGAGGTTACAATCTCGACGCGCTGATCGAGGCACGTCCCAATCTCGCGCATCTGCTGGTCGGATCCGAGGGGACGTTGGCGGCCACGACCGCCGTGACGCTCAAGCTGTCGCGCCTGCCGAAGCACCGGGTCATGGGCGTCTGCCATTTCCCATCCTTTCGCGCCGCCATGGAGACCACGCAGCACATCGTGGCGCTGAATCCGGTGGCGGTGGAGCTGGTCGACAACAACGTTCTGGTGCTCGGCGCCGACATCCCGCTGTTCCGGACGACGCTCGCCGACATCACCCGCGGCAAGCCCAACTGCCTGCTGCTCGCGGAATTCGCCGGCGACGACCTCGCGAGCCTTGAGCGCGACCTCAAGCGGCTCGACGCCTGCATGGCCGACCACGGCTACGCGGACGCCGTCGTCGAGGTGGTCGAGCCGCTTCGCCAGAAATCCGTCTGGGAGGTGCGCGAGGCCTGCCTCAACATCATGATGTCGATGAAAGGCGACGCCAAGCCGGTGTCGTTCATCGAGGATTGTGCGGTGCCGCTGGAGCATCTCGCCGCCTACACCGATGCGGTCACCGAGGTCTTCACCAAGCACGGCACCCGCGGCACGTGGTACGCCCACGCCTCGGTCGGCTGCCTTCATGTCCGGCCGATCCTGAACATGAAGGAGGCGGGCGACGTCCGGCGGATGCGGGCGATCGCCGAAGAGACCTCCGAACTCGTGCGCCGCTACAAGGGCTCATATTCCGGGGAGCACGGGGACGGGATCTCGCGCTCGGAATACATCGCGCCCCTGTTCGGGCCAGTCCTGACCCGCGCCTTCGAGACCGTGAAGGACGACTTCGACCCGGAGAACCGGCTCAATCCCGGCAAGATCGTCCGCCCTCTGACGATGGACGACCGGTCGCTGTTCCGGTTCAAGCCGGACTATGCGGCGACCGAGCCCATGAAGACGGCCCTCGACTGGTCGGATTGGGGCGGTTTCGGCGCAGCCGTCGAGATGTGCAACAACAACGGCACCTGCCGGAAGCTCGTCGGCGGCGCGATGTGCCCGTCCTACCGGGCTACCCGGGAAGAGCAGCACCTTACGCGCGGACGCGCCAATTCACTGCGCCTCGCGATCTCGGGCCAGCTCGGCAAGGATGCCTTCACCAGCCCGGAGATGAAGCGGACCCTCGATCTCTGCGTATCCTGCAAGGCCTGCCGCCGGGAATGCCCGACCGGTGTCGACATGGCCAAGATGAAGATCGAGTTCCTGCACCACTACCACGCACGCCACGGCTTGCCCCTGCGGGAGCGGCTGATCGCCCAGATGCCAATCTACGCGGGCATTGCCGCGAAGCTCGCGCCGCTCCTCAACCTGCGAGATCGGTATCCGGCCCTGGCAGCCCTGTCGGAGCGCTTCGCCGGCCTCTCGGCCAAGCGGACGCTGCCGCGGTGGCGTCGCCCCTGGCGCGAGCAGGGCGAGGCCGCGCATCCGAGCGACGTTGTGGGCGATTTCCGCGACGTCATCTTGCTCGGTGACACCTTCAACCGCGCTTTCGAGCGGGAGAACCTCGAAGCGGCCGAGCGGGTCCTACGCGCGGCGGGCTATCGCCTGCATCGCGCCGATCCGATGCGCGGGCGCCGGCCCCTCTGCTGCGGCAGGACTTGGCTCGCCTCCGGCCAGACAGACCGAGCCCGGCAGGAGGCACAGCGGACCCTCGATACGCTCCTCCCCTTCCTGAAGGCCGGCGCGCGGGTGGTCGGCCTGGAGCCCTCTTGTCTCCTCACCTTCCGGGACGAGTTCGCAGCCCTCCTCCCCGGCGCAGAGTCCGCCCTTCTGGCCCAGCGATCGGTGCTGTTCGAGGAGTTGCTGGCCGGCGACCTTGCCGGGGGGCGGATCGAACTCCCGCTCGCCCATCAGGGTAACCGCGTGGCTCACCTGCACGGGCATTGCCATCAGAAATCCTTCGGCCTGATGGGCGCGGTGGAGACGGTTCTGCGTGCGGTTCCGGGCCTTGAGGTGCGCGTGATCGAGTCGAGTTGCTGCGGGATGGCGGGGGCCTTCGGCTACCGGCCGGAATCGATCGCGACCTCCTTCGCCATGGCCGAGCTGTCGCTGTTTCCGGCCCTGCGCGCCGCGGCGCCGGGCGATCTCGTGGTTGCCGACGGTACGAGCTGCCGGCATCAGATCCACGACGGGCTCGGGATACACGCGGAACATGTGGCCCGGGTCCTGGATCGGGCTCTGACGCCTCGACACTGATTAGACGGGCACCTACACAAGGATGACAGGCCAGCCAGACCTGCCGTGTGTCGGGGGACCATGAACAAGATCGAACCCGGGATCGGTATCAGCCGCCGCTACCTCCATGACGAAGTGGCGGAACGGATGCGCGCGTTGATCCGCTCAGGCGAAATGGAGCCGAAGGCGCGGATCAACGAGGGCGAGCTAACCGAGCGCTTCGGCATCTCGCGGACACCGCTGCGCGAAGCGATCAAGATCCTGGCGACGGAAGGTCTGCTCGAACTCCTGCCGAACCGCGGCGCCCGCGTCGCCAGCATCTCGGACACCGAACTTGAAGAGATGATGGAGGTTATCGCCGGCCTGGAGGCGACAGCCGGCGATCTCGCCTGCCGCACGATCAGCGACGGCGAGATCGACGCTATCGAGGTCGAGCACGTCGCAATGGTCGCCGCCTGGAAGGCCGGCGACGAGGCCGGATACTTCAGCCACAACCGGCGAATCCACGAAGCCATCATGGTGGCCAGCCGGAACACAGTGCTGGCCAATATATACGAGAGCTTGGCCGGCCGCATTCAGAGGTCGCGCTACTCCGCCCATCAGACGCCGGATCAATGGTCGCGCGCAGTGACCGAACACGAGCGCATGATCGAGCTGCTGCGCGCCAGGGACGGCACCGCGCTCTCGACCCTCATGCGCGAGCATATCCGGGGGAAGAAATCCGTGATCGCGGCCAATTACGGCGCTGTCGAGCCGCTTTGAGACCTGAGGCTGCAGGCGGCTGGGCGCTCATGCGGCATCGGGGGCCCTCAAGCCGGCGACGAGATCGGTAAAGCGGTCACCCTGCACGAGGACATGGTTGCGCAGCGCCTCGGCGGCCCCCGCTGCATCGCCAGCCAGGATGGCATCGACGATCGCCTCATGCTCGGCGAGGGATTGCGGCAGGCGCTGCCGGACCCGCAATTGCAGGCGGCGGAACGGCGCCAGACGCCGGTGCAACGAGAGGGCCTGATCGGCCAGGAAGGCGTTGTGGCTCGCCCGGTAGACGACCGTATGGAACACGTAGTTCTCGGCGTAGTACGCCTCCGCATCCTCGATCGTCATGGCGTCGCGGCAGCCTGACAGGGCTTCGCGCAGGGCGGCGGCGTCCTCGGGCGCGGAGCGTCGAGCGGCGAGCCGTCCGCAGGCCGCCTCGATCTCCGCCATCGTCTCGAACATCGCGAGCAGCAGATGCGGCTCGGGCGTGCTGACGACCGCGCCACGCCGCGGCTTGGTTTGCACGAGCCCCGTGACGGCGAGTTGCAGCAGCGCCTCGCGAATTGGCGTTCGCGAGACCCCGAAGCGCGCGGCGAGCTGATTCTCATCGAGCCGCGACCCCAGGGCGAGTTCGCCCGAGACGATCTCATCCTCGATCCGCTGTTTCAGGCGCTGGGCGTGATTCATCCCCACAATTCCCCCGAACGGCGCAGTTGAGCCCGCGCCGGCCCCATAGGCCAAGCGAACGACAATATGCTTGCGCATTGACAAAATATACAAGGCAGTCCTTCATGCATACACGGACGCCACGTATTTATGCGCTGCACAAAAAATTGATCCGCAATGTTTGCGGTGCGGGAGAGTTTCATGACGCCAACTCGTCGCTCGCTTGTCGCGGCAACACTCGCAACACCGGCCATCCTGAAATTTGGTCTTGGATCCGCTTACGCGGCCACGACGCTGAAACTGTCCCACCAGTTTCCCGGCGGCACGATCGACGAAGGCGATTTCCGCGATCGCATGTGCCGGAAGTTCGCCAAGACGGTCGCCGAGCGCTCCAAGGGCGCGCTGGAGGTCCAGGTCTATCCCGGATCCTCGCTGATGAAGACGAACGCCCAGTTCGGCGCCATGCGCAAGGGCGCCCTCGACATGTCGCTTTACCCGAGCCCCTACGCGGGCGGCGAGGTGCCGGAGATGAATATCGGTCTGATGCCGGCGCTGGTGACGTCCTACGCGCAGGCGGTCGCCTGGAAGAACGCGCCGGTGGGGCGCAAGCTGACCGAGATTTTGGACTCCAAGGGCATCATTCTCGTCTCCTGGGTCTGGCAGGCGGGCGGTGTCGCGAGCCGCGAGCGGCCGCTGGTCAGCCCGGCGGACGCCAAGGGCATGAAGGTCCGCGGCGGTTCGCGCGAGATGGACATGATGATGAAGGAGGCGGGTGCCGCCACCCTCTCCATCCCGTCGAACGAATCCTATGCGGCGATGCAGACCGGCGCCTGCGATGCGGTCATCACCTCCTCGACCAGCCTCATCTCCTTCCGTCTGGAGGAGCTGTCCAAGGCCCTGACGTCGGGCCGGGAGCGCTCCTACTGGTTCATGCTCGAACCCATCATGATGTCGAAGATCGTGTTCTCCGGCCTGCCGAAGGACCAGCAGGATCTGATCATGACGGTCGGGGCCGAACTGGAAGCCTTCGGCCAGGCCGGCGCCAAGGAGGACGACACCCGCGTCGAAGAGATTTTCTCAAAAGCCGGTGCCAAGGTCGTTCAGGTCGATGAGACATCCCTTGGCGCGTGGCGGGACATCGCCCGCAATACGGCTTGGAAGGACTACGCTGCCAAGAACGCCAATTGCGCGGAGCTGCTGAAGCTAGCGGAGCAGGTCGCGTGAGCCACGGCTTCGACGCCGCTACGGCCTCTCCCGATACCCGAGCCGCCGACGAGCCGCAGCTGCCCGGGCTTCTGGGCACCCTCGACCGGGCGATGCGCCTGCTGAACCGGGTGATCCTCGGGATCGGCGGCCTCTGCCTGGTGGCGGCCTGCCTCGTGCTGACCCACAGCGTCGTCGTCCGCTACCTCCTGAAGGAGCCGACCGAGTGGCAGGATGAGATGGCGGTGTTCCTGATCATCGGGGCCACCTTCCTGTCGGCCGCCGGGGTTCAGGCCAAGCGCGGCCATGTGGCGATCGAGGCGCTGACCGGCCTGCTGCCGCCGGCTGCCAACCGGGTCCGCCTGCTGCTCGCCGACGTGATCAGCCTCACCTTCTGTCTGTTCTTCGCCTGGAAGAGCTGGTCCCTCGACCACGAGGCCTGGACCGATGGGCAGATCTCGCAATCGACCTGGGGTCCGCCGCTCTGGATCCCCTACACGCTGATGGCAGCCGGGATGAGCCTCCTGTGCCTGCAATTCGCGCTGCAGATCGCCGAGGCGCTGGCTTACGGCCCCCGGGCGGCCGGCTGGGCGAAGCCGAAGATCGGGCTCGGCGCTGATCTGAACCGCAATCTCGCGCCGGAAGGCCCCGATCCGATGGGCCAGACGGTCAGCGCTAAGGGTAAGCGATGAGCACCGCCGCGATCGGCTTCCTCTACGCGGGCGCTACCCTCGGGGCCATGCTCTCCGGCATCCCCATCGCGTTCGCGCTGGGCTTCGTGGCGCTGGCCTTCATGGTCGCGTTCATGCCGGGCGCCTCCCTCGATACGGTGGCGCAGAACGTCTACGAGGAGATGGCCTCCATCACCCTGCTGTCGATCCCGCTCTTCATCCTGAAGGGCGCGGCGATCGGCCGGTCCCGGGCGGGCCAGGACCTCTACTCGGCCATGCATGCCTGGATGCACCGCATTCCCGGGGGTCTGGGCATTGCCAACGTCTTCGCCTGCGCCCTGTTCGCCGCCATGGCGGGTTCGAGCCCGGCGACCTGCTCGGCCATCGGCTCCGCCGGCATCCCGGAGATGCGCAAGCGCGGCTACTCGCCGGGCTTCGCGGCCGGCATCATCGCGGCCGGTGGCACGCTCGGCATCCTGCTGCCGCCCTCCATCACCATGATTCTGTACGCCGTGGCGGCCGAGCAGTCGCTCGGGCGGCTCTTTCTGGCCGGGATCGGGCCGGGGCTGCTGCTGGTCAGCCTGTTCGCTACCTGGTCGATGATCCGCTTCCGCTCCGAATACGCGACCGCCAAGGCGGCCTTGGAGCGTGGCGGTCCGGCCTCGCCGATCCTGGCGGACGAACAGTACAGCATGGCGCAGCGCTTCTCGACGCTGCCGCGGGTGCTGCCCTTCGTAGTCTTGCTGACCGGTGTGATGGTGGCGCTCTACGGCGGCTATTCCACGCCTTCGGAGACGGCGGGTCTCGGCGGCCTGTTGGCGCTGGCGCTGATCGCCGCGATCTACGGCGTCTGGCGGTTCCGGGACGTCAGCCCGATCCTGACCGCGACCCTGCGTGAATCGACCATGCTGATGCTGATCATCGGCATGTCGCTGCTCTACGCCTACGTGATGAGCTACCTGCACATCTCGCAATCGGCCGCGCAGGCGATCGTGGCGATGCAGCTCTCGCCCTGGGTTCTGCTGGTGACGATCCTGGCGCTGGTGATCGTGCTGGGCTTCTTCCTGCCCCCGGTCTCGATCATCCTGATGACGGCGCCGATCATCCTGCCGCCGCTCAAGGCCGCGGGATTCGATCTGGTGTGGTTCGGCGTGGTGATGACCATCACCATGGAGATGGGGCTGATCCACCCGCCGGTGGGCTTGAACATCTTCGTCATCAAGAACATCGCGCCCGACATCCCGCTCTCGGACATCATCTGGGGCACCCTGCCCTTCGTGCTTCTGATGGCGGTGGCGATCCTGATCCTGTGCCTCGTGCCGGGCATCGCGATGTGGCTACCGGATTGGCTGCTGGCGACGACGCGGTAGGTTGCTTGCGCTGTTGCCGTCCGTAGGCCGAGTCCTGCGTGCGTTCCCTCCCCCTCCGCGGGGGGAGGGAAAGGCGCGGCGCGGATCGCGCTCCGTATTCCAAGACGGCGTGCAGATCCGCGGCTCCCTTGCGCGAGGCGAAGCCATATCTTGGTCGCGCCTCGAACAGCGTTGGCGTAGGGGAACGCCCGCACAGTTCCGCGTTCCCAGGATCCATCATGAGTCTCGCCTCCGTTCGGGCCTTCTTCGCCGAAAAGGCGCCCGACATCGCGGTTCTGGAACTCGAAACCCGCACCGCCACCGTGGCGGAGGCCGCTGCAGCCCACGGCGTCGCGCCGGCGCAGATCGCCAAGACGCTCTCGCTCCGGGTCGGCGACCAGATCGTCCTGGTTGTCACCCGCGGAGATGCCCGGCTCGACAACAAGAAAGCCAAGGCGGTCCTCGGCGGCAAGGTGCGGATGCTCGATCTCGCGGAAGTCGAGGGGATCACCGGCCATCCGGTCGGTGGCGTGTGCCCCTTCGGCCTGATCGCGCCGCTGCCGGTCTATTGCGACGTGTCGCTCAAGGCCTTCGACGAGGTGGTGCCGGCCGCCGGCAGCACGCACAGTGCAGTCCGGATCGCCCCGGAGCGGATGGCCGCGCTGACCGCCGCCACCTGGGTCGATGTCTGCGCGGCGGCCGGCTGAGCCTCAGCGCCCGGACCAGTTCGGCGGGCGCTTGCCGAGGAACGCCTCCATCCCCTCGCGAAAGTCCTGGCTCATGTAGCACATGAGGATCAGGTCATCGCCCGGATGAGCGGCACCCTCCTCCGGCGCCTCCTCCTCGGCGAGGCGGCGTAGCCCCTCCTTGGTCGCCTGCATGGTCAGCGGTGCGTGGCCGGCGAGCAGCTGCGCGAGGGTGTCGACCCGCTCGGTGAGGGCAGCGCGATCCTCCACCACCTCGCCGACGAGCCCGATGGCCAGCGCCTCCTCGGCCCCGACGAGGCGCGCGGTGAAGATGATGTCCTTGACCCGGGCCGGGCCGATCAGCCCGGAGAGGCGTTTGAGGTTGCCCTGGCTCAGGCAATTGCCGAGCGTCCGGGCGATCGGGAAGCCGAACCGGGCGTCCCGCGTGGCGATGCGCAGGTCGCAGGCCGCCGCGATGGCCGCGCCCCCGCCCGTACAGGCGCCCGCGATCGCCGCGATGGTTGGGACCCGCAGCCGCTCCAGCGCGCCGAGCACCCGGTCCATGAATCGCTCGTAGCCCAGCGCGTCCTCGGCGGTCTTGAAGTCGCGGAACTGCGCGATGTCGGTGCCGGCCGCGAAGGCCTTCTCGCCGGCGCCCGTGATGATCAGCGCCTTCACGGCCGGGTTGTCGGCGACCGCCTCGCAGCAGGTGATCAGGCCCTGATACATCGCGAAGGTCAGGGCGTTGCGCGCCTGCGGCCGGTTGAGCACGATCCGGGCGATGCCAGCGTCGTCGATGGTGAACAGCAGTTCGTCCGTGGCGGGCGTGGCACTCATCGGATGCGTCTCCAGGGGTCGCGTCAGGCCACGGTCTCGCGGACGACGCCCCGCGCGATCAGGCTGTCGATCTCGTCCGGCGCGTAGCCGGCCTCGGCCAGGATCGCCCGGGAATGCTCGCCGAGCAACGGGGCCGGGCCGTGGACGCGGCCCGGGGTGTCCGAGAACTTCACCGGCAGGCCGAGCGTCTTCATGCGCCCGACCCGCGGATGATCGACCTCGACCACCATCGCGCGCGCCTGCGTTTGTGGATCCCGATGCATGGCGTTGACGTCCAGCACCGGCCCGGCCGGGACGCCGCCGGCTTCGAGCCGCGCCAGCCACTCGGCGGAGGAGTGTGCCCGGAAAATAGGTGCCAACGTCGCGGCAAGCTCCTGACGGTTGGCCATCCGGTCGCGATTGAGGGCGAAGCGCGGATCCTCGGCCAGGGCGTCGGCGCCGATCGCCTTGAGCAGGCGCAGCCAGTTGGTCTGGTTGGCCGCCCCAATGGTGATCCAGCCGTCGGCGGTCTCGAACGCCTCGTAGGGCGCGTTCAGCGGATGGGCCGAGCCCATCGGGCCCGGCGCGATCCCCGTCGCCATGGCGATGGCCGATTGCCAGTAGGTGTGGGTGATGCCGGCCTCGAACAGCGAGGTGTCGACCGCCTGCCCCCGGCCCGTCCGGAGCCGGTTGGAATAAGCTGCGAGCACGCCCATGGCGGCGAGGATGCCGGCGGTGATGTCGGTGACCGGCGGCCCGCACTTCATCGGCGGCCGCCCGGGCCCCTCCCCCGTCACCGACATGAGCCCGCTCATGCCCTGGGCGACGAGGTCGAATCCGGCGCGGTCGGCATAGGGCCCAGTGCGGCCGAAGCCGGAGAGCGAGCAGTAGACAAGCTCGGGAAACTCTTCGCGCAGCGTGTCGTAACCGATCCCGAGGCGCTCCATCGTGCCGCCGCGGTAATTCTCGATCAGGGCGTCGGCGCCCTTGAGCAGGCGGCGCAGCACCGCCACGCCATCCGGGTCCTTCAGGTCGAGGCTGATGCCGCGCTTGCCGCGGTTCATCATCATGTAGGCGGCGCTTTCGCCCTCCAGGGCAGGCGGGACGGTGCGACGGGTATCGTCGCCGTCCATCTTCTCGACCTTGATGACCTCCGCGCCCATGTCGGCCAGCATCAGCCCGCAGACTGGCCCAGCCATGATGTGCGCGAGTTCGATCACCCGCATCCCGACGAGCGGGCCGGATCGCCCTGTCGTCCCCGTCATCGTGAGACTACTCCCCGGCCGGGACCGTCGCAGCGGATCCGAGCGGCTTCTCCGCCGGCTCGACGAATTCCCGCTCGGGGTGCATCGTGAAGGCGAGGCCGGCGCCCAGCAAGCAGAGGCCGACCGAGCCAACGAACGGCAATGTCCAACTCCCCGTCAGATCGACGATCACACCGAACACGATCGGTGAGATGATCGCCGCCACGGCGGAGCCGGTGTTCATCAGACCGCTCGCGGTGCCGGCATATTTCGGCGCGATGTCCATCGGCACGGACCAGATCGGTCCGATCACCAACTCGGCGAAGAAGAAGCCCGAGGAAAGGAGCAGCGCCACGAACGTGAGGTCGTGGGTCATGAATACGCCTGCGAGGCTCGCGGCTGCGCCGAGGAAGCCGACCACGATCACCGACAGCCGGGCGAGCTTCACCTTCCCGGTGCGATGCAGGATGAAGTCGCTCATCATGCCACCGACCGTGTCGCCGACCACGCCCGCGAAGAATACACCCGAGGCAAACAGCGCCGAGTTCTTCAGATCCAGGCTGTAATTCTCCTTGAAGAAGCTCGGCAGCCAGCCGAGGAACAGCCACAGGGTCCAACCATAGCAGAAATACGTGATGGTCACCGGCAGCATCCGGCGGGTCAGCGCTCCCCACGGCACGGACTGTTTCGCGCCGACCTTGCGCGGCGGGGGCAAGGTTTCAAGTTCGGCCTGAGTGATCGCCGGATGATCGGAGGGGTCGTCGCGGAAATAGGTGTACCAGATCGCCACCCAGACGAAGCTGATCGCGCCCAGAATCACGAAGCTGGTGCGCCAGCCGAAATGCCAGATCAGGAAGGCGACGATCGGCGGCGCCACCGCGTTACCGAGACGCGCGAAGGCGTGGGTGATGCCCTGTGCGAAGCCGCGCCGGCCCGGGGCCGTCCAGTTCTGCATCGCCCGCGTCGCAGTCGGGAAGGTCGCGCCCTCACCAAAGCCGAGCAGGACCCTAGCGAGGAACAGGCTCACCAACCCCCCGACCATCCCGGTCAGAATGGTGGCCATGGCCCAGATCATTCCGCAGACCAGCAGCGTCCGCCGGGCGCCGAACTTGTCGCCGACGGACCCACCGATCACCTGGAAGATCGCATAGGGATAGGCGAAGGCCGAGAGGATCAGGCCGAAATCGGTCTTCGACATGCCGAAATCGCGGATGATCTCGGCGCCCGCCGTGGCGATGTTCACCCGGTCGAGATAGGTGATGAAATACATCACGCACAGCAGGCCGAGCACGCCATTCGTGGCGCTGAAGCGCTTCGACATCGACCGTTCCTTCCCATCGGGGCGCCGCCGCTGACGGCCACCTGGCGCCTCAACCTGCGGTTGGGCGCTCTCTCGTAATGCATTATTCAAACGCTTCGAGACGCGATTGGCAACCGGGAATTACGCGAAGACCGAGAAACGGTGATGGGAGCGCCAACGAAAACGGGGGCCGCGAGGGCCCCCGGTCCGTTATTCGATGCGGGTTGCCGGTTTAAGCGGTGGCCGGCTGCAACTGCCCGGTCTCGCCCTCGGTCGGCGTACCGAGTGCCTTGCCGCGTGGCCCGACCCAGCGGCCGACCCACTTGCGCTGCCACAGGGCGAGGCAGCCCAGGACCAGGGCGGTGAAGGCGGCATAGCCGATGAAGCCCAGCGAGAACGAGCCGGTATACTGCTTCGACAGGCCCATGACGTTCGGCAGGATCGCGCCGCCGAGCGCCCCGATCTCCCCGATCATCGAACCGGCCACTGCCGTGTTCGCCGGCCAGCGCAGGGGCACGAGCTGGAACAGCGCACCGTTGCCGGCGCCGAGCGCTGCGAAGCAGAGCATGAACAGGAGCGTCGTGAGCACCAGCGACGGGGTCGCGGTGAGCGAGAGGAACGTCGCGATCGCTGCGAGCAGCACCACCGACAGGACCGCGATGCCACCCATCCGATCCGCGAAATAGCCGCCGACGATCCGGATGCCTGAGCCCATGAAGGCCGCCAGCATGGTCAGCCGCCCGGCCTCGACCTTCGTGACGGCGAACTGCTCGTAGAAGAAGGTCGGCAGGAAGTTCGACAGGCCGACGAAGCCGCCGAAGGTGATGACGTAGATCAGCGAGAAGGCCCAGCCGTCCTTCGTGAACAGGCAGGAGATGTGCTCCTTGAACGACTGGTGCTCGCAATCCGGCGGTTCCTTGGCGAGCACGATCATGACCACCAGCGGCAGCAGCATGACGAGGCCCGCGAAGGCGTAGGTGGTCTGCCAGCCATAGGCCTGCGCCAGTGGCGGGGCGAAGAGCACGGCCAGCACCGTGCCGGAATTGCCCGCGCCCGCGATGCCCATGGCGAGGCCCTTGTGCTCCGGGGGGAACCAGCCGGAACCGAGCGAGAGTGCCACACCGAAGGACGCGCCCGCGATGCCGAGCAGCACACCCATCGCCAGCACGTCGTTGTAGGAGGAAACGAACAGATAGCCGTACGCCATCGCGAGCATGATCACGCTCATCTCGACGATCGCTGCGTTCTTGCGGCCGATATACTGGGCGAGGACACCGAGCGGGAAGCGCATGAGCGCACCCGCCAGGATCGGCAGCGAAATCATGAAGCCGGTTTGGGCCGGCGAGAGCTTGTACGTCTCGGTGATGAACGGGCCCATGGCGCCGTTCAGGACCCAGATGGCGAAGCAGAAATCGAAGTACAGGAAAGCGGCGAACAGCGTCGGGGGGTGACCCGACTTCATCACGGTCTTGAAGCTGGCCATAGCAGGTGCTCGTCTCAAGGGGGCGAACCGTCACGCGGTCGCGCGGGCCAAGGGATCCGGACTCACACCGTCCGCTGTTTGGAGCGTCGTTGCTCCCCCGCCGCAGCAGGCGCGGCACCTGATGCAATGCAGCAAGCGTGCCAGATCCTGGGGTTGCCGCTGCGCGGCGTTCGCATTCTGGACCGGCCACCGAGTGAGGCCCCCATGCCGATCCCGAAGGCAAGCCTGCCAAGCAAACGGGCGCCGCAGTGCGATCTCAAAGCTCTCTCTACGGTGGGCGCCGCTTCGACGCACACGGGTGCCCCTGAACATTGGGCCTAACCCGTTTCCAATTGTATCGCGGGCGGGCGCGGTTCCGGATGGACGACGTATGACTTGGCGGATGTTACCGGGGGCGATGATCTGGCTTATGGTAGCGCAGAACACGGGAGCGATAGCGGCACAACGGCAACACCATCCGCAGAAGGGCCCTGTGGGTCGTTCGTGCCCGCGTGCGCAACTTGGCGGCTGTACGCGATATTTGCTAAGTCTCGGACTGAGCTGGGCCGCATATTCGTGCTGGGCCGCTCGATTGCGAGCCGCCACGACAAGCGGTGTCGCTATCCAGGGAAATCTCGCATGTCCGCCCCGATCCGCCGCCTCATCCTGGCCGGCCTAGCCGGCCTCGCCTTCGTCGCGCCCGCTCATGCACAGAGTCGTGGCCCTGTCGCCGAGACCGGCATCGATGGGTTCGGCGACGACGGTCAACTCTATCAGGATCAGAACGGCGCGTTCTACGTGCGGCGCGGCGGCCGCTACCTGCCCTATACCGGGCGCACCGACTTCATCCGCCCTGCGCCCGCAGCGCCGTCGGCCCCGCCGCCCTCAGCCTCCCTTGAGGTCGATCCCACCGTTCCGGCCCGCCCCGGCAGCGCCGTCCCGCCGGCTGAGGGGCTCTCGCCCCTGGAGGCCGCGAAGGCCAAGGCGGTGCTGCGGGCGCCCGATAACGAGCCGATCGATTACGCGAAGGCCTACGGGCCCGTGACGGACGACGTGTTCCCGATCCAGGCCTTCAATTACAAGAAGATGAACCCAGCGTTCCTGCGCCAGGAGATCGCCTATCACGGCCCGTACGAGCCCGGCACGATCATCGTCGATCCGCGGGCGCACCAGCTCACGCTGGTTCAGGAGAACGGCCGGGCGCGCCGCTACGGCGTGGGGGTCGGCAAGCAGGGCTTCTCGTGGTCCGGCTCCGCGACCGTCAACTCGAAGCAGGCTTGGCCGGACTGGTATCCGCCCAAGGAGATGATCGCGCGCAGCCCCAAGCTCGCGAGCGAGGTCGACAAGCTGCAGAGCGGACTGGGCGTCGCGGGTGGCCTGCGCAATCCGCTCGGCGCCCGCGCCATGTACCTCTGGCAGGGCAACAAGGACACGCTGTTCCGCATCCACGGCACGCTCGAGCCGTTCTCGATCGGCAAGAGCGTCTCGTCGGGTTGTATCCGGATGATCAACCAGGACGCGATCGACCTGTTCAGCCGCGTCAACGTCGGCACCAAAGTGGTGGTGCTGAACTGACGGTTCACCGCGCCCGGTGATCCGGGCGCCTCAGGTCAGGCCGCGCCGATGCTCGCCGAGGATGCGGCGGACAGTGCCGGCCTCCGAGCGATAGACCACCGTCTCGGTCTGAATCCGGTCCGGACGGAAGCGGACGCCCCGCAGGAGCGCACCATCGGTAACGCCGGTGGCGGCCACGATCACGTCGCCGCTCGCGAGATCGGTGAGATCGTATTTCCGGTTATGATCCTCGATGCCCATCTCGGTGGCCCGGCGGCGGCGGTCTGCCGTGTCGAGGATCAGGCGCCCCTGCATCTGGCCGCCGATGCACCGCATCGCGGCCGCGGCGAGGACACCCTCGGGGGCCGCACCGATCCCGAGATAGATGTCGATACCAGTCTCCTCGGGGCTCGCCGTGAAGATGATACCGGCGATGTCGCCGTCTGAGATCAGGCGCACCGCGCCCCCGGCCGCCCGCACCTCGGCCACGAGCGCCGCGTGGCGCGGCCGGTCCAGGATCAGGGCGGTGATCTGCTGCGGATCGACCCCCTTGGCCCGGGCCAGCGCCAGGATGTTGTCGGTCGGGCTCGCGTCCAGATCGACGAGGCCTGGCGGGTAGCCCGGCCCGATTGCGATCTTCTGCATATAGACGTCGGGCGCCGCGAGCAGGGAGCCGCGCTCGGCCATCGCCATCACGGCGATCGCTCCCGGCATGTCCTTGGCGCAGAGCGTGGTACCTTCGAGGGGATCGACCGCGATATCGACCTCCGGGCCCTCGCCGCGCCCGAGGCGCTCACCGATGAACAGCATCGGCGCCTGGTCTCGCTCCCCTTCTCCGATCACCACGGTGCCACGGATCGGGAGGCCGTTGAGTTCGGCCCGCATGGCATCGACAGCCGCCTGGTCCGCGGCCTTCTCGTCGCCCTTGCCGCGCAGCCGGGCGGCGGCGATCGCGGCGCGCTCCGTCACGCGGGCGAGTTCCAGGGCGAGCATGCGCGGGACCCCCCGCGATGCGGAGGTGAAACCATCAGCCATCGTTTCCTGCCTTTTCCCGCGCCCGATCTTGAAGTCGGATCCCGGATTGAACGCCGTCGCGCCTCAGTCGTTCAGCCTACGCCTCGCTCGGGCAAGGCCTATAACCTGCATTGGCTTTGTGCGCCTTATGCTCAAGATCGCATCAGACGCCGAACCCGGTTCATCTGCCTCGCGAGCGATCAGGGCGGGGATCGTCGAATGGGCGCGATCGCTATTCCCGCTCGATACGGATCACCTGCGGCGGCTCGGCCAGCAACCCGTCCGCATCGATGGCGTCGAGGGCTGCGCGGATGTTGCCCTCGGTCGCTGCGTACGTGATCAGGACCAGCGGCACCGGGCGGCCCGAGCGCCCGCGAGGATCAGTGCCTGCGCCCTCGGTCCGGCGCTGCAGGATGCTCTCCAGGGAGATCTCACGCTCGGCCATCCGCTGCGCCACGCCAGCCGCGACACCGGGCCGGTCATGAACCGTGAGGCGGATATAGTAGCCGCCCTCGTGGCGCTGCATCTCGACGCGCTCGCTGGCACGCATGGCGGCGGCCGGGATGCCGAAAGTCGGCCGCACGATCCCGCGCGCCACGTCGGCGATGTCGGCGACCACAGCGGAGGCCGTCGCGTCGCCGCCGGCGCCAGGGCCGATCAGGGTCAACTCGCCGACCGCGTCCGCGTCGATGCTGACCGCGTTGGTAACGCCCATCACCTGCGCGATCGCAGAGGATTTCGGCACCATTGTGGGATGCACCCGCTGCTCGATCCCGGCCTCGGTGGCCTGCGCGACGCCGAGCAGCTTGATCCGGTAGCCGAGCTCGTCAGCCATGCGCAGATCGAGGGGCTGGACGCGCGAGATTCCCTCCACCGACACGCCTTCGGCATCGACCGCGGTGCCGAAGGCGAGTGCCGTGATGATGGCCAGCTTGTGCGCGGTGTCGAAGCCCTCGACATCGAAGGTCGGATCTGCCTCGGCATAGCCGAGTGCCTGCGCATCCTTCAGGCACGCCTCGAAGGTCAGGCCCTCGTGCTCCATCCGGCTGAGGATGTAGTTGCAGGTTCCGTTGAGGATCCCGGATACGCGGGTGATCGTGTTGCCCGGCAGCCCCTCCCGCAGGGTCTTGATCACCGGGATCCCGCCGGCCACCGCGGCCTCGTAGGCGAGCGCGACGCGACGCCCCTCGGCGAGCGCCGCGAGACTCGCGCCGTGGCGGGCGAGGAGGGCCTTGTTGGCGGTGACCACCGACTTGCCGGATTCGAGCGCCGCCTCGACCACCGCCTTAGCGGCGCCCTCGGATCCGCCGATCAGCTCGACGACGCAATCGACCTTTCCCGAACGCGCCATGGCGACCGGATCGTCGAACCACTCGATACCCGTCAGATCGAGACCGCGGTCGCGGCGGCGGTCGCGTGAGGAGACCGCAGTGACGCGCAGGTCGAGGCCCGCCGCTTCCATCGCCGTCCGGCGGCGCTCGACCATCCGGACCACCGACGCACCGACGGTGCCGAGGCCGGCGATCCCGAGGCGAAAGCTCACTGTCATAGCCTTTTCCATGCCCGTGCGCCCGAGACGATCCGGGTGTCCGATGCCGGGGACTTCTGCAAGAAAACCGTCCGCGCTGCAAGAAAATGGCCCTGCGGGACCGTTGCCTCAACCGCCGGTTTCACGGTGCCGGATCGCCGTCGCCACGAGGGCGTAGAGCACGGCGGCGTTGAGGATGTGCCAGACCGCATGCGTGCCGATCGGCAGAGCGGTACAGGCGGTCTGATCGGCGGTGCGAGCGACGAGCGAGATCAGGAACAGCACGCCGATCCCGGCAAGGCGCCGCCCGGTGCTGACACGGCCCTCCTCGGACCGCATGACGGTCGCCGCGACCATGCCGAACAGCGCAAGCAACGCCGGGAGATAATCGATCGACCCGTTGGTCAGCCGCGACACGTCGCGCCCGGTCAGGCCATCGACGAGCGGCGTGAGGACGAAGCTGAACAGGGCGAACCCAGCGGTGGACACGACGACGTTGACCGGAGCGAGCCGCAGATACCGGCTGAGGGCGAGCGCGAGTACGCGTCGACGAACACCGCGATCGGAATGACGTCGGCGAGCATCGCCCACGTGACCGCGAGCGTGTGGAACAGGAAGGAGCCGATGCCGACGACGGCGATCAACCCGGCGAGCGCGAGGGCGGCGCGGTCCGGCGGATCCGCTCGAGACCCGCGACGCGCCGCAGCGGCGGCCGCCAGCAGGAAACCAGCATTCGACAAGGCGTTGACGGGTTCAGCCCAGAAATCGGGGCCGGTCCTCTCACAATAGGCCCGCACCGGCGCGAACCAATCCATCCGGCGCTCCCCCCGCTTTCCGCACCTGAGACTGGCAAACCCATGCGCAAGTCCCCGGCCTTGCATCGGGACGGCCTTGCCAGCGCGACGCGAAGCGCGGATGACGGCCCTGCGGCGACCGGATGCGAGGCGATGCGGATCACGACCTGGAACGTCAACTCGATCAAGCAGCGCTTGCCTCACCTCCTGGGTTTCCTCGACGAGGCAAAGCCCGACGTGGTCTGCCTTCAAGAGCTGAAATGCCAGGATCCGGCGTTCCCCCGCGAGGAGGTCGAAGCCGCCGGCTACGCCGTCGAGACGCTGGGCCAGAAAGCCTATAACGGCGTCGCCCTGCTGGTCCGCGCGCCGCTGGCGATGCGCGATGTCCGGCGCGGACTGCCCGGGGATGCCGAGGACGAACAGGCCCGCTACATCGAGGCGCTGATCACCGGCGACGACTTACGGCCGGTGCGGGTCGCCTCGATCTATCTGCCGAACGGCAATCCCGTCGACAGCCCGAAATACCCCTACAAGCTCGCCTTCCTTGAACGACTGCGGCTCCACGCCTGCATGCTGATGGAGGACGAACACGCGGTGGTGCTGGCGGGCGACTACAACGTCATCCCCGAACCCGCCGACGCAGCCGATCCGGAGGCGTGGCGGTCCGACGCGCTGTTCCTCCCAGAGACCCGCATGGCGTTCCGCGCCTTGCTGGCCGAGGGCTACACGGACGGCCTGCGGGCCTGCGATCCGCGCGACGGGCTCTACACCTTCTGGGACTACCAGGCTGGCTGCTGGCAGCGGAATGCCGGGATTCGGATCGACCACCTGCTGCTCTCGCCCCAGGCCGCCGACCGGCTGGTCTCGGCCTCGGTGCAGAAGCACCTGCGCGGGCTCGATAAACCATCCGATCACGTCCCGGTCACGGTCGAATTGTCGGCAGGCTGACACAACGCCCTATGTAGTGAGTTGGCACGCGGCTCATCGCCTGCCGCGTCCGTCAGCATAGGAGTTCCGCTTGATCGTCTACGGTACCGGTTACTCGCCCTTCGTCCGCAAGGTTCTGGTCTCATTGATTGAGAAGGGCGTCTCGTACGAGCACAAGCCCGTCATGTTCCACGCGCCGGATGCGGACTTCCAGGCGGCAAGCCCGTTCGGCAAGATCCCGGCCCTTGAGGATGACGGTTTCCACCTCGCCGATTCCTCGGCCATCCTTTGGTATCTGGAGCGCAAGCACCCGACGCCGGCCCTGGTGCCGACCGATCCGAAGGCGCTCGGCCGCGCGGTCTGGTTCGACAAGTTCGGCGACACCGAGCTGTTCGGAAAGCTGATCGTGCCCTTCGTCGAGCGGGTGCTCAAGCCCAATATGATGAAGCAACCCACCAACGAGGACGCGGTGTCCAAGGCCCTCGACAAGGACCTGCCGCCGCTCTTCGACTATCTGGAGGGCGAGATCTCGGGTCCGTACCTGACAGGCGATGCCTTCAGCATTGCCGATATCTCGGTCGCCACCGGCTTCTACAACTTCCAACTGGCCGAGGCTCGGATCGATGCCGGACGCTGGCCGAAGCTCGCGGCCTATGTCGCCGACACGCTGGCGCGGCCGTCGTTCAAGATCGCCTTGGACGCCAAGAAGGGCTGAGCCAATCCGGCGGCGGTCAGTGCCGCCGCCGGATCGAGCCTACGGTCTGGAGCTGGGTCTGTGCCTCGGCACGGTCGTCCTCGGCAGCGGCGGCCCAGTTCTTGTCGTAGAGCGCCACGATCCAGTCGTCCTTGCGGCCCTCCGCGCCCTCCCGGGCGAGGGAGAGCCACATCAGGCCCTTCACGCGCTGGATCGGGACGCCGCCGAGACCATTGATCAGCATGTCGCCGAGCAGCGCCTGGGCGGGGTGATGCCCCTTCTCGGCCGCGAGGTTGAACCAGCGCGCCGCCTGCCGGGGATCGGACTCGACGCCCGTGCCGTCGAGGTAGAGGCGGGCCAGATTGTACTGCGCGTTCGGGTCGCCGTAGTAGGACGCCGCGTAGTTGAACATGTCGTAGGCGCGCTCGGGATTCGGGCGCACGTAGGTGCCCTTGATCCCCTCCAGGAAGTAGGTGCCGAGCGCTGTAAACGCGCTGCCGAGCACCGCGGAGTTCTGCGGATCGGGCCCGTCATCGGTGCTGGCATCGGCGATTCGGGAGAAGAACTCGAATGCCTTCAGGTCGTCGTGGGGTACGCCGTCACCATCGGCATACATCCGGCCGAGCTTCCACAGGGCCAGGGCATGGCCCTGACCGGCCGCGTATTCGAGCGCTCGGGCGGCGCCCTGCTTGTCGCCGGCATTGTACTCGCGCATGCCGGCCCGGAGCGCATCCTTGGCCGAGCGATAGCTCTTGTCGGCCACCGGCACCTGGACCGGCGTACGCACATTGGCGTCGAGGGCGCGCGGCGCGTCGGTCGGCAGGGCAAGAAGCACGAGTGCCCAAGCCGCCAGGGCGGCCCTGCCGGCAGACCGGAACCGACCGGGATCGGCCCCGGCCGGCGCCCTGCGCCGGCTGAGGTCAGTCCTAGACGTCCGCATAGCTCTGCGTCTCCTTGGTACCTCCGGGGTGCGTGACGGCGCCGTAGAGCGCCGGGCCGACGCCCTGCGCGTATTTCCAGAGATAGCCAGAGGTCGCGGTGTTGCCCCGCGGCGTCCAGGCCTTCCGCCGCTCGGCGAGTTCCTCGTCCGACAGGGCGACGTTGAGCGTGCCCTGGATCGCGTCGAGCGTGATCATGTCGCCGTCGCGGATCAGGCCGATCGGGCCTCCGACCGCTGCCTCGGGTCCGACATGGCCAACGCAGAAGCCGCGGGTCGCACCGGAGAAGCGCCCGTCGGTGATCAGCGCGACCTTGTCGCCCATGCCCTGGCCGTAGAGGGCCGCGGTGGTCGACAGCATCTCGCGCATGCCGGGGCCGCCGCGCGGACCCTCGTAGCGGATGACCAGAACCTCGCCTTGTTTATAGGTCCGCGACTGGACGGCCTCAAAGCAGGCCTCCTCGCCGTCGAACACGCGGGCCGGGCCGGTGAAGACCTGCTTCTCGGTCGGCATGCCGGCGACCTTCACGATCGCGCCCTCGGGGGCGAGGTTGCCCTTCAGGCCGACCACGCCGCCGGTCTGGGTGATCGGCTTGTTGGCCGGATAGACCACATCCTGATCCGGGTTCCAGGTCACCCGATCCATGTTCTCCGCGATGGTGCGGCCCGTGACTGTCATGCAGTCGCCGTGCATGAAGCCGTGGTCGAGCAGCGTCTTCATCAGCAGCGGGATCCCGCCGACCTCGAACATGTCCTTGGCGACGTAGCGTCCGCCCGGCTTCAGATCGGCGATGTAGGGCGTGCGCCGGAAGATCTCGGCGACGTCGAACAGCGTGAACTCGATGCCGCATTCATGCGCGATCGCCGGCAGGTGCAGCGCCGCGTTGGTCGAGCCGCCGGAGGCCGCCACCACCGTCGCGGCGTTCTCCAGGGCCTTGCGGGTGACGATGTCGCGCGGGCGGATCTGCTTCGCCAGGAGCTCCATCACCTTCTCGCCAGCGGTGGCGCAGAACTTGTCCCGGATCTCATAAGGAGCGGGGGCGCCGGCCGAGTAGGGCAGCGCGAGGCCGATCGCCTCGGAGACGGTCGCCATCGTGTTGGCGGTGAACTGCGCGCCGCAGGCGCCGGCCGAGGGGCAGGCGACCTGCTCCAGCTCGTCGAGATCCTCCAGGCTCATGTCGCCGACCGCGACCTTGCCGACCGCCTCGAACAGGTCCTGCACGGTCACCGCCTTGCCGCGGAACGAGCCCGGCAGGATCGAGCCGCCGTAGATGAAGATCGACGGCACGTTGAGGCGCACCATCGCCATCATCATGCCGGGCAGCGACTTGTCGCAGCCGGCCAAGCCCACCAGCGCGTCGTAGGCGTGGCCGCGCATGGTCAGCTCGACCGAATCGGCGATGACCTCGCGCGACGGCAGCGAGGCGCGCATGCCGCCATGGCCCATGGCGATGCCGTCGGTCACCGTGATGGTGCAGAACTCGCGCGGCGTGCCGTGGGCGGCCGCGACGCCCTTCTTTACCGCCTGCGCCTGCCGCATCAGCGAGATGTTGCAGGGGGCGGCCTCGTTCCAGCACGAGGCGACGCCGACCAGCGGCTGATGGATCTGCTCGCGAGTCAGACCCATGGCGTAGAGATAGGAGCGATGCGGAGCCCGGTCCGGCCCCTCGGTGACGTGACGGCTCGGCAGCTTCGACTTGTCGTTCAAACGCGTCACCATGAACCCGGACAAAGCCTTCGCGCCACCGATTCCGAGCGGGTGCGAAGGACCGCGGCGCCTCGCCATTCGCGATGCGCCAGAGCCATCATCCACGTGCTCGGAAAACCTCGTTCGTTAACGGTAAAGCGTTGTCGAAACTGCCGTTTACCGCGGATGTTGAGTTGGGCCCGGACTATGGCGGGATCGCGGCGTTTACGGGCAGGTCTCGGGGCGGATCCGGGATCGTTTTACGGTGTTGCGACCCCGCCACAGCCACGCTTCGGCGCATTTCGCGAACCGGCGAGAGGTTAAAGATTTTACCTGCACGGCGGATAGATTGGCGCAAAGAAGAAGATCTTCGTGCCCGCCCATGCGGCCGGGGCGTCGCATGCGCCAACAATTCGCCGCCAATAGACCTTCGATCAGAAGGCATACTTACTTATAACTAATGAGAGTTATTATTATTTTCACCTGATTACAGGCATATATATACCCTAGATAGAGCGGTTTGATAGGCCGAATGTAGGCGCCCGGCGGCAGGCCGCATGTCGTGACGCCCAGAGTCTAGGGGCGCTCCCGCCCTCCGCCACGCGCGATGCGCCCGAACACGGCTTCGGATTGCCCGAGCGCGCAGCCGGTGCAATCCGAGAACCGCGCGACGGCGGGTTGTCCTTGTCGCGTCAGGCCGCTCCCGCATGCGGTGCGGGAATCTCGGTCGAGATTGCGTCAACGGTGCGAGGCATGGGGCTGCCCTGCCCGTCCGTGCGCTGGATCCGCACCTGCTGGTTCACCGGCTGCATGTTGCCGAACGGCGTCGAAAACGCGATCTCGGCGGCATCGCGGCCGACGCCGATCCGCACCAGACCATCGAGGTCGGCCTGCCGTGTGGCATCGAACAGCCACCAGCGGCCTTCGAGATAGGCCTCGAACACCGCATGGAAGTCGCTCGGTACGAGGCCGTGGGCGTAGCAGCTCACGAACCGGGCGGGGATGCCCAGCGCCCGGCAGAAGGCCGTGCCGATATGCGCAAAGTCGCGGCAGACGCCGGCGCGCTTGAGCAGCGACTCGTCCGCGGTCGTCTCAC
Source organism: Methylobacterium phyllostachyos (assembly GCF_900103445.1). GTDB lineage: Bacteria > Pseudomonadota > Alphaproteobacteria > Rhizobiales > Beijerinckiaceae > Methylobacterium > Methylobacterium phyllostachyos. The sequence continues at coordinate 134,980 of NZ_FNHS01000006.1, read as the reverse complement.
CGTCGCTGGTGCCGGGCTGATAGGTGATGTGATCGTGGATCCAATTGCAGATCTGGTTCACGCGGGCATGGCCCTTGGGCAGGGCGCCGAACTCCGCCAGCGCGAAGGGCGTCAGCCGGTCCGACGAGACGAAGCGGCTCGGCAGCAGGAAGGGGAGGATGTCGAGGGGCAGTTGCCCGACCGGCGTCTCGTTGATGCTCGCTGGATCGGCCCGGTGCACCGTCAGGTCCACCTCCGCATTGTATTCCAGCGCGAACTGGCCCGTCGGGACGTTGAGGCCGAGATAGCGGTTCTGGAGATCGGGCGAGATGTAGATGTCGCGCTTCAGGTTGGGCGTCAGGACCAGGCTCTCGCTCAGGATCTCGACGCTCTTCAGCTTGGCCACCTCCAGATTGAAGATGAAGGTGGTGTCCGAGAGGATATTGTAGGACAGGCTGCAACCAAGCGTGTAGCGCATCGGATCTCCTTGCCGGACGACGACCTCTCCGTCGTCCAAGCAAGGGACGCGCCCGATTTGCGGTTCCAGCTCAAGCTATTTTCGGCTGCATGACGACCGTGAGCGAGCGCACCCCCTGCGCCCCGTGGATCAGCACGCCCTCAATATCGGCCGTAGCCGATGGGCCGGTGTGCAGCACCGCGTAGGCCGAGCGGCCGAATTCTGGCCGCCGATAGGCCGCCTGGACGTTGCGCAGGATGTCAGCCGGATCGAGCAGGACGACGAGGTGCTGCGCGAGGTAGGCAACGGCGTTCACGATCAACTGGTCCTGCGTGAACAGCACCGAGCCCGTCTCGGCGATGCCGAACACCGCCCGGACCACCGCCACGTCGACATCCTCGACCTCCTGCGGATAGCGCACCGCCCGCAGGTCGCGGTTGCCCGTCAGCTCCGGGACCGCCGAGGCGATCACCTTCGCGCCGTCGAGCCGCTCGCGCACGCCCGCGAAGATGTCGCCTGCCTGGGGCTCGGCCACCCGGCCGCCCATGCGCTTCAACCGCTCGCCGAATTCGGCCACGAGATCGTCGCCGACGAGCGGCGTGAACAGCGGCACGTCCGGCAGCGGAAATTCGCCCGCCGGCCGGTTCCGGCGGATCTCGGCCAGGATCGCGTCGCGCGCGCTCATGGCTGCGTCCCCTTCATGCGGTTCTGCTTGTACCAAGCGTGGAAGGTCTGGCGCGGGGCGTCGGGCATCTCGCGCTTCTTCCCCCAGGTGTTGAGCGGGTTGTAGACCGCGAAGCGCGGCAGCACCTTCAGGGCGGAATCGGCAGCGCCGATCGCCGCCCGGTAGGCGGCGGGCCGCGACAGCACCGCGCCCGCGGCCTTCATCATGCCCTGCTTAAGCGCCGGGATCTGGTGCTCCTCGACCAGCACCTTGCGCCACGCAAAAATCTGCTCGTGGATGTTGATCTTCACCGGGCAGACGTTGGTGCAGGAGCCGTTCATCGTCGAGGAGAACGGCAGCGTCGAGTATTTCCGCTTGTTGAAGGTCGGGTCGATGATAAGGCCGATCGGGCCCGAATAGGTCGCCCCGTAGGAGAGGCCGCCCGAGCGCCGGTAGACCGGGCAGGTGTTCATGCAGGCGCCGCAGCGGATGCACTTCAGGGAGGTCCAGAACTCCTCCATGCCGAGCCGTTCGGAGCGGCCGTTATCGACCAGCACCATGTGCATCTCGGTGCCCTTGCGGGGCGCGCGGAAATGCGAGGTGTACTGGGTGATCGGCGAGCCGAGCGCCGAGCGCGACAGCAGCCGGATGAAGACGCCGAGATGCTCGACCTTCGGGATGATCTTCTCGATGCCGATCGAGTGGATCTGCAAAGGTGGGACGTTGCCGGAGAGGTCGGCATTGCCCTCGTTGGTGCAGGTGACGACCGAGCCGGTCTCCACGATGGCGAAGTTGCACCCGGTCATGCCGGCATCGGCCTTGAGGATGTAGGGCCGGGTCGTCTCGCGCTGGCTTTCGGCGAGGTAATGGGCGTCGTCGTTGTCGGGGTCGGTACCGAGCGTCTTCGCAAACACCTCGGCCACGTCCATCCGGGTCTTGTGGACCGCCGGGGCGACGACGTGGCTCGGCTCCTCGTTGTCGAGCTGCTGGATCCGCTCGCCGAGATCGGTCTCGATGATCTCGATGCCGTTGGCCGCCATGTGATGACGGAAGCCGCACTCCTCGGTGAGCATCGACTTCGACTTCACCAGGGTCTTGGCCCCGTGGCTCCGCAGGATCTCCAGCACGATGCGGTTGTGATCCGCCCCGTCCTTCGCCCAGTGGACGTGGACGCCGTTGGCCTTCGCGGCGGCCTCGAACTGCTCAAGGTAGCGGTCGAGGTGACTCAGCGTGTGCGTCTTGATCTGGGAGGCCAGCTCGCGCAACTCCTCCCACTCGGGGATACCGTGCGCAGAGGTGTCGCGCTTCTTGCGCAAATCCCACAGGCGCTCGTCGTGGGCCGCCTGATGGAGGGGCGCGGCGAGGAAGCGCTCGGCGGCCTCGGACTGATTGATCGGCCGGTCGCCGCGGATCTTGGCGCCGCGGGGCTGGGGCTCGCGGACCTGCGGAGCGCGGATCGGCTTCGAGGCGGCCTCGGCGTGCTGGAGCCGGACGCCGTCCTGCGAGCGCTCGCTCTCGTCGTTCGGGGCACGCACCTCCGGGTGGATGACGCCCTCGCGCTCGCGCGGGTTCAGATCCTCGACGCTCATGCGGCGGCTCCGTTCAGCACCTGCGCGATGTGGATGTACTTGAGCGGCAGCCCAAGGCGCTCGGCGCAGCCCTTCTGATGCATCAGGCAGGAGGAATCCGCCGAGACGACGTATTCGGCGCCGGCGCGGTTCTGATCGGCCACCTTGTCGTAGCCCATCTTGGCCGAGACCGCGGGCTCGAACACCGAGAAGGTCCCGCCGAAGCCGCAGCACTCGTCCGGCCGGGCCAGATCGACCAACTCGACGCCGTCGACGAGGCGCAGAAGGTCGAGGGGCTTCGAGTAATAGGGCTTCACCAGCTCCGAGGGCCGGGCATGGTGGATGCCGCGCAGGGCGTTGCAGTTGGTGTGGTAGGCGACCTTGTGGGGGAAGCTCGCCCAGGGCAGCGCCTCGACCTTGAGCACGTCGTGCAGGAATTCCACCAGCTCGTAGGTGCTGGCGCGGACGTGGCGAACTTCATCGGTCTGCGGAATCGCGGTCAGGTGCTCGCGGACCTGATGGACGCAGGAGCCGGAGGGCGCCACCACATAGTCGAAGCCCGAGAAGTTCTTGACGAACAGGGCTTCGGTGGCCGCGGCCTCGGCGTGGCAGCCGGTGTTGGTCATCGGCTGCCCGCAGCAGGTCTGGTCGAATGGATACTCCACCGTGCAGCCGAGCCGCTCCAGCAGCTCCAGCGTGGCGATTCCGACCTCCGGTTCGAAGGCGTCGACGTAGCACGGCACGAACAGGCCGACCCGCATGGTCCGGCTTCTCCCTGGATCGCCGCCCCCGGTGGTCTGGAACGGTTCGAGACTGATACTCAGGGTCTACCGGATGAGGTTGGTCTTGGCGAGGTCGAGGACCGCGTCACCGCGTCCGTCCATCACGGCGCGCAGGACATACAGGCTGAATCCTTTCACCTGCTGCCCGTCGACCTTGGGCGGCATCGACAGCTCGTTGCGGGCCGTGCGGACGTCGAGGAGCGATGGACCGTCGAAGGCCAGGAACTCGCGCATGGCGCCCGGCAGCTCGGCGGGGTCTTCGACCCGCAGGGCGAAGATGCCGGCCGCCCGCGACATCGCGGCGAAGTCGGGGTTGTCGAGGGCGACGCCCGTCTCAAGGTAGCCGGCCGCCTTCATCTCCAACTCGACGAAGCCGAGCGTGCCGTTGTTGAAGATCACGACCTTTAACGGCAGGCGGTGCTGCCGCAACGTCAGAAAATCGCCCATCAGCATCGCGAAGCCGCCGTCGCCGCACAGCGCGATCACCTGCCGGTCGGGCTGGCAGGCCTGCGCGCCGATCCCCTGCGACAGGGCGTTGGCCATGGAGCCGTGCACCCAGGAGCCGAGGAGCCGCCGCTTCCCGTTCATCGCGAGGTAGCGCGCCGCCCAGATGGTCGGCGTGCCGACATCGGCGGTGAAGATCGCGTCGTCCGCGGCCGCCTCGCTGATGGTGCGGGCGAGATATTGCGGGTGCAGCGGCCCGCCTTGCTTGCCGGTGGCGAGGTCGTCGAGCCCGGTGCGCGCCTTGGCATAGTGCTTCAGGCTGGCCTCCAGGAAAGACCGATCGGCCTTGGGCTTGAGGCGCGGCAGCAGCGCTCGGAGGGTCGCCCCGACATCGCCGACGAGCCCCAGCTCGATCCGGCAGCGCCGGCCGAGCTCCGACGGGCGCAGGTCGATCTGCGCGACCTTCGCGTCCTGCGGGTAGAACTGCTTGTAGGGGAAGCCCGTGCCGAGCATCAGCAGGGTGTCGCACGCCATCATGGCGGCGTAGCCCGACGCGTAGCCGATCAGGCCGGTCATGCCGACATCGTAGGGGTTGTCGAACTCGACGAATTCCTTGCCGCCGAGCGCGTGGACGATCGGGCTTTTGAGCGCCTCGGCGAGTTGCAGCAGCTCGGCATGCGCGCCGGCGCAGCCGCGCCCGCACAGCAGCGTCACGCGCTGGCCGGCATTGAGCATCGCGGCCAGCGCGTCGAGTTCCGGATCTGCCGGCCGGACCACCGGCTTGGCGGGGATCAGCCCGGCACGCGGCGCCAGGGCGCGCTTGGGTGCCTCGCGGAGCGCCACATCGCCCGGCAGGACGATCACCGCCACGCCGCCCTCGCCCACGGCGGCGCGGATCGCGTTCTCCAGCACGAACGGCATCTGCGCCGGGTCCGAGATCAGCTCGCAATAGTGGCTGCAGTCGCGGAACAGCTCGGTCGGCTTGGTCTCCTGAAAATAGCCCGAGCCGATCTCGGGCGACGGGATGTGGGCAGCGATCGCCAGCACCGGCGTGCGGCTGCGATGCGCGTCGTAGAGCCCGTTGATCAGGTGCAGGTTGCCCGGGCCGCAGGAGCCGGCGCAGACCGCGAGCCGGCCGGTAACCTGCGCCTCGCCGGCGGCCGCGAACGCCGCGGTTTCCTCGTGGCGCGTGTGGATCCAGTCGATCCGGCCGCGCGCCCGCAGCGCCTCGGTGATCCCGTTGAGGCTGTCGCCGACCACCCCGTAGATGCGGGCGACACCCGCTTCCTGAAGGGTCTCGGCGACGACGTCGGCAACGTTGCTGATGCGCATGATCCAGCTCCCGGTTCGGCCTCGGGCTGGAATCTGGAACCCGGAGCCCGGAAGTCACCCCAGACCTGCGCGCGCCGGCGTCTGTCCCCGGCAACCCGGCACGCGCGCTTGATTTCCGGCGTCCCAGAGTCGAAGGACGACTGGAAACGTTCCGAAGAGATCATCACCATGGAAGAACTGCTCGCCCGCGTGACCGCCCGTACCGGCCTCGACGCCGCGACGGCCCAGACCGCGATCGGCCACATCCTCGCCTTCCTGCAGAAGGAGGGGCCCGAGACGGAGGTGAACCAGCTTCTGGCGGCGCTGCCGGGATCCGAATCGCTGATCGCCGAATCGAATGCCGGCGAGGGTGGCGGAGGCGGCCTGATGGGCATGCTCGGCGGCATGATGGGTGGCGGCGGCGTGATGGCGCTCGGCCAGAAGCTGATGGCGGCCGGCGTTCCAATGGGCCAGATGCAGCCGCTCGGTCAGGAGCTGTTCGCCTTCGGCCGCGAGAAGGTCGGTGAGGACGCGATGGGACCGATCATCGGTTCGATCCCAGGTCTCAACCAGTTCGTCTGATCTCGCGCTGCGGGTGCGCGGCCACACAGAATTCGGGGCCGGCCTGAACGATCGTGAAAAAACAGTTTCCGGGCGAAAGCTTGACGGAACCTGTCACCACGATCCCCGTTATTGGGGGTGTGGTCGGAATCGGCGCCATCGGCGACGTTCGCGACCGCAATCCAACAGGCCGGCCATGCCCGTCTTCGAAGCGAAGAACCTGGACTCTGCGTTCGAGGGCCAAGCCCTCCTCGCCGCGATCCTGCATCCGACGCGCGCGGCCCAGACCCGCGCGCTGCGCCACGGCCGGCGCCGCGCCGAGCGTGCGGCTGCGATGGCCGATCCGCTGACCCTGGAACCGCGATTCCCGGTCACCGTCGACAGCCTGGCCCCGACGCCTTACCCGTCGCGCTGAACCTTCGGACCGCGCTACCAGGGCTGCGGCGTGACGAGGCCCTGACGGGTCACCACGACCCAATCCCGTCCGCGGCGCTCGATGCCCTCGACGCGACCGAAGCCCGGTAGGGTCTCGCCCGGCCCGATTTCGAGGAGCCGGTGACGGCGGTTCTCCAGGATCGCCATCCCATCGTAGACCTCGCGGACCGCCCAGGCGTCGATCACCGGCGGCTTGTCGCTCAACGAAGCCTTTTTCACGTCGGCCGGCCTGGCATCGGAGAGCTTCGCCTCGGTGATCTTGGCGTCCGTAACCTTGGGCTCCGCTGCCTTCGGCTCGACGGCGCGGGTCTCGGCGAGGCTTCCCGTCTGGGTCGGCTCGGGCTTCACGACCGTCGCGGCCCGGCGGTCGATCTGGGAAGCGAGACCAGAGATCCGGGCGTTCTGCTCCCGCTCCACCTGCTCCAGCCGTTCGCCGAGGGCCGCGGTCTTGGCGCTCAGATTCTTGTCGAGCTGCGCGAGGCGCTCGCCGAGCGCGCCGCTGCGGGTCGATGCCTCCCTGCGGGCGGTGTCGGTGGAGGCGCGCAGGTCGGCCAGAACCTGATGGAGCTGGGCGATATCGCTGCCGAGACGCGCGGTCTCGGTCCGGCCAGCATCGAGCGTCGTGCTGAGCGCTGCGACGGCGTCGCTCGACAGGGCGGACGAGCGCGTCATCGCGATGACGCCGCCACCGAGCAGGGCACCGAGCGCGAGGCAGGCGCCGGGGATCGCCAGGGTCCGCCGGTCGATCCCTTTCAGCGAACGCAGCACCGCAAGCGTCGGTGCGGCGGCCTCCGGCGCCTCGGCATCGGCTGCGGATTCGGCCTGGCCGGTCACAACGGCCTTCAGCAGATCGTCCGGCGAGACGGCCGGCTTGGTCTCGGTCTTGGTCATCGCCCCCAACTCCGGTGCAGGACGTCACTGCAAGCCTTCGTTAAGGACGTTTGTTTACGAAACCCTTACCGGCCGTCTGGGCTCACGCCGCGAGTCCGCGCTTCTTGAGCAAGGGCTCGATGCTCGGCATTCTACCGCGGAAGGCCGTGTAGGCCTCGCGCGGGTCGCGCAGGTTGCCGGCGCCGTACACGAAGGTGCGCAGGCGCTTCGCTGTCTCCGGATCGAAGATGTCGCCCGCCTCACGGAAGGCGTCGAACGCGTCGGCATCCAGCACCTCCGACCAGAGATAGCTGTAATAGCCGGCCGCGTAGCCGTCCCCCGAGAAGATGTGGGCAAAGTGCGGCGTCCGGTGCCGCATGCCGATCTCGGCCGGCATGCTGATCCGCCGCAACGCCTCGGCTTCGAAGGCCGGCACGTCGAGCCCCGCCTCGCCCTCGGCGGAGAGGTGGAGCGTCATGTCGACGATCGCGGAAGCCGTGTACTCCACGGTGGCAAAGCCCTGGTTGAAGGTACGGGCCGCGAGCAGCTTCTGAAGCAGCGCGTCCGGCATCGCCTCGCCAGTCTGGTGATGGCGCGCGTGGGTCCGCAGGACCTCCGGCTGCTCCAGCCAGTGCTCGTAGAGCTGCGAGGGCAGCTCCACGAAGTCCCGGGCCACCGCGGTGCCAGAGAGCAGCGGATAGGTCACGTCCGACAGGAGGCCGTGCAGGGCGTGGCCGAACTCGTGGAACAGGGTGCGCGCGTCGTCGAAGGACAGCAGCGTGCTCTCCCCCTCTGGCGCCTTGGCGAAGTTCATCACGTTGACGATGATCGGCGTGATCGGGCCGTTCAGGCGCTCCTGTGAGCGGAAGGCGCTCATCCAGGCGCCGGAGCGCTTGGTGGCCCGGGCGAAGTAATCGCCCAGGAACAGCCCGACCTCCGACCCGTCCGGGTTGCCGACCCGCCAGACCCGCACGTCGGGGTGGTAGCGCGGCACGTCGGCCAATTCCTCGAAGGTCAGGCCGAACAGTCGGGAGGCCGTGTCGAACGCCGCCTGGATCATCCGCTCCAGGGGCAGGTAAGCCTTGATCTCGCTCTCATCGAGATCGTGCTCGGCGCGCCGCACCTTCTCGGCGTAGTGGCGCCAATCGTGCGCCTGGAGGGTGAAGTTGTGGCCCTCGTCCTGGATCGCCGCCTGGAGGCGGTCGCGCTCGTCGCCCGCCCGCGCCCGGGCCGGGGTCCAGACGTCGCGCAGGAGCCCGGTGGCCGCGTCAGGGCTTGCCGCCATCGTGTCATCGAGAGCGAAATGCGCGAAGCTGTCGAATCCCAGCAGGCGGGCCCGCTCGGCGCGCAGCTGGATGATCTCGGCCGCGATCGCGCGGTTGTCGGTCTCGCCGCCATTCTCCCCACGCCGGGTCCAGGCCGCGTAGGCGCGCTCGCGCAGATCGCGGCGGGTGGAGAAGACAAGGAAGGGCTCGATCAGCGAGCGGGACAGGGTGATGACGTGACCTTCGAGCCCCCGTTCCTCCGCGGCGCTCCGGGCGGCGGCGCGCAGGAACGGCGGAAGCCCGGCGAGATCATCCTCGGTCTCCAAGGGAAGCGTGAAGCTGCTCTCGTCGGCGAGGAGATTCTGGCTGAACTTGGTGCCGAGTTCCGACATTCGCGCCGCGATCTCGGCGATGCGCGTTTTGGCGTCCGGTTCGAGCGTCGCGCCGGCCCGGCGGAAGCGGATGCGGTAGCGGTCGAGGACGCGCCGCTCCTCCGGACCGAGCCCCTCGGCCTCAGCGTCGACCGCCGAGATCCGCGCCCAGAGCTGTGGGTTCAGGTAGATCGCGCTGCCGTGGCGGGCGAGCTTCGGCCCGATCTCGCGCTCGATCGCCTGCAACTCCGGGTTCGTGTGGCTGCCGGTCAGGTTGTAGAACACGCCAGCGACCCGTTCGAGGGCTTGCCCCGCCCGCTCCATGGCCGCCACCGTGTTGGCGAAGGTTGCGGGCGCCGTTTCGGCTGCGATCGCATCGATCTCGGTGGCATGGGCGGCGAGCGCCGCCTCGAAGGCTGGCTGATAATGCTCCGGCGCAATCTGCTCGAAGGGCGGGATGCCGAAGGGCGTGCTCCAGCGCGCCTCGCGGAAGGAGTTGTCCTGCGGCAGGCTCGGGAGCCCGGCTTCAGCTGCGTCCGGCATTCGGTCCTCAAAAATCCATCTCGGCGGTGACGCGTCGGCTCGGCGACGGTGTCCGCGCTTGCGCAGAGAGTGTCCGGTTCGCGGCATCCGTCAACCGCGGTGGCGATCCGAATGGCCGCTCGCTCGTTTGTGTGAACCAACGCCCACGCTTCGAGGCCCTATGCCGGGACGTCCTTTGCAGATCCGCCGCCCGATGCCAGCCCTGGCGTACGGTGCCCTCACCCTGGTTCTCGCGGCAATCCCCGTCGCGCCGGGTCAGGCGGCCGAGACCCCGGCAACCAGTGTTCCCGTCCCCCCACCCCTGCCGCCGGAGCGACCCGACACGTTGAAGCCGCCGTCCGAGCCGGCAACACCACCTCCGACGCCACCGGCCCGACCGGCGGAGCTCACGCCAACCTCACCTGCGCCTAAGGAAGCACCCGCCGCCGAGAAGGCCGCCGAGCCTGGCAAACCCGAGATCCCGGTGCCGCCGCCCACGCCGCCGGGGCGACCGCCGGAACTCTCCGGCGACGCCGCGCTCTCCCTCAAGGTTACGCCTCCGGACGACACCGCCTGTCGGACCCGCCTCAAGCGGCTCGGGGTCGATTTCGAGCCGCTGCCGCCGATCGCGGAGGGCCAATGTACGGCGCCCTTGCCGCTCAAGGTCACCAAGCTCGCCGACGGCGTCGGGCTACCGCAGGGGGCGACACTCACCTGCCGAACGGCGGAGGCGCTGGCGCGCTGGGTGACGGAGGTTCAGACCGAGGCCGAACGGGTGCTCAAGCACGGCCTGACGGGTCTCGAACTCGGCGGTACATACGTGTGCCGCGGTCAGAACCATGACGTCGATGCCAAATTGAGCGAGCACGCCTTTGCGAACGCCGTCGATGTAATGGGCTTCTCGTTCTCGGGCCACGCCACCATACCGGTGAAGGCGATGCCAGAGGGCTCCGACGAAGCCGACTTCCTCAATGCTGTCCGCGGCAAGGCTTGCGGCTTCTTCCGCACGGTCCTGGGGCCGGGCACGAACGCCGCCCACGCCAACCACTTCCACCTCGACGAACGTGAGCGCACGGCCGGTCATCGCCTCTGTGAGTAGCGCCCGTGGAACGTTCCTGGGCGCATGGGCTTTGTGGGTGCGAAGCGCCCCCGCTTCCGGAGACGACGACGGCGATGAGCGCGAGACCCCTGCGGCCGGTTTACGCGGCTCTCCTGGCGAGTTGCCTCGCCGCACAGGTGGCCGCGGCCCGTCCGGGTCCGAAGGCGGCCGAGCACGAGGCTCAACCACCTGCCCTGACGGCCGAGGTCGTCAATGGGGCGTCCCTGTCATCGCAGGGGCAAGACACGTCGAAGAAGACGGACGGCGATCGGAAGCGCGAAGCCGGCAAGGGCGATGAGAAGCCCGATCCGTTGATCGTCAAGGCTCAGATCCTGCTGGACCGCGCTCACTTCTACCCCGGTGCGATCGACGGCCTATTGGGCGAGAACTACAAGCGTGCGCTGTCCGCCTTTGCGGTGGCGCAGGGGCTCCCGGCCACTCAAACGCTGACGCCGGAGGTCTGGGACAAGCTTCAGGCGACGAGCGATAAGCCGGCGGTGACGGATTACACGATCACCGATGCCGACACCGCGGGACCCTACGTCGACAAGATCCCGCCGAAGATGGAACAGCAGGCCGACCTGAAGGCGATGGACTACACCAATCCGCGTGAGATGCTGGCCGAACGCTTCCACATGAGCCGCGCCCTCGTCACCGCGCTCAACCCCGACAAGCCTCTCGATAAGGCCGGCACCAGCATCACGGTCGCGGCCGTGGATCCCATGGGGACCGACAAGCCGAAGGCGAAGGACTTGCCCTACGATCCCAAGGTCGAGCGCATCGAGGTCGACAAGACCAGCCGGGATGTCCGAGCGTTCGGGGCCGATGGGAAGCTGTTGGCCTATTACCCCGCCTCGATCGGCAGTACGGAAAAGCCGGCACCGAGCGGCGACACGAAGGTCAAGGGTGTCGCGTTCGACCCGGATTATACCTACAACCCGAAATACGCGTTTAAAGGCGTGAAGACCAAGCACAAGTTCACCATCCAGGCTGGGCCGAACAACCCGGTCGGACTAGTCTGGATTGATCTCGCGATCCCAAGCTACGGCATTCACGGAACTCCTGAGCCCGAGAAAGTTGGGAAAACCGAATCGCACGGCTGCATCCGTCTGACCAACTGGAACGCTCGCGACCTCGCAGCCCACGTGGCGCGCGGCGCCAAAGTCAGCTTCAAGGACGACTGAAACCGTGTTCGGCGGTCGAGCCGTCACCCGACGAAAATGTTTCATCCGTTAACATTCCGCTCCGTGCCGGTGCTGGAACGGCTGGCGAACGCTTGACACATTGCCCGTTCCGGGCGACGCCAAAGGCTGCCTCGTGAACCGTTCTTCGTAGCCGCACCCGGCGTTCTGGTGTGCCGAGTAAACGGTTTCCGAGCATCGATTATCGGACGGTTAGGTCCCCGGTTCGGGGGCACTCGAAGGGAAGACGGCCCGGCGTGATTGCTGACCCCAACGATGACGTCCTGAACGGCGTCCGCGTGCTCGTCGTCGAGGATGAGGCCGCGATCTCGATGCTGCTTGAGGACATGCTGCTCGACTTCGGCTGTGCCGTCGTCGGACCGGCGGCTCGTCTGTCTTCCGCCCTCGAGATGGCGGCTCAGGAGACGTTCGAGGTCGCGATCCTCGACGTGAACGTGGCGGGAGAACCGATCTACCCGGTGGCCGAGGCCATCGCGAAGCGCGATCTGCCGCTGGTCTTCTCCACCGGCTACGGCGGGGCCGGCATCCGCGAGCCATTCCGCGACCGGCCGGTGGTGCAGAAGCCGTTCAGCCAGGCCGAGTTGAAGCGGACGTTGATCGGCGCGATCCGCGCCGCGCGCGCCTGACCCGGCTGCGCCCGGCATCGGAGCCGGGCGGTGGTCGCGTCACAGGCCCTCGATCGGGAACGCATCGACGACATGCGCGGGCCAGCCGCGCGCCCCAATAAACACGGCGTCCGCCCGATAGGTCATGCCGGCGCTCCAGGCGTTGCGGCCGATCCAGGATCTGACTGCCCGTGAGAAGCGCCGCCGCTTGGCGGCATCGATCGCCTCCCGGGCATCATCGCGCCGGGGACGCGCCTTCACCTCCACGAACGCAATGGTGTTCCAGCGCTGGACCACCAAATCGATCTCGCCCCCGGCGAGGCTGACGCGCCGGCCGACCGGCCAGTAGCCCTTGAACATCAGCGCCACCAGAGCCAGCCATTCGGCGCGATAGCCGCGCCGATAGGCGGCCCGGCGCTGTTCGGTCCGGGCGGGCCGAATGCCGGTCATCCCTCGCTCCGCGCCAGGGCGAGCGCCCGCGTGTAGACCAGACGCCGCGGCTGACCTGTCTCGTCGGCCACGAGGCTCGCGGCGTCCTTGATCGAGTGACGTTCCATCGCCGTCTTGAGCAGTGCGTCGAGGGCGGCATCGCCCTCGACGGTTCGCTCCTGCACCGGGGCCGCGCCGATGATGACCACGATCTCACCCTTCGGCGGGCCGTCCTCGGCGAACCGCGCGCTCAGGGCGCCCAGCGTGTCGCGGCGGATGGTCTCGTACAGCTTCGTGAGTTCACGGGTCACCGCCGCAGGGCGATCGGCGCCGAGAATGGCGGCCGCGTCGGCCAGCATCTCCGGAAGCCGGTGCGGCGACTCGAACAACACCTGTGTGCCCGCGACCTGAACCAGAGCTTCGAGGCGGTTGCGCCTTGCACCCGCCTTCTGCGGCAGGAAGCCCTCGAAGAAGAAGCGGTCCGTGGGCAGGCCCGCCGCCACCAGAGCGGTCATCACGGCCGAGGGACCGGGGACGGGCGTGATCGGGATGCCGGCCTCGATCGCGGACTGCACCAACTTGTAGCCCGGGTCCGACACCAGGGGGGTACCCGCATCCGACACCAGGGCCAGCGCCTCGCCAGCGCGCAATCGGCCGACCATCCGCTCACGGACCGCGTCGTTGGAATGCTCGTGGTAGGCAAGGAGCGGCGTCGTGATCCCGTAATGCGCGAGAAGGGTCCGGGTCACCCGCGTATCCTCCGCGAGCACCGCATCCGCCGCGGCCAACGTCGCCAGGGCGCGGATCGTGATGTCGCGCAGGTTGCCAATCGGTGTCGCCACGATGTGGAGGCCGGGTGCGAGCGGTTCGGCCTCGCTCGCGAGCCCGAACGCCGTGAAGGTTGCGGTCCGTGGGCGCTCCCCGGCGGGCTTGCGCGGCGAGGGGGTCGTCGGGGCGTCGAATCGGCGGGTCATCGTTGACGATCTTGCCACACTGGCCGGCTCTCGTCGCGCCGAAGCCTTGCCGCGGGGGGCAAGTGCCGATCCCTGCGTTTACATTTTCTGACCGCGCTATCACGCTGCTGGGGCCAGCCCGAAGGAGACCGCGTCATGGCGCGCCCGACCGGCGCGCCGGTCGGGCGCGTCACTGCCCTGAGTGCCGTCCTCTGTTCCGCCCTCCTGTCGTTGGGCGGCTGCATCGGCGGCGACGTTGCCCGGCGGGGGCCGTCGCCCCGGGCCGCGATCGCACCCCCTACGGATGTCCCGCGCGACGCCCCGAGCTTGGCGCCTTCGACGCCCATGGCGGCGTCCAACCAGCGGATCGGTTCCGGATCGGTGAAGGTCGCTCTGGTGTTGCCGCTGACCGGACAGGGCGCAGCCGTGGGGACGGCGATGCGCAACGCCGCGCAACTCGCCTTCGACGAGTCACAGCAGCTGGATCTCACGATAGTGGTCGAAGATGACCACGGCAGTCCGGACGGCGCCCGGGAGGCGGCCCAGGAAGCTGTACGCAAGGGCGCCGAGATCATCCTCGGGCCTGTCTTCGCCGGCAGCGTCCAGGCCGCTGCCAGCGTGGCCAAGGCGGCGGGCAAGCCGGTCATCGGCTTCTCCACCGACGCGACCGTGGCGGCTCCGAACGTCTATCTGCTGAGCTTCCTGCCGCAGCCGGAGGTGGACCGGGCGGTCGAGGACTCGGTAGTGGGTGGCAAGCGCTCCTTCGCAGCCCTGATTCCCGAGACCGCCTACGGCAATGCCGTCGAGGCAGCTTTCCGCGAGACCGTGGCACGCCGGGGCGCCCGCGTGGCAGCGGTCGAGCGGTACCCGGCGGGCAATCCGGGTCCGGCGGTCGAGCGGCTGGCGCGCGTCGTCAACGGCCCGGGCGCGACGGCCGACGCGCTGTTCATCCCAGAAACCGCCGAAGCACTGCCGGCCGTCGCGGCGGCACTGACGAAGACCGGCTTTTCGCCGGCTCGCGTCCGGCCGATCGGGACGGCCTTGTGGAACGAGCCCTCGCTCTTCGCCCTGCCCGCGCTCCAGGGCGGCCGCTTCGCCGCGCCCGACCGCGGCGGCTTCTCGAGCTTCAGCGGACGCTACCAAGCGCGTTTCGGCGCGGTGCCGCCGCGGGTCGCCTCCCTCGCCTACGACGCGGTGATGCTGGCCGCGGCCCTGGCGCGCCAGTACGGCTCACAGCGCTTCGCCGAGCCCACACTGACCAACCCGGCGGGCTTCGCCGGCGTCGATGGGACCTTTCGCTTCCGCCCGGACGGGCAGAGCGAGCGGTCGCTGGCGGTCTTTGAGATCCGCAACAACGCCGCGACCGTCGTAAGCCCGGCCCCGCGCGTGCTGGGCAAGCCGGGGATCTGATCAGGCGGCGAGTTCGGCGACGATCGCGTTGAGGACCGGCGCGCCGCGCGCCGTCGCGGCGATGCGGCCGTCGCCGCGCCGCTCCAGCAGGCCGTCGCCGATCAGCATGCCGATCCGGTTGCCGTTCAGCGGCCGGCCCTTCAGCGCGGCATAACGGGTCGGATCGATCCCTTCGCGCAGCCGCAGCCCCATCACGAGGAACTCGTCGGCCTGATCGGCGGGCGCGAGGGACTCGATCTCCGTGATGCCATGGCCATCGCGCTCGACCCGGGTGAGCCATGCCTCGGGTCCACGCTCCGTCACGGTGCCGATCCGCTCAGTTGTCGTCACGAGCCGCCCATGCGCACCGGGCCCGATCCCGGCATACTCGCCGTAACGCCAGTAGAGCAGGTTGTGGCGCGACTCTGCGCCGGGGCGCGCGTGATTGGAAATCTCGTAGGGCGGCAGGCCGGCTCCTGTGCAGAGTTCCTGCGTCACGTCGTAAAGGGCTCGGCCCACATCGTCGTCGGGGATCACGAGCTTGCCCGCGTGGGCAAGGCCGTGGAACGGCGTACCGGGCTCGATGGTCAACTGATAGAGGGACAGGTGCTCGCCCGCGAGATCTAGGGCTGCGCCGAGTTCCCCCCGCCACTGCACGGGAGTCTGGCCGGGCCGCGCGTAGATCAGATCGAAGGAGGTCCGCGCGAAGGTGGCCTGCGCGACGCGGATCGCGTCGAGCGCCTGCGCCACGTCGTGGAGACGGCCGAGCACGCGCAGCGATGCGTCGTCGAGCGCCTGCACGCCCAGCGAGACCCGGTTGACCCCCGCCGTGCGATAGTCGCGGAAGCGGGAAGCCTCGACGCTCGACGGGTTGGCCTCCAGGGTGATCTCCGCGTCCGGCGCCACCGGCCAGCGCGCCGCCACGGCGTCGAGGAGCCCGGCCACCGTGGCGGGCTGCATCAGCGAGGGCGTGCCGCCCCCGAGGAAGATACTGGTGACGGTGCGGCCGGGTGTCCGCGCCGCGACGTGATCGATCTCGGCCCGGAAAGCGGCCAGGAAGCGCGGCTCGTCCACGCCACCATGGCGGACGTGGCTGTTGAAGTCGCAATACGGGCACTTCGCCGCGCAGAAGGGCCAGTGCAGGTAGACGCCGAAACCCGCATCGCGGGTCGGGTGGTTCGGGCCGGTCTCGTCCATGATGGGGGTGATGTGAGCGGCCGCGCCCGGTTTGGCAATCAGGCTTCGGACGCGAGGCAGGCGCGGCTTAGCTCCACGAAGGCCCGGGCGCGGTGCGACAGCCCCTGCCCTCGCTGCCAATCGACCCCGTGCTTCTCGTCGGCCGTCATCTCCCCGAAGGTGCGGTCGTGCCCGTCCGGTCGGAAGATTGGATCGTAGCCGAAGCCGGCCGAACCGCGGGCCGCCACGAGGTCTCCGAACACCCGGCCCTCGAACAGCTCGGTGTGACCGTCCGGCCAAGCGAGCACCAGGGCCGAGACGAAATGCGCCCGGCGATCCCGCGCGCCGCGCCGGTCGAGCTCGGAAAAGATCCGCGCCATCGCACCCGAAAAATCCTTGGTCGGCCCGGCCCAGCGCGCGGAAAAAATGCCCGGCGCGCCGTCGAGGGCGTCGACGCACAGGCCGGAATCGTCCGCGAAGGCGGGCAGGCCCGTGGCCTCGGTGGCGGCCCGGGCCTTGATCGCAGCGTTCTCGGCGAACATCGTGCCGGTCTCGTCCGGCTCGGGCAGGCCGAGATCCCCGGCCGACACCGCCTCGATCCCGAACGGCGCCAGCAGCGCGCGCATCTCGGCGAGTTTGCCGGCATTGTGGGTGGCGATGACCACCTTGCCCGTCAGCCGCCGGCTCACGCGATGGCCTCCCTCTGAAGGGCGACCAGCCGGTCGGTGCCGGCGCGCGCGAGTCGCAGCAGTTCCAGCAACTGATCCTGCGAGAACGGCTCCATCTCGGCGGTCCCCTGAACTTCGACGATGCCGCCCCGGCCAGTGAGGACGAAGTTGGCGTCGGTCTCGGCCGCCGAATCCTCGGCATAGTCGAGGTCGAGCACCGGCGTGCCCTTGTAGAGGCCGCAGGAGACGGCCGCGACGTGGTCGCGCAGCGGATCGACCGAGATGATGGAGCGCGTCCGCATCCAGGCGAAGCAATCGTGCAGCGCCACCCAGGCGCCCGTGATGGCGGCGGTGCGGGTGCCGCCATCCGCTTGGATCACGTCGCAATCGACCGTCACCTGTCGCTCGCCGAGCGCCGGCAGGTTGGTCACCGCCCGCAGGGAGCGCCCGATCAGCCGCTGGATCTCCTGCGTCCGCCCCGACGGCTTGCCGGAACCGATCTCACGGCGGGTGCGTTCGTGCGTCGCACGCGGCAGCATGGCGTATTCGGCCGTGACCCAGCCCTTGCCCGAACCGCGCAGCCACGGGGGCCCGCGCTCCTCCAGCGATGCGGTGCAGAGCACCCGGGTGTTGCCGAAGCTGACGAGGCAGGAGCCCTCGGCGTAGCGCGAAACCGCGCGCTCCAGGCTCACGGGCCGCAACTCGTCGGCGGCACGCTTGGAAGGCCGCATCGCGGGCCCTTTCTATGAGGAACGTCGAGGGCCGGGCTCTTAGGCCGCCGCGCCCGCGCGGGCAAGCAGCGCCGGCCTGCGGCATCGGACGGATTGATCCCGCCGGAACGCTTGGACATGATCGGACCACAGGATGACCCCGTGACAGACCCGACCCCCCGATTTTCCAACGGCCAATCGATGCAGGCGCTCGCCGCGCTCAATGAGCGGGCCAGGGAGATCTTTCGGCAGATCGTCGAGAGCTATCTGACCACGGGCGAGCCGGTGGGATCGCGCAACCTGGCGCGGATCCTACCCATGGCGCTGTCGCCGGCCTCGATCCGCAACGTGATGGCGGATCTTGAGCATTCCGGCTTGATCTTCGCGCCGCACACCTCGGCGGGCCGCCTCCCGACCGAGCTCGGCCTGCGCTTCTTCGTCGACGCCATGCTGGAACTGGGTGATGTCAGCCAGGACGAGCAGACCCGGATCGAGGCGCAGATGCGGGCCGCCGCCTCGGGCCACACCTTCGACTCGGCGCTGACCGAGGCCTCGACCATGCTGTCGGGGATCTCGCGCGGGGCCGGCGTGGTGCTCACCACCAAGGCCAACGTGAACCTGAAACACATCGAGTTCGTGCGCCTCGACCCGGCCCGGGCCCTAGTCGTGCTGGTCTCGGATGACGGCTCCGTCGAGAATCGCCTGGTGGATCTGCCGCCGGGCCTGCCCGCCGGCGCGCTTCAGGAAGCGACGAACTTCCTCAATGCCCGCCTGCACGGCCGGACGCTCGGCTCGCTGCGGGCGGAGATCGAGGCCAGCCGCACGGCGATGAAGCGCGAACTCGATGCCCTGACCGAGCGCCTCGTGGATGCGGGGCTCGCGACGCCGGTGGGCCCGAGCGAGGCCCGCCAGCTGATCGTGCGCGGACAGGCCAATCTGCTCGACGACCTGAGGGCCGCCGAGGATCTCGACCGCATCCGCCTGCTGTTCAACGACCTGGAGACCCAGAAGGACGTCATCGACCTCCTGGCCCGCGCCGAGGGCGGCGACGGCGTGCGGATCTTCATCGGGTCGGAGAACAAGTTGTTCTCGCTGTCGGGCTCATCGCTCATCGCGGCGCCGTTCCGGGACGGGGCCCAGAAGATCGTCGGCGTGGTGGGCGTAATAGGCCCGACGCGACTGAACTATGCCCGGATCGTGCCGATGGTCGATTACACGGCCCGCGTCGTGACGAAGCTCTTGGATGGGGGGCGGTGATGCGACCGCCGCCGTGTTAGGTGCGGCGCGACGGCCGCCGAGGCGCATCGCCGATCGCCTCGGCGCGGTATGGCATTGTCAGGCGGCTCTGACCGACTCTAGGAAGCGGGCGACCTCGTCCCCGAGATGGTCGGATTGCCGGGACAGCTCCGCGGCGGAATCCAGGACCTGGTACGCCGCCTGACCGGTCTGTGCCGCGGCTCCGGCGACGCCGGCGATGTTCGTCGTCACCTCGTCGGTCCCGGTCGAGGCCTGACTGACGTTGCGCGCGATCTCCTGCGTGGCCGCATCCTGCTGGCTCACTGCGGCAGCGACCGCCGTCGCCACGTCGTTGATGTCGCGGATGCGTGCCACGATCCCGTCGAGCGCCCGGGCGGCCTCGTCGGTCGAGCCCTGGACCCGCGCGATGTGGCCGGTGATCTCCTCGGTGGCCCGGGCGGTCTGGGCCGCCAGTTCCTTCACCTCGGCGGCCACGACGGCGAAGCCGCGCCCCGCCTCGCCCGCGCGTGCCGCTTCAATCGTGGCATTCAGCGCGAGGAGGTTGGTCTGTGCCGCGATGGAGGAGATCAGCCCGGCCGCATCGCCGATCTTGGACACGGCCTCGGATAGGTCCTGCACCCGGCGCCCGGTCTCGTCGGCCTCGTCGACCGCCGTTCGGGCGAGGCGTGACGAGCCGGCGACCTGCCCAGCCACCTCCTGCACGCTTGCGCCGAGCTGCTCGGTCGCCGCCGCGACGGTGCGGACATTGGCGGATGCCTCCTCGGCCGCGGCCGCCACACCGCTGGACTGCGCCGCCCCCTGCGTGGCGGTGACCGTCAGTGTTTCCGCGGTCGCCTGGAGATCGGCGGCGGCGGACGAAACCGAACTCACGATGGTGCCGACGACCCGCTCGAATCCATCGGCCAGTTCGGTCATGGTGCGCCTGCGCTCGGCCGCGGCCGCCGCATCGGCAAGGCGGCGCGCCTCGGCCTGCTCGTGCGCCTTCTCCGCCACGATGGTCTTGATACCCTCGACGGCCCGCCCGACCATGCCGATCTCGTCCTTCCGGCGGGCCTCCGTGATCTCGGTGTCCAATTCACCCTGTTGCATCCGTTCGAGCACGCCCACCAGTCGATTCAGGGGACGCGCCACCGTGGTCGCCATCGTCCGGCTGACCGCGATCGCCAGCGCCAGCAGCATGACGACGGTCGCAACCGCCATGTCCCGTGTCAGGTGGTCGATCGGTGCGACTGCCGCCGCGCGATCGAAGGACAGCGCGACGTACCAGTCGAGGGTGGGCGGCAGGTCCGGCACACGGGCGAAGACCGTCAGGGTCGCTCGCCCAGCCTCATGGGTCTCGATCTCGCGGCCGGCGGCGATTTCCGGTTTCGGATCGCCGGTCAGGTCCGAGAGGGGCTTGCCGACCAAATCCGCCGTGGGATGGATCAGGATCTTGCCGGCGCCGGACACGAGGTAGGCATAGCCATTGCCCCCGGGCACCACGTCGGCGATCATCCGGGCCAGGGCTGCCACATCGAAATCGCCGGCAGCCACGCCGGCAAGCTGGTGCTGTGCATCCTCAATCGGTGCGGCGGCCGTCAGGACCATGCTGCCGCGGCTGGCGGACTTGTAGGGCTCAGTCAGGATCGCGCCCTTCGTCGCCGCAACCTCCTTGAACCACGGCCGCTGCCGCGGATCGTAGCCCGACGGGATCGGAGACTTGGGCATCTTCGTGTAGAATCCATCGACGCGTCCAAGGTAGCTGACGTAGAATCCCCGTCGGACGATCGGCGCGTCGAGCACGCGGTCGGCCTCCGGCCCGACCCCGGTGCCGGCGATCTCCTCCGCCGCGAGCTGCATGAGATCGAGCTTCCCGCGCAGCCAATTACCGATGCTCCGCGCGGCGGCACCGCTCAGGTTCGACATGCTGGTGTTGATGTCTTTCCGCAGCAGCGCGGTCTGCGAGGTATGGATGTAAACGGAGCACGCGAGGAAGGCGGCAAACGCGATCGCCAGCGTCAGGAGCGTTGCACGACCCGCTATCCCAAGGCGCAGGCGCATGACCCGTGCGGATGCACGCAAACCAGAAGTCTCTGTCGACATACCACTCTCCAAACGGAGGCGATGCCTGAAGATCCCTTATTCGTATCGGACATTCACGGTCTGTGGCGTTTGGTTTTATTGTAGATCCAGACAGGTCATTCAATAGAACAGAGGTTTTTCTTATCGCCGACGCCCTTCATGCCTGGATCCAGAGATTTCTGGATCCAGGCACCCGTGTTTCTACGACATTTCTCTTACGCTTTCTTTGCACAAGTTGGCCGGATGCGCGAGAAATTCGCGCTGTCGTTCGCCCGGCATGATGACGGCGCAGATCAGGCGGGGATCACGTCGACGATCTCGTAGGTGTCGGGATCGATGATGACGATGTCGTCGCGGACCAGGATGAAGTCATAGCCTTCGTATTCCGGCACGATCTCGACGATCGCCGGCGGCAGGCGGTGCAGGGATACCGAACGCGGTATTGCGGTGCCCACCGCGAGGCCGAAGGCGACATCCCTGAGCGGCGAGACACCGAGTCGGGTGATCGAGGACCGGAACTCCGTGCGCTGCCGGGTATCGAGCCGACCCACCGCACCGCGAACGGAACGGCCATCCCGCGCACCCGGGCGGCCATCGCGCCCGCCTGCAGGCCCGCGCTCGCCGTGATTCGGTCCCGCGGCATCGCGATTGCCGCGTTCACCACCTGGGCCGGGCTCCCGCCCACCGCGCTCGCCGGGGCCGGTATTGCCCCCCGGAGCGCCGCGCTCGGCTGCCCCACCCCGCTCGGCGCCACCAGGACGGCTTGGGCCTTCGGCACCGCGGCCGCCGGGACCGCCCGGCTCGGCGCCGCGTGCACCGCCCTCACCGCCAGGCCCTCGCATCGCACCGCCCTCGGGACCGCCGGCACCACCCCGCATGCCGCCGCCGGCTCCCGGACCAGCCCCGGCGCCCGGACCAGCACCTGCACCAGCACCAGCACCAGCACCAGCACCTGGACCACCCGGGCCGCCGCCCGGCCCGCCTGGGCCGCCCTGCGCGAACGCGGTCGCCGCTCCGGCGACGACGATGGCGGCCGCGACCGTATCTCTCAGAACTCGCTTCATGGCATCTCCTCCTGGTGACGTCGGAGCGCCATCGACGCCCGCGCCGGGCCGCAACGGACCCCTGGGGCAAACCGTTCCGCGCGGGTATCGGCTCAGACGTCGCGGATGACAGGTCCGGCTCTCGTCCTCCGGAAAGCCTCTTCACGGACTTGCGATCACGATGATCACCTGTAACGTCGGACGGTACGAAGAAGAGGCCGGCCATCGCCGGCCCGATAAGTGATCGACGGAGACGCCATGTCCGCCTTGCGAAACGATACGATCGGCATCGCACCGGGCACCCACGCCGACGCGGCGGACCGCAAGCGACGCATTTGGGCGATCGTCGGTTCGTCCTCGGGCAATCTGGTCGAGTGGTACGACTTCTACTGCTACGCCTTCTTCGCGCTCTATTTCGCGCCGGCGTTCTTCCCCAAGGGCGATTCCACCAGCCAGTTGCTGCAGACCGCCGGCATCTTCGCGGTCGGCTTCTTCATGCGTCCGGTGGGCGGCTGGCTGTTCGGGCGGATCGCCGACCGGGTCGGGCGGCGGACCTCCATGGTCATCTCCGTCCTGATGATGTGCTTCGGCTCGCTGCTGATCGGCATCCTGCCGACCTACGAGCATGTCGGCACCCTGGCGCCCGTGCTCCTGCTTCTCGCCCGCATGTTGCAGGGCCTCTCCGTCGGCGGCGAGTACGGCACCTCGGCGACCTACATGAGCGAGGTCGCGATCAAGGGGAAACGGGGCTTCTTCGCCTCGTTCCAGTACGTGACGCTGATCGGCGGCCAGCTCCTCGCCTCGTTGGTCCTCGTGCTGCTCCAGACGGTGATGACCGGCCCTGAGCTGACGGCCTGGGGCTGGCGGATCCCGTTCTTCATCGGCGCCGGGCTCGCCATCGTGGCGCTGTACCTCCGGCGCTCGCTGGCCGAGACCAAGGACAGCAGCGACAAGGAGACGGCCGGCACCCTCGCCGAGCTATCCAAGCACTGGCGGGCGTTTCTGGTGGTCGTGGCCTACACGGCCGGCGGCTCGTTGAGCTTCTACACCTTCACGACCTACATGCAGAAGTATCTGGTTAACACGGCCGGGATGCCGAAGACCTCGGCCTCGCAGGTGATGACCGTGGTTCTGTTCGTCTACATGGCGATCCAGCCGATCTTCGGCGCCCTGTCCGACAGAATCGGCCGCAAGGCCAACATGCTGCTCTACAGCGGCCTCGGCACGCTCATGGTGGTGCCGCTGATGACGGCGCTCGGCACCAACAAGGATCCCTACCTCGCCTTCGCCTTGATCACGCTCGGGCTCGCCGTGGTGTCGTTCTACACGGGCATCAGCGGCATCGTGAAAGCGGAGCTGTTTCCCACCAACGTGCGGGCGCTCGGCGTCGGCCTGTCCTACGCGGTGGCCAACGCCACCTTCGGCGGCACCGCCGAGTTCGTCGCGCTGTGGTTCAAGGACAACGGTATGGAGAGTACGTTCTTCTGGTACGTGACCGTGCTCATGGCGATTGCATTCGTAGCCTCGCTGATCATGCCGAACCCCAAGGTCCACGGCTATCTCGACGGTGCCGGCACCGTCGAGGAAGCGCTCGGCAAGAAGCCGCGCTTCGCGCACGCCTGAGCGCCGCGCAACGGTTTGGGCGGCCATGAGGGCCGCCCTTAACCGGCTGCTTACCCTGCCCCGGCGAGGATGCCCCCGTCATCCGACGAGGGACTGCATGACCGATATGACCGACTCCGTGGGCGTCGCGGGCGACCGGATCCGCTCGATCATCGAGCGCGTGGAACGGCTCGAGGAAGAGATCAAGGACCTGATGGAAGCCAAGAAGGAGGTCTTCGCCGAGGCCAAGGGCGAGGGCCTCGACGTCAAGATCCTCAAGGAGATCCTGAAGATCCGCAAACAGGACAAGGACGAGCGCGACGAGCACGAGACGCTGCTCGACGTCTACCTACGGGCGATGGACGCCCCCTCCCC
Organism: Methylobacterium phyllostachyos; assembly: GCF_900103445.1. Taxonomy (GTDB): domain Bacteria; phylum Pseudomonadota; class Alphaproteobacteria; order Rhizobiales; family Beijerinckiaceae; genus Methylobacterium; species Methylobacterium phyllostachyos. The sequence goes on along the minus strand of NZ_FNHS01000006.1, from coordinate 111,182 downwards.
GGCTCCGCTGGCGGCCGCCGCCTGAATCTTTTCTGCTGGAACGATGGCATGGGGGCGGCGCCGAACGCGCCGCCCGTCAGCGCTGGGGATGGCCGGCGAGATATGCCTCGATGTTGCGGCTCACACGGTCGAGCGGCACCTCGGCCGGATCCGGCAGCGCGAAGGTTGCGCCGGTGATCGTCTCGTAGGCGCGGATATAAACCGCCGCCGTCTCGAGGATCACGTCCGCGGGGATCTCCGGGATCGCATCCTTGTAGGGGTCGCAGCGGGCGACGACCCAGTTGCGCACGAAATCCTTGTCGAAGCTTTCCGGCGCTGCACCCGCCGCGAAGCGCTCGGGATAGCTCTGTGCGAACCAGTACCGGCTGCTGTCCGGCGTGTGGATCTCGTCCGCGAGGACGATGCGGCCATCGGGATCGGTACCGAACTCGTACTTTGTATCGGCCAGGATCAAGCCGCGCTCGGCCGCCAGGGTCTGGCCGCGGGCGAACAGGGCCAGGGCGGCCGCCGATACCGTGCGCCATTGCTCTGCGGTCAGCAGGTCACGGCCGAGGATCTCGGCCTCGGTCAGGGGCTCGTCGTGGCCGCCGTCGAACGCCTTGGTGGTCGGGGTGATGATGGCCTGCGGCAGGCGCTCGTTCGGGCGCATCCCCTCGGGGAAACGATGTCCGTACATCTCCCGCTCCCCGGCCCGGTAACGGGTCAGCACGGAGGTCGAGGTGGTGCCCGCGAGGTAGCCGCGCACGACCACCTCGACCGGCAGGATATCCAGGCGCCGCCCCACGACCACGTTCGGGTCCGGATAGGCGAGGACGTGGTTCGGGCAGAGATCGGCGGTTCGCTCGAACCAGTAGCGGGCGGTCTGGGTCAGAACCTGGCCCTTGAACGGGATCGCGGCGAGTGGCCGGTCGAAGGCGCTGATCCGATCAGTGGTGATCAGGATGCGCCGGCCATCGGCGAGATCGTAATTATCGCGGACCTTGCCGCGGTAATGGTTCGGCAGCCCGGGCAGCGTCGCTTCCGACAGGATCTGATGCGCATGCGGGGCGAGAGCGGCCGAGTTCATCCGAGCGTTCCGTCAAGGTGAGCGGCGAGGCCGCGGCGAGCCCTCTGTGCGCGGACGGGCGCGAGATTTCCAGCCCCGTCCCGGGCGCCATGCTGGCCGTGGGCCCCGTCGGCAACTGTTTTGAGGAGACAATGGCAATTCGGGATCCGTCCGCTATCGGACAGTACCGGCGCCTCCGGCATCGCGATCATCCCCGGCTCGACGCGCCCCGTGCGAAGCAGGATCGGTCCGGTACACCGCGAGATCCTCCCTTCGCCGAAGGGTTTCTTGGGGGATTTGTCCGGTATGTTCTTGTCCAAGCCCTTGTCCTAGAGCGGCCGTCCCATCGATTGTTGCTATCCGCGCAGCGGGGGACATGTGAGAACGTTGCGTCAACGTCCCGTGCGGGACGGTGCAACTGGCCGGCCGAGGAGCGATGACCGGGACACACCCTCCTGCGAACAGGCATCCGTTCCTGCGCAAGACCATCAGTATAGCTCGCTTCGAGCTGACATCCGAGGAACGCGCGGCGCTCGAAGCCCTGCCGATGCAGGTGACCCAGATCGATGCCAATCAGGACATCGTGCGCGAGGGGGACCGGCCGAGCCGCTGCTTCGCTCTGCTGTCGGGCATCGCCGCCACCTACAAATCGACCCGGGCCGGCAAGCGGCAGGTGATGAGCTACCATGTCCCCGGCGATGTGCCCGATTTTCAGAGCCTCCACCTCGGCGTTCTCGACATCTCCATTGCCACGGTGAACCCCTGTCGTGTCGGCTTCGTCCAGCATGAGGCCGTGCGCGCGCTCCTGCGCGCGCAGCCGCGGCTCGTCGATGTATTCTGGCGGGCAACGCTGATCGACGCCACCGCCGTGCGCGAGTGGATGCTCAACACCGGCCGGCGGGAGGCCTACGCCCGGATGGCCCATCTCTTCTGCGAGCTGGTCACGCGGCTCGACGCAGTCGGCCTAGCGCCGGATCTGAGCTGTGAATGGCCGATGACCCAGCCCGAACTCGCGGATGCCCTCGGGATCACACCGGTCCACGTCAACCGCACCATTCGGGAGCTGAAGACCGCCGGCCTGATAACGCTGCGCAGCCGCCGGCTGACCGTGCACGATTGGAACGGGCTGGTTGCGGCCGCGGATTTCGATCCGACCTATCTGCACCTGCGAAGCTACGAGCCAACGAGCACATCGATCTTCGGTGTCAATTGAGACGCGTGCGCGCCTCGTTCGCTTCCTGGGTGGCGAGCTTGCGACCTATCTCGAACAGGAGCGCCTCGACTCGGGCCGTGAGCCCCGGGTCGTTCAGAGGAACGATGGCCTGGAACGCCGTGATGGCCGCTGCGGCCGCCTGATCTAAGGGCGTCTGGACGGGCTCCTCCGCCTGGTCTCCGAACGCCTCGTCCCCGTCGCGGGCCTGAAGGTCGGTGATGTCGACGATGATGCCATGCGCGCGGAGGGGCCGGCCAACGCTGTCGTAGGAGTACCGGCCGCGCGATAACACCCAGCGTACGATCCCGTCGGCCGAGCAGACGCGATACTCGACCACCGCAGGTCCGCTGTCTGGACTGCGATTACGAAATGCCGTCAGGACGCGAGTCCGGTCCGTGGGATGGATGCCGGCCGCATAGGCGGAAAGCGGAAGACCCGCCTCGGCTTCCTCCGGATCGACGTTGAACACCAAGGCCACGAACGTATCGGAGCGGACGTGATCCGTCCCGGCATCCCAGCTCCAATTGCCGACCACGTCGCAGGCATCGAGCGCAACCTGAAACTCTTTTAACCGGCTCGGACCAACGAGCGTCTTGAGCTTTGGCATTGGCCGATCTGCGTTTCACCCTCAAGTTGATGCATGTTAGATTGATTTCCGGGCACATCAAGGATCCCGGCATTACGATTATATGTTGTTGCCGATCCGCAACTGTACGACATTCGACGACATGGATTGACGAGGGTAATCAATCTCAAATCGATTGCTGTATTAAAAAGACGCCTCGCCGTTCGCGGGAAGACAGCGTCCGGGTTCCTGATTTCCATCGCTGCACTTAGACTGGTGCAGGCATCAATCGATGGAGTGCAGAACCGACCCAACAAGCGATTTTATCGCTTTACCGGCGGATCGACCTTGTTCGGTGATGTTGGAAACGTCTCGCCTGCGTGATCAGCGAGGAGATGGTGCCCAGGGGCGGAATCGAACCACCGACACTGCGATTTTCAGTCGCATGCTCTACCAACTGAGCTACCTGGGCATCGCCCGCGGCTGCGTGCGCCTCGGACGCCGCGGGGTATAGTCAGTGCGTGGCGGCCTGTCCAGCCTTGCCGTGACATCGACGTGACGGAAACGCAGCAAAAAGTGTCAGTGCTCCGGATCCGGGGGCGGCGGAGGGGGATCGTCGGTGTCGATCTCCTCTGGGATGGCGTAGCGTTCGTTCAGCCAGCGCCCGAGATCGACATCGGCGCAACGCTGCGAGCAGAACGGGCGGTACTCGGGGGTGGATGGCTGTCGGCAGATCGGGCAGCCCGGGCGCCGCTCCCGGTTCACGCGAGGCCGCCCCAGCCGGCCCGGATAGGATAGCCCTCACCGTCCAAGAGGCTCATGGTCTCGTAGAGGGGCAGCCCGACCACGGCGCTGTAGGAGCCGACGAGCTTCACCACGAAGGCGCCGGCGAGACCCTGGATCGCGTAGCCTCCGGCCTTGCCCCGCCACTCGCCCGAGGCAACGTAGCCCTGGATGTCGCGCCCCGACAGGCGCTTGAATCGCACCCGCGTCTCGACGATCCGCTCGCGACGGCCGCGCGGCGAGAGCAGGCAGATCGCCGTGAACACCCGGTGCTGACGGCCCGATAGGAGACGCAGGCAATCCGCCGCCTCGTCCGGGATCTCGGCCTTGGGAAGCACCCGCCGGCCAACCGCCACCACCGTATCGGCCGAGAGCAGCCATGTCGGCGCCCCCTTGTCCTCCATGTGCAGGGCCGCCTCTGCGGTGGCGAGCTTTGTGCGCGCCAGGCGGCGGGCGAGATCGCGGGGCGGCTCGGCCTTGCGGGGGGTCTCATCGATCTCGGCCGGCAGCAGGGCGGCCGGCTCGATGCCGATCTGCTGCAGCAGCGCGAGCCGGCGCGGCGAAGCGGAGGCGAGCACGAGGCGGGCGGTCGGCCCCTGAGTCGCGCCGATCGCGTGTGGTTTGGCGTCCATGATGTTCCGCTCGCACGATCGGCATGAAGGCGCGCGCCGCCTCGGCCTAGCCCTGCCCGGCCTCGATCCGCCAGCCTGATAAGGGATGGGTTGGTGCTTGTGAACCGGAAGCGGCCAGCCCGAATGCCGACAAACGATTCGCGGGAGACCCACGACCGCGCTTCGGATCCCCCGACATCAGGAACGCGGACCACTGCTCAAGATTGTCCAATCCAATTCAACTTCGCACAGAAATAGCGACGGCAAGATTTCCGAAGACGTTCGCAAGGTCTGGCCCTGCGCGGTAACCGGACGTTAACCACAGTGGCAGGAGGTTATGCCCACCGCAAAGGAGCGTAGCCGATGCTTAACGCCGATCCACTGCTGCAACGTCCGAAGCTGCTGAATACGGCCCTGGTGGCCCGGGCTCTCGACAGCCTGAAGCCTCAAGCTGGCTCACCCGTCGAGATGTGGCGCATGCTGACGGAGCATTACGTGGTCGATCTCGACGCCGTTGCGAAGCTTCTGCCGCCCAAGGAGCCGGAGACCCATTGGCTGCCGGCGCGCGAATGACTGACGGCACTTCTACCGGTCGGCACAACTGGCATACGGTGTGCTTACACCTCTCAACACCTTCGAGGAACACCCAGGCAACGACAACGCGGCGGCTCGCACGCCAGAGCAATCCGCGGACCTTTCGATCGCGCAAAGCCGAGGTCCGTCATGTCCGAACTGCTCTCCGTCGCCCTGGTCTGCGCCGGCACGCTGCTGGCCCAGGATTGCTCCCGTGATACCGCGCTCGACGTCATTGTCGCCCCGGCCCACACGCCGATGGAGTGTCTGATGCACGCGCAGGCCATGGCCGCGCAGGCCGGCTTGCCCGGGGGCGGTGACCGATATCTCAAGATCGCCTGCGAGCATCGCCGGACCGAGATCGACACCGGGGCCGAAGTTCACCGGGCGTCCTGACCCTCATCGACGGGCGCCTGGACGAACCGGCCGCAGTATCGACCGGAGATTAGGCGGGGCGCGCGTCCATCCGCACCAATGCACCGTTCGGGTCCCGAATGATGCATCAAAGCCACGTCGGTAGTCTTCTTCGCGGCTTTCGCTCCCCGACAGTTGCGGGACTTGGGAACCGCAACCATCCTGCCCGGCCAAGCTGATGCAAGTCTGATCCCGGCATCCGCCAACATTTCTGCCCCGTGAGCCCGCGTGCCGGGCAGGGCGCCGCGAGTGTCTGCCCGATGCTGTACGATGCGTTCGACCTGCAGACCGACATCGCCGCCCAGACGCGAGCTTGGGGCAAAGTGCTCAACGACGTCTGGTCGCCTTGGGTCGGCCTGGGCGAGCCGATCACGTGGATGTCGGCGGGCGCCCGGATGATGATGCGGGCCGGCCTGACCTTCGCGCGGCCGCCCTTCGGCATCGACGCGGTCGATGTCGGCAACCGGAGCGTCCCGGTCACCGAGGAGCCGGTGGTGGTCACGCCGTTCGCCACGCTCATGCACTTCAAGAAGGACATTCACGCCGAGCAGCCCAAGGTGCTGATGGTCGCGCCCATGTCGGGCCATTTCGCCACGCTGTTGCGCGCGACGGTGCGCACGATGCTGCCGGACCACGACGTCTACATCACCGACTGGCACAACGCCCGCGACGTGCCCCTTGCGGAGGGGCGGTTCGGCTTCGACGATTATGTCGGCCACCTCGTCCACTTCCTGCAGACGATCGGCGAAGGTGCCCACATGGTGGCGGTCTGCCAGCCCGCGGTACAGGCGCTGGTCGCCGCCGCCGCGATGGCGCAGGCCAAGGACGCGGCCGCGCCGCGCAGCATGACCCTGATGGCCGGCCCGGTGGATTGCCGGATCAATCCCACCGGGGTCAACGAACTCGCGACCTCGAAGCCGATCGCGTGGTTCGAGCAGAACCTGATCGCCACGGTCCCGAACCGCCACAAGGGTGCCGGTCGCAAGGTGTATCCCGGATTCATGCAGGTCTCGGCCTTCATGTCGATGAATGCCAAGCGCCATATCCAGGGCCACGCCGACCTGTTCTGGCACATGGCCAACGGCGAGCACGCGAAGGCCGAGGCGATCGAGACCTTCTACGACGAATATTTCGCCGTGCTCGACCTCGCGGCCGAGTTCTACCTGGAGACCGTCAAGACGGTGTTCCAGGATCACGCCCTGGCCCAGAATGCGGTGCGCTATCGCGGCGAGCCGATCGATCTCGGGTCGATCCGCCGCACGGCCCTGATGACCGTGGAGGGCGAGCGGGACGATATCTGCGCGGTCGGCCAAACCATGGCGGCCCACGACCTCTGTACCGGCCTCCCCCCGTACATGCGCAGCCACCACCTTCAGCCCGGAGTCGGCCATTACGGCGTCTTCGCGGGCCGGCGGTGGGAGACGCAGATCTACCCGCAGGTGCGCAACTTCATCCAGGCGCACAACTGAGCGTCACCCAGCGCCGATTTGACCCGCCGACCGGGCCGGCCCACCATGATAGCCTCACAGGGTTGGCGCCGGGATTGCCCCCGATGCCGGGACGCGAGGCGGAACGATCGGCGTGATCGGTAAAGGCGGCTTCGAGAGCGATAGCGGCGAGAACGGCCCGCGGACGGAGAGCGACGGCGCAGCCGCGCGGCTCGACCGTCTGGTCGCCCAGGCCCGCGCGGCGGCGTTGTGGGAGCAGGCCTGGCCCTTGCTCTGGCGCGGCCTCGGGGTCGTTCTGCTGTTCCTGATCCTGTCCTGGGCGGGTGTCTGGCTCGATCTGCCACCCCTCTGGCGGCAGCTGGGTCTAGCCGTCCTGGCCGTGCTGCTGGTTGCCGCCCTCCTACCACTCGTCCACGTCAGAAGGATCGAGCGGCGCTCGGCGCTGACCCGGCTCGACCGAGAGGCTTCGGCGCGCGATCCGGCCCTGCGTCACGGGCCGGCTTCGACCGCCCAGGACACCCTGGCGGTGGGTGCAGCCGATTCCGGCAGCCGGGCACTCTGGGCCCTCCACCAGAGTCGCGCCGCGCGGGCCGTGGCGGCCTTGCGGGTCGGCCCGCCCCGGCCGGGCATGACCCGGCACGATCCCTTCGCGCTCCGTGCGGGGCTGGTGGTTGCGGCGGTGGCCAGCCTGTTTGCGGCCGGCCCCGAATGGCGCGAGCGGATCGCCGCCGCGTTCGATTGGCAGGAGCCGGCAGCGCCGGGACCGAACTTCCGCGTCGATGGCTGGATCGATCCGCCGCTCTATACGCGGCTGCCGCCCCTGCTGATCGCCATGGACGGGACCGACCAGCACCTACGGGCCCCGGTCAACGCGCAGCTCATCGTGCGCATCGCCGGCCAGGGCAAGGCCGCGGCCAACACCACGCTGACGCCCAATGCCGGGCTCGTCCCGGTCCCAGGTCAGGAGCAGCGCCCAGACCTGCGCGAGGAGCGCTACCGGATCGTCGGCGCCGCGGAGCTGACGATTGTGACCCCGGCCGGCCGGCAACGCCTGACCGTGGATGCGATTCCCGACCGGCCGCCGGAGGTGACGGCCGTCGGCGGACCGGAGGTGAACGGTCGCGGGACCTTCAACCTCACCTACCGTGCCAAGGACGATTACGGGATCAGCTCGGCCGAAGCCGAGATCGCACCGATCAAGCCTGGCCGCTCGCTGGTGCCGCTGCCGCACATCAACCTCGCGCTCCCGGCCGACGCCTCGGGGGAAACCGACACCAAGACCCTGGTCGATCTGACCGACAATGCATGGTCGGGCGCCCGGGTGCGCTACCGCATCACCGTCAAGGACGAGGCCGGGCAGGAAGCCCGGACGCCGGAGACCGAGATCACGCTGCCGGCGCGGCCGTTCCGCGACCCGCTGGCGCGTGCGCTGGCCGAGGATCGTCGCCGCCTCGTCACAGCACCCGATTCGGACCGCCCCTGGGTCCAGGCGGCGCTCGATGCGCTGCTGGTCGCCCCCGAGATGTTCACGCCGCAACCCGCGGTGTTCCTGGGGCTGAAGACCGCCACCGAGCGCCTGCGCCGCGCGCGTTCCGATTCCGAGCTCGTCGCGGTCGCGGACCTGCTCTGGGAAATGGCGCTGAAGATCGAGGACGGCGACCTGTCGGACGCCGAGAAGCAACTGCGTCAGGCGCAGGACCGGCTGAAGGAGGCCATCGACCGCAACGCGCCCGACGACGAGATCAAGCGCCTGACCCAGGATCTGAAGCAGGCGCTGGACAAATTCCTGTCCGAGATGGCCCAGAAGCAGGGGCGCGACCCCGGCAAGACCGGCGAGCGCCAGCAACAGAACGGCCAGCAATCCAAGACCGTCACGCCCCAGGATCTCGACAAGATGATCCAGGACATGGCGGACGCGATGAAGCGCGGCGATACCGCCGAGGCGCAGCGCCTGATGGATCAGTTGCGCAACGTTCTGGAGAACCTCCAGACCGCCGAACGCGGCAGCCGCTCGGATCAGAGTTCCCGCGAGATGCAGAAGCAGATGCGCGACCTCGATGCGATGGCCAAGGAGCAGCAGGGCCTGCGCGACCAGACCTACAAGGATGGTCAGGAACAACGCGGCGGCCAGCGTCAGCCCAAGAGCGGGCAGCAGCAGGGCCAGCGCGGACAGCAGCCGGGTCAGAAGCAGCAGGGGCAGCAGGGCCAGGGGCAGCAGGGCCAGAGTCAGCAGGGCGATGCCGGCGAGCGGCAGCAGGCGCTCCGGCAGCGCCTGGAAGAGCTGGAACAGCGCATGAAGGAGAACGGCATGCGCGGTGAGCAGGGTCTGTCCGACGCCGAGGATGCCATGCGCGAGGCCGAGAACGCCCTCAAGCAGGGCGATTCGGGCGAGGCCGTGGATGCGCAGGGTCGCGCCCTCGACGGGCTGAAAAAGGGCGCCGAAGGCATGGCGCAGCAGATGCAGGAGATGGCCGAAGGACAGGGCCAGGGCGAGGGTCAGCAGGAAGGCGGCCAGCAGCCGGGGCAGCAGGGTCAGGCCGGCGCCCGCGACGACGACCCCCTCGGGCGTCCCACCCGCGGCCGCGACATGAGCGACGGTCGGGTCCGCGTGCCCACCGCCGACGAGTCCGCTGTCCAGCGGGCCCGGCGCATCATGGAGGAGTTGCGGCGCAAGCTCGGCGACCCGTCGCGGCCCCGCGAGGAACTCGACTATTTCGAGCGCCTGCTCCGCCGCAACTGAGCCCGCCCTCACTCACCCAGCGATGTGGAACCGGTTCGCGGTTCCCATCACGCCCGGAACGCCGTCCCCATGTCGTCGAACACCCTCGTTCTCCTGGCCTGCCTGGCCGTCGCCTTCGTTCTGTTCTTCGGCCTCACCAACATGATGCGCGGCGGCAGCGCCAACCTCTCGCAGAAATTGATGCGGTTGCGGGTCCTGCTGCAGTTCGTCGCCATCGTGATCATCATGGGCGTGGTCTGGTGGCGCTCCGCCTGAGACAAGCGTCGCGGGTGTGACCGGGCTGCCGCACCCCGCGGCTTTCGCCGCCGCCGCGGATGAATAGGCGGCGTGAGCCGGAAGCCGCGTGCTACGCTCGGTAGCAACGAAAAACGAAGACTCTTCGGCCGAGCCCCCATGACCGCCCCTTTCCGCACCTGTCTCGTGGGCCTGATGACCGCCGCCGCGGTCCTGCCCGTCTCGGCTGCGGATCTTGCGCCGCCCCCGGCGGCCTACGTGGCCCCGGCCCAGCCGCTCAGCATCGTCTCCGAGGTCCGCATCGGCGGCTCGGTTCAGGATCCCGGCAGCGCCGAGGGCAAGCTTCCGGGCTTCAGCAAGGCGAACGTCAACGGCGAGATTCTCTTCGCCAAGCCGGTCATCAGCGCCGACCCGTTCTGGCAGGCCTTCGTGCCGCGGCCGACGGTGGGCGGCAGCTACAACACCGGCGGCCGGACCAGCTACGCCTATCTCGGCGCGACCTGGACGCTGGAGGTTTTCCCGGAGACCTTCAACCGTCGCGTCTTCCTCGACGGGTTCTTCGGCGGCGTGGCCCACAATGGCTATACCGGACCGAAGGACCAGACGCCCTACGGCTTCAACACGCTCGGATGCTCGCCGATGTTCCGCGAGGCCGCCGCCCTGGGCTTCCGCCTGACCGAACACTGGAGCATCATGGCGACCGTCGAACACATGTCGAATGCGGGCCTCTGCGCGAACAACCGCGGATTGACCAATTTCGGTGGTAAGATCGGCTACACGTTCTGAGGCGCCCCGCTGCGTGGTCAAGCTCAACAAGATCTACACGCGCACCGGCGATAACGGCACGACCGCGCTGGCGGACGGCCAACGCCGCTCCAAGGCGAATCTGCGGGTCGAGACCTACGGCACCGTCGATGAGACCAATGCCTGCATCGGCCTCGTCCGCCTTCACACGACGGGTGTGCTCGACGGGATGCTCGGCGCGATCCAGAATGATCTCTTCGACCTGGGTGCGGACCTCGCGACGCCGCCGAGTCCGGAACCCCTCCCCTACGAGCCGCTGCGGATCGTCGCGAGCCAAGTGGACCGCCTGGAGCGGGATATCGACAGCCTCAACGCGGTGATCCCGCCGCTGAAATCCTTCGTTCTGCCCGGCGGCTCGGCGGCCTCCGCGGCCTTGCACCTCGCCCGCACCGTCTGCCGGCGCGCCGAGCGTCTGGCCGTCAGCCTCGCCGCGCAGGAGGACGAAACCGTCTCGCCCGAGGCGCTGCGTTACCTGAACCGCCTGTCGGATTTCCTGTTCGTGGCGAGCCGTACGGCCAACGCGGATGGCGCGGACGACGTCCTCTGGGTGCCCGGCGCCAACCGCTGAGGCGCCGGCGGCCTTTTCCCGCGCCCTTCACTGCGCCGCGTTGACAAGGCGGAAATGTGGCCGCTACGGTCCGGCCGCGCTGTAAGTCCTCGCGTTGCCCGTGTGGCATCTGCGCGAACTGGACTGCACGACGACAAGAATCCTTTGGGGAAGGATCGGAACCGCCATGAAGGTGCTGGTGCCCGTCAAGCGGGTTGTGGACTACAACGTCAAGATCCGCGTCAAAGCCGACGGCTCCGGCGTCGAACTGGCCAACGTCAAGATGTCCATGAACCCCTTCGACGAGATCGCCGTCGAGGAGGCGATCCGCCTGAAGGAAAAGGGCAAAATTACCGAGATCGTGGCGGTCTCGATCGGCCCGCAGCAGGCGCAGGAGACGCTCCGGACCGCGCTGGCCATGGGTGCCGACCGCGCCATTCTGGTGAAGACCGACGTCAATTGCGAGCCTCTGGCCGTCGCCAAGCTGCTGAAGGCCGTGGTCGAGAAGGAGAGCCCGCAGCTCGTCATCCTGGGCAAGCAGGCGATCGACGACGATTCGAACCAGACCGGCCAGATGCTCGGCGCGCTGCTCGGCTGGCCGCAGGGCACCTTCGCCTTCAGGATCGAGGTCGGCGAGAGCAGCCTTGACGTGACCCGGGAGGTCGATGGCGGCCTTCAGACGGTAAGCCTCAAGCTGCCGGCGATCGTCACCACGGATCTGCGCCTGAACGAGCCGCGCTACGCGAGCCTGCCCAACATCATGAAGGCCAAGAAGAAGCCGCTGGAGGAGCTGGCCCCCGACGCGCTCGGCGTCGACGTCACCCCGAAGCTCACGGTGCTCAAGACCGCTGAGCCGCCGGGGCGCTCGGCCGGTGTGAAGGTCGGCTCCGCGGCCGAACTCGTGCAGAAGCTCAAGGTCGAGGCCGGCGTCATCTGATCAGTAGGCGCGGCTCCCCGCCACGGGTCGAGCCGCGCGTCTTCAAACCCGAGGATTCGAGACGATCATGACGACACTCCTCTTCGTCGAGCACGGCAACGGCCAGATCAAGGACGGGACGCTGAAGGCGCTGACGGCCGCCAAGGATATCGGCGCGCCGGTCCACGCCCTGGTCCTCGGCTCGGGATCGCGGCCGGTTGCCGAAGCGGCGGCCAAGCTCGACGGCGTCGAGAAGGTGCTGGTTGCTGAAGACGCCATCTACGACCACGATCTCGCCGAGCCGGTCGGAGCGCTGATCGCGTCGATCGCCGAGCCCTACGAGACGATCATCGCCTCGGCCTCGACCACGGGCAAGAATGTGCTGCCGCGGGCGGCGGCCCTGCTCGACGTGGCTCAGGTCTCCGACATCATCAAGGTGGTGTCGCCCGACACGTTCGAGCGGCCGATCTACGCCGGCAACGCCATCCAGACCGTGCAGGCCCCCGCGGGCAAGAAGGTGATCACCGTGCGCACGGCGGCCTTCAAGGCTGCGGGCGAAGGCGGCTCCGCTGCGCCGGTCGAGCCCCTGTCGGCCTCTGCGCCGGAAGCGGGCGGTTCGAGCTTCAAGGGTGAGGAAATCGCCAAGTCCGACCGGCCTGAGCTAGCCTCGGCGCGGATCATCGTCTCGGGCGGCCGTTCGCTCGGTTCGTCGGACAAGTTCCACGAGCTGATCGAGCCCCTGGCCGATACCCTCGGCGCGGCGGTAGGCGCCTCCCGCGCGGCCGTGGACGCGGGATACGCGCCGAACGACTGGCAGGTCGGCCAGACTGGCAAGGTGGTGGCCCCCGACCTCTACGTCGCGGTGGGCATCTCCGGCGCGATCCAGCACCTCGCGGGGATGAAGGACTCGAAGGTCATCGTCGCGATCAACAAGGACGAAGACGCCCCAATCTTCCAGGTCGCCGATTACGGGCTCGTCGGCGACCTATTCCAGGTTGTGCCGGAACTGCAATCTGAGATCGGAAAGGCGAAGGGTCAGTAACGGGTGGGGTTTCCCGTGGCCAAGCGCGACGTGCACTTTCGCGACGTGCGGCCCGGCGGGTTCCTTCCACGCCGGTGATTGGTCTAGAAGGCGGGCGACGGCGATACTGCGTGCCGTCGTCGGGCACAGTCCGTTGAGTCGGGCCGCCGGGCATCGGTATCAGGGGCACAGGTCGACAGATGGACATGGAGATCAAGCGGGTCGGCATCATCGGCGCGGGCCAGATGGGCAGCGGCATCGCGCAGGTCTGCGCTTCGGCCGGTCTCGATGTCCTGCTGAATGATCGCGACGCAGCCCGCCTCGAGAACGGTCTGGGTGCGATCGAGGGCAACCTCAATCGGCTCGTCAGCAAAGGCACTCTGTCGGAAGAAGACAGCCGCACAGCCCGCGCGCGTATCGCCCCGGCCCGCGATTTCGATGCCTTGGGACCGTGTGACCTCGTGATCGAGGCCGCGACCGAGAACGAGGCCACGAAGCGCGAGATCTTCTCAAGTCTATGCGCCTCGCTCCGCCCGGAGGCATTGGTCGCGACCAACACCTCGTCGATCTCGATCACCCGGCTGGCCGCGGCGACGGACCGGCCGGAGAAGTTCATCGGCATCCACTTCATGAATCCAGTGCCGCTGATGCAGCTCGTCGAGCTGATCCGCGGCATCGCCACCGAGGATACGACCTACGAGGCGGCCAAGGCGTTCATCGCCAAGCTGGGCAAGACCTCGACGATGTCGGAGGATTTTCCGGCCTTCATCGTCAACCGCATTCTGCTGCCGATGATCAATGAGGCGATCTACACGCTGTACGAGGGCGTGGGCTCGGTGGAATCGATCGACACCGCCATGAAGCTCGGAGCGAACCACCCGATGGGCCCGCTCCAGCTCGCCGACTTTATCGGTCTCGATACCTGCCTTTCGGTGATGCAGGTCCTGTATGAGGGGCTTGCGGATTCGAAGTACCGCCCCTGCCCGCTCCTGGTGAAGTATGTCGAGGCGGGCTGGCTCGGCCGGAAGGCGAAGCGCGGCTTCTACGATTACCGCGGACCGACGCCGGTTCCGACCCGCTGATCGTCGGCACCGGGGGCGGCACGATCGCCGCCCCGCATACGATTACTTGGCAGCTCCGCCATTCGCATTCTGCTGCGACGGCTGCGGATAGGACGGGTTGCCGCCCGGAACGCCCGTGCTGTTCGACGTCGAGGCGCCACCGGTCTGGCCGTTGACCGAGCCGGTGATCTCGCGGCCCGACACGTTCCCCACCTGGCTGTCGTAAGTCTTCGGCGCATTCGCGCCGTTCCATGTCAGCAACCCGACGGTGGCGATCGCCAAGAGGACGAGGCTCGCCACCAGGACCCAGAGTACGGGCTTGCCGCGCTCGCCCTGCCGTCCCTCCTGCGGGTTCAATTTCTCGACCATTGGCACAAACCCTCGTCTGCCGGACGCAACACGCGAAGGCGCGGTCTGCGACACGATTCCGTTACCGGCCGCCAACGCGGCTCCGACGAAGCAGGTTCCTGCCTACGCGCCGGTCAGCGCCCTGTGGTCAGCAGGATCTTGCCGAGATGGGCGCTGGATTCCATCAGCGCATGCGCGTCCCGGGCCTGCTCCAGGGGAAAGGTGGCGTGGGTGACAGTGCGGATACGCCCGGCTTCGAGCGCAGGCCAAATATCTCGGCGCAGCCCCTCCGCGATCGCGGCCTTGTCGGCCTTGGGACGAGGCCGGAGCGTCGAGCCGGTGAAGGTCAGGCGGTTGCGCATGATCGGCGTGATGTTGAGGCCGTCGACCTTGTAGCCGCCCATGAGGGCGATCATCACCAGGCGCCCGTCCGGAGCCAGGGACTTGAGGTTCCGGGCCAGGTAGCTGGCCCCGATCATGTCGAGGATGACGTCGACGCCGCGGCCCTCCGTCAGACGCTTCACCTCTTCGGCGAAATCCGACTGCTTGTAGTCGATCGCGGCATCCGCACCGAGCTCCTCACAGAAGCGGCATTTCTCGGCCGATCCGGCCGTGGCGAAGACCCGGGCGCCGACATGCTTCGCGATCTGGATCGCGGTGGCGCCGATCCCGCTGGACCCGCCATGGACGAGGAAGCTCTCGCCCGCGGCCAGCCGGCCGCGCTGGACCACGTTCGAGTAGACGGTGAAGAAGGTCTCCGGCAGCCCCCCCGCATCGGTCAAGGAAACCGCCTTCGGGCGCGGCAGGCAATGCGCAGCTTCGGCGACCGCGAACTCGGCGTAACCGCCGCTGATCACCAGCGCGCAGACCTCGTCGCCAACGGACAGGCCACCGACCCCGTTGCCCAGCGACGCGACGCGGCCGGCGACCTCGAGTCCCGGAATCTCGGTCGCTCCCGGGGGTGGCGGATACAATCCGGCGCGCTGCATCACGTCCGGACGGTTCACACCGGCGGCGACCACTTCGATCAGCACCTGATCCGGTCCCGGCTGCGGAAGCGGCGCGATCTCGACCGCGATCACCTCCGGGCCGCCGGGGCCGGTGAAATGGATCCGGCGCATGGTCTCGGGCAGGGCGGTGCTAGCCATCGACGTGTCCTCAACGCATGCGTCTTCCGGGCCGCGTCCGGCCTCGGGGGCCCCTTACTTGCGGCAACGGTGCCGCTTGGCAAGCACCGTCGCCGGGCGGACTCTACCGCGCGGCCGCCTTCACGGCGGCGGGCAACACGATCTGACCCTGCGCCAGGGCCTTCGGCCAGATCGCGACCTGCTTGCCATCCTGCCACTGCGCCATCAGGCCGGTCACGAAACCAGGACCGTACTTGATCGAGTGGGTGAACGGGTCGTCCTTGCCGTAGAACTGGGTTCGGCCGACCGTGCCCTCCCAGTCGGTCTTCTCCAGGGCCTCGACCAGCTTGTCGGCCTCGGTCGAGCCGGCGCGCTTCACGGCGTCTGCGGCGTAGTAGACCTGATCGTAGGCCATGTAGCCCGCGTAGGACGGGTCGCTGTTGAATCGTTTCTTGAATGCCTCGCTGAAGGCGACCGACTTGCCGGTGATGGCCGCCCCAGGCACCGCGATGCTCTGGAAGATCACCCCTTGCGTCGCACCGTTGGTGTTCGACCAGAAGGTCGAGGAGGTGGCCTGCGAGTTCATGCCGGTCATGGCAAGCGGAACCTGCTGGTTCTGCCACTGCACGGTCGGCTGTACGCCGACATGGGAGATGCCGGTGACGATGAGATCCGGCTTGGCCGCCTCGATCTTGTTGTAGATCGGGGTGAAGTCACCGGTGTCCGGCGAGAAGCGGATGTGATCGACGACCTTCACGCCAATCTCGGGCAGGCATTTCTCGTAGCCGACGTCGAGGGGACGCGTCCAAGCGGCGTCTTCGCTCATGATGGCTGCGGTCTTCACCTTCATAAGGTCGATCAGCATGTCCTTGGTGGAATCGCAGATCGATTGGGCCAGGGCCGCCGAGGTCAGGTAGCCGTGGAAGGTATACTTGTTGCGCGCGTAGTCCTTGTGGACGGCGAGGCTGATCTCGTTCGAGGCCGCGCCGGGGGTGATCATCGGCGTCTTAAGCCGGGCCGCCCACGGCATCAGCGCCAGCACGACTTCGGAAATGTAGCTGGCGATGACGAGATTGACCTTGTCCTCGGATACGGCCCGCTGGAACGCGCGGACCGCGTCGGAAGCGGAACTCTTGTCGTCGTAGGTGACGACCTGGATCTGCCGGCCGTCAACACCACCCTTGGCGTTGATCTCGTCGGCGGCGAGCTGCACCGCCTGCGGGATCGAGGCCCCGACGACGGACTGCGCCTCGGCGATCACCCCGATCTTGATCGGGTCCGCGGCTCGCGCCGGCCCGGCTCCGACCATTCCGGCCACGGCAATTAGGGCCAAGGCCCGGCTCGAAACGCTACGTTCCATCGGCATGGGCTTCCTCCTGCGGCCCCCGCGGCTTTTGCCGCCGCATCGGGCTCGCGGCGGAATTCTGCACCGCGCGATTGGATGAATTCAATGTGCAATCGTATCGAGGAGTGACGAATATCGCGTCAGGCTCTCGCGCGCCGGAAGATCAGGGTCAGATTATTGGCCGGCATTGCCATGCGCTCGGTCAGGACCAGTCCGCGCTGAGCCGCCTCGGCCGCCACGGCTTCACGATCGCGGACACCCCAAACCGGATCACGGGCGCGCAGGGATGCATCGAAGGCGCCGTTGCTGTCGGCACTGTGCCGGCCGCCTTCCCGGAATGGCCCGTAGAGGATCAGGATTCCGCCCTCGCTTAGGGCGTGTCCCGCCCCGGTCATGAGCCCTACGGTCGCAGCCCAGGGCGCGATATGGATCATGTTGATGCAGACGATGGCGTCCACGCGATCGACCGCCCATGGGACCACGCGGGCGTCGAGATCCAACGGGGTCAGGATGTTGGTCAGCCCCGCCCGGAGGGTATGGGCTCGGATGCTGCGCCGGGCCTCCAGATCGGGATCGCTTGGAAGCCACGTGAGATCCGGCAGCGCCCCCGCGATATGCACCGCATGCTCGCCGGAGCCGCTGGCGATCTCGAGCACGGTTCCCCGGGCCGGCAAGACACGCCGCAGCACGTCGAGAATTGCGTCGCGGTTTCGCGCTACGGCGGGCGCCGTCAGGGCATCCCGGTCGATCTCCCAACCCAGCATGCGACCACACTCCGAAATCCGCGCCGGCTTCTGCCGCACACCAACCATAAGATGTCGAAGCCGGTACGCGCCGCCGGCATATTGCGCTGCTGGCGGCGTTGCCATACCCGGTCCGGGCCGACATTCCACCCGGCCTGTGGGTCATCGGCGACGTGTGGGACATTTCAAAATTGCCGCCGCCGGGTCAACGCGGTGGCGATCCCCACCGCGGCGCCCCAAGCCCAGCTTTCGACAGTGACGCCCAGGACAGCCCGTATCGTGCCTGACAACCGCGCCGCCCCGACGTTGCCCAAGACGCCCACGGGTATCGCGGGGTTCGACGATCTGACCTTCGGCGGTCTTCCGGCCGGGCGGCCGTCCCTGATCTGCGGCGCGGCCGGCTGCGGCAAGACCCTGTTCGCGACGACCTTTCTGGTCAACGGCGCGACCCGGTACGACGAGCCCGGCGTATTCATGAGCTTCGAGGAGCGAGCCGAGGATCTGGCCGCCAACGTCGCCTCGCTGGGCTACGACCTCGACGGCCTCGTCGCGGCGGGTAAGCTCGCCATTGACCATGTCCGGGTCGAGCCGAGCGAGATTGAGGAGACCGGCGCCTTCGACCTCGAAGGCCTGTTCATCCGCCTCGGCTTCGCGGTGGATGGCATCGGCGCCAAACGCGTGGTCCTCGACACGATCGAAACCCTGTTTGCGGGGTTCACCGACCTGTCGCTGCTGCGCGCGGAGCTGCGCAGGCTGTTCGGTTGGATCAAGGATCGGGGTCTCACCGCGATCATCACCGGCGAGCGCGGCGAGGGACAGCTCACCCGGCAGGGGCTGGAGGAATACGTCTCGGATTGCGTGATCCTGCTCGACCATCGCGTGACGGACCAGATCACCACCCGGCGATTGCGCGTGGTCAAGTATCGGGGCTCGGCTCACGGCACCAACGAATACCCGTTCCTGATCGATCACGCGGGGATCAGCGTCCTCCCGGTGACCTCGGCCGAACTCGACTATGCAGTGCCGACCGGCGTCATCGCGACCGGCATCCCGGACCTCGACAGCATGCTTGGTCCGGGCGGCTTCTATCGCGGCTCCAGCATCCTCGTCTCCGGCGCGTCGGGCACCGGAAAGACCATGCTGGTCGCGACCATTGTCGATGCGGCCTGCCGGCGCGGCGAGCGTTGCCTCGTCTTCGCCTTCGAGGAGAGCGGCGCGCAGATCATCCGCAACGCGGCCTCGATCGGGCTCGATCTCGAATCACACCGCGCGCGCGGGCTGCTGCGCTTCGAGGCGGCGCGGCCCAGCCTGTACGGCCTCGAGACGCACCTCGCCCGGATGCATCGGGACCTCGACGGGTTCGAGCCGCGGATGGTCGTGATCGACCCGATCTCTGCCCTGCGCGGGCCCGCCGGCGAGTTGCAGGGCATGCTGCTGCGCATGATCGATCTGATCAAGGCCCGCGGGATCACGGCCATCTTCACCACCCTGCGGAGCGACGGCTCCCTGGTCCAGGATGACGATCTCGGCGTGTCCTCCCTCATGGACTCCTGGATCAAGCTTCAGAACATGGAGGCGAACGGCGAACGGACGCGCACGCTCTACGTTATCAAGGCACGTGGCATGAGCCACTCGAACCAGATCCGCGAATTTCTCATGTCATCCAGCGGAATCCAGCTGGTCGATGCCTATATCGGGCCCTCTGGCGTGCTGACGGGAACGGCCCGCATCGTTCAGGAGGCCCAGGAGCGGAGCGAGGCGCGGCGGCGCATCCAGGAGAGCGAGCGGCAGCTGCGTGAGGTGGCGCGTCGCCGGTCGGCCATCGACCGCCAGCTCGAGGAATTGCGGGCGAGCCTGGAAGCCGCGGAGGCCGAAGAGGCGTGCCTGCGCGCGGAGACCGCGTCTCGGACGGCGGACGACGCGGACGAGCGGCGGGCGTTGATGGCACGGCGGAGTGCTGCGGAATGAGCGAAATCACGTCGGACGGCCCGATGCCAGAGACGGATCCCGACCGCGATCCGGGCCATTACCATCTACGCCTGTACGTTGCCGGGCAGACGGCGAAATCCGTGGCCGCCATGAGCAACCTGAAGCGCTTCTGCGAGGAACACCTCGCGGGTCGCTACGACATCGAAGTCATCGATCTGATGCAGAATCCCCAGCTCGCCGCAGGCGATCAGATCCTGGCCATCCCGACCCTCGTCCGACGGCTTCCGTCCCCGCTCAAGCGGATCATCGGCGATCTGTCGAACACCGACAAGGTTCTGGTCGGCCTCGATATTCGCCGGAGGGCGGACGAGCTTTGAACCGAATGATACCCCCCTCTGAGGCGAGGGAACACTACCGCTTCCGCCTGTTCGTGGCCGGGACGGCGCCACGGTCGCTGCGGGCGGTCGAGTCCGTTCGGCGGCTTTGCGAACGGCACCTGTGCAATCGATACGAACTGGAGATCATCGACATCTACCAGCAGCCCGATCTCGCCGAGCGCGACAGAATTTTGGCTGCGCCGATCCTCCTCAGGGTGACCCCGGCGCCGGAACGACGGATCGCGGGCGACCTGCTGGACGAAGACCGGATCCTGCGCAGCCTTCAGATCCTGCCGGCCGCCGAGGCGCACCGATGAACGTCGATGCGCTGCGGCCCGAAGACGAGCCGAGCCCGGAGGCCTACCGCGCCCATATCCGGGAACTCGAAGCGCGCCTGGAGGAGAGCGAGGAGACGCTGGCGGCCATCCGGCGCGGCGATTTCGACGCCGTGGTGGTCGAGGGCCCGAACCATGAACGCCTCGTCTACACCCTGGAGAACGCGGACCGGCCATACCGCGTGCTCATCGAGCAGATCCAGGAGGGCGCCTTCACCCTCGGGCTGGACGGCACCCTGCTCTACTGCAATCGGCGCCTGGCCATCATGCTGGGCGAGCCGCAGGAACGCTTGATCGGACGCTGCCTGCGCGATTTCGTGCGAGAGGACACCAACCTCGATGCATTGGTGCAGCGAGCGATGTCAGCGCCCGTACGGGATGAGATTGAGCTCGTCGCGCCGGACGGCGCACAGCGCGCGACGGTCCTGTCGCTGAGCCACTTCGAAGGCCAGGGCGAGCAGCCCCTTCTCTGCGGTATCCTGACCGACCTCACCGAGCAGCGGCGCAACATGCGCGCCCTCGCGGACGCGCATGCGCGCCTCCAATCCGAGAGCGTCGAGCGAGAGCGCGTCGAGGAGGCCCTGCGCCAATCGCAGAAGTTGGAGGCGGTCGGCCAGCTCACCGGGGGCGTGGCCCATGACTTCAACAACCTCCTGACGGTCATCAAGTCGTCCACCGATCTGCTCAAGCGACCGGAGCTGCCCGAGGAGCGGCGCCGACGCTACGTCGAGGCGATCTCCGATACGGTAGATCGGGCGGCCAAGCTTACCGGGCAACTCCTTGCGTTCGCCCGACGGCAGGCCCTTCGGCCCGAGGTGTTCGACGTCGGCACGTCGCTGCTGGCCGTCGCGGAGATGCTCGACTCGGTCACGGGAGCGCGGATTATCGTCGATGCTCAGATCCCGGACGCGCCCTGCTACATCCGGGCAGATCTCAGCCAGTTCGAGACCGCGTTGATCAATATGGCGGTCAACGCCCGCGATGCGATGGGCGGGCAAGGCACCCTGACGCTCAGGCTCCTGGGCGGGCGGCCGATGCCGGCGATCCGCGGTCACGCAGGCTCGCGCTGCACCTTCGCGGCCGTCTCGCTGTCCGATACGGGGATCGGCATCGCCCCCGACGTGCTGCCGCGCATCTTCGAGCCGTTCTTCACCACCAAGGAGATCGGCAAGGGCACCGGGCTCGGGCTATCGCAGGTGTTCGGCTTTGCCAAGCAATCCGGCGGCGACGTCGATGTGGCGAGCAAGCCCGGCGCGGGCACCACGTTCACCCTGTACCTGCCGCAGGTCGAGCGGGCGCCCGAGAAGGCTGATGCCGGCGCGCGCGACGAGCGCCACCTCGAAGGCGCCAGCCTGTGCATCCTCGTCGTGGAGGATAACCTGGATGTCGGCCGGTTCGCCACGCAGATCCTGGAGGATCTCGGCCACAGCACGGTCTGGGCGACGAACGCCGAGGAGGCGCTCGTCGAGATCGAGAAGGTCCCGTTCCGCTTCGATGCCGTGTTCTCCGACGTGGTGATGCCCGGCATGGGCGGGATCGCCCTGGCCCGGGCGTTGGAGCAGCGCCTGCCGGATCTGCCCGTCGTCCTCACCTCGGGCTACAGCCATGTGCTCGCCCAGGAGGGCGTCCACGGCTTCGATTTGATCCAGAAGCCCTACTCGGTCGAAGAACTCTCGCGGGTGCTCGGCAAGGTGGCGGGACGGGCGCGGATCGGGGCCCGAACGCGATAAGGCCAAGCGGCATCGCGTCGGTCGGACGGGATCGAGGTCACCGGGTCCCGTACATCCGGTCTCCGGCATCGCCCAGACCGGGCACGATGTAGCCATGATCATTCAGGTGGCTGTCGATCGCCGCTGTCCAGATCGGGACGTCAGGATGGGCCGCCTGGAACTTGGCGAGCCCCTCCGGTGCGGCCAGGAGGCACACGAATCGCAGGTCGGACGCGCCCCGGGCCTTCAGAAGGTCGAGGGCTGCAATCGCCGAGTTCGCGGTGGCGAGCATCGGGTCAAGCACGAGCACAGTCCGGTCGGCGAGGTCCGACGGGGCCTTGAAATAGTACTCGACCGCCTCGAGTGTGTCTGGATCCCGGTAGAGGCCGACATGGGCGACCCGTGCCGAGGGAACGAGCGACAGCATGCCATCGAGGAACCCGACGCCGGCGCGCAGAATCGGCGCGAGGACCAGCTTCTTGCCCTGGATCTGCCGGCCTTCCATCGGCTGCAGCGGCGTCTCGATCGTCACGGGCTCCAACGGCAGATCACGCGTCACCTCGTAGGCCAGGAGCATCCCGATCTCATTCAGGATTTGCCGGAAACCTTTGGTCGAGCGATTCTTGTCCCGCAGGTATGTCAGCTTGTGCTGCACAAGCGGGTGATCCACCACGGTGACCCGACCCATCGGCATGGTCCAACTTCTCCGCTCAAGCCTGCGTAGCAATGCAGGACCCCAAGCGTGTGCGCAACTTTCGAGCGACCAGCTAGATCGCAACCTCGACGAGAATCGGTTGGGCTACGGGCAGGGTCCACGCAGCTGTGTCGCGCCATGCCGTCAGCTGGACAGCCGGAGGCGCGATCCCGCTCCAAGGCGCCAGATACATCCCAATATTTCTCCGTTTAGATGCACAAAAATCCGGAACGTCATCTCGAGAACGATTTTCAATCCAATCTGAGATACTTTTCGCTGCTGCGTGGCGCAAAAATTTTTTCATTCGCGCGCAGGAGAAAAGATATTTTATAAACTTAAAACACCGATAAACCGAAATATTGCGCGTTTGAATCTTCTATAGACACGCCGTTTGTCGAATTTATTCAGTACAACACCTGCAATAGGCGCTAAATATAGTGTTTCGCGGCGGCACGATGTCTGCACAAATCAACGTTCATGGCTTGCTGAATGCGGGCGTTGTTCTAAGTGGGGTCCGTCGCTTCATCGCTTGCCGAAAGCATCCCGCATTCCTCTGGATCAGCACGAGCTATGCGCCTCCATCTATCACTCAAAGCTACTCTGACGATTCTGTTCGGTATTCTTGCGCTGATCTCGGCGGCACAGGGCATCCTATCCCTCCTCGACGTAGGCGCCATACGCCGATCGACGACAACGCTTGCCACCAACTGGTTACCGTCCGTCCAGAGGATCGGCGCGATCGAGGTGGCCGCCTCCGAGGTCCGCATCAAGCAATACCGGCTGATCCTGTTGTCGACCACGCCGGAGAAGCGGGCGGAGAATGATGTCAACCTCGCCGCGACGCACGCACAGCTTCGCGAGGCACGAAACGCCTATGAACCTCTGATCGTCACGCCGGAGGAGCGGGCCTTATACGACGCCTTCGCGCTGTCCTGGAGCAAATTCGAACAGGTGGACAACGAGGCGCGGCGCCTCATGGAGGCGGGGCGCCAACAGGATGCCATAGCGATCTTGGTCAAGGCCGAATCCGTGGCGGTCTACGACGATGCCCGCAAAACGCTGGCGCGCCTCGTGAGCCACGACGAGGTGATCGCATCGCGGGACGCCGGAGCGGCGATGGACAAGGCAAACTCAGCCACCCTGACAGCGGTCGTCGGCATCACGCTCGCCATCGCGTCGGCCCTGGGTGCCGCGATCTTCGGCTTGCTCCACATCTCACGGCCGATCCAGACCATGACCCAGACCATGTCGAAGCTCGCGGATGGCGAGGCCGATACGGAGGTCCCTTACCGCAACCGCCATGACGAAATCGGCGCGATGGCAGCGGCCGTGCAGGTCTTCAAGGATAATCTGCTCCGCAACCGGCGGCTGGAGACGGAAGCGGCCGAGGCACGCCAAGCGGTCGAGGAACAGCGTAAGCTCGCCATGCGCCAGATGGCCGACCAGTTCGCCGAGGCAGTCGGCGACATCGTCGGCCAAGTCTCGGCCTCTGCCACCGAGTTGCAGGCTACAGCAGGCTCGATGTCAGCCATGGCCAGGCAGACCTCGGCCCAATCCACCACCGTGGCGGCGGCCGCGGAGGAAGCCGGCTCCAACGTCAACACGGTGGCGGCCGCTGCGGAACAGCTCGGCTCCTCCGTCCAGGAGATTGGTCGCCAGGTCGATGGTTCGACCAAGCTCGCCCAGATCGCGGCAGGCGAGGCCGATCACACCGGCGCACTTGTCCAGGAACTGAGCGGTGCCGTGGCGCGCATCGGGGATATCGTCGGGATAATCTCGTCGATCGCCGGGCAGACCAACTTGTTGGCGCTCAATGCCACCATCGAGGCGGCTCGCGCCGGCACGGCTGGCCGGGGCTTCGCGGTGGTAGCCAGCGAGGTCAAGGCTTTGGCCGAACAGACCGCCAAGGCGACTGAAGAGATCTCCGACCAGATCGGGCGGGTTCAGGCCTCGACGGGGCAGGCGGTCAGCGCGATCGGCACGATCACGGCCCGCATCCGCGAGATTAACGGTGTGGCGACCTCGATCGCCGCCGCCGTCGAGCAGCAGGGGGCGGCCACGCAGGAGATCGTCCGCAACGTCACCCAGGCAGCGGCTGGCACGGAAGAGGTGACGAGCAACATCGTCCGCGTCGCCGGCGCGGCCGAGGAGACCGGGCACGCGGCGGATCAGGTTCTGACCGCGGCCTCCGAGCTGTCACGCCAGTCGGAGCATCTCACCGCGGAGGTCGATCGCTTCCTGGCCGGCATTCGCGCCGCCTGACGCAGTGACCGCCGGGCGGGTCACTCTGCCCGGCGGTCGTTTGGGACGTGCATCCCAACTCTCAAGGCCGAAACGCTGCGTCAGACAGAACGGCTTTCGCCCCCCTCGCTCCGGCGCTTCGCCATGAAGGCATCGAACTGCTCACGGTCCTTGGCCCGGCGCAGCTCCTCCACGAACGCCGCGAAGGCCCGGCTCTCCTCTTCGAGCGCACGCCGTTGAGCGTCCAGCCGGTCGAGCTCCGCGCGACGGTAGTCATCGAAGGCCGCGTTGCCGGTGCTGTCGCGCCGGTTCGCCGCCTCGAAGGCCCGGGCGAAGCGCGAGACCGGCCGCGCGCCTTCGAAATCGGACAGTGTCCGGCGCGCCGTGTCGCGCAGCTCGGCGAAGGCCGGATAGCCGGCGAGCTTCCAGGCGACCAGAGCGAGGCCAACGGGCCACCAATAGATGAAGCCGACGACGATCGCGCCGATTTCCAGCGAGCGGCGCGGGAAGGGACCGGATCGGCGGAGCCGGCCGGTCGCCCAGGGGGAGGATGTTTGAGAGGTCACGGCAGTGCTCCGCTGTTCATGTGAACGCGGTTAACATGCGGGTGTCGGTGGCACCTTTCAAGGCCGGCTGGAACCGGACCCATGCTCCCCAGGCCGGGCCACCCCGTGGACGAGGGCGAGGACGCCCGCACGCAGCAACTCGTACTTGTCCGGGAAGCCCGGGCCACGCGGCAGATGGCCCGCCGCCGAGAGGGTCGCGAGCCCGTGGGCGAGTGCCCAGACCTCGAGGGCGATGAAGCGGGGCGCGACACCGCCGAACCCGTCGGCAAAGGTTGCCTGAAGAGCCTCGACGAGGAGGTCAAACGGGCTCGGCCGCGGGGTCGAACCCGGCGCCGGCTCGCTGTCGGTGAGTTCGGCCGCCAAGCCACGGGTTTCAAAGATGGCGGCGTAGTAGGCCGGCTCCTCTTCGGCGAAAGCGAGGTAAGTCTCACCCATGCGGGTGAACCGCTCCAGCGGCGTGCCGCGCGATGTCAGCGCCCGCGCCAGTCGTGCGGCGAGTTCGGCAAAGCCGCGCCCGGCGAGTTCCTCCAGCAGCGCCTCGCGCCCGCGGAAATGCCGGTACAGCGCCGCCGGCGTCACCCCAACCAGGCGTGCGGCATCCACCAACGTGAAGCCGCCGATCCCACGCTCGGCGATGAAGCGACGCGCGGCCTCGATGAGCGCCTCCTTCAGATTGCCGTGATGGTAATTCCGCCGGTCGTTCGGTCCGTCCCGCCAGGGTCGCAAGATCCCATATCCTCTGTGCACGCCGGCACACCTCACAGAACGTCCGCTACGCTGTCGAGTCGGCAGACCGCTGGGACGGCCGAATCTTGCGAGGTGCCGCACTGCATGACCATCGAGCACGGATTTGGTTTCAGGACAGGCTTGCGCGACCGCGCTTGACCGTCATTTGCTGCCGCAACACTCTGGATCGCACGGGCTGGGCGCAGGCGCCGCGGTCCGATGCGGCGCGGATACGGAGAAACGCACCCGACATGGCCTTCGTGAGCCTCAAGGCGTGGCGGACCCGCTCGGCGGAGCGCGCCGAGACCGCCGCGCGCCTGAAGCAGGCGTTGCGTGCAGCGCTTGATCTCGATGAAGCCGACACCCTCGCGGTGAACGAGATGGCGTGCGCCGATCCCGGCTGCCCCGACATGGAGACCATCGTGCTGGTGATGCGCGTGGGCGCTCCGACCCGGGCGTTACGGATCCGCCGGCCGATGGAGGCGGTCGATGCCGCGGACATCGCGACCCTCGTGGCCGAGGACCGGGATAGCGGCCCGTCTCGATGATGTGATGGGCTTACAACGCTTTCCGGTTTTCGGATCGACGGAACGGCACAACTTTTCCGGCATGATCGGTTATCGGGGTTGGAAAGCCCGCCGCCTCCACGGAACGGGTCGTCCGGGAGGACACGCCATGAAAACCCGCCGCCACATCATCGTTCTGGCCGCTGTAGCCGCGTTCGGCCCACTCCTGACCGCCCGCCTCGCCCCGGCGATCGCGGCCGCAGCGCTGCCGTTCTCGAATGCCGCCTTCGAGGCCGCACAGCAGAGTGGCCGACCGATCCTGATCGTGGTCAGCGCGCCCTGGTGTCCGATCTGCCGGACGCAGAAGCCGATTCTCGCCAAGCTGGCGGATGAGCCGCGTTTCAAGGACCTGCAGATCTTCGATATCGACTTCGACAGTCAGAAGTCGCTCCTCAAACGCCTGGATGTCCGCACCCAGAGCACCCTGATTGCCTACAAGGGTGCGAAGGAGGTCGGTCGTTCCGTGGGTGAGACCCAGCCGGAATGGATCGAGGGTCTGGTCGAGAAAACTCTCTGAAGGCCCCACCGGGAAACGCTTCCGGATTCGTTCAGCCAGCGCCCGCCATATCGCTCCGTGGACCGTGACGAACCGACCCGGTCCGAAGGAGTGGGCTGGTGACACGCGTTCCAAACCTTGCCGCAGCGACGCCTGACGCGGTTATCGCCGTGCCGGTGCGCAATGAGGAGGAGCGGATCGCCGCCTGTCTCCGCGCGATCGACGCGCAAGTCGGCCACGTCCCGGGAAGCCTCGGGCTCGTCCTATTCCTCAACAACTGCACGGATCGGACAGTCGAGATCGTCACCGCGCTGGTGCCGAGCCTGTCGCTCCCGGTGCGCGTCCTGGTCGAAAACTTCGCGGGTGCGCATGCCGGCTGGGCCCGACGGCGTGCGATGGATGCCGCCGCCGCCTGGCTCGAAGATGCGGGACAGGCGGGGATCATCCTGTCGACCGATGCCGACAGCCGAGTGCCGACGGATTGGGTCGCCCGGAACCGGGCCGCGATCCGGGCCGGCGCTGATGCGGTCGCGGGACGCGTCGAACTCGACGCCGCCGAGGCGGCGCTGCTGCCGCCGTCCCTCCCCGCGCGCGGTCGCCTAGAGGATCTCTATGACGCGCTCATCACCGAGGCCGAGGCCCGGATCGATCCGGACCCGCACGATCCCTGGCCCTGTCATCGCACCGCCATCGGCGCGACGCTGGCGGTGACGCGCTCGGCCTATCGCGCGGTGGGCGGCATGCCCGAGATCCCCCTCGGCGAGGACGGCGCCTTCATCGCGCGGCTCATCACGCAGGGCTTGCGGGTCCGCCATGCCACCGACGTTTGCGTCACCATCTCGGCTCGCCTCGCAGGCCGGGCCCCCGGCGGCGTCGCCGATACGATCCGCGCCCGATGCGAGGAGCCCGACGCGCTCTGCGACGCGCGCATGGAAGCCTTCCCACGGGCGGTGCGCCGTTACTTGTGGCGGCGGCGGTTTCGGCGCCTGCACAACCATGGCCTGCTCGACCGGAGTCACGCTTGGGCGCGCAGCCTTCGGATCGGTGCGGACGACGCGAGTCGTATTGCGGCTCTCCCTCTCGGCCACGCGATCGCGGAAGCCGAGCGCATCAGCCCCCGTCTTGCCTATCGGCCCATAGGCCCCAGCCGGTTGCCACGGGAAATCCGCATCGCGCGGGTCGGCGTCGCGGTGATTCGCCTGTGGGAGACGCTGTCGCAGTCGCTCAGCAGAACGATCGATACGGCACCGGCCCAGCGTTCCGTGATCGATGCGGGGAGCGGGCGAGGCTGAAGCGGTCAGTTCCCATTCTGGGCGAGGAAGTCCCTGGGCGACAAGCCGAACCGCTGGCGGAAGGCGCGGCTGAAGGCAGCGGTATCCGTGAAGCCGCAACTGGCCATAATCGGTGCGATCTTGAGCCCCGGCTTCCGCACGCGGACAATCCGGTCATGCGCACGGTCGAGACGCGCGTTCCGGATCGTGGCCGCGATCCCCTCCCCTCCGGCGAAGGCTGCGTAGAGCCGGCTGCGCGAGACGCGAAGATCCGCCGCCAAGCTCGCCGGCCCGAACTCGGGATCGTGGAGGCAACGCTCAATCCGGGCCAGTGCCAGAGAGCGCAACGCATTCGATGACAGCTCGTTGTCGGCCCGCGATGAATGTCCATGGATGAGGCCGCGCAGCAAGTGAAGCGCGCTCTCGATGGCGATACCGGTCTCCGCTTCGGTCATGTTGGGGACCGAAGCCGCGAAGGCTCGCATATAGGCGCCATAGAGGTCGTTGAGCGGACCCGCCGCGATCTTGCTCCCGGCAAAATCCGGAAGGTTTCCGATCTGCGAGACGAACGTGGCGCGTGGCACGGTCAGTCGGATCTCCTCGAAATCGCTCAATCCCCCGCCACCGCCCGGCCGCGCCCAGGTCTGGAACGAGATGTCGCCCGCGCCGAGCAGGGACCCGTTGTAGCCCTGCTCGATGTAGCCGCGACCTTTCAGCACCAGCAAGATGCCGACGTCGTCGCGACCATCACGGCGGACATGATTGGGCGTGCGCTCCAGGCTATAGGGCCGGCTGACCGTGTGGAAGACACCCCCATGCGGTGATGTCGCGATCATACGGCTCGCGGTGAACGGCCGATCCAGATCGAGGCGCTCCAGGTCCGCAGCCGCCATGACGGTGCTACGCCAGAAATCGAACGCCCGCTTTTCCTCCACGACTTCGGTTGTTCCGAAGAAGACCGGAATGGTTGTCTTGGCGCTCACGGCAGATCAGCTTTACGCATCTCGATCTCAGGCGCATGGCCTTTCGGCGATACGTCAGCAGCAGGAGCGTTTCAGATCCAGCGGCTAGAATCAATAGATTATAAATTCGTTCATAAGATGTAAGATCAATACAACAGCCAAGTCACCATAATTCGCAAACCTTCGATCGGGTTCTCATGGTATTGCCACTCAATGGAATTGCATGGGACATATGATAGTCGTCTCCCGGCGGATTTATCCACAAATTATATTTGCTTTGATCCAATGATTATTATACCGCAAGATACCTACAATACTGTTGAACAAAACTAGTATTTATCGAATATGCGCCTCCTAAGACGCTGTTTATATTTATCTCCCGATCTATTTCGTCTGTGATTATCTTGTCATTCGATTTGCAGCTTCGAGAACAAGGCTTCCTAAACGCATGTATAGCTTACATGCCTGTTAAAAGACAAAAATATCTGTCCTTTACGTGTCGGTCGAGTTCCGCGACGTGCTCAGCGCTGATCGACTGCAAGTCGGGCCTCCCTCCGGTTGGGCTCGGCACTGGCGAACCGCACGACGATCGCGCGTCCGTCGGCGGGCGGATTTGCCAAGCTGCCGCGAAAGCGGGCGGCCTCGGCTTGCCCGAGGACTGCCCGCGGCGCAGGAACGGAAAAGGTCCGGAGAACGCGACCGGCTGCATCACGAATCTCGGCGTTGAGCGCTCCGACCGGAACGTCGGAGCGCGCGATCCCGACGAGATCGCCTTCGACCACGAGCTCCGCCGTCTGGCCTTCTTCAGCGGGGTTGCTGAACGCCACGACGTCGCGGATCTCGATGCCGCGTACGTTCACCGGAAGGCCGATGCGCGCGAACAACGCGGCGGCCTGCGGGACCATCCGAACCACGCTGGCGCGGGCCAGACAGGCGAGCGGCAACGCTGCCAGGAGTGCAAGTCCGAAAGCGAGGGATGGGGACAGGCCAGCCGAGGGTCGGATCTTCGCGCGCGGGAACGGTCGCAGAGGGATCGCGGGAATCGGGAGATCGGAGGCTTGCCGCACAGCGGCCGCAGCCTCCTCCCAGGCTGTGTCCGAGACCGGATCCGCCTCTTCCTTGGCGGCGAGTTCGGACTCGTGTCCGGCGAGCACGTCGGCCGGGGTAAGGAACCACGTCTCGCGGCACGCCGCACACCGGACCGAGCGGCCCTCCAGCCCGACCTTTCCGGCCTCGATCTGATAGGCGCTCGCGCAGCTCGGGCAGACGATCAGCATACGCGCCATACTCGCATCAGCCGGCTGAACCTGAGCCGGAAAGTGAATTCGCTTGAGAAAGTGTGGCCGAACAGGGTTAAGCGGCGGTGAAATCGCGCTGGCCTTGAAAACGCCCTCCGATCCGGCGATGCCGGGAAGCGGGATCGGCGAGACACGGCACGGCCTTGAACCTACAGGCGAACATGAAGAGCCTGCTGCCCGGCGCTGAACGGCCGGTGGTGCAGTTCGAGAATGTCGGCATGCGCTACGGCCTCGGGCCGGAGGTACTGTCGGACGTGAGCTTCCGCATTGCCCCGCGCTCGTTCCAGTTCCTCACGGGGCCGTCGGGCGCCGGCAAGACGACGCTGCTGCGCCTGATCCTGCTCTCGGTGCGGCCGACCCGCGGCCTCGTCTCGGTGTTCGGCGAGGAAGTGAGCGGCATCTCCGCGAAGGCGCTCACGGGGCTGCGCCGGCGGATGGGCGTCGTCTTCCAGGATTTTCGCCTGCTCGACCATCTGACAACCTACGAGAACGTGGCGCTGCCGCTGCGCGTGCAGGGCCGCGCGGAGACGAGCTATCGGGCCGAGGTGGTGGAGCTACTGCGCTGGGTCGGCCTCGGCGAGCGCATGCACGCGCTGCCGCCGCTCCTCTCCGGCGGCGAGAAGCAACGCGCCGCCATCGCGCGGGCGCTGATCGCCCGGCCCGACCTGCTGCTCGCCGACGAGCCGACCGGCAACGTCGATCCGGGGCTCGGGCGGCGGTTGCTGCGGCTGTTCCTGGAGCTGAACAAGCTCGGAACCTCGGTCATCATCGCCACCCACGATTTCGGCATCATGGACACGGTCGACGCCCGCCGGATGGTGCTGGGCGACGGGCGCCTTCGGATCGAGGAATGAGCACACAGGCGATCCCGCGGGCGCGACCCGAGCCCTTGACCGGCGCCCCGGTCCCGGCGGTCCCGGCGAACCTTCGCCGCAACGCCCCGCTGGTGCCCACCGACACGGCGGCCGGGCGCTCCCTGGCGGCGGTCATCGCCATCCTGACCTTCTTGGCGGGCCTCTGCGCCGGGGCGGCCGAGATGGTGGCAGCGAATGCCAGCCAGTGGCAGGGCGACGTCGCCCAGGAAGTCACGATCCAGATCCGTCCGGGGCCGGGGCGCGACGTCGATGGCGACGTGGCCAGGGCCGCGGGCATCGCCAGGGCGGAGCCGGGCATCGCCGAGACGCGGGTCTTCTCCAAAGCCGAAGCCGAGCGGCTGCTCGAGCCGTGGCTCGGCAGCGGGCTCGACCTCTCGGACCTGCCGGTGCCGCGGCTCATCGCGCTCAAGCTCGGCAACGGCCAGGGCGCCGACTTGAAGCGGCTGCGCACACGGCTTCTGGAAGCGCTGCCGGGGGTCGCGAGCCTCGATGATCACGCCCTCTGGCTCCAGCGGCTTTCGACCGCGGCCAGCGCCTTCGTGGGCATCGGGATCGGACTCGTGATTCTCGTCCTCGTGGCGACGGGCCTCGCCGTTACCTTCGCGACCCGGGGCGCGATGGCCAGCAACCGGGAAGTGGTGGAGGTGCTGCATTTCGTCGGCGCCGACGACGACTACATCGCCCGGGCCTTCCAGCGCCGTTTCTTCGGCCTCGGCCTACGTGGCGGCGCCATCGGAGCGGGGCTCGCGATCCTGTTCTTCGTCGTCGGGGGATTGCTGGCCCGGGCGGCGCGATCGGGCCCGGCGGGTCAGGAGGTCGAAGCCCTGTTCGGCGCCTTCCAGATCGGGCTGCGCGGCTACGCCAGCGTCCTCCTGATCGGCGTCATCGCCTCGCTCGTCACGGGTGTCGTCTCGCGCATCACCGTGCGACGTTTCCTCGCCTGACGCTTGCCGCATCCTCTCCGACAGCGTGGACATTGCGGATCCGACGCACGGATTTACAATCCGGAAACCTTATCGTTGCGGTGTGGATTCGGATTTTCGCGCCGCCTCCGGGCCGCCGCAATCGAAGCCGATCCTCCGGAGGATGAGCACGCGTATGCTGCGCGCATCGGATCCGCTGACGACCGACGTCGTCGGCTGGGCCTGGCACCAGCGGGACTGCCCCCGCCCGTCGCCGCCACGCAAGCGGCGACGCGTGGCGCTCGGCATCTGCGGTCTCGGAGCGGGTCTCGCGACCTTGACCTTGTTCGCCGGCTTCCTGATCTTCGTCGGCACCCTGGCCCGGCACGAGCGGACACCGACCGACCGGGTCGATGGAATCGTGGCGCTGACCGGCGGGGCGCAGCGGGTCGGCGACGCGATCGACCTCCTGGCCAACGGCTACGGACGGCGCCTCCTCATCACGGGGGTCAATGAGCGCACCAGCCGCGACGAGATCGCCCGGCTGAATCCGTCGCAGCGCGCCCTCATCGCCTGCTGCGTCGACCTCGACTACCGGGCGCGCAACACGATCGGCAACGCCATCGAGACGCGCCGCTGGATGCGGGCCCATCGCTTCAACACCGTCGCGGTGGTCACCTCGAACTACCATATGCCGCGCACGCTGATCGAGCTGGATCACGCCCTGCTGGACAGCGACCGCATCCTGCCCCACCCGGTCGTCACCGAAGCGTTCGATGCCGACCGCTGGTGGCAAAGCCCGCCCGCGGCCAAGCTTGTCGCGTCCGAGTATGTGAAGTTCCTGGCCAGTTGGGTTCGCACGCGGTTCGAGGCGGATCCGGAACGGTCGCGGGCAGCGATCCTGATCGGGCGCGGCAAGCCCGTGAAGATGGTCGCCGAGCCCCTGGCGATGCGCGGCGTGGACTGAGGTCGCGCATGCCGGTGGGGCGCTACTGACCGCGGCACCGCGCCTTGATGGCCGCCGAGAACTCGCGATCCGAACCTTGGACCTGGGCGAGGCGCTCTGCGCGTTCCGATCCGGAGAGACAGCGGCCATAGACGCCCGAGACCCGGCGCATCGTCTCGACGTGCCGCCGCCAGACCCGGCAGTTCTTGGCATCGTCCCCGTCGGCCTGTTCGAGCTGGTCGATCGCCTGCCGCTGCATCGACTGCGCGACGAGCAGGTCGCGGGCGCAGGTCGTCTCGCCCTGCGCCCGGGCCGAACCCGCCAGGCCGCACACGAGGGCCAGAGGTACGGCGATTCGATAGGGCGACATCAGGCGGCCTGCGGCGCCGTGGAGCGGGTCAGGAGGGCGTACAGCGCACCCGCATCCCGGGCCGCACGGATATGCGCCAACATGCCTGGCTCCCGGAGGACCCGGGCGACCTGCGCGAGGGCCTTGAGGTGATCGGCACCGGCGCCCTCGGGGGCCAGCAGCAGGAACGCGATATCCACTGGTTGGCCGTCCAGCGCCTCGAAATCCACCGGCCGGTCGAATCGTGCGAACAGGCCGAAGAGCCGGTCGAGACCGGGGAGCTTACCGTGGGGAATCGCCACGCCGTCGCCGATGCCGGTCGATCCCAGCCGCTCCCGCTGGAGCAGCGTATCGAAGATGGGGCGCTCGCCGAGCGCGGGCAGGCGACGCGCGGCGTGGGCAGCGAGATCCTGGAGGACCTGCTTCTTGGCCCGCGCGCGCAGCGACGGCACGACCGACTCGGGGTCGAGGAATTCCAGAATTGGCATCGAACGACCGTTGCCCCGTCGCCCGCCCGGTAGGGACGGGCCTCGTTGCGGGGGCGCCGACGGCCGCTCGGCCGCGCCCCTGCCCACCAATCGACCGGGAAACAGGCCGGTTCCGGCTCTGTTCCTCCCGACCCGTCAATCGACGGCGTTCGGCGGGTCCACCCAGCCGATCGCGCCATCGCTGCGCCGGTATACGACGTTGACGCGCCCGGTGCCAGCGTGGACGAACACGAGCACTGGCGATCCTGTCATGTCGAGGGCCGTCACAGCCTCGCCGATGGTGCGGCGCTGCAGCGTGCGGGTGCTCTCCGCCACGATCGGCGGGTGGGCGTCCTCGTCGGCCGGCTCATCGTCCTCGTCGTCCGGAGCCGCCAGAACCGCGTAGGCGGCCTCGACCGCCGCATCGTCGCCGGGCCCGGTAGCGTGCTGCTTCAGGCGGTGCTTGTACCGGCGCAGCCGGGTCTCCAAGCGCTCCGCCGTCTGCTCGAAGCTCGACCGCGCGTCGTGCGCGAACCCGTTCGCCTCGATGGTCAGTCCAGACACGAGATGCAGCACACAATCCGTCCGGAAGGCGCTCCCATCCCGCCGCAGCGTCACATGGCCGGTACAAGCATCGCTCATATGCGAGTCGAGATATTTGGACTGTATCGCGGACATCCGCTCCTCGACGCGACCGCGCAGACTCTCGCCGAGATCCACGCCGTGGCCCGTGACTCGCAACGACCCCATGCTGCCTCCCCCGCTTCCATACGGTCAGCCGAATTAGAGAGCCGGCTTGCGGTAAGTCAACGGAGCGGCTTGCAGTTCGATCGCCTGCTTAACCCTGGGTTCAGACGGCCCGCCCGTATACACACCCGTCTGGAACGCCGCCGCGCCGGTCGCGGAGCGCGCATCGGACCCTGATCCGGGAACCCGCCCCGACGACCGCAGGATCGGGAACGGCGAGAGATACGAGAGAACGACGGCCGTATGATGAACCCGATCCGCCAGCCCGCTGCCCTGACACGCCGCGTCGTCCTCGCCGGCGCGCTGGGTGCGGCCGCGGGATCCTGGTCCCCGGTGGCGATGGCAGCCGATGCGGAGAAGGTCCCCACGCTTCCAGGCGCCGGCGAGGCGTTCGAGGCGAACACGCTCACAGATTTGGCCCGCGCACGCGCCAAGGCCCCCTATACCGGCCCGAAGACCGCAGATCTCCCGGCCGTCCTGAAGAATCTCTCGCGTGACGCCTATGAGGCGATCCATCCGGTCGAAGGGCGGGCGATCTGGGCCGATCAAGGGATCGGCTACAGCCTCGAGCCGCTGCTGCGAGGCTCGATCTTCGATACCCCGGTTTCGCTATTCCTGGTGGAGAACGGGCTCGTAACGCCGATCTCCTACGACAAGGCATCGTTCTCGGCCCCCGGCATCGACCTGCCGGACCTCGACGCCGAGACCGCCTTCTCTGGGCTCCGGTTGCGCGCACGGTTCTCCGATGGGGGCGCGCTGGCGGATTTCGCGTTGCTCCAGGGCGGCTCCTTCTTCCGACTCGTGGCAGAGGGACAGGATTTCGGGATCAACGCCCGGGCGCTGGCCCTGCGACCGGCCGATGCGCGGGGGGAAGAGTTCCCCCTGTTCCGGGCCCTGTTCATCGAGACGCCAGCGCCCGGACAGCCGATCATCGTCCACGCACTGGCCGAATCGGAATCCGCCACGGCGGCATTCAAGTTGACCCTGACCCCGGGCCGCGAGGCCTCGGTGGCTGGGATCGACGGCACGGTCTTCGCCCGGGCCGACCTCGACCATATCGGGCTCGGCGGCATGCAGGGGAGCTATCTGTTCGGACCGCTCGACCGGCGCCGTGTCGACGATTTGCGGGCCGCAGCCTTCTCGGTGGAGGGTTTGGCGATCCACAATGGCTATGGCGAGCCGATCTGGCGCCCGGTGCACAATCCCGAGACGCTACAGGTCTCGGCCTTCGTTGACCGGGCACCCAAGGGCTTCGGCCTGATGCAGCGGGCCCGGGCATACCACGATTTCGACGACGACCGGCGCCATTGGGAGCAGCGCCCGTCCCTGTGGCTGGAGCCGCTGGACGATTGGAACGAGGGCGCCGTGACGCTGCTCGAGATCCCGAGCGATTCCGAACTCAACGAAAACATCTTCGCCTATTGGCGTCCCAAGGCGAAGCTCGCCAAGGGCGGGGAGATGCGGTTCCTCTGCCGCCAGCATTGGTCGAAGGGATGGCCTGATCCATTGCCGCCCGAAATCGCGCGGGTCATCGACAGCCGATGCGGCCACGGCAGTGCCGGCAACCGGCGCCTCTTCGCGGTCGATTTCCAGGGTGACACGCTGTTCGGGCCGGGCGACATCGACGTCGATCTCAGCGCCTCGGCCGGTACGATCACCCGGCAGGACCAATACCGCTACCCCGATCGCAGGACCCTGCGGATCCTGTTCGAGCTCGATCCCGGCAACGAACGGGCGAGTGAATTGCGTCTCGCGCTCCGGCGCGGACAAGCCCGGGCCAGCGAGACATGGCTGTTCCGGTGGACACCCTGACGCCTTCGCCACGACGTTACCGAGGTTCAGCCAGCGCCGTGAAATCGGACGAGACGATCTCCCACTCCCAGGTCCTATCCGAGGCGGAGCCCGAGACGGCCGCACCGGCATCCGCTTTCGGGCTGCCGCCCGAGGCTCCGCTGGCGATGCCGGTCCAGAACCTCGCGCATTGGGATCCGGCCGCGCGCCATAGGCCTTCGCGCCCGGCGCGGACGCCCTGGCTCGCACGCCTCTGGGTCTTCGGCGGCGCGCTGGCGCTCACCGCCTATGGCGGCTGGCAGATGGTCGAGACCGTGTCGGTCTCCGGCAGTCCGACCGGGCTCCAGCTCGCCCTGGTGGTCCTGTTCTGCCTGACCTTCTCGTGGATCGCCTTGGCCTTCACGAGCGCGCTGCTCGGCTTCGCGGTGTTGCTGCGCCGCGAGCGGGCGCCGGCGATACCGGCCGGGCTTTCAACCCGGACCGCCATCCTCATGCCGGTCTACAATGAGGCCACCGCCCGCACCTTCGCCGGCGTCGAGGCGATGCAGGAGGCGGTCGAGGCCACCGGTCTTGGACGGCACTTCGACTGGTTCGTGCTGTCGGACTCGACGCAGCCCGATGCCTGGATCGCGGAAGAGCGCGCATTCCTGGACCTGCGCGCGCGGCTCGGGCCGGATGCGCGCCTCTACTATCGTCACCGACTTAAGAACCATCACCGGAAGGCCGGAAACATCGGCGACTTCGTCACGCGCTGGGGCGGACGCTACGACCATATGCTCGTGCTCGACGCCGACAGCCTGATGAGCGGGCCGGCCATCGTGGCACTCGCCGCCGCCATGGAGGCGGATCCGGATGCCGGCATCATCCAAACGTTGCCCCTGATTATCAATCGCAACACGTTGTTTGCCCGCCTCCAACAATTCGCCGCGCGGATCTACGGACCTGTGATCGCCGCTGGCCTCGCCGCATGGTCCGGCCGGGACGGCAATTACTGGGGCCACAACGCCATCATCCGGACCCGCGCCTTTGCCGGGTCCTGCGGCCTGCCCGATCTGCCGGGTAAACCGCCCTTCGGCGGCCACATCCTCTCCCACGACTTCGTGGAAGCGGCGTTGATCCGCCGGGCCGGCTGGGCCGTCTACATGCTGCACCGCCTTGAGGGTTCCTACGAGGAGAGCCCGCCCTCGCTGATCGACGTGGCGGTCCGCGACCGGCGCTGGGCGCAGGGCAACCTGCAGCACGCGCGGGTGATCGGCGCGGCCGGGCTGCACCCGGCGACCCGCCAGCACTTCGCCACTGGCATCGCCGGTTACCTCGCGTCGCCGCTCTGGCTGCTCCAACTCGTGGTCGGTATCCTGCTGGTCCTCCAGACCGCCACGGAGCGGCCGGACTATTTCGGCGGCGCCGGCTTCTCGCCGGTCTTCCCACGGTTCGACCCGGTGCGCGCTCTGCAACTGTTCGGGCTGACCATGGCGGTGCTGCTGGCCCCGAAACTCCTCGGCCTGATCGTCGCCCTGCGCCACGGCGCGGCGCGGCTGGCCTGCGGCGGCACAGGACGGGTGATCCTGTCCAGCCTGGTCGAAATCCTGCTCTCCGCGCTGGTGGCCCCGGTGGCGATGGTGATTCAGTCCAGCTCGGTCATGGATATCCTGCTGGGGCGCGACACCGGCTGGAACCCGCAGCGGCGCGACGACGGCTCGATCCCGCTGCGCGATATCGTGTCCCGGCACGGCTGGCACATGGTTCTGGGGCTGGTGGCCGGAGGCGCGGCCTTCGCGATCGCCACGTCGCTGTTCCTCTGGATGAGCCCCACCATCCTGGGCTTGGTTCTGGCCATCCCGATCTCCTGGGCCAGCGGCCAACTCGGCCTCGGCCTCGCGCTCAAGCGGCGGCGCCTGCTGGCCACACCGGAAGAGGCCACGCCCCCGGCGATCGCTGTCCGCGCCGGAGCCCTGACCGCCCGCAACACCGCACGGGGCTTCGACGGGTCGGATGCCCTCTCCGCGCTTCATGCCGACCCCGATCTCGCGGATGCCCATACCCGGATGCTCCCGCCGGGCCGCGACCGGCCGCGCGGTGCGATCGACCCGGACCGGACGCTGGCGGCTGCCAAGATCGCCGAGGCCGAGACGGTCGAAGAGGTGCGGATGTGGCTGACACCGCGCGAGCGCATGGCGTTGCTGAATGATCGGACGCTGGTCGACCGGTTGGTCCGGCTCGCCTGACGTGCCGCGCTCATCGGCGCCTGCCGGACGCGGTCGGGCCGCAACGTCCTGCTGCCGCTCGCCATCGTGGCGGCGATTGGCTTCGGCGCCGGCCGCGCATCGCGGCGACGCAGGGGGGTGCGCCGCGTCAGATCCGATTAACCAGTCCGGGCCTAGACTCCGCGGCGTCGATCGGACCTCGCGCTCCGGAACACGCCATGACCCTGCTGCTCGGCTTCCTCCTCCTGCCCCTCGCGGTCGCCATCGTGCTGGCCCGCGGTGAACCGGTTCGCACCATCAGCTGTCTCGGCGCCATGGGCGTCGGCTGCGCCATCGCCTGCCTGAGCGTGGTGAGCCTGATCCGCCACCGGGCCTGACCGGTCTCAGGCGTCTACAGGAAACCAATTTGCCGCGCGCCGCCCGTCAGCGTGCGCCCGGCCCGCGCGACCAATTGCGAGAAGGCCAGTGCGGCCGCGGTTGCCTGCGCCCGCGACGGAAAACTTCGCCGGGATTCCAAGACGGTCTCGGCGGTCTCGTTCAAGAGAATTCAGGACCATAGTGACCGGCTGGTCTCGCGTATCTCAAACTGCACGAGGCGCCTGCCTTTCTCAGCATGCGGCGGTCAAAACTTCCATCCACGGGTGACATCCGGATGACACGCCTCGCGCGGCGTCAAGATCCGGTGCGCACCATAGCACGCGGCGCAAGTTCAGCAGCACGTCGGGACAAACATCCGAACGATCAGGCTGTCCCGCTCCCGGGCATTATTCATTGATCGACCTGAAATATTCATCAGGCCCGGTAGTGTAGCGAGCGCCCGGCGGCCACGCGGCGCTTGTCCACAGCCTTGTCACTCACGCCGGGCCCCGATCGCTCGGCGCGCGGCAGGTTGCCCGCCCGCACGGATGCCATGTTTCCGACGGCTTGGCGCGGCAGGCAGTCCCCATCCGAGCATCAGCCTGTCAGCTGGAGACTGCATGAAAGCCGTGAACGCGCTGATCGCCGAGGAACTCGGCGTCCGGGAGGCGCAGGTCTCCGCAGCGGTGGCGCTCATCGACGGTGGCGCGACCGTTCCCTTCATCGCGCGCTACCGCAAGGAAAACACGGGCGGCCTCGACGACACGCAGCTGCGCAAGCTCGAGGAGCGTTTATCCTATCTGCGCGATCTCAACGACCGGCGCCGCGCCATCGTGGAGAGCATCGAGGCCCAGGGTCGGATGGACCCGGCCCTCGCGGCGGCCCTGGCGGCGGCGGATACGAAAGCGCGCCTCGAAGATCTCTATCTGCCGTTCAAGCCGAAGCGACGCTCAAAGGCACAGGCCGCCCGTGAGTCCGGCCTGGGGCCGCTGGCCGAGTCGCTCCTGGCACATCCCGAACGTTCCCCCGAGCAGGCGGCCGCATCCTTCGTGGCGGCCGAGCGTGGCATCGCGGACGTGGCGGCGGCACTGGAGGGCGCCCGGGCGATCCTGATCGAGCGTTTCGCCGAGGATGCCGACCTGATCGGGCGCCTGCGCGCGGATTACTGGCGCAGCGGCCAGCTCGTCTCTCACTGCCGCAAGGGCAAGGACAAGGACGGGGCCAAATACGCGGACTACTTCGCCTGGACCGAGCGCCTGGACCGGATGCCCTCGCACCGCATCCTGGCGATTTTTCGTGGCGAGCGCGAAGAGGTGCTCGACATCGCCTTCACGGCGGAGGGCGAGGACTCCACGGCCGGCATTCCTGGGCCGTTCGAGACGGCGATCTGCCGGCGTTTCGGTGTCGCCGCACTCGGCCGGCCGGGTGATTCGTGGCTGCTCGACACCGTGCGCACTGCCTGGCGCACGAAGATCCGCACCGGGATCAGGCAGGATATGCGCTCCCGGCTGTTCGAGCGCGCCGAGGACGAGGCCGTGAAGGTCTTCGCCGGAAACCTGAAGGACCTGCTCCTGGCGGCACCCGCCGGCGGACGGGCGACGTTGGGGCTCGACCCGGGCTATCGCAACGGCGTGAAGATCGCGGTGGCCGACCGGACCGGCCGGATCGTCGCGGTCGAGACGACTTATCCGCACGAGCCGCAGCGCCGCTGGCGTGAAGCCGTGACCACGCTCGGGCGGCTCTGCCGTCTCCACGGCGTCGAGCTGCTCGCCATCGGCAATGGGACCGCCTCCCGCGAGACCGACCGGCTCGCGGCCGAGATCATCGCGGAGAATCCCGATCTGAAGCTCGCCAAGGTCGTCGTTTCGGAGGCCGGTGCCTCGATCTACTCCGCCTCAGAGATCGCCGCCCGGGAATTGCCGGAGCTCGACGTCTCCCATCGCGGCGCCGCCTCGATCGCCCGGCGGCTGCAGGATCCCCTGGCCGAGCTGGTGAAGATCGATCCGAAATCTATCGGCGTCGGCCAGTACCAGCACGACGTCAGTGAGGCGAAGCTGTCACGCTCGCTCTCGGCGGTCGTGGAGGATGCCGTGAACGCCGTCGGCGTCGACGTGAACACGGCCTCCCCTGCCCTGCTGGCGCAGGTGTCCGGCCTCGGCACCGCCCTGGCCGAACGGATCGTGACGCACCGGGACGCACACGGGCCGTTCCGCGCGCGGTCGGCACTCAAAGCCGTGGCGGGCCTCGGCCCGAAGACCTTCGAGCTCTCCGCCGGATTCCTGCGGATCCGTGACGGCGACGACCCGCTCGACGCGTCCGGCGTCCACCCGGAGGCCTACCCGGTTGTGCGCCGAATCCTGCAGGCGACCCAAAGCGATATCCGCGTCCTGCTCGGCAATGCAGAAGCGCTCGCGAAGCTGAAGCCCGAGAACTTCGTCGATCCGCGTTTCGGCCTGCCAACCGTGCGCGATATCTTCGCCGAGTTGGAGAAACCCGGTCGCGATCCGCGCCCGATGTTCAAGACCGCGCTCTTCCAGGAGGGCGTCGAAACGATCGGCGACTTGAAGCCGGGCATGCAGCTCGAAGGTGTTGTGACCAACGTCGCGGCGTTCGGCGCCTTCGTGGATATCGGCGTGCATCAGGACGGGCTCGTCCACATCTCGGCGATGGCCCGCCGCCGGATCGCGTCCCCCAACGAGATCGTACGGATCGGCGAGGTGATCCGCGTCCTGGTGCTGAGCGTCGATGTCCCGCGCAAACGGATTGCGCTGTCGATGCGCCTCGACGATGCGATCGAGCCGCCGGCGCGGCGCCCGGAGGAAGCGCGGACGCAACCGCGCCCGGCCCGTCCGCAGCCGTCAGCGAACGCAGCTTCGGGCGGGGCCCTCGCGGACGCGTTCCGGCGGGCGGCACCGTCCTCGCGGCGCAGCTGACGGGCGGTCCAGGCTTGATGTTCCGAGCGGACCGCCGCATCCGCTCGGTTGTCGTGTGATCCTTCCTCGCGCTTCGGGCTGGTCCACACGCGTCCTGCAGGCAACGGCGTGACGCCTCTACGGACATGCATGCCATCGGCCGGAGTGATCTGATGTCCTTACCAGCCATGGGGCGAGCGACCCCCAGTCCGATGATCGGACCAGCCCGCCTCATCCGGGCGGCCTTTGAGGGTGCGGATATGGCCGCCCGGGCTAGTGCGATCCTAGCCCGATCCGAGAATGGCGCGTTGGAAGCCGGAACGGCCCTCGATTTGGCGACCATCCTGTTGCTGATGCACCGCTTCGACGAAGCCTCGCAGCTTCAAGGCGAAGTTCTGCGCAGCGTTCGACACTTCGCACTGTTGAGCAACAGACCGGAGGCCACGACGCGAATCCTCGTGATCGTCACCGCCGGCGATCTCATGGCGAACACACCGGTGGATTTCCTGCTGGACGATCCGATTTTTCGGGTCGAATACCTGTTCGTGCTGCCGGGCGAGGCCGTTCCGCATCCCCTGCCGGCGCACGACGTGTGCATCGTCGCCGTCGCCTATGCCACCGCGAATGAGCCCGCGCTGGAAGCCTTGGCCTCTGCGGCCCGGCTCTGGGATCGACCGGTCATCAACCAGCCGCGCAACGTCCTCAAGACCTCGCGGCACGGCGTGTCAGACGCGCTTCGCGGCGCGAATGGCGTTGTGATCCCGCCCATCGCGCGGCTGACGAAATCAGATCTTATCGCCGGAGGATACGGATTGCCGGAGGGCTTGAACCACCCGGTCCTCATCCGCCCCATCGATACGCATGCCGGCAATGCGCTGCAGAAGGTCGATCGACTCGAAGACCTGAGGGACTATTGCACGGGCACCGACGCGGCGGCGTTCTACGTCACGCAGTTCTGCGACTATAGCGGCGCGGATGGCCTCTTCAGGAAACTCAGGATCGTCCTCGTCGACGGTGCCCCGTACCTGTGCCACCTAGCCCTGCGCGATCACTGGATGATCCATTACCTGAACGCAGGCATGGCCGACGATCCCGCCAAGCGGAACGCGGAGGCCGCGGCGATGGCAGCCTTCGATGACGATTTCGTGCCCCGACACCGGGAAGCCTTCGCCGAGATCCACCGCCGTATGGGCCTCGACTACCTCATCCTCGATTGCGCGGAGGATCGGGATGGAAGGCTTTTAATCTTCGAGGCCGATACGGGCATGATCATCCACGACATGGATCCCGTGGACCTCTTTCCCTACAAGCAGCCGCAGATGCGGAGAATCTTTGCCGCGTTTCACCGGGCCGTCATCACGCGAGCGAAGCAAGAAGCCCAGGACGAGAACGGCCCCGGGGGGTGAGGGCCACAGCACCGCCACCGGTTTGGTGCCTCACCAGGGGATATGGCCGTACTGATCGATGAGGCGCTGGTATTCGGCCTCGCTTTCCTGCTTCGCGGTTCCGCCCTGGCCGACATGCGTCGTGCCGGACCCCGGATGGACCAATCGGCTCACGAGGGGCAGAACGAAGTTGTGGCGCACGAGATGCACGTTGGGTCCACCGAAACGTAGGACATTGGCCAACCAAGGCCGGACCTGGAATGCATCCTGCAGAGTCCACGGGGCGGTCGCCTCGACGAGGTGGCCGCGCCGCAATCCGGACCGGGACAGACGGCCCAGCCATTCGTTGTCGTAGTGCCATTTGGACGCCGGGCTGATCTCACCAACCTGCACGAAGGTGCGGCGCCGCATGAGCCACCCGGACGGTGTCGGGAAATCGTTGATGCGCACGACCTGGAGTGCTTGATCAACCTCAAGCTGTGTAGAAGAAACGAAGTCAAAGTCTTCGAGGGCGCGAAGGGCTACGTCGAGATACTGTGGCAGCCAACGGTCGTCGTCCTCGAGAAACCCGACATAGTCCCAACTCGCATCCACCGCCCGCAGGGCCGCATTGAGCGCCGGAATTTGCCCCTTCCGGTCACTGCGCACGAATGTGAGATCCGCGCGATCTGCAAGGTGTTTGGGGAGTTCGATGTCTGCGTCAACGCCGACGAAGAAATGAACCGTGTGCTTAAGCTCGATCTGCTGCGCTTTGATGCTTTGGATCGCGTGTTCCAGAAAATATTCGCCCGCGTTCCCAACAAGTGTCGAACGATGCAGTCGCGACGGTGTAATGATGGCGATCTTCACTGTCTCAAAACCTCAGCACGCGACTCCGCTGACCAGCATCGACGATTCAGCACCGGCGCTCCTCGGCGTTGGGATCTCGCATGGATTGGAGACACCCACAAGCAGCCGAGTCGAAAGCCTTTCCCGTCCCTGCGGATCACTGAACTGAGGTCAATG
Organism: Methylobacterium phyllostachyos; assembly: GCF_900103445.1. Taxonomy (GTDB): domain Bacteria; phylum Pseudomonadota; class Alphaproteobacteria; order Rhizobiales; family Beijerinckiaceae; genus Methylobacterium; species Methylobacterium phyllostachyos. The sequence continues at coordinate 66,534 of NZ_FNHS01000006.1, read as the reverse complement.
ATGTCCCTGAACCCTATGTCCGAAATCTGTCCGATGACAGTCCAGGATCGGCCAACATCCGCACAAGATGTCTCTTGTTAACTCTTGAAGTACCGGTCAGAGCTTGAACGATTGCTCACCAATATGCCCGATTTCCTTGCTGAGGAGCGGGTCACACCAGATCCGGAAGCCTAATCCGCGGACCCGGTCGCTGAAATCATAATCCTCGCCGATGTTGACACCGGCTTCCTCATCAACCCGGAAACGGAAATAGGGACGCCGGAGCTGCTCGAAGACTGTAGCTTTGACCAACAGGAACCCCGTGGGAATACGTGCCATCTCGAGCAATCCCTTCGGAGCGTCGGCTGGCTGCTCGGGCAGAATATCGCCTAGGAAGTGAAACGGCGCGGTGCGCCGGGAGTATGTCGCTCCAATGATATCGACGTTACGGACCAGGAGTTTCAGCAGTGCATCACGCGGGAATGTCATATCGCTGTCGATGAACAGTATGTAATCCGCCTTGTGCTTCTGTGCGAAATCCAGGCCCATGTTGCGTGCATCCGCAACGATCGAGGATTTCCCGACGACGATCGACATCGGCATCTCGCCCAGCGCGTGCATCATCGAGCCGAGGCTGACGGCAAAATCCGCATGGACCATCGTCCCGCATGGGATTGCCACCGCGACGTGCGGGAACGTGTCCGGCGCGCGATGGGGCGGGGGGCTAACCTCGACAGGCGCTTCAACGATCACGGTCGAGCTCCAAACGGAATGCGGTGATGCCTTCGTACATCGGGGCCCGTTGGATCGCCTCCAAACAGGCTTCACAGATGCCAGACAGCTCAGACCGTCATGTCGCCAGATGGTTAATAGATCCTCAACATCATCGGAAACCGCGATCATTTAGATTTCAGCAGCAATGATCAATTAAGGATCTGGACGCATACTCGGGAAAAGCGTACCGCCTTAACCACCGGGAAACTTCTGCGGCGCGATTACTGCCGTACCCGAGAAACGGGTGGCACAAATCAGAAAGATATAAGATCATGTCCTCGATCACCCTGTCGGCCGCCACGCGTCAGAACCTGCTTTCGCTGCAGGACACCGCAAGCCTGATGGCGACGACGCAGAACCGTCTTGCGACGGGCAAGACGGTCAACTCAGCGCTCGACAACCCGACGAACTTCTTCACCTCGCAGGCCCTCGACTCCCGCTCGTCGTCCCTGAACACCTTGCTCGATGGCGTGTCGAACGGCGTGCAGGCGATTCAGGCGGCCAACCAGGGCATCACCTCGATCCAGAAACTCGTCGATCAGGCCAAGTCGATCGCCAACCAAGCGCTCTCGACCCAGCTCTCGACCGCCGGAACTGCGACGAACGCGTACAGCACGGCCTCGACCGGCAACGTGACCTTCTTCGTCAACGGCACGTCGGTTTCCGCCGCGGTGTCCAGCAGCATCACCGCGACGGTTTCGGCGCTCAACGCGGCCGTCTCCTCGGCGAGCACGACCTCGGCTGGATCGTTCGGTGCCGGCGCCATCTTCTCCCTCGACAGCACCGGTACGAAGATCGTCCTGAATGCGCAGGCGGACGTCGAGTTCAACACGGCGGCCGATGAGACGAAGCTTGGCTTCGCGTCTTCGTCGACGCAGCAGTCGAACTATGGCTCGGCCGGCACGTCGGTCGTCAGCAGCGACCTCGCCGTCTCCGGTGTTTCGCAGCGTAAGTCGCTGGCTACTCAGTACAACAACCTTCTGAACCAGATCTCTCAGCTTGCCAGCGACGCGAGCTACAATGGTGTGAACCTCATCGCCGGTACGGGCAACAACCTGACCGTCAAGTTCAACGACACCGGCAGCTCCAAGCTGGATGTCGCCTCGGTGGACGCCACCGCCAGCGGCCTGGGTCTGAGCGCGATCACGGGTTCGAACAGCACGGCCAGCGCGAACGGTCTGGGCAACTTCCTGCTCAATTCCGACGTGAACAGCACGCTGACGGCACTGACCGGCGCGGGCAACGCACTCAATTCGGCGGCGAGCACCCTCGGCTCGAACCTCTCGGTGGTGCAGAATCGTCAGGACTTTTCGAAGCAGCTCATCAACGTGCTGCAGACCGGTTCTGCGAACCTCACCAACGCCGACCTGAACCAGGAAGCGGCCAACTCGCAGGCGCTGTCGACCCGTCAGTCGATGGGCATCTCGGCCCTGTCACTGGCCAACTCCGCCCAGCAGGGCGTGTTGCAGCTCCTGCGCTAAGCCGGATCTGATACGCGGCGAGGCCGGTCGGGATTCGTCCCGGCCGGCCTCTTTTTTTGGATTCTCACGGTAAGTCAGCGGCGCGGAATCGTAGCGGCTTCGAGGGCCGCCTGCTGACCTCCGTCCCCCAGGCGGCCCTTGTCCGAAGCGCAGCGCAGGTGTTGATTCCGCGGGACCGGCATCGTTCAGACGAGTCCGTTCTTACGGTCGAGGGCGCTCAAACGCCCGCGCGGGCCTTCCGTCGCGCGCTTCGGCGGCAACTGAGATCAGGCGGCCGGATCGTTACTCGGCAGCCCTCCGAACGGCTGCGGGGTTACCCACGTTCGTCCGCACGAGCTCAAGCAGACGCTGACGCGTTCGAAGATCGCGGTGCATACCGCATACGCGAATCAACGCGCGGCTCATGCCCATATTTTGGATCTCGTCGAGTCCGACGAGCGTCCCCACCGGGCATCTCAGGACGCCGACAATCTTGGTCGAACGCGCGGCGGCAGGGCCGCCGACGGGATCGTCGCCCTGGCTCAGCACCGAGTCGTTACTCGATCTTCGCATTCATTGAACGAGATTTGCCAATGGATTAACCAAGCACCCATAGGAAGACACGGCGACCCCGCTTAAGTGGTTATCGTCCGTAGAAGTGAGGTTCCAATGATCGTTCTGTTGACGGTCGCGATCGGCACAGGGATCATCAGCGCCATCATCCTGATTCCGTACGGAGCTCTTCTTGCGCTGACGCTCTCCCCACTTGCGGCGAGCCTGTCGGCGGCCCTTGCGGGGTTCCTGCTGGCTTGGCGAGCAACCCGGTATGACCGCAGCCAGCGTTCGCTCGAATCGCAGACCGGGCTCATGGTTGCGGCACTTCGAAACGCGGTTCGCCGCAGGGAAAGCCCATCGCCCGCGCCGAGGGTACGTCAGCGTCGACACGGCGCGTGAGGCGCCACCCTATCGCTGCCATTCGACATCGCGGACTGGCGCTGCCGAGTCCGGTGCTAGAACCGGCCGGTCCAGTACGGACCCGGGCATGTGATACGGCCCCAGGAGCCCGCGCAGGAAGCATGCGGACGGGCGAACCGTTTTCGCGCGGCACCTAGGCCCGAAAAGCCACGAGCACCCGGTTGTGGGGCCTGATCGCAGCCCCCCGTGGCGTGCGAACCTAAGCGGGATGCTGGCGGAAGGGGTGGGATTCGAACCCACGGTGGAGTTGCCCCCACGGCGGTTTTCAAGACCGCTGCCTTAAACCACTCGGCCACCCTTCCCGACGGCATCCGCGACCCCACGGTTACGGCCGCGGCCGTAACCGCGTCAACCGGCGAACAATCGGTTGACCTGAGAGTTCAATCCGCCTATCTCACCGCCCACGCCTGACGCCGCTGACAGCAGCGCGGCTGGTCCGAGCCGTCGACGAGACGGGAGGATCCGGCCTCTGGCCGATTGGGGGATAGTTTAACGGTAGAACGGTGGACTCTGACTCCTCTAGTCCTGGTTCGAATCCAGGTCCCCCAGCCACCGAAAATCCGGCCTCTTATGACCGCTCGCCAAGGTAGGCGAACACGCCGCCCGGCCGGGCACGCATTCACCACGGTTTGACAGCGGCAGACGGAACATCCCCTCGGAGGAATCGGTCGTCTCCTGCCCGGCCCTCGGTTCGCGCAACGGACCTGGGCAAGTGTCGTCCCGTGGCCTCCGGCTTGAGCCAGGGCCCGTTCAAGCCGATCACATAGACACCGCACGTGATCAGGGCCGTGGCTGCCGCGCCGCGGACATCTGTCACGATCTGCGCGGCGCGGATCGGACGAACTCGGGGGTTCTGCGGATCGGACGTGTGGAGCGTGCGCGGATCGGTGATCGGTCCTGTGAGCGCCACGGCCGCCGCCGTCTCCGCACAGCGGGGACTCGCGCTGTCCTCGCGGGTGCCGAGCGACCGAGACTGTTGTGCAGCACCGTCCGCAGGGAGTTGCGCCGCGAGGCCGGCGCTTGCCCCCACCCACCAGCCGCCGATCACGCAGAGAAACGCGTATCGGGACGGTCTGCATGTCGCCGGCGCATTGACGGGCGGCGACACCGCCGCCTAGATCGCCGGATGCGCAGGCGCCTGCCCCGGATGGTCGAAGGCCGCGCGATCATGGGTGTGATCGCGCTCTACGCGCTGCTGCTCCAAGCCTTCCTGGGTTTTGCTGCGCCCGCGCGCCTGCTGCCAAGCCCTGAGACCGTGCTCTGTGCGGACCATGTGGCGGGTGAGCCCGATACGCCAGCCGTGCCCGTCCATGTGCACGCCTGCTGCACGCTCGTGCAGGCCGTTGCCCTGACGCAGTCGGACACGGCCTGGACCGGCGTGCCCCTGCCCGCCCCCGCGGCGGCGCGCCTCGTCTGGCGGCCAGAAGCTGAGATCCTGAGGACCGGCCCGCCGCCGCGCCCCAGCACCGCCCGAGGGCCGCCCGGCGCCTGACGATCCCGTTCTCGATCGTTCAGCACCGGACCCGTTCGATGTCAGTTCTTCTTACCGGCAGCGCCCCCGCCAACCGGGCGGCCGGCGCGCTGCGCGCGTCCACCGCGGCCATCTATCGGGCCGTGTGGCGGTGGCACTTCTACGCGGGCCTCCTGTGCCTGCCGTTCCTGATCACCCTTTCGGTGACAGGATCGATCTACCTGTTCAAGGACGAGATCAACGGCAGCCTGTTCGCCTACCGCACACGCGTGCCCATTCAGGTGACGCCGCCCCTGGGGCCGGATCGCCTGATCTTCAACGCCGGGCAGGCCGTGCCGAACGGAACGCCGGTGGCCTACACCGATCCGGCGACGCCCGAGACATCCGCCACGGTCACCATGGCCGAGGGCGAGGAAAGGATTCTCGTCTACCTCGACCCCTATACCGGCGACGTGCTGGACCGCCTGCGCCGGGACCAGGAGTTCATGGTCGTCATCCGCGGGCTGCACAGCCTCGCCTATCTCGGCCCCCTGGCGAACGCGCTGATCGAGGTGGTGGCGGGCTTTGCCATCATCCTTGTTCTGACCGGCGCGTACCTTTGGTGGCCGCGCGGCCAGAATGGCGGCGTGATCAGCCTGCGCGGGACGCCCCGGCGCCGGGTCTGGTGGCGCGACCTCCACGCCGTCACCGGCCTCCTGGCGGGGGCTGGACTGTTCTTCCTGGCACTCACCGGTCTGCCCTGGTCGATCTGGTGGGGCCAACAGCTGCGCGCTTGGTCGAACGCCGCCGGACTCGGCCAGCCCGCCGCCCTCTGGGCGCACCGCCCGGTCTCGACCATCCCGCTGCGCGACCGGCTCTCCGATCCGGGCTGGGCGCTGCAGGATGCCCCGGTCCCCCGCTCCGAGCCGGCCGCCGCGGCGGAGACAATCGGGATCGACCGTGCCGCCGCGATCCTGGCGCAAAGCGGGATGCCCCGAGGCTACGAACTGTCACTGCCGGTCGGGGCTGAGGGGGTCTACGCCGCCGCGGTCTACCCCCGCGACGTCACGCGGCAACGGGTGATCGCCCTCGATCAATACACCGGCGCGCCGCTGCTCGATGTGCGCTTGGCCGATCTTGGCCCGGTCGGCCAAGCCATCCAATACGGAATCGGCATCCACAAGGGCGAGCATTGGGGCCGTGTGAACCAGCTCGCCATGCTGGCCTTCTGCCTCGGCACGATTCTGTTCGCCGTCACCGCCGGCACCATGTGGTGGAAGCGGCGTCCCGCGGGCGGGCTTGGGGTCCCGCCCTGGCCGCGGGACCGGCACACCGCCATCACGGTCACCGTCCTGATCTGCCTCCTCGGTGCCCTATTCCCGCTGACCGGTCTCGCGATCCTGGGCATGCTCGGGCTCGACCTCGCCGCGCAACGCCTGCGACGACGGGTGGGACCCTGAAGCCGGACCGACGGGCTCGATGCCCATGGCACCGCTTACGTTCGGGTCCGCCCGCCGGCCAACGGGTCTCTTCGGCGCCGCGCTGATCGCGCTCGCCCTCTGGGTCCAGGTGCTGGCGCCGGTTGGTGCGCTGCGGACGATGCTGGCCGGGCCCGAGGGCCTGTCCGGCGCGGTCCTGTGCGGGCACGCGCCGGATCGCGTCGCGACCGACGCTTCGGACGCGCAATCCGCGCCCGCCGCGCTAGGCTGCGCCCTGTGCCAGCTCTGCCGTGCCGGCCTCGCGCTGCCCCAGGTGCCGCTGGCGCCGGAACTCGCGCGCAGCCTCCGCTGGCACGTCGTCGCGTGGCCGATCCCGCCGCCGGCTGGCTTCGCGCGCGCAAACCGCATTGCCGCCCGTCCGCGGGCACCACCCCTCAGCGCCTGATCGCGTCCCCAACCACGCGCGGCCGCCCCGCCGGCCAAAATGCCACCGATCAGACGAGTCTACGCCATGTCCATCGATCCGACCGCCCTGCGCCGCGGCACCCTCGCCTTGCTGCTGGCCGGCAGCCCCGTCCCCGCGCTGGGGGAAACCTCTGTGACGCTGGAGGAGCTCTCCGTCGAAGGTGAGGCCGCCCCCGGGGGAACCACGCTCTCCGCCTTCGGCGTGGCAGCACCGCCCGGCTCGGCCTCCGCGGTCATCGAGCACCCGGTCGGCGAGGTCGTGACCGCCATCGGCCGCGCCAACACCATCGCCGATAGGCCGGCGACCAGTATCGGCTCCGTGCTGGTCAACAGCCCGGGCGTCAGCGTGCGACAGGGCAATGGCGGCCGCGACGTGATCATCTCGATCCGCGGCAACAACGCCCGCTCCACCGGGGTGATCAAGAACACCGTTGTGCTGGAGGACGGCTTCATCCTCACTCAGCCGGACGGCGCCTCGCGCTTCGACCTCACCGACCCGCACGCCTACAGCCGGATCGACGTGTTCCGCGGGCCGCAATCGCCCCTGTTCGGCAATTATGCCACCGGCGGCGCCATCGCATTCCGCACCCGGACCGGCCGGGAGATCGACGGCTACGAGATCGGAGTCGATGCCGGCAGCTTCGGCTATCTCAGCAACTTTTTTACGGTCGGCGGCGTCAGCGGTCCGTTCGAGATCAGCTTGTTCGCGAGCGATGTGCGCGCCAACGGCTACCAGGACCACGCGAGCTACGACACACAGACCCTCAACCTGCTGGCCAGCTATACCCCGACACCGGACAACCGCTTCACCTTGAAGGTGATCAACAACACCCTCGACGCCAACATTCCGTCCCGATCATCGCTGGCGCAGTACCGGGTCAACCCGTACCAGCGGGGCTGCGCTGCGGCGGCCATCGCGGCGCCGGGCTGCACGACCTTCAACCTGTTCCGGAACGGCGCCTTCGGGGCCACCGTGCCGGTCACCGCCGACGAGGGCGGATTCGGCCGCAACGACCGGCGGACGGTCGTGGCGGCGCGTTGGGAACACGATCTCGACGCCTTCACCACATGGCGCACGCAGCTTGGCTTCGACGAGCGCAACTTCAACCAGCCCGTCTTCACGAACGCCTACAGGGGCTCGTTTCCGTCCGTGAATGTCCTCACCGATGTGACGCAGCGGGGCGATCTGTTCGGGCTGCCGGCGACGGGCTACGTGGCGCTTGCGTACAGCGCCCTCGATTCGCACACCACCACCTACAATCTCGCACCCTATGGCGGCCCGCGGCTCGGAGCCCTGATCGGCGATCAGGCGGCGGTGCAATCGAACCTCGGCGGTCGGGCGCGGCTCGAACTCGCTCTGTCAGACCGATGGACAGGCGTCCTCGGCTTCAGCGCCGAGAACACCACCATCACCGGCCGCAATCTCGCCTACAGCTACGCGGCGCGCGGTGCGACCCGGACCGTGGCGGATGCCGACAGGTCCTTCCTCAACGTCGCCCCCGAGCTGGCGCTGGTCTATCGGCCGGACGAGACCTGGGCGCTACGCGGGCGGGTCGCGACCGGATACGCGACTCCGGCAGCCTCGAACCTGTTCGTCACGCCGGCCGGCCTCCCGGGCAACAACACTCAGCTCCAGACCCAGGAAAACCTCGGCTTCGATCTCGGGCTCGACTGGACGCCGACCGAGACCCTGCGCCTCTCCGTCACCGGCTTCTACGAATTCTTCCGCAACGAGCTGGTCTCGCAATCGCCCGGAGCCGGCCTGCAATCCTATACCTTCAACGCGCCCGCCTCCGAGCATCGCGGCATCGAGGTCGGTGCCGATTGGGCCTTCGCGCCGGGCTGGCGCGGCACCTTGGCCTATGGCCTCGATGACCAAATTTACACCCGCTACTCCGAGCAGCTGAGCGCCGGCAGCCTGACGCGACGGTTCGACCGCGCGGGCAACCACATCCCTGGAGTCCCGGCTCACCAGCTCCTAGCGCGGATCGGCTACGATGTGCCGGCCGGCCCGCTCGCGGGTCTAGGGGCCTTCGTGGAGACCGTGGCCCAGGGAGATTTCTACCTCGACAACGCCAACCAGTTGAAGGCGCCCGGATACGTCGTCGTCAATGCCAATATCCACTATGCCACCGATTTGACTGCCGGATACGCCAAACGTCTCAGCGTCTATCTTGAGGTCCGCAACGTATTCGATACCACATACGTCGGCTCAGCTCAGACTCTCGCCAATTCGATGAACGCCACGACGGGTGCCCAGAACAACGCAGCTGTCCTGGCGAGCACGACCGGTTCGGTGTTTGCAGGTGCGCCACGTAACATCGTGGGTGGAATGCGGCTCTCGTTTTAAGAGATATCCGCCGATCCCGGCGTGGTCTTAAGGCTGAGCCTAAACTAAGCTACGTCCCGGGCATTTGGTTCGCGCTGTGCGCGGTCCGTCCGGTCCCAGGGACCGGGCGACGGGGCAGCTCAGGGTCGGGGATCGGATGAAGCGGAGAACCGTCATAGCCGGGTTGCCCTTCCTCCTCGCGGGGCACCCGCTGGCGGCCCGGGCCCAACCCCAGGCCCGCGTGGTGGCGCTCTGGCCATTCGGTGAGAACGACGCGGAGGGCCAAGCGCTGTCGGCAGGATTCAACGCAGCTCTGCTCGACCGCGGTCAGAGGGAAGTCCTGATCCAGCATCGCTGGGGGGGAGCCGATGGTGCGCGCACGCGAGCGCTGGCTGTCGAGGCGATTCGTTCTCAGCCGCAGGTGATCTTCACGTATCTCAACGCGCAGCTCCGCGCGGTGACGGCGCTGTCCCACACGATCCCGCTCGTCTTCGTCGGGGCCTCCGATCCGGCCGGCTTCGGTCTGATCGAGAACCTCAGTCGACCGGGCGGCCATGTCACGGGCTTCACCCTGTACGAATCGTCCCTGGGCGGTAAGTGGCTGGCGGCTCTCCAGGAGGCCGTCCCGGCGATCAAGTGGGCCACCCTCCTGCTGACTCCGAGCGCGGCGACCCGTGACGGGCACCTCTACGCGGAGGCGTTCTTGGGGACCGCCGCCGCCCTTTCCATCGAACCCGCCGTCGTGATGGCCGACAAAGCCGCCGACATCGATCCGATCGTCGCAGATCTCGCGCAGTGCGGGAATGCGGGCCTCATCGTAGCGCCCGGCACCTTGAGCGAAGCGCAGGGGGATCGCATCGTCGCGATGACCGCCGCCGCGCGGATACCGACCCTCTTCGCGATTCGGCGGTTCGCCCGCCGGGGCGGCCTGATGTCGTATGGGCCCAACCCGGACGAACTCGTCCGTCGGGCGGCCGTCTACGTCGACCGTATCCTCCGCGGCGCCGATCCGGGGAGCCTACCGATTCAGGCTCCAACGAAATACGACCTCATCATCAATCTCAACGCCGCACGCAGCCTGGGCTACGACATATCGTCCGCCCTCCTCGCGCAGGCGGACGAGGTCGTCGAATGACGGCGTCTCCCCCGTTGGACGCGCCCGGGCCTTCCGCCCGCAAGCCGTTTCGCTTGCCCCTCTCGGGGAAGTTCGCGGTCGCCTTCGTCGGCTTGGTGAGCCTCGTGTTGCTGATCAATGGCGCAGTCGACCTGTCGCTGAACTTTCAGGAGGCCAAGCTCAACGCCATTACGGTGCAGCGCGAGAAAGCACAGGGCGCCGCCGAGCGCGTCGAAGCCTTCGTCTCCGAGATTGGGAACCAGATCGGCTGGACGACTCGGGCCGAGTGGCGCCGCGTCCCCCCGGACCAGCAGCGCTACGACTTCATCCGCCTGATGCGTCAGGCGCCCGCCATCACCGAAGCGGCCTATATCGATCCGAGCGGACGGGAACAGCTGCGCGTCTCGCGGCTGGAACCGGACGTCATCGCCAGCGGGAAGGATTTCTCGACGTCGCCGCGCTTCACAGAAGCGCTGAAAGACAAGGTCTGGTTCGGCCCGGTCTACTTCCGGCGTGGCTCCGAGCCATACATGACCGTGGCGGTCGCGCATGCCGGCCGTGACCCCGGGGTGACGGTCGCGGAAGTCAACCTGAAGTTGATCTGGGACGTAGTCAGCAGCATTCGCAACGGGGAGACGGGCTACGCCTTCGTGACGACCTCCACCGGGCGCCTGATCGCTCACCCGGATCTCAGCCTCGTCCTGCGCGACACGGATCTATCTGGCCTGCCCGAAGTCGCGGCGGCCCTGCCGGGGAATGGCAGCGCGCAGGATTACGAGATCACGACCGGTCTCGGCGGCGGCCTTGTCCTGGCGGCCCATGCCGCCATCCCCCGGGTCGGGTGGATCGTCTTCGTGCAACTTCCCCTGCGGGAAGCGATGGATCCGCTCATCGAGTCGGTGATCCAGACCGTCGCGCTGATGGGCCTCGGCGTGCTGCTCGCCTCGGTGGCGGGTACCTTCCTGGCACGGCGCATGGTCGTGCCGATCCGCCAGCTTCAGGATGGGGCTGAGCGGTTCGGTGCGGGAGACCTGTCGGAGCGCATCGTGATCCGCACCGGTGATGAGATCGAGACGCTCGCGCATCGGTTCAACCTGATGGCCGGCCGGATTCAGGAATCGTACGAGACCCTGGAGGCCAAGGTCGAGGAACGGACCCGCGATCTCAACAGATCGCTCGACGATCTTCAGAAGGCGCAAAGCCGTCTCGTGCAATCCGAGAAGCTCGCCTCGCTGGGTCAGCTCACGGCGGGGATTGCCCACGAGATCAAGAATCCCTTGAACTTTGTCAACAATTTCGCATCCCTCTCGAAGGAACTGGTCGATGAGCTCATCGAGGTGCTGAAACAGGCATCCCTCGATCCGAACACCCGCGCGGATGCGGAGGAAACCGCCGAACTTCTTAAAAGCAACCTCGATAGGGTCGTCCAGCACGGTAAGCGGGCCGACTCGATCGTCAAGAACATGTTGCTGCACTCGCGCACCGGATCCGGCGAGCACCGCCCCGTCGACGTCAACGCGCTCGTCGAGGAGAGCCTGAATCTAGCCTACCACGGCGCTCGTGCGGCCAAACCCACCTTCAACGTGACCCTGGAGCGCGACTTCGACCCGGCCGCCGGCGTTGCCGACATATTTCCCCAGGAGATCACGCGCGTTCTGCTGAACCTGATGTCCAATGGGTTCTACGCCACAGAGAAGAAGGTCGAGGGAGGTGAGCTGGGCTATGCGCCGACCTTGGCGGTGGCGACCCGCGACCGGGGCGACCGGATCGAGATCCGGGTGCGGGACAACGGCACGGGTATCCCGGACAGCGTCAAGGCGAAGATGTTCGACCCGTTCTTCACCACCAAGCCCGCCGGCGAGGGAACGGGCCTCGGGCTGTCCCTGAGCCACGACATCCTGGTGAAACAGCATGGCGGATCGGTCGATGTCGCCACGGAACCAGGCGAGTTCACCGAATTCACGATCACGCTGCCGCGCGCGGGCGCGGCGACGGCCGAGTCCGCCACGGCGGGCAGCCCGGCGAATGACCCGAAGAGCCCATGATGAACGTCCTGATCCTCGTCGTCGATGACGAACCCGACATCGCCGAGTTGTTCCGGCAGCAGTTCCGCCGCGAACTGCGCGCGCACCGGTTCGAGATGGCGTTCGCCCATTCGGCTGCGGAAGCATTGGACCGCATCCAAGACACACACGGGCCGAACTTGGTCTTGATGTTCTCCGACATCAACATGCCCGGGATGACCGGGTTGGAGTTGCTGCCGCTCGTGCGTACGGCGCGGCCTGAAGTGCCGGTGATCGTCATCACCGCCTATGGTGATACCGAGACCCGGGAGCGCGCCGAGGCGGCTGGCGCGGTCGGCCTGATCACCAAGCCCATCGACTTTGCCGCCCTGCGCGCCGAAATCGACCGGCGCCTCTCCCTGCGCGCGGGGACGGAATGAGCGAGACTCTGCCCAGCGCCAAGATCCTGGTCGTCGATGACGAACCGGATCTCGAGGCCTTGATCACACAGAAATTCCGCCGTCAGATCCGCCAGGGCGTGGTGACGTTCCTGTTCGCGCATGACGGGCAGGAGGCGCTCGACAGCCTCTCCGTACATCACGACATCGACATGGTGTTGTCCGACATCAACATGCCGCGCATGGATGGCCTCACCCTGCTCGCCAAGCTGCAGGACCTCGCCGACCGGCCGTCGACCATCATCGTGTCCGCCTACGGGGACATGGCGAATATCCGCACCGCGATGAACCGCGGCGCTTTCGACTTCCTGATGAAGCCGATCGACTTCGCCGACCTCGAGACGACGATCGACCGGACCCTGCGGCATGTCGAGGCCCTGCGCGAGGGTCGGCGGCGGCAATCGATGGCCGAACGCGCCCACGCCTCGCTGGCGCGCTATTTCTCGCCGAACGTTGCGGAGCGCCTGGCCGGGGATGCGTCGGGGCTGGAACTCGGCGGACATCGGCGCGATCTGGCTACCCTCTTCACCGACATCGCGGGTTTCACCAGCCTCGTCGAGAGCCTCGATCCGGCGCTCCTTGCCGAGATCCTGAACGGGTACCTCGCCGAGATGACGGATATCGTCTTCGCGCACGAAGGAACGGTCGCCAAGATCGTCGGCGACGCACTCCACGTCCTGTTCGGGGCGCCTGGGGATCAGCCGGACCATGCCGCCCGGGCGGTCGCATGCGCGCTGGCCCTGGACCAGGCCGCCGAGGATTTCCGGACGCGTTGGCGCGTTCGCGGCATCGAGTTCGGAGTGACGCGGATCGGCGTGCATGCCGGTCCCGCCATCGTGGGCAACTTCGGCGGTGGCCGCTACTTCGACTACACGGCCTACGGCGACACCATCAACACCGCGGCCCGGCTTGAGAACGCCAACAAGGCATTCGGGACACGGATCTGCGTCAGCGAGACCGCGGTGGTCCGGGCCGGGGCCTTCCGGGGCCGGCCCCTCGGCGATCTGCTCCTGCGGGGCAAGCAGGAATCGCTGCGGGCGTTCGAGCCCTTGACCGTTGCGACGTACGACGATGTCGCGTTGAGCCAGTATGGGGATGCCTTCAAGAAACTCGAAGCCGGTGAGGCGAGTGCCCTGCCGGCCTTCGCCGCCCTGGTAGGGCTGCGGCCCGATGATGGTGTGGCGGCGTTCCATCTGAAGCGCCTCCTCAACGGATCGAGCGGTACGCGGATCGAGGTCCGCTGACGCCCCACCCGGCCCCGGCTGAGAGCGCTTCCGCCGATGGGGACGCCGGCTCGGCGCAGCGCGGGTCGAAACGAAGGCTTGGAACCGCCCCGATGGCAACGTGATCGGCAACGGCTCCGGGCGGGATGAGATCACGCGATCCGGCAATGTAGACCACGCTCACTGGCCGTTCTTGGCGACCGGGGGATCTCCGGAGGCAAGGGACGGTCTGACGGGCTTTGACGAAGGCCGGCCGTCATCTCATGACAGCGCAAATCCGCCCCGGGCAGATCTCATCCGTCCAGGCGGGTTCGGTATCATCGTAGGCGGGAGTGCGGCGCATGAGACGGCGCGATGTCATGGCGGGCTTGGGCAGCGCTGCGGTTTGGCCGGCGGCCGGCTGGGCCCAGACCAAGGGACAGCGCCGGCTCGCGATCCTTCTGGTCTATGGCGAGGCGCATCCCGACACGCCCTTGATCGTCGAGACGTTGCGAGCGAGCCTTCACCGGGCCGGGTGGGATTGGGGTCAGAACCTCGCGGTCGATCTGCAGTACGGCGATGGCGACACCGAGAAGATGCGCCGTCAGACGGACGCCATGCTCGCGCGAAAGCCCGATATCGTCCTCGCGCAGGGTATCGTCGGCGCAAACGTGCTGCAGCAGGCGACGAAGGTCACACCGGTCGTGTTCATGATGCTGCAGGATCCGGTGGGCGCAGGCTTCGTGACGAGCCTGTCGCATCCGGGCGGCAACCTCACCGGCTTCACGAACTTCGACTTCACCTTCGTCGGGAAATGGCTTCAGCTCCTCAAGGAGCTCAGCCCGAACGTCGTCCGGGCGCTCGCCCTGATCAACCCGGACTATCCCGCGCGCCTTGCCGGCTACACAGCCGAACTCGCCCGGATCGGCCCGGAGATCGGCATCGAGGCCCGGATCGCCGGCATTCACGATATGGCCGAGATCGACACGGCGGTCACCGCCTTCGCCAAGGAATCACAGGGCGGGCTGCTCGTACTGCCGGACGCGGTGACGGGGGTGTATGGCCCACAGATCATCGCGCTGGCCTCGACACATCGTCTGCCCGCCGTCTACGCGTACGAGGCGCAGGTGCGTCTCGGCGGTTTGGCCGCTTACACGACCAGCATCGTGCAAGATGTCCAACGGGCGGCCGGCTACATCGACAGGATCCTGCGCGGCGCATCGGCCAGCGATCTGCCGGTTCAGGCTGCCGAGCGGTTCCTCACCGTGATCAACCTCACGACCGCCTCTGCCCTGGGTTTGACGATCGCACCGGCGCTGATGGCCAAGGTTGATGAGCTGATCGATTAGCGGCCGAACGCGGTGGAGCAGTCGCGCTAGGCAGAACCGCTTCAAGGGTAGGACTTTTTCCGATCGAAAAGCCCGTTACATCGACGGGGTCAACCCGCAGCGTTGGCCTGACCGTCGCTGCGACAGGCCAAGACCGCGTACGGTCCCTCGTGGCTTGGCGCGCGACACGGGGAGGAGTGGCGTCTTATATCGGTCAGGCCGCGGGCATCGCATCGTACACGGCGCCCTGGCAGCCCGAACCGCGGGGCGTCCGCGAGAGGGGCTGATCTTCCCGGTGATCGCCCACACCAAGCGTAGGGTGCAACGCACGGCTCCGAAGCTCCCGGCAAACGGAACAGCAACGCCGGCGGCGGGCCGAGGATCGCCAGGGCCGCGCGTATCCTGGCGCGGATGAAATGCCATGGTCGCAGTCGCGCTCATGCCCGGTCATACCGACGGTACCGGCGACGTCGCCATCCGCCCCTTACGGCAGCCCCCGGGGGCGGCTCTGCAGACACTCTGGTCCGCGTCGGTCCGCGCCGATGAGGGCGGCAATCCGATTTTCCGTAGCCCAATCCTGCCTGCGGTTTGAACCGATCGGGGTTGATCTCTTTGCGTTGCGCGACGGGGAGCAGCGCACTCGACGCCCGATCGGTACCGCCCGTTGGCGAGACCGGGCCTGCCTCAGGCTCTTGCACCTGCGGGTCGGCGGGCTCCACGACGTATCGGCAAAACTGCGCGTCGTACGACCGGCGACTGGGATGCACGGTGCGCCCTGATAAAGCTCAAGGGCGCTTCTCCGAAGCTGCGTGGTCCGCCCCAAGATGGACGTTGCGTCCTATGCCTGGCGAGACCTTGATCGGATTGAGGAAAATGCGCCGGTGGCGCTCCCAAGGGGAATCGAACCCCTGTTTTCGCCGTGAGAGGGCGACGTCCTAGACCGCTAGACGATGGGAGCTTTCCGGCGGCGCGGGGGTGCTATAGCCACGACCCGCCGGGGGAGCAAGGGCCTTCCGCGGGAAATCGTGTCGGCGGATCGGATTGGGCAGCGGATCGGAAGCGTGGTGGACAGCGAGAACGAGGAACGCGCCGGAATCGTCGCCGAGGGCGGCCTGCGGCTCGACCGCGCCCTTGTGGCGCTCTTTCCGGACCTGTCCCGGGCCCGATTGCAGGATCTCATCCGCACAGGGCACGTGAACCGGGACGGCACGACGCTGCGCGACCCAGCCCTGAAGGTCGCAGCCGGGAGCCGCATCATCCTGTCGCTGCCCCCGCCGGAGCCGGCGGTGCCAGTCGCGGAGGCGGCCGACCTGCCGATCGTCTACGAGGATGGCGACCTAATCGTCATCGACAAGCCGGCCGGCTTGGTGGTGCACCCGGCGCCCGGTCATGAGAGCGGGACCCTGGTCAACGCCCTGATCGCCCACTGCGGGGCGAGCCTGTCGGGAATTGGCGGCGTACGCCGTCCCGGCATCGTTCACCGCCTCGACAAGGATACGAGCGGCCTGATCGTCGTGGCCAAGAACGATGCCACCCACCAAGGCCTCACCGCCCAATTCGCCGATCACGGGCGCACCGGGCCGCTGGAGCGCGCCTACGCAGCCTTGGTCTGGGGCCTGCCCCAGCCCCGCGCCGGCACGATCCGCGCGAACCTCGCCCGCTCCCGCTTCCATCGTGAGAAGATCGCTGTGGTCTCCGACGAGTCCGGCCGACATGCGGTCACCCATTACGCCGTCAGCGAGGTTTACCCGGAGGCCGCGCTGGTCCGCTGCGAGCTGGAGACGGGGCGCACGCATCAGATCCGCGTGCACCTGGCTCATTTGGGCCATCCGCTCCTCGGCGATCCGGTTTATGGCGGCGCGTTCCGGACCAAGGCCGCCCGCCTTCCGCCGGAGGCACGAGAGGCCCTGACGAGCCTCGGGCGGCAGGCCCTCCACGCCACCCTGCTCGGGTTCAGCCATCCCCGCACGGGGAAGACGCTACGGTTCGAGAGCCCGTTGCCGGTCGATCTGGCCACGCTCGTCACGCATTTGCGCGCCGGCATGGCCGAGGGACGCGGGCTGTAACCGGTCCGCGCGAGCGTGCGAAAAATCACCCCGTACCGCGTCACTTCGTGCCATGGTACGACCCAACCGGCCGGTTGCGCGTTGTTGACGACGTAGGTGTCCTCAACCGCGACCGGCTCCCGGCGACCCCTGTGAGATGGGTTGTCGGAAGGGTCGGCTCAAGAGCGGCCCGAGTGGACGGCACTTTTGCCCGTCGCGTCCGCCCGATAGGGGGACTAGGTCCAGGAGATTGCCATGGCCGGTACGCTGCCCGTGCTCGCCAACGAAGGTGGGCTTTCGCGCTACCTCGATGAGATTCGTAAGTTCCCGATGCTGGAGCCGACGGAGGAGTTCACGCTGGCGAAAGCCTGGCGGGACGCCGGCGACCGTGAGGCCGCGCATCGGCTGGTGACGTCGCACCTGCGCCTCGTGGCGAAGATCGCCATGGGCTACCGCGGTTATGGCCTGCCGATCGGCGAGGTGGTGTCCGAGGGCAATGTCGGCCTGATGCAAGCGGTCAAGCGCTTCGATCCCGACAAGGGCTTCCGGCTCGCCACCTATGCCATGTGGTGGATCAAGGCCGCGATCCAGGAATACATCCTGCGCTCCTGGTCGCTGGTGAAGATGGGCACCACGGCGAACCAGAAGAAGCTATTCTTCAACCTGCGCAAGGCCAAGGGCAAGATCTCGGCCCTCGACGAGGGCGACCTCAAGCCGGATCAGGTCAAGCAGATCGCCACCCGCCTCGGCGTGCCGGAGCAGGACGTGATCGACATGAATCGCCGCCTGTCCGGCGATACGTCGCTCAACGCGCCCCTGCGCGAGGAAGGCGAAGGCGAGTGGCAGGACTGGTTGGTGGATAATTCGCCGAGCCAGGAGACCGTGCTGGCCCGCGAGCAGGAGGGGCAGAACCGTCTCTCAGCGCTCCGCGATGCCCTGGGCGTTCTGAACCCGCGCGAGCGCCGGATCTTCGAGGCGCGGCGGCTTGCGGAGGATCCGATCACCCTGGAGGATCTCTCGGGTGAGTTCGGTGTCTCGCGCGAGCGCGTGCGGCAGATCGAGGTCCGGGCCTTCGAGAAGGTGCAGGAAGCGGTCAAGCGCAACATCGCGAGAAGCGAAGCGCCCCGGGCGGGCATCGAAGCCCATTGACGCCGGCGCATCGTCCCGACGGGCAAGTTCGGCCCTCGGGACGAAGGGACGGTTCCGGCAGGCGCAGCGCGTGCGCCTTGCCGGGGCTGACGGTTACTGCCAGGCGTCGAACGCGTTCTGCATCACCTGCGCGCCCGTTGCGCCCTTCTCGAAGGTCAGGACGGCACGACGGCCCGACGTGTAGCGCAGGGCCAGATCGAACCAGTTCTTGTGGAGCAGCAGATCCGTGTTGCGCTCGATATCGTTCGGGAGCGACGACAAGCCGATGAGGAAGAGGTTGTCGCGGACACGGACCGGAAGACCCGAAACCGGCGAGCCGCGGGCGTTCTGATCGTCCTTGGCCTGCAGCAGGCCGACATCCTGGATCGTGCGGCCTCCGTCACCGGTCTGGGTGAACGCCAGATTCACGGTGTGCGACGCCGGCAAGGTCGTATCGAGATTGCGTTGAATCGTCATCACCAGCGTGAGGTTCGCCTCCGGAATGGTGACAGTGGCCACGACCGCGGTCTGGAGGGGCTGTCCCTGCTCGCCGTTCACCGTATCGAGCCGCCACGTGACCCGGCCCTGCAACAAGGTCGGCTGCGCGTTCTCGCCTCCCCCGACCTCCTCGATCAGCTCAGCCCGCTGGGCGACCGAGACCGTCGATTCATTCGCGGGTGCTGCCGCGCGCATCGAGGTACCACTGTCGGCACGCGGAGCGGATGCCGCATCGCCACCGACGCGGTCGCCGAACTTTGCCTCGCCTTCGGGTTGTCGCGTCTCCGCCGTATCGACGCCGTTCGACGGAAGGATCTGGGGCCGGTCGCGCAGCAGGAAGGCCGCCACGGCGATCGCAGCGATCACCACCGCGAGGACGCCGCCGACGAAGGCGTTGCGCAACACCCGCGAGCGACCGGTATGCGGCGGCACCACATCGATGCGCGGGCGCTGGCGGCCGGCGGCGACATCGCCCGCGGCGAGTTCGGGATCCTCAGCCGGAGGCAGCGCGGGGGCCAGCACGCTCGGCTCGGGCGGGGCGGGCTGGGTCGCGCCGGGGCGCGGCGGCGCGATGGCGATCGGCGCCTCGCGGGGCTCCGCCTCCGCCTCCGGCGAACGGACCGCCGCCACGAAGGGCGGGTTGGCGGCTGGAAGCGCGGGCTCGGCGCCTGCCGGGCCGGGCGGCAGCGGCTCCGGAACCGCGGGCTCCGCGATCGGCTGTGGGGCGGGCTCCGGCGCCTGCGCCGCGTCGTTCGCGGGGGCCGGAAGTCCGCCATGATCCACTTCGAGACGCTCGATCGCCGCATCGAGGGCCCGACGCTCGAGATCGATATCGGCTTCGGACAGGGGCGGGTCGAGCGAGCGGAGCTGGCTGATCAGGGCGTTGCGCGCGCGGTCATAGACCGCCTTGCGCAGGGCGGGGGTTCGATCCGGCAGCGCGTCGAGCGCGCGTGCCAGAAGCGGGTAGTAATCGGCCATGTGCCCCTGATCCGCCCCTACAGCCGCCCTCCGACGACGCCGGTCGGTGGCTGGGAGCCGATGCCCGTGCCCGTTCTCGCAGAACCGGGCGCGGCCACCGGCCGGTGATGTCGTGCTCCCACAGCGCGAAGCCACGGCCGAACGCTGGTCGTTCCATCGACGGCCCCCGTCCCTGGGACGGGCGTCCTGCCGCGTGCCCGTTTTAGATCACGCCGGCGCTGCGTGGATACGGGCCGGACGATCAAAAAGATGCGCCGTCAACGGGATAGCGTGCGCCGCGTCAGTCCTCGAACGGGTTGTGCATCAGGATCGTGTCGTCGCGCTCGGGCGAGGTCGACAGCAGCGCCACGGGCGCACCGATCAGTTCCTCGATCCGGCGGACATACTTGATCGCCTGAGCCGGCAGGTCCGCCCAGGACCGCGCGCCCGCCGTGGTCTCGGACCATCCGGGGATCACCTCGTAGATGGGCTCCACACGCGCCTGCGCGGCTTGGCTCGCCGGCAGGTGATCGATGGTCTGCCCGTCCAGCCGGTAGCCCGTGCAGACGCGGATTTCCTCGAACCCGTCGAGGATGTCGAGCTTCGTCAGCGCGATCCCGTGGATGCCGGAGGTCCGCACCGTCTGGCGCACCAGCACGGCGTCGAACCAGCCGCAGCGGCGCTTGCGCCCGGTGTTGACGCCGAATTCACGGCCGCGGCTGCCGATGGTCTCACCGATCTCGTCGAACAGTTCGGTCGGGAACGGCCCCTCCCCCACCCGGGTGGTGTAGGCCTTGGCGATGCCGAGCACGTAGCCGATCGCCCCCGGGCCGAGGCCCGAGCCCGTCGCGGCCTGCGCGGCCACGATGTTGGACGAGGTGACGAACGGATAGGTGCCGTGATCGACATCGAGCAGCGCGCCCTGCGCGCCCTCGAACAGGATGCGCTTGCCGGCGCGGCGCTCCTCGTCGAGCAGCGCCCAGACGGTGTCGGCGTAGGGCAGAATCTTCGGGGCGATCGCCTTCAGCTCGCCGAGCAGGGCCTCGGCGTTCACCTCGTCGATCCCGAGGCCGCGGCGCAGGGCGTTGTGGTGGGTCAGCACCCGCTCGATCTTGGCGGGCAGCGCGTCGGGGTCTGCAAGATCGACCACGCGGATCGCCCGGCGGCCGACCTTGTCCTCATAGGCCGGCCCGATGCCGCGCTTGGTCGTGCCGATCTTGAGGCCGGCGTTGGCGGTCTCACGGAAATGGTCGAGCTCGCGGTGCAGCGGCAGGATCAGCGTGGCGTTATCGGCGATGCGCAGGGAGGCCGGCGAGACCTCGACGCCCTGCGCCTTGATCCGTTCGATCTCATCGACGAGGTGCCAGGGATCGACCACGACGCCGTTGCCGATCACCGACAGCTTGCCGCCGCGCACCACGCCCGACGGCAGCAGCGCCAGCTTGTAGGTGACGCCGTCGATGACCAGCGTGTGGCCGGCATTGTGCCCGCCCTGGAACCGGACCACGATGTCGGCCTGCTCGGAGAGCCAGTCGACAATCTTCCCCTTGCCCTCGTCGCCCCACTGGGCGCCCACAACGACGACGTTGGCCATGTCTGCCTGCTTACCCGCGACGGAAACCGGGACGACGCCACCCACGGGTGCAGGCGACGTACGTCGTGAGCCGTTTCCGCGATCCGGGCAGCGAAATCAAGCAATCCGCCCGCATGGGGCTCCGGCGCCCACTGGTAGCAGGCTACTTTGCCTCTGTTCCCGGCGCCCGCCCCGGCAGTTCATTCGGCTTGATCACCGGCATGGAACCGGACTGATCGGGTTTCACGACGGTTCCCGTCGTACCATTCTCAGGCGGCTTGATGACGCCGTCGTTCTGCTGGAGCTTGTCGCTGAGGGATTGATCCTTCGGCGGGGCATCCGCATTCGGGCGGACGCGCTCGGCCGGCATCTGAGTCGCCGGAGGCAAGGCCGGATCGGTATCGCGGCCTTTCAGCGGGGCGTCGGGGTTCTGGGCATAGGCGGGTACCGACAGCAAAGTCGCCGCCAACGTCGCGAGCAGAACGAGTCTTGGCACGATCAGCCTCCCCTCTGGGCTAAGATTTCGGGGAGGAACAGCCGGGGGCGGGATCCGTTCCTGCGCGGGTCTCGCGCCCCGAGGCTGGGCGTCGCCTCGGTATCTTACGGAGGTGCTGTCGCGGCCCACCCGGTTGCGGGGGTCCGGATCGCGTTCCACCGGCACTGCAGCCGCCCGGAAAAGCGCATTCGTCCGGCGCTACTCATGTCCCGGACACGTCGCGTGCAGCGGTACCGGATGAGGGGATCCCGCCCCCGAACAGCCGCGCGCGCCGCCCTGTACCAGGGCCGAGCGCCGCGTCCTTTCGCTGTCGTCCCTCAACCCTGCCGGGCCGCCTCGATGTACAACGCGCGCATGCGCCGGGTGATCGGACCGGGGCGCCCCTCGCCGATCGTCCGGTTGTCGATCTCCACCACCGGCATCACGAAGGCCGACGCGCTGGTGTAGAACGCCTCCTGGGCCTCGTAGGCCTCGGCGACCGGGATCAGGCGCTCCTCGATTCGCAGATCCGCCTCCTGGGCGAGGCGCAGCACCGCGGCACGGGTGATGCCGGGCAGGAGCGCCGTCGAGAGCGGCCGGGTCACCAGCACGCGCTCCCGGCTGACGATGAAGGCCGTGGACGAAGACCCCTCGGTCACAGCGCCGTCCTCGACCATCCAGGCCTCCGCGACCCCGGCCTCGGCCGCCTGCTGCTTGGCGAGCACCTGGGCCAGCAGGGCCACCGACTTGATGTCCCGACGCTTCCAACGCAGATCCTCGACGGTGATGATCCGCGCGCCCGTCTCGGCCAGCGGGTTCGCCAGCACGGACTTAGCCTGCGTGAACATCATCACGGTGGGGGCGACGTCGCCCTTCGGGAAGGCGAAATCCCGCTCGGCCACGCCCCGGGTCACCTGCATGTAGACCAGGCCTTCGGTGACGCCGTTGCGGGCGACCAGCTCGGTCTGGAGGCGTTCCCAACCCGCCGCGTCGTGTGGGTTGCGGATGCCGATCTCGCCGAGCGACCGGTCGAGCCGCGCGAGATGGGCGGCGTTGTCGACGAGCTTGCCGTCGAGGATCGCCGAGACCTCGTAGATCCCGTCGGCGAACAGGAAGCCGCGATCCATGATCGGCACGCGGGCCTGCTCGAAGGGGACGAATTCGCCGTTGAGGTAGACGATGCGGGGAGCGGTCACGGGCAGCCTTCCTGGTGGTGATGGCCGATCAAGCAGGAATCGTGCGGTGCGGTCAGGCCGCGCCGAAAACCCGCGAAAAGATCGTATCCACGTGCTTGAAGTGATAGCCGAGATCGAAGCACTCCTCGATCTGCTCCGGCGAAAGCGCCGCCGTGACCTCCGGGTCCGCCTTCAGCAAGGCGAGGAAGTCGCCCTCCCCGCGCCAGACCGGCATCGCGTTGCGCTGGACGAGTCGGTAGGAATCCTCCCGCGAGACACCCGCCTGCGTGAGCGCCAGGAGAACCCGCTGCGAGTGGACGAGGCCGCCCAGCCGGTCGAGGTTCTTCTGCATATGGGCCGGGTAGATCAGCAGCTTTTCGATGACCCCGGTCATGCGGGCGAGCGCGAAATCGAGGGTGACCGTGGCGTCGGGGCCGATCATCCGCTCCACGGAGGAATGCGAGATATCGCGCTCATGCCAGAGGGCGACATTCTCCAAGGCAGGCGTGACGTAGCCGCGGACCATGCGGGCGAGGCCCGTGATGTTCTCGGTGAGCACCGGGTTGCGCTTGTGCGGCATGGCCGAGGAGCCCTTCTGCCCCTCGGAGAAGAACTCCTCCGCCTCCAGCACCTCGGTGCGCTGAAGGTGACGGATCTCGATGGCCAGACGTTCCAGCGACGAGGCGACGACGCCGAGCGTCGCGAAGAACTGCGCGTGGCGATCCCGCGGGATGACCTGGGTGGAGACCGGCTCGGGCGTCAGGCCCATCTTCTCGGCAACATAGACCTCGACCCGCGGATCGATGTTGGCAAAGGTGCCGACCGCGCCGGAGATCGCGCAGGTTGCGACCTCCTCCCGGGCCGCGACCAGACGGCGCCGGTTGCGCGCGAACTCGGCATGGGCCTGGGCGAGCTTCAGGCCGAAGGTCACCGGCTCGGCATGGATACCGTGCGAGCGGCCGATGGTCGGGGTGAGCTTGTGCTCGAAGGCCCGGGCCTTCAGGGCGTCGAGCAGGGCATCGACATCGGCGATCAGGATGTCGGCGGCGCGCACGAGTTGCACGTTGAGGCAGGTGTCGAGGACGTCCGAGGAAGTCATGCCCTGGTGGACGAACCGCGCCTCGGGCCCGACGATCTCGGCGAGATGGGTGAGGAATGCGATCACGTCGTGCTTGGTCACGGCTTCGATCGCGTCGATGCGGGCCACGTCGAACACGGCGTCCCGACCCTTGGCCCAGACGGTCTCGGCGGCGGCCTTCGGCACGACCCCGATCTGGGCCAGCGCAGTGGTGGCGTGGGCTTCGATCTCGAACCAGATCCGGAAACGCGTCTCGGGCGACCAGATCGCCGTCATAGCGGGGCGGCTGTAGCGGGGGATCATGGGGCCTCGGCACGGTCCGGAATACGTGCGAGGCCGGTAGCACGCGCCACCCCGGCCGCTCAATGCGGATCGGGCATGCCCGTGTGGCAACCGTTAAGGGGACGTCATTCTACCCGGACCCAGCCCTGGCCCATCAGGCGCTCCTGCGGCAGGAAGCGGGACTTGTAGTCCATCTTGCGCGACCCCTCGACCCAGTAGCCAAGATACAGGTACGGCAGGCCGAGGCGCTGGGCCCGTCTGATATGGTCTAGGATCATGAAGGTGCCCGGCGAGCGCCCGGCCTCCTGCGGATCGTAGAACGAGTAGACCATCGACAGGCCGTCGGCGAGGACGTCTGTCAGGCAGAAGGCCAGCGGCGGCCCCGAGCCCCGCCCGGTGATCGCCGTGTCGGGGCCATGCCGGCGGTAGGCCACGAGATGCGTGTCGACGTGGCTGTCCTCGACCATCATGGCGTAGTCGAGCACCGTCATATCGACCATGCCGCCATCGCCGTGGCGGGCATCCAGGTAGCGGCGGAACAAGGCGTACTGCTCAGAGGCCGGCCGATTCGGCTCCGGCGTACCCACCCAGTCGGCGTTGCGGGCGAGAATGCGCCGCTGGCTCGCGCTCGGTGCGAACTCATCGACCACGACGCGCACCGAGATGCACGCCCGGCAGGTCTCGCAGGCGGGCCGGTACGCGATGGTCTGCGAGCGACGGAAGCCGCCCTGCGTCAGGATCTCGTTCAGGTCGCGGGCCCGACGGCCAACGAGGTGGGTGAATACCTTCCGCTCCTCCTGGCCCGGCAGGTAAGGGCACGGCGAGGGCGCGGTGAGATAGAATTGCGGTGTGTCGCGCGGATGGCTGGTCACGCTCTGCCTAGACCCTGCGCCGGATACATCGCCTCAGCGCCGGCATACCAGTGTACAGGCGCGGCGGTCCGGCTCAATGCCCTGGACCGCCGACGGACGAGATTTTCACCGCGACACGGAGGTCTCAGCGGGCGTGGACCACGGCGAGGCCGAGCAGAAGGTCGTGCCCGAGGCGCCGGTCGGACCGCACCAGCCCGAAGGCGATGTCGACACACCAGAGAAGGAAGGTCGAGATCGCCACGTAGAACAGCAGAGCGTGAACGGCCGCCGAGATGATATCGACCCGCGCGCCACTCTCCGGGGCCACGACCCGCAAGCCCATCAGCCTTTGCCCGATCGTACTCTGGCGCGAGCCGCCGACCGTGATCGCGCTGTAGATGATGCCGCTCGCCGGCAGGACGGCGAACAGAGTCCAGCCCAGCCCGAAGGTCACGACGCCCACAACCGTGATCAGCAGCGTCAGGAGCACGGTGAAGCCGAAGATGAACAGGATGTCGAGGAGATAGGCCACCGCGCGGGCGCCAAGGCTGGCGCGCACGAAGGGTACCGGGAGCGATGTGGCGTAGCCCGGCGCATCGAAGCGCGGCGCGTAACCGGGTTGAGGGTTCTGCATGATGTCGCGTCCAGCAAGCGAGGCTGCGTGCGAAAAATGGGTGCGGCCTGCGGAGGCCGCAAGAGGACACAGCTGCCCGCGAGGCGCCTCAATGGTCGGCCGGATCGCCGGCGGCGGCGTCGGGCGTGTCGAGGTAGAAGCGCTTCAGCATGTAGAGCGCGGGACCCGAGAGGTTGCTGCCCTCCGTGGCGAGCGCCAGGAGTGTCGAGCCCGCATCGAAGCGGCAGGTCAGCCAGTGCTGGCGGTTCCCTTCGGCGTAATCGACTCGGACCGTGTCGGTCGCCGGTCCGGGGGCCGCCCGCAGCAGGCGGATCCCGGGCTGCGACGCGACCGCCGGCAGGGCCCGGCGGCAGATGGCGACCCGCTCGCGCTGCAAGGTGTCCTGGCAGGCGGCGAGCCCGCCGAGGAAGCCGGCCGTGACCGCCGCCGCGAGCAGCCAGCGTTGCGCCGGCCTCACGAACGGTTGCGCAGGCGCTCGGCGACCCGGGGGGCGTGATAGGTGAGGATGCCGTCCGCGCCCGCCCGCTTGAAGGCCAGCAGCGCCTCGACCATCGCGCGGTCGCCGTCGAGCCAGCCGTTCCGGGCGGCCGCTTCGATCATCGCGTACTCGCCCGACACCTGGTAGGCGAAGGTCGGGACCTGGAACTCGTCCCGGACGCGGCGGATGATGTCGAGATAGGGCAGGCCCGGCTTCACCATCACCGAGTCGGCCCCCTCGTCGAGATCGAGGCGCACCTCGCGCAGGGCCTCGGCGGAATTGCCCGGATCCATCTGGTAGGTGCGCTTGTCGCCGACCAAAGCCGCCTTGGTGCCGATCGCGTCGCGGAACGGACCGTAGAAGGCGCTCGCGTATTTCGCCGCGTACGCCATGATCTGCACGTCGAGGAAACCCGCCTTGTCGAGTCCGGCACGGATCGCGCCGACACGCCCGTCCATCATGTCTGAGGGGGCGATGATGTCGGTCCCGGCCTCGGCCTGGATCAGGCTCTGCTCGACCAGGACGGCCACGGTCTCGTCGTTGAGAATCGCCCCGTCCCGCAACAGGCCGTCATGGCCGTGGCTGGTGTAGGGATCGAGGGCGACGTCGGTCATGATCCCGACCTCGGGCACCGCCCGCTTCACGGCGCGCACCGCCTGACAGACGAGGTTGTTGGCATTGAGCGCTTCCGAGCCCGTCGGGTCGCGCAGCGTCACCTCGGTGAACGGGAAGAAGGCCACCGCCGGGATGCCGAGCCGCGCGGCGCGCTCGGCATCGCGGACGATCTCGTCCACCGACAGCCGCTCCACCCCGGGCATCGACGCGATGGGCTCGCGCCGTCCGCTGCCGTCGATGACGAACATCGGCCAGATCAGGTCATCGACGGTGAGCGTGTGCTCGCGGACCAGACGACGCGACCAATCGGCCTTCCGGTTGCGGCGCGGGCGCTGGGTGATCTTCAGCCCCTCCACGCGTGCGCCCTCCCGGGCGGCCTCGCGGGCGATGGGACGCGGCTCGGGCGATGAGTCTGACATGGCGCTTCGCTACAATTCGCGCGGCCGCGCCGCGGATCGCACGGCGCCGACGCGCCGGAGGCGCCGGACTAGCATACCGGACCGAGCCGGTGAAACCCGACCGTTGACGCCGAGTCGCCAAACCGCTTCAACCCGGCCCAGCCCTGCGTTCATCCCTCAGGATCCGGCTCCCACCATGCAGCCCCTCCCCTTCGCGAGCGCGTCTTAGTGCCCGGCTACCTTCCAATCCGGCGCAAGACCGCGCGGCCCGGCGAGATCCCGATCGACCGGATCGAGCGTACCCAGGGGCCGGCACCCGGCACCTGGGATACGGTGCTGATCTGGTTCATGCGGCTCACGGCCCTGCTCTGGCTCATCAAGAGCATCGCCGCCTGGGCAACCATTCTCGACGTCATCCCGGGCGCGCGTGCCTTCGAGACCGAGCCGTTCGGCCGGCAGGCGGCGATCGTCTACTTCGCGGTGGTCGATGCCGCGGCGGCAATCGGGCTGTGGCTGACCAGCGCCTGGGGCGGCGTCATCTGGCTGCTGGCCGTCACCTCCGCCATGACGCTTGCGGTCCTCACGCCGCAACTCCTGCCGATGCCGGTGCCGCTGCTCGTATTCGGCGGCTGCGTGGTGACGATGTACTTCCTGCTGTCCTGGCTGGCCGCGCAGGAAGCACGGTGAACGAACCGTTCTGATCTTCGCTTCAGTTTGTCTTTACCGCAAAGCGTAAATCGGCAATTCATCCTGTCGCTTAAATCGCCTTTCATTCCCGAGCGGTAGCTTAGCCATCATCAGCGGTGCCGCATTGTACGGACACCGCAGCATCAGACGGCGAGGCAGAGATGAAGACGCAGAGCGCCCGGGCCACGACGATCGAGACCGCCGACGAGGCCTCCCCCGGGAAGGGCTCGTACCTGGAGGCCCTGCACCTCGTGGAGCGGCTGCACCGCCGGTTGCTCGACGTGATCAAGGATGAGTTCGAGCGCCGCGGCCGCGAGGACGTCAACAGCGTCCAGGCGCTGCTGCTGTACAACATCGGCGACAAGGAACTCACCGCGAGCGAACTCAGGACCAAGGGCTATTATCTCGGCTCCAACGTCTCCTACAACGTCAAGAAGCTGGTCGAGGCCGGCTACCTGCACCACGCCCGCTCGAAGACCGACCGCCGCTCGGTCCGGATCAGCCTGACCGACAAGGGCCGTCAGGTCCACGAGATCATCCAGGGCCTCTACGACAAGCACGCCCGCACGATCGCGCCGATCGGCGGCATCTCCGACGACGATTTCGGCCGGCTCAATCAGGCCCTCGGCCGCCTGGAGCGCTTCTGGACCGACCAGATCCGCTACCGCCTCTGATCGGGACCGCGCACGGATCCCGCGTTGGCCGCGAGGCGGGAATCACCGCTGCCGCCGCTGAAGCGGACTACCAGAGGTTCAGGAGGCCCAGGATCCCGGCGATGACCGCGTAGGCGAAGCCGGCGTTGATGGCGACGCCGAACAGGCCGATGACGAGGCCGACCAAGACCAGGACGCCGTCCCGCTCAACGAGGCCGAGGCCCACGAGGCAGACGGCGAGGCCGAGCGGTATCTGCCCGACGATCGGCGCGGCCACGATCAGGGCCAGCGCCAGGGCGAGCAGGGCGATGCCCATGCCGCGCATCCCGATCGCGGTCTCGAACACGCTCATCCGCGGGCGCGACCAGCGCTCCAGACGCCGCAGCACCGGCACCGCGCGGGTGACCGCACGGCGGACATCGGTCAAGGCGATCGACCGCCCCAGGAGCATCCGCGGAAGCCAGGGCGCCGACATGCCGGCCGCGATCTGAATGGCCACGAGCAGGAGCAACAGGCCGCAGATCAGCGGGATCGGCGGCGGCATCGGCAGGCAGTTCGGCAAGCCGAGCAGCACCACGAGCAATGCGAAAGCGCGATCCCGCAGGACCGCGACGATGTCCCCTACCGTAAGGCGTTCGCCTTCCTGGCTCGCCAACACGGTAAGGACGTCCGACGTTCGTGCACCGGAGGTCAAGGATCCGCCAACCTTCGCTGTCCCGCGGGGGCTCTAACCGAGAACCGGTAACACGCCAAGCACGGCAGCCGTGCGACAGGTCCGCCCCGATTCGCCCGTGAGCCGCCGACGTCGGCCCAGGACGGGTATGCGCCGAACAGACACACCGTCATTCCAAATGTTCTGGCGCCACACCTGAGCGCATTCGCCGTATCGGTCAGCGCAGCGGAAGCTTTTTCGCGGTGATCTGCCGAGATCCTGCATCGACTCGCTCGGAA
The DNA here is from genome assembly GCF_900103445.1 of Methylobacterium phyllostachyos. GTDB lineage: Bacteria > Pseudomonadota > Alphaproteobacteria > Rhizobiales > Beijerinckiaceae > Methylobacterium > Methylobacterium phyllostachyos. Next base: position 37,080 of record NZ_FNHS01000006.1, on the reverse strand, counting down.
AATTCAGGGATCGTCTGCCTCCGGGAGGCCGATCCGTGCCAGACTTGCCTGCATTCTGGAGGTTCCGCGAAGCTTCGACTTACGCCGTCGCCGCGTTCTTCTACGGCGCCGCTTCGTTCACGGCACCGCGCGCCGAAGAGCTCGACACGCTTCTCTTCGGCAGCCTCGACGCGGCGGCCGCGACCTTCGTGACCGCCGGCGCGAAGATCGGCCTGACGAGCCTGGACCACGACGGCGCCGTGGCGCTGGCAAGCCTCGGCGGCGGCCGGCAGAGCGAGCACAGCTCTGACGGTACGCATCACCGTTACACGGCGATCGGGGCCGTCGTTCTGGGTTACCAATGGTTTTTCGATTGGGGGGTGATCGCGGCTTTCACCGGCCCGGACATCACAGCCCAGATGCTGGCGGGGCGCCAGTCCGCGGGCTCGGCACCCATCCATCTCGGTTTTCGGTTGCACGGCGAAATCTGGGCCCGTCCGACTGAAACAACGCTCCTTCAGGCGACCGTGATCGCGGGAACGGCCCTGGAGAGCGTGTGGGCCCGCGCGGCCTGGGGCTACCGCTGTTGGGGCGCTTATCTCGGCCCGGAACTGAGCCTGTACACGGACGCCACCGGTTATCGAAAGTGGAACGTCGGCCTGCATGGGACGGATTTCGACCTGGGCCGATACAGCTTCCGGGTCTCCGCCGGCCTTCAGACCGAGACCGGCCGGCGCACGGCCGGTCCCTATGTGGCGCTCTCGGTCTGGTCGCCCTGGTAATCCGCATCGGGCAGGCTCTGCAGGGAGGCTAGGAAGGACGCCGCATCGCGCGCGATCTCCGCGCGCCTCTGATCCGCGAGACCCCGCAACGTCCTGTACGGCATTGCCATGCGCGGATTGTCGGCCAGCCGGTCCTCATTCTCGATCAAGAAATTCCAGTACAGATAGTTGAACGGGCAGGCCGCCGGGCCAGCCTTGACCTTCACATCATACGCGCAGGATCGACAGTAATCCGACATCCGGTCGATATAGGCGCCGGAGGCCGCGTAGGGCTTCGAGCCCATCACGCCGCCATCCGCCCACAAGACCATCCCGTGAACATTGGGCAATTCGACCCATTCGTAGGCGTCGGCGAAGACGATCAGATACCATTCCTCCACCTGCGCCGGATCCAAGCCGGCGATCAGGGCGAAGTTGCCGGTCACCATCAACCGTTGGATATGGTGGGCGTAGGCGTGGGCGCGCGTGTCGGCGACAACCTGCGCGATGCAGTTGAGCTTGGTCTCGCCTGACCAGTAGAACCACGGCAACGCCCGGCCTGCGCCGAGCGCGTTGGTCTCGCGGTAGTCGGGCATCCGCGCCCAGTAGAGGCCGCGCACATATTCCCGCCAGCCGAGGATCTGCCGGATGAAACCTTCGACGCAGTGGAGCGGCGCCGCCCCGTCCCGATAAGCGCGCTCGGCGGCCCAACAGACCTCCTCGGCGGTCAGCAGGCCGGCATTGAGGGCCGGCGAGATCAGTGCGTGATACAGGAACGGCGCGCCCGCTTTCATGGCGTCTTGGTAATCGCCGAAGGTCGGCAAACAGCCGGCAATGAAGTGCCGGAGGGCGGCAAGCGCATCGTCCCGCGTCACCGGCCAGGAGAAGGTGACGAGGTCGCCGAAATGGTCTCCGAACTCGCGCTCCACCAGGGCGATGACCTCCCGGGTCACGGCGTCCGGCTGGAAACCGATCCGGTCCGGCAGACGATGCCCCTTGGGCAGGCGCTTGCGGTTCTCGGCATCGAAGTTCCACTGCCCCCCGACCGGCTCGCCGCCCTCCATCAGAAGGCCGGTGCGGCGGCGCATGCCGCGGTAGAAGGTCTCCATCCGCAGGTGATGCCGGCCCTCCGCCCAGCGCGCGAAATCCTCGCGCGGACACAGGAAGCGGTTGTCGGCCCGGATCTCCACCGGCACGCCGAGGATCTCGCGCCAGTCCTGCATCATCTGCCAGACGCGCCATTCGCCGGGCTCGGTGGCGATCACGCGCTCGGGCTTATGCCGCGCCACCGCGCGCTCCAATTCGCCGGTGAAGCTGCCGGTATTGCCGGCATCGGTCAGGCGCACGTAGTCGACCGCGACACCCTCGGCTTCGAGCTGCGCCGCGAAATGGCGCATGGCGGCGAACAGGAACGCGATCTTCTGCTTGTGGTGGCGGACGTAGGTGGCCTCGTCCCGCACCTCGACCATCAGCACGATGTCGCGTTCGGGGTCGAGGTCGGTCAGGCTCGACACGCGGCGGGTGAGCTGGTCGCCCAGAACGAAGCGCAGCGTTCCGCAGGATCCGGCGCAACGCTGGGTTCTCACCGGCTCAGCCCTTCGTCCGCAGGGCCGAGCGGCCGCCATCGACGCCGATCACCTGCCCGGTGATCCAGGCCGCCTCGTCGGAGATCAGGAAGGCCGCCAGCGCGCCGACATCCTCAGGCCGGCCGAGACGCGGGAGCGCGTGCATCGCCGCGATGCCCTGCGCCAGGGTCTCGTTGCTGGTAATCGAAGTGGCGAGCGGCGTCCGCGTCAGTGACGGCGCCACCGCGTTGACACGGATCTGCGGCGCCAGCTCCGCGGCCAGCGTCAGCGCCAAGCCCTCGACCGCACCCTTCGCCATCGCCACGGAGGCATGCGCCGCGAACCCCTGGGCGACCGCGACCGTGGAGAACAGGACGATCCCGGCACCGCCCTCCCCGGCCCCGCGCTTCAGCGCCCCGGCGGCGGCCTGCACCGCCGAGAAGGCCCCCAGCGCGTTGATCCGGAAGTCGTTCTCCACATCGGCCCGCGTGAGCCGGCCCAGGGGCCGCAGGTTGATCGTCCCGACCGCGTAGACCAGCCCAGCGAGTTCGGGACCCGCCGCCTCGGTCGCGGCCGCGAAGAATTCGGGATCGGTGATGTCGCCCGCGCTGAACGTGGTCTCGCCGAGCCGCCCGGCGGCATCGGCCAGCCGGTCGCCCCCCCGGGCGGCGAGATGCAGGGCGTAGCCGCGGGCGCGCAGGGCCCCGGCCGTCGCCAGCCCGATCCCACCGGTCCCGCCGTAGATGATCACCCGACGCACGCGGATCCCCCTCGCTACACAAGCCGCCGGGTTCAAGGTAAGGCCGGAGGCGACGTCGGGCAGGCGGCAGGCCCGCGCCCTCCACGTGCACAAGGTCGCAGGCGGGACACATGAAGTTTGCGTTCGCCGGCATCGACTTCCTGGGTGGCGTCTTCGAGGGGCTCCTGGAGGCCGGCTGGACGCCGGTGAAGCTGTTCACCCGCCCCTGCGACGGGATCTACGACCACAACGACGTGATCGTCGCCCGCGCCCGGACCCTGCGCATCCCGATCCAGCTGTCGCGAATCCGCGAACGCGACATCGAGGCGATTCAGGCCGACCACGGCAAGGACTGGGCTCTCGTGGTGGCGGGCTATCCGTGGCTGGTGCGCGGCTGGCGCGGGCGCGCCGCGTATGGCTTCAACATCCACCCCTCGCCACTTCCGATCGGACGCGGCCCCTATCCGCTGTTCCGTGCCGTGCTCGACCGCTACGAGACCTGGGGCGTCACCGCGCATGTCCTCGCGGACGGGTTCGACACCGGTGACATCCTCGCTCAGGACATGTTCCCGCTGAGCCCGCAGGAATGCCACGAGACCCTCCTGGCCAAATGCCAGATGTCGGCCCGGCGCCTCGTCACGGGCCCGCTCGGCCGCGACCTGCCGGGCCGCTGGCGCTGGGCCGAGCCGCAGGGCGACGGGTCCTACTGGCCCCGCGCCACCGACGGCGACCGGACGCTCGACTTCAAGCAGGACGTCGCCACGATCCTGCGCCGGGTGCGGGCGTTCGGCACCGTCGAGACCATCGCCCGCCTGGGCGATGCGCGCGTCTACGTGGCGGAGGCCAAGGGCTGGCAGGAACGGCACACCCACGGTGCCGGCGCGGTGGTGCATCGCCATCGCCGCCACATCGTGGTGGCGGCGCTCGATGGGTACGTGCAGATCACCCGTTGGTCGCCGGTGCCGCTGATCGAGGCCAGTCAGATCGGTCGCTGACGCGCCGGGCGGGGGAACTGATCGGGGTCCGCCGCTGTTTCCGGCAGCCTCGCTGGTCACGGAGCCCGCCATGTCGACACGTGCAAGCCTCGCCGCTGCTCTCGGCTTCGCCGCCCTCTTCTCGGGGTCCGCCTTCGCGCAGGCAGTCATCGTGGCGCCGGACGATTTCGGCCCGGACGACGATGTCGTCGTGCGCGACTACATCGTGCGCCGCCCGGTCGGACCGGGCCCGATCGTCGGGTCGATCCCGCTGCGCCCCGGCAGCATCGTGCCCGAGGATGTGCGGCTCGCGCCGTTCACCGATGCCCCGAATCCGCGTCTGCGCCGCTTCGGATACTTCGTGGCCCCGGGCGACAAGATCGTGGTGGTCGATCCCGCCACGCGCGCGGTCGTACGCATTCTCGACCGCTGAGCGCGGACCGCCGGCCGGTTACCAGTCGCTCAGCATCGCGCGCTTCCAATGGTTCGGGGCGATGCATCGATATTCGTAAGCCGTGTCCCAGGCGTGGTCGCCCGGGAGACAAGCATCGTGGCTGCTCACCGGCGGCCGGGGCTGCACCTCGCGGAAGGAGGCCGCCTCGACCTGCCCGGTATCGCCGACCCGAAACACCGGGTCCGTGCCCCCGTAGACGAGGGTGCGTCCGTCGAAGCCCAACTTGCGCGAGAATGCTCCGTCTTTCGTTCCATCGAGGCCGATCATCTGGCCCGACGCGAGCAGGAGCGGCACGCCGGTGAACCGAGCCGCAGCGGCATCGATCCCGATGCCGTAGGCGCCCTCACCCTGGAACGAGACCCCACGATCCGTCACCGATCCGGGCAGATTGCCCATCAGGATACCGTATCCCGTATGTGCGCCCGGCACCCCGCCGGTGGAGATCTGGAGGCCCACCCTCTGACGGTTCCGGTCGGTGGTGGGTGATTGCGCGGACACGTCGATCTCAGCGCCGATGCAGGAGGCGACCGGGTCCGCCTCGCCGGTCGTGTCCACACAATTGAAATTACCGGCCCAGGACGGGCCGACCGGGCCGATCCCGTTCGGCTCCTTGAATACAGTTCCGTTCACCGCAACGTTCTGCGCGCCCGTGCTGGCGAGTGTCCGGTTGTGCAGCTCACCGGTGATCGTCCACTCGTACCCGGCATTGTTGGGCCCGGATGTGCCGAGCGCCCAGAGGGCCTTGTAGGTGTGACCGGGCTCGCCCGACCCCTCCGGGATGTGCCGATCGACCCGCAAGGTCGAGACCGGATCGAAGCCCGGCGGCCGGTTCCACAGGAACGCATGCCCGCCGTCGATCCCGGGGAGACCGCTGCCCTGAACGTTGCGCGAGAAGGTCGGCGGCCAAGCCGGCGCGGCGACCGGCGGCTGGTTGGGCGCCTCAGCCTCCGCGACGAGGGGCACGCCGCCGGCAAGGCCGAGGAGGCTCGGCAGGACCATCAGACCGATTCGAATCCGCATAGGTACCCCCGTTGATGGCCGCCGGGCCATTCCGCCACGAACCGGTCAGATGTTCGATACAATGGGGTTGGCCACGATCGTCGCCGAGCCGCAAGAATGCCCCTCCGCCGTGAAGCGATCCGGCCTCCGCAGCGTTGGTGTCGTACGGGGCTTGCTTCTCAGGGTGCTGTCCATTGCAAGCCAGGGAGCGGATGACGATGAAGGTGTTGCGAGTCCTCAGGACGTGGTTCCTGGTCTCCATCCCGCTCGGCCTGCTCATCGGAAAGTTCATCAAAGCCGGGAAGGGACCGCCCATGCGTGGCGATGAGTGACGCTGACGAAGAGAGATCTGGCGCACCGCACCGCAAATCGCAGTGCCGTCAATTACATATTAGTAAATCCTGCGCATTTTTATTGAACTCGCGCCATGTTGGCCGACATGGGCAGGACGATCGGCCATGTCTCGCAATGCCAAGCTCAGCAGCAGATCCGTAGAAAGACGTGGGACGACGCGGCAGCCTACGGCGCTTCTGGCTTTCGCGCTGCATCCGGATGGTACGCGTTTTCCGTGTCAGGTCAGAAATATCTCGGACCGCGGCGCGATGCTGGAATTTCTCGGCTCGCACGCCCCCGTGGTGGAGAATGCCTTCGACCTCGTGCTGACGGACGCGAAGGTGCGCTACGCCGTCAAAGTCGTCTGGCGGAAGGAGAAAACGGCCGGCGTGCTGTTTTGCCTCGAGGAATAGGGCCGGACGCCTCGGATCTAATTGGGTTCGCGTGGGGCGGAGACGACGCTTCACCGTGGCCGACCACCCCCATTCACGTAGCGAGCGTCGCCATCAGCATGAGGCCGGCTGCAGGCAGCGTCTGCACGCGTAAGGCGAACGCATCGGGACGTGCGCACATGGATGCCCGCGTCCTTGAAGGGTCGCGCGGCGATCCGCGCCCGTTTGCAGGACGCGGCGCCATGGTCCACCGGCTGGCATCGCATGAGCGGGAACCGGTCAGCGGACCGCGCTCGGACTTGCAATCCGGTGCGGATCCGTCGAGGCCATGGCCGAGGGGCGCCGGCAGCGTTGGCCGGCGAAGCACGAAGCGCGCGGATCGTTCATGAAGAAGGGCAACGGCGTGGCCGTGGGGAACGACGGCTGGTTGTATTGGGTGGGGCGGACCAACGAAGTCGAAGCCTTCTACGGCGACACCGCCCTCTCGCGGCGGATCCTCAAGCGTTGGGCGCGTCTGATCGCCAAGCGGGCCCGGCGCCTCGACGCGCTCGGGATCCACCACGTGCACGCGGTCGTGCCCGACAAGCTGGCAGTCTATCCCGACATGCTCGGCCGCGCGTTTCCGGGCCTCGACGAGCCCCCGTGCCAGCGCCTCGCCCAATGCGTGGCCGAGGTCAGCGATGCCCCGATGATCGATCTCCTTCCACCGCTGCGTGCGGCCCGGTCCGATGAGCCGGTCTACCTGCGAACGGACACGCATTGGACCTATCGCGGTTATCTCGCGGCCTATCGGACTCTCTGCGAAGCCCTCCATGCACCGGTAGCCGAGCATGTGTTCACCGGGACTCAACTGCGCGAGCGCTTCACCTTCGATCTCGGCGAGAAGCTTCACCCTCCTGTGGATGAGGAATACGTCGCCTATGACTTCCCGCGTGGTGCGGAGCGAATCGATGTGAACGCGCTCGTCCGGCTGCGTGAAAGCCGTCGGGCGGTCCGGCCGCGCGGCCTGTTCGTCGGTTCGCGGGTCGTGATGCGGAATGCCGCCGCCGCTGACCCGCGTCGCGTTGTGATCTTCGGCGATTCCTACATCTACAGTCCGGGCGCACGCCTTACCGCGATGCTGTCGGAGACGTTCGGTGAGGTGCACGCGATCTGGTCGGCCAATCTCGACTGGTCGTATATCGAAGCGATCCGGCCCGACATTTTCATTTTCGAGATTGCCGAACGCTTCCTTCGCAAGGTCCCAACGGATCGAATCGACATCGATACCTTCGCGAAGAGGCGGGCGAAGCGAGCCCTCCGGCCAACATTGAGCAAATGGATCCGGCAGCAGCTGAACCGGATGGGGTGACGAGCGCGGTCAGAGCTGTCTCGATTGGGGGCCTGCCGCATCTCAACGGCAAGCCCCCCCCCAGCTCACATCCGGGATGTATCAGTAGCCGCGGCCGTAATAACCCGGGCCGCCGCGATCGAAAGCCCCTGCCGCCGCAGCGCCCGCTGCAGCCCCAGCGATCCCCAGACCAACCGCAGCTCCGGTCGAGAGCCCACGGTGGCGGCGATAGCCGTAATCGCGGTGGCGGCCGTAGGCGCGATCATAGCCTCGGCCATAACCATCTCGATAACCACCCCCGTAGCCATAACCTTGTGCCTGAGCGCCACTCGCACCAACTCCACCAAGGCACAGCGTCAAGGCGGTGATAAAGGCCAGCTTTCGCATCAAAAAACCCTCGCGGTTGCGTTGGAATAGCAACCCGAGCCGTGTGGTTGAGTTCCGATCCACCCCGATAAGATTATCGCCATGATGCCCCGGCCGTTCCATCGGGCCGAAGAGCCAATCCGGTGCCGCACAGACATTTTCTTTACATGGGTGATCTTCCAAAAACATCCTACGAAGCGCAGAGACGCCCTGTTGGGCGCGTCGATCGTTCGCGGAGGAACTAGTGAATTATCGTCGCCGGGTAGCTGCATCAAACGACGGTGCACGCTCCGCAATTGCGACGTGGTATCCAACGTCATCAAATGAGATCACGTCTCTGCTAAAAACTTGTGCCGCTTCAGTTCATTGGACCGGATGGAGCAACCAACATGTCGACGCTGTTTGCGAATCCACTTAGTCGGACCTTGCTGATCGTTCTAACGACTGATCACGCGTTGCCGGGCGCGCCGAAGCGAAGAATCCTGCTGCAGGCTCTTCAGGGTCTCCGGGTTGAAGCCGAGCAGAGAGGGGGCATCGCACCAAGTCAAGGACGCGATCCGCTCGGCCCTTTGGCCCTTAAGCCCAGAATTTCGAACCGCATGCGCCTCTGTGCCTGTTGTCCAGACGGTGTAAGTAACCCTTTTCATTGTGTCTTGACACAGGGCAGGAGCGCTGGTTCCGGTTGAGGTAAGCCTCGGTCTGATGCCCGACCTTCGATAAACCATGAAGGCTCGCGCTCCGTATTGCCGCGCAACCCAAAAGGGATACGATTCAGCACCGCTCCTGACCCGCAATGCTGAATCTTACCTTGGAACAACGGTCGGAGACCGATTCGGCATCAAGATCTTTAAGATTACTCATGTCAGGGGTTTGCATGAATATCAAGTTAAACATTTACGACTAGAGGAGCAGGCTGCGAAGGTTGGCAGGCGCTATGAAAAATCATCAGCAAAGGGGCTGCCCCACTTCGAACGGGGGAAGGTATCTATTATTCTCTTCGTCGAGCGGGATGGCGCCGCTGGAGCAGGCGATAGTTCGTCAGAAGCCTTCGCTGACATTCGGCATGTGACGGCCCTCATAAGCGCACACCGTCTTCCTTTTCCATGGACAAGCCGTTCGCCAGCGTCGCCGTCACCGAGTGGCATGCGAGCGGCGAGCCGCTTAAGCATCATGAAGGGGCCGGCGACTTCAAATCGCCAAAAACGCCTGCTACGTCATGGCTTATGAGCGTCGGCTTCTATTACCCCACAGCGAGCGATGCGATCGCAGCACACCGCGCGCGTGCTCCGACTGAGCATCAGCGACCATTCGGTGCGCTGGCCAGCAATAGCACTGCAGATGCCTTTATGACACGGATATTTCAAGCAGACCCTTCAACTTTCAAATCAAGCATGGCCCTTGGGCAACGTATCAGATCCAAAAACTCAATCGTGAATCCGCGAAACGTCAGGAAGTGTCATAACACTTCGTTACAAATGCGCCCCGCCAAATCGGTGACGAATCAATGATGAATATAGAAGCTAACGAAAGTAAGCAACGAAGTGGCTTGGAGTCGTATTTGCACGTCCTTCATGCCCTTATGCTGCGCGATATGCGCACTCGCTTCGGAGCTTCGCTCTGGGGTTATGGCGTGGTGGTTTTATGGCCCTGCATCCATATCTTTATGTTGATTGCTATTTACACGTTCCAGAAAATTCCAGCGCCGCTCGGCGACAATCGCGCATTGTTTTTCGCAACCGGAGCTGTCCCCGTTCTAGTCTTCCAATATATATCTCGTGAGGTTATGAAGGCGGTTATTATGAATCGGCCGTTGACTTATTACCCTCAGGTAAAATTGTTTGATCTGGTTTTCTCGCGCATACTCGTCGAGATCGTAACAGGCTTCCTCGCATTGCTGGTCGTGACATCGGTTCTCATAATTATCGGATCCGACCCAGTTCCGACGCATCCGATTGTTGCCGTCACTGGCTATATAGGATCGATCATTTTAGGTATCGGCATTGGGACAATCAATGTCGCAATTGTCGGGTTTTTCCCGGGCTGGTTGATAGGTTATGCGCTGTTCAGCATCCTCATGTATCTTTCGAGTGGAATAATATTTCTACCAAGTTTTATGCCCGACCAAATTTATTACTGGATGAAATTTAATCCTGCACTTCAATGCGCCGAATGGGTCCGGTCTGCATACTACCCAAATGCCGGCATTCAAGTTGACTACTTATATGTGATCATGTTTGGCTTAACCGCCATAAGTATCGGCCTTTTAGGTATCAAGCACATCGTCAGCAAGATGCAGTGATCTGCTGCGATCAAGCGACGTTGGTTTAATCTTATGGTCCTTCGGTGTGGGGCACAAATGCCACCACACCAACGACCACGCTTGGGGATCTATCCTTCACAACCGCACAATAAAAATCTCTAAGCTAACTTATGGCGCCTTCAAACCGCCGAGTTACAGCGTTTGGGAACGCGTAGATCACTACGAGAGTCAGGCGTTTTCTAAAGTCGAGTTCCAGTCCCCATGCTCGCACCTGAAGCTTCACCGGTGCAGAGCCCGCCGAACATGCTGTCATTCCAAGTTAGGCTAGATTATCACCGGGGCGGTCGCTAAACGCCATGAACCTCCGGGTTCGATGGCTTCGCGACGACCTATTGATATGGGCCGCGCCTATTGCTCCCATCCTGCCAGCGCTCCGGCGCGAGACCCTGTTCAAACGCAGCCTTAACCCTGCCATCTCACCAGCCATTGTTACGGGCAGTGTCTCAGAGCCTACCCGCCGGGCGAGATAAGCGAGGGGCCAATGTATTGCCTACGCTCCTGTAAGCGCCAAGCCGGTCTGATCGCAACGGTAAATCAACGAAGTCAATGAAGCTCTTAGCCACAGCAAGCCCGCTGTTACCGCAGGAAGTGATCGCCTGGTCGATACGATCCAGCAAAAGGGAAACCGATCCAGCTGCTTGGATCAGAATGGCCAGAGCGCAGCCTTGACGATCACCACACGCCTGGCGGCGTGAATCCGACCCATCCCAATATCGGACCGCGGCTGAATTTTTGGACTGAAACTCGAGTTCTCATTTCGCATAATAGAATATATTTGATTTGTGCCAGCCGAACGTTGGAACATCATTGATCCTGACCGATCCTTCATACCTAGCAGATATCCAGAAAAGCTGGATGGATGTCTGAGCCTGTACAAGTCGAACCGCTTGCGGCTCATGCCCCCTTATGATAGCCGGCAGCCGTACCGTAGTCCCAGGCATCTGCACCAAGATTGGCGCAAAAACTTTTCGAAGCCTTTCATACGAACCGCTAAATATCAACGCAGCGTATATTTAGTATTTGTAGCTGCTTTCGGCAAAGGTGATGGGTGAAGCTAAGAAGTAGATGTAGAAGTCTCCATTCACGAGAACAGCTCGCGCGGAAGCGTTTGAATGCGACGTGAATAAGCACAGGATGCGCGGCGACCAATCGTCTGCCACCAGCGGCTGAAAACTACCCAAAGGTGCTCGACGAATAAGCTGGAGCACCTCTCACGACGACAACGAGTAAATGACAGCTGTTTCAGAGGAATAATTATGATTGAAATGCCCTTACAGTATTTTGGTTGCGCAATTGGCGCCTCGATCACCGCGGATTCCACAACGATATCGTTTCCCGGTAATGACCACGGAATCGCGATCTATGGACCATATGTGAAATTGCGTGCAGGTTATTATAAATTTCGCTTATTATTGAATATACCTATGACTGCGATGATGCCTCGATTAAAGGTAGAAATTTACGCTGGTTCGACGGTGTATGCGGAACGTGAGATTACCACTCATTGCGAGCGATTCTATATCATCGCCTACTTCGATCATGAGGTAGCTGTCGAGATAAGAATTTTCAGCAATTGGACTAAATTCGATCTCAACGGCGTGTCCTATGAACCAATCGAAGGGGCAGTGCGAAGCTCAGAGAAATCTCGTTCCTCAATACATAAGTCGCTGATTTCGCTCCTCAAGAGCCAAACAGACCAAATTTCTAGTAATTGGAACACCGTTGAGAGCGCAAAGGATGCGATCTTCGGTGACAGTTCGGTATTTGCGTTCCTCGTCGAGGATCTGCATCGACATACTGTCATGCTGCAACGCCTCGGGATCGACGCGGCAGCCGTACGAGCGTTGTTTAACCAGCCTGAAACGGCTGCGAAAAATGCCACACAGAGTGGATTCCCGATCGACCAAAATTCGGATGATGTTCGCGCGCTTTCCGACGGACACCCACAGGTATCAAATTCCTTTCAAGAAAAGGCCATTCTAAACGGCGGCTTGGAAATAATATCTCCGTTCAGCGGAGAAGTCGTGAAATCTGTCGACTCGATACCTGTCCCGCTGTTCGATACCATCGCTCCAGTGATGTATGAATTCATCGAACACAACCCGTTCGTCGTCGGCGCGAGTTGCGGTTGGGTGGGCAGTCTATCGTTCATCTGGTTTATCGAGCAAGATATCATCATCGTATCGAATCCTGGCGAGGCGATGTGGGCCAACCCGGAACAAGCGATCGCATTCTATATTTCTTTCAGCGTGAATAATGTTGAACTGCTAAGATCATACCGTGGGAAAAACCGTACAGTGGCGCTTTCCGCGGGCTTTATCGGCAACATGGGGCATTATTTCTGGAATGAAGTTGCCGGTATTGAGCGAATGATACGTGCAACCGATCTCCTCAATGTGACGAAGATCTATTGCCGCAAGACCAATTGGATCCAAATCGCAGATATTTTTGACGAGACGATTGAGTCAAGAGCATCGTTGACAGCAGAAGTTCTTCCATCGATTAACGACCTACCGTTTTCTGTTCTGAGAAACAATGAGTTCCTGGTCCGCCCAACCGCTACGTCAATCGACGCGAAATTGGCAGAAAAAATTCAACGCAAAAGCGTCGAGTTATTCAAATCATCGCAACCACAGAGATACGAGAAGGCCTGTACTCTGCTGTCAAATTCCGGATTTGTATTGTTCTCGAACCTTAGAGCGCACAACAAATGCTGGAAAGAGCAGCGTGAGGGCATCATCGCGATCGCCAATGTCGTCGATGACTACTTCAAGCAACCGAGATCGCGGCTAGCAGCCGATGGCGATTGGAAAGACGCTGGAGCCTGCAAAGGACCAGTTGTCATATTTCTTGATGGGTTTCATGACTGTGCGGATGAAGCGCAAGCTATTATGAAGAACGCCCCCGGCAGCGTCATCTTCGTCGATGGGACGAAAGTCACCTTTGCTGAAACTCTTTTCTGGGCCTTCAACTGTAATGCCTTCACCGCTGTCGTTGGGAGCGGGCTGGTGCCCGTTACGTGGCTGGCAGATAAATCAGGTGTTTGTTACAGTGAGAGACAACATCTCAGGCAAATGGCTTGGTGGCGATCGGTCAGAAAATTATCAGGGACGATCTTGCATCCGCAATTCGATGATATCACGGATGACGTGGATCAACTGTATGCTAATTTCAGCATCAGTCCAAAAGTTATCTCGGATCTTATGAGGCTGGTGCTGATCAAACAGGACGCAGATCGGCTAAACAGTTAGATCAACGGCGGCGTTGAAGGCGCGGGTCTTATAGAGGGTTACATGAGCGAAAAATACGCGGTTGTCATCACCACCATAAATTCGCCAACTCGTGCGATTGTCGAGATTGCTCGCGATGCTCCGCAGCTTAACGCGCAGTTCGTGATCGTTGGCGACTCCAAAAGTCCCGCCGGCTTCCACCAAGACGGCGCGCTGTACCTTGACCTTGAGGCACAACGGCATTCGGGATTCCGATACGGCGCTGTTGCCCCGGCTAAACACTACGCTCGGAAGAACGTCGGCTATCTTCGTGCTATTGCAGATGGTGCGACGGTTTTAATCGAGACCGATGATGACAACATTCCGCGGCCAGAGTTCTGGGCTCCGCGAAGTGCGACCGTCAAAGCTCGGATCCACGAAGCCGCTGAGTGGACGAACGTCTACGCATGGTTCTCGGGCCAACCCATCTGGCCACGTGGCTTGCCCCTCGACAAGGTTCGCGTTTCGCCTCCCGCAATCGATACCCTCTCGGAGGTTGAGGTTTACTGCCCGATACAGCAGGGCTTGGCTGATGAAAATCCCGACGTCGATGCGATCTATCGATTGGTGTTGCCCCTTCCTTTAGACTTCGAGCAACGCGAGCCCGTGGCACTCCGTCATTCTTGGTGCCCATTCAATAGTCAGAATACCACATTTTTTAAACCTGCTTTTCCATTACTCTATCTTCCTTATTATTGCTCGTTCCGGATGACGGATATCTGGCGTAGCTTTGTTGCGCAGAGGATTGCCTACGCAAACGACTGGGGCGTGTTGTTCCATTCCGCGACGGTGTTTCAGGAACGCAACGAACATGATTTGATGCGTGACTTTGAAGAAGAAATTCCGGGCTACCTCCACAACACCCGCATCCGCAACACGCTGTGCGGACTCGATATTCCAATCGGCGAAGCGGAGATCCCTGCTGCGATGCGGTTGTGTTATCAAGCACTGATAGATATTGGGGTCGTTGGAGCTGAAGAGATGGGCCTTCTCGAGGCTTGGCTTGAGGATCTTTCGCGTCTTTGATTTCCGCTAGGAGGCTGTTGCGGAAGTCGCAAGTAAGCCGCGGCAATGGTTTTCATCGCCTGGGCGCGTTTGTCGAAGCGATGTTGGCCAGAGCCTGGATCACGGACTGTCGTGGTGGCGCGCGTCGATGTCAGATCAAGTGATGAGCAGCGCCACCGACTTGGACATGCGTCGGCGGTCGTCATCAACTGATCCCAAAAATGGAAACGCGCCCCGGCCTCGGTCTTCCTACGGTAGCAGGCTTGTCTCAGCTCGGCCGGTGTGCTGATCCACCCAAACGCAACCTCAATCTCCACACGACGACACGGGCTGACCGTCTCGCCGTGGCGGCTTCTTGCGCGAAGTTGAGCTTCTAAGCTTATTCAACGAACTGCTGGCTTTTATCAGACAGCGGTCATCATCAAGCGTTGACGGTCTGCAGCTGTGCGGATGGGAGCCAATCAGCGCCTGTGCCAGTGCATTGGATGGTTGGCCATAACGACGGGCGTAGTCTGCGGACGTTGCGAGAATGGTTCGTCCCGTATCGGTGCGCCGGAGGGGCCATCGGCCAGCGCCACGTGGCCATCCGAACGACTGCGGTGGAGCGCCTATCGGCCATCCGGCGCCGCAAAGCGCTCGGACGCTCGGCGCTGGCTGATCAACAACCAAGCCTCGGCTGGACAGGCGTTGCCAAGCGGAGCGGAACCGCCGAGCGGTCGCGCTTGTGGTTGCCGCGGAGGCTTTGCGGTTGAAGGCGATACGCCCTTCAGCCCCCGGCAAACAGGCTTGAGGGCTGCCCTCAGACCGCACCGGACGATACGGACGCCAGCGCCCGAAACACGCGGCTAGACGTGTCGTGGCCGGGAGCGCGGTGCTGAAATCTAAGCGCCGACCGCGGCAGTTCGAGTTTGGCCGACGCAAGGAGCACCTGCCGGTGCACGACTGAGCCCGGCACAGCATCACCCCCAGGGTGATGAAAATCATGTCTCAAGGCTGGTACCGCGCACTGACGGCCCGCGGGCCGCTACCCCCAGTGACAGGATCGAACGCCCCGCTCGTCGCGGCACCACCACCCGATCGAATCAGCCCTGAAATCCGATCGGCCTCAACCCAAAAACCATATGCGATCGCTCGGCCGCACGCCGCCCAAAGTCGATCGTCAGCGAGCCTCGCGGAGAACTCGGCGCGCTTCCTGGTTCAAAACGGTATGGCGGACCGAAGCCGGGCCTTCGTCGGGCGTATCCTGGCCTTCCTCGAAGACGCAGCGCTTGAACCGCTTCTTATCGAAGCCGAACGGGCGCAGGCTCGCAATCAGCGCCCGCAGCACCATCCGAACGGCTTCCTCGCGCTGCTCGGCGACTGCTAAACGGGCTTGGAGCGTCTCCAGGTCGCTCAAGGGCTCCGGAACTACCATCGGCAAGCCAGATCGCACTTCGTCGGTCACGTTCAATCTCCAAGTCCGCAAGGATCCTTTGACCCGCGCATCCGCAATTGTCGAGTTTGCGGCAGGCTTAAAGCTTTGCCGGGCAGATGAGGCCACAGGCGCGTGTCGTGAGGGGATGGTGGATGTCGGCGCGTCGGTCGTAACGTATGGTCGGTCGGTGGATGCAAGCGAGCCATACCAGGGCGCGCTCCACGATCCCGCGATAGCCGCCGAGATGCTGGCTGTCGCGGCGCAGTCGGTATCGCTGCCACGGAGAAGCCGATCCATCAGCGCGTCCGGATGGACCCGCCCACGTTTCAGAGGCCATAACGAACACAGGAGGATCCCATTGTTGGGTCGAGGAAGCCAACAGATGCCAGGGAGACCCAGTATCCGGAATGGAGGCGGCAGGTTGACGGCCGGCCGCGTATGTCCAATCCTCGCTGCAGTCCGTCGCGCCTGCGGGATAAAACGCCCCTCCGGGCAGCGCGTTGACACATTCGACCTCGCGGCACCTAGCGCGAGGCAGGATGCCTGGTGCACGATCCCGACGGTTCGTTGGGCCACGCCCGTTTGACCAACCAGCAGTGAAGGGTCGTATCAGTGCCGAATACCCGGCAGCCGCTGCAATCTGTCCCCGCCGCCAGCACACCGCTTGCGAGCCTCAGGCCTGGTGCAGACCAACTGTTCGAGACCGAACGGCGCCTCAATGCCGTGCTCAACAACGCCTCGGTCTCCATCTTCCTGATGGATGACCGCCAACATTGCATCTACATGAATCGCGCCGCCGAGCAGCTGACAGGCTGGACGCTCCCCGAAGTCCTCGCCCGCGACTGCCCGCTGCATGACATCGTGCATCACACCTATCCGGACGGCCGTCCATTCCCACTGGCGGAATGCGCGATCGACCGTGCCTTTCCGGAAAACAATCAGGAACGCGGCGAAGAGGTTTTCGTCCACCGGGACGGACACTTCTATGCCGTGGGTTTCACGGCCAGCCCAATCCGGGACGACGCGGCCAACATCATCGGCACGATCATCGAGGTCCGCGACATCACCGAGGAGAAGGCCGCCGCCCAGCGCCAGCGCCTGCTGATCAACGAGCTGAACCATAGGGTCAAAAATACCCTGGCCACGGTGCAGTCGATTGCCGCGCAGACGTTCCGTGGCCAGACCGATCAGGCTGCGCGGGCAGTGTTCGACTCCCGCATGGCGGCGCTGTCGACCGCCCATAACGTGCTCGTCGAGGACAACTGGGAAAGCGCCAGCCTGCGCAGCGTGGTCGAGCGCGCGCTTGCACCGCACCGCCTGGCAGAGGTCGACGTAACCCGCTTCGTGCTAGACGGACCGGATGCGCGCCTGCACCCCAAAGTTGCTGTAACCCTGGGCATGGCGCTGCACGAGCTGATGACCAACGCCGCCAAATACGGCTCCCTGTCGATCCCGGAAGGTCGCGTTGCAGTGTCATGGGCCCTGCATGCTCTGGATGACGGCCGGCAGCAGCTCGCCCTCAGCTGGGAAGAGCACGATGGGCCGCCGGTCACTCGCCCCACACGCAGAGGCTTCGGATCCCGGCTGATTGAGCGGCAACTTCCGATGGAGTTCGATGGCAGAGCCGCAATCACCTACGCGCCGGACGGCGTCGTCTGCCAGCTCGAGGTCCCATTGACCCAGCTCGGCTGGGTCGGGCAGGAGACACTTGACGGGCATCCTGCCCGATGAATTTGCTGGAAGGGCGTCGCGTTCTGCTCGTCGAGGACGAGAGCCTCGTGGCCATGATGGCCGAGGATATGCTGCTCGACCTTGGCTGCGAGGTCATCGTTGCCATGCGCCTCGACAAGGCCGTGGATTATGTTCACGCTGAGACTTTCGACTTGGCCGTGCTGGACGTCAATCTCGGCGACGCTTTGAGCTATCCGGTAGCCAATCTGCTGCGCGAGCGCTGCACACCTTTCCTGTTCGCGACCGGCTATGGCGCGCGGGGCCTGGAGGAAACTTATCGGTCTGTTCCGGTGCTGCAGAAACCCTATCAAGCTGCGCTGATGGCGCACTTGCTGAACCAGCTCCTGGCCGGCGGTGCGCCCACGTGGGGCGGTTCTGGTCCAGAACCGGCGACGTGCGCATGCCATCGCTCTACGGAAGCCCCCTCTGCAGACGGATCATTCCAAGCCGACCTTGCCCGCTGATAAGCTATGCCGGTCATGCCCACCGCCGGTGCGAGGCCAGGACGCTGCCATTCGTCGGCGGCGTGCCGCTCATCGCCGCGAAGGCCGTATCAATGCCGAAGGACGGCGCGGTCAGCCTCATCAGCTGCCTTGCTTCCGGCGCATCGGATCCGCCGCACCGGCGCAAGGCTGGCGAATCCTGCCCCCTGACGATCTAGCCGGACCACATGGCAGCGCGCGCTGATCGCGAGGAACGCCAGCAGCCAGCATACCGAAGCGTCGACGGCGAAAGTGGCGGCCCTGAAACGGATCCGGGACGCTGGCCTCGTCTTCGCGAGCTTGCGCAAGAACGCGGTGGATACGCCGCTGGAAATCCGCTGCCCTGAAGCGGAAGCCTCGGCGATCGTCGATAGGCTCGAACAGATGGTGCGCCCCGACGCCAGCGACATAGACGGGCGGCTTGCCCGAAGCGACACGGCAAAGAGGAAGGCGGGTTGGTCGGAGACCTGGAAATGGGTCTTTGGGTTGGCCCTTGAGCGACGGGTCTCCTACGGACTTAGGAAACCGGTAGGTCGTTCTTTTAAACGCAGGTGCCCGGGAAACCCCCGGCCAATCCGAAAACCACCCTGCTGATAGCGAGTTGATGGTGAGCGCGCTGGGACTCGAACCCAGGACCTACAGATTAAAAGTCCGTTGCTCTACCAGCTGAGCTACGCGCTCGCGTCCCGGGTGTGCCTGTGGCCGGTCGCCGGGGACGGCGCGTCCGCAATAGGTGAGCCGAACCGGGGGGTCAACAAGGCCTGGGCAAGATCGCTCCGGGGGACGATCGTTCAGCGGGCGCTGCCCCGCGTCCGTTCCACGATCCCCCGCGCCTCGTCGAAGGCGGCATCGGCATCCAACTCCGTCGTGTCGAGGCGCACCGCGTCGCCAGCCATTCGGAGGGGCGCAGCCGCCCGTCCGGCGTCGCGGGCATCACGCGCCTCGATATCCGCCAGGATAGCCGCGAAACTCGCCGTCTCGCCGCGGCCGGCGAGTTCCCGATGGCGGCGGCGGGCCCGCTCCTCCGACGACGCCGTGATGAACAGCTTCACCTCGGCCTCGGGACAGACCACCGTGCCGATGTCGCGCCCATCGAGCACGGCGCCCTGCGGATCGGCGGCGAAGCGACGCTGCCATAGAAGCAGCCCCGCGCGGACCTCCGGGACCGCCGAGACCCGTGAGGCGGCCTCGCCCATGGCCCGCTCGCGCAGGCGCGGGTCATCGAGCTTCTCCGGATCCAGGGCCTCGGCCGCCCGGGCCGCCGCCTCGCGGTCGTCGAGCGAGAGACCGGCATCGAGCAGCGCCAGAGCGACGGCACGGTAGAGCAGACCGGTATCGAGATGCGGCAGGCCGTAATGGTCGGCCAGGCGCTTGGCCAGCGTGCCCTTGCCCGAGGCGGCCGGGCCGTCGATCGCAATGACGAGCGGCATGTCGTTCACCCTCCGATCCGGGCGCCGAGGGCCTGCATGGTCGGAAGGAAGCTCGGGAAGCTGGTGGCGATCATGGCGCCATCATCTACCGTAACGGGAAACCGGGTGGCGAGCCCCATGACCAAGAACGCCATGGCGATGCGGTGGTCGAGATGGGTTGCCACCGTGCCGCCGCCGGCCGGGGCCGTCCCGTCGCCGTCGACGATCAGGTCGTCGCCCACGACCGTGTGACGGACGCCGTTGGCCGCCAGACCCGCCGCTACGGCGGCGAGACGATCGGATTCCTTCACGCGCAGCTCGTGCAGACCGTTCATCCGTGTCCGGCCCGTGGCGAAGCTCGCCGCCACCGCCAGCACGGGATACTCGTCGATCATCGCCGGCGCCCGCTCGGCCGGGACATCGACACCGCTCAGACGGCTCGCGCGCACCCACAGGTCCGCGACGGTTTCGCCGCCTTCGTCGCGCTCGGCGACGCGCTCGATCTGCGCGCCCATCTCCAGCAGGGTGGTGATGAGGCCGGTGCGGAGCGGATTCATCATCACGCCCTCGATCACGACGTCGGAGCCGGGCACGATCAGCGCGGCCACCAGCGGGAACGCCGCCGACGACGGATCGGCCGGCACAACCACATCAGTCCCGCGCAGGGTCGGCTGCCCGGTGAGCGCGATGCGGCGGCCGTGGCCCTCGGGCCCGTGCGGCGCGACCTCGACCGCGGCGCCGAACAGCCGCAGCATCCGCTCCGTGTGATCGCGGGTCGCCGCCGCCTCGATCACCGTCGTCGTTCCCGGAGCGTTGAGACCGGCGAGCAGCACCGCCGACTTGATCTGCGCCGAGGCGGCCGGCGTCTCGTAGGTGATCGGAATCGCCTCCTGCGGCCCGCGCAGGGTCAACGGCACACGCCCGCCCTCGGCCTCGGAGAGGACCTGCGTCCCCATGCGGGTGAGCGGATCGAGGATGCGGCGCATCGGGCGCGAACGCAGGGAGGCATCGCCGTCGAAGGTCGCGGTGACGGGCTGCCCGCCGACCACGCCCATCATCAATCGGGAGCCGGTCCCGGCATTGCCGAAATCGAGGACCTCGGCCGGATCGCTCAAGCCCCCGATGCCGACCCCGGACACGCGCCAGCGCCCCTCGCCGAGGCGCTCGACGCCGGCGCCCAGAGCCTTGGCCGCGGCCGCGGTGCGCAGCACGTCGTCGCCTTCCAACAGGCCCTCGACCCGGGTCTCACCCTCGCTCAGCAGGCCGAGAATCATCGCCCGGTGCGAGATCGACTTGTCGCCCGGCGGGCGCAGCCGCCCCCTCAGGGGCGTGCCCGGCGCGGCGGTCAGGGGTTCGGGGGGCAGATCGTGCGACACGGAACGTCCGTTCGGTCTCGATGGGGTGGGCCGGGATCCGGCGCGTCGCGCGGGCTCGCCGCGCCGCTGCATTCGGACCATGGAATCGGGGTGCGGTTAACATGCGGGCCGACTTACGTCATCCACCGGATCCCTCGGAGAGACGCCGCCCGGCGATGCCGTCCTGCCGGGTCGCCCGCGGGGTCGATTGACAGGGGCGGCGCCCACGACTAACGGGGCCCCTCCCCAAAGATAGTAGTGACGACGAGGTGTCCGCCCGTGGCCCGACCGGAACTTGGCTTGAAGCGCCAGTGCATGAGCTGCGGCGCGAAGTTCTACGACCTCGCCCGCGATCCCGCCGTCTGCCCGAAATGCGGTGCGGTCTACCAGGCGGTCGCCACATCGAGCCGCGCGGCGCCTCCGGCGCTGTCGCGGGCCTCGAACACCAACGACGATGAGGACGAGACGGACGAGAAGGGGCCGGAGCTGGTCTCCCTCGACGAGGTCGAGGCCGCCGAGGACGAGGCGGATCCGACACCCGACGACGAGACCGTCGAAGACGGGGATTCGGCCGAGGACGACACCTTCCTCGAGGAGGAGGATACCGGCGACGACGATGTCTCCGACCTGATCGACGGCGATATCGAGAACGACGAGGAGGGCTGAGGCGGTCTCCGTCTCGCCTTCAAGACCCCTGACGAGAACGAAAAAAGGGGTTGAGTCCGCGGTGCGAGCCGCCTATAGAACCGGCCTCGCCGGACGCAAGCCGGACGGCGAGACCCCGCGGGACCCAAACCGCGGGGGATGAAAAAGTGGGGCCTTAGCTCAGCTGGGAGAGCGCTTCCATGGCATGGAAGAGGTCATCGGTTCGATCCCGTTAGGCTCCACCATCCTACCTCGCGTGACGCGGCCCTGTTCGGGACGAGAAGCGCTGTTAAAACATTTGGGGCCTTAGCTCAGCTGGGAGAGCGCTTCCATGGCATGGAAGAGGTCATCGGTTCGATCCCGTTAGGCTCCACCATCCTCCCCTCGTACAGTGCGGCTAGAGCCCGCGCTCGAGGCGCAAGACATCCGAACGCTTCCGATCTGAGTTCGCCCGGCCGGCAACCATGTGCCGCCACTGAGCGACCCGGCTTACCTCGTCAGGTGGCCGAGCGGCAGCGCGGTCGTGTATTTCACCTGCCCCAGCGCGAAACTCGAGCGGATGTTCGCGACCCCGGGGATCCGGGTCAGGTGATCGAGCACGAGCTTCTGGTACTGGCTCAGATCCTCCACCACGACGCGCAGCATGTAATCGGCCTCGCCGCTCATCAGATAGCACTCCATCACCTCCGGGCGGTTGCGCACCGCCTCGTCGAAGGCTTGGAGCGCCGCCTGGGTCTGTTTCTCCAGCGAGACATGCACGAAGACGTTGACCGCGAGCCCTAGGCTCAGCGGATCCACCACCGCGACGCAGCCGCGGATCACGCCGGCCTCCTTCAGATCGTTCACCCGCCGCCAGCACGGGGAGGTCGAGAGCCCGATCTGCTCGGCCAGCTCGGCGATGCTGATCTCGCTGTCCTGTTGCAGCCGTTCGAGGATGCGCAAGGAGGCAGCATCGAGCGGGGTCGGTCGCGGTGCCATTCGATCCTCCTCCCGTAGGCCGCCAACGCGTTCCTCGACCGGACGAGGTCGAATTAACCGCCAATTTGCAGTTTACAGGATGAACCATCCTGTAAACGGCCGCCAGTGCAATTATTGGGCATGTCCAGCCACCGCTCGGCCGGTATCATCCAGGCCGACGAGGAAGGCTGCGCCCATGAACGCCATACCGCCGAAGGCCACGATCGCGCGGTCCGCCGAGGTCGATCACGACCCGGCCGAGACGCAGGATTGGCTGGCGGCTCTGGAATCGCTGTTCCGCACCGAAGGTGCCGCCCGGGCCCGCTTCATCCTCGACCGCCTGGAGCGGCGCTCGAAGGAGATCGGCATCCTCGACGAGGCCCTGCCCTATTCGCCCTACCGGAACACGATCGCGCTGGAGCAGCAGCCGCGCTATCCGGGTGAACTCGACATCGAGGAGCGCCTGACCTCGATCATGCGCTGGAACGCCCTCGCCATGGTGGTGCGCGCCAACATGGCCTACGGCGAACTCGGCGGCCACGTGGCAAGCTACGCCTCGGCGGCCGAGCTGTTCGAGGTGGGATTCAACCACTTCTTCAAGGGCGGGGTGGATGGCGACCTCGTCTACTTCCAGCCGCATTCGGCGCCAGGCGTCTACGCCCGGGCCTTCCTCGAAGGACGCCTCTCCGAAGAGCAGCTGAAGCACTACCGCCAGGAGATCGCCGGCGACGGCCTGTGCTCCTACCCGCATCCCTGGCTGATGCCGGATTTCTGGCAGGTCCCGACCGGCTCGATGGGCATCGGACCCATCCACGCAATCTATCAGGCGCGCTTCATGCGCTATCTCGGCCATCGCGGCCTTGCCGATACGGCGGGCCGGCACGTCTGGGGCGTGTTCGGCGACGGCGAGATGGACGAGCCGGAATCGATCGGCGGATTGGCGCTCGCTGCACGCGAGAACCTCGACAACCTGACCTTCGTCATCAACTGCAATCTCCAGCGACTCGACGGGCCGGTGCGCGGCAACGGCCAGATCATTCAGGAGCTGGAGAGCCTGTTCCGGGGCGCGGGCTGGAACGTCCTCAAGGTGCTGTGGGGCTCGGAGTGGGACGGGATCTTCGCCCGCGACACCAATCACGCCCTGCTGCGCCGCTTCGCCGAGACGGTCGACGGCAAGTACCAGACGCTCGGCGCGAAGGACGGCGCCTACAACCTCGCCCACTTCTTCGGCGAGGATCCGGAGGTGCGCGCACTCGTCGCCCACATGTCGGATGCCGACGTCGACCGGCTGAAGCGCGGCGGCCATGATTTCCGCAAGCTTCACGCGGCCTTCGCGGCCGCCAAGGCCGCGAAGGGCAGGCCCACGGTCATCCTGGCCAAGACCAAGAAGGGCTACGGCATGGGCGGCGCGGGCGAATCGCGCATGACCGCCCACCAAGCCAAGAAGCTCGACATCGACGCGCTGCGCGCCTTCCGCGACCGCTTCGCCCTGCCGCTCACCGACGCCCAGGTGGAAGGCCTGGCCTTCTACAAGCCGGCCGAGGACGGCGCCGAGATGCGCTACCTGCGCGAGCGCCGCGAGACGCTCGGCGGCGTCCTGCCGGCCCGCCGCCGCACGGCGCCGACCGTCGCGGTTCCGGCGATCTCCACGTATGCGGGCTTCGCGCTCGAGGCCGGCGGCAAGGAGATGTCGACGACCACGGCGGTGGTGCGCCTGTTCGGCAACCTTCTGAAGCACAAGGATCTCGGTCCGCGCGTCGTGCCGATCGTGGCCGACGAGGCGCGGACCTTCGGCATGGCCAACCTGTTCCGGCAGGTCGGGATCTACGCGCCGGAAGGCCAGCTCTACGAGCCGGAGGATGCCGGCTCGATGTTGTACTATCGCGAGGCCCGGGACGGGCAGCTTCTGGAGGAGGGCATCACCGAGGCCGGGGCGATCTCGTCCTGGACGGCGGCGGCCACGGCCTACAGCGTCCATGGCCTGTCGATGCTGCCGTTCTACATCTACTACTCGATGTTCGGCTTCCAGCGGGTCGGCGACCTGATCTGGGCGGCGGCCGACCAGCGCGCCCGCGGCTTCCTGATCGGCGCCACGGCGGGTCGTACGACACTGGGCGGCGAGGGCCTGCAGCATCAGGACGGGTCGAGCCACATGCAGGCGGCCGCGATCCCGAACTGCCGGGCCTACGACCCGGCCTTCGCGTACGAGATGGCGGTGATCGTCGACCGGGGCGCCCGGGCGATGATGGAGGAGGGCGAGGACGCCTTCTACTATCTCACCGCGATGAACGAGAACTACGCTCAGCCGTCCATGCCGCAGGGGGCGGAGGCCGGTATCCTGAAGGGCATGTACCGCCTGTCGGGGCCGGAGGACGGAGCGGGTGCGGTCCGCCTCCTCGGCTCCGGCGCGATTCTCCCGGAGGTGATCGCGGCCGCGGATCTGCTCGCGCAGGATTTCGGCATCGCGGCCGAGGTGTTCAGCGTGACGAGCTTCAGCGAGCTGGCCCGCGATGCCCGCGAGGCCGAGCGGCAAGCGATGCTCAACCCTGAGACCGAGGCGCCGGTCAGCCACGTGGCGGCGCTGCTGCCCGGCACGACGCCTATCGTTGCAGCGAGCGACTATGTCCGGGCCTATCCGCAGTTGATCGCCTCCTATGTCGGCGCACGCTTCGTGGCCCTTGGCACCGACGGCTTCGGCCGCAGCGACACCCGCAACGCCCTCCGCCGGTTCTTCGAGGTCGACCGGCAGCACGTGGTGATTGCGGCGCTGCACGCCCTCGCAGAGGCCGGCACGGTGCCGCGGACCGCGGTGGCGGAAGCGATCCGCCGGTACGGCATCGCGGCAAACGCGCCTGCGCCCTGGACCGTCTGAGGCCGGGTACCCCTGAGGGGTACCCCACCTCCCCCTTCTCCGAACGCCCGACCTACGGAAATCCGCCCGCATGAGCGCCGCGCTGCAGATCGCCCTCCCGGATATCGGCGACTACCGGGACGTGCCTGTCATCGAGCTTCTCGTGAAGCCGGGTGACCGGCTCGCCGTCGACGACCTGGTTCTCAGCATCGAATCCGACAAGGCCACCATGGAGGTCCCCTCCCCGGTCGCCGGCATCGTGCGCGAGCTGCTGGTGGGCGTGGGCTCGAAGGTCTCGGAGGGGACACCGATCCTGCTGGTGGATCCCGCGGAGGAAGGTGGAACGGCACCGGTCATGGATCCGCCGCTCGCTCTTGCACAGTCGGATCCCGGACGGGACGCTGCTCCTTTACCCCTTGCGGAAGAAAGGGCTTCTCGCGCCGAACCGGAGACCACGCAGCCTCAACCGCTTCCGGCATCGATTGGCAGTGTGCACGCCAGCCCGTCCGTGCGCCAGCTCGCCCGCGAGCTCGGCGTGGCCTTGGACCGCGTTCCGGCCACCGGTCCAAAAGGACGGATCCTGCGCGAAGACATCCACGCCTTCGTCAAGTCAGCCCTCGCCGCCCCGTCCGTTCGACCGAGCGTCCCGGCCACGGGCATCGGGGCCGGCCTGCCGCCCTGGCCGGAGGTCGATTTCGCCAAGTACGGCCCCGTCCGGCGGGAGCCACTGTCGCGGATACAGACGCTCTCGGGTGCCAATCTCAGCCGCAACTGGCTGACGATCCCACACGTCACCAATTTCGACCGGGCCGACGTCACCGAGATCGAGCCGTTCCGCACCGGCCTGAACACGCAGACGCGCACGCCGCCCGCGAAGGTGACCATGGTGGCCTTCCTGATCAAAGCCGCGGCCTCGGCATTGCGGGCCTATCCGCGCTTCAATGCCTCCCTGGAGGGCAGCGACCTCGTCCTGAAGGACTACGTGCATGTCGGCTTCGCGGTGGACACGCCGAAGGGCCTGATGGTTCCGGTGGTGCGCGACTGCGACCGCAAGGGCATCATAGAAATCGCCACCGAGATGGCCGCGATGGCCACCAAGGCCCGGGCCGGGACCCTGCCGGGCTCCGACATGCAGGGCGGCTGTTTCTCGGTATCGTCGCTCGGTGGCATCGGCGGCGACGGCTTCACTCCGATCATCAACGCTCCCGAAGTGGCGATCCTGGGTGCCGCGCGCGCGCGCATGGAGGCGGTCTGGGACGGAACAGCGTTCCAGCCGCGCCTGATCCTGCCGCTCAGCCTCTCCTGGGACCACCGCGTGGTGGACGGCGTCGCAGCCGCCCGCTTCCTCGGACACGTCGCGTCGGTCCTGTCGGACCTACGCCGCGCCCTGCTGTAACGGTCCGCGCCATGCCCGAGATCCACGAGATCCGCGTCCCCGATCTGGGGGATTATGCCGACGTGCCGGTGATCGAGATTTCGGTCGAAGCCGGTCAAGCGATCGCCCGCGACCAGACGCTGCTGATGGTCGAGTCCGACAAGGCGACCCTGGACATCCCGTCCCCGGTGGCGGGGCGCCTCGTGGAGATGCTGGTCGGCCTCGGCGACACGGTTTCAGCCGGGACGTTGATCGCCCGCGTCGCCGCGGACCAGCCCGCGGATACGCCGCCTGTCCCTGTCCCTGCCCCCGCGCCCGCCGCGCCGATCACCACCGAGCGCTCGGGCATTGACTGTGACGTGCTGGTGATCGGCGCCGGTCCCGGCGGCTATTCTGCCGCCTTCCGGGCCGCCGATCTCGGGCAACGCGTGATCTTGGTGGAGCGCAACGCGACGCTGGGCGGTGTCTGTCTGAATGTCGGCTGCATCCCGTCCAAGGCGCTCCTGCACGTGGCGGCCGTCACCGAGGAGGCCCAGCGCCTCGCCGCCCATGGCGTCAGCTTCGGCGCGCCGGCGATCGACCTGGAGAAGCTGCGGACCTTCAAGGCCGGCACCGTGCGCCGTCTCACCGACGGGCTGACCCAGATGGCACGCCAGCGCAAAGTCACCGTCATCCGCGGGACCGCACGCTTCACCGGCCCGAAGACGGCCGCGGTGGCGCTCCACGACGGGGTGACACGGGATCTGGCCTTCACCCGAGCGATCGTGGCGGCCGGCTCGTCCCCCGTGGCGCTCCCGATGCTGCCGGAGGATCCGCGTATCGTGAACTCGACCGGCGCGCTGGAATTGCCCTGCGTGCCGGGCCGGCTGCTGGTGATCGGCGGCGGGATCATCGGCCTGGAGATGGCCACCGTCTACAGCGCTCTGGGCGCCCGGGTCGATGTCGTCGAGCGGCTGCCGAACCTGCTGGAGGGCGTGGACCGCGATCTTGTGGCGATCTGGACCAAGCGCAACGCGCACCGCTTCGAGCGCCTGCTCACGGGGACCGAGGTGACCTCCGCGATGGCTGACCCGAAGGGTATCGCCGTCACCCTGTCGGGCGAGGCGCAGGCCACGACCTACGATCTCGTGCTCCAGGCGGCCGGCCGACGGCCGAACGGGGCCGCCCTCGGCCTGGAGGCGGCGGGTGTGAGCGTGGAGAACGGCTTTGTGTCGGTCGATGCCCAGATGCGCACGAACGTGCCGCATATCTTCGCCATCGGCGATCTCGTGGGTCAGCCGATGCTCGCCCACAAGGCTGTCCACCAGGGCCATGTCGCCGCCGAGGTGGCCGCCGGCCACAGGGCCGGATTCGATGCCGCGGTGATCCCGTCCGTGGCCTATACCGACCCCGAGATCGCCTGGGTCGGCCTCACCGAGACGGCGGCGAAGGCAGCCGGCCGCGTCGTCGAGGTGGCGCGCTTCCCCTGGGCCGCGTCGGGCCGGGCCATCGCCAACGGTGCGGATTACGGCCTGACCAAGCTGCTGTTCGAGGCCGGGACCAAGCGTGTCGTAGGTGGCGCCATCGTCGGTCCGAGCGCGGGCGACCTGATTGGCGAGGTCGCGCTCGCGATCGAGATGGGGGCGGATGCCACCGATATCGGTCGTACGATCCATCCGCACCCAACGCTGGGGGAGACGGTCGGCCTCGCCGCCGAGGCGGCGCTCGGCCTCTGCACCGATCTGCCGCCGGCGGCGCAGCGCGCGCGCTGAAAGACGCCTCCTTTCGGCGATGCGCGCAACCGGGATGGACTCCGGAAGGGAGCCGGCGTTTAACCGCCGACGCAATCTGGTCCGTCCCCGAGGAGTTGACGTGTGGAGATGCCGTTACCGGGCCAACCCGATGTCGGGCCGACGAACTGCATCGCGCATCCCCTCGCTCGTGGCGCCCAGGCCATCATCCTGCTGGCAGGGCTGGCCGCGCTGTTGATGAGTGGCTCGGGCAACGCCCGGGCCGAGGCTCCGGCGGCCATCGAGCGGGGCACGCGTACCGAGGCCCTCGTCGCGGATCTGCGCAGCCGCATTCTCGCTTCGCACAGCGCGACACTCGCCCTCGAAAGCTGGTGCGCCGAGCACAGGCTGGCAGCCGATCCGCATCTCGTGGCCCAGCGGCTTCCAGGTCCCGACAAACCGCTCAGCGTCGTGCAGCGCGCCCGACTGGATATCGGGCCGGACGAACCGGTACGCTACCGCCGGGTGCGCCTCGTCTGCGGCGATCACGTGATGTCCGAGGCGGACAACTGGTACGTCCCGGCCCGGCTGACGCCCGAGATGAACGCCGCGCTGGACCAGACCCGCACGCCGTTCGGCCGGGTCGTCCGTGCGCTCGCCCCGGTGCGCCGGACCGTCGAGGTTCGGGCCCCCGCCCCGAATATCGGCCCGGGACCGGGTGATCCGCTGTTCGAGGTCGATGCCGTGCTCACAACGGGCGCGGGCCAACCCTTCTGCGAAGTCGTAGAAACCTATCTCGGCACTGCGCTGCCGCCAACGCCACGTTGACGAAGCGCTTCGGTGGCGAGCGTCACGCTTTCGTACGATAATTCATCAGGAGGAATGACGATGCGTTCGTGGCTTGGTCGTTTCGGGTTCGCGATGCTTGCGGCTGGCGCGGTGAGCAGCCCGGCGCGGGCGGCCGATCCGGCCGGGCTGTGGCTCACGGAGACCGGCAGTTCGCGCATTCGCATCGCTCCCTGCGGCGGCGGCTTCTGCGGGACGATCGTCAGCGCCCCCGGCAAAGGTCTGGACGCCAAGAATCCCGATCCCGCCCTGCGCGGCCGCAGCGTCGTCGGCGTGCAGATCCTCGACGCGCGCCAGCCGGACGGTTCGGGCTATTCAGGCTCGCTCTACAACCCGAACGACGGCAAGACCTATTCCGGATCGCTGCGCCTGACCGGCCCCAACAGCTTGGAGGTCTCAGGTTGCGTCATGAGCGTTTTCTGCAAGCGGCAGATGTGGACGCGGGTCAACTAGGCCACGGAGTCATCGCCCGGCGAAGGCCGCGGCGAATCCATCCCGCGTCGCAACATCGCAGGATCGATAGCGCGCGATCAAAGTTGCCTGGGTCGGACAGCCTTAGGAATTTGTCATGACCCGGACACTACTCGCCACCGTTCTTGCTATCGGCGTCATCGCGCCCGCGACCGCTCAAGTCATCGAGACGCCGACCGGCACGACCCTGGTCGGACCGCCCGGCTCGCGGGGTGTCGTCAGCACGCAGTCCGACACCACGGGCAGCGACCCGGCGGTCACGTACTCGCCGACCGGCCAGCCGGCCGACACGATCTCCGCCGACTCGGCCGCAGCCGGCAACGCCAACCAGCCGTCGCGGGTCGCACCTCAGGGCGGCGCGGGCGGCGGCGGCAAGTAATCCGCACCGCGATATCGACCGTGATACGGGGCCGCGCCGAAACACGTGCGGCCCCGCCCGAAACCAGTCTCAGGCAGCCTCGACGAGAGCCTGCGCGACGGCATTGAGGGCGGCCTCGGCCCCGGCGCCATTGGGCCCACCGGCCTGGGCCATATCACGGCGGCCGCCGCCGCCCTTTCCGCCGAGGGCGCCGGCACCGGCCCGCACCAGCCCGACCGCGTCGTAGCGCGCGGTCAGGTCGTCGGTGACGCCGACCACCAGACCGGCCTTGCCGTCGGGCCCCACGCCGACAATTGCGACGATCCCGGAGCCTAGTCGCTTCTTCTCCTCATCGACGATCGGTTTGAGGTCGCGCATGTCGAGGCCCTCGATCACCGAGCGCCGGAAGGCCACGCCGCCGACCTCGCTCTGGCTGGAGGACCGCCCGGACCCGGGCTCGGAAGCGCCCATGGCCAGCTTGCGCCGGGTCTCGGCCAACTCACGCTCCAGACGCCGCCGGTCCTCCACCAGCGCCGAAAGCCGGTCCGGTGCCTCAGAGACCGGGGCCTTGAGGATTCCCGCGAGAGCCGCCAGCGTCCGGGCCTCCGTAGCCCGGTGATGGCGCGCCGCGTCGGCCGTCAGCGCCTCGATCCGGCGCACGCCCGCACCCACCGCGCTCTCGCCCACGATGGTGATCGCGCCGATATCGCCGGTGCGGGCCGCATGGGTGCCGCCGCAAAGCTCCACGGAGAAGTTTTTGGACTTCACCGCCTCGGCCTGCGCGTCGACCGGCAGTCCCATCGAGACCACTCGCACCTCATCGCCATATTTCTCGCCGAACAGCGCCCGGGCCCCCGACGCGATGGCGTCGTCCACGGCCATGAGCTTGGTCACGACGGGTGCGTTCTGGAGCAGCACCGCGTTGGCGATATCCTCCACCCGGGCGAGTTCGTCCGCCTCAATCGGCTTCGGATGGCTGATGTCGAAACGCAGCCGCTCGGGGCTCACCAGCGATCCCTTCTGGGCGACATGGTCGCCCAGCACCTGCCTCAAAGCCTCGTGCAGCAGGTGGGTCGCCGAGTGGTTGGCACGGATCGCCTTCCGGCGGGCGTGATCGACCTTCAGCTCCACCGCCTGATCGAGACTCAGGGTGCCCTCCCTCACGGTGACGTGGTGGACGAACACATCGCCGAGCTTCTTCTGCGTGTCGGTGACCTGCGCCCGCACCCCTGGCGCCAGGATCAGGCCGGTATCGCCGACCTGACCGCCCGATTCCCCGTAGAACGGCGTCTGGTTGACGAGGACGAGGCCGGTCTGGCCGGCCTCCAGACTCTTCACCTCGGCGCCATCACGCAGCAGCGCAGTGACGATGCCCTCGGCGCTTTCGGTCTCGTAACCCAGGAATTCGGTGGCGCCGACGCGCTCGCGAAGACCGAACCACACGGTCTCGGTGGCCGCCTCGCCCGAGCCCTTCCAGGCCTCGCGGGCCGCCTGCTTCTGGCGCTGCATCGCCGCCGCGAAAGCGTCGGTATCGACGCCGATCCCGCGCGCCTTGAGGGCATCCTGAGTCAGGTCGAGGGGAAAGCCGTAGGTGTCGTAGAGCGTGAAGGCGGTCTCGCCGGAGAGCTTGTCGCCCTCCCTGAGATCGCGACTCTCGGCATCCAGGATCGACAGGCCCCGCTCTAAGGTGCGGCGGAACCGGGTCTCCTCCAGCTTCAGGGTCTCGGCGATCAGGCTCTCGGCCCGCATCAGCTCGGGATAGGCTTGGCCCATCTCGCGCACCAGGGTCGGCACGAGGCGGAACATGGTGGGCTCGCGCGCGCCCAGGATCTCGGCATGACGCATGGCCCGGCGCATGATCCGGCGCAGCACGTAACCGCGGCCCTCGTTGCCCGGCAGCACGCCGTCGGCCACCAGGAAGGATGAGGCCCGCAGGTGATCGGCGATCACCCGGTAGGAGGCCATTGTCGCGGGCTCGGGGGCCCGCGAGACCGCGTGCGCTACCGCATCGATGAGCGCCCGGAACAGGTCCGTGTCGTAGTTCGAGTGAACGCCTTGAAGGATCGCCGCCATGCGCTCCAGGCCCATGCCGGTATCGATCGAGGGCCGCGGCAGCGGGTTGCGCGAGCCCGGCTCCAGCTGCTCGTACTGCATGAACACGAGGTTCCAGAATTCCAGGAACCGGTCGCCATCCTCGTCCGGGGAGCCGGGCGGTCCACCCCGAAGCGCCGGTCCCTGGTCGATGAAGATCTCCGAGCACGGGCCGCAGGGACCGGTATCGCCCATTTGCCAAAAATTGTCGGATGTCCCGATGCGGATGATCTTCTCGTCGGACAGGCCAGCGATCTTCTTCCACAGTCCGGCCGCCTCATCGTCGTCGGCGTAGACGGTGACGAGTAGCTTGTCGGGTTTCAGGCCGAATTCCTTGGTGATCAGCGTCCAGGCCAGCTCGATCGCGCGGTCCTTGAAATAGTCGCCGAACGAGAAGTTGCCGAGCATCTCGAAGAACGTGTGGTGGCGCGCGGTGTAGCCGACATTGTCGAGGTCGTTGTGTTTGCCGCCGGCTCGCACGACCTTCTGCGCCGTCGTCGCCCGGCTGTAGGCGCGTTTCTCGACGCCCGTGAACAGGTTCTTGAACTGCACCATGCCGGCGTTGGTGAACATCAGCGTCGGATCGTTCTTCGGCACGAGGCTCGAAGAGGGCACGACCTCGTGTCCCGCCTTGGCGAAGTAGTCGAGGAAGGTCGACCGGATCTCGTTGACGCCGCTCATCGGGGCTGACTCTGGCAGGAACACGGGACCGGGCAGCGCTCACCTTCGAGCGGAACCCGCATGGCGCCCTCTTAGAGCCGTTCCCGATCGCGTTGCAATCGGCGCGGGGACCTAAGTCCTTGCCGTCCCGCGGCTCCCTAGCGGGCCGGTGATCGCCGAAGACCGTTACGATTCGCGCGTGGGGCCGGGCTCCGGGGTCAGGGGATGCTGGATGCGTGCCCCTCGATGTGCGCACCCTGTGGTTTCCAGGGGGCGGTCGCAAATTCACCGCGATCCGCCCCACAGCCGCCATATGGGCGGCCGTGTTCTCGCCACATCTGTCAAGCGATGTTCAATCCAGGCGCCATCACCGGCGCGCGAGGATTCGGATCAACGATGCAGGGCCGCTCGGTGGGAACGTCGAAGACCACTACAGGCAAGCCGGTTTCCGCGCCCGGGCATTTCGGCGCCGGCCGCGCCGACGTGATCGCCGCGCAGCCGATGCTCGGTCGCGCCCATGGCAGCCGTCCGGCCCTTCTGCGGTCCGTAATGACCGTGGCGCTCATCGCCGGCGGCCTCAGCGCGGCCCTGATCGGGTCGGGGGTCGATCTCGGCAAAGTCGGCCTGTCGCCGGCCGTGTCGGTCGCTGAAGCCGCCACCGAGATTCCGATGCCGCGTCCGCGCATCCACACCGTCGCGCTCGAGGACGAGCTGGAGCGCACGCCCCTGCGCGCCTCATCGAGCTTCGCTGCCGTGCACGACCTCGACACCGAGATCGGTTCCAACACGGTCGATCGCGTCTCCTACGACTTCCTGCTCTCCGAAAGCGCGGCGGGCGATCCGAACGACATCCTCGAATTCGGCCCGATGAAGATCCGGCGCCACCTCGTCCAGACGATCGTGCGCGCCGCCCAGGCGGTCCAGACGGATCCGGTCCTTCTCATGGCTGTGGCCGACAAGGAGTCGAGCTTCGTCACCGCGGTCCAGGCCAAGACCTCCTCGGCGACCGGCCTCTACCAATTCATCGAGCGCACGTGGCTCGGCGTCGTCCGCGACTTCGGCGCCAAGTACGGGCTGGAGAAGGAGGCCGCGCTGATCACGGCCGATTCGAACGACCGGCCCGTCATTCTCGATCCGGCCGAGCGTGCCCGGGTGCTCGAACTCCGCCGCGACCCTTATCTCTCGGCGCTGATGGCCGGTGAGATGCTCAAGCGCGACGCGGCCCGCATCGCCCTGCGCATCGGGCGCGACCTCACCCTGGGCGAGGTCTACCTCGCCCACTTCCTCGGACCGGACGACGCCGAGGAATTCCTCGCCAATGTCGTGAACAAGCCGGCCGCCGCCGCCGCCGCGCTGCTCCCCGGCCCGGCCCGGGCAAACCGCTCGATCTTCTTCGCCGCGGGCCGGTTCGTCGGCCGGGGCCGGCACCGCAAGCCCCTGAGCCTGTCGGTGGCGCAGGTTCACGAGAAGTTCGAGGCGATGATGAGCAGCCGCGGCTCGCGTTACCAGAACGTGCGGGCCGTGTCGGGCATCATGGCGTATGCCGACGCGGAGACCGCCACGCAGTAACGGCTCGGGGAGCGTCGGCGCGATTCGATCAGCCGCGCGCAACCACCGGCGGATTGCCGACTTTCCTCCCTGTGCGCCGCGTTTTCGTCGGGCGCATCGGCAGACTTCGGGGGGAGTCCTTGAGGAAGCACCAGACGAGCGCACCCCTGCCGCTTACCGATACGCTGTCACCGAGTATTCCGCTCGATCAGATCGGTCGGACACTCGCGTCATTCTACGACAATTTGGTTTCCGAGGGCATGCCGGAGCATCTTGCGGCCCTCGTGCGCCGCGTCCGGCAGACGGAGGCCGACGAGGCCGCGCAGGAAAACTCCACCGTCGCCCCCGCGGCGGAGACGCATCCGCGGGTCGCCCTTGTGGTCGAGGACGACCGGGAGATCCGCGCGCTGGCGGAGACGCTGCTCGAAGAGACCGAACTCGACGTCGTCGGTTGCGATAGCGCGGAGGCGGCCCTCGCGGTGTTGCAGGCTCGCGGTGGCGATGTCGCTTTGGTCTTCGCCGATATCCGGCTGGCTGGCCAGATGGATGGCCTGCAACTCGCCCGAGCGGTCGCAACGCTCTGGCCTCGGGCCCGGCTGGTGGTCACGTCGGGCCACGATCTGCCCCGCCCTGAGCTACCGCGCGAGGCGGTCTTCATCGCCAAGCCATGGCGGCCCCTCGACGTTCTGGTCGAAGCCGAGCGCGCCGCGGCGGAGCCGGCACCGCCGGTGCTCTGATAGCCCCCTGAATGCCGGATTCCCGCCGCGACCCTCTACGGGACGTAGCGCGCGGCTTGAGGCCGCTCAGCGACGTCGGAATCCGGCCTCCCGGCCACGATTTGGTCTTGGGGTGAAGGATTGGCTGGTTCCGGGCCCAGCCCTTGCATCGTGTGTCGAGCTTCGTTGGAGACCCTGTCGGCACGCGCCGGGAGAGAGCCGATTTGCCGATCCTGTCCGTCCATCATCGCACGGTCTACCAGTATCGGCGTCCCGTCTCTTTCGGTGAGCACCGGATCATGTTCCGGCCGCGGGACAGTTACGACCAGAGGCTGATCGAGGCGACCCTCGACATCACCCCGGAGCCAGCCGCCTTGCGCTGGATGTTCGACGTCTTCGGCAATTGCGTGGCTGTGGCGACGTTCGCGACCCGGGCGGAGAGGCTGACTTTTGCCTGCGGCATCACCCTCGAACATACGCCCGAACACGCGCCGGTCTTTCCGCTCGCCCCGCACGCGACTCACTACCCGTTCGGCTACGGCGCCGAGGACATGCCCGATCTCGCGCGCTCCATCGAGCGGCAATGGCCGGATCCGCGTCACGAGGTCGACGCCTGGGCCCGGAGCTTCCTGCCGGAGCAGGGCCGAATCCCGACGCAGGAGTTGCTCGCCGCCATGACCCGCAGCGTGCGGGCCAACTTCACTTATCTCGCACGCTCCGAGAAGGGGGTGCAGGATCCGCTCACGACCCTGCGTGGCAGGCGCGGCTCGTGCCGCGATTTCGCGGTGCTGATGATGGAGGCGGTACGGGCCCTCGGCATGGCCGCGCGATTCGTATCCGGCTACCTCTACAATCCTCGCAACGACCGGGCGCGCCATGTCGGCGGCGGATCCACACATGCGTGGCTACAGGTCTACCTACCTGGTGCCGGCTGGGTCGAGTTCGACCCGACCAACGGCATCGTGGGGAACCGCGATCTGATCCGCGTGGCGGTCGCTCGCGACCCAGCCCAGGCCGTGCCGCTGCACGGCTCCTTCTACGGCTTGGCCAGCGACGACCTCGGCATGCGTGTCGAGGTCGATGTGGTCGAGCTTACCGAGACACCCGCAACCGGGCAGACCGAGCGTCCTGGCCATGGGTCCGACCCGGTCCCGGCGCGTTGAGTCGAACCCGGAACGAGCGTGCGTGGCGACCCCGCGCGGATGACGACAGAGTGAGGTGGCCGCGATGAAGATCAAGACGGGTTTCGAGATCGCCTTCACGATGGCCCAACCAACCCCGATGATCCTGATGCTGACCGTCCACCCATCGCGGATGCCGGACGTGCTGACGCCCCACACGATCACCTTCGATCCGCCGCTCCAGGCCCACGAGTATCGGGATACCTACGACAATATCTGCCACCGCATCGTCGCGCCGCCGGGGCAGTTGACGATCGCAGTCGACATCACGGTGGAGGATACTGGCGTTCCGGACGCGGTGGTGCCGGAGGCGCGTCAGATCCCGGTGCAGGATCTGCCGGACGACGTGCTGATGTTCCTGCTCGGCTCGCGCTACTGCGACACCGACAAGCTGTCGCAGACCGCTTGGTCGCTGTTCGGCACCACCCCGGAGGGCTGGGCCCGTGTCCAGGCGATCGTCGACTATACCCATGAGCGCCTGCGCTTCGACTACCAGCGCGCCGACGCCACCCGCACCGCCCATGACGGCTTCATGCAGCGCGAGGGCGTCTGCCGGGACTTCGCACACTTGGCGATTACCCTGTGCCGGTGCATGAACATCCCGGCCCGCTACGCCACCGGCTATCTCGGCGACATCGGCGTGCCCAAGGACCCGGCGCCGATGGACTTCTCCGCATGGTTCGAGGTCTTCCTCGAAGGCCCCGAAGGACCGCGCTGGTACACGTTCGACGCCCGCCACAACCGACCCCGCATCGGACGTATCGTCATGGCCCGCGGACGCGACGCGACAGACTG